>JBDMZE010000043.1:0-45283 GCA_039769075.1 Akkermansiaceae bacterium | reverse complement strand
GGTCACTTTGCTGCAATGAGATGAAGCAAGTTGATAGCTGAAACCCGAATCTGAGCAAGTTATCGAAAATTGAGCAGGATCAAACAAAAAAGCCCGCCGATGAGGGCGAGCTTTGGGTGAGTGTCTTCCTGTGTCGTGTGACTTAGTCGTTTACTGTGATGACCGCTTTGATCGCGCCGGTGGCGGGGTCGGTGAATTTGTGGAACCCCTCCGGGACCTCGGTGATATCGAGGCGGTGGGTGATCCAGTTCTGGAGGTTGATTTTTCCGTCATTGAGGATCTGGATAATCTCAGGGAAGTCGGCGGGGTGGGCGTTCCGGCTGGCGATGACGCTGAGCTCGCGGCGGTGGAAGAAAGGAGCCTGGGGAAACGTGAGGTCTTGAGCGGTGATCCCGACATAGACGACACGGCCTCCGACGGCGGCATATTCATGGCATTGGACCATAGAGCCAGCGTGGCCGGTGGCATCGATGATGACATCACAGAAGCCTCCCTCCGTGATTTTTTCAATCTCCTGCACATGGGAGCCATCTTGCCGAGGCTGGACTTGGTGATGGATGCCAAGCTTGTCCTTACAGAAATCGAGTCGGTTTTGGGCGAAGTCGACGACGATGGTTTTAACATCCATGAGCTTGAGGAACTCAAGGCAGGCGAGGCCGATGGGGCCCGCGCCGATCACCATGACTGTTTCACTTGGTTGAGGATTTCCACGTTTTACAGCGTGGTAACCGATGGCGAGGGTCTCAACGAGGGCGAGCTCATCATAGGAGAGTTCGTTTCCGGGATGGAGTTTGTGAGCGGGGACGATCCAGTTCGACTTGCGAAGGCCGCCGGACTTATGGACGCCGATGACTTGGACCTTTGGGCAGGCATTTGAGTGACCACGCTGGGAGGCGATGGTTTCGGGGTCGTTGACGTAGGGTTCGAGGGAGCATTTGTCGCCTGCTTTGACGTTGGTGACGCCTTCACCGACGGCCACGACTTCGAGGCCGAGCTCGTGTCCCGGAGTGCGGGGGTAGGCGAAGAAGGGAAATTTGCCGAGGTAGCAGGAAAGGTCGGTGCCGCAGATGCCCATGCGATGGGTGCGGACGAGTGCTTCGCCGGGCCTGGGGGCCTCGAGGTCGGGGAGATCGACGGCATTGATTTCCTGAACGTCGGTGAATTCGATGGCGTAGGACATAGGTGCGTTGGGGGTGTAGGGAGTGTGTGAAAAAGCGCAACTAGTTGTTCTCAGGAAGTCCTTCGGCGTGTCCAAGGTTCTTGACGGGAGCAAAGATTTCAAGGACTTGGGCGAGAAGGCCTTGGTCGATCGGCTCGGCGAGCCACTTGGCCCACTTTTCGACGTTCTTGGGGTTGGCAGATCCGGCGACGGTGGACGCGATGTCGGGGTGCGAGCAGGAATACTGGAGTGCGAGCTGAGCGATATCGACGCCGTTGTCGTCACAGAGTTTCGCTGCGGCGCGGGCGGCGTCTTTGACTTCCTCAGGTTCCTTGAGCCAGTCGGGAAGCTTGGCATTGGTGAGGAGGCGTGCAGAAAAGGGACCGGCATTGATTGCGCCTAGTCCTTTATCCTTCAGACGAGGGACGAGGTTGTCGGCGAAGGCGGTGTTTTGAAGGGTGTATTGGTTGTAGGAAAGGACGCAGTCGATGTCGTCCTCGGCATGGTCGAGGACAGTATTGAAGCAGGCCATCGGGTAGCAGGAGAATCCGATAGCGCGGACTTTTCCTTTCTTCTTCGCCTTTACCAAAGCGGGAATCGTTTCCTCCCAAATCTGGTCCAGTTTCACGAACTCAACATCGTGCAGGAGCACGAGATCAAGGTAGTCGGTGCCCATGCGGTGCATCGAGACATGGAGTGATTCATCGACGCGCTTGGCGGAGAAATCGAAGTGCCTGTCTGAGTAGCGGCCGAGTTTTGTGCCGAGCAAGTAGCTGGAGCGGTCGATTCCTTTGAGAGCTTGCCCCAGCATGACCTCAGACATACCACGACCGTAGAAGGGGGAGGTGTCGATGAAGTTCATCCCGAGGTCGAGCGCGGTGTGGACGGCGGCGAATGCTTCGTTGAGATCGATGGCGCGGAATTCGGCGCCGAGGGAGGAGGCTCCGAAGGAGAGAATGGGAAGGTCGATGCCGGTTTGGCCGAGAGGACGTGTTTCCATAAGTTGAAAGTGATGAAGATGAAATTGTCTGACAGATTAGTTTTTGGAAGTAAAAACCAGTTCGTTTTAGAAAGAATGGGGGGCTTTGCTGGATTGGCGGAGAGAATAGGTATGACATTCGGTGAATCATCGAGAAAGTAGGCCCATGAATCCCGAAGCCGCCGTGCAACAACTCGCCGCGACTCTGCTCGCGCGTGAGGTGAATCCTGAACTTCTCGCTACCCTGCAGGAGCCCTCGACCGCTGCCATTTTGAAGCAGCTTGAGCCCACGTGTGCCGAGTTGTTAGAACGGGAGTGGACGAAGGAGGACTTCGATGACGCAGCCGCGGAGTTCTGTCGTCTTTTCATCCTCGAACCAGCAGTCCCCGCACGGGCAGCGGCTTACTTCAAAGAAAATGATCTCGAGATCGCGGCCCGCATCCAGTTCATGCTCGATAACGGCTTCCTCGAACTCCCCGAAGGTTTCCAGACCCTCTCGCCGGATCACATCGCGATCTTGCTCCTTGTGCAAACGACGCTTGCTGGGGAAGACGCGGTGCAGTTTAAAAAAGACAATCTCAGTTGGCTCCCCGAGTTCTCAGGGAAGCTCGCGAGCGAAAGTGGTCATCCCTTTTATGAGCTGGCGGCTAAGCTGATCTCGCTTGCTTAGACGAGTCTCGGATCGAGTTGGAAGGGGGCCGCTTTTCCGATCTTGATCTTCGAAAAATCTGGGTGCTCGGGATTGAGGAAGTAGTTCACCTCGCTCTGAGTGACGGCGCTCGGAACAGCCAGCACGGGTGACCTTTTTGAGCGCAGCCAGTCTCCGCCGTAGATCTGGGTGCTCGCCATGATCTCGGGGCTATCCCAGCCCTTTGGAAGATCCTTGGGCTTGGGAGTCTCGATCAATTTCGAATCAAAAGTGATCGGAAGATAACTGAAGAGCCGCATCAGCATTGCGTGGTCTTCGGTGTGGACGAAGAGCTCCAGCGTCGCCAGCGAAAGGCTGCTTGCAAGATAGACCATGCGTGAGCCAATCGGGTTCCAGCGACCGCCAGTGAGACGCGCGCCCTCGCCTGAAAAGGCATCGGAGGCATACTTTGTCTTCGTGATCCGGTAAGCGGTGATCTTCATGAGAAGACTCCGTGCTCAATGCGCCCGAGAAGATTCACCACCTCTGCTGCGCCGGGCTCGGTGTCACAAAATTCCACAGGGCTCGCTCCGCCGAGGGCACGCTTTCCGCTGCTGAACCAAGCACGTGCTTCTCCGAGATCTTCAAAGACCTCTAGTGTCTTTTGAAAAGCACCCGCTACCCGAAGGATTGCACCCGTTTCATCTGGCTTAAAGACTTCTCGCCGAGCGAGCGTGCGGGCAGGGATGCCAACGACACTAGCGAGGAAATCTCCGGAAATTCCAGTGATGGCTTTCAGCTGCTCGAAGGCAGATTTTGGGAGTCCTTCGTGAATGGCGTGACGCACGGTCTCGACCGATGACTGATCAGGAGCGCAGTAAGTGCGGGTGAGATTACTGAGGACGAGCGGGTAGTAAAAACCGTGACCGCTGAGCGGATTGATCAGCCAAGTGAGCTTCTTCTTGAGGAGCGTGGGTGCACCGGCAGCGGTAAATTCAGTAAGGAGGAAGTCTTTCTTCTCAAGACTCTCCGGCACTTTAGGAACTGCCTCTAGCGTTGTCATCTGGCATAATGTGGCATGCCAAATGGCAGGGGGCAAGTTTTTCTTACGCAAGAGCTTCTTTGATTGCCTTGATTTCCTGAGCGGCGCAGGCGTCGGCGTCTGGCTTAGGGAAGACTTCGGCAGAGAGGTAGCCGGTGTAGCCGACTTGCTTGAGGGCGGCGATGATGGGGGTCGGGTCGGTGTGGCCCATGCCCATGGCATTTCTGTTTGAATCCGCGAAGTGGACGTGGCCGGTGTGTTTTCCGGTATCGATGATCGCTTGGGCGACGTCTGATTCCTCGATGTTCATGTGGAAGAGGTCGGCGAGGAGGACGATGTTCTCGAGGCCGTTGTCCTCGATGTAGCGAGCGCCTTCGGCAAGGTGATTGATGAGATTCGTCTCGTAGCGATTGAGCGGCTCGTAAATAAAAGGAACGTCGTACTTTGCTGCGGAGGCTCCGGCGGCTTTAAGCGTGTCTGCGAGGAGGGAAAGGGCTTGGTCGCGGGAGATATCGCCACCCCATTTTCCCTGCATGGAGCCGAGAATGGCGGGGGCACCGAGCTGGCCGCCGAAGTCGATCATCTTAATGATGAACTCGAGTGCCGCTTCGCGCTTGGCGGGATCGGGATCAGTGAGTGAGAGGCCGTGTTTGACCATGCCGGCGCCGGTTCCGACAGCGGCGATGCCGAGGTCGTGCTCAGCAGCGAGGGCTTTCACTTCATCGACGGTAATGAAATCTGGTCCGGGGAAGAAGAGTTCGACGGAGTCGTAGCCGTGCTTTTTGGCGGCAGCGAATCCTTCTGCGAGAGGCTGATGGAAGACGAAGGGGCCGGCAGCGGCTTCGGGGACTTGGGAGAGAGTAATTGCTGATTTCATGGGAATTTAGCGGAAGTTTAGATCGCCCTTACAGGGCTAGATAAGATGCGGAGAACGATAATCCCCAGGCGCTGCCAAGGGCTACGTAGGGTCGCCCATTTGGGGCTGTTAGACTGATTCTAGAATGAGATTGCCGTAGGCGGTGGGGTCTCCGGTGCGGATGAGGCCGATGGCATTGGGGACCATTTTTTTGAACTCATCGTGATCGAGGCGGGTGACTTGGAGGTTCGGCTGCTTAGATTTGAAGGCGTCGAACTTCGTGTTGTAGGTATCGATGACGTCCTGCGGATTGGTGTCGAGGAATTGCTCGGCTTGCCAGATGTGTCCCACTTTGAAATTGGGCGCGAGGAGGTCGAGGAGATCGGTGATCTTAGGGATGCCGCGCGTGAGGGCGATGTCGACGACCTCGATATCTTTCCAATAAGGAAAAGCCCAGTCCGCGATCACGATGGTGTTCGTGTGGCGGACGCGTGAGAGGAGATGATTAATCTGCGGGTTGAGAATGCCTTCCTGAATCATGTCAGGCGAAAGCTGTCATACGGCTTATGACTTGGAAAGGAAAAGCGCGCTGAGGACGGCTGCGTGAACTTCCTCGGGAGATGCGGTGGCATCGATGCGCTGGACGAATCCATCGCTGAGGCTGGAGAAAATGGCGTGGCATTTTTCGAGCGAGTCGCGCTGCTCGAATTCATTCGCTTCACCATCGCGGACACCGATTCTCTCGAGCGCGGTGTCGATGGGCACTTCTAGAATGAAGACGTGATCTGGGACGGGCGCGAACTTTTCGTTGGTCGCGCGAATTTCCTGCGGATCGAATCCGCGGACGCCTTGGTAGGCCATGGTGGAAAAGTAGTAGCGGTCGAGAATGACGACTGCTCCACGCTCAAGCGCGGGCTTGATGAGGGTCTCGACATGCTCACGGCGGTCGAGGTGGAAAAGGTCGAGCTCTTCCTGCGGCGAGAGTCGGCCGGTGTCGGCGGAGTTTCTCAAGCGGGTTCCGTGCGGACCGTCGGTGGGCTCCTTGGAAGTGATGACCTCGCGGCCTTTTGCGCGAAGCGCGTCGGCGAGGAGCTGGACCTGGGTGGATTTCCCGGTGCCATCGATTCCTTCAAAGACGATAAACATGAAGCTTTTAGAAAAGAAGTGGCACACCCAGCAGGACTTGAACCTGCAACCTACGCATTAGAAGTGCGTTGCTCTATCCAGTTGAGCTATGGGTGCTGCTCGGGGGGCTTTGTAATTTCTCTTTTGGGAATGGCAAGGAATTGCGCAAGGATTTACCGCTCGGGGAGTGAAAAGGGGCCACTTTTTTTGACAGACGAAGACGAAATTGATTTGACTTATTTCCCCTAAAAAAAGAAATCCCGCCTTCTCTATTTCATCCATGAAAACAACGGTCATCATCGGAGCAGGCGGCGTAGGTAACGTCGTTGCCCAGAAGTGCGCTCAGGATGCTGCGACTTTTGGCACGATCTGGCTCGCGAGCCGCACCCTTGAAAAGTGCAACGCCATTGCTGCCGATATCAAGGCCGCCACCGGAGTGGAGATCCACACCGCTAAGGTCGATGCCGACAATGTCGCCGAGACCGCTGCCTTTTTGAAAAAGGTGGAGGCCGATTTTCTTCTCAACATCGCTCTCCCATACCAAGACCTCACCCTCATGGAGGCCTGTCTTGAGGCGGGGGTGCACTATCTCGATACCGCGAACTACGAGTCGCCCGAGAACCCCCACTTTGAATACAAGCAGCAGTGGGAATTTCAGGACCGCTTCGAAAAGGCTGGGCTCACTGCGATTCTGGGCTCCGGTTTTGATCCCGGTGTCACGAATGTCTTTTGCTCCTACGCACTGAAGCACTTCTTTAGCGAGATCCGCACCGTCGATATCATTGATGCGAATGCTGGCGATCACGGGCTTCCTTTTGCGACGAACTTCAGCCCTGAGATCAACATCCGCGAGATCACCGCTCCGGGTCGTTATTGGGAAAAAGGGGAGTGGAAGGAAACTCCTGCCCTCTCCGTCAGCACCGACTTCGAGTTCCCGCACGATGAGATCGGCACCAAGAAAATCTACCTCCTTCACCACGAGGAGATGGAGAGTCTCGCGCTCAATCTTCCCGGCCTCGAGCGCATCCGCTTTTGGATGACCTTTTCCGAGAACTATATCAATCACCTCACCGTGCTTGAGAATGTTGGGATGACCGCGATCGAGCCGATCATGATTGGCGATACCGCGATCTCACCGCTCCAGTTTCTTCAGAAAGTGCTCCCCGATCCAGCGTCCCTTGGGCCGCTCACGAAAGGGAAGACCTGCATAGGCTGCCTCATCACGGGCAAGTGCCTAGAGACGGGTGAAGAGAAGACGAAGTTCATTTATAATATTTGCGATCACCAGGAGTGCTTTGCGGAAGTGAAGAGTCAGGCGATCAGCTACACGGCCGGCGTCCCTGCGATGATCGGCGGAAGGCAACTCATCTCAGGAGCGTGGCTGCGTCCCGGAGTATGGAATCTCGAGCAGCTGGATCCCGATCCCTTCATGGACGATCTCAATGCCTGGGGCCTCCCCTGGCATGTCCTAGAAGTTGATCGAGAATTGAGTCTGTAGGCGCAGTCTCCGGTCGTTCGAACCGGGCTGTGCCTCTCTCCGAAACAATAAGACACCGCCGCCCCGTCTGACAGGGTTAAGCGTCGTGCATCTCTGGCCCCGTGACCACTTCACGGACCACTTATTCCACTGCAGAAACCAATTCTGCTTCTTGTTTCAAGAAATCAAAACTCAATCTCCCAGATCCTCAAATGAATCCCCCTTCCAGCGCAGCGCGCCCCCTCGTCGTGAAAGCTCCTATCCCTTCCTCCCGCAAAGGCACCACCGCCATTCCTGAAATCGCAGCAGCCTTTCTCGAAAGCGGACTCGCCACTCCATCCTACGTCCTCGACCAATGTGCCTTCCATCACAACGGAAGCATTTTGAAACACGTCCAAGACGAAACCGGAGCCAAGATCCTTCTCGCCCAAAAGGCCTTCTCCTGCACCGCGATCTACCCGATTCTGCGCAACTACCTTGCTGGCACCACTGCTAGCGGACTCTTCGAAGCACGCCTCGCCGCTGAGGAATTCGGAGGCGATGTCCACGTCTTCTCCCCCGCATACAAGCCGGATGAAATGACTGCGCTTGTCGAGATCGCCGATCACATTGTTTTCAACTCCGTCGCGCAATGGAATCGCTACCGCGAGCAAGTCCTTTGCGCCGACCGCCACATCTCTGCCGGTCTCCGCATCAATCCGGAATACTCGGAAGCCTGTGCCGAGATCTACGATCCCTGCGCTCCCGGCTCCCGCTTTGGCGTCCTCGCTTCCCTTCTTAAAATGGAGGATCTCGATGGCATCGAAGGCCTCCATTTCCACACCCTCTGCGAGCAGGGGGCAGACGCCCTTGAGCGCACCCTCGAGCACGTCTTCGCCAAGTTCGACAAGTATCTTAAAAAGATGAAATGGCTCAACATGGGCGGCGGCCACCTCATCACCTCTGACCACTACGATGTCCCGCGTCTCATCCGCATCATCCGCGATATTCAGGCGCGCTACCCGAACCTCCAGGTCTTCCTCGAGCCCGGCGAAGCGATCTCCTCTGGAGCAGGCGTCCTCATCGGCAGCGTCATCGACATTGTAGAGAACGGGATGCAAATCGCGGTCCTCGATGTCTCCGCCACCACCCATATGCCCGACGTTTTAGAAATGCCCTACCGCCCCGATGTTGAGGGTTCCGGTCAGCCCGGCGAAAAAGCGCACACCTACCGCTTCGCCGGTCCGACCTGCCTCAGCGGTGACGTCATTGGCGACTACTCCTTCGACCGCCCCCTCCAGCTCGGCGATCAGCTCGTCTTCCACGACATGGCGCACTACACCATGGTGAAAAACTCCACCTTCAATGGCGTCCCGCTTCCCGCCATCGCCATCATGCGCGACGGCGGCCCGGTGGAACTCGTCCGCGAATTCAGCTACGATAACTTCAAGTGCCGTCTCGGGTAGTCTAAAGCAACCTTGCTTCTCAAGCTTTAAGCGGTAAAATAACGACACGCTTCCAAAGAATAATCGTCGGTTTACCGCTGAAGAAGCCCTTGAGCAATGTCGTCGCAACCGCCTACAAGCCCAGGAACTGGAGGGCCGAGATCAGCCCTACGAAATCAAGCCGCAGTCTGCTCCAAAGAAGACTTCTGTGCCGGTCTCGACACGCGCCAAATCGAAGGCGAGCTAAGGCAGCTCTTCATCGACTTCCCTGGACGAAATCCTCAACCGACTCTCCCTTTTCGAATGCCTCTTCCCAACTGGCCTCTCGATAGACTGCATTGCTGATGACGACTCATTCCTCGTCTTCCCTCAGCCCTTCATCGTCGGCCAACACCCTTCAAAATCAGACCTCGAAAACTGGATGGTCACACGAGGCTGGCAAAAGCTTACCAGCAAATCTCCTACTCAAACCATCCGCGATCTCAGCTGGCAAAAAGATCAATTCATCGCCTCAGATGTCCGTCCTGAGAATGCCATCCTCGCTGAATCCGACCAACAAATTTACCCCATTGACTTCATCGTCGGTGGCAAAGAACTCCAATGAACCTTCTCCCTGCAAACTCCGCCCCTTTTATCGGCGCCTCCTCATCCGAACCCCGCTCCGGCAAAGTGGCCATTATCGGCATAGGGTATGATGGCACCACCTCCTTCCGCCCCGGCACCCGTCGGGGTCCGGATGGCCTCCGCGCCGTCAGCGATGCGGGGATCGAGACCTATTCGCCCTCCCTCGACCGCGACCTAGAAGACGTGGAGTTTTCCGACGTCGGGAATCTCGATATTCCTCACGGCGCACCCGAACCCGTCATTGAAGCTGCCTACCGCGCAGCGGGCGAACTCATGGATGCCGGAGCGACCCCTGTCATCATCGGCGGAGAACATTCCATCACTCCCGGTCCGGTGAAAGCAGCCTTCGAGAGACATCCCGAACTCGCCGTCATCCAGTTCGATGCCCACGCCGACCTCCGCGAGGAATGGAATGGCTCGCGGAATTCCCACGCCTGTGCCATGCGGCGCATTCTCGACTTCCTTCCCGCCGAGCGGCTTCTGCAGGTCGGGATTCGATCTGGGACGCGTGAGGAATTTCAAGAAATGCGCGGAGCGAATCGGCTCATCGCGCCCACCGCTGCGGCTCTCACTGAGGCTCTTGAGCGCGTGAAAGGGCGGCCCATCTACGTGACCTTCGATATTGATTTCTTCGATCCCTCCTGCGTCCCCGGAACGGGAACTCCTGAACCAGGTGGAATCGATTGGGCCACTTGTGAATCGCTTCTAGAGGTTCTAACAGATTCAAATATCGTCGCGCTCGACATCATGGAACTTGCTCCGACGCTGGACAGCAGCGAAGTCTCCTCAGTGGTCGCCGCAAAGCTCCTGCGCGAGTTTCTTCTCCTCATCGGGTAACTTTTCCAAGACCTGCGCAAGCGGGGGGATGGACAGTGTTTCAAAAGCGATCTGCTCAAGGTCTGGCGGGAATTCCTCCTCTGGGAGAGTCGCCTTCGCGAGATAGAAACACGCCCAAGCCCGCCAAGTCCGCAGCTCCGCCCGAGGTCCCGCCATCCGCGTCGCAAGATGCTGAAAATGGCGCACGGGGTTCCCGATAAAAAGGTCGTCTTCTCGGTGCTCTAAAAACCACTTCAAGGCCGCGTAAGGGAAGGGGCCTTCGGCAAAGGACGACTTGTTCAGCTGAAGAAGTGCCTGCGCAGGTTTCCCCTGAAGCCAGAGCGACTGCGCGAACTCCAGGCAAGCTTGGTAAAAGGAGGCTCCACATTCTCCCCGATGCCGCTTCGTGTGCGCGGGCGTGAGATCGGCAGGCGCAGGCGGGAGATGGGGATTACTAGCCACGAGGATGGAATTGTTTGTGGACCGCTTTGAGGCGCTTTTGATCGACGTGGGTATAGATCTGAGTCGTGGAAATATCGGCGTGGCCGAGGAGTTCCTGAATGACTCTGAGGTCGGCGCCATTCTCCAAGAGATGGGTGGCAAAGGAATGGCGGAGGAGGTGGGGGTAGATGTTTTGGTCGATCCCAGCCTGTTTGGCGCGCTCTTTGACAATCTGGCGGACGCGCTCGGGCGAGAGCGGGCCACCACGGACGGAGAGGAAGATGTGCGAGCAGGTTTTCTTTCCCACCAGCTCGGGCCGCTCGCCGGAGAGGTATTTGTTGAGGGCGTCGAGCGCACGTCCACCGACAGGGACGAGACGGGTCTTGTCTCCTTTACCAGTGACGCGGAGGAAGTGGTCGTCGAGGTCGAGGGTTTCGAGTCGGGCATTGCAGATCTCAGAAAGACGCAGGCCGGAGGCATAAAAGAGCTCCATGATGGCGAGATCGCGGCGACCGAGGCGCTTGTCGGGGTCGATTGAGGAGAGGAGCTGGGCTACCGCGTCGGCTCCGAGGGTTTCGGGAAGTTTGGACGCGGCCTTGGGGGCGAGGAGGGGTTCGGCGGCATCGACTTCGAGGATGTTTCGCTTCACGAGGAAGCGGAAAAAGATCTTCACGTGGACAAGGGCGATTCGGAGAGAGGAAGCTTCCAAACCAGACTTGCGGAGGTGGGAGAGAAACTCGGCGAGTTCATCCGTGCCGAGGTCGCGCCAATCTTTGTGGCCATTTTTTTTCGCCCATGGTGGGAGTTTGTCGAGTGTCTGACGGACCGAGAGCTGATAAGCAGCCGAAAGCCCTCTCTCGGTCGCGAGATAGAGGAGAAAGCTATCGATCTGCGGTTCCACAGGAAGAACCTACCAGTTGGATCTGGATTCACCACGGAGAAATAGGGGCGCTCGTTATACCCCGTCTGCAAGATTGTCAGCGGGAGGTCCGTGATATAGGTCTGCTCAACCCGACCTCATGTCTATTTTTACCAAGCTCCTCCTTGCCGGACTATCTTTCCTTTCCTGTCTGCTCACTCTCTCGGCCAGTGAGCGACCGAACATCATCTACATCATGGCAGATGACTGCACCTTCAACGACCTCGGGTGCTACGGAGGGCAGGCCAAGACGCCGCATATCGATCAGCTTGCTACGGAAGGGATGCTCTTTGAAAAGTGCTTTCAAGCGGCGCCGATGTGCTCGCCGACTAGGCACAATATTTACACGGGGCTTTATCCGGTGAGGAGCGGGGCTTACCCGAATCACACCTTTGTGAAAGAGGGCACCAAGAGTCTTTCGCATTATCTCAAGCCGCTGGGCTACCGTGTGGCGCTGAGTGGGAAGACGCACATTTCGCCGCGTGATATTTTTAAATTTGAATATTCAGCGAAAGGCAACAACCCGGATATGGCGGTGATCGAGTCTCTCATGGTGGAGTCGAAGAAAAAGGGGACGCCATTCTGCCTCCTCGCTTGCTCGAATGAACCGCACGCACCTTGGGATAAAGGTGATACCTCTCAATATCCACCGGCTAAGGTGGAGCTTCCGTCAAATCTCGTCGACACGCCTGAGACGCGTGAAGGCTACTCAAAATATCTCGCTGAAATCACTTATTACGATCAGCAGGTGGGCGATGTTCTAGCGCTCCTGAAGAAACACGGCCTCGCAGAAAATACTCTCGTGGTGGTGACTTCAGAACAGGGGAGTGAGTTCCCTTTTGCGAAGTGGACCTGCTACGACGCGGGCTTGCAAAGCGCGATGATCGCTCGCTGGCCAGGAAAGATCGCGGCCGGGAAGAAGAGCAAAGCGATGGTTGAATATGTCGACCTTTGCCCGACTTTTATCGAAGTCGCTGGTGGCAAAATTCCTGAAGGCTTGGATGGCAAAAGTTTCCTGCCCGTTTTGAAAGGAGAGAAGCAAGAGCACAAGAAGCACGTCTTCGGGATGATGACGACCCGGGGGATTATAAATGGCTCTGAGCACTACGGTATCCGGTCGGTGCGCTCCGAGACCCACAAGCTCATCGTGAACCTCACGCCGGATGTGGAATTTCGAAACATCGCGATGAAGACTCCCTTTTTCCTCTCATGGGAAGCGCTTGCGAAGAAGGGAGATGCACGAGCAATTTACTTGGTGAATCGTTTTAAAAGACGCCCCGCCATTGAACTCTACAATGTCGTCACGGATCCACTGGAGACGAAAAATATCGCGGGCAAAGAAGAGAATAGCGAGATCATCAAATCCCTCCGAAAGGAGCTGAATGAATGGATGCTAGAGCAGGGAGACCTAGGGCAGGCCACGGAGATGGATGCTGGAAATCATCAGGCAAAGGGTCGGAAGAAGGGTAAAAAGAAGAAGTAGCCTTTGATTTGGAGGCTCAGTTGGGGGTTGAGCTTTCAGCGCTCCAAGGCTAGGAAACTGGTCGGATGCCAAAAGTCTTCATCAAAACCTACGGGTGACAAATGAACGAACGTGATTCTGAGCAGGTTGCTCAGACATTTTCGGAGCGCGGCTACACGCTCACCCCGACCGAGCATGATGCTGATGCCATCCTGATCAATACGTGTAGTGTGCGGGATCAGGCAGAGCAGAAGGCGCTGGGGAAGATGGGGATCATGGGGAAGCACCGGGTGGCGCGCCCGCATGTCGTCTTTGGTTTCATGGGCTGCATGGCGCAGAGCCGGGGCGAGGAACTTTTTAAGCGCATCCCTCACCTCGATGTGGTGGTGGGGACGCAGAAATATCATCGGGTTTTTGACTACGTCGATAGCGTGCTTTCACGTCGTCTAGAGAGCCGCATGGATGAGGTCGGATCGGAGATGGAGACCAGCCGCGTAGAGGATGAAATCGTCAATCTCAATGGAGTCAAGGTCCTCACCGCTCGGGTGGTGGATACAGATGAAGAAGAGGGAAGCCAGAATACGATCCGCGACCACGTTCCGCGCGAGACGCTCCGGGCAAAGGCTTTTGTGAGCATCATGCAGGGCTGCAATATGCGTTGCTCCTTCTGCATCGTGCCGGATACCCGTGGGAAAGAGCGGGGGAGACCGATTGCTGATATCGTAAAGGAAGTTGAGGGTCTCGTTTCCGAAGGAGTAAAAGAGGTCACGCTTCTCGGGCAGATCGTGAATCTCTACGGGCGCACCGAGTTTGAAAAAGTCGATGGCAAGAGTCCCTTCGTGCAGCTGCTCGAAGCGGTGCACGCGATCGAAGGAATCGAGCGCATCCGCTTCACAAGTCCGCATCCGATCGGGTTCCGCGATGACCTCGTGGCGGCCTTTACTTATCTCCCTAAGCTGTGCTCGCACATTCACTTTCCGATGCAGAGTGGCTCTGACGCCATTTTGAAAAAGATGCGGCGTCCTTATAAGAACGAGAAGTTCTTGGCGATCTGCGCGAAGCTCAAGGCGGCTCGCCCGGATATGGCAGTGACCACCGATATCATCGTGGGTTTTCCTGGCGAGACCGAGGAGGACTTTCAGGAGAGCGTCCGGTGTGTTCACGAGGTCGGCTTCGATAATGCTTTTATCTTCCGCTACTCGAAGCGCAAGGACACACCTGCTGCCGAGATGGAGGGTCAGTTGGAAGAGTCAGTCAAAGAGGAGCGCAATCAGGCGCTCTTGGCAGTCGTCAATAAGCTCGCGAGCGATAAGCACGATTCGCTAATCGGAACGACGCAGCAAGTTCTTTGTGAAGGCCCAAGTAAGACGGATAAGTCCACTTTATGCGGTCGCACCACGCAGAATAAGATCGTGATTTTCGAGGGCGACCCCGAGCGCATGACGGGGGAGATTTTCGATGTGAAGATCGAGGACTCCACTGGCTACACCCTTTATGGGACGCCGGTGTTATCCTAGCTGGAGACGATGCCCCGCTTTAGGCTTTACCACGGCCTATGGGAGCTTAGCTTAACCGCGCATGAATTCTGGACCTCATCCTTATCAAGAAATCTCGCTGAGTTCGGCCGGGACGGTCTTGGGAATCTTCCTCGTAGTTCTCTACGGGCTAATGCTCTGGAAGCCTGAGGCTGCTAAGAAGTGGGCCGTGAAACTCCCGCGTCATCATCAGGCCGGAATTTACTCGATGTCGATTGGGATGATCTGGTTCTGGCTCCTCGTCGCGCCCGAGCTGCGAGGCACGTTTTCCTTTCTTGGAGCGCTGAGTATGGACTTTGCGGACTTTTCGGCAATGAAGCCTTATCTCCAGATCGCAGTTCCACTGGCCTGTGTCGGAATGATCTACTGCGTTCGCGAATTCCTCTTCGTCCGTGGACTGGGTCTCTGTCTTCTCATGGCCGCTGCACCTTTGCTCTACGCGGGGGACTTTGAAGTGGCTCCGTTCCGAGTCATTATCGCGATTGTCGCCTACGCGATGATCATCAAGGGGCTCTATTTCGTGGGAATGCCCTATCTTTTCCGCGATGGTGCGAGCTGGCTCGTCGCGAGTGACTCCCGCTTTAAGATGGCCTCGCTCGGTGGTCTCGTTCTCGGCCTCGTAATCCTTGGCTTATCCTTCACGCTCTGGCGTGGTTACTAGACATTATCAATGACGACACCTTGGTATGTGATCGGCCACCGGAATCCGGATGCGGATGCGATCTGTGCAGCGATGGGGCACGCGGCTTATCTTCGTGCGATGGGGGATGAAGGGGTGGAGGCGGCTCGCTGCGGCGAAGTTCCCCCACGGGTGAAAATTGTTCTCGAAAAAGCGGGACTGGAAGCGCCGAAGCTCATCGATGACGTCCGTCCGACCGCTGGTTCGATCTCTCGCAAAAACGTCGTCTCCGTCCGTCAGGATGATACCTTTCTTATGGCCTACCGCATGATGGTGGATCACAGTGTGCGCTCGGTTCCCGTCGTGAATAATGGCGGTGAGGTCTGTGGTCTTCTTCATTTTCTAGACCTCCTTCAGCTTCTCCTTCCCCCTGCGACCGATGGGCGAAACGTAAAGCTCCTTCACGCGAGTTTGGAAAATATTTCTGCCACTCTCGGTGCGGGATGTGAGTGCGGTGCGAGTCCTTCAAGCGATGAAGAAGACCTCATCATGATGGTGGGGGCTTCGAGTCAGAATACCGTTGAAAAGCGCCTTAAGGCGGCGAAGGAAGAGGGGAACGTGGGGCAATATTTGGTCATCTGCGGAGACCGTCCTTTCGTTCACCAGCAGGCTTACGATTACGGCGCACGTGCGCTTCTTGTGACAGGTGGGTATCAACCTGATGCCGAGCTCGCGCAGAAGGCAAAGGAGGCTGGGATGATCATTCTCTGTAGTCCTCACGACACTGCGACGACCGTGAAGCTAGCGCTCTGTGCCCGGAAAGTGCGCAATATTCTCTCTGACGATTTCATCTCCCTTCCGGCGAATGAAGTCGCCGAGCGCTTCGCAAAAAAGATTACGGATTCCTCTCAGGATCTCTTCCCAGTCGTAGAGCCCGGGACAAAGCGGCTGAGCGGGGTCTTTTCAAAATCAGATCTTGTGAACCCTCCGCGCGTTCGTCTGTCGCTCGTCGATCACAACGAATTCTCTCAAGCGGTGATGGGAGTGGAGGATGCGCAGATCATTGAGATCATCGATCACCACCGCCTTTCCGGCGACCTTATCTCGCGTGACCCCGTGCGTTTCATCAATGAGCCGGTGGGGAGTTCCTCGACAATCGTGGCGCGTCGCTTCCGCGAAAAAGGTCTCGAGCCAGATGCCGCCACCGCACTTCTTCTCTGCGCTGGTCTTGTCTCCGATACTCTTAATCTGACCTCGCCCACTACGACGGTCATTGACCGTGATCTACTCGCTTGGCTCGCTGGGCTCGCTGGTGTGAACCCCGATCAGTTCGCAGAGGATTTCTTCGCTTCAGGTTCATTGTTGATCAATGCCGACGCGAAAGCGATTGTCGGAACTGATCGAAAAGAGTTCTCAGAGGACGGCGTGATTTTAAGTCTGGCGCAGGTTGAGGAGACCAGCCTGAAAGGGCTTTCCGAGCGGAAAGAGGAGCTCATCGCTGAACTTTCTCGCCTTCGAGATCAGCATGGCTACGGCCTTTGTGCCCTACTCGTGACGGACATTACAAGGCACCACAGCGTGCTTCTGGCGGTGGGACAGGAGGCAATTCTCATCAAGCTTCCTTTTGATCGCACAGGTGACAATGAGTTCGCCGCCCCGGCGATCGTCTCGCGCAAGAAGCAGCTCTTCCCAGCCGTCTGTGAGGCTCTGCGTCTGCGTCACAACTAACTCGCAAACTCTCGTGCTGCATCGAGGAAGCTCGGGTAGCGCGGCTCCCATCCCAGCGAGGTGAGTTTCAAATTGAGCACTTTCTTGTGCGTCCATGCGCGCTTGCGGGAGGTGTTTTTCTCTCCCGAGGGCGGAAGTTCTTTTTCGAGGATCTCAGCAAGCCCTTGATAGGTCTCCAACTGGCTCAGAGGTGTGCTATCTGAGGCGTTGAAGAGTCCCGGTGCTTTTCGCTGTGAGAGAAAAAGACAAGCCCGTGCCGCATCGTGCACATGGATTTGATTTAAAATGCGCCTCCCGTCTTCTTCGATAACCGCTTCATCAGCGAGGAACTTACGCCACACTACCGAGCGGTCCGGTCCGTAGAGTCCCGCCAGTCGCGCGACTGTTCCTCCGCCATTGAGCACAATTTTTTCAGCTTCTAACAAAAGTTGACTCGTTTCGCGCTTCGGCTCCGTCGCTGAATCTTCCGTCACTTCCGAGCCATCGGTCTGGTGATACACTGAGGTGCTCGAGGTGAAAAGGAGGTGGCTTTTGGGGAAGTGATCCAACAAAGATTTGCAACCCTGCACAAAGATTCCTCGATAAGCGTCCGGCCCACCACGGCCCGAAGAAGCGCAGTGAATGACGAGATCGGGAGCTGGGAAGAGGGAGGCGATGCGGGCGACGGCTGCATCATCCGATAGGTCACAGGCATGAGATCCATCACCACCGGATTTTGTTAGAGTGTGGACGGTGAATTCGCTTTCTGCGAGTCGCGCGATCTCAGAACCGAGGTAGCCGGCGCCCGCGATGAGAAGAGATGGTTTCATGACGAGAGGTTAGAACGAATTCCTCGATCAGCAACCCTGCGGTAAGATGAAGGATGGGGGAGACGTAGTATTTAAGATGAAAATTATTTTTGCATGCGCGGCTCTTTGCCTGCCTCTCTCTGGAGAGACTGTCCGCGTCTTTATTCTCGCAGGACAATCGAATATGGAGGGGAAGGCTCGTAACACGCTTCTCGACCATCAGGCAACCGATCCTGAGACCAAGAAGCATTATGCGGCATGGCGCGATGACAATGGTTGGATCAAGCGTGATGATGTTTTTATCAAGTTCCTGAAACGAAGTGGGCCTCTTACGGTGGGATTTGGTTCACCCAATTGCACTGGACCGGAGCTGGAGTTTGGCCGTGTCGTAGGTGATCATTTTGAAGAGTCTATCCTACTAGTGAAAGCGGCTTGGGGCGGTCATTCGCTCTCGCATAATTTCCGTCCACCGAGCTCCGGTGATCCAGGAGATGGGAAAAAATTTGGCGAATCCTATCAGAATATCTTGAAGGAATTGGAGGCATCCAAAGAAACGTTTCCAAAATTTAAAGGCCATGATTTTAAGCTCAGTGGCGTCTTTTGGTTCCAAGGATTCAATGACCAGTTTAACAACTCGCCGTTGCAGTATGAGGCGAATATGAAGCACTTCATTACAGATCTTCGCCGCGATCTCAAGGCGCCCGATCTCCCATTCGTGATCGCCTGTCTCGGGACGAATTACAGTAAACCTCCGGGTGAGAATACCAAGATTGTGCAGGACGCGCAGCTTGCGATGAATCAGGTGCCGGAGTTCTCTGGGAATGTCGCAGCCTTCCGCACGGATGAACTTTACGATAAGAAAGCGGCCGAGCTCTTTCCGACATGGAAAGATAATGTCGAGGAATGGAAGAGGGTCGGATCTGATCGGCCCTACCATTATTTTGGCAGTGGGATTTGGTATGGGAGGATCGGGAAAAAAGCCGGCGAGACGATGCTCTCACTCATGAAGTAGGGGCTGCCGTTCTCCATAGTAGGCGACAAGACCGTCCGCGACCGCTTGTGCATATTCGCGATAGACAGAGAGGCGCATTTTGCCGTCGATCATGCGGAGGCCTTCGTAGTCGCCAGCCTTGTGGCGTGCGATGAATTCGGTGCTATTCATGGTGTAAGGTTCCATAAAAATGACGGGGCATTGGTAGAGTCGGTTGGCTAAAAGATTACGCGCCCAAACCGCATTTCCAAGCTTGGTGGAGTAGGGGTGATCGGGGCGGTATTCGTAAGGGGGAAGGTCGGTGTTGGCCATGAAGACCTCCGCCATTTTTCCCGCGAGGGGGAGTTCTTCTTCAATGGTTCCCGCGAGGAGGTGCTGCAGCATCTCGAAGCGCTCATCTTCACGGGCGATCTCGGTTTCGTGATAAGCGCCATTTAAAATGATGTGAAAGTCTTGGCCGGGGAGGGCGATGGGCGAGCCAGAGGCATTGTAGTGGAGGCAGATGACGAGGTCGGGTTGGATGACTTCATTGACTAGCTCGGCACGCGCGCGGATCTCAGCAGTGCGATAGAAGAGTTTTTCAGCAGATCTCCGATCACGGTCTTTGAAGTTTTCAGGACGCACGCTTGTGACCGGGGTGTTGTCCTTTCGCACCAAAGTGACATTGGCACCGAGGCGCTCAAGGTGATTTCGTAAGTGCTGAGCTGTTAGAAGAGTCATCGTGCCTTCTTGAATCGGGCCGTGATCACCGTAGCTGAGGTGACGTTCCTCCATCTCGGCGAAGTCGCCACCGATGTGACCTGGATCCAGCGCGATGTGCAGTCCGGTGAGGGGATGTGTGGTCGATGCCGGGAGCTCGCTTTTTTTCTTCCAAGGAAAGAGTGCGCCGGGAGCTCTCTTGGGAGTTTGTGCGAATTCCAGAAGATAAGTTTCACCTCCGGCTTTGATCATGGCGTTGCGCTTGTTCGTCGCGATCCACTGCTCCCAACCGTTGTTCTTCGAGTAGACTCGCTCAAGCCTCGTAAGGAATTGATCTTGTGTGATCGTCTTTTGAAAGACGTCCAGCATCGTCCAGTCCGGCGTGATTCCAAGTGGTGCCAGGGCGTGAGGCTCTTCTTTCTGAGGCTCCGGGAGGGCCACCGATGGGGCAGGAGTTTCTGGGTTAGGCCAAAAGAAAAAGGTGAGCGCTGCCGCGATGAGAACGAGCGGGAAAATCACTACGATTCGAAATGACGTTTGAATTGTCGTTGTCCCTTTTCCCTCACTCATGCTTCAATCAAGGAGCGGAGCCGAATGCGGCACAACGTCAAAAAAATCACAGTATGAGAGTTTTGTTTTTAGGAGATATCGTCGGCTCACCCGGGCGCGGCGCGGTGATTGGGAATTTGGCACGTATTAAAAAGGAGCATCAAATCGATTTCATCATCGTGAATGGTGAGAATGCGGCAGGAGGGCGGGGGATCACGCCGAAGATCTCCATCGACCTCCTTCGTGCAGGCGCTGCTGTCATTACCACGGGCGATCATGTTTGGGATCAGCGCGAGATTCAGGAATATTTTCCAACCGAACCTCGCCTTTTGCGCCCGCTGAACTGTGAGGAAGATGCTCCCGGTGCTGGATCGGTCGTGTTGGAGACCACAAAAGGGAAAGTCGCAGTGCTGAATGCGATGGGTCGCACTTTTATGAATCCACCTCTCCAAAATCCCTTCACGGCTCTTGATGCCGAAGTCTCTCGCTTGCGTGAAGACGGGATTCGGATGATTGTTCTCGATTTCCATGCCGAGGCCACCAGCGAAAAGATCGCGATGGGCCGTGCCCTTGATGGAAAAGTCTCCCTTGTTGTAGGCACCCACACCCACGTTCAGACGGCTGATGAAAGGATTTTTCCCGGAGGAACAGCCTATTTGACCGATGCTGGCATGTGCGGGCCCGACGAATCCGTCCTCGGGCGTGATTTTACCTCTGTCGTCTGGCGCTTCCGCAACGGTTTACCTACCCGTTTTCCCGTCGCTTCCGGTCCTGTTCGGCTTTGCGGCGTCATCGTGGATCTTGATGAAGAATCTGGAAAAGCTCAAAAAATTGAGCGCTTCAGTGAACTCATCGAAGAAGCCGAGGAGGAATAAAAATGACTTTATTTCACCGCTTGATGATCAATTTTCCCTGATCTTCTGAAAAAAGCCCTTCGAGAAGCCCCTAGAGCCCTTGCAAAGACTGAAAAATAGGGCCTTTCAAGGAATCTCACATTCTTATCAAAATACTTTTGACAGAGGGGGCTTCTTTGCTAGCTTCCCGCTCGCTTTCGGCATCGGGGAGTGGATTGCGGAACTGATTTTATCGGACTCCGTGCACCCTCAAGCTGCTGTCGGAAACATCACAAATCAACTGGTAATGCTTTTGTAGCTCAGGGGTAGAGCGCGTCCTTGGTAAGGACGAGGTCGCGGGTTCAATTCCCGCCAAAAGCTCCAGTAGATTTGAGAGACGAAAAACCAGCTCAGAAACCAGCTACCAACCAATCCAAAAACATGGCTAAAGAACAGTTCGAACGGAACAAGCCTCACGTCAACATCGGCACAATCGGCCACGTTGACCACGGCAAAACTACACTCACCGCTGCAATTACTACCGTCCTCGCAGAAGCAGGTGGTGGCGAAGCACGGGCATACGATCAAATCGATGCTGCTCCCGAGGAGAAAGCTCGCGGTATTACAATTTCTACGGCACACGTCGAGTATGAGACCGAAGGTCGTCACTACGCGCACGTTGACTGCCCAGGTCACGCTGACTACGTGAAGAACATGATTACCGGAGCTGCCCAGATGGACGGTGGTATTCTTGTTGTTTCCGCAGCAGACGGCCCAATGCCCCAGACTCGTGAGCACATCCTGCTCGCTCGTCAGGTTGGTGTTCCCGCTCTCGTAGTATTCATGAACAAGACCGATCAGGTCGATGACGCCGAGCTCCTTGAGCTTGTCGAAATGGAAGTTCGTGAACTTCTCTCCATGTATGAGTTCCCTGGTGACGACATTCCTGTTGTCATGGGTTCCGCTCTCAAGGCTCTTGAAGGCGATGCAGAGCACAAGGCGAACATCATCAAGCTGATGGAAGCTGTCGATAGCTACATCCCTGAGCCTGAGCGCCCAGTTGATCTTGATTTCCTCATGCCTATTGAGGACGTCTTCTCGATTGAAGGTCGTGGCACCGTTGCTACCGGTCGTATCGAGCGTGGCATCATCAAGAAGATGGGTGAAGTTGAGATCGTGGGTATCCGCGACACTCAAAAGACCACCATTACGGACATCGAGATGTTCCGTAAGTTGCTCGACGAAGGCCGTGCAGGCGACAACGTCGGTCTCCTTGTTCGTGGACTTAAGAAAGAGGACCTCGAGCGTGGCCAGTGCATCATTAAGCCTGGTTCCGTCACTCCTCACACCAAGTTCACTGCTGAAGTTTACGTCCTTTCTAAGGATGAAGGTGGCCGTCACACGCCATTCTTCGCAAACTACCGCCCACAGTTCTACTTCCGCACGACTGACGTGACTGGTGCTGTGACTCTTCCCGACGGTGTCGAGATGGTCATGCCTGGTGATAACGTCAATCTTACAATCGAACTCATCACTCCAATTGCGATGGAGCAGACCATGCGCTTCGCGATTCGCGAAGGTGGCCGCACTGTTGGTGCTGGTCGTGTCGGCGAGATCCTTGCATAATTGCTTACCTCAGGAATTATTCGGAATCCTCTGATTAATTCCTTCTGGCTGGTTTCTAGCAGGGGCACCCTTTACGGGGTGCCCCTCAGTCGCCTCCAAAACAAATTTTCTACCAAGTAATAGGACAGTAGCTCAATTGGTAGAGCACCGGTTTCCAAAACCGGGGGTTTAGGGTTCAAGTCCCTACTGTCCTGCCACTTTCCACTTTTTCCAAAATGATTGAATTCCTCAAAATCTCCGACAGCTGGATTACTTCTGGTATCGTTTATCTGCTTGTAGCGATCGCGCTCTGGTTGTTCTTTTCTAACTCAGCGAAGATTTTTAGATTCATCGGCGAGGTTAAGGCCGAGCTGCGCAAAGCATCATGGCCTTGGGATCCTGATCCTAAGGTGAAAGGCTTTAAGAAATACAAAGAGTTGATCGATTCCACCGTCGTGGTCTTGATTGCTATCATCCTCCTCGCCGCCTACGTCGGCCTCTGGGACCTCGTGAATACGAAGGTCGTCAGATTCCTTAGTGAAATCGTCTAAAACTGGCGAATTTCCCACTCACTTTCCTTCCCTATACTTTATTTCGATTATGCCTACGATTCCCGCTCCAAAAGACCAATGGTATGTGGTGCACGTTCTCTCCGGACAGGAGCAGAGGGTGAAAGCTCGTATCGAGCGGGTCGTCGAGGCTGAAGAGCTCGCAGACAAAGTATTCCAGGTCCTCGTTCCTACCGAACTCGTTTCGGAAGTCCGCGCTGGCAAGAAAACCGAGAGCAAGAAGAAGTTCTTCCCCGGCTATGTCATCGTAAACATGCATCTTCTCACCCCTGAGAACAATGTGGTTGAAGACACCTGGTCTTTCATGCAGGAGCTTGACGGAGCAATTGGCTTCGCTGGTTCTAAAAATCTCCCCATCCCCATGCGTGCTCGCGAAGTCGAGAGTATGCTGGGTCAAATTAACGAGCGTGAAGGCGCTGTTCGTCCTTCCGTCGAGTTCGAGGTCGGCGATACCGTCAAGGTCTCCGATGGTCCTTTCGAAAGCCAGAATGGCATCGTTGAGGAAATCGATCCCGAGCGCGGTAAGCTTCGCGTCGCTGTCACGATCTTTGGGCGTTCCACTCCGGTCGAACTCGAATACTGGCAGGTCGAAAAGGGCTAATTTAGTAATTTTTCCGCAAATTCTTGCTAAAATCTCAATTTTCCCGCAATAGCGCTCTCCAAATCAATCTCTGCCTTTCCCGGCAACCCACCATTACCAACCTGAAATCATGGCCAAGGAAGTAAAATCCGTTCTCAAACTGCAAATTCTCGCAGGACAAGCAAACCCATCCCCACCCGTCGGCCCCGCTCTCGGTCAGGCTGGAGTGAACATCATGGGATTCTGTAAGGAGTTCAACGCAGCGACTCAACAGTCCTCCGGAGACCTCCTTCCAACTGTTATCACTGTCTACAAAGACGCAAGTTTCTCGTTCGTAACCAAGCAGCCACCCGCAGCAGTTCTTCTCAAGAAAGCAGCAGGCCTCGCTTCTGGTTCTGGTGAGCCTAACAAGATCAAGGTTGGCACACTTTCCAAGGCGAAGCTCATGGAGGTTGTCAGTCGTAAGATCGTTGATCTCAACACAAACGATCCCGAGCAAGCAGCTAAGATCCTCGCTGGCACTGCAATGCAGATGGGCCTCGAGATCGAAGGCTAAATTTTTCACTTCCACTCGAAAGAGTGGGGGAATCCAAACAGCAGGAGGTTGTGCCACTAGGCCGCCCGATTGCACTGCAAAGCACAATGAGTAATAAAAGAAGTAAAAGATACGAGCAGGCCGCTGCCCTCGTCGAAGAAGGGAAGACCTATTCTCTCGACGATGCTGCTGCGCTGCTGAAAAAGTTCCCCGCACCGAAGTTCGATGCTACCGTGACTTTCTCCGCCCATCTCGGCGTTGATCCACGTAAGAGCGATCAAATGGTTCGTGGATCTGTCCCTCTCCCGCACGGAACTGGTAAGAAAGTCCGCGTGATCGTCTTCGCCTCCGGTGATGCCGCTAAGGCTGCTACCGATGCAGGTGCTGATGAAGTCGGCTTCGAGGACCTCATTAAGAAAGTTCAAGGCGGATGGGTCGACTTTGATGTCGCCATCGCCACTCCGGCAGCAATGACGGAAGTGCGTAAGGTTGCTCGTGTCCTCGGACCACGTGGCCTCATGCCTAACCCAAAGACTGGCACTGTCACCGATGATACTGCCGCAGCCATCAATGCTGTCAAGGCGGGTCGTATCGACTACAAGGTAGACAAAAGCAGTAATGTTGCTTCTGCCATCGGTAAGCTCTCCTTCAAGCCTGAGCAGATCAGCGAAAACATTGCAGCTCTCATCGATAGCATCGTCAAGGCCAAGCCTGCTTCAGCAAAAGGCATCTACATCAACAACGTGACCGTCTCAGCTTCCATGCTTCCCGGTATCGTCATCGACCCAGCTGTCTACACCACCACCTCTAAGTAACCACCACCATGAATCCAGATAAGAAATACATTCTCGATGAGATCAAGGAGCGCGTTGACGTTTCTCCCTTCGTGCTCGTGGTAGACTACACCGGAACGACTGTTCCTGAGTTCGATGAACTCCGTAACCGCCTCTCTGAGAACGGTGCTGAGTGCCACGTTGCTAAAAACTCCTTCATGAAGCGCGTCCTCGCTGACGCCGGACTTCCTGACCTTGGTGAAAGCCTCAATGGTCAGACAGCATTCGTCACTGGCGATACTGATGTCTGTGCTGTTGCTAAAGTCGTTGCGAATTTCGAAAAGGAATTCAAGAAGCCTGAGATCAAGGCCGGCATTCTCGACGGTGAAGTCCTCGATGAAGCTCAAGTGAAAGCCCTCGCAGCCCTTCCGGCCCGCGATGTCCTCCTCGCCCAGCTTCTCTCTACTATCAATGCTCCAGCCGCACAGCTGGTTCGCACTCTCAACGAGCCTGCCGCAAGTCTCGCTCGCGTCATCAAGGCGAAATTCAACGAAGAGTAAACAATTTGAACGGATGGTCTTCCCAAGCTCGGTTTACTGAGCGAGGGAGTTCCTGGAAAAAACAAAACTGGTTCCTCGTCGGCCTCCCAGCTGGGGGTCTGAAATGTCCGGAAGCTCCGGACGCGACGATACCGACAAAAAAAATACAATGTCAGACATTACAAAAATCGCAGAAGAGCTCGGTAAGCTTTCCGTATTGGAAGCAGCCGAATTGGTTAAGCACCTCGAAGAGGCATGGGGCGTCAGCGCCGCAGCGCCCGCAGCAGCAGCAGCAGCACCCGCCGAAGGTGGTGGAGCCGCAGCTGAAGAGAAGACCGACTTTGACGTCTTCCTTGCTGAAGCTGGTGGTAACAAGATCGCAGTCATTAAGGCAGTGCGTGAAGTTGCTTCTGGACTTGGTCTTGCCGATGCTAAGAAACTCGTTGAGTCTGCTCCAGTGGCAGTCCTCGAAGGAGCTAGCAAAGACGATGCTGCAGCCGCTAAGGAAAAGCTGGAAGCAGCTGGAGCCAAAGTTGAGCTCAAGTAACCGACCTTTCCACCCGGGCTCGGTTCTTCGGAGCCGAGTCTGGGCCCGGTCGGAGGAGGTTCTCTTGCTAAATATCTAAATTTGACTTTTAGAATTCCTAGCGAAGTTTCCCCTCCGTTCGTGCTCACACACAAACGGGATTGCAATCACCGGCTTTTAGCCAAACCAAAACCCACTCGCCAGCCTCCTCAGGGGGACTGGCGAAAACTCCTATCCGGATCAAATCATGTTGAAGCGCGAATACTTTGGAACCATCGAGGAGGTCATCGAACCTCCAAACTTGATTGAGGTGCAGTCCAAATCCTATGAGGATTTCCTGCAAAAAGACGTGCCGCCAGACCAGCGCACAGAAACCGGCCTTCAAGCCGTTCTTCAAGAGGTATTTCCGATTAAGAGCTACGATGATACCATCGAGCTCGCTTTCGCAACCTACGATATCGAGGACTCCAAAGCTTCTGCTCTTGATGCCCTCCGCACTGGTGAGACTTTCTCCGCTGCACTCTACGTCACCTTCAATCTGAAGGATGATACAGGCACCAAAAAGGAGCGCGTCTACATGGGCGAGCTTCCGATGATGACCCGTCGCGGCACCTTCGTCATCAACGGCGCTGAGCGTGTCATCGTTTCCCAGCTTCACCGCTCACCCGGTATTTGCTTCGAGAAGTCGATCCACCTGAATGGTAAAATCCTCCACTCTTTCCGCATCATTCCAGATCGTGGATCTTGGCTTGAGGTTCAGTTCGACACGAACGACCTCATGTATGTCTACCTCGACCGCCGTCGTCGTCGTCGTAAGTTCCTTGCTACCACCTTCCTTCGTGCTCTCGGATACCCCGAGGAGCGTCAGCTTGTTGAGAACTTCTATAAGATCCAGAAGCTCAAACTTAGCGAGAAGATGGACGAAGAAGCCCTCGCGCCTCTCATGGCTTTTGAGGACGTGCTCGATGGTGAAGTCGTGGTTGCTCGCGCCTATGAGCCACTTTCGATCGGAGTTGTCCGCCAGCTTGTTGCTCTCGGTCAGAAAAGCATTGATGTGATTGATGCTTCCGAGGACGAAATTCTCGTGAAGTCCCTCAAGAAGGACCCAGCTTTTGATGAAGAATCCGCCCTGAAGGATATCTACCGCAAGCTTCGCCCTGGTGATCCACCAACGGCTGCTAATGCGCGCGCTCTCTTGAAGCGTCTCTTCTTTGATCCTAAAAAATACGACCTCACTCGTGTCGGTCGTTATAAGATCAACCAGAAGCTTAAGATCGATGTCGATCCAAACGAGCGCATCATGGTCGGCAAGGACTTCCTCGCCGCCGTTCAGTATATTCTCAACCTGAAGAAGGGTGAGGGTGTCCTCGATGATATTGACCACCTTGGTTCACGTCGTGTTCGTGCAGTGGGTGAACTTCTCGCAAACCAGTGCCGCGTGGGTCTTGCTCGCACGGAGCGTCTCGTGAAAGAGCGCATGACTCTCTTTGATGTGAACATCGAAGGCATGACTCCTCAGAAGCTCATTAACCCGAAGGCGCTTTCCGCCGTCGTGCGTGACTTCTTTGGTCGTTCGCAGCTTTCCCAGTTCATGGACCAGACCAACCCGCTCGCCGAGCTCACCCACAAGCGCCGTCTTTCGGCTCTTGGACCGGGCGGACTCAATCGCGACCGTGCTGGCTTCGAAGTCCGAGACGTCCACACCTCTCACTATGGCCGCATTTGCCCAATTGAGACCCCCGAGGGTCCAAACATTGGTCTGATTAACTCGATGTGCACCTATGCACGAATCAACGAGTTTGGATTCATCGAGACTCCTTACCGCGTCGTTAAGAAGGGTAAAGTCACCAACACAATCGAGTATCTCACTGCTGACCAGGAAGAAGGCTTCCTCATCGCGCAGGCAAGTAATCCGATTGATAAAAAAGGAATCTTCCAGACCGAGCGCATCACTGCTCGTGAGCGTGGTGAATTCCTCGAAGTTCAGCCAGACCGAGTGAACTACATGGACGTTTCTCCCAAGCAGCTCGTTTCAGTTGCTGCGGGACTCATTCCCTTCCTTGAACACGATGACGCCAACCGCGCGCTCATGGGTTCAAACATGCAGCGCCAGGGTGTGCCGCTTCTCGTCTCTGACTCGCCTTACATCGGCACTGGTCTTGAGGAGAAAGCAGCTCGCGATTCTCGCGCTGTCGTCGTAGCTGAAGCTGACGGCATCGTCGCCGCTTCCTCTGCGGAATACATCATCACTACTAAGGACGGAGTTCTTCCGGTATCGGATGAGCGCTTCCTCAGTGAGCCTGAGTCGATTAAGTCGGATCCTGCAAAAGGAACCTTCGTCTATCCGCTTCGTAAGTTCATGCGCTCGAACTCCGGTTCTTGCATCAACCAGAAGCCCCTCGTTAACTCCGGTCAGAAGATCAAGATCGGCGATATCATCGCTGACGGCCCTAACACCCAGCACGGTGAGCTTGCTCTCGGTGCCAACGTCCTCGTGGCCTTCATGCCATGGAACGGATACAACTTTGAGGATGCCATCGTCATCTCAGAGCGTATGGTGAAGGACGACATTTACACCTCGATTCACATCTCTGAGTTCGAGGCTGCTGCTCGTGATACCAAGCTTGGACCTGAGGAAATCACTCGTGATATTCCAAACGTCGGTGAAGAGGCTCTTAAGAACCTCGACCACGACGGAATCGTCCGCATCGGTGCTGAAGTGAAGCCTGGCGACATCCTCGTCGGTAAGATCACTCCCAAGTCCGAGACGGAACTCGCTCCTGAGGAGCGCCTCCTTCGCGCGATCTTCGGTGAGAAAGCAGCTGATGTTAAGGATACTTCCCTCCGCGTTCCTTCCGGTTGCACCGGAATCGTGCAGGACATCCGCATCGCCACTCACGGAATGGCCCGTCGTAAGGAACTCGAAGCTGATCCAGCGAAGCTCAAGAAGCAGCTGAAGAAGATCAACGACGAGCACAAGAAGAAGAAAGACCAGCTCACTGACCAGCTCACTGAGAAGCTTTCCGATATCCTCCTTGGAGAAAAGATCCCTCTCGACGTGGTGAATGCCCAGTCTGGTGAGATCATCATCCCTGCGAATCGCAAGATTACCAAGACCCTCCTTCGTAAGTTGGCATCGGTCTACGACCACATCGAAATCGATCCTTCCCCGATCCGTAACAAGATCCTCGAAATCATCTCCGGATTCGAAAGCCGCTTCGGTGAGCTTGACGGAGAGCGCGAGCGTCGCCTCGACCAGCTCGAGAGTGGTGACGAAGTCGATCCTGGTGTCGTTAAGGAAGTCAAAGTCTTCGTCGCAGCCAAGCGTAAGCTCAGCGTCGGTGATAAGATGGCTGGACGTCACGGAAACAAAGGAGTTGTCGCGGTCATCGTGCCCGAGGCTGATATGCCTTACCTTTCCGATGGAACTCCAGTCGACATCTGCCTTAACCCACTCGGTGTTCCATCTCGAATGAACGTTGGACAGGTTCTTGAAACCCACCTCGGTGTTGCAGCCAAGGCTCTCGGGTTCAAGGTCGCTACTCCAATTTTCGATGGTATCCACGAAGACAAGATCTGGGAATACATGTCCGAGGCCAAGAAAGTTGACGGCCAAAAAATGATCGGTGACAGAGTCACTCATAAGGCCCGTGAACGTAAACCAGATGAGCCTATTCAAGCGGGCTATACTTGGATCGGCGACGGTAAGGACGGCTCAATCGCCGGTAAGTCCACTCTCTATGATGGACGCACTGGAGACGCCATCCACCAGCCCGTTGTGGTCGGTATCATCTACATGCTGAAGCTCGGTCACCTCGTGGCTGATAAGATTCACGCACGTGCCGTTGGTCCATACTCACTTGTTACCCAGCAGCCGCTCGGTGGTAAGGCACAGTATGGTGGTCAGCGATTCGGTGAGATGGAGGTCTGGGCTCTCGAAGCCTACGGCGCCGCTTACACCCTGCAGGAACTTCTGACCGTAAAGTCGGATGACGTGCAAGGCCGGACAAGAATTTACGAAGCGATCGTGAAAGGGGACAACAGCCTTGAAGCTGGCACTCCTGAGAGTTTCAACGTTCTTATCAAGGAAATGCAGTCACTCTGTCTCGACGTGAAACCGGGACGTTCTGGTAAGAAGAAGGGCGCGCCCGAAGCGTCTGCTGACTTCTCACTCGACGATCTCACCATTTAATCAACACCGAACCAAAACCCAACCACTAGAAATTAGTAACTACCATTATGAGTGTTGAAACAAATCTTCGTGAACTCTACGGCGTGGACACCAAGCCAGAGCCATTCGATCAGGTATCAATTACCGTCGCTAATCCAGAGACCATCCGCGGATGGTCCAATGGCGAGGTTCTGAACCCAGAGACCATCAACTACCGGACATTCAAGCCGGAGAAGGGTGGCCTTTTCTGCGAGCGCATCTTCGGACCGACTCGCGACTGGGAGTGTGCCTGCGGAAAATACAAGCGCATCAAGCACAAGGGCGTCACCTGTGACCGTTGTGGTGTTGAGGTGACTCTCTCTCGCGTCCGTCGTGAGCGCATGGGGCACATCGATCTCGCAGTTCCTGTGAGCCACATCTGGTTCTACAAGTGCATGCCTTCCCGTATCGGTCTTGTTCTTGATATGACCGCCCGTGAACTTGAGCGCGTCATTTACTACGAGGACTACCTCGTCACCGAGCCTGGTAAGACTCCCCTTGAGCGTGGTCAGCTTCTCACTGAGAGCGAGCTGCGTGATGCGGAGGAAGACCACGGTGAAGAAGCTTTCCGTGCCGGAATGGGCGCAGAAGCAATTCGCGATCTCCTCTCCCAAGTCGTCCTTGAAGAGCTCCTCGTTGAGCTTGAAGAGGCCATGGAAGCAACTCGCTCCAAGCAGAACCGTAAGAAGCTCGCCAAGCGCCTCAAGCTTGCCCGTGGCTTCCTTCACTCAAACACTCGCCCAGAGTGGATGATCATGACCGTTCTTCCTGTGATCCCGCCGGACCTTCGTCCGCTGGTTCCCTTGGAAGGTGGACGCTTTGCGACTTCCGACCTGAACGACCTCTACCGTCGCGTCATTAACCGGAACAATCGTCTCCGCAACCTCATGCAGCTGAAGACCCCTGAGGTCATCATCCGCAATGAGAAGCGCATGCTTCAAGAGGCTTGTGACGCTCTCTATGATAACGGTCGTCACGGCCGCGCTGTCACCGGAGCTGGTAACCGTGCCCTTAAGTCGCTCTCTGATATGCTCAAGGGTAAGGGTGGACGCTTCCGTCAGAACCTTCTCGGTAAGCGAGTCGATTACTCTGGTCGTTCCGTCATCGTTATTGGACCTGATCTTAAGCTGAACCAGTGTGGTCTTCCTAAGAAGATGGCACTCACTCTCTTCGAGCCCTTCATCATCCGTCGTCTGAAAGAACTCGGCTACTGCCACACCGTTCGTTCTGCGAAGAAGATGATCGACCGCAAGACTCCAGAAGTCTGGGACATCCTCGCTGAAGTGACAAAAGGTCACCCAGTGATGCTGAACCGCGCACCGACTCTTCACCGCCTCTCCATTCAGGCATTCGAGCCTGTTCTTATTGAGGGATCCGCGATCCGTCTGCACCCACTGACCTGTGGTGCTTACAATGCGGACTTTGATGGTGATCAGATGGCTGTTCACGTTCCTCTCTCTGTGGAAGCACAGATGGAGTGTCGTCAGTTGATGCTCGCGACGAATAACATCTTCTCGCCTGCTTCAGGTCGTCCGGTAATTACTCCTTCTCAAGATATTATTCTCGGAACTTACTACCTCACTTGGGCGCGTAATCGCACCGCGAAGGATCGCGAAGAAGACGGAAATCTCTCCCTCTTCAGTGGTATCACTGATGTGGAACTCGCGATTGCCAATGGCAAGGTCGAGTATCATCAGGCGATCCGCTTTGCGAACCCTGACTTCGGTAAGGATTCCGTCTTTGGAAACAAGGAACTCAAAGTGATCGAGACCACTCCCGGTCGTGTTCGTTTCAATGAGATCTGGCCTGAAGGGGTTGGTTTTATCAACAACAACGTCGGCAAGGGACAGATCGGAGACATTATCTGGCGCTGTTATCAGGTCTCCGGCGGAAAGCAGACCGTCATCACGATGGACAAGCTCAAGACCCTTGGTTTCGCCGAAGCAACCGTTTCCGGTTGCTCCATCGGAATCGTCGATATGGTCATTCCAGAAGAGAAGGAAGGCGAACTCAAGAAGGCTTACGCCGAGATCGACACCGTCTCCAAGCACTACCGTAATGGTGTCATCACCAATGGTGAGCGCTACCAGAAGGTCGTCGACGTCTGGACCCGTGCTTCCGACAACATCGCGAACGCGCTTTACCGTAAGCTTGAGTATAACGAAGGCTCCAAGAAGGCGAACCCGCTCTTCATGATGGTCGATTCCGGTGCTCGTGGTAACAAGAACCAGATTAAGCAGCTCTCCGGGATGCGAGGCCTTATGGCTAAGCCCTCTGGTGAGATTATCGAACGTCCGATTACCTCGAACTTCCGTGAAGGTCTTTCCGTGTTGGAATACTTCATCTCCACTCACGGAGCTCGTAAGGGACTTGCTGATACCGCGCTTAAGACTGCTGACTCCGGATACATGACCCGTAAGTTGGTCGATGTTTCTCAGGATGTCATCATCACTCAGCCGGATTGTGGCACCAATAATGGCATCACCGTCCAGACAATCTACTCGGGTGACGAAGAAGCAGCATCGCTCGCTTCCCGCATCCACGGCCGCACCTCGTGTGAGAAGATCGTCGATCCTGTTACTGAAAAAGTCATCATTAAGAAAGGTCAACTCATGGACGAGGACACCTCGCTCGCTATTGAGAAGGTCGGTCACGAGCGCCTTAAGATCCGCTCTCCGCTCACTTGTGAGTCCGAGCGTGGTTGCTGTCAGAGCTGTTATGGCTTGAACCTCGCGACTGGTAAGCTTGCGAAGATTGGTGAAGCCGTCGGTATCATCGCTGCACAGTCGATTGGTGAGCCCGGAACCCAGCTTACGATGCGCACATTCCACTCCGGTGGTGTTGCGATCGGTGCTTCCAAGCAACCCTTCATTCACGCCAAGGCAAAGGGTGTGGTCTCCTATAACGAACTGCGCACCGTCGAGGATATCGATGGAAACCACGTCGTCCTGAACAAGGGTGGGTCGGTCAGCATTCGTGACGCTAAAGGCCTCGAGCTTGAGTCTTACAATGTTGTCATTGGTTCTTTGATCTCCACCGCAGATGCGGCTGACATCAAGAAGGGCGATCAGCTCCTCACTTGGGATCCGCACTCAATCCCCATTATTGCTGAAAAAGGCGGTAAGGTTGAGTTCCGCGATATGATCATTGGGATCACCATTCAGTCCGAAACCGATCGCGAGACCGGTAAGAAGGGCCTCACGGTGACCGAGCACAAAGAGGACTTGCACCCGCAGGTTGTCATTGTGAATCCAAAGGACACCAGCGAGATCCTCGCCAGTTACTCCATCCCAGTCGGCGCTCACCTTTCTGTAAAAGAAGGTGGCAAGATTGCCGGAGGAACACAGCTTGCGCGGACGCCACGTAAGGTTGCCAAAACTGGTGATATTACCGGTGGTCTTCCACGTGTTGCTGAGCTATTCGAAGCACGTCGTCCGAAGGACGCCTGCGTCATTGCTAAGATCGATGGAGCCATCTCCTTCGGCGGCACCGTTCGCGGTAAGCGGAAGGTCATTGTCACCGATCCTGAGTCACTCGAGAGCGTTGATCACCTCGTCCCAATGGGTAAGCACATGATCCTTGGAGAAGGGGATGCCGTCCGTCGTGGCGACCAGATCACCGAGGGCCCTGTTGCTCCCGAGGATCTCCTCGAAGCTTGCGGACCGCAGGCCCTTCAGGAGCACCTCACGACAGAGGTTCAGACCGTTTACCGCTCGCAGGGTGTGGAAATTAACGATAAGCATATCGAAATCGTGATCCGCCAGATGCTTCGTAAAGTGAAGATCTCTGAGCCTGGCGATACTGAATTCCTTTGGGGAGACCAAGTTGAGAAATCGACTTTCAATATCGAGAACAAGCGCATTCTTAAAGAAGGTGGTAAGCCTGCTGAAGGTGAACCTGTCCTTCTTGGAATCACGAAAGCCTCGATTGAGACTGAGTCCTTTATCTCGGCCGCATCCTTCCAGGACACCACGCGTGTTCTGACCGATGCAGCGACTCTTGGAAAAGTGGATACCCTCCGCGGCTTCAAGGAAAACGTTATCATGGGTCATCTCATCCCGGCCGGAACCGGCTTCCCAACTCACAAGAGCTCAGACTTCGACATTACCGTCGAGGAGCCCGAGCCAGTCGTTGAGGAATCTGATGAAGATGCCGAGGTCGAAGGGATTGTCTAAAGCGTCCCGATAAAAAACTTCAAAGCCCCGGCTCGTGCAAACGACCGGGGCTTTTTTCTGCCCTTCTAAACTCATTCTCGCTTTTTCTGCACCACCGTGAAGAAATCTCCACGCCATGATTCGTGATCACCTTAAGCTGCAAGCCGTCGTCATCCTTTGGGGGTTCACGGCGGTGCTTGGTGCCTTGATCATGCTTCCTGCCCCGGAGATCGTCGTCTTTCGCACCGGAATCGCCTCCGTGATCCTAGCCCTCATGCTCCGACATCGGCTGGTCATTCCACGTCGTGATGCCCTCAAGCTGATCGTCACCGGCTTCATCATTGGAGCGCACTGGGTGACCTTCTTCCTCGCAGTCAAAGTCGCCAATGTCTCCATCTGCATGGTCGGCGTTGCCACGCTTTCACTCTGGACTGCCATTCTCGAGCCCCTCCTTGTGCGAGGACGGAGATTCCGCCTGATTGATCTCCTTTTCGGGGCCATCGTCATGGTAGGAGTCTCGCTGATTTACCGAAGCGAGGTGGAGTTCAGCTCCGGGTTCTTGATCGCGATCTTCTCGGCCTTTCTCGCTGCCATTTTCTCGGTCATCAATAGCTTTCACATCAAGAAAGCCGGCCCTTACCTCATCACTTTTTATGAAATGGTGGGCGCTTGTCTCTTTGCTGTGGTGAGCTTGTTTTTTCTTCCGGGGGGAATTGATCTCGTCCCTAGTCTCCACGATTGGTTCTACCTTCTCCTCCTTGGCGGACTGTGCACCGTCGTCGCCTTTTCCGAATACGTGAACCTCCTCAAGCGCTTCAGCGTCTTCACCATCAACTTCGCGAACAATCTCGAACCCGTCTACGGTATTCTACTCGCGGCTCTTATTTTGAAAGACTACCAGAATCTCGGATCCGGTTTTTACTCCGGAGCTGCTGTCATCATCGTCGCAATTTCACTCTATCCTTTGGTCAGGCGGGTTCTCGTTCCTTCATCTGTCGGAAAGTCAGACTGATTCTCGGTTCACTGATTCGAGTGCTCTTCGGGAGTGCGTGCTGCCAGTGCGTCTGCGTCTCTCCGGCCATCACGAGAAGGCTCCCCGAGGCCAGCTCCACTGTGATCCTCTCCTTCGTCGTCGTGTGCTTGAAGTGGAAGCGCCGCTCCGCTCCGAAGCTGAGACAGGCAATCGGAGAGTGGGGGACAATCGATGATTCATTATCCCGGTGCCAGCCCATTCCCTCCGAGCCGTTATGATAGAGGTTCAGCAGGCAGGAGTTGAAAAGATGCCCCGTCTTCTCCTCGGTCAGCCTTTTAAGTTTTAGCAGAAGCTCGCTCCACGAAAGGGGAGACTTAGTCTTCCCCGAATAGGTGTAATCGAGCCCCGCGTCGCCAAACCACGCCACCTTTCGAGCCGTCACAATCGTCTTTCCAAACATCGTCACCTCATCGTTCCGCCACGGAATCTCATCTCGTAGCCCACTGAGGTAGTTCTCTCCTGCAGCGGGTGGAAGAAAGTCTGAGTAATAGCGAACGACTCCATCCTGAGGAAGAAGGTTGGCGTGGGGATCTGTAGAAAAGAGGTCCATCCTAGCTTGGAGTCTGTGCGAGTTTCGGCGATATCTTCGAACTCTTTGGTCGCTTTCGGCTCGGAGTAAGGCAATGCCGCGTATCCGCCGTCAATGAAGTGATTTTTTTAGAGAGTATAAAAATCGTAATCACTTTTTGAAGTCTGATCTTATTAGAGTCCTTTCTTTTCTAATTTATCTAGCTCGCTTTATCTCACCATTTAAAAAGCGCCTGGCCCGGTGACGGGGCAGACGCTTGCGTGTTTTAAAAGGCGGATCGCGGTTTACTCGCATTCGCAACCTTCACAGCACTCGCAATCGAGGCAGACCTCACAGACACACTGAGTGCATCCACAGGCCGCCGCAGGTGCTGCAGGCTGGAAGGAATAGGCGAAGCTGGAAAGCGCGACCGCGGAAATAGCGATTAAGATTTTCATGGTTTCACAATATTCTTGGGGTTGAAAAATCAGGCTCAAGACTCCTTAAGAAAAAAGAGTCCACGACACGGATTCAATCAACCTACTCGCGGCGGTGGCACCGGAGGACGAATGTTTACCAGCTCGATTTTCCCCATCAAATCGGGGACGAGTAAGGAGGGGACGGCCGAAGCAGCGATAGGCATCGGCCGGAAGATGACTGCCGTCAGCGGAGCCTTGGCGATGACTCCGCAAGGGCAATCCGGGCAGTCACACTCAAAGGGTTCGCAGGGGGCGTTCTCTTCCTCTGAAGGACAACATGAGGTGCAGGAATCGCATTCGGAAACTTGGGCAGGCACCTCCACTGTCAACGCACTCATCGGGACCACCAAGGCCAACGAAAGCCCGAGGGCCATCGTGAGCTGAAGGAGGAAATGCGGGACGCGCTTCATGGTTTCTGGAGATGAGAGTGATGTGTTCGGGCTTTATTCCGAAAAATTCCATCAAGGAGATGGATTCTCGTTCAGCTGGTCATGAAATGAGGAGGTTTGGAGTGGGGTTAGGTGACTGTGGGAGACAGGAGACTAGATGGGCGAGGGTTGATATTGATCAAGGTGATGAAGTTTATTGAATCATCAACTAACATTCTAACTGTTAGATTGGTGTGTGTGGTGGGTGGTTTTGTTGTTTCCCTTTGGTTCTTTGTGGAACCTCGGTTGGTTGCGGGGGGCTGGCTTCGTTCGGCTCTGGTGGGCGATCTCTGTCCCTCAGGCTTTAAGAAGGTGGGCCCGGTGCCAGGTGAGGGCTTCTTGGGAGGGGAGGTTCTTTTCGGGGAGGGTGATCTCTTGGCCTTGGCGGGTGAGGAAGAGAAGCCGAGATTTACTGGAAGAGATTCAGGCGATGCCAGGCATGGGCGGCTTAAAATTCACCTAATTTCCGGTGCTCTTCCAGATAGGTTTGGTTGGGTGCGTCTCGCTTGGGCAGTGAGAGCATTTGCCCTTCGCGATCCTTAAAGTAAGTCTGGGCACTCGAACGAGTGTAGTGATCTTGAATCTCTTGAGAGACGATCAAACGGTAATCTTCATCAAAGCTGATGAGCTTTTTGTCAAAGGCCGCATCGTAGGTTGCAGAGAGGCAGATACCATTACTGGGGAGCATACGGGTCGACTTTTTCTCAGCCCATCCGATGATATGGCTGGCACGATTGAGCGTGGGAATATCCAGGCCGGTGATTCCGCAGGTGTTCTCGTAGTTCTCTAGGACCATTTCTCGGAAAGCGGTTTGCCCTATTCTCGCCTTTGTTTCTCGTATCACATCTTGGCCTTCTTTTGAGTCGGGATTTTCCACATATCTCGATGGCAACTTAGGGTCGAAATCGAGCTTTTGATTTAACACATCTTCAGGGTCGTCCTGATTTGCACGATATGTTTCTAGGACTTGATCGACATGATTTTGTTGCGGTAGAAAGTGGACCATATGGGTCAGCGCTGCAGCACAATATCCGTCTCGTAAATAGCTGATCGGGATATCCGGAGTGTTCCATGGACTGGACCGCTTTTTCTGTTCTTCAAGGACAAAGGAACGTAGCTCTACGAGACGATCGACGGAGGAGATCGCCCACAAGTCGAGACAATCGCGGAACTGATAGGGTTTAGCCTCAAGCATTTTACCAAGCCATTCGAGAGCCTTCAGGTAGGAACCGGCCTTGCCACTGCCAGCGGTATTGTGTTCCGCTAAATAGGATTCGAACTCAGTCTTTGTCATTTCTGATACTTCTTGAAGTTCTCCGCCTGCTCAAAGATTTCCTTGTAGACCTCATCCCGGTCGACTGGCGGATAGCCGTTCTCGGCGAGTAGGATGATGAGATCGACTTTCAGCTCGGCTTGGATGTCGGCACGTTGGCTCCAGTCGGTGTATTTGGCCTTGTCGTCGACCACCGTCTTTACTTGCTTGGAGAGCTTGATCAGCTTGTCCTCGGGGTAGTCGAATTCGTATTTATCGGCGAGTGCTTTGAGAATGTCGTAAAAGGATTTTTCCTCTAGATCAATTCCAAGATCGTTGAATGATCCCATTTCAGTCTTGAGGTTTTCGACCATAGAGAAGAGCTCGTCAGTCAAGTTTTTGACGCCTTCGCCCGTCCAGCTGTCCTTTTCATCGCGTTCGTTGTATTTGCTGACCAGTGTTTGGAACTGCTCGCTAAAGTCCACCCCCTTGGTCTTGTTCACCTTCTTGAAGTCTTCGATGGCTTTTTTCAGAAGTTGCTGCAGTAGCTTGATCTTGGTGTTGGGTAGTTTGATCGTTTCGATCCGAGCCATGTAGTCGTCTTCGAAGATGTTGATTTCGGCTGCTCCATCTTCACCCATTTTGAAGATTTCCTCCACGCCATCAGCTTGCAGTGCCTCGGCAATCATCGTGCGCACTTTGGCATTCATCTGAGCGCTATCAGGCGCTTCGCCCTTGGTCAGCTTGGCGACAATAGAGCGCACCGCGAGGTAGAAGTGGATGTGGTCACGCTCCTTGCGTTGCAGGACATCGCTGCCGCTGCAGATGTCGTAGGCGGCCTTGAGTCGTTTCACCAATTCCATGAAACGCTTTTCGATCTTGTCGGTGAGCTGGACGAACTCGGCGGCTTGATTGAGGCACTCCAATTGCTGAACTGGGGAGCCGCTGAAGTAGGGAGCACTGTCGAAGGCATGAAAGAGACGATTGAGTAGATCGAGGTGATCGCGCACTGTGATGATGGAGGCCTCGATCTCCTCGATGTTGGCGCTATCGGCCTTGGAGTATTGGGCAAGCGCCTGGTTCATCTGCTTCTTGATGCCGATGTAGTCGACGACGAGGCCCTTTTTCTTGTTCTCAAATTTCCGGTTCACTCGGGAGATGGTCTGGATCAGGTTGTGTCGCTGGACCGGCTTGTCGATGTAGATGGTGTCTAGGAAGGGCACGTCAAAGCCCGTCAGCCACATGTCCACGACGATGGCGATCTTGAAATTGGATTCCGCCTTCTTGAACTGAGCGTCGAGCTTCTTGCGCTCGTCCTTGTTGCCGAGCAAGTCGTAGAGTCCCTTCTCGTCGTCCTTGCCCCGCGTCATCACCATCTTGATGCGCTCTATGGGCAGAATCTCCTTCTTTTGTTGCTCCGTTAGCTCCACGCCCTCAGCGGCGACGCGCACCTCAGCCCACTCGGGGCGCAGTTTGATGACCTGCTGATAGAAGGCGTAGGCGATTTGGCGGCTGCTGCTCACAAAGAGCGCCTTGCCGGCCACGGTGGAACCTTCGGAGACGCGCTTCTCGTAGTGTTCGACTAAATCCGCGGCCAACGCCTCGATGCGTTGTGGATCGCCGAGGATCGCGCCCATGTTGGCCATCGTCTTCTTGCTGTCTTCGATCGCGTAGTCGCTCGCCCCGGCCTCGGCGCATTCGTCGTAGTATTTCTCGATGTCGTGGAGTTTTGAATTGTCGAGGATCACCTTGGCGGCCCGGCCTTCGTAAACGATCGGCACCGTGATCTCGTCGGCGACCGACTCGGTCATGGTGTAGGCGTCCACCACCTCGCCGAAGACATCCAGCGTCGCATCAATGGGCGTGCCGGTGAATCCGACGTAGGTCGCGTTGGGCAGGGAGTCGTGCAGATACTTGGCGAAGCCAAAGGTCCGCTTCACGCCCTCGTCGGTGATCTTGAGCTTCTGGTCCAGATTCACTTGACTCCGGTGGGCCTCGTCGGAAATGCAGATCACATTGGTGCGATCGGTCAGCAGCTCGGTGTCCTCGGTGAACAACTTGGAGAGTTGCCCGTCGAGATTGATTCAGTCGGTGATCAGCACCGTCGCCGGGTTGGTGAGTGCCACGCTCTTCATATATTGTTAGTAGGTCAGCTAGTTTCTTAGCCATACTCCGCCTGATTTTCGAAGACAGCCATGGCTTGATGCTCCTCTGCAGTGATGGTTGTATCGAAGCCGCCGACATTTTCACCCTCGTGCTTGTCGATGCTGGTGTAGCTGAGACTAGCATCTTCGTAGCGTTTGAATTTGAAAACGGCGTCGTTCATGAGCGGGCCGTTAAAGACGCCGAGACTGACGAGTAGCTCGAAGTCCTTCACCGTCAGACCAGTCACTTTCTGGAAGAGGCCTGGCTCTAGCTGTGTGATCACATCTTTGAGTGAGCGCTCACGGTAGTCCGTCAAATACATGAAAACGGGAATGCGTGTCGCAAACTTGATTAACTTCTCCTGGACCTGCTTGCGCAGGCTCTTCACTTCTTTCTCTTCGTCGGAGAGTTCCTTCTTCTCCTTCTTGGTCATCTCTTCGTCGTTGGCTTCTTTTTTCGCCTTCTTTACCGACTCCGATTTGTTGATGATAGTCTCTAGGTCTTGATTAAGACTCCGGAAGCCCTCGATACTCATGAGCGCATCCATGGCTTCTGGATTGTTCATCAGTCGTTCCAGTGTGCTGTCGTCGACATTCACTAGAAGCCCACTTTCCCAGCGCTTCGCAAGTAGCGTCGCTGAGGTGCCGCTCATCGCGATGTCGAGGATTCCCGCCGCGTCGATCTGCTTCATCGAGCTGCCGTCGTATGCTAAAACTGGAAGAAAGCGGATGAACTCCTCCACTTTCTTTTCAGGATTACTCTCATCGACATTGAGGCGGCAGCTGTAGTCTGCGATCTGCCGCAGCGCGCGATTTGGGGCAAAATCGAAGACGTAGCATTCTTCTTTGATCACGAGCTCTTCGTTCGGATTATCCCCGTCTGGATTCTTAATACTCCACGGAGATTGAACGCGGAATGCTGCTTGGAAATAAGTTTCCGGACTCTTCGCGTTACGCAGCATAAAGATGCCTGTCCACGGTTTCACAGTTACACCAGTCGTGAGTTTGCCGCAGGACAAAGTGATCGTCTTTGAGTGGAGCGGGTCCGCCATTTTCCCCTTCACTGGAGGCAAAGCGGCCGCGCCGATACCTGCTTTCGTTCCTGCCGCTACGATGACCTGATAGTCCTGGTAAAAAGTGTTTTGCGCCTCTGCCAGCAATTTGCGCATTGCATGGCAGGATGCCACGTTAGGCAGATACCAGAACGTGTGGTTGAGCACTCTTAGGAGTGGCGCATGGGAGAATGGAAGAGGCGGTTTCTTGGCTCCCATCTTCAAGTTGTCTACTGTTGTTTCGGAGAAAGAGCCACGGATCATGTCCAACCACTTTTGGACTTCATCCTTGTATTCAAATTCCGCGAACGCCCCTTCGCCGTTGGCTTTGAAAAACACATTGAGATCAAACTCATTGAACTCGCCTTCCATTGCTATTTCACGAATCGATTCGGGCAGCTGATAGGTCATCAGCACCATGCGCGGTAGGGCTCGGTAAGGGTTGTCTTCGCCTTCCCACGCTTCCTTCGCCGACTGCTCATCGGAGTAGGTCCAGTTGAAGATCTGTTCTTCAATAAATTCTCCAGAGGCAATGGCCCGAAATGGAGTGCCAGAGAGATAGAGATAAGCATTTGTCGTGATTGGCATGATTGCCTCATCGAATTCTTCGATGTCTTTATCTTCCTTTAGCTCACCTTTTTCTTCTTCGCTGATGAGGTCTTTCGCATTTTCCCGCCAAGCGCCGAAGTGATATTCATCGAGGATAATCCCATCCCAATGGGTGGCATGCACCCACTCATTTTTGGTTTTGATGCCACCAGTCGTTTTGTTGCGCCCGAGGTAATCCTGAAAGGAGCCGAAGCATACGAATGGCTTCGATCTATCCGCTTCTTCATAGCTCAGTCCGCTGGGCTTAATAAACTGCCATCCCTCAAAGTCCACATGGTTCATCAAATCTTCTTCCCAAGCATTTTGGACGGCGGGCTTGAAGGTGAGGACCAGCACCTTTTGCCAGCCCATTTCCTGCGCGAGCTTGTAGCTAGCAAAGGTCTTACCGAAGCGCATCTTAGCGTTCCAGAGGAAGTGCGGTGCCTTGTCTCCCTGTTCTGCTTCCTGCGAGCGAAAGTAGGCTGAGGCTTTTTCTACTGCTTCGATTTGCTCTGGACGCATGCCAAAACTCTGGCTGCGATTTTCTTCATTCAGCTGCCGCGTGCGCACGGCATGAATCGCTGCTTTAACGGTATCGAGGTCACACTCAAACCATTCGCCTTCTGGGTTGCGGATGCCTTGGGCTCGTAGGTGCCGGTGCACTTCTTTATCGCTGAAAGCAGAACCGTCTTCCCGCATGGCATTCTCTTCGAGCAGTATCTTGTAAGCCACGTTGATGGTCTGCGCTTGCTCGGCAACCCGCGTTTGGGCTCCACGGCCCGTCTGACCGACTTTAATAAGCCCTTCGTTGCTTGCTACATCTGGTGTGATGTAGGCGTAGATCGTTGGATTCGTTTCAGGACGTAATGGGAAAAATTCTTTGGGCATAGCTTACTCTTTGGGTTGGATCATCGATTCGATGAAGGATATCTCCTTTGCGGTAATGCCATATTTTGCGTATAACTTTTCGTCGTTCCAATCTTGAGATAGGTTCTGCGTGGGGACGAAAGAATAAACTCTAGAAGTTGCGTCTTGGGTATTTTTCATGAGTAGGACAAGAAATCGGAAAAACCTTGTGGAGATGTAGGCAGCGAAGCGCTCTGCTTCTTTCTTCGTTTTATATTGCCCAGCTACTAGATAAGTTTCTGAACACGCTGTGTTGGGTTCAGCGACAAATGGCTTTCCTAAAATCGGATGAGGGAAGGCGTCACTCCCACTTCCTGCCCTGGGTAGCATAACTCTGTAGCCTTTTAGTAGATGCCTGTTTTTTGTAATTTCTTCGTCCGTTGCATACCCGATACCTCCGTTTCGATAGATTTTAATCGAGTTCTTGAAGGGTTTTGATCGCCCCTTGAAGGTTGTGGAAAGACCAAAAGGTTTTCTCGCACTGATTTGGCCAACTAATACTCTCTCTTTTCTGCTTTGCACCTTATGCAGTATAGGAATGGCTTCGTTGTATCGGATGAACGTATTAGCACCGGTCTCCAGCAGTGGACGGGTCCCTTCAGAGACCTTTATCTGCTTCCTGTATGTCGATACAGTGCAGTCGCCCGGAAGATCTCTGTTCCATAGAAAGTAGCAAATCCCGCCTTTTATCTGAACTCCAGGGAAGCAATCAATTGCCTCTGGATAGTCATGGATCTCGTGAATTCGATCATCCTTTAACATTTTATCTCTAAAGTCATCTAGGCCTTTGCCTCCAGAGAACCACCTTGCTGGGATAATCATTGAAAGATATCGAGGGTTCATCTTTTGAGCCTGTTCGACGAACTTATGGTAGATGGGTGAAGCACTGATGCCGAAACCTCCGTCGCTAAGTTGATAAGGCGGGTTGCCAATAATAACGTCAAATTTCATGTCAAAAATCTCTTCTGGGTTTTCTGTGTGAATAAACTGGTAAGCGTGAGTTTCTAGTGTTTGGTCGCGCTCGTAAGTTTCCTCGCTCGCGCCGCAGTAGATGCATTTCCCATTCTCCCAAGTGTGTTCGACTCGCTCGAAGCGAATGTTTCCGGCGACATCATCGAATTGGTCGCACACGGAATATTCGCCATTAGCTGTTTTGGAACAGTAGACAGAGCGACGGGAGAGCAGCGAGGTTAGTTCAGTGATGGCGATGCCGTAGAGCTGGTTCTTGAAGATGTGGTTGATGCGCGCTTGTTGATCAGGGATTTTCGCTTCGAGGCCTGTCAGCAGCCGTTTGGCAATTTCGCGAAGAAAAACGCCGGACTTGCAGAAGGGATCTAGAAACTTGGCGTCGGGATCGCTCCAAAGTTCTTCCGGTAGCTGATCTAATATCTCGTTGGCCAGCTTGGGAGGCGTGAAGACTTCGTCACTGCTTAGGTTGGCTAAGCAAGTGAGCACATCCGGGTTGTATGAATTACTGTTCAGCATGATGAAGCTTCAAATAATGTTGTAAGGGATATTCACAGACTGGATTTGGAATAAAAACATCCTCACCTTGGTCGGAAAAGAGAGGCATTGAACTGTCTGAGTTACACTCAGCAGTGAAAATGAGCTCCCCAAAATTAAAATCACGCCGCTTTATTTGTCGCTCATTAACCAGCGACCATTCGGCAAAAACGATAGGCTGAGCATCAGAATCGCAAGTTTGTAGACTTAGTGCATCACCATGAATGATGTTGAGACTGAATACCTTTTGGACGCTCAGAAGGCAGTCTTGTTTAATCTTATCTTTGAAAGTGTTGCTGTAGATTCCTTTGAATAAATCAAGCAGCCGTTTGCGGCAAGAAACAATATTATCTTCAATAATGTCTATGCCGTAAATACTCGAAACCGCAACGACGCCATACTTCTCGAACTCTGACTGACTTTTGCGGTAGCGCTGTTGTATTATCGCAAGTTTTCGCTCTAAAACTTTTGCAAGAAAGTTGCCATCGCCGCACGCTGGCTCAAGGAAGCGAGAGTCGATACGCTCAGTTTCTTGTTTTACGAGGTCGAGCATGTCATCTACGAGCCAGGAGGGCGTGTAGACTTCCCCATGATCGGCGACGCGCTGCTTGGAGACGACTAGTTTTTCTGGTTCAGGCGGCATGAGTGGAACTATTGTTTTGGGTTATATACACCTTCATCATAACGCTATCTAAGCTGCGATCGTGTGGATGTCGTCTTCGTAGAGTCCCTTCTGCGTCCGGCTGATCATGGAGCCGATCTTGCGGGTATCGATGAAGAGGGTTTCGCCTTCGCGGTTGCGGTAGTCGCGCTGGCTGTCGGCCTTTTTGTTTTTGGTCAGGAACCAGAGGCAGACGGGGATCTGGGTGGTGTAGAAGAGTTGGCCGGGCAGGGCGATCATGTTGTCCTTCGCTTCGCTCACGACCTGCGGGATGGCTTCGCTTTGCAGTGATGCGCTTTCGCGCGGGGCAGTGTCGACGAGGTCGTTCTCGACGAGCTTTTGGCGGATCTCGCCTTCGCCCTTGGTGTTGGTGGACATGGAGCCGTTGGCGAGGACAACCGGAGCGTAGCGGAGATGGACGGAGTCAAAGCCGGCGATGCCGTTTTTGGAGAGTTTGCTCACCATGTGGAGAATCCAGGCGTAGTTGGCATTGCCGGTGGGCGGGGTGTCGTAGCCGTTCCAGCGTCCGTCGTGGACGAGTTCG
>JBDMZE010000042.1:0-8407 GCA_039769075.1 Akkermansiaceae bacterium | reverse complement strand
CCTTTGCTAAGGAGAATCCTGATGATTTCTTCGATGGGAACGAGTCAGGGAAAGAGGAATTCCTTACTAATTTGCCTGATATCGAAAAAGGGATCAAGGCGATGGACGAGCTGAAGAACTTCACTGCCCATACCCGTATGGTGGAGGGTGAGGTCCGAAGCACGATCCACTTCAAGACGAAGTAAGCCTCCTTTCGTCATATTTCAAAAAAGTCCGGTAGCCTCTGGTTATCGGGCTTTTTTTTGCGCCGCGGCCTAAGGAAACTGCTGGTCAGTGAGTTCCGAGAGGGGTAACTTCGCGTGCGGATGAAAGAGCTCTACGTAACCGAAAAAGATGACTCGCGCCTGAAGGTCACGGCGCAAGCCGTCGATCAAGCGCTTGAGCAGCAGCGCAAGAAGGAGACGGTGCAGTCAGCGATTACCGCGCTTTTCGGCGTGGGCTTCGTCTTGGCGATCCTCGCGCTCATCGCGATGATTCCCTCGAAAAAAGAGATCCCAGTGATTGTCACCTACAATGCTCCGGCTGAGGAAGAACCTCCTCTTTTAGAGAAAAAAGAACTTACCAATAACGTCCAGCCGCGTCCTCCCGGAGCGAGTTCCTCGATGGCTCGCGTGATTGCCTCCACGACAGCCAGTGCCGTCTCTGTTCCGATCCCCGAGACCGCGGTTCCAGATGGTTTGTTCGGCATGGAGAATGACTTTGGCGAAGGCTTTGGCTCCGATGAAGGTGATGGCGATGGCGGAGGAGGGGCCACCTTCTTTGGCGGACGCATCAAGGGAAAGCGCATCGCATTTGTCGTCGACTTTTCGGGCTCCATGGACGCGGCAGCCGAGAGCGGCGGCACCCGCATTTCGGCGCTGAGGAAGGAACTCGAGAAATCAATCGGTAGCCTCAGCAAGGGAATGCAGACGACCATTGTTTTCTTCTCAAACACGGGCTGGACGATCGACACCAAAGGCCCGAACCAAAATGACAAGGGTTGGAATGGTCTGGGCAAAACTCCGGTTGTTCCCTGGTATCCTGCAACGACAAAGGTCAAGCAGCAGCTCATCGGAGACATGAAAGCCATGCCCGCAGCCGGCGGCACGGTGTGGTATCCCGGTCTTAAAATGGCTCTCGCAATGAACCCACCTCCGAATGGTGTCTTCCTCCTCTCAGATGGTAGCCCGCGCGATGGTGATCTCGTGATCGACGAGCTTAAGGAGATCAATCCGAGTGGCGTTCCGATCAGCACCATCGCCTTCGAACTTCCGGGCTCACCTGCTGGTCAGCTGCATGAAATCGCCGATAAGACCGGCGGAAAATTCAGCATGGTTTACAAAGGGAAGCTCTACACCGGCGGATCTGCCGAGCGCTTCACGCACGGGAAATACGACGAAGAGTAGACGCTAGGTCCCTAAGTGAGCGAGTCGAGATCCGCTTGCACGGTGATCTTCGGGTTGGCGCTCGTGTTTTCCACAAGGGTGGTGCCTTTTCCAAGGAGCTGGAGGGCGGAGACTTCATCGGTGATCTGCGCATCGCCGGAGCCGACGTTTTGGTAGGCTTCGCAGATGAGGGTCTTCTCAAAAATCTGCGGGGTTTCCATGATCCAGAGGTCATCACGCGAGACGGACTCGGTGGTGATGCCATCGGGAGTGGTTCGCTTTAAGGTCTCGGTGACTGGGCGGGCCAAGGCGGCTGCTCCAGAAACTTCGGCTACAGAAAAGGCGGCACGAATGCTGTTTGCGGAGATGCAGGGGCGGGCGCCATCGTGGATCGCGACGTGGGTGATCTCGGGCTTGAGCGCGGCGAGTCCTGCCGCTACGGAATCGGGGCGCTCCACTCCGCCATCGACTCGCGTGAGTTTTTCTAAATCGCCGAGCCAGGAAAAACGCTCGGACGGAGTGACGACGATCACCTGCGTGACTTCTTCCATCGCGGAAAAAGCGCGCACGCTGTGCCAAAGCACGGGCTTTCCATCCAGCTCGGCAGCGAGCTTATCAAAGCCCATCCTCCGGGAGGAGCCAGAGGCAACGATGATAGCGGCGTAGCTCATTTCTTAGGATAGGTGTTTCATGACCTCTGCGGAGAGGGTCTTTCCATCTGCGCGGCCTGCGATCTTTTCCTGCACGATCTTCATCACCTTTCCCATATCCGCACGGGAGGATGCCCCGGTCTCGGCGACGGCTCCCGCGACGATAGTAGAGATTTCTTCTGCGCCGAGTGCGGCGGGGAGGTATTTTTCGAGGACCACGATCTCCGCTTTTTCGTTATCGGCAAGCTCTTGGCGGTCCGCTTTTTCGAACTGCTCGATGGAGTCTTGGCGCTGCTTGATCTGCTTACGCACAAGGGCGAGGTTCTCGGTTTCGGGGAGCTCGTTATCGATGCCTACGCCACCGGTCTGCGTCTTGGCGGTCGTGATGGCCGTCTTGAGTGCGCGCAGAGTGGTGAGGGCTACGGTGTCCTTCGCCTTCATGGCATCTTTAATATCGGACATCAGCTGGGTAGAGAAATTGCTCATGGAAGGGTTGTCACCTTGATTACGGGGAGAGGCAAGTGGGAATCACGTGTCTGTGACTTGCAGGGGAGGGGAGGTGTGGTAAACGAGACGCGTGAGCAAGAAGAGCATCGCCGGTCCAATCTACCTTTGTTTTATAGGCCTCGCGGTCGCGCTGATGGGGGCGCTCTTTATGACGCTCCTCTGGAAGTCCTACCAAAGCGCAAAGGAGACCCGAGGCTGGCCGACGGTGGAGGGCCGCATTACGGATGCCGCGGTGGTGGAGCGTCAGCTAGGGCCGGAGATCCCAGCGGAGTATTCATTGGGGATCTCGTATGAATACGAGTGGGAGGGGAAAGAGTATGAAGGCGACCATTTAAAGCGCCGCGAGAATCCTTGGTATAAAGAGAGGGCTCGGATCGACATCGATCTCGAGAACTGGCTGCCAGGAAGCCAGCTGCCGGTGTTTGTCAACCCAGCCGACCCGGAGGAAGCGGTGCTCGCGCACGAAACGAAGGCGGGGGGCTACTCGATCTGGTTTCCGGCGCTCTTCGTGGTGGCGGGGGTGGGGATTCTCCTGACCGCGCTGCGCAAGATCTTCTCGGGAGCGGAGAAGGGTATCGCATCTTGAAAGGGTGCCTTTCGTGGGAGAGTATTCTTTTTAGATGAAAAAATTTCTATTGAGTCTGCTGGTCGGGCTGAGCGGAGTGGCGATGGCGGCTCCCGAGCACCTGCTCTCCCAGTGGAGTGTCGGGAAGACACTTTACGGTGAAGAAGTAAAGCTGGAGGAGCTGAGCGGCCAGGCGGTCATCATTTCCTACTGGAGTGCGGGAACCAAGGAGGATGAAAAAAGCCTCGCGATTCTCAGCGCGGCTCATCGGAAATTTCAGAGCAAGGGCCTCGTGGTGATCGCGGCCGAGATGCGGCAGCTGGAGAAGAAGGATGTCGATGCTGCTCTCGGGGGGAAAGACCCCGGATTCGCGATTACGCGTGGCGCGCGCGGACCAGTCGCGCTCGAGGAAATGCCTCACAGCTTCGTTTTTGGGCCCATGGGTTCCCTTATATATAGTGGACTGCCGAGCGATCCTGAGTTTAGCACCGCTCTTAATAAGGCGCTGCTTAATTCCAAGCCCCGGTCTGGTCCAGTGAAACGGGCACCTTTAGTTAAAGTAGACCTCATCCCCGAGCGCAAGTGGCTGAACAGCTCGGGCAAGGATGTCATCGCGGCGGTGATTGCGATCGAGGATGATCAGGTGATGTTTCGCATGGAAGACGGGCGGAAGCTTCCCTATCCAATCAAACAACTCTCGGCTGCAGATCAACGTCTGATTCGTGAGACCGCGAAGAAGTAATGAGATGGGCTCTGTTTAATAGCTTCCTGCTCTGGGCAGGAGTCGCTCAAGGGCTGACCATTCAGGTAGACTATCGCTACGATTCGGGTGGCTTCTTTTCTGCTTCGGGAAATCCTGATGGCGCAGCTGGTGCGGTGCAGGCCCGCGCTGCCATCGAAGTAGTAGCCGCGAGATGGAGCCGAGTGCTCGACCAGACTCTGCTGCCGGTAAATGAGGTGGATGATTTAAATGACCGTCGCTTTGGCTTCTTCCATCCTGGGACGGGCGAGCTCTTTGTCGTGAGTGCTGCTGCTTCGTCTGCCACTGATGCTCTGTTGATTTTCGATGGTGTGCCGGATGCCAATGATTACCGCGATGGTTTCAGTATCCCGGCCGATACTTGGATCCTCTATGTGGGAGGAAGAAATATTGGAAGCGCAGGGGTCGGAGGAACGATCTAAGGGACTACGAATTTCACCGGCCCGGGCGATGATCCCAATAGCTTTCTCTTTCGCGGGTTCGGGGGCACCTCCTTGAACACGATCGGTGGCAGCGCGAGCTTCGCGACCCAATCGGTGAACTGGCACTTTGATCACACGACAGCTGCTCCGGGATCGAAGACGGATTTTTACTCAATAGCGCTTCACGAAGTAGCACATGGTCTCGGGCTTACGACTGCTTCTGGGAGACCATGGATCGACTTCATCACGGATGATGAGTTCCAGGGAGCAAATGCCCTAGCGGCCTTTGAGGAGGACAATGGGCAAGCACTGAGCGGTCTCGATATGCACAGTGCCGGTGATCGCCATTGGAAAGATGGAGTTTACCAATCGTTCATCTTTCCGCTGGGGAACCCCAATTTAATCGGAACCGTCGGTGCCGGGGTTCTTCAAGACCTTCTCATGGAACCGACCGCGAATTTTATCTCACCGGGTCTGCGCCGCTTTGATATTACCAATGTCGACCTTGCGGCGGCTCAAGACGTTGGCTGGAGTGTGATCAGTAATACCACGGCGGTCATCCCGGCTCTTTCTATTTCCAGAATAGGAGGCGAGAATTTCTTGTCGTGGGATAGCACAATTGGCGCGAGCTATTTCATCGAGACGAGTCTTGATCTCGATACTTGGTATCGGGTGACTCCATCTGTCCCGAGCGAGGGATCTTCTACGGACTGGGAAGATGGAGAGGCTGGTTATAGCGATCCCGCGCCTGCAGCTTTAGGCGGAGCGGAATATTATCGTCTTGTGCCGAACTAGGGGTTCACTTGATCGAGAACCCCCGGCAGTCCTCTAGTGGTGGAATTTCGCTGACCGCGAACTCACGAACGTGGCTGGCGAGGTCCGACTCTTCGACGATTTCTTGAATGAATTCATCGACTTCATCTCCTTCGCCCATGATCTGGAGTTCCACCGTGCCGTCGGAGAGATTCCGCACCCAGCCGATGACATCGAAGCCGAGCGCAAGCTGCTTTGTCACGTAACGAAAACCGACACCCTGAACTTTACCGGTGAAGATGACTTTTTTGGCGATCATTTCTGAAAAGGAACCGTCACTTCCACATCGGTGCCATCGATGTTGATACTGCGACCTTTTGATTCGATCCTCTGAAGGCCTTCTACAAACGTGCGAGCGATCTCAGGGGTCTCAAGGGTGATGCGCCATGTGAGTGTGGTGGCTTGGATCTCATATGCGTCATCGACCCAACTGTGCGCGATCTCCTCGGCGGCTTCATTTCCTAAGTAGGGGTCAAAAAGGAGAAGGATACCCAGTGCACCGATCTGCGATGAATGGGTCCGTTCTTCTTCCCGAGGCGGCATTTCTGGATGAAGGACCCCGAAGGTGGTGGTGGGTGGTTTTTTAAAGATGGAAAGGTAGACCGCGCGCGAGTCGAGGTAGGCTTTCTTTGCGAAGTTGTTGCCCTCGAAATAGGGGAAATTTGCAAGCCCTTGCATGGTTGGGGCGAGTTGCAGGAGAAGAGCTTCGCGGTCGTCTCCTTTGTCGTCCCATTCGATTTCCTCGGCTGCGGCGCGGCGGCGCATATAGCGAGCTTCCACTCCGGCAGCCGCACCTCGGTGGACGGCTTGCCAAGCGCGTGCTTCGTCAGCCGATTTCCAGGAAAAGGGGAGGGGGTGGTTTTGGAGCTGAAGCTGGCGGGCAAGTTGATGGACCAAGGCGCCGGAGTCAGGGATACTCATGGGATCGAAGTCCTCAGAGAGGAGGATCTCTCCGCTCGTGAGATCGAAGAGGCCGCGAACCCCGAGCGTCTCAATGGCGATCCATTGGCCGCGGAGCTTCGTATTCGCAGGTAGAAGCCCGAGAGACGTCCAGGCTTGTTCTTCCTTTTCCACGCCGCCTTTTCCGAAGAGAAGATCGAGGTTTCGCTCGGCGGCATTCCGTAGGACGTCCGGCGCGGCCAGTTTCGCAAGCGGAGCCTTAGTGAAGACCATCCCGCTGTCTTTTTCGACAAAGGCGATGAGGTCCTCTGGGATTGCGAGGGACCCTTTCGATAAAAGTGAGCGGACCTGTGCAAGTTCGTCTCGCAGTTGATCGAGGTCGCGTGTGAGTTCGGCGTTCTCCGAGCGGAGTTCACCAGACCTGCTGGCTTCGCTAGGCAGGGCTGCCTTCTGCCAGTAATGTCCGTAAAGCCAGCCCCCGGCTAGAAGGCCGGAGCAAAGAAGCACTTGGAAAACCCGTTCGGCGCTCATCGGTTAGCCTTCTTCTTTTCTTCTTCGAAAGGATTGTCGATGAGCGGGTTGGTCGCTTTGGTAGGATCAAACTTCTCCTCTTTATAGAGATCCTTGGTGTCGTCGCCTTTTCCAGGGAAGACGTCCTTAGCCATCTGGCCTTTCTTAGCGACGAGGGAGATCGCCTTGCTCTGATTACCATCCTCGTCATACCAGTAGTAGATCCGGCGCACGGGCATTTCTTCCATTTTACCATCGGCCGTGGGTCTTTCAAACTTCACCCGAGAATCGAACATGTCTTCCGCGACAAGGTAGCCCGTCTTCTTATCATAGCCGTAGCGCACGCGGAAGAGCGGGTCTCCTTGGCCATCGTAGATACGACCCGCCGTGAGAAAGCCACGGTCATTTCGAAAATAGGTCGCCGTCATCGTGACGTTATTGTTTTTATCCTTCGTCGTCTTCACCAGCTTCTTGTCGTCGGGCGTGCGCTTGAAGACGACATGCGAGCCGTCGAAGTTATTGCGCTTAATGCGAACATGCGGGCCCTTACTGGTCCAGAGATCCTCGTCTTTTGAATGAAGAGGCAGGATCAGAAGCACAAGTGCGAGGATGGAAATGATTTTTTTCATTGAGATAGAGAAGGTATAGCTGAGACTCTAGCGAATCGAATGAGGGAGAGCAATAACGGAAGAGCAGCCGTCTGGCAGGCGGGGCGCTTTACCTGGGACCTGTCCGAAAGAGCTCTCGTCATGGGAATTTTAAATGTCACCCCTGATTCATTTTCAGACGGCGGCTCTTATCGTAGCATGGACGCAGCTCTCAAACACGCTCACTCGATGGTCGCCCAAGGTGCGGACATCCTCGATATTGGAGGCGAGTCTACTCGTCCCGGTTCCCTTTCCGTCAGCGTCGAAGATGAACTCTCTCGCACTATTCCGGTAATTCAGCGGATTTGTAGCCAAATCGACGTAGCAATCTCGATCGACACCTCTAAACCTGAAGTTGCCAAAGCCGCATTGAATGCAGGTGCCGCTATCATCAACGACGTCACCGGATTCCAGAATCCCGAAATGAGATCTCTCTGTGCTCAAACCTCCTGTGGAATGGTTGCAATGCATATGCAGGGAACTCCCGAAACAATGCAGGACTCACCTGACTATCGGGACGTGGTCGTAGAAGTAGGAAGCTACTTCACGTCACTTTCGGAAGATCTTGTAGCTCAGGGGATACATCCCGAGCGCGTTGTCTACGATCCGGGGATCGGTTTCGGAAAAAGCCTCGCCCACAACCTGACCCTCCTTCGGGGGCTTAGTAGTCTACGTTTGCTTGGACGGCCCCTCCTGATGGGAATCTCCCGCAAATCCCTGATAGCATCCCTCTTGGAAAAGCCGGGTATCGAAAACCGCGAATTTCCCACGGTCGCCCTGACGGCCTTCACGCGGATGAATGGAGCAGTGATCCACCGCGTCCACACCGTCGATCAGAACGTGGCAGCTCTAGAGATGGTGGCGGCTCTAGGTGTTTAGTACGATTCATATCGTGCTAAAAAGACCCATCCGTTGAGCGAGTTTCTCAATCAGTTGGAAGCTGAATCTCAGCGAGCTCTTTCTCTGAAATACGCGACGTGAGCTTCACTTTACCTGAAAAGCACTCAACTCCTCTATTAATGACGTTCATTAAGACCCAAAATCGGTATTTTAAGGCTGGTCATTAAGAAATATTAACAAAAACAGGAGATATCCACAGAAAAAACAAAGCTAATATAGGGTGTTCTTTTACCGTAGTTTGGAGGGTTCCTCGACTTTCTTTGAGAACGGCCGAAAAAGTCGCATCATAAATCATTGACGTGAGCCGGATTTTCATTAGAGTAGCGCTGCGGCAAGCAACGGCCGCCAGTGAGAGACCACTTAGTCGAT
>JBDMZE010000041.1:0-25059 GCA_039769075.1 Akkermansiaceae bacterium | reverse complement strand
TCCTGCGCTTGTTCGCTGGGGTCCTCCACAAACAATTCGTAATCGGGGTGGGCTAGCTGGCGGGTGCCCCGATAGAGGCCCACTTTCCCCGCAAAACTCACCAAGCTCCTCAATGACCGAAAGTGTGATCGGCATCTCAGTGATGGTTTGCCAGCGATTCATCGCGACCCTCCATCCGCTGCCCACCCGACGACAACTCAGATCAACAACGACGCGCTCCTTACCAAGCGCATCTGCGAGTTCTATAAGACGCTCCTGTAAAAAGTGTCCCTCGGAGTCGAAGAGCCATGAAGTCACAATGACCTGCCGAGCTCCCGCATCGATCCACTCCTGTGCATTCTCGATCGTAATTCCGCCACCGACCTGAAGCCCACCCGGCCAAGCGGCGAGCGCTTCACGAGCAGCTTTGGTATTTCCAGGCCCGAGCTGAATGACGTGGCCTCCGCTCAACGAATCACCCCTAAACTTCTCGGCATACCATTGAGGAGACTTTTCCGAGACGAAGTTCTCCTCCGCACCGTCATCATTGAGCGTTCCGCCTACGATTTGCTTTACCTTTCCTTGATGGAGGTCGATACAGGGGCGAAACTTTGTCCGTGGCACAGCCGTAGTAAACTGCCTCCGCTCGCCAAATCCAAGCTCTACTCACTCTCAATGAAGCTCACCTACCTTACCCTCCTCTCACTCGCCCTCATTTCGTGTAAACAGGAAAAGCCTCCAGAGATTGGCAAGATCGATGAATCAATGCCTGCCAGTGAAGGCGGAATCGCCGTAGAACACGCCGGCATGGTTCTGATCCCCGGCGGCACTTACACCCGAGGCTCGGCCGATGACTCGGGAAATAAAGAGATGTATCCCGAGGAATTCCCCGCGCATGAGGTAACCATCGCCCCTTTTTACATGGATGAGCACGAGGTCACGAATGCCGAGTTCCTCAAGTTCGTAGAAGCTACCGGATTCAAGACCCAAGCCGAGCGAGGTTGGAGTTCCAAAGATTTCCCAAAAGCGCCTCCCGAAAGCCTCAAGCCGGGCGCACTCGTCTTCTCCTCACCGGATCAGCACGTCGAGACCCGAGTTCAAGACGCCGTCTGGCAGTGGTGGAAATTTGTCGAAAATGCCAACTGGCGTCAGCCGACCGGACCGGGCTCCGACATTTCTCAAAAGATGGATCACCCCGTGGTCTGTGTCACCTGGCAGGATGCTCAAGCTTACGCCAAATGGGTCGGCAAGCGTCTCCCTGCCGAAGCCGAGTGGGAACGTGCGGCCCGTGGCGGTCTCGATCAAAACACCTACGTCTGGGGAAACGAATTCCAGACTGATCCTGGTCAATGGCCTGCTAATATTTTCACCGGAGACTTCCCAGAAAATGACACGGGACTCGATGGCTTCGCCGGCTCCGCCCCGGTAAAGAGCTTCCCGCCTAATGGCTACGGCCTCTACGACATGGCCGGAAATGTCTGGGAGCATTGCCAAGATTTCTATCGCCCGGATGCCTTTGATTACTACATCGCGACGGGACAGGTTCCTCCGACCGGTGTCAGCGAACCGATGATCGGCGAGTTTTTAAACTACGGACGCTGGTCTGAAACCGAACCCGATGAGCTTTCCAAACTGCACGTGGCAAAAGGCGGCTCCTTCCTTTGCCACTACACCTACTGCCTGCGCTACCGTCCGGCAGCGCGGCATTATTCCGAATCACTCGCGCCCGCGAACCACACCGGATTCCGCTGCGCAATCTCCCAGTAAAGCTAGCTGAAAAGCTTCCAGCATCCAAGCATCGCTAGGAGACCGAGGAGTAATCCTACCGTTACGCCAGCAACAGCACCTTGCGTTTGATAAGGCTCTATGAGAGGACCTGAAATTTCCGTTGGGAGCTCGGGCACTTGCACGACAACTGCGAGGCGAACCTTTCTCTCCCAGTGCCGCTGTATTGGGCGTAACTTCCTTTCTCTAGCATCAAATTCCTCGAGAGCGCGGTCCCAAGCGATCTTGGCATAAAGGGCATCTTCATCGACCATGTAAGCATCAAGATTCATGCTGGGGGTGGGGTTGATCGTCGCTCCAGTGTTTTTGATCGCAGCGACCAATTCCGCTTTGGCATCACTGACAACCTGCTCACTTGAGCTCAATTCTTTTGCGAGAAGTTCGAGCCCAGCCTCGGCCCGCTGGTCTGCAAGCTCGGACAAGCCGTTGATTGTCTTCTCGACGACTGCAGTCGCAAGGTGAAGCGCATCTTCCGGACTTTGCTGGGTCACTTTAATCTCAAGCTCTTTACTCTCCAGCATTTCGAATGAGATCGACCTTCTAAGAAGATCCACCCCATCAGCCTCATCCACGCCCCAGCGCTGCCAAGCGTCTGCATGCTCCCCGATCACTTTGAGAAAATAGACCGACTTAAGATTCGAGAGGACTTGGGTTTCCTCCTCATTCACCAACCCGCTGACCACGAAGCCTTGAGCCTCCGGCGCGACGTAGGGAGGAGTAATATCCACCTTGAGCACAGCTGTGGAAACGTAATCTTTGGGCGCTTTTTCCCAGAGCTTTTCCCCAACGAACCAGCCGCCTCCAGTTCCACCTGCGGCGAAGAAAATGAGAAGCCAACTCCACCACCAGAATCCTTTGCGTGTTTTTCTACGTTGCATGGGCAATTAGACCATTAAGGCTGTGATATGTTAAAGAAAAACGGATCACTTAAGTGACTGGTGGAAGAGATCCTTCGGTTTCAGCACCAGAACGAAATCAGCCATGAGATCGATGGTGTGCTGAATGTCGCCATAATGGGCCATCTCCACCACCGAATGCATACAGCGGAGAGGAAGGGAAACAAGTGCACTTGGGACGCCCTCGCGGGAGTGATAAATGCTATCAGTGTCAGTTCCAGTGAAGCGGCTCGAAGCTTCGTGCTGAAGCGGTAGTTTTTTCTTCTTCGCAACCTCCATGAGACGCTCGACGACGAGCGGGTGGCTCGCAGTTCCATGAGTCACGGTAGGTCCCCCACCAAGAGTGACCTTACCATGCTTCTGCTCGCTAAGCCCCGGCGTGTCAGTGGCATGAGTAACATCGGTGCAGAGACAGACAGCGGGGTTGAGTCGGTGCGTCGCCATCTTGGCGCCGTAACCGCCGATTTCTTCTTGAACTGCATTAAGGCAGACCACGGTGAAGGCTGGCTTCGTCTTGGAGGCCGCGATCTTCTTAAGCGCTTGAGCAATAATGAACCCGCCGATCCGGTTATCGACGGCGCGGCTTACGAGACGATCCTTTCCAAGATCCATCGGGCCATCGACATAAACGGCAGGATGCCCCACACGGAGGCCCAGCTTCGCGACTTCCTCTGGGCAGCTCGCTCCGACATCGACCCAGAGTTCATGAATCTGAGGCGCCTTTTCGGACCCGAGAGAGTCACGGCGAAGATGAATCGCAGTGTTCCCGATGATTCCTTCGACGGTTCCTTTGTCACCCAAGATCTGAAGGCGACGGCCCAAACCAGTCGCGGCATCACTTCCGCCCACGCGATCGAGATAAAGGTAACCTTCCTTGGTGATCGCCTTGATCATGTAGCCGATCTCATCAGCATGCGCCTCAAGCATCACGATTTGATCGCTCTTACCTTTCAGCGTGGCCCAGGTCGAGCCGTAGGCATCGCACTCTACTGAATCAGCGACCTTGCCGATGTAGTCAGCCCAGACGCGCTGGCCCGGCATTTCAAACCCAGTTGGACTGGGAGTTTCGAGGAGGTTAAAAAGGAACTCTTTCTCGGCTTTCGTCATGGCCGCTAGTGAAGCACACCGAGCGATTCGCGCAACGATTAGGTCTTAAAATCACGCGCCTGGAAAATCATCCAGCCGCCCACGAAAAGACTCACATTCAATCCCATCAGAATGGCGTAGCTCTCGATGAGGCGGGCCCACGGAATCTGCTCTGCTAGGAGATAGATCCAAGCGGACATTCGAAAGGTGATAAAATACTCCCTAAAGCCTGCGAGAAAAGGAATGTTCTGCAGCACAAAATCGAGAAAGAAGACGCTCAGCGCCATGATCGTCGCAGCAGCTGGCTTCATCTTCATACAGGAAAAAAAGAACCCCAATGACGTGACCACGCACATGCTCAGCCCCATCAAGCAAGCACCCGCGAACAGGCGAATAAAGGCCTCCGTCCAATCGGGATAAACTGCCAAAATAAACATGTCTGGATTCCAGACAAACAGGCCCCCTTCAGAACCCATCGCGATCACAGACATCCCGTAGCCCGTGACGCCGACAAAAATCACAAAGGTCACGGTGTAGATAATCACCGCGACATATTTCAGAAGCAGCACGCGCAACCGCGAGACCGGACGCGCCAGGACCATCCGCATATTCCCGTCCTCCGCTTCCTTTGCCACGACATCTCCCGCCACGAGCGCGAAATAAATCGATCCCAAAAGAAACATGCTCCCCCCCATGATCCAGTAAGTGGAGGTCAACGAAGAATAAAGCTGATCGATTGGGATCAAATTCCGCTCAGCCAAAGCCTCGACCTGCCCGCGTCCTAGTTTGACCCAAAGTGTCAAAAGCAGCGCTTCGAAGATGAGAAAAACAAAATAGCCAATGTAGGTTCTACGGCGGGCAAAGAGCTTGCGCAATTCCCCGGAAAGCTGTGCTAAAAAAGTCATCGACGGAGGGAGGATACCCCGACTTTGCAAAGGCACAAGTGGTAGCCTTAGTCGCAGCCTCCTAACAACTTATTCAGAGGCTATTCGCAGAACGATCAACATGTGAATAACTCTTTAAGTCATTATTGGTAAGAAAGTTAGTAGCTGAGTAACTATTTACTCACCTACTATATTCTTATCTCTCCTAGAACCAAGCCTTCTTGTTCGTCACGTAAGTCTGGCGAAATTCTTCATCGCTCTTGGTCAGGTAGATAATTCCTTCGATGAGACCGATGATCGAGGTCACCATCGCTCCAAATCCGCAGGTCACAACCGTGATAACGAGTAGGATGATTCCCTCCTTCTGATACCCGAGAACGAACTTATGAATCCCTAGACTCCCCAGAAGAATGGCGAGAATTCCCGCAAGGACTTTCTTATCTTCAGAGGCTGGAGGAGGCGACTGAGGGCTCGTATTTTGCTGTTCTGGGGTGGTATTTTATTTTTTCCACTCATTACTCTCTTTTTCTACTGGATATATCCCCCCTCTGGCAAGAAAAGCCCCCTGTCCGCAAGCGGACTTTTTATGAAACCCCGTATCACTGTCGATCAGGCCCTCGCATATTCACGCCAAACTATCGACCTCGTAGAACACGATGGTCGTTTTTTCCTCGAGTGCATCGGTCGTCAGGCCGACGCCCAGCACACTGGACGCCCTGCACAGGAACTGATGGAAATGACGTGCCAGCCTTTCCGAGCAGCCAAGCAGCCTCGTATCATTTTTCTCGGCCTCGGTTTCGGCCATGCCGTCACCGCCGCCCGCCACTATCTCCCGCAGGAGAAGGCCACCTTTGTCGTCTTCCCCGAAGCAGCAAAGATGCCTGAATGGGTCGAGACTTACCTCCCAGAAAACCCACTCGATGACGAGCGCGTGGAAATTGAGACTCTTAGCCCCTTCAACCCGATCCCCCAGAAATATTCAGGGAGCCAAGCCGTCGTGATGGACCTCGACCACCTCGAGGGACTCTCCCCTTCCGGCTATAAGCCCGCACACCCTCAGAGCTTGGCTAATATTTACCAGCTTCTCAAATCCGGCGGGCTCCTCGGCATCATTGGCTCACGCCTTGATAACGGCCTCAAAAAATCGCTCCAGCGCTGTGGTTTCGACGTCGTCCACCAGTTCGTTCCCCTTTCCGAAAAGTCGAAGAAAAATCGCACCCTTTACCTCGCTCGTAAGGGACATTATCAGGGCAACCGCTAATCACTCACCTCACGTTCACCATGAAATACTTGCTTCTCTCTACCCTCGCGCTGGCTTCCCTCCATGCTGGCGAGCACACCCTCAAAGAAACCCTCTTTGAAAAAACCCTCTCGCTCGACGCGACCTTCATCCCATCTGAAGCCACCGTGCTGAAGATCGATCCTCAGCAATGGTCCAGTTACGTCATCCTAGAACTCACCGATCACGGGTCTTCCGTTAAAAAAGGAGACGTCCTTCTTAGCTGTGATCCCGAGGACTTCCAAAAGCATCTTGCTGAAACAAAAAAAGGCGTCGCCGGCCGCAAGATCGCCCTCGCCCGAGCTGAGCGAGAACTCGCTGACCTTGAAATCTCCACCCCGCACGAACTCGAGTCACAGCGCTTGAAAGTAGAGCGCGCTCAGGAATCCCTCGATTACTTTAAGAAAACTGGCCGTGCCCTCGAAGTTGAGACTACGAAAGAGCGCCTCGAATCCTCCAAGCGCTCTCTCTCATACTACGAGGAAGAACTCAAGCAGCTCCTCAAGATGTATGGGGAAGATCAGGTCACCGAGGAAACTGAAGAGATCATCCTCAAACGTCAGCGCACCGCGGTGAAGTCTGCCAAATTTGCTCTGAAGAAAAACCAGCTCTCCACCGCTTGGGCGCTCGAAAAAACAATCCCCCAGAAAGCCCTCGACCTTGAGCGGAAGTTCGAAGCCTCCTCCCGCGCTTTTGAAACTGCCAAACTCAATCTCCCACGCGTCCTCGAGGAAAAGCGCCTCAGTGTCGCAAAGGCGAAGCGTGACGATGTCATCGCAGATGAAAAACTCGCCGAGCTCGAAAAAGATAGCGCCTTTTTCACCATCACAGCCCCAACCGATGGCACCGTATATTACGGTGAGGTCGCGGATGGTGCTTGGTCCGCGGGCTCGACCGCAAAGTTTCTCATGCTCAATGGCAGCCTTCCCAAAAAGGCTGCTTTTATGAGCCTTGTCCCAGCCACAAGCCCACTTGCTCTCTATGGCACCGTGAATCAAGAGCAGCGACTCGCTCTTAAGGTCGAAAATAAAGCCACCGTCACTGTCTCCGGCCTCTCCGATCAGGAGTTCGCCGCGAAGCTCACTAAACTCGCCCTCGTGCCCAATGCCGCTGGAGTTTACGAAACGTCCTTCTCTGCTGAACTCCCTGCCGACTCCCCCATCGTCGGCGCGATGAAGGCGAAGGTCGAGGTAACCACCTACCGGAACGAAAAAGCCCTCACCGTCCCATCCGCCGCTATCACCGAGAAGGATGGAAAGTCCACTGTCGAGGTGAAGCTGGCTGATGGAAAGAATGAGTCCCGTGAAATCACCACCGGAAAGACGTCCGATGGCAGCACCGAGATCCTCAGCGGCCTTACCATCGATCAAGTCGTCCTCGTTCCCGAGCCCTAGTCACGATGCGTCATTTCTGCTTCCTTTTTGCTGCATCTTGTAGCGTCCTTTTTGCCAAGCTTCCCGAGCTCGGACCGATCCCCGATGCCAAGCCAGTCAGCAAGGAAGAGCTCACCGCTTCGATCACCCGCGGCGTCGATTATCTCGTCAAGAAGCAGAATCCCGACGGCTCCTTTGGCTCTGCCCGCCGGACCAAAGGCCTCAATATTTACGCCCCCGTCCCCGAGGCTCACCTCGCCTTCCTTTCCGGCTCATCCACTCTCGCGATCAAAGGGCTCATCGATAGCGGCGACCGCCGCCCTGAAGTTCTCGCTGCCATCGACAAAGGTGAAAAATGGATGCTTACCAAGCTTCCCAAACTCCGCAATGTCGACCCCACCACGACTTACAATATCTGGGGGCACGCATACGGCCTTCGCGCCATCGCCGCTCTTCATAAATTCAGAAAAGGCGACGAAGCAAAGCGATCCCAACTTAAGCTTCTCGCCTCCAGGCAGGTCGAAAGCCTACTGAAGATCGAGGACATTAATGGCGGCTGGGGATACCTCGATCTCGACGGATTCCACACTGCTCACTTCTCCGGTCTTCCCACCTCTTTCAGCACTGCAACCGCACTCCTCGGGATGAAGGAAACCCAGGAAGAACTCGGCATCGAACTTCCGCAAAAGCAAATCAAGCGCGCCCTCGCTTCCATCGAGCAACAGCGCACTCCCGATTGGGCGTTCGTTTACTCCCTCTCTCACAAATACCGCCCGCGCTACTCGATCAACCGCCCCGCCGGTTCGCTCGGTCGCTCCCAAGTCTGCATGGCCGCGATGCGGAAGTTCGGCGACAAGCGCGTCACCGATGAACTCCTCTCCGACTGGATCCACCGCCTCTGCGTCCGCGAGGGCTGGTTCGACATCGCTCGCAAGCGCCCAGTCCCTCATGAGACCCACTTCGCGATCTCTGGTTACTTTTACTACTACGGCTTCTACTACGCCACCGAGTGCCTTCAGATGCTCCCATCCAAGCGGCAGCAGCCCTTCATTCCCCATCTTGCCGAGCACCTCATCTCGAAGCAGGAAAAAGACGGCTCATGGTGGGACTACCCGCTCTACGACTACCATCAGCCCTACGGAACCGGCTACGCGCTCACCTCGCTCTCCCGCCTGCGGAATCTGCAAAAGTAACTCTAAGTCACTTTTCGTGAATAAAATCTCCCCTAGAGACGTTAAGATTGGTGAGGTATCTACCTAACCCAAATAAAATCATGAAAAGTAAACTCACAATCATCGCCGGAATCGTTTCCACCCTCGCATTCAGCAGCTGCACCCAGCAGAGCAATGTCTACGATCCAAATGCTCAAGCTAAGCGCACTGCCGCCAATGCCGCAATCGGCGGAGCCGTCCTCGGCGGAATCATCGGCCACCAGTCAGGTAAGGGTCTCGAAGGCGCAGCCGTAGGAGCCGCAGTCGGTGGCGGAGGCGGTTACCTCTACGGCCAAAATAAGCAGGCCCAGTAAGGAAGTTCTTCCATATCACCATTTCAAAAAGCGCGAACCCTCACTGGGTTCGCGCTTTTTTCTTACTTGCTTGCAAAGCTGAGAGCCGCCATGGATTCATCTGTTATGTCAAACCATCTCGACAGCCTAAAAGAGTTTACCACCGTCGTCGCCGACACCGGTGACTTCGCCTCCATGCAGGAATACCAGCCGCAGGACGCCACCACCAACCCCTCTCTCATCCTCCAAGCTGCTAGCAAGCCCGAGTATCGCGGCATCGTCGAGCAAGCTGTGACAGAGCTTAAAGAGTCCGGCAAATCCGGCGACGCACTCATCGAGGCGATCCTCGACCGCGTCCTTATCCTCTTCGGCCTTGAAATCCTCAAGATCGTTCCTGGCCGTGTTTCTACCGAAGTAGACGCTCGCCTTTCCTTCGACACCGCAGCGACCGTCGCCAAGGCGAAGGAACTCATCGCCGCCTATGACGCCGAGGGCATCTCTAAGGACCGCATTCTCATCAAGATCGCTTCCACTTGGGAAGGCATCAAGGCTGCCGAAGAACTCGAGAAAGAAGGCATCCACTGCAACCTCACTCTCCTCTTCGCCTTCGCCCAAGCCGTCGCTTGCGCCGAAGCTAACGTCCAGCTCATCTCCCCCTTCGTCGGTCGTATCTACGACTGGTATAAAAAGGAGAACAACACCGATTACGTCGGCGATGACGATCCCGGCGTCCAGTCCGTGACTAAGATCTACAGCTACTACAAGAAGCACGGCTACAAGACCGAGGTCATGGGCGCATCTTTCAGGAACACCGGACAGATCACCAGCCTCGCCGGTTGCGACCTCCTCACCATCTCACCTGGCCTTCTCGAAGAGCTCCAGAACACCGAGGGAACCCTCGTTCGCAAGCTCGACCCCGCCAGCACCTGCGATCTCGAAAAGATCTCACTCGACGAAAAAGCCTTCCGCTTCGAGTTCAACGAAGACGCCATGGCGACTGAGAAGACAGCTCAAGGCATCCGTGCTTTCTCCGCTGACATCGTCAAGCTTGAGAAGCTCGTTGCCGAGATGATCTAAACGATCTTCCTTTTCAAAAGCGGGCCTCCGAAAAGAGGTCCGCTTTTTTGTGGCCCGAGACTTTTATTCACACTTATTCACAGACAAAAAAGCCCGCCTGATCAACTGAAGCGGGCTTTGCGTCAATAAGTTGTCAGTAGCTGATTACAACACCTTGTGCTGGCCTGGAATAGGAGCCGGATAGAGTCCGTTAGGTCCAGGCTTCGGTCCGGGATCGGCATCCCATCCAAGTGTCTTCGGCATGGTATCGATGGTCGAAGCAAGCGCTTCGTCATACTTGAGCTCTTTTCCAGAATAAGTAGCCATGCGCCCGAGGATCGCGGTCATCGTGCTCGCTGCGGTGTAGTATGCGTTGTTGATCGGCTTGTCTTCGCGGATGTGCTTGTAGAGGACATCGTGCTCAGTCTGGTAAGGATCGTTATTTTCGCCCTTGAAGCGCCAGATCGTTTTTCCTTTTCCATCTAAAATCCGGCCCGGCATTGCCTTACCATTCTGGCCACCGATGACCTCCGTCACGCGGTTCATCGCCTTCGGCTGGTGGCGACACTGCGAGTTCATCACGCTGCCGTCAGCAAAGGTAAATTCCACGTAGTGGTGGTCGAAGATCTCCCCAGTCTCAGGGCCGACGCGGACCTGACGTCCACCCATGCCTTGTGCTTTCACAGGAGGTCCCCCTTTGAACCAGTTCATGACATCGATGTTGTGAACGTGCTGCTCGACGATGTGGTCACCGCAAAGCCAGTTAAAGTAATACCAATTCCGCATCTGGTATTCCATCTCGGTCATCCCCTCTTGACGATTACGCACCCAGACGCCTCCGCTGTTCCAGTAAACTTGAGCTGAGGTGATATCGCCAATCGCGCCATTCTTAATCTGGTCAAGCGTCTCGATGTAGCTGTTCTGATAGCGACGCTGAAGACCACAGACCACTTTGAGATTCTTTGCGTCAGCTTTCTTAGCAGCAGCGAGAACTCGGCGAATACCAGGACCATCAACTGCCACGGGCTTTTCCATGAAGACATGTTTTCCCTGCTCCACGGCATACTCGAAGTGCTCAGGGCGGAAGCCCGGAGTAGAGGTGAGAATGACGACCTCGGCGGCATCAATCGCAGCACGATAGCCATCGAACCCATCGAAGATCCGCTCGGCGGGAACATCAACGCGCTCTTTGAACCTTTTCTTGAGATTCGAGACTGCTCGCTCGGCATTGTCACGGAAGGCGTCGGCCACTGCCACGATCTTCGTGCCACCAGCATCGAGGGTCTGGGTCGCGGCACCTTGACCTCGACCTCCGGTGCCGATCACGGCGACTTTGATCTCATCGCTTCCGCCAGCTTGGGCAAAACTTGAGAATGGGAGAGTTGCAGCGAGAGCACCTCCTGTCTTGAGCAGGTGACGACGGTTTGGTTGCGTATTTTCAGTCATAAATAAAGAGTGATAGGGTTACGGTCACAAAATGGACTTCCTAACGAAGAAGTTCATTTTCATAAACCACCGTGAATCCTGCCTGATTGAGCATCGAGGCACCGAATTCCAGATCCTCCAGATGCAGCGCTAGCAAGGAGTGTCCCTGATGCTGAACCGTCAGCGAAAAGGCGTAGTCGAGGTTCGTCTCGGCATCATGAAGTGTGCTGAGGCATTTTTTAAGATCCGTCCCAGACTCGCGTAGCCGAATCACGACAAGCTCCGAAAGAGTATAAGCGATCCCCTGCTCCATGAAGAGTTCCTCAGCCGAATCTGGATCGCTCAGCACCAGCCGTGCGATCGTCGCATCGCTGGAATCCTGCACGGACAGCCCCACGACGCCGATTTTCCGACTATCGAGCAGCTTTGCAAGCGAGCAAAAGGCTCCCACCCGATTGGGCAGCATCACTGAGAACTGCCGGACGTAGTCCCGCTTTCGGTTCACTTCTTCCGTAACCTCCATCGGCTTAGAGAGTAATAGATTTTCACTTCCGAATCAATGCGCTTGTCTCCTTTGCTAAAATGAGCTTTTCAGTCCCTGTGACTGATGAGTTTCTGAACCGCTTCGGCGGCATTGCCCGACTTTACGGCATGCCCGCTTTGGAAAAGTTTTCCCAAAGCCACGTCATGGTCATTGGTCTCGGCGGCGTCGGCTCATGGGCCACCGAAGCACTCGCCCGCTCTGGCGTGGGGAAGCTCTCCCTCGTCGATCTTGATGATCTCTGCTGGAGCAACATCAACCGGCAGATCCACGCACTCAGCGAAACCGTAGGCCAGCAAAAATCCTCCGCCCTCGCCACTCGAGTCCTTGCTATTAATCCTGAAATCAATGTCATCGAGCATTCGTATTTTTACAGTGAGAAGACCGCGGACGGACTTCTGGAAGATCAGCCCGACCTCATCATCGATGCCTTTGACACCAGCAAGGCCAAGATCCACCTCATCGCAACCTGCCGCGATCGAGAAATCCCCGTCATCACCAGTGGAGCAGCAGGAGGTCGACTAGATCCCACCCGAGTCGTGATCGATGACCTCTCCCGAGCGCACGGCGATTCCCTCCTCAATGGCGTCCGCCGCCAGCTCCGCGGTCGCTACCGCTTCCCCCAAGCTCAGAAAAAGGGTGGCAAGTTTGGTGTCCCCGCCATCTTCTCCCCAGAGCAGCCTCTCTACCCGCAACCTGATGGCTCCATCTCAATTAAGCGGCCTACCGAACTCTCCAGCAACAGCAGATGTGACTCTGGCTACGGCGCAGTCACTCATCTCACCGCCACCTTTGGAAATCTCGCCGCCGGATGGGCACTTCAGCAGCTCGCTCAGTAATCAATCCACGAAAAAAGACGACCCTCATCAGAGAATCGCCTTTCAGAAAAAGTGAGTTAAATCGCTTAGTTGACGCCCTTCTTGGACATTTTAGTGCCCTTGGTAGCACCCTGACGCGCTTTGAAGCGTGGGTTCGTTTTATTGATGACGTAAAGGGTTCCCTTACGTTTGACCACTTGGCAGTCTGCGTGGCGGCGTTTGGCGGAGGCGAGAGAAGAAAGGACTTTCATAAAAACCGTAGGTTCGTGCGAGCGCGCAGACTAATTGTCACGGACCTCATGTAAAGCCCATTCCTTAGAAAAAATCCGTGTTCAAATGAATCTCACCGTGGTTCACTCAGCCAAGTCGCTTTTACATGTCAGAATCCTACTTTCAAGAAACTGCCAATGCCCCCGAGACTCCTCTCGATCTAACGCTACGTCCTCCCGGATTCGAGGACTTCCACGGACAGGAAAAAGTCACCGAGCGACTCATGCTAATGGTCGAAGCCGCCAAGAAGCGCGCCGACGTCCTTGAGCACATCCTCCTCTCCGGCCCTCCCGGCCTCGGAAAAACGACTCTCGCCAACATCGTTTCCACCGCCGTCGGCTCCACCCTTCACACCACCTCCGGTCCTCAGATCGAGAAAGCCGGTGATCTCGCCGGCATCCTCACCAATCTCCAGCGCGGAGATATTCTCTTCATCGATGAAATCCACCGCCTCCACCCCGCCATCGAGGAATATCTCTATCCAGCAATGGAGGATTTCCGACTCGATATCATTATCGACTCCGGTCCCTCCGCCCGCTCCATCCAGCTTCAGCTTCCAAAGTTCACCCTCGTAGGTGCGACCACCCGCTCAGGAATGCTCACCGCTCCCCTGCGCTCCCGCTTTGGACTTCTCAACCGCCTCGATTATTACACCCACGAGCAACTCGCCGTCATCATCGAGCGCTCCGCGAAAATCCTAGATCTCGCCATCGAGCCCGAGGGCGCGATGGAAGTCGCCCGACGATCCCGTGGCACTCCCCGCATCGCAAACAATCTCCTCCGCTGGGTCCGCGACTACACCCAAGTCCGCGCCGATGGCTCAGTGACCGAAAAGATCGCCTCCGATGCTCTCGCCATGATCGAGATCGATATGGATGGACTCGATGAAATGGACAAGCGCCTCCTCGAAGTCATGATTTATAAGTTCAATGGTGGCCCCGTAGGACTCTCCTCCCTCGCCGTCGCCGTCGGCGAAGACGCCTCCACCCTCGAAGAAGTTCACGAACCCTTCCTCATCATGCAGGGATTTGTAAAGAGGACTCCACGTGGCCGCGTCGCCATGCCGGCCGCCTACGCCAAGATCGGCGCTGAAATCCCCCGCGATTCCGGCAGCCAACAAAGCCTTTTCTAAATGTCACTCCACGAAGAACTCCTCGAAAAAGCGAAAGCCTCAGGACTTCGCCGCACCAAAGCGCTCGAAGCGATCCTCGATTGCCTAGCCTCGCACAATCGCCCCATGACCCTCGCCGAACTCACCGGCTGTGGTCACCTTTCCGAGACCTGCGATCAGACCACCGTCTTTCGTCTCCTCCAGCGTCTCACCGATAAAGGAATGGTCCGCCGCCTCGGCCTCCACGAGCGCGCCGCCTACTTCGCCCTGCTCATCCCTGGCGTCCATCGAGATTACCTTATTTGCACCGAGTGCGGCAGCATCGAGCCAATCCAAGCCCCCTGCCCCGTTCATAAACTCCAAGAAGAGATCCGCAAGGAAACCGGCTTTCAAAATCTCTACCACGAGCTCGAGTTCTTCGGAACCTGCCCAAAATGCGCCGCCTCTGAATAGAGATCTTTGATCCTAAGTCACCCGCTTCAGCCACTCGTCACTCCGGTAGCGATCACTTAAATTTTCAAGCTGTGGCGGTTCCCAAGCAGTCACCTTTTCAGAGAAAAAATCCGCTAGCTGATCCACCTCTCCCATCACACTCCCTTGGTGGAGAATCCCCCACTTTCCGCGACGCTGCCCCGCACCGGCTAACTTCTTTCCCTCCGCGACAATATCCCAGCGCACCGGCTTTTGAAAACAAGCTGCCGATTTGTTCTCCGAATCCTCCGCCGCGAGTTCACAACTTATCCCAGCCGCTTTCAGCGCCGCCACCACCGCTTTGTGAATCGCGCAATAAATCTCGTCCCCCCGAAGCGAGGTCGCCTTTTCTGCCTTTGGCATCACCAAGGTATAAGTCGAATCCTCTCGATGATCCACGATCCCTCCACCAGTCCACCGCCTCACATAAGACACCTCATTTCCGAAAAGCCTCTTTGCCTCCGCCAAGCTCTGGAAATACCCGAAACTCACCCAGTCGCCCGTCCAGTCATAGTATCTTAAAATGGGCCCCTCCTCAGCCTGGGTCGTGAGCCATTCGTCCACCGCCATATTCTCAGGACCAGATCGGGCGACCGGGTCCCGCCACACGCGAAGATTCTCAAAAAGCATGACTTCATGACACTCCCGCTTGCGCGTGAAGCAAGTCAAAGTATCCTGCGCGCATGAATTTCTCGCCCAAGCCGAACGCGGCCCTTCTCATCGTGGGGCACGGGTCGACCGAAAACCCAGATTCCTCCACGCCCTACTTTGATCACGCCAAGGAGATCAGAAAGCGCGGAGTCTTCGCCGAGGTCCACTGCTGCTTTTGGAAAGAGGAGCCATCGATGCGGGAAGCGCTTTACATGATCGATGCCGATGAGGTCTACATCGTGCCCGACTTCATCAGCGAGGGATATTTCACCCAAGAAGTGATTCCCCGTGAGCTCGAGCTTGATGGTCCCACCACGAAGATCCACGGCAAGACGCTGCACTACTGCGATCCCGTCGGGATTCATCCTTCGATGACTTCGCTCATTCTCCAGCGCACCGCTGAGGTCGCTCCCGGAGTGGCACAGGAGGAATCTACTCTCTTTATTGTGGGCCACGGCACAGGCCTGAATAAAAATTCTACAAAATCGATTAAGGATCAGGTCGAACTCATCAAGACCCTCCCCGAGTGCCGCTTCGCTGCGGTGCACGACACTTACATGGAGGAGCCGCCTTTTATCGCAGACTGGGACAAGATCACAGAGACGAAAAATGCCGTTGTCGTCCCTTTCTTCATCGCCGATGGCCTCCACAGCTATCAGGACATCCCTATGATGCTCGGCTTCGAAAAAGAAGAAGGGCTCGCCGCCAGTCAGAAGGAAATCTTCCGCCAGAATCCCTACCACATTCGCGAGAAGACCCTCTACTACTCTTCCGCAATTGGAATCGAACCCATGATGGCAGATGTCATTCTTGATCTCGTAACGACCTTCGATAGCACTCACCTTTCCTAAGCCATGTCTCTCAACACCGCTCTCCAGAAAGCGCTCGACCAAGGCGTCGATCAAATCGGCCAGCTTCGCATCTTAAAAGATCACCCCGCCTCCGCGATCGTCCTCTGCCACATTGATGACGCTGAAAAGGTGACCGCGAATGAACTCGCCCACCTCACCACTTACGTAGAGCCGGACACTGCTCGCGAGCTGGGGCTCTACACTCCGGAGGGCGAATATCGCTTTACCAAAGGCGAGATTTCCCTCCCCGGCGGCTGGATCTTGCTGCTTAAAGACGTAGCCGAACTCCGCCGCGCGCTTGACCTTTTCTACCCCGCCTCCCTCGGACTTTGGAACGCCTGGAAAAAGGGCGACATCCGCACGCAAAACCTCCGCGACAAACTCGGGAGGCAGAGCGGGATGTATCGCCACAGCCGGAATGTCTCAGACGCAGGTGCTCAGCATCTCGTGGAGACGCTTTGCGGCCCAGCGAACAAATGTGTGAAAAAAATCCTCTGGCAACTCGACGCCGACACTCCCCTCGATGACAGCGAAGCTTCGCGCTTCGATGGCATCCTACCCGGCGGATCAGCCGAAAGAGCGATCCCGCTCGTGTGCCAAGAGGCCTGTAACTTTTTCGTCGCCGAATGCCGCAAACAGTCAAAGAAGGAATTCGAGGAGTCTCAGGAATAGAAACCCCTTGCCTTTCTCCCCTCCTCCAGTCGGAATCTCTTCCGCATGGAAAACTGTCCCGCACTCGTCGTTCTCGCAGCAGGCATGGGCTCCCGTTATGGCGGCCTTAAGCAAATGGACCCGATGGGCCCCAATGGTGAAACCGTTCTCGACTACTCCGTCTTCGATGCTATCCGCGCTGGCTTTTCTAAAGTCATCTTTGTCATCCGCGAGGACTTCGCCGAAGCCTTCCGCAAGGACGTCGGTGATAAGTTTACCTCCCAGATCGAAGTCGCTTACTCTTTCCAAAAACTCACCGACCTCCCCGAGGGATTCTCCGTCCCCGAAGGTCGCGAAAAGCCCTGGGGCACCTCCCACGCCATCCTCGCCGCGCGCGATGAGATCGACCGGCCCTTCGCCGTCATCAATGCCGACGACTTCTACGGAAAAGACGCCTACTCACAGGCTGCGTCTTTCCTCACCAGCAATCCTATCGAGAGCAGTAAAGCGAACTACGCACTCGTGGGCTACAAGCTATCTAACACTCTTTCCGATCACGGATCGGTCAACCGTGGTATCTGCCAAACCGCCGACGGCCTTCTCAAAGGTGTCGAAGAAGTTGTCGAAATCGCGCGCAAAGAAGCGGACGAGATCGAAGGTCGCTCGCTCGACGGCTCCGCCTGTCTTGTCGATGAAGACGCCATCGTCTCCATGAATCTCTGGGGCTTCCCCGTCAGCTTCCTCGCCGAGCTTGAGAACCACTTCATCAGCTTCCTCAAGGAGCGCGGTAGCGAGATGAAAAGCGAGTGCTACATCCCGACCGTTGTCGATGACCTCATCAATGAAGGCGTTGCCGACTGCCATGTCTTGGAAACTTCCTCATCATGGTTCGGCGTCACTTATCCCGACGACAAGCCACACGTCGTATTGAGTATTCAGCAGCTCATCGACTCAGGAGAATATCCCAGCCCGTTAGTCTAAAAAAGCATCCCTTGGGGCGCCTTATCGCTCTGAGGCATTGGCGAAATCGGCGGCCGTGCTTTCGCGACTTCCTCCCTCACGCCGAGCGTCGCAATCTCATAAACGACACGCTTCCGCCCCTTCCCCGTCGGCGCTTCAGTGCGCACGATGCGGGTGCCGAGAACCTTTTCCATCATCTGCACCTCCATGCGGACTGCTGATGGATAGACTTCGTAGATTGATGAAAGCGGACTGTGAAATTCCTCAATGCGAAAACCGGTCTCTGGTTCGTAGTGGCAGCGGCTGAACCATCCATCCTGATCACGCAGATCAGCGAGTCGCGTTGCTTTTTCCACCATCGATTTTCCTGCTCGAACCTTCGGCTGCCAACGTTCTAACAAACTCTGGAAATGATGAAAAAGGAGCTTCTCAGGAGCAGACTCGCCGTAAACCGCGCGAACACTCTCTAACACCGAGAGGCTCAATTCAGATCCCGCCTGCGGAAAAAGCGGGTCACATTTCTTTGTCAGACGATAAAGTTTTTCCGGCCGCCCCACTTCTTTCTTCTCACGCGGCACCCGCCATTCTTCGAGGTAGCCCATCTCGGTAAGTTTCAGGCAATGCTGCTTAATGCCCATGTAGCTCTTGCCCAATTCTCGGGAAAGATCTGAAATAGGCATTCCATCAGAGCGCTTCAGCGATGCCAAAATATTGGCATACGAAGCCCTCATCGTATCTTGATGAGCTTTGTGAAACATAGAAGACGGATGACAGGATACTCTTTCAAAGTAATTAAGACGACCAAAATATCGGCCAAGCGCTTTTTGACAACTGCCCAAAGCGGCCTAAAGTCGGACCATCTTGAACGACTTGACCTTTAAATCAGCCGCCCCCGGATATTGGAAAGATGAGAATGTTTCCCCTGAAGACTGGAAATCGCACACTTGGCAGCTCAAGAATAGCGTCAAGTCTCTAGAGCAGATTGAGAAACATCTCACCCTCTCTGAAAATGAGCGCGCGGGAATCCTTCTCACCGGAACCAAGCTTGCGACCGCCGTCACTCCGCATTTTTTCAACCTCATCCACCCCACCGACCCTAACTGCCCGATGCGGCGACAGGTCATACCCAGCATCGAGGAGACCTACATCGATCCCGCCGACATGAAGGATCCCTGTGGAGAGGACTCGCACATGCCCGTGCCCGGCTTGGTGCACCGCTACCCAGATCGTGTTCTCTTTTTAGTCACCGACCGCTGCGCCTCCTACTGCCGCTACTGCACTCGCTCGCGGGTGGTTTCCGGTGTTTCAGATCAAAAGCTCGAGACTCAGTGGGATCAAGCGATCGATTATCTCAAGAAGACCCCGCAGGTCCGTGACGTCCTCCTTTCCGGAGGTGACCCCCTCCTCTTCTCTGACAACAAGCTCGAGAAGCTCCTCACGAGACTACGGGAAATTCCACACATTCAATTCCTCAGGATCGGGTCTCGTATTCCCATCTTCCTCCCGCAGCGCATCACGCCTGCGCTCTGCGATATGCTGAAGCAATTTCACCCGCTCTTCATCTCCATCCACACCAACCACCCGGACGAACTCACGAGCGAAGTCCGCGATGGCCTCGGCCGTCTCGCCGATGCCGGAATCCAGATGGGAAATCAATCAGTACTTCTCAAGGACATCAACGACTCGGTGGAGATCCAACGCGACCTCGTCCATAAACTCCTCATGTGCCGCGTCCGCCCCTACTACCTTTATCAAGCCGATCTCATCGAGGGCACCAAGCATCTCCGCACCGGAATCAATAAGGGCCTCGAAATCATCGAAGGTCTCCGCGGCCACACCACCGGCTACGGCATCCCGCAATACGTGGTCGACGGGCCAGGAGGCGGCGGCAAAATTCCCCTCAATCCGGAATACGTCGTAGACAAAAATCCCGAGCGCGTGATTCTCAGGAATTACGAGGGCAAGCAGTTCGTCTATCCCGAGCCCATTGAGACTGAGGTTCCGGTGAGTTAGCTCTTTCACTTTCTCTATAGGATACAATGAGAGTCCGGAAAAAAGGGGATCACTCTCGTGGTCAAATCCTCATTTCACGTCCGCTATTCCGCTGAGTCGAGCAAGGGCGATGACTCATGCAATCGTAGCCCAAGTGGTTAGTTTAGCCGCCTAAGTTGGACTCGTAATCTCAACCGACTTTTAGTCACCCCTCCAAAACAACAGGAGAGGGTTTCGAGCCTTTCTCGGTTGCTCGAATTTTCATTTCCGCCAGAGTCTCTTTTTACGCACATGAAAGCTACTTCCCTCATCCTCCCCTCAATACTCATCGCATTCTCCCCGGGAAGCACCTTTGCGCAGACCCTCTTCAATCTCGCTCCGAGTGATGAATCGAGCGAATCCATTCCACTCACCTGGCATGTCTCCGCTAACATCGGGTTCGATGATCCCCCCCTCAATTTCATCCTCCCCGGCCACGGCCAACCAAAATTTGACGACTTCTTCTTTTTCGGTGATTCCCTTACCGATACCGGAAATCTTGCCTCCTTCAGCCCCATCGGCCTCGGCCCCGGCTACCCTGGCAACTCCGTAACCAATGGCCTCACTTGGGCAAAGTATCTCGACCCAAATGTCATTACAGGCAGTGCGCTCGGAGCGAGCATTATCCCGGTCGATAGCTCGGTCGATTTTTCTTTCGCAGGCGCTACCACCGGAGGAACCGCGCTCATTCCATCTGTCATCAGACAAACCCAGCTTTTTGCGACAGCCAAGCCTCTCCTTGAATTGGATTCAAACGACCTCGCCTTCGTGTGGGGTGGTGGAAATGACTTCCTCGCAGTAGACCTCACTCTTCCGCCCGACCAGCTTCAAGCATCCCTCCTCGGCATCGCCGGTCAGGGATCGACGAATATTGCAACCGCCGTCGGCAACCTCGTCAATGAAGGTGTCGAAAATGTCGCTGTCGTGAAACTTATCAATATCGGTCTCGCCCCGCGACTCAGCCCGATCTCAGGCGCAGGAGAGAGATTCGGTGCCATCGCCTCCGTCTTCAATTCACAGCTCGAAGGAAAACTTCAAGCTCTAGGCCAAAATGCTGCCATTATCTTTATCGATGCCGACACTTTTCTCGCAGACGCCGCAGCCAATCCCGCAGTCTACGGTCTCACTAACACCACCAACGCAGCCGCGCCCAATACCAGTGCTGGCATCCCTTCCGCACTCACCGAAGTAGAAATCGCAGAGTATCTCTTCTACGATGACATCCACCCAACAACAGCAGTCCACCAGCAGTTCGCTTCCTTCGTCAGCGCTCACTTCGGACTCGCAAACGATGCTCAAGACGCGAACCTCGTCACTGACGCAGCCCTCGCGCTCGATGACCGCTCCGGCTTTGAGACCGCAGATCTCGCGACAGGCGAAGTCCGCTTCAATGTGAGCGCTTCAAACTACGAGAACAAATCCGGCCTCCGCAGCCGCCAGACCCAAGGCTTCCGCGCAGACCTCGACTTCGGTGTCTCCGACCACATGATGCTCGGGGTAGAACTTATCTACGCCAGCGGCGAAACTGGATCATCAGAATTCGACTCGCTCGCTTTCGGTCTCGACTCCACTCTCAGCGGTCAAATTAATGGTCTCGATTGGGAACTCGGCGGCGGCATCGGTGCTTTCACCGGTGATCTTGATCGTCAGTATTCCATCGGCACCTTTGCCCCCAGCGGAGAGCACTTCGCAGGAGGCCTCACCGCGCACGCTGCGGTTCAGAAAAAGGGCATCACCTTCCTCGGAAAGAGCGCCTACCTGGAACTCGGCCTGAAAGAGCGCATCATCTACCGCGATGGCACTTCTGAAACAGGCGGCGGCAGCTTCAATCTCAAGTATGAGTCCGAGACCATCGCCACTACCATTGCTAATCTCGAACTCGGTCTCGAACTCACTGAGACACTCCTTCTTGAAATCGCCCTCAACCCTGTTCTCTTCAGCTCCGGCGGAGGAATCAACGGGAGTCAGGCGAATGGCTTCAGTCCCTTCCGCACAAATGACGCCACCGGATACGATGTCCACACCGCACGTGCCGGACTTCGCGCCTTTCTCAACGAATCTACCACCCTCAGTGTCGATGGCATCGTAGGAGACGACTCCACCTGGGGCGCATCGATCGGTCTCTCAATCGACCTTTAAAAAAAATTCTAATCAAAAAGGCCGATGGAGCAATCCATCAGCCATTTTTGTGCCTACACCCCAACCACGCCCCAAAACCCAACTTTCGCAATTTTCATCACTTTCATGATTGGCCCCTCCCCATCCAAAATCCTACCCTACCCCACACAACTTTCTTCAATGCCTACACAACAAAAACTTCTCGTAGCTAACCGTGGCGAAATCGCCATCCGTGTCTTCCGCGCCGCCACTGAACTCGGCCTCCGCACCGTCGCCATTTATGCCGAAGAAGACCGCTTCTCCCGCCACCGCTTCAAAGCCGACGAAGCCTACCAACTCGACAAAGAAAAAGGCCCCGTCGGAGCCTACCTCGACTACGAAGGCATCGTCGCCCTCGCCAAATCAAAAGGCGTCACTCTCATCCACCCCGGCTACGGATTTCTCTCGGAAAATGCCGACTTTGCCCGCGCCTGCGAGCGCGAAGGCATCACCTTCATCGGACCGTCCGCCGACCTCCTCGGCTCCATGGGCGACAAAACCGCCGCGCGCGCTCAAGCCATCGCCGCCAATGTCCCCGTCCTCCCCGGAACCGACGACGCAATCACCGATCCCGACCAAGCCCTCATCGTCGCCCACGAAGTCGGCTTTCCATTAATCATCAAAGCAGCCTTCGGCGGCGGCGGTCGCGGCATGCGCATCGTCGAAAAGCCCTCCGAACTTCAAGGCCGCCTCAAAGAGGCACAAGAAGAAGCACAGAACGCCTTCGGAAACGACGCCGTCTTCCTCGAGCGCTACATCAAGCACGCCAAGCACATCGAAGTCCAGATCCTCGGCGACCAACACGGCAACGTCGTCCACCTTCACGAGCGCGACTGCTCCGTCCAGCGCCGCTACCAAAAAGTCGTCGAAATTGCCCCCTCCATCGACCTCGAGGGCAACCTCCGCAACGAATTCTGCGAGTCCGCCGCCGAACTCGCCCGCTCCATCGGCTATGACAATGCCGGCACCGTCGAGTTCCTCTACGACATGGATTCCAAAGAATGGTTCTTCATCGAAATGAACCCCCGCATCCAGGTCGAGCACACCGTCACCGAGTGCGTCACCGGGATCGACCTCGTCCGCTCACAAATCCTCGTCGCCCAAGGCAAAAAACTCCACGAGCCCGAAATCGGCATCCCCGCCCAAGAAGACATCCCTTGCAACGGCTACGCCATCCAGTGCCGCATCACCACCGAAGACCCCGAGAAAGGCTTCGCTCCCGACTACGGCCGCATCACCAACTACCGCTCCGCTGCTGGCTTCGGCATCCGTCTTGATTCAGGAAATGGCGACGCCGGAGCCGTCATCACCCCGTATTATGACTCCATGCTCGTCAAGCTCACCGCCACCGGCCGTGACTTCGAGACCGCCTGCCAACGCATGGACCGCGCCCTCCGCGAGTTCCGCATCCGCGGCGTCAAAACCAACATCCCCTTCCTCGAAAACGTCATCGAGGACGCCACCTTCCGCTCCGGCAACGCCCACACCAAACTCATCGACACTCAGCCGAGCCTCTTCGAGTTCGTGCCCAAGCGCGACCGCGCCACCAAGCTCCTCAACTACCTCTCGGACATCACCGTCAACGGAAACCCCGGAGCCAAAAACTGGACTCCGCCAAAACCGTTCGAAACCCCGCGCATCCCCAGCAGTCAGCCCAAAGTCGACTTCAAAGGCTCCCGCGAAATCCTCCTCGAAAAAGGCCCCAAAGGTTTCGCCGATTGGATCAAAGACGAAAAGCGCCTCCTCGTCACTGACACCACCATGCGCGACGCCCACCAGTCGCTCATCGCCACCCGCATGCGCACCTACGACATGCTCGCCATTGCCGAGGCCTACGCGAACCGCACCCCCAACCTCTTCTCCATGGAAATGTGGGGCGGCGCCACCTTCGACACCTCCATGCGCTTCCTCAAGGAAGACCCTTGGGACCGCCTTCGCCAGCTTCGTGAAAAGGTCCCCAACATCTGTTTCCAAATGCTCTTCCGTGGCTCAAATGCCGTCGGATATAGCAACTACCCCGACAACGTCGTCGCCGGATTCGTCAAGCACGCCGCCGATGCCGGCATGGACATCTTCCGCATCTTCGACTCCCTCAACTACCTTCCCAACATGAAGGTCGCCATGGAAGCCGCTGCCGAACACGGCAAAGCCGTCTGCGAAGCCGCCGTCTGCTACACCGGTGACATCACCGACCCAAACCGCGCGAAATATTCGCTCAAATACTACGTCGATAAAGCCAAGGAACTCGAGAAAATGGGCGCGCACATTCTGTGCATCAAGGACATGGCCGGCCTCGCTCACCCCGCCGCCATCTCCAAGCTCGTCTCTACCCTCAAGCAGGAAATCGAAATCCCCATCCACTTCCACACCCATGACACCAGCGGACTCAATGCCGCCTCCATCATGGCGGCCTCGGATGCCGGAGTAGACATCGCCGACATGGCACTCGCCTCAATGTCCGGCTCTACTTCCCAGCCGAACCTCAACTCCGTCAACGCCGCCATGAGCGGAAACGAGCGCCACCCCGGCCTCGATAACGACACCATCAACGAGCTCTCCGACTACTGGGAAGAAATCCTCACCCACTACGAACCCTTCTACTCCGCTCCCCGCAGCGGCACCGCCGAAGTCTACCTTCACGAAATGCCCGGCGGCCAATACACCAACCTCAAGGAACAAGCCAACGGCATGGGCCTCGGCCACCGCTGGCAGGAAATCGCCCACACCTACGCCGACGTCAACCAGCTCTTCGGTGACATCATCAAAGTCACCCCGTCGAGTAAAGTCGTCGGCGACATGACCATGCTCCTCGTCACCCAGGACCTCAAAACCGAGGACCTCCTCAACGGCAACGCCCCTAACCTCGACTTCCCCGAGTCCGTCATCGACATGCTCGCCGGAGGCCTCGGCCAACCCGATGGAGGCTGGCCAAAAGACATCCAAAAACTCGTCCTCGGCGACAAAGTCCCCGTCACCGTAAGACCCGGCGAACTCGCCGCCCCCTGCGACCTCGACGAAACCAAAGCCGAACTCAGCACCGAACTCGAACGCCCTGCCACTGACGACGACCTCTACAGTCACCTCATGTATCCCCAAGTCTTCGCCGAGTTCCAGCAGAGCCTCAAAGACTACGACCGCCTCACCGTTCTTCCCACTCCGGCCTACTTCTACGGCCTCGCCGGAGCCGAAGAAATCACCGTCGACATCGCCCCCGGAAAAACCCTCTTCATCAAGCTCATCTCCATCGGAGAAGCCGATGCCGAAGGCCGCCGCACCCTCT
>JBDMZE010000007.1:0-200483 GCA_039769075.1 Akkermansiaceae bacterium | reverse complement strand
ATCGTCCCAGTAGGAATACGATACTTTGCGAGATCCGTGCTGCTGTCACTCAGGAACCAGCCTCCGATATCGATCGGATTATTGGTGCGATTATGGAGTTCGATCCAGTCAGGATCATCGCCAGAGTTTGCGAGGACTTCGTTGACTACGACGGTTTCATCGACGGTGAAGGGATAGTCCGATACGAGATAGGTCAGGATAGCGCCACGGTCAGCTTGAGTCCCGTCGGGGTCTAGATCATGGGCTGGGTCACCGGTATTGAGGGCAGGGGAGCTGGCTTGTAGTTCGAAGTTTAAGGCCGTGGTGTCGACGAAGAGAGGATCGAGGTTGAGATTCGTTCCGCCGATGAGCGGCACAGTGTCGCTTAAGCTGTAGGAGACCGTGAGGGTGGAGAAACTATCTGAGTTTACCGGGGTGTCGGATCCCGAGATGATGGAGTTCGTAATCGTGACATCACCTCCGCCGTTGCCGAAGTTTTTCTCAAAGACAGTGACGCCTTCCGCGCAGTCGTAGAAAGTATTTTGGTCGACCAGAAGAGTGGATCCGAAATCCTTGACTCCCGCTCCGAGTGGGCAACCTACGATGATGTTGTTTCTCATCACCACCGTTGAGCCTTGTCCAACAGAGACGCCCTTATCAGAGGTGTAGTAGATGTGATTTCCCTCGATGAGAGTATTTACGCATTGCTCGCCGGTATCGATACCGTCGCTGTTGAAGCCAAGGAAGTTGTAGAGACGGCAGTCTTTGATGATTCCATCTACCACGCCGTCATAGTCAATGGCGTCCACGTCTGGAGAATTGTTGCCGAGGAAGGTGGTGCGGTAAGTTTCTGCATCTCCGCCTTTGACGTTGATTCCATCTCCGGTGAGAGGGATGTGAATGTTGCTATCGCGTAAAATCGTGGAGCCTCCACGGAAGAAGAGGGGGCCGCGGCATTCTGCGATATCGATGAAGTCGAGCTCGACGTTGGCATTCAATCCCGCGATCGCAGCGGGATAGAGGGTTGGGTCTTTGCCTCGTGAGGCATTCCTCACGATAAGATGAGCGAGAGTCGAAGTCGTCACGGGTTCCTCGAGAGAAATTCCACCCCAAGTCTCAGAGCCTTTGCCACTGATGGTGACTTCTTGACCAGCGGCTCCTTGAATATCGAGAGTTCCGATCACTCGGAGATGAGTTCCAGGAGACATTTCCAAAGCGACGTCGGGCCCGATGGTGAGCGTCACTCCGGAGGGGACGATGAGATCTTCGGTGACACAATAAGGTGAGCCCGCAGCGGTAAAGCTGGTGTTGGTGGCGAGGGTTCCTCCCGTGACTGTCCCACTGGCGGGGATGAAATTGGCGGTGATGGTTTGTGCTCCGGAAATGTTCAGCGTAGTGCTGGCATCTCCGGTGAGCCCGGTCCAAGAATCAAAGACGAAACCCGGGGCCGGAACCGCGGTAATGGAAGCATCGAGGTTTGGAAAAATTCTCATGTTCCCCGGAATCACGGGAATCCCCTCGAAGGAAAAGGAGCCGGAACCCGTCACCGCGAGGGTGACCATAATGTAAGGATCAAGACCGAGCGTGGCTGCAATTTCGGGGTGGACGCCAGCCTTTCGCTGGTCCGCGTAGTCTTTGATTTCTTGAAGGTCGATTGCCTGATCGTCGGGGTCGATACTGCCGGGCCATTTCGCTTTGTGACGCGTGAGTTCCGGAGTGATGACGGCGCCGAGGGTATCTACGATGTTAGCGATACGACCGGCATCAAAGGTAGATTCGACATGCGCAGAATACCGCTGGGCGAGGCGAGCTTTGAAGGTGGGTTGGTCCTTGATTCGGTCAGCCAACGCATCGTCGTTCATGATTGCGTCGAATTCGTTATCATTAATGTCGGCGAGTTTGAACGTCCGGTCCATGTCTGGAAGAAACCAACGCCACTTGCCACCCGGGGTATTGGGCTTCCAGAACTCTCGGTTGTGGTTCCAGCTCGTGTTGTTTGCGTAACTCTCGGCAACGATGAAATCGATGAAGCTGTCGATATCAACTCGCGACTCAACGAAGGCCCAGTTGGTGGGAAGATCGATGTCGTTGTTGTCGATAAAATCGAGAAGCTCAAGCCACTCGTCGGTGTCGCCCTCATGAGCGCCGAGGGTGGTGGATGAACTCGTAAAGTGACCATAGCCAAGGTGGGTGTAGTCGCCTCGGTCCACTCCGTAGTGCTCGAAAATCCAGTCTTCATCCCAGCGAGAACGGATATTGTAAACTCCCCAATATTCTCCATTCAGAAAGACGACACAGGGCGTGGAGCCATTCGTCTCGGCATCGATGAAACCATTCGCGATGGTGTTCCACATCGGATCGCGGAGCATGGCATCATCCCAGTCATCGCCACCTTCACGGAAGGCCACGGCGGTGTGATTCGGAATCCCACTTCCCGGGAAAAGGTCATATTTAATGACGTCATCGCCATACTTTCCACGGAGGCTGAAATTGAGCGCCTTCTGCTCGTGTGAGCCCCAGTTGTTTTCTCCTCCGATCCGAAAACCACCATTCACGGCGAAGCCTTCGCTGCCATCGACGGGAAAATATTCCACATGCCCCGGCGCATCCTTGCGCTTGTAGACCTCATTCATTCCCGAAGTGATCGGCTCGTGCATGTTATGATAAATGCCGATAGTGTCACCGAAGAGCGTCTCCGGATCCGCCACGGCCGAGACGATGGGGAGGCCATTGAATGTCTCATTATAAATGTAGCTCGAGGTCAAAATAGCCCCAGGAACTTTTCCGGTCTCGAAGCTCTTCGCTCGCACGATGGTGGTGTCGGTGATGGTAAAAGGAGCGGTATAAAGAGCAGAGCTGGTCGTCGGAGTGCTGCCGTCTAAGGAATAGTGAATCGGTCCTGTTCCCGTGAGGGAAATCGTTTGATCTGTGGTGTAGAATCCCGCGCTGGGACTGACGTTGATGTCACTGCTGGTGAGGCGGAGATCTGAAACTTCTGCTGTCGTATTCGCCGCACCGGGGGTTGATTCTGCAAATTGCTTCCAAAGGGCAGGGTTGGTCTCGTCTCGTCCGTAAGAAACATCGGTGACTTGTTGGCCGTAGGAGATCGTATCGATGGTTGATGAACTCGTGTGGGAGTCTGCTTCAAGAGAGAGATCAAAGCTGACGTCAGAGCTGGAAGGGGACCTTTGGTGGACTTCTGCGGCGATCACGTTGTCACCTGCAATGAGAAGCGAGACCGGAATATTGAAGCGCGTGAAGTCATCTTCACCGGATCCATCGATCGTTGAGAGAGCACGAGTCTCTGAGTTGATCGTGCCCGTTGGGAGATTATCGCGGACCACTTCTTCTCCATTCAGGTAGATCACTGCGCCGTCATCGACTTGCAGCTCAAGGCTAAGTCCATGGTAGAGACTTGGATCAATGACGGTGAAGGTGTGGCGAAAATAGCTGGTGATGTGTTTATCTGAGCCGCTGTCCCCATAGGAGATTTCCGTGACAGGATCATCACCATATCCGAGCTCTGCTTCGCCAAAAGCCCATCCACTATCGTTGAAGATGCGTGCTCGCCACTGAGTCGATTGATCAGAGCCGTCATCGAGATACTTCCAGATCGATCCTGTAGAGATCAGAGAAGTCGTAGAAATCCCGTTGGCAAGAGTGAGAACGACAGCCTCTCCCTCGGAGCTCAGGCCAAAGTTCGTGTGGTAGCGCTCCGTGGTGAAATCTCTCCAGGGCCAATATCCCCGTGGGTGAGTTTCGCCCGGACCGGCATCATGTCCATCGGCCATGAAGAGGAGGTAGCCTCCAGCAGGCACGATTGCTCCACTCGGAACCGCCCATTTAAAAGGTTCGGTCGGATCGTCACTGATGAAATAGCCATCTAGGCTGGCATCGGTCGGGTCAGGATTGTGCAGTTCAATCCAGTCGGGGTAATCCTCAAAATCGACGATGTCAGGAAAGGCCCTCGTATTTGAGGCCATGAGCTCATTTATTCGAACCTGCGCGAGAGCTGGAAGAAGTAAAATGAATAGTAATATAATGCAACGAGGGATTATCACCCTCGCAAGAAACACGGCTGTGATAATCTTGTCAAATAGGGAAATTTAGCAAGTTAAACAACCTTCTCACAATGGCCTAATGAGAAAATCTCATGTAGACTCGAGTTTCTGGCCGAGGGGCGCGCTTGAGCCTTATTCAGTCTCTTTTGCCTCGAGCGCAGCGGTATATTGGCGCTCTTCGTCGTGCGAGTGAATCCGGAGATTCACGGAGACGCCTTCGCGTTCAGCAGCCGCTTTCAGCATGCTGCGGATGGTGGATGCGGTAAAACCTTGGCGGCCGATGAGGACAGCGACATCTGGTTGGGTAAGCACGAGGCGGAAATTGATCTTATTATCGCCGGAGTGCCCGATGCGGAGCTCTGCAAGCTTCGGTTCTTTGATGAACTGAAGCGCGATATATTGCAAAAAGTCCTTAAGTTGAGCCGTGATCTGTTCCATTGCGGTGAAAGTAATGTCTTCTTAAAAAAGTCGCGAGTTTAATTTGTAGGAAAGCCTCATCTGAGCTCCTTTCCCCACTGAGGGAATTTTGAATAGTTACGAAGGGGCCTCTCGGATTCAGCTTTCTTGGTGAATTGTCTTTAGGTGTAGCGACACTCAGCCTCATGCAAACCAGAGGTGGTGGATTTTTGACTCCAGAGGAATCGGAGGCGTCGTTAATTAGAGATGAGGTTTCTCATGAAGGGAAAGCCCATTTGGATTGGATAGATGACGGCTTTAAAAAGGGAGTTCCCCCCGAGGTGGCCCAACTCTTTCTAGAAATTGGAGATCAGCTACACGTGATCATGAGCGATTCTCTTTCTCAAGTGGTGGATCTCAAAAAACTTCCCGGAGTTAGACATCTTACCGTCAGTAGTGATGGAGCAGTGAAGCCCCCCGAAGCTCTTGGTGAGGTCTCCCTTTCTACCCTTCGCTTCATGTCATGGGGAATGAAGGTTTCTCAGTTTTTAGAATTGGTGAATCCCGAGAGATTACGACGTCTTGCACTTGGCCCAACGAAACGAAGCGGGATCGATTTGAGTCCACTCGAGGGGTATTCTGAATTAAAATGCGTGGTGTCTCAGGGCATACCAAGAATTTTGAGGCCATTGGAAAAATTCCTCAGCTTGAGGCACTCCTCTTACGGTCGATTGGTAAGAAGCAATCGCTCCCAGCCCTTAAGGAGATGACGGGCCTCAAGGCACTCGAAATTAGCGGAGGAGGGAGAGAATCGATTGATGAAGTAAATCTGCCCCCGCTGCAGTATCTTGGTATAGGAGGTGTTCTTGGGCTTCACTCATTGGATGATATGGGGCGGTTCAGCTCCCTGAAAGATTTTGGTGTTGGGGCTCAATCAAAGATCGAGAAGATTGATTTTTCCGATAGCCCTCTTCTTGAATCGTTGTGCGTCGGCACAATGAAGCGGCTCGTGACGCTGGCGGGAATCGAGAAACTAGAGCGTCTGAAGTCGCTGAGAGTTCTCTGGACAGGCCTACAGTTGAGTGAGCTTATTGAACGCTTATCACCCAATCTGAAATCCGTCCAACTCCTGTCAGGAAGGAAGACCGAAAATGAAAAGACACGAGCATTTCTCGATGAGAAGGGGTATCAGGAGTTTTCGCCGGATTTCTTGGGTGAAGGGGGATACGACCTCAGCCAACTTTTAATGTGATCTGAAGTTTTATTCCCCTATCAGGTCGGGCTCTCATTTATAATGGTAGCGGAGGGCTACGATCCAAAGCTCATCATCTTCAACTCGGTAAACCAGCCGGTGCTCTTCGTTGATTCTCCGAGACCAATATCCGGAGAGTTCGTGCCTGAGTTGCTCTGGCTTTCCGATGCCGGAAAAGGGATCTCGTTTGGTATCTTCTATCAGCCGAGCAATTCTCTTCGCGATTCGTCGATCTTTATCAATCCAGTGGGAGAGATCTTCCCAAGCTTGGTCTGAGAAAACGAGCTTCATGCCACGGTCGAGGGAAGTTCGCGGACCCTTCCTTTTCCTGACTCTAGCTGATCGATCGACTTGCGCAGGCGCTTTGCATTTGCGGGACTACGAAGGAGATAGGCTGTTTCTTGAAGAGATTCGTAATCGTCGAGAGACATCATCACGACAGCTTGATCTCGCTTACGAGTAATGATGACGGGCTCACAATCGTCGCAGACTTGTTGCATGGTCGAGGCGAGGGTCTCCCGAGCTGCTGAATAAGTGATCGCTTTCATTGGACATAATATTGTCCAATTGGCGAGCTTTGTCAATAAGAGGGTAATTCCGCCTAAAAAGGCTTTTTCGGTCCACCTTTACCACCGCCGAGGAGGTCTTCGAGGTCGTCCATGTCTGGCATGCCGCCTTTTCCTCCGCCACCGAGGCCTTTCATGAGTCCGCCGAGACCACCCATGCCGCCTCCGCCACCTGGAGCTCCGCCGCCCATGCCGCCGAGCTGTTCCATCATGCCCTTCATCTTGCTCTTGGACTTCATCATTTTTTGCATCTGTCCGAACTGCTTGAGGAGTTGATTGACTTGAACGAGAGACGTTCCTGATCCGGCAGCGAGTCTGCGACGGCGGCCGGGCTTGATGATGATGGGCTTGGCACGCTCCTTAGGGGTCATGGAAAGCACGATCGCTTCCATGTGCTTGAGTCGATTAGCATCGAGCGCTCCGGCGGGGAGCTGCTTTTTAATTTTACTGAACCCGGGGAGCATTCCCATGAGGCCTTCGAGCGGGCCGAGGCTCTGGATCATTTTCATCTGATCAAGGAAGTCGTTGAAGTCGAATTTGCCGGACTGCATCCGCTGAGCGGACTTCATCGCCTGCTTTTCATCGATCTTATCAGCGACTTGCTCGACCATGCTGACGACATCGCCCATGCCGAGGATGCGGTCGGCCATGCGGGTCGGGTGGAACTCGGCGAGGTCCTCCATCTTTTCGCCTTCACCAATGTATTTGATAGGCTTTCCGGTGACGGAGCGCATCGAGAGGGCCGCCCCACCGCGGGCGTCACCGTCGAGCTTGGTTAAAATGAGACCGGTGATTCCGATTTTCTCATCGAAAGTCTGGGCGACCGAGACAGCTTGTTGACCGGTCGCTGAGTCTGCTACGAGGAGGGTTTCTCCGGGTTTGAGGAAATTGTGGAGCTTCTTGAGTTCGTCGAGGAGTGACTCGTCGAGTTCCTGGCGACCTGCGGTGTCGAAGATGACGACGGTGCCATTCTTGGACTTGGTCCACTTGAGTGCCTGCTTGGCGACTTTTACAAGATCCTTGTCTGAAGGGTCGGGCGTGTAGCAGGGGACACCGACTTGATCAGCGAGCTTTGCGAGCTGGTCGATAGCAGCAGGACGATAGAGGTCGAGCGCCACGAGGAGCGGGCGACGGCCTTCCTTCTTTAGTCGAAGGGCGAGCTTGGCTGCGGTGGTCGTTTTACCAGCACCATTGAGACCACAGAGAAGAACGTAGCCGGGGGCATTGAGATTGATGGGGGCTTGATCGCCACCGAGGAGGTTAGTGAGCTCGTCTTGGAAGATCTTAACGATCTGCTCGCCGGGTTTGATCGACTTGATGACTTCTGCTCCTTGGGCCTTGATGCTGACGTTCGCGATGAAGTCTTTGACGACTCCGAGTTCGACATCCGCTTCAAGAAGAGAGAGGCGAACTTCGCGAAGAGCGTCCGAGATATTCTTTTCAGAAATTTTCCCAACGCCCCTGAGATTACGGAAGGTTTTGTCGAGGCTGTCAGCGAGATTTGAGAACATGCGGGGACTCTAGTGATTCGCGCGGCGACTGCAAGTGAGGATGCAGGGGATATCGCCTAAGTCAGGACTCCGACAACATCGCGGCAACAAGGGTGATGACGATCCGAACGGTGATCGTGATGCCAGCATACCATGCGCAGATTTTCATCGTGATTTTCTTCGAAGTTCCGCAGACCTTGTCGATGAGAATGTAGAGGACGACGACGTTGATTGCGACGGTGAAAATGCCCAGAATCGGTCCCAACACTAGATCTGTTAGCAAAGCCGCCGCGATGAAGCCGATCAGGATGATCGTCATTTCATTACGGCTGTGGCTGTTATTTGTCTGCTTGGTAAAGAGGGTGATGAGAAACCAGAGTAATCCCGCCTGAAATACTAAACCAAACATGCGTGTCGCTAGCGAGTGCTGGAATCGCTTGCAATAAGTAAAATCGGAGCTCGGCATCTGCGGTAGAATTGTGAGGTGATTTTGTAGTGGAGGAGGGGCGAACCTTCGCTGATACTCATCGCAGTTATGGAAACAATCTCAGCTTCAGTGATAGGCGGTCTCGGCATCGTGGTGATCGTCATTATCGGAATCGCAATTCTGGCGGCTCTCTTTTTAATCGGGCAATACAATGGGCTGGTGAAGCTGCGGAACCGCTATCGGAACGCCTTTTCGCAGATCGATGTGCAGCTCAAGCGTCGTCACGATCTCATCCCGAATCTTGTGGAAACTGCGAAGGCTTACATGTCCCACGAGCGCGAGACTCTCGAGGCGGTGATCACGGCGCGGAATGCTGCTGAGTCGGCGCGTGCGGGTGTGAGTCCTGATAATGCGGGCTCGATGGCCGCTCTGGCAGAAGCTGAAGGGGGACTTGGCTCTGTGATGGGTCGCCTTTTCGCACTTTCAGAAGCTTACCCCGATCTTAAGGCGAACGAGAACATGAAGCAGCTCAGTGAAGAACTCACGAGCACGGAGAACAAGGTCGCCTTTTCCCGTCAGAGCTACAATGACTCGGTGATGAACTACAATAACAAGCGTGAGGTTTTCCCAAGCAGCGTGGTTGCTGGGGCATTCAACTTTGGTCCTGCGGTTCTCTTTGAAGTGGCTGATGAGTCCGAGCGCGAGGTCGTTGAGGTGAAATTCTAAGGATGGATTTTTTTGGAGCTCAGGAGCAGGCGCGCCGGAAGACCAAGTGGTTGGTCCTCTGGTTCATCCTGTCGATTATCGGCGTCGTCGCGGCGGTGGATGCCCTCATCTTTTTCACGATGGGGCAGAATGCCGGGAGTGGTCTCGGTGGTTTGCTACTGGTGAGTTCTGCTGCGACGGCCGGGCTGATCTTGGCGGCGAGTGGCTTTAAGTCGATGCAGCTGAGCAGCGGCGGCGCGGTAGTGGCGAAAGATCTTGGCGGACGCTTGCTGATGCCGGGGACGGGGGATCATAAAGAGAAGCAGCTTTTAAATATCGTAGAGGAGATGGCCATTGCCTCTGGGATGCCGGTTCCGCAGGTTTATCTCATGGATAATGAGGAGGGTATTAATGCCTTCGCTGCCGGGACTGAGCCATCGAATGCAGTCATCGGGGTGACGCGCGGGACGCTGCAGCGACTGAATCGCGAGGAACTCTCGGGGGTGGTTGCGCATGAGTTTAGCCACATTTTAAATGGCGACATGCGTCTTAATATGCGGCTCATCGGGTTGGTTTTCGGACTTGTCATGATCTCGATTGTGGGACGTGGGATGGTGGAGATGCTGCGCTTCCAGAGCTTTTCGAATCGGCGGAATAAAGAGGGCGGTGGCGTGATGATCGCGCTCTTTGCGATTGGACTTGGCTTGATTGTTATTGGTTCGCTCGGGGTCTTTTTCGGACGTTTGATTCAGGCGAGTATTTCCCGGCAGCGGGAGTTTTTAGCGGACGCTTCGGCGGTTCAGTTTACCCGGAACCCGGATGGAATCGCGGGGGCGCTGAAGAAGATCGGCGGCGTGGGGCTTGGGAGTAAGATGAAAACAGCGAAGGCTAGCGAGGCGAGTCACGTGTTCTTCAGCGATGGTGGACTTTTTAGCTTCGGTTTCAAAACACACCCTCCGCTTGATATCCGAATCAAGGCAATTGAAGAGGGCTGGGATGGGAAATTTGAAGCGTCGGAATTGCCTGAAGTCGCTACGCCAAGAAAGCAGAACATCGGAACTAAAAAGCGGGGAGGACCTTTGACTGGTCATTTTCCTCCGGTGATCGGAATGGCGGCGGTGGAGTCGATGGGGCAGGAAGAAGCTCGTCAGCTTGCGGCCGGAAAAGAGGTTCTTCGCGACCTCTCTGGAAACTGGGAAGAAGCGGCGCATGATCGAGAAAAGGCGCAGGCGGTGGTTTTTGCGATGCTGCTTGCTGAGGATGAAAAACTACTCGCGGGGGAAGCCAGTTTTCTTGAGAAATCTGCCGGAAAGGAAGCGGCACGACTTGCGCTTGGTTGGCAAGTGGAGCTTCGTGCGCTGCACTCATCGCGCAAGATCGCGCTTCTGGATCTTACGATGCCGACGCTGCGAAATCTGAGTCGTCTGGAGCATGAGAGATTTTTGAAAATCACCAAGTGGCTCATCGTGAGTGATGGTCGAGTGGATCTTTTCGAGTTCATGCTCCAGCGCGTGGTCGAGCGCCATTTGATGAGCCATTTTGATAATCGAGGCTTTGGCAAGGTGCGCTTCACTCGGCTTTCGCAGCTTGCGAACGAGGCAAATATTTTAATATCAACGATGGCGAAGGTCGGAGCGGAGACACCCAAAGAACAGGAGCGCGCTTATCGCGCTGCGACTGATGGCAAGATGACTTTTGAACCCAGCGCTTCGCTGGATGATCTTGGGAAAGTCTTGGACCGCTTTGATGAAGCCTCACCTCCGGTGAAAAAGGAGCTGCTCATCGCGTGTGGTCGGGCGGCGGCTTCTGATGGTGATCTCAATAACCGTGAAGCAGAGCTTCTGCGCTCGATTGCCGATGCCATCGGTTGTCCGATTCCTCCCTTCTTGGCGACTTTGAAAAAGACGGCAGTTTGAACAAAATAGCAGCAGGGCGGTCTCTTGCTGGCAGATGAGGTTTCTTTTACTCTGCTTTCTTCTTGTGGAGCCGCTTGTGGCTGGGGCGAATAATCTCAAAGCTTGATTTTACCGGATAGAGAAGGAAGGTTCCCACATCTTCTGTGACTGATCGAAACCGAGCGCCCTGGTGGCTTTGGCCGAACCTGCTGAGCCTCGACGCTCCGCTGGTTGCTCTCGCGTGGTTCTGGATGTTTGCGAAGGCTTGGGGTGTGGTGAGTCTTCCTGTGAGTCTTCCGGTGACGATGGCGCTCCCTGTCTGGGCTATTTATGCTCTGGATCGCATCGTTGATTCAAGGAAGTCGCGGCCCCGGGCCGCTTTGGAGCGACGGCACCATTTTCACCAAAAGTATCGCTGGTTCTTTATTTCAGCGGTCGTTGGAGTGGCGATTTGGTCAAGTTATGCCGCGCTGATGGTCCTTTCGCAAACGGTCCTGATGTATGGAGTCTTCGTGGCTATTTTAGTAGCCTGCTACTTCGCGGTCGCTGTTTTTCAAAAAGCGGATGAACACACGGGCCTCATGAAGAACGTCCTCGCGGGGATGACTTTTTCTTACGGGGTGGCAGCTGGAGTTCATGCTTATTCTCCGGTCGTTTCCTTTGCGCAGATGGTGGTTTCTCAAGAGGTGCTTCTTTTTGGCGGTCTCTGTATTTTGAATATGACGGCCATCGATTTCTGGGAGCTCGATGGGGAAGATGGAGAAGATGCTTCGGCTCTCATCGGGACGGGGTGCCTGCTGCTTGGTGGGGGGGCGATGTTCTTTTCTACTCGGAGCGATTCTTTTAATAAGCCGTTCTTCTACGCCGTGTTGATCGGGGCTGCCGGAATTTATCTGCTCAACAAATACCGCGACCGCTTGGATCAGGACGTTCGGCGGCTTTGGGTTGATCTTGTGCTTCTAGGGCCTGTCGGGATCTACTGGCTCTGGATTACCTTCTATGAGAGAAATCTTGCGTGATTAGGCATTGAGTATCGGAGTTTCTTAACTCTTACTCCGCAGCATCAATGAGTGATGAATTGAAGCCAGCGGTATTGATTCTGGGAGCCCCAGGATCGGGAAAGGGAACTCAGGGTGCGGTCCTGGGTAAGATTCCACGATTTTATCACTACGCGAGTGGCGATGTTTTCCGCCGTCTTGATACTCGCACCGAGTTGGGCCGTCAGTTTGTTGAATTTTCTAAAAAGGGTGAGCTGGTTCCTGATATCTTCACGGTAAAGCTATGGGCAAGTCACATGGATGACATCATTTCGTCCCGCGAGTATAAGCCCGATATCGACATTTTGGTGTTGGATGGGATTCCCAGAAACCTCGAACAAACTAAGATGCTGGAAGAGCATGTTAAGATCATTCAAGTCTTTCATCTCAGTTGCCCGGACCGCTCGGAGCTTGCTCGCCGGATGCGTAAGCGGGCGCTGAAAGAACAACGTCTTGACGATGCCAACGAGGAGGTGATCCAGCATCGAATTCAGACTTATGAGGAGGCCACAAAGCCTATTCTGGACTACTACTCGAGCAGCTTGCGTCATGATATTGACGCTACTCAGACCCCTGCAAAGGTTCTCTGCGACATCCTTTTGAAGCTCCAGAGCCTCCAAGCTTATCAGGAAATTGCAAGTGAGACGACTTAGTGATGCGCATTGTTTTCATGGCGACAGGCGAGATTGCCGAACCCGTTTTTACCGCCGCTCTTACGAGCGATCATAAAATCCTAGGGCTGGTGACTCAGCCTGATCGAAAAGTGGGCCGGAAGCAGGTTCTCACTGCTCCAGGAGTTAAGGTGCTCGCGCTTGAGGCAGATGTCCCCGTCATTCAGCCAGAGAAGGTTCGGGAAAAAGATGCGCTTGCTCAGATTCGTGAGTGGAAGCCGGATCTGATCGTAGTGATGGCTTATGGGCAAATTTTGCCGCAGTCCCTGATTGAGATCCCCGGTAAGGCGATCATCAATCTTCACGCTTCTCTATTGCCCAAATATCGCGGGGCTTCTTGTGTCCAAGGGCCAATTCGTGAGGGCGATGCCGCGACGGGATGGAGTGTTATTCACGTTGTGAAGAAACTGGATGCTGGAAATATCATCTTGCAGCACGAGCTCAAGATTGCTTCTGGCGAGACCGGTGGCGAACTTCATGGCCGACTCGCGGCGAGCGCTCCGGCGGCACTTTTAGAAGCTCTCGCCCTTTTAGATAAGGGAGAGGCGCCAGGAATTCCGCAAGACGACACCGCGCACACTTATGTGCCGAAACTTCTCCGCGATGATGGCCGTCTTGATTGGTCGGAATCAGCGGGGCAACTAGAGTGCACCATTCGCGCCTTTCATCCATGGCCCGGAACATTCTGCGAGATGGGCGGGAAGCGCTTGAAAATATTTCCTCCTGTGGAGGTCGGAAGCGGGAAAGGGAGTCCGGGAGCCTATCTCGGCGAGCTCGAAGGTCGGATCGAGATCGCTTGTGGAGAGGGGTCGCTTTTCCTTTCACTCGTGCAACCCGATGGCAAAGCCCGGATGGATGCGGGATCGCTGGTAAGAGGGTATCGAGATTTGCTGGCGAATGGCTTAAAATAGGTTAACATCCCCAAATGAAAGCTCTTCTAGTCCTTCTCGCGTCCGCTTGCTTCGTAGGCGCCATCGTTCACGAGGCTCACCAAATCCACCAGCCGATCTCGCTGCATGGGACGGATGTGAGTGAGGATTTCAAAGGCGAACCGGTCCAAGCAAAAGTGACCTCATTTCTCACTGTCACCGTCGGTGCGATGCCCGAGGCTCTGGTGGCGGCGGTCGCTTCTCCTCACAAGCTTTCCGGGCCCAAGAGCTACACTGTTCCCGAAGCGAATCTCCTCGTTCTCTGTGGCATTAGACTGGATGCTGAGGTGGGAGAGAAGGGACTCACTTGCACTTTCGATCTCAAGGATCTTAAGGTTCCTGACGAGATTGATCTTCCGATTCGCACTATCTTGGAGCTCTCGATGAAGTCGCTCAGAAATACCCTCCAAGAATACTACAAGGGAGCCAAAATGATCGAGCGTGTGTCGGTCAAAGTCATTGGGACGACCGACAAGAATGCCTCGCTCAAGGATCTCTCTACGACTTTTAAAGTAGGAAAGTGAGAGATCTCGGGATTTCCCTTTCCCGATTCCCTCCGTCCTGCTTTCATCCTAAAAAAATATGAGCGATTTAGCAGAGATTCGAAAGTTTAAGCGGGTGATCCTCAAGCTCTCCGGCGAAGCGCTGAGGGAGTCCGGGAGTAAGGATAATATCTCTCCTGAGATCGTCGAACGCATCGCGGATGAGATCAGTAAGGCAAAAAAGGAAACCGAAGTGGAACTCGGAATCGTCGTAGGCGGGGGGAACTTTTGGCGCGGAGCAAGTGCCAGCGCGCGCGGGATGGATCGCGCTACTGCGGACTACGTGGGGATGCTTGCGACGGTCATGAATGCTCTCGCTCTCCAAGCGGCTCTTGAGGCCGATGGCGTCCGCTGTGTGGTCCAGTCGGCGATCGAGATGAAGAATGTCGCGGAACCATTTATCCGCCGAAAAGCGTCCCGCCAACTCAGCGAGGGTGCCGTGGTGATTTTCGCCGCGGGAACCGGCAGTCCTTTCTTCTCAACGGACACCACCTCGGCCCTCCGTGCGAGCGAGATGAATGCGGATGTCATTTTTAAGGCCACAATGGTCGATGGTGTCTACGACTCCGACCCTAAGAAGAATCCCGATGCAGTCCGTTACGAGACGGTCACCTTTTCTGAGTGCCTTTCCAAGCAGCTCGCGGTAATGGACTCAACTGCCTTCAGCCTTTGTATGGACAATGATATCCCGATCGTTGTCTTCGATCTAGGACCACATGGAAATATTGGCACTGCGCTCAGCGGCGGAGACATCGGCACCGTCGTGCATCGCTAGAATACGAATTTCAAACCACCAACTACGATTATGGAACCATCAGAAGTCCTCAAAAGCGTCCAGGACGCGATGAAGAAAGCCGTGGAGCACACTAGTAGTGAGTTCACCTCGATCCGCACAGGAAAGGCCTCACCAGCTCTTGTTGAAAACCTTGATGTGAGCGTGCCTAGTTACGGAAGCACGATGAAGTTAAAGGCTCTCGCCGTCATTACCAGCCCTGAGCCCCGGATGCTCATGGTTCAGCCTTTTGATCCTACCACCACAGGAGATATCGATAAAGCGATTCGCGAGAGCAAACTCGGACTAAATCCTGTCAATGAGGGAACCAAACTCCGCCTCCCTATTCCTGAGCTCTCTGAAGAACGTCGTGTCGAACTTGTAAAAAGTGTCAAGGCGATGGCCGAGGAAGGTCGCATCAGTATCCGTGCCGCTCGTAAGGATGGCATGGATGCGGGTAAGAAGATGAAGGCCGATAATGAAGTTACCGAAGATGGTCAGCGCGACTTTGAAGGCTCTGTCCAGGACGCCACGGATAAGGCGACCAAGGAACTCGACGTTCTCGTTGCTGCGAAAGAGAAAGAAGTGATGACTGTTTAAAAGACGTCATTATTCTAAATGATCTCAAACCCCATTCTGCTTACTCGCGGAGTGGGGTTTTCTTTTAGAGAAGGTCCATAATGCTTGGGTCATTAGAGCGCCGCCAATACTGATGATGATTCCATTCACGACGTCAACTGGTCGGTGCTGCCAAGTTGCTATGATACTGATTGAAGCGAGCATTAGGAATGGAAGAAGCCAGCGGAGATGCCATCTATTCTCTCCTGCGAGAAACCATGTCAGAAGCATGGGGCCTACGATGTGACCACAGGGTGAAATACAAACTGGTCGATCAACCGCAATAAGATCGCGGTAAGGTTGATTTAAGATTCCCGGGGCCACTTCAGGGCGGAGCATTTCTGTCGGGAAAAAGATCCAAACAAGGGCAACCGCCCCATAACCAAGAATGAAGGAGGTGACATAGCGCCGGAAGCGCAAATCATTTTTGATTAGGAAAATTCCAATCGCTGGTGTCAAAAGCACCGCGAGATAGGGGACTGCGAGTTGTGGTAAAAAGGGAACCCACTCTGGCATGAAAACCTGCGAGTGGGTGATTTGTGTGCGTTGATTGATCCAGAAGTAGGAAGCGAAAAGCGGGCCGGTGATGATCAAGAGAAAGAATCCTCTCGATATCACAGAACTCATTTTAATTTCCATAGGCGGAGCCTAGCGATTACCACGCATATTGGAGGCCCAAAGTGACCCAATAATCTGAGCCCAGCTGTGGGCCATCAAGGTCCTGCCAGAGAGTTTTACCGATCTCGGCTGCAGCTCGGACACCGCTGTTAGTCTCGTAGAAGTTCACTCCAAGCGAGAGGTCGAATTTCGATCCGCCACGAAGGTCGGTGCGAGTTGTGGGAACAGGGCCCATGATCAAGACGTCACTACCAGAAATGTTTCCCCATTTGCTGAAGGTCGCGCGGAGTGAGGTTGAGAACTGCTCGCCGAGTGGCTTTGCAATCCAAGCGGTGGCCTCGAAACGGTCGCCGAGTTGATAGCCTTCTGAGTTATCATCGAGCATAATGGTTCCTTTTGTCTGAGCTCCAAATGACCAAGTGTCTTGGTGGTTGTTGTAGCTGAGCGATGGTAAAAGTCCCCAGCTTCCTGCTCCGAGTTGCATTGGGTAAGGGAGACGTCGCACGCCGCCTGCGGGAGGAATGAGGTCTTCTTCTTCAGTTTCCGCAGTTGGTAAGAGGAGTCCGATGCCCGCATGAAGACTGCTTTTCTCAGTCTCACGCAGCTTGATGAGCGCAGTGAGTGAGGAGTCGCCAATGCCGGAAGAGGTGGTCTTGAACTCTTGCGTGAGTCCCGCGTAGCGGTGATTCATCGACATTTCGACGAGATTCACCATCGCCATAAGAGTTACCGAATCGCTAGGGGCATACATGAAGCCGAACATGTGCATTTGCATGTCCATGTCCTCAGGGACGATGCCGAAACCGAGCCCCTGCACTGCGGCGTCTGCGATGGAGCTCGTGCCGAGGAAGTTCTGCTCCATGCGCATGAATTGATAGCGGTAAGAAGCCATGAATTCACTCTTCTTGTGCATGTGATCACCCATTACGCCAATGGGTGCGTGGGAGTCGGCGCGGAAAGGCGCTGAGACAGTAGGGACGGAGAGGAAGTCGCCAGCAAAGCAGCTAGTGGCGAGAGAGAGTGAGAGAGATAAAGTGTGTAATTTCATAAGAGATAAAAGTTGAATAGATTAAGAGACACCGAGCCCAGATGAGGAACGGAAAGAGAGCTGCGCTTAAAACAAAAAGACGACAGCAAGGGAGGTCGAGTAATCTATCCAAGCTCCGGCGGCGGAGTGGGGATCTCAAGATGAAGGGGGGCAAGGTCAGCTCGTGTGAATGAGCGAGGCCAAGCTTCACGAGCAGGCGGGAAAATCCGAACACTGGTGAACTTTGCAAAGAGCTTGATCGAATCTCCGACAGTCTCGCGCGGAGTTTCTTCTCTTTCTTCCGGGGTTACCTCGGCAAGAGCGGTGCAGATCTCGCAGGGGTTCTCACCGGAAAAGGTGTCGCTGATCGCTTCACTAACACCCATCTCAGGAGCGCGATCCTGAATCATGGTGACCCAAGCATATGTCTGCACAACTGCTTGATCGAGTCCGCTGAGGACAACGATAACGAAGAGGCAGAGATGACGGGCGAAGCGCAAGACGAAGGGCAGGTAGATCGGACTCGCAAAAAGAGCAAGGCGAGAATGGGTGCTACTTCGCCCGCGGGTGCGCGTCTTGGTAAGCCTCGCGGAGGCGCTCTTTGGTGACGTGCGTGTAGATCTGCGTCGTCGAGAGAGAGGCGTGGCCTAAGAGCGACTGCACTGAGCGGAGATCAGCTCCGTGATCGAGAAGGTGTGTGGCGAAGGAGTGACGGAACTTGTGCGGGGTGACGTTGAAAGCAATCGAGGAATGCCCGAGATACTTCTTCAGCAGGGAACTGATCGAGCGGGTCGAGAGTCGCTTGCGGAGCTTGGAGAGGAAAAGGGGACCCTCGTAGATCTTGGCCGCACCGCGATAGGTTTGCATCGCTTCCATGGCGAAGGAGCCAATGGGGACGAGTCGTTCCTTCGAGCCTTTTCCCATGACGCGCACGGTTTCGGAGGAGAGGTCGATGTCCTCGACATTCAGCGCGGCTAGTTCTGCGAGACGAAGGCCGGTGGAGTAAAAGAATTCCAAGACAGCAGCATCCCGCAGCGGCATCCAGTCAGGAGCTTGTTTGGAGGGCTCGAGCTTGAGAGGAAGAGCAAGGAGTTCTTCGATCTGCGCGAGAGAGAGCACGACCGGAAGTGGCTTGTCTGCTTTGGGAAGTTCCACCTCGGCGACTGGGCTTTTGGGGTAGCCCTGTCGGTGAACGAGGAATTTGTAAAAGGAGCGGTAAGCCGCGAATCGAAGGCGGATGGTTGCTCGTGAGAGGCCTTGTTTTAAGAGCTCAAAGAGGTAGCCGCGAAAGTGATCAGCCGTGAGATCACGCCACGAAGTGAAGCGGTCGCCGAGCCATTCCTGAAGCTTCCGGAGCGCAAGAGTGTAGTTCTCCAGCGTTCGTTCCGAAGCATTCTTCTCAATGAGAAGAAACTCGATGAACTGTTCCTGCGGCTGGTCGAGACTGGGCATCTGGCTTTAGTTAAGCACAGATGACCTTTTATGAACACGAATTAATGGAGTCCTTTAGAGCTTATTAGGGACGCGGAACTGCTTGGTGCGGAACTCCTTAATTTTCTCCGGAGAGTATTTCTCTCCGACGGTGGTGTCGCCATATCCGTCGGCGAGCTCTTTAAGCTGTTTTTTAAGGTCTACAATCAGCTCTTTTTGAGCCGGATCTCCGTAGAGGTTCTTCAACTCATCAGGGTCGTTTTTGAGGTCGTAGAGCTCCCATTCGCCGAAGTGGTAGAAATTAATGAGCTTATGGCGCTCGGTGCGAATTCCGTTGTGCATCGGCACCATGTGGACGCTGGGATACTCGTAGTAGTGGTAGTAAATCGAGTCACGCCAGTCTGGGCTTTCGCCTTCGAGGAGAGGAACGAGTGACTTGCCCTGAAGATCGGCGGGGATCGCGGCGCCGGTTGCTTCGAGGAAGGTGGGGGCGTAGTCGAGATTCTGGACCATGTGCTGATCAACGGAACCCGGCTTGGTGACGCCGGGCCATTTTACGATGAGGGGCATCTCAAGTGACTCCTCATACATCCAGCGCTTATCGAACCAACCGTGATCGCCGATGTAGAATCCTTGGTCGGAGGAGTAAACGACGATAGTATTTTCGGCGAGGCCCAGGTCTTCAAGGTTCTCCATGATGGTCCCGATGGATTCATCGACGCCTTTGACACAGCGGAGGTAATTTTTGGCGTAGCGCTGATACTTCCAGCGGACGAGATCTTTTCCTTGGAGGTTGGCTTTGCGAAGAGCGTCGTTTTTGGGATCCCAGTGAGAATTCCAGATGGAAAGCTGGCTAGGAGTCATGCGGTGGAGATTTCTCGCCGCTGAACGATCTGCTTTTTCTTCTCCCTTGAGTGAAGTTTTTAAGGAGAGATCGTAAAAGAGATCATAGGTGAGGTGCATATGGCCATCGATCTCCAGCTCCTGCCATTTTGCGGGTGAGGCATTGTCCTCCCAGGTATCAAAAAGGGTGGCGGGCTCGGGGATGGTGACGTCGTCGTAGAGATCGAGGTGACGTAAAGCGGGCATCCAGTTGCGATGAGGAGCTTTGTGCTGGCACATTAGAAGGAAGGGTTCCCCATCTTTTGCCTGCTGTTTCATGAAGTTGACTGCGAGGTCGGTGACGACATCAGTGCAGTGACCTTCGAGTCGCTCCTTGCCATTCGCAGTGAGGACATCCGGATTATAATACTGCCCTTGGCCGGGAAGGACCTTCCACTGATGGAATCCCTGTGGCTGGGATTTGAGGTGCCACTTACCAAAGAGGGCGGTGCGGTAGCCGTTTTTTTGAAGAAGCTTCGGAAAAGTTTGTTGGTCGCCGTCGAAATTGTTTCCGTTGTTCATGAAGCCATTGTGGTGGCTATGTTTTCCGGTGAGAATGACGGCCCGGCTTGGTCCGCAGATCGAGTTGGTGCAAAAGCTCTTTTTGAAAAGCATCCCTTGGGAAGCGAGCTTGTCGATGTTGGGGGTGGGGTTGACGCTTTTGAGAAAACCCTCGTAGGCGCCGATTGCCGAAGTGGCGTGATCGTCAGAAAAAATGAAGACTATGTTAGGCTTCTTGGCGGAAGCCAAGGAAAGGGGGACCAGAAAAGGCAAGATGAATTTGAGCATTAAGAGAGTCAACATCCTCTCGTAGGTGATGGCAATTTCTAAGATCGCTGATCTTGATCGAGGTGCCAAATTTCAGAGCCTTTTGGAGACTTCCATGAGCGAGAATCTTTCAACGCACGATGGGTGAAGGCGTTGGAATGAGCAGCCGCTTCTGAGAGAGGGTGTCCTTTAGCCAGTTCAGCCGTCATCGAAGCAGAAAGGGTGCAACCGGTCCCGTGGGTCGAGGGGAGGTCGAGGTGGGGAGCGCTAAAGGCTTCTAGTTTTCCGTTTTGAACAAGGAGATCGCGGTGCTCTTGAGTTCCTTCGAGGTGGCCGCCTTTTAGATAACAGGCGCAGGAGAATTTTTCGGCGAGTTCGTGCGCGGCGGCTTCTTGTTCGTCCAAGGTTAGGACCGGTCGGCCGAGGAGGATGCCGGCCTCGGGGAGATTTGGGGTGATGATGGTGGCGAGGGGAAGGAGGCGCTCGCTGATGGCATCGAGCGCGGATTCCTCAAGGAGGGGGTCTCCGGTCGAGGCGACCATGACCGGGTCGACGACGATGGGGATGTTGCAATCCCCCAAAAGTTCACAGACGGCGACGATGTGTGCTTTCGAAAAGAGCATTCCGGTTTTGAGCGCTCCGATGGGATAGCTAGCGAGCAAGAGGCGAATCTGTTGTTGGAGGATAAAAGGCGGGACGGGATGGATTTCACTAACGATCTTTGGTGTCTCGGCGACGACACAGGTGACGGCACAGAGTCCATGAACTCCACTAGCCGAAAATGTTTTAAGGTCAGCTTGGATTCCTGCACCGCCAGAAGAGTCAGAACCGGCGATGGTGAGAGCGGGAGGAAAGGACATGTTGAGATTTTAACCGATCACTGAGGATATTGCGAGATCGACTTGCAGGTTACTGGGAGAGATCTAGGCTCTCGGCATGTCGAATGGCTTTTCCGAATTATCAGGACTCCGGGTGGAGGTGGAGAAAGTCATTTACATGCCGCATCTCGACGCGCCAGAGGAGCGGCCTCATCCCTTCGTCTACTTCATTTCAATCATCAATGATTCCGCGCAAACGGTCACGATCCGTGGGCGGAAGTGGGTTCTTCAAGAGGACAGCGGCGAGATTGTCGTGGTGGAAGGTCAGGGAGTGGTAGGGGAGACTCCGGATATCGAACCCAGTGGAAAGTTCTCCTATAATAGCTATCACGTAATCAAGACGCGCGCGGTCGTGACGGGAGCCTTTTTCGGAACCCTGCGAGGCGGGAAGCAGGTGCGCGTGACGATTCCTGAGTTCATCCTTCAAGTCCCAAAGGATGTGGAGTGAATAACGCGAGTGACGGTGAGGTCGTGCTGGTCGAGTGGAAGTTTGGGGACGACTTGTTCGGTGAAACAAGCTCCGTAGATATTGGCTTGGGGAACTTGGGCGAGGAAGCGATCGTAGAAGCCACCCCCTTGGCCGAGACGCGCTCCATTTTTGGTAAAGGCGAGGCCCGGGCAGATGATAGTATCGATCTCCAACGGGTTGACCGGATCGCCTTCGCTTGGTTCGCGAATACCAAAGGAGCCTCGCAAGAGTTCAGTGGTGGAATTAACTGGGTAGAACTCCATGGTCCCTTCTCCTGTGACCTTCGGAAAAAGCCAGCGGGTGTCAGGGAAAAGCTCAACAAGGGGAAGTAAATCGGGTTCATTTTCAGTCCCTGCGAAGATGGCGCAGGTCTTTCCTGCGAGAGGGGGAATCAGTCCGCGCAGGATCTCAGATTGGGCGGTCTTTTCCTCTGAAGTGAGTCCTGCGACGCGAATCCGCATTGCTTTACGGAGAAGCGCTTTAATGTGGCTTGCGTCGGTGGACATGATGGCGAGGATAGCGCGGATGAGATTGCTTGTGCAAGTCTGCCTCGGCATAGCTTTAGTGATGGGAGGATTATCCCAAGAGGTGGCTCCATTTAAATATGAAGGTCCACAGGTGCGAGCCAGTGTCTTCACGGATGCGCTCGGAATGGTGAATCGTGAACGGACGGAGTATGCTACGAATCTGGCAATTTTTGCGGGAGATAATGTCATCACGAAAAAAGCGAACCCCGAATCGCTTGCGCTCGCCCTAAGAATCACCGGGTTAGCCCTCCATCTTTCGCCTCGCAATAAGCGGGCGCTGATTTTAAACGGCCAACTCAAAAAGGGAGTCCTCCCTAAGACGGTGCAAACCGAATATAGCCCGGATACTCTGGCGCATCTCCTAATCAGCAGAGCCGAGGTTCTCTACCAACAAAAAGGGGGTGAGGATAAGCTGCTTGCAAGGGCTTTCATCGATCTCGCGGCAAGCATCGACCCGTCGAATGAGGACGCTATTTATGCCTTCGAGCTGCAAAAGATCGATCACGGTGAAGTGCCTTGGAAAGACTTCACTGCGGTTCAGTCCTCCAAGTAGGGCGCGAGTAATTCGCGGAGAGCAGTGCGAGCGCGGAAGAGCTGGCTTTTGACTGCGGGCACCGAGAGTTCAAGGACGCTGGCGATCTCTTCGTAGGGCATCTTTTCGTAGCGCCGGAGGACAACGGCGAGCCGCTGTTTCTCGGGAAGCTTGGCGATCGCGCCATCGACAAGCGCGCGAAGTTCGCTTTGCTCAAGAGACTGATCGGGCTGACTTTTGGGGCCACGATCAGCAAGTTGCTGGTGCCAATCGTCCTGCTGCTCCTCAAGGGAGTTTTCCTTATGTAGGGACTTTTTCTTGGTGTAGTTAAAGACGAGATTCCGCGTGATCGTGAAGAGGTAAGTGGTGAACTTTGCGGTGGGTTGGTATTTTCCCGAATACTTCCAGATGCGGAGAAAAACCTCTTGCGCGAGATCTTCGCTATCCGCGGAAAAATTCGTCATCTTCCCGATAGTACCCACGACCGCGTGCTGGTGCTTTTCTACCAGACTACGGAATGCCGCTTCGTCGCCGGAAGCGATGAGGCGCATCCACGCCACATCTTCATCGTTCGCTTCCTCGTCGCCCGATTTTTCCATTGTCTACTGATAGAACCCTTAAAACAGAGAAGTGTTTCAGAAATGCCGTGGGAAAAGAGCTTTTTTAAACTTCTTCGGGTGAAATGAGCTCTTCGAGCGTCTGGCGGGGCCGAATGACACGGCTCTCCGCACCATCGACAAGAACCTCAGCAGGAAGGGGATGAGTATTGTAGGTCGAGGCCATCGTGAAGCCGTAAGCCCCGGCGCTCATCATCGCGATAAAGTCTCCCGGCTGGAAGCTGGGAACCTCACGGTCTTGGCAGAAAAAGTCACCAGTTTCACAGATCGGGCCAACGACATCTACCGTCTCAACTTCTCCGGTCGGTTCTTTGAGTGGATTGATCTCGTGATAGCCCTCGTAAAGAGCAGGTCGGATGAGCTGGTGCATTCCCGAGTCGATAATTTTGAAGGTCTTGGCTGCTCCCTTTTTCTCGTAAAGACACTTTGTAAGAAGCACTCCCGCATTTCCGGCAATGAAGCGGCCGGGTTCGAGGAGAATCTTAAGTCCGAGTGGCTTCAAGACGGGGACAACATTCGCAGCATATTCCGCTGGAGTGAGGGGCCGGGTTACCTCCGCCTTTGAGTCCCACCAAGCAGGATCGCCAGATGCAAGCGCGGGATCGTAGACGATGCCGATACCACCACCGATTGAGAAGAACTCGATGTCATAATCAGCTTTGAGTTGAGCAGCTAGGGGAGAGACTTTTTCTACCGCTTCAAGAAATGGGGCCACCGAGGTGAGCTGCGAGCCGATGTGCATCTGAAGTCCACGTAAGGTAATGTTCTTCAGCTTTGAGGCGCGCTCGTAGGCTCCTGAGATCGATTCAAAATCGATGCCGAACTTGTTCTCGGACTTCCCAGTGGAGATGTATTTGTGCGTCTTCGCGTCGACATTTGGATTCACGCGGAAGGCGATAGGAGCTTTGAGGCCCATCTCACCTGCGACTTGATCAATGAAGACAGCTTCCTCTTCGGACTCGACATTGAGAGAGTAGATTCTTTTCTCTAAAGCAAACTCGATCTCGGCGCGCGTCTTGCCAACACCCGCGAAGGTGCACTTTGCCGGATCGCCCCCGGCTTTGATCACGCGGAGGAGTTCTCCGCCCGAGACAATGTCAAATCCACTCCCGAGTTCGGCTAAAAGACGAAGAATCGAGAGGTTTGAGTTTGCCTTTACCGCATAAGCGACTTCGTGCGGAAGATCACCCAAAGCAGTATCGAGCTTGGTGTAGTGGTCTCGGAAGGTGCCCGCCGAGTAGACGTAGAGTGGTGTGCCGTGTTCTTCAGCCAAGGAGGTCAGGGAGACATCTTCACAATGAAGAGAACCGGAGGAGTATCGGAAAGAGTGCATAACGTAATCGGGCGGCATCGTCGGCTTGAACAACGTTCTGTCAAGAATGAGAGAAAAATTGAGCAGATTTATCTTTCGGGAGTCTTATGATAAAGGTGGAACAGGTGAAACGAATTCTGGAAGAGATAAAACCGCAGAAACGAGGCGTGATGTTGGTCCGCCCGGGAGTGAATCTTCCGACGCTTGGTTGCCTTCTTTTACTGGCTATTCATGCTGGCATCACCCTCACAGGCGGAACTCATCTGCCATCGGAGAGCCTTCGCCCCCTTTATGAAACGATTGCGCTTTCGTGGTCGGGGATTAAGGAGGGGAAGGTCTCCGCTCTTTTAATACACGGACTTTTTCATGGAGATTGGCTCCATGTCGCGACGAACGCATTTCTCTTCTTCTACACCACGGCACGTCTAGGTCATGTTTTGCGCCCTGCAAAAATCCTAGTTCTCTTTACGATTTGTAGTGTCGGGGCGGGGCTTGTCTACGTGCTCTCGCAAGCGATCATTCCTACATTGTCCTCAGACCCTCTTGTAGGTGCCTCAGGTGGGGTGATGGGAATGTTCCTTGCGCAGACTGTGATTTACCCTGACTCGCGAATGCTTTTTCTTCCAGCTTCTGGTCGAAACATAGGAAGAGGGTTTCTCGTCGCGAGTCTTCTTCTTTTCCTCATGACTCCCAGTCTTGGGATTCCCATGTTTAGCGATCTTGGGCGATGGATGGTTGAGGGCTTTGGTGAGCGCCTTTTTAAAATTGGCCATCTTTATCACTTCGCCGCTGGTCTCATGGGAGTTACGACAATAGGATACCTCCTACCACGGCTGGTCACGCTCGAAGAGCTTCAGTCAGAGCGTATGAAAAGGGAGCATGGACTCACCCCGACCCGATAGTTGACGTGTTCTCAGCCTCCTGATTAACTGGGTTCTCAACAGCAGAGGGTGCGATTTAAGCAACAGGAAAGTAGGTAAGAAGCCAGTTCTCTCGCTGAAGCGCTGCGAGTTTACAGTGTAACTACAAGTTTATCCTTGATGAATCGTCCAAAAGAGGCAACTTTACCCCTAGAGATCATGAATTTTAGAAATCAGCGGACAGAAAAACGACAAGGCTTCAGTCTTATCGAACTCCTCACGGTCATGGCGATCATCTCGGTCCTTATGACGGTGGCATCAGTGGGAGTCAGTAACATGGGGTCAGCCCAGGGTGTTACTTCCGGCGTATCTATTGCCGAGGGTCTCATGACTCAGGCCCAGCGCTTGGCTAAGAGCCGAGGCACCACCGCGCGACTCGTCATTCATGATCAATTGGATGACAGCGATCCAGAAGAGCGACGCCGCTTTCGACGTTACATGCTTGTGATGTATAAGGAAATCGATCCAGAGACTGGCGCCGAAGCTGGTAAATGGTCAATTTCTGGCACCCCAACTCTCCTTCCTGAAAAGGTCTACTATAGCCCTGAGTTGAGTAAAAATCGCTTGAAAGGTGGAAGCGAGCTTCCCACTGAAATTCATCAACTTACGAATAATCCGGATGACACTGCAGAGTGTCATTACTACGAGTTTAACTCACAAGGGATTTGCACCACTCCTGGTGCGACATTTATTATCGAAGGTGGTCCGCGCCCTAGAAACAGCGAAAGACCCCGTCTCGGTAACACCCGAAACATTGGAGCATTTGTGATTTGGAGAAATGGTGGCACTTCCCGCATTAACGATGTTTCCCGCATTGAAGAACCTTCTGACAACTAAGAAACGATGATCATTTCACGACAAAATTCTTTAAAGCGCGGCTTTACTTTGGCCGAGTCCGTCATTGCACTGGGCATCCTCGTAGTTCTCATCACTGGCTTCCTTGCCGTCTTTGGACCCGCTGCTACTGCGATTCGTAAGACTCTCTCTGCAGAGGATGCCAGTCGGCTCCAGTCTGCCCTTGAGGTAGAGATGTCAACCATCCGCGAGGGGCGCGAAGAGCAACTCTTCGACGAGCCGCTTGCAAAAGCGTTTGATTGGATTGCGCGCTCTCATGAAAGAGGAGGCACGGTCTTTCTATACCGCTACCGGGGGGACATCGCCGAGAGTCGTCCCGATGGAACTCTACAGCCACGCACCGACGTGAGTGGTGTAGCTGGCCAGGATTACATGATTCAATCAATGGTGCGTCGCATCGACGATCCGCTTATTGAAGAGGATTTTGAAGCGCTCGTAGGTCGCGTCTTTTTTGTAAAACTCTCCCAGTTGGTGTTCAATCGTGAGGGACTCTCAGTTGTTGAGGAACCCGATAAAATTGTTGATCCGCACAAGCAGGCGGACGATTACACTACCAACGTCGATGAATTCCCCGAGGCAACTGTTCTTTTTGAAGCCCAGTTCTTCCGGCTTCCCACCCGTTCCTATAACTACGTGACATCGGCCTTCGATCCGACAGCATTCACCCGTCCTGTCTTCCGTCGTAATATGGGAGTGGTCCGTTAAACTTTGCTATTTAGAATATGAAATTCGCTCAGCCAAAATTCCAGAAAATGGGTTTCACACTCGCCGAACTTCTCGTTGCGATGGCGATTACTGTCGTGCTTGTTTCCCTCACGGTTGTCATTACCGGAAGCGCTTTGGATGCATGGCGTGGAGCTCGAAATGAGATCCGGGCAGCTCGCCAAGCCAAGATCATGCTAGATGCACTTGGCCGTGACCTCGAGTCGCTAGTGATTCGTGGAAATAATAATTACGAGTGGCTCAATGTGAAGAGTGAGTCCCGAGACATCGGTCCTGATGGTCGACTAAGCCCAAACTCTGCGAAGCTCGTCTTTCTAACCGGCGCAACTGACCGATATGATGGAAACGTTGGACAAGCGGGTGACGACAAGGGCGGAGATATTTCTACCGTGGGATATTCTCTAGAATTCCTAGACCCGATCTTTGCCGATAAGAATGAGAAATATTCAACCTTCGTCCTCTACCGAAATTTGATCGATCCAGATCAAACTTTCCAAGGCCTCTTGGCGAACGAGGACCTAGAGAAAGCCTATAACACCGCCTCAGGAGGGGCCACGACCGGAGCGAACTTCATGTGCGAGAATATCTTTGAGATTAGCGTGGTTTTCTCGGTGAAATATGTCGATTCGAATGATGAGGCCAAGTTTGTCCGGGTTCCTGTCATGGGGACTTCTGGTGGCGCGAATGCGGTAGGTGAGTTGAGTATTTCAGGAAGCACCATTAAGGCAGATGGCCAAGAGCCACAATATTCTAAGGGACGGGTGATTGGGGTTGATCTCAATATCACCGTTCTGTCTGACACCGGGATGCGCTTGATTCGTCGGGTTCCTTTTGATACCCCGGATGCGAAGGCAAAATTCCTCTCCGAGAACTCGTATTCCTACAGTAAGACGATTGTTCTTCCGCAGCCTTAATTTTTTTTCAAACAAGTCTTGCCAAGAAGCAGAGGGATCACTAAATCCTCCCTCGTCAGGTCGTAAGCGCGGGTGGCGGAATTGGTAGACGCGCTAGACTAAGGATCTAGTGTCCGCAAGGACGTGGGGGTTCGATTCCCCCCTCGCGCACCACCTGACTGGCTCTTTAAAAGCCCCCTTCTAAAGGGGGCTTTTGAGTGTCCAGAAGTGGTATTTATTAAGGTCGATTAGCTCAGTGGTAGAGCGCTTGCTTCACACGCAAGATGTCACAAGTTCAAATCTTGTATCGACCACCATTCCCGCCTTTTGAGCGGTTTTGATCTTTTTAGAGACAAAAAAGGGCTAATCAGGCATTCTATTAGTAGTAGATTGATGCCTGTCAAACGTCAGAATGGTTCCGAATGGAAAGAATGGTTGAGCGAAAATGCTCCGCGGCTTCTTGCCTATGCGCAGCAGAGGTGTGATAGCATGGCGGAAGCTGAGGACATGCTGCAAGATTCACTCATCAAGCTCTGGCATTATCAGGAAGAGCGTGATTATCGTCCGCCGGATCTTCCGTTGGCATTTTCAGTTCTGCGCTACATTGGTCTCGACCGCGGCCGGAGCAAGGGACGGCGAGATAAGCGAGATCAAAAGATCGTCCAATTCCAAGTCGGCAGCGATCTCTGGCTCGATACTCCGGCTGAACAAAGCGAGGAGGCGGAAATTCTCCGCTGCGCTGTCGAAAAACTTCCCGAAAAACTCCGCGAGGTCCTCACTCTCAAAATTTGGGGCGGCCTGACCTTCGCCGAGATCGGCGAAATCCTTTCTCTTTCAAATAACACGGCCGCTTCACGCTATCGCTATGCGTTGGAGCAGCTTCAGAAGAAACTCTCTCATCTTAAAGATTCCCGCCATGGATGATTCTCTCAAAAAACTCGAAGCCCAGCTCGAAACTCTTAGCCCCAGAGGTCTCAGTAATGACGCGGAAACCCGCTGTCATGATCTTCTCGATGAACTTGCATCGGGGAAAGTGAGCCAATCTCCCATTGGTTGGTCTTGGAAGGTGACTTCTATTGCCGCCTCTATCGTCCTTCTGATCGGGATGAGTTCAGGCTGGTGGTTGGGACAGAGCAGGGGGGCTGTTCCTGTTTCTCAAATTGAGGCCGCGCCAGACTATCTCGCCTCCGCCTTTGACCTCGTAAATGAGCGCTCTTGGATGCAGGTGGATGGAGCTCCACAGCTTTATTTGTCGGCAAATGGCGAAATCACCGAACTTCGCACCGAACTTGATATTTCTGAAGAAACCGTAGTGCACCGTGATTCTGGGCGTCTTGTCACTGTTCGCGTCACCACGCGCCTCCCGGTTGAAGAGGCAACTAATCAATTCTAAGTGTCTTAGCCATGACCCGTTGTTTCGCTTTCATCTTTTGGCTATTCGCTGCGGTCTCTTTATCATTTGGTGAGGAGCGCCCAGCGATGCCTTGGATCGGGGTGATGCTTCAGCAGCCCGATTCTAAAAAAGAACGACCATCCGAAATTGGCACCGGTATCGGCCTTCTTGTCGAGGGAGTCGTCAAAAATGGACCGCTTGCCAAAGCAAAGGGCCAGGTAGGGGACTTGTGGTGGAAGCTGGATGACCAGATATTAGTCAACATGCGTCAACTTCTCGTCCTCCTTCGGATGAAGAAAGTGGGGGAGTCCGTGAAGATTCATTTTTTCCGTGAAGGGAAATTAAATTCGCAATCACTCACCCTCGGCTCACGTCCTCCGAGGTGGGGGCTGACTCAAATCACTCCAATTTTGGCCAATACTTCCTCAACCGAGGTTCAGACTACGGAAGTTGCAGAAATGAAGGACGGACCTTATCATTTAACCCTTTCGGTAGTGTCCGGAGAGTATAATCTACTGATTAAGAATGGGTCAGAGGTGCTCTTTGATGGGCCCGTGAATCATCAAAAGGAATTGGAAAAGCTTGTTCCACGTTGGAGGTCAGGCATTTTAATTCTCCGCCAAGCCCTCGCTGCTAGTGCGAAGCCGAAGCGGGGCGGGAAAGCTCCCCGTGTGCGCTATTTGCCACGCAACTCGGAGGAATGAAATTGACGCGCGGATTCTAAGGACTAGCATTATGAGTTTCCCTCATCGGTTCTTGCCTTTTGGTGCATGTCCCCACAGGCTTGCGCCATGCATCCAGATGTAGCGAAGTTAGTGGAAGCGGGCCGTATTAATGAGGCCGTAGGGGAGAGACTCTCAGAAATTGCACCGGGCAAGTATCGGGTGCATAAGGGCTATGGAGGTGGACTCGTTAAAGAGTGGGACCTTTTCACCGGAAAAGTCGTCATCGATTTCGAAAAAGAGAAAGGTAAGGAGATGGGTCTTAAGCTCGCTCTTGAGAAGACTGAAGCCCTAGAGGACGATGATCTTCGTGCTCAAAAGGTGAGCCAAATCGATGAACTCAAGACTCTCGCCATTAGCGATCCAGTCGAACTAATCTGCCGCACTCTTCAGTCCCGTGAAGGAAAAATGACGCTCGACCAGCTCGACGCTGAACTCATGGGCAGCGTAGTAGAAGAAGAAGGTTACAAAAAGTGGTGGGAAAAGGCCAAGAAGACCCTTCGTGAAAGCAAGCGCGTCTCAGTCCCTACCAAGCGCACCGATTATCTCGTCCTTCGTGACGAATCTGCCAGCCCTGGCGAAGCACTTGTTGAAGACCTTGAGCAAGCACGTAGTCCTAAGGCTCGCGTCAAAGCTCTCGAGGTCATTCAGCGCGAGGCTCCGCTCATCGCCGCTGGCGAAGGTCTCCTTGCTCAAGTTTACGCCATCGTGAACGATGCCATTCTCAAGCTCGTGAAACTTTCTCCCGCGCAGTCGCTCGAACTCGCCGCTCTTCGTGATGAAATTTCTGATGAGACCAAGTCAAAGGACATCGTCGGAGAAGACGCTCCTTCGATTGCTGAGGTTCTTCAAGTGGCAGAAAGCACTCTTGCACATGATCTCGGTCAAGTTGCTGCAGCCCGTTTGAAGCGCATTTTAGAAGCCTTCCCCACTGCCTTCGCGGATGACTGGGTGGGTCACATTCTTAAGGTCTTTGATCGCATCTCCTCACGTGGAGTTTCCGAGATCGCTAAGCTCTTGGTTGAAAAGGAAGAAACGAAGCGCTTTCACGAGCACATTCGCGTCGCTCTTTCCCGTCACGCCCTTGGTTCTGATGCACTTGCTTGGATCAGTCGCGAGCGGAAAAAGGGTTCCGAGCCTGTTTTCGATGGCGCCGTTGGCTCCGTGATCCTTACTGTGCTGGAACAAGACTCGCTCGATGATGGACCGCGTAAAGCTGGCCGTCTTGCAAATCTCCTCCTCGATGATAAGGAGCTTATTGGTGACCTTCTTTCTACGATGGAAATGAATGATGTTCGGAACTTTGGACGCAAGCTTCTTGCGAGCCCCGCTTTCCCTGACCTCGATCGTAAGTCCCTCATGGCCCGCGTCATTAAAGCGGTTCCTGAGACTCAGGACATGGTCACTGGTCAGAGTAACAGCAAGAAAGATGATACTCTTCTTGTTTCATGGGATAGTCTTGATCGCCGTAAAGCTGAATACGAAGACCTCGTAAACAAGCGCATTCCTGAGAACATCAAGGAAATCTCGGTTGCTCGTTCTTACGGAGACCTTCGTGAGAACTTCGAATACAAGGCTGCTAAGCAGATGCAGCAGGTTCTCAACCGCCGCAAGGTCGAGGTCGAGAAAGATCTCGAGCGCGCTCGTCCTACAGACTTCAAGGGCGCAGACACCGGCTCTGTCAATATTGGCACCAAATTTATGCTCGATGTCGCCGGTCGCGGTGATCAGGAATACCGCATGCTCGGTGCTTGGGATGCGAGTCCGGATGAGAAGATCCTTTCTTACCTTTCCGTCATGGGCCAGGCCCTGCTCGGAAAAGCGATCGGCGATTCTGCTGAGATTCCTGATCCTGATACCGAAGAGCTCATGACCGTTACGATCAAGAGCATCGATACGATCTAATCACCCCTTTCGTTAAAAAAATCATGTCAGACACAAACATCCAGTCCGTCCACGGTCGCGAAATTATTGATTCGCGTGGAAATCCTACCGTCGAAGTCGATGTCACCCTAGCAGGTGGAGCCTTCGGTCGCGCCGCAGTTCCCAGTGGTGCCTCTACCGGAGAGCACGAAGCATGGGAGCTTCGCGATGGCGATAAGTCCCGTTACCTTGGCAAAGGCGTCCTCGGCGCTGTCAAAAACATCAACGAGAAAATCGCTCCAGCTCTGGCCGGTGCCGATGCTACTAACCAAGCTGCTGTCGATGGCGCAATGCTTGCGCTTGATGGCACCAAAAACAAAAAAGAACTCGGCGCAAACTCCATCCTCGGAGTTTCGATGGCCGTTGCTCGTGCTGCCTCCTCCGCGGTGAACGTGCCTCTTTACAAGTATCTTGGCGGACCGAACTCTAAGGTTCTCCCGCTTCCAATGATGAACATCATCAACGGTGGCTCTCACTCTGACGCACCGATCGACTTCCAGGAGTTCATGATCATGCCTGTCGGCGCTCCTACTTTCCGCGAGTCCCTCCGCTACGGTGCTGAGGTTTTCCACTCACTTAAGTCAGTTCTTCATGACCGCGGTCTTTCCACCGCAGTCGGTGACGAAGGGGGATTTGCTCCTAAGCTCGACTCTACTGAGGACGCACTCGACACCATCTGTCTCGCGATTGAAAAAGCGGGCTACAAGGTCGGCGAGGACATTGCCTTCGCGCTCGACGTAGCTTCTTCTGAGTTCTACGACCGCGAAAAAGGAGCCTACGTCTTCCACAAATCTGATGGCTCAACCCGCAGCTCTGATGACATGGTGGCATTCTACAAGGAACTCCGCGGTAAGTATCCTATCCTTTCGATCGAAGATGGTTGTGACGAGAACGATTGGGATGGCTGGAAAGCTCTCACCGATGCGATCGGCCACAATACCCAGCTTGTGGGTGACGATCTCTTCGTGACCAATGTCGACTTCCTCAAGAAGGGAATCGACCTCGGAGTTGCAAACTCAATTCTCGTGAAGGTGAACCAGATTGGGTCGCTTACAGAGACCTTCGATGCTGTTGAAATGGCGAAGGAAAACTCCTACACCGCAGTGATTTCCCACCGCTCCGGTGAGACTGAGGATAGCACCATCGCACACCTCGCGGTTGCTACCAATGCAGGCCAGATTAAGACTGGTTCCATGAGTCGCTCTGACCGTGTAGCGAAATACAACCAGCTTCTCCGTATCGAGGAAACTCTTGGTAACGAGGCTGTTTTCGGCGGTAAGATAAAGGTTAGCGTCTAAGCAGCCTTTTAGAAAAATCACTAGCCGTCGGGAGCTCGCTCCCGGCGGCTTTTTTATTCTCCTATCTTACCGGGATCGCTCTCGGTGGATTCACTGGGACGGCGCGAGGCGCGTTCGGCTCCACCCTGCGGGCTCTTGCTGGGGTGATCGAGCCGTTTTTATAGCCTGGTAGTCGATCTGCTGTCTGCATGATGTCTACCCAGATTGGGAGCGCGAGTCTCGCACCCTCGCCACCCCGGATGATCTGATCTGGAGAATCGAGGCCGACCCAGACTGCGCAGGAAAGGGAGGAGGTGTAGCCGGCATACCAGGCGTCGTGATAGTCATTGGTGGTGCCTGTTTTTCCGCCCGAGGGCTTTGTGAATCCATAGCGACTACGGATGGCGCGGCCTGTGCCGCTGCGGTTGACCTGCTCTAAAGCGTCAGAGACCTCCCACGCGGGCCCGGATGCGGCTGCCTCGTAGTAAAGCGGCCCGCTTTTCCAAAGAAGATTACCATCACGATCTTCGATAGACTGCACGTAGTAGGGGCGGAAACGACGGCCGCCATTTGGAAAGATGGAATAGGCGCTCGCGACATCTTGCACCGTAGCTCCCCAGGATCCGAGATAGGAAGAGGGGTAGCGATCGATGCGCTTTTCTTCAAAGCCAGCAAGGCGGGCGACCTCAACGACTTCATCGATCCCGGCGATGGTGCCGACACGAACCGATGAGGTGTTTCGCGAGCCGATGAGGGCCTGCGAAGCGCGAATCGAGCCATAGTATTTTCCATCCGAGTTGGTCGGTGACCAATCGCGGGGAGCCCCCGAAATTTCACCGGGGCGGATGCGTGCGTCGCTGACTTGTTCATTGAGCGAGAAGCCATTTTTTACCGCTGCGAGATAGACGAAGGGCTTAAAAATAGAGCCGATGGGACGGCGGGATTGCAGGGCACGGTTGAACTGTGACTCCCCGGCATCTCTTCCTCCCACGATTGCGAGAACTCCTCCGGTTTTATTGTCGAGAACGACGGCAGCTCCTTGTAGATAGGCTGGATTTCCTTTTTTATCCCAAGAATCCCGTTTCTGATGCTTGTAGCCAGCAATTTTTTCTACGGCAGCGAGGCGGGTCTCAAGCGCCCGCTCGGCGACTTCTTGAAGATTTGGATCCAGAGTGGTGCGAATGACGAGACCTCCGTCTCTGATGTTTTCCCGCTGGAGGATCTCTTCGAGATCACGGCGGATGGCATCGAGCGCATAGCTTCCTGAGATAATGCGCTCGGAGGCGCTGGGAATCTCTAGAGGTTTTGCTTTGGTGGCTTCTGCTTCCTCCTCGGTGAGATACTTGAAGTAGACCATGCGAGCTAAGACAGTATCACGCTCCTCTTGAGCAGCCTCGAGATCACGGAAGGGTGAGAAGGCATTCGGGGCACGAATGATTCCTGCGAGGAGGGCGGCTTCCGAGAGGTCAATTTCACTGGCCGATTTACCAAAGTAGGTCCGTGAGGCAGATTCGACGCCCATGATGGAGCCACCCCAGAAAATACGGTTCATGTAGTGTTCGAGAATCTCATCCTTTGAGTAGCGGGACTCGATGCGGTGGGCGATCGCGATCTCGAGCGCCTTACGATGAAAGCGAATGATCTTTCCCTCGCTTTTTTTCTTCAGTGCAAAAGAATTCCTAGAAAGCTGCATCGTAATGGTCGACGCACCTTCGCTCTTTCCTCTGGTAACAGCGCGGAGAATCGAGCGGGCTACTCCGCGCAAGTCGACAGCGCCGTGCTCGCGGAAACGTCCATCTTCGCGGGCGATGAGGGCATTGACAAAGAGGGGTGAGACTTCGTCGTAGCGGACCAAGTGGCGATTTTTTCCGTGAAGAAAACCGATTTCCTGACCTCGGGAATTTTTGAGTGTCTTTCCCTGACGGTCGAGGATCTCGGTTCGAGCGGGCATTTTAGCGACTTCATCGAGGTCGTAGGTGGACGCTAGGATGTAGTAAAAAACACCCCCTATGAGACCAAAGATCACTCCGAGAAAGGCCCCTGAAAGTCCTAAGCGCACTGGCCAACGGAGCCAGGCAGGGAGATTGCGGGTGAACCAAGCAATCAGAATAAATGGAGAAAAGAAGAACTTCCGCGCGGTGAACTCGGGCATTCTAGCCGATTTCTTTTTTTTACCCGCGCGCTTCTTGGCGGATTTTTTCTTAGCGGCTTTGCGGGGGGGCATCGGGGGGGAGTTTAGTTCTGATAGAGCGAAGGCCAAGGACGGACTTCTTTAGAAATTTTAAGCAGTTGAGTTCTTGCAGATTTCTCAAACAAAGGGATCTTACTAGGACGATTCATCAATAATGAAATTTCAATTTCTTATCGCGAGCTTACTCAGCGCTCAGCTTTCTCTTACCGCTCCGGCCATCGAGAGCTTGGGCGATCTCCGCCGAATTCAAAAAAAGATCCAAGTATTAGTGGCTGAGGCAACGCCTGCTACAATTTCTCTGCTCTCTCCCCAGCAAGGAGCCTCGGGAAGTGGGGTCATCGTTTCCCCTGAGGGCCTGATCCTGACCGCCGCGCATGTCGTCGCGGGGAGCCGGGAGGTGGTCGTCATTTTCCCCGATGGTCGGGAGGAGCGCGCCAAGGTTCTCGGGCAGAACCACACGCGAGATGCGGCGATGGCTCAACTGATCGGTGAGGGGCCGTGGCCCTTTGTTGAAGTGGGGGCTTCTGACCCTCTTGTAACCGGTGATCTTGTCGTGGCGATGGGTCATCCGAAGGGTTACGATCCAACCCGTCGACCACCCGTGCGTTTTGGAAGGGTGATGACGAAAGATCGCACGGATTTCATCACGACAGATTGCACCGTGATCGGTGGTGATAGTGGCGGTCCTTTGTTCGACCTTGATGGTAAAGTTGTGGGAATCCATTCGCACATCAATATTAAGTCTACTGAGATCAATAAACATGCGGGTCTCTCCGGCTTCAAAAAATCGTGGGACAAGATGCTCAAAGGAGAGATTTGGGGGATTCTCGGTGGAGCTGGTAACGGGATGGACCGACCTGTTATTGGGATAGTGCTCGATGAACGATCCGGAAACCTGAAAGTCTTAGGCTTGCCTCCTGGATCCCCAGCAAAGGAAGCGGGAGTGCGGCGTGGTGATATTCTCGTGAAGGCTGACGAAACAGCGCTCGTGACTTTCGATGATCTTCGTCTTTTTCTGATCGATCATCAACCCGGAGACGAAATGAAGATTACGGTGCAGAGGGGTGAGGAACTCCTTGAACTCAATCTGACCTTAGCTGGTCTGCGTGGACTTTAATTTGCCAAATTTGGTCATGAAAAAAATTCTATCTGTTTTTATCGCCCTTTCCATCCAAGGATTTGGCCAAGTAGAGCCGGCTCTGGTTCCCGCCAAAGATCGTGCGATTACCTCAGCTCAGACTGCTCAGTTTTTTCAAGCGATCCGAGCAGTGACAGGAGATGCGAGTAAGGTTGTTTATACAATCTTCTCTTCGCGAACCCATATCGGTTACGGGATTTCAGTCGGCGATGGCAAGTTGATCGCGAAGTGGAGTGAGATTGCGCCACGCAAAAACCTGGTCGCTTTTAATCCAAAGCAGGGAGTGAAACCCGCCACGGTGATAGGAGCTTATCCTGATCATGACCTTGTCCTCCTCTCGGTAAAAGGGCTTGAGGCACCAGCTGCGGTATGGGTTGATGGATCAGACCTCCCTGAAGGTTCCTTTCTCGCGGCGGTCAGGCCGGATGGGGAAGCTTCCGGGATCGGGGTGAAGAGTGTCGCGGCAAGAAGCCTGCGGGAGGAAGATCAAGGTTTTTTGGGAGTGCAAATCGACCCGAGAAGTCTTGGTGAGGGTGTCGAGATTAACGCAGTAGTCCAAGGATCAGCCGCCGCAAAAGTGGGACTGAGAAGAGGGGACGTGCTTCTTGCAATCGGGGGAGGCCGGGTGAAGGGATTTCAAGAGGTCTCAACACGTCTACGCCGTCTACGGGCTGGTGAGACTCCGCAAATTCTATTCTCACGTGCAGGAAAAGAAATGACGGTGACGCCTAAGCTTCAAGGGTCGCAAGGTTTGAAGAAACCTGAAACTCGACGACTCAAGCAAATGAATTATCTCAGTGGATTACCGAACCGAGTGCGTGATGATTTTTCAAATGTGGTCCAATCTGACATGGAGTTGAGCTCAGTGGATACCGGTCTTCCGGTGATCGATCTCGATGGTAGAATCGTGGGGTTGGTGATCGCCCGCGCTGGCAGGATTAGCACGCTCATTCTTCCGAGCAGCGAGCTGATCGAACTCCTTAAAAGTGAGCCCTATAAGTTGGATCGGAATCCGCGAAGGGCTTCGGAGCGTCAAGATCGCTGATCTATTCGTGCTCGACGCGTGGGGCTTGTCCGAACAGGCGGTTCAACCCTTCCGCTGGCGGGACGTCCTCGTAGAGCATTGCATACACGACATCGATAATGGGTGTCCGCGCCCCGGCTTTACGGGCCGCTTCGTAGATTGATTGGGTGTTTTTGACACCCTCAGCGACCATGCCTAAGTCATCGACCGCTTGGGCGAGAGTCTTGCCATCAGCCAGTGCGAGGCCGACTCGGTGGTTGCGCGAGTGAGTGGAGAAGCAGGTGGTGACGAGATCACCGAGTCCGGAAAGGCCACTGAAGGTGGCGACATTTCCTCCAAGAGCGACTCCTAAGCGGGTCATTTCAGCGAGGCTACGGGTAACGAGTGCAGCAATGGCATTATCGCCCAACTTGAGTCCGGTGGCAACGCCAGCGGCGATAGCAAAAATATTCTTTAGTGCGCCCCCGAGTTCGACTCCGGCTATGTCATTATTCGTGTAAGCGCGGAAGCGCTCGTTGGAAAAGAGGTCTTGAAGCGCTTCGCCGACTGCTTGATCAGCGCAGCCGATGGTCGCTGCAGCAGGAAGTTGTCGGGCGATTTCCTCGGCGTGGTTTGGTCCCGAAAGGACGGCCACTGGGTTATCAGGAAAGGAGTCGGAGATTACCTCGGACATGCGCTTTCCTGATTCCCTTTCGATTCCTTTGGCGCAAGAAATAAGGGGGGTGGAAGAGGGCACCGAGAACTTTGAAAGCGCTTTCGAAGTCTCGCGAATCGCGGAGGTGGGAACGACGAAGAGGATAACATCTGCATCTTCAACGGCTTTCGGATCCAGAGTCGCACAAATTCTATCTGAAAGAAGAACGCCAGGAAGGTAGCGGGAGTTGATGTGGCTCTCGTTGATACGATCTACAATCTCACCGCGCCCAAGCATGGTGACCTTTTTAGTCTTCTGTGCGAGCAGCTGTGCGAGACCAGTGCCCCAAGAGCCACAGCCGATCACGAGTGGGTTTTTAAAAGTGGGATTCATGATGGGACCTCTTTTTTCGCCTTTGTTCCAATTTTACTTTCCGTTCCGGCGCGAAGGCGTGCGATATTTTCGCGGTGTTTCCAGACTGCCATCGCTCCGGCGATGAGGGCGAATACGAAGAGGGGTTTGTTCCAGGTTCCGTCATCCATCTTTCCATGAAACCACGACCCCCAGAGAGTGACGATAGGGAGGGCGATTGCTCCCGCGATACTGCCCACCGAGACATATTTTGTGACGAAGGTCACGATGAGAAAAATCAAGAGGAGCACGACAACTCCCATTGGCATGAGTGCGGCGAAGGCTCCGCCAGAGGTTGCGATTCCTTTTCCGCCCTTGAAGCCGATCCAAGGCGAATAGTTGTGCCCCATGATGCAGGCAAAGGCGGTGACGACGGGGATGATCTGAGAGGTGAGTCTTTCCTCTTCGGTAAAGCCGTGATTCCAAGCATCGAGAAATGGAAGCGAAACGGCGACCGACTCGACACCAATACGGCAGAGATTCACCGCGATGGCAACCGGGATGAAACCTTTAAGAAAGTCCAAGAGTAGACAAAAAATGCCATTTCCTTTCCCGAGAGTGCGGAAGACATTCGTGGCTCCGATGTTCCCCGAGCCATGCTCACGGATGTCGATACCTTTCAGCTTCCCCAGAACGAGGCCGAAGGGAATTGATCCCAAAAGGAATCCGAGGAGGGGCAGGAGCCAGATCATTTATTTAGCGCGGCGGATGGATTCGATTTTGATCGGCGTGGTCGGATTATTCGGGTGGGGAGCCGCGGTGACTTTACCGTTTGGATTGAGGCTATTCATGTATTTTGTCGTCGTATTGACACCCTTAATGGCATTCACGACATCCATCCCTGCTGTGACTTTTCCGAAGACTGCGTAGCCACCATTGGAGGGGTGGTCGAGACTTCCGCTGTTGTTAGCAACGTTGATGAAGAACTGAGAAGTGGCACTATTGAGATCATTTGTGCGTGCCATCGCGATCGTTCCAATTGAGTTGCTCAGCCCATTTTGGCCTTCGTTTTTAATGGGAGCGTTGTTTTTTTTCTCAGTGGGGATGTCATCCTTAAGAGTGAAGCCCCCGCCCTGGATCATGAAGTCATCCATGACGCGGTGGAAAATGGTGCCGTCGTAGAAATTTGCGTCCACATAAGTGAGGAAGTTCTTTACCGTGATCGGCGCCTTTTCGGCATTGAGTTCGATGGTGACCTCACCCTTCGAGGTCTTCATGATGACGCTCACCTTTTTGGGCAAGGCTTTTTCTTTAGGAGTCTCTGGTTTGGTTTCATCGGCGCTCGCTTTTTCGGATTGGCAGGCGGCGAGAAGAAGGAAGGGAATGAAGAGGAGGTGTTTCATATGTGTGAGAGAATAGGGGATGTGAGCGAGCTGGCAAGTTTAGTGGGCTTGTAACCAATCAGAGCCAAACCCGGTGTCGATGCGGACCGGAACATCTAGGGGAAGGGGAAGTGCGGATTCCATCGCGGTCACGATGAGAGGAGTGAGTTCCTCTTGTTCATCGAGATGGAGGTCGAAAAGGAGTTCGTCGTGGACTTGGAGAATCATCTTGGACTTGCGACCTTTGAGAAGTTCGGCGACGTGGATCATCGCAATTTTGATCATGTCGGCCGCAGTGCCTTGGATGGGGCTATTGATCGCCGCACGTTCAGCATTGGCACGGAGGCTGCCATTCCCGGAGGCAATGTCCTTCATGTTGCGACGTCGTCCGGTAAGGGTTTCGATGTAGCCTTGGGCACGCGTCTTTTCGACCGTGTCTTCCATGAACTTCTGAATGGCGGGATACTCTTTGAAATAGGTCTCGATGATCTCGCTCGCTTCGCCCCGGGGAATGCCGAGTCGCTGAGAGAGTCCAAAGGCGGAGATGCCGTAGATGATCCCAAAGTTGACCATCTTAGCGGTGCGCCGCATTTCGGGGATGACTTCGTCAAGAGAGACATCGAAGATCTTCGCTGCGGTAGCGCTGTGAATGTCGGTGTCGTTTTCAAATGCCTCGATCATGGTGGGATCGCCGGAGAGAGCGGCCATTACGCGTAGTTCGACCTGAGAGTAGTCGGCAGCGAGAAGGGTGAATTCCTTCCCTCGTGGGACGAAGGCTTTCCGAAGCTCGCGGCCCAGCTCGGATCGAACCGGAATGTTTTGAAGATTGGGGTCACTTGAAGCGAGACGACCAGTGCTGGTGAGAAGTTGGTGGAGGTTCGTGTGAACCCTCCCGGAATGCGCAGCGCGGTGTCCTGGAAGGGCGTCGACGTAGGTTGACTTGAGTTTTGATGCTTCTCGGTAACTCAAAATATCCGCGACGATAGGATGAGTGGTGGCGAGAGAAGAAAGGGTCTGCTCGTCTGTTTTAAACTGACCCGTCTTGGTTTTCTTGGGCTTCTCAACGAGCTTCATTTCGCCGAAGAGAATTTCGCCAAGTTGTTTGGGTGAATTAAGATTGAACGTGTGTCCGGCAGCCTCTTCGATATCCTTGCTTAGTATTTCGATTCGGTCGGCGAGGTTCGTGCCCACGTCATCCAAGACATCTTGGGAAACCGTGATGCCTTCTGCTTCCATCGCGACGAGGATGGAAAGAAGAGGGGATTCGATGTCATCGAAGACGGAGCGGAGGTCTTCTTTTCTCAACTGGTCACCGAGGATGAGGGCGAGCTGGAAGGTGACATCAGCATCCTCTGCAGCATATTCTGCGAGTTTGTCGGCTGGAATCTTTGAGGGATCGAGTTCTCCCTTTGCGGCCTTCTTTTTTTTAGCAGCTGAAAAGAGATCGTCTTCATCTGAAGCCTCTAAAGCGGATTGCTCAAAAAGGTCAGCAAGTTTAATCGGCGAGTAGCCTAGAATCGATTCGGAGAGATAATCCATGGTGTGCTTCTGCTCCGGTGTGACGAGCTGATGGGCGAGCATGGTATCGAAGAAGGGGCCTTCGGGAATCACGCCGTGAGAGCGGAGGATATGGAGGTCGTATTTTAAATTATGCCCGATCTTTTGCTTCGTAGAGGCAAAGATGGAGGTGAACTTTTCGAGATGTTCAGCGAGGACATACCACGCGGAGTGAGTCTTGGTGGAGAAGGCGATACCGAGCAACTTGGCTTCGAAGCGATTCAGGGAGGTCGTTTCGGTGTCGAAGCAAAACGACTCGGCCTTTTCTAACTCGGCGAGAAGCTCCGCAATGTCGTCATCGCTCTCAGCGAAGCGGTAGACGTGCTCGACTTCGGAAAGTGTCTTCAAGCTCTCGAAGACAGGAGCGGGTTCTTTCGTCTCGCCCGCCTCAGTAGGATTAGAGTTCCCGAAAACTCGCTTGGTGAGACTCCGGAATTCGTGCTCCTCAAAGAGCGCTTTGAGTTCTTCTTCGTGGGGTTCTTCGATGAGAAAATCATCCATCGTTTCGGTCACGGGAACATCGAGAATGATGGTGGCGAGTTCCTTCGAGAGCTTGGCTTGCTCAGCGAAGTTCACGAGATTCTCCTTTTGTTTCCCCTTAAGCTTGGAAGTGTTGGCAAGGATACCCTCGACCGAATCATAGGCGGCGATGAGCTTCTTGGCCGTCTTTTCACCAATCCCTGGGACGCCGGGTATGTTGTCTGAGGCATCACCCCAGAGGCCTAAAATGTCGGTCACTTGCTTGGGACGTTCAATTTCCCATTTGGTCTTGATTTCCTCAAGCCCGAGCACTTCATGATCTGAGCCCTGGCGGCCTGGCTTCCACATGTAAGTCCGCTCGTCGACAAGCTGAGCGAAGTCTTTATCAGGTGTCACCATGTAGGTTTCGATCCCGCCGGCTTGCTCGCAGCGATGCGCGAGCGTGCCGATGATGTCGTCGGCCTCGAACCCATCCATCACGAGGACCGGGATTTTGAAGGCGGCGCATATTTTTTTAACCTCGGGAATTGCTGCCGCAAGTTCCTCAGGCATTGCATCCCTCTGCGCTTTATAATCGGGATATAATATGTGGCGGGAGGTTGGGGCTGATGTATCAAAGGCGACAGCGAGGTGAGTTGGAGCCTCGTTTTTGATGATCGTCAGTAGCGTGTTGGTGAAGCCAAAGATCGCGGAAGTGTTGATTCCCTTGGAGTTTGTGATGGGATTCCGGATCAGGGCGAAGTGTGCGCGATAGACGAGAGCCATGCCATCGAGGAGGAAAAGTCGCGCGTTCTTGGTGTCGGCCATGCCGCAGCCTTCCGCTTCCCGAGACAAAGGTCAAACTGTCTTTGAGAGATGACAAAACCCGCGCGAGGCACTAGGATCTCCCCACACCGATTCGGTGATCGATCCCATGAAATATCTGAAGCTCATCGTCGTTCCTCTTGTTCTCTATGTTGTAGGTCTTATGGCTGGTCCTATGATCGGCTCGATTCTTGTAAGCGAGGCTGAACAAGACACTACTTTGCGCCGAGATGTGAAAGTGAATGACGCCGTTTTCCACGTGAATCTTGCCGAGATGCGCGATAGCGAGCTTCCTGAAACTGTTAAGACAGTTGGCCAAATCACTCTCCCAACGGTAACAGGTGAAGGTAAAAAGGTGATCGCTCCAGGGCGCACGGTGAAGCTGCTTAATCGTAATGAGAAGAAGCTCTGGATCGAGACTACCGATGGTTTGGCCAAGGGTGAGGTTGAGATTAAACAGACAGATATTTTTGAGGCTATTGGTCGCTTAAAAATGGACGAGCTGATGGCAGCAGCGGGCCCGGCATCTGGCTCACAACCAGCTCCAGCAAAGCCAACTCCTCCAGCTGTCGTTGCTGACGCTCCCCAGCCAGCGCCTGCAAAGCCGATGGTCGCTGCCGTCGTCGATCCCGTCCCTGGAGCCCAGCCTGTGATGCCAACTCCTCCTGATCCAGCTCCTCAGCCCGCAGCAGGTGCCGCACTCACTCCCGAGCAGATCGTTGAGGTGATGAAAAAGAGCATCGCAGCCGGTGCAGTCAAAGAATTTAAGATGGATCAAGTCACCGCTTGGAAAGCTGGCGAAGAGGAAGACTTCGGAGGCGAAAGTTTCCAAACCGGCCTTGCTGCTTACAAAGCCGAAACAATTTTCGGAGTGAAGACCGTCCAGGCCAAAGCCCTTATTAAAGGAGGCGCAGTTTCCAAGTGGGTCTACGCGAAGACGGGAATGGAGATCCGCTAGTCAACTAGGCTGGATCGATCTCTTCAAAAAGGTCCGGGTAGGCTTCCCGAGCTGCTTTTTGCGAAAGCTCGTAGATCTCTCGGCTTGTCGCCATCTCTAGCGCTTCGACGGCTAACTTCTGGCAATCGCTGTAGTTTAGTGAGATCAGAGCCTTTCGCACGGGCGCCAAATCATGTGGTCCCACTGAAAGTTCATTAACTCCAAGTCCCACTAATAATGGCGTTAAGCTCAAATCAGCAGCCATTTCTCCACAGATTCCTGTCCAAATCCCGGCAGTATCGGCAGCCTCGGTCGTCATCTTAATAAGGCGAATTACTGCAGGGTGCGAGGAACGATAGAGCTTTGCCACACGGTGATTGATCCGGTCGACAGCCACGGTGTATTGGATGAGGTCATTTGTCCCGATCGAGAAGAAATCGACCTCCTTGGCAAGTTCGTTAGCCATTATCGCTGCCGAAGGAATTTCGATCATCGCTCCGATTTCCAGCTTTGGATCATAGGCGACTCCCCCAGCATCGAGTTCCTCCATGCATTCTCGCATGAGTCGACGACACTCGCGCATTTCAGTGACCCCAGAGATGAATGGGAACATCACGCCAAGTTTCCCGTGAGCGCTCGCTCGGAGAATGGCTCGAAGCTGCTCTTTAAAAATTTCCTGCCGATCGAGAGAGACCCGGATACCGCGCCATCCTAAGAAAGGATTGGGTTCCGGCTCGGTGAAGGGTTCCGTCGAGAGCTTGTCGCCACCGCTGTCGAGCGTGCGGATAATTCCTTGGTGAGGAGATACTCCTCGAGCGATCTCACGGTATATCTTTTCCTGAGCCTCCTCGTTCGGCATTTCTGAGGTCGATGACTCCAACAAGAAAAACTCGGTGCGAAACAGCCCAACTCCCTCAGCGCGATTATCGCGCACGAGACCGAGTTCATGAGTAAATTCAATGTTTGCCGACAGGGTAATGTGGCGTCCGTCAAGAGTGGTGCTTTCTTCGTCGCGAAGTTCTTCTAGCGATCGCCTTGCTTTGGCCCGCTTCTCAGCCAGCGCTTGATAGTGAGCAGTGGTTTCCTCGGAGGGATAGAGAATGAACTTGCCGCTATAGCCATCTAGAATTGCAGGAGCAAGAGTGGTACTATTCAGGACGACGCCGGCTAGTCCTACGATGGATGGTATTCCCAGTGCACGGGCTAAAATAGCGGTATGAGAATTGACACTTCCGGCCTCTGTGACGAATCCAAGAAGCTTTTCTCGGTCAAAAGAGGCGGTGTCTGATGGGCTTAAATCATAAGCGACCAGAATGCGCTGGTAGCTTGGCTCCACGATCCCGGGATCACCGGAAAAATTGCGCAGAACTCGCTGGCAGACATCTTCAATGTCCACGGTGCGTTCGCGCAGGTACGGGTCTGAGACCCGCCGCATCGCTTCGAGAAAGGTCTGCATCACCGCATAGAAGCAGAACTCAGCATTCTGGAGGCGCGAATCGATCTCTGAATAGACGCGCTTTAGGAGACTTGAGTCGTCAAGCACCATGCTGTGGGCCTCAAAGACGAGCCCTTCTTTACGGCCTGAGACCGATTCGATTTTTTCCTGAAGGGCTGCAAGTTGCTCTTTAGTGACCCTAACTGCCGTATCAAAACGACCTTGCTCGGAGACCACTGCCCCAGGTGCAATCGGATACACCCCTGGCGCGGAAAAGCCTCGAGCCATCACGGATATTGGCCCCATTGCGATCCCTCGCGACACCGGGATGCCGTGGAAGACTTGCTCGGGTTGGGGATTACTTTTCATCTGAACAGGAGAAGATTGCCGAAGGATCAAGCCACGGTCAACCTTGGGTAAAAGGACAAGAAGCGAGCTAGCTCGCGACTGCTTCCTCGAAGTCGCGTGCAATCAACTCACCGAGTGCGGCAAGAGCCTCGTCAGCTTGTTCGCCATCGGCACTGACGGAGATGACGGAGCCATGGCCCGCGGCAAGCATCATGAGACCGAGGATACTTTTACCATCGACTTCATCATCATCCTTCTCGACGCGAATATCACACGGGAAGCCATTCGCGATCTTTACGAACTGAGCGGCGGGGCGAGCGTGAATTCCGAGCTGATTTGTGATGGTGAAGTCCTTTTGTGGCATGAAAAATAAAATGTCTGAAGTGCGCAGAAAGAATGAAGGGAGATCAGGTTTCGGAAAAGAACTTTCTTTGTAGCGCCATTTTTCGACTTAAGCGTCAAAATTTGGGGTCATTTCCTCAAGGAGACGCCGATTAAACTCATCCGCCATATTAAAACCTACTCGCCTCAGTTGAAGATCAAGTGCTGCAACTCCGACCAATCGAGCAGTATCACGGCCGGGAGCCACGGGGATTTCAACAAAAGGGACATCGGTATCGAGGATGCGATACTGCTTTTGCTCAAGACCGAGGCGATCAACTTTATTGAGATCTGTCTCCGGCTTCAGCTCCACTACCAGATCGAGTTTCTTCTCCGGACGGATCGCAGAGAGGCCATAAAGATTAGCCACATTGATCACTCCTATACCGCGCATCTCGAGATAGCCACGCGCGAAGTCTTTTGAGCAGGTGAGTAATTCTCCTGCTTTTTGAGAAATATAGACCACGTCATCGGCCACGAGCGCGGCTCCTTTTTCAAGCAATCCGATAGCAGTCTCGCTCTTCCCTGAACCGCTTAAGCCCATGATGAGAATGCCAATCCCACGATAATCAACCATGCATCCGTGTAGAGTGGTGCGTGGGGCAAAGTCCCGTTCCAAGCGGATGGTGGCCTCATTAAGAAATTTCATCGTGGGCTGCTCCGTGCGAATGACGGCAACCTGCTTTTCCTGAGCCACGGCCATGAGTGATTTCTCAAGCTGGTGACCCCGTGCAATCACAACGCAGGGGACTGCCTGATCGCAAAGCTGGGTGAAGCGCTCAAGTCTTACCTCAGGATCCAGCTTTTTGAGGTAAGAGACCTCCGAGTTACCGAAAACTTGGATCCGTTTGTTTGCGAAATAGGTAAAAAAGCCCGAGAGCGCGAGACCGGGCCGGTTCACTGCGGGTTCCTTGATAAGACGTTCAAGTCCCACCACGGGATGCTCGACCGAGAGACCAAGGTCCTCACCGTGTCGCTCGATAAACTCTTGGACCGTGATACTACTGACATTTTTCCGCCGTCCTCCTGCTGCTGCCATGCGCTGAGTCTAGCAACCACTCTTCGAGACAAAAGAAAAAGCGCGATCCTCTTAAGAACCGCGCTTTTAGAATGGTCAGGATAAGAATCGCCTAGAACGATCCGCTAATGCCGATGGCGAAAAGATTTACAACCCCTTCGGCTTTCCCTTGGAAAAATTCTTCGTTACCGCCATTCGCTTCGCTGACAATGATCGCATCATCCGCGAGGATATGGGTGAACCCGAAATCGAGATTGTAGCTCTCATTGATTACGTAAGTGCCACCAATTGAGAGCCAGATGCGGTCTGCATCGGGAATGCGCAAGGTGCGATCAGGCGTGCTAGCTGGGCTTTCGTCATAGGCGGCACCCGCGCGAAGAGTGAGGCGATCACTATATTTATAAGTCGCCCCCACTGAGAATCGGAAGGCGTCGCTCCAATTTCCACGGACATAGACCCTCGAATCAACACCTGCATTATTTGTGATCGGTGCAAGTTCTTGGAATTTGCTCCAGCCTGTCCAGAGAACGTCAGCGTGGATTGCCAATTTATCATTCAGCTCGTGATATGCAGAAAATTCAAGGGTGTCCGGAAGTTCGACTTCAAGAGATGCGTCAAGTGTGGTTGACGCCCCTCCCATAAGTGGTGCGAAGGCTCCTCCAATATCTGCGGTGCCATTGAGCGAAAGATCGACAGCGGAGCGGTAGTGCAGGCCGAAGCGGGTCTTATCACTGAGTTCAAAGAGGATGCCAACATTGTAGCCAAAGCCCCAGTCGTCTCCTTCAAGGTCGAAAAGATTACCACCAAATCCGGGTGTTTGCGCGGTGATATTTCAATTTGCATAAAGCGCATCGAAACCAGCACCAATCGTCCACTGCTTATTGATGCGATAGGAAATTGCCGGATTCAGATTAAAGGAAAAGAGTTCGCTGGAATCGGTCGCCGCACCTCTTGCGAACTCGGATGAGTAATCACTCTTTAAGCCGTAGGTGGTGTAGGTTCCAAAACCGATCGACCATTGGTCATTGATCTTTTTAGAGACGAAAGAGTAGGGGACTACGGCATTGGCGGCTACGCTGTTATCGCTGATTGGCCCAGTAGCCCCGACGCCTGAAGCATCAATATTCGAAAGGATGACATTTTCACCAAAAGCAAAGGACATGTCATCAAGGAGGCTCATGCCTGCAGGGTTCGAGGCGATGATGGAGGCGTCATCGGCAATGGCAGCTCCACCAGAAAAGGCGCGACCAAGTCCGGACGCTGAGCGCTCGGCCAATTGGAAGCCTGCTCCATAAGAAGCGGAAGAGGCCACAAGACCCAGTAGAAGTGTGTTCGCGAGACGAGAGGGGAATTGTGCTTGTTTCATGATCGTATTCCGCAGGATCACGGAGTGTCTGCAATAGTGTGCAACAGACGCCACGAAGTCTGGCTGTTCGAAAAATCCGGTCGAGCTCCCACCCAAGGATATTGTGAATACTAGGGCACCGGGACCTTGGCCATCAATCTTTGAATGACGGCATCAGTCGTTACCCCTTCCGCTTCTGCTTCATACGAGAGGAGAATGCGATGACGTAGGATCTCTGGGGCGAGGTTTTTAATATCTGCAGGAGTCACGAAAGCCCGCTGCTCCAGAAAGGCGCGCGCTCTCGCTGCGAGCGCAAAGTTGATCGTGGCCCTTGGGGAAGCACCCGATTGAATGAGGCTTTTCAAACCCGCATCATATTTCGCCGGATCACGAGTGGCTTGGACAAGGTCCACGATGTAGCCACGGACTGCACGGTCGATGTAAATTTGATCAACGATTGCCCGCGACTCCGCCACGGTAGCCATATCTACGATGGGCTGAGTAGATTCATTCGCTGTCGTAGAGGCCATGCGGTCAAGAATCGACAGCTCTTCGTCGCGATTGGGATAATCCACGGTGACCTTCAGTAAAAAGCGGTCGAGCTGGGCCTCGGGAAGTTGGTAGGTTCCTTCCTGATCAATAGGGTTCTGCGTCGCCAGTACGAGGAAGGGATCGGGAAGATCGTAACTCTTATCGCCGATCGTAACTTGCCGCTCCTGCATCGCTTCCAGTAAAGCTGCTTGAACCTTGGCAGGGGCGCGGTTGATTTCATCGGCGAGGACAAGGTTGGCAAAAATAGGCCCCAGCTTTGGAGCGAAACTCTTTTCGTCAGGATGGTAAATGAGTGTTCCAATCAAGTCTGCAGGAAGAAGATCCGGAGTAAACTGAACCCGTGCAAACTGAGCCTCCAGCGTCCCCGCAAGAGCGCGGATCGAAAGTGTCTTAGCCAGACCCGGCACGCCTTCTAGAAGGATGTGACCGTGGCTCAGTAGTCCGATCAGAAGTTTCTCAACGAGATTGTCTTGTCCCACCAGGACTTGAGAAATTTCCTGCTTAAGTGAAGGGACCCACTCACTAGAGTCCGTGATGTTTTGTTGAAGAGCCTGTGGATCCATCGGTTGGCAGAGGGTGGCAAATTCTGCCACCCTTGAAAAAGAAAAACTCCTCTGTGATCCCGAGAATGAACTGAGTGCTCACTTAACCACAGTGGGCCAAAGAGAATTGCGATAAGGTTGGGATTTTTTGATTACCTCAGCCACCAGCGAGGCGTCTTTTCGAAGTGAATTGTTCTCGGGGAGCTTGCTGATAAGGGTGTCCGTGATCGTTATTGCTTCGGGATATTTGCCAACATTAGCCAGAGCGATGGCACGAGTGAGAAGAAAGCCGGGATTCTCATTTTTCGTGAGTTTGCAGAGGCGCTGGCTGAGAAGGACGGCTTCCTCCCCGCTGCGAACCGACTCTACTGGGTGACTCGCTAACACTTTCGCGAGTTGATCGGCGGCGATCAAGGTCCGTGGGTGTTTTCCGAGAATCTCCTTATATTTTGCAATGGCAGCTTTTGGATCCCCGACCATAAGAAAAGCGTAGGCCATGCGAAGTTTAGGATCCGGTGATTCAGGTGTAATTTCAGCAATGCGCTCATAGGTGGGAATCAGGTGCTGCCATTCGTGAAGTTGCTCAAGAGTCCCGGCTCGCTGGTTGAGGAGATCAAGGTTGGCAGGGTGGTGACTTAAAATCCCTGCATTCACCTCGAGTGCCTCTGGCTGCCGCTTGAGATCGATGAGCGCCTGGGAAAGAAGGAGCCCTATTCTTGAATCATTCGGGATGAGGGCATAAGCCTTCTGGAGTGGTTCCAGTGCTTCTGGCGAGCGGCCATTCTGGCCCAAAAGGCGGCCTAACAAGAAAAAAGAATCAGCAGCGGCAAATCGATCCTTTTTTGAATCCAGATGCTTGACTGTGGTTTGCAGATAGCGAATCGCTTCTTTCACCGCGCCGCGCTCGATGAGCTGGCTCGCCGTTCGCTGGGGATCAGAGGTTGGCGGATCCCCGAGCCATTTCCCGGGAAAGGGGATCGAGGCAGATCGACGATCTTTTTCTCCCGCAAGCTGCCGATCTTTGGAAAGTTGATCGGCACTGACAGACCCTCGGTAAACCGCCAAAACTTCTCCTTCCCGAGTGACAAGGAAGCTACTTGGGACCGGCAGTGGACTCCATAGGTCGAGCAAAGAGGATTGAAAACTGTCCAGTGTTTCCATCGTGCCAGAAGTTGCGATATGGGGCGTCTCGCTAATTCCTGCTTTACGGAATGCCGCAGTGCATGCTTCGCTTTCGCCCTCCCCAGTATTTGCGGAGATGAGGATGGTGTCAGGTTCCATTTTCCACTTAGGAAGGAGGGAAAGACAATGAGGGCAGGTGTGGCTCCAGAGCTGAATGAGACTCGTTTTCTCGAGCGTCAGGGGACCACTTTTCAAAATGACTTCAGGAAGGTATTGGCCAGCCATGGGGATCGTGCGAGTGAGAGGCGATGGTGACTGGATGGGAGTTGTGGTCAGCTGAAAGTTGACTTTTTCTTGAGCAAAATTTGCTTTTTCAGCAGCTCCGCTCCCTTGGCGAAGAGTGTAGAAATGATCGCTCGCTAAACCTGTAAATATCTCTTTTTCTCCGCCAGGCCAAGCAACGCTAAGTGATGCGATTTCGTTCGCCTTTCCGAGCCCGAAGTGAAGCCAGCGAGTCTCTTGAGAAAGGAACGAATGCCCAGCATGAAGAGTTCTAATATGGGGCTGGGATGATCCCTTCATGGTGAGGGTGATTCGTGCGCCGATAGCGTCAGCATTGGTGGTCTGGCCATTTCCTACTAGTAAAACAGAGATGAAGTGGTTTTGAGAATCGAGAGTGTTTTCGAGGAGGCGCAGACGCGGAGCTGTCCGGTTTGTTACCCAGTAGTCAAGATCACCATCGTGATCCCAATCGACTTGTGCGATGGCGCGGGCATCGTCAGCAAAGTCCCAACCGATTGCCGAAGAGATGTCTGCAAAGCGACCGTCGCGGCAGTTAAGAAAGCCATTATTCGTCTCGCGTCCGCTGAACGATTTATTTTCGTGGAGGAGTCGATTGAGCGCTTTCCAACCCTGACGGTAGCTCTGTAGATTCCCAGTGCGTCCTGCGGAATCGAGAGGTGATTGCGACACGACCTGTCGCCAGTAGACACTTCACAAATCCCCAGTGTCTTCGGTGGTGATGAAGCCATTAGCAGCGAGAATGTCGAGCCAGCCGTCATTATTAAGATCGGTGAAAGTGGAGCCCCAGCACCAGCGAGCCATCGTTGTCCCGCTTGCCATGCTCACGTCAGAGAAACCGCCTTTTGTATCGGAAGAGAAAAGGGTGTTTCCACGCGCCATGCGCTGGTAGTGGGCCTTCAGCTTATCGTCACTGCCACTCTTAAACTGTTCTTGAAAAGTGATGCGATTGCCCGCGCTTGAGAACATGTTACTCACGTAGAGATCCATTTTTCCATCGCGATTGAAGTCACCCCAGTTTGTCGACATTCCGGCAGAGGTGTCTTCGATATCCAGCTCGGGGGCGACGTTGCGGAATGTGGGGAGAGATCCTTTTTTAGCGCCTTGATTTTGATAGAGGCAGTTCCGGCCAAAGTCATTGGCGACGTAAAGATCGAGATCGCCATCATCATCGTAATCCTCCCATGAAGCGGCGAAGGTGAAGCGCGTGTTGTCCTCGTCTAACCCGACCTTTTTTGCGACATCTTCGAACTCCCAGTTCCCAAGGTTACGCCACAGCATATTGGCACCGCCATTATTAGCATCGTGAAAGGGAACCGGTTCAGCGAGCGCGCCTGCCCGAGAGGAGGAAAAGGATGGGTTGTAGCCGCAAATAAAGACGTCAAGGAAGCCATCGACATCGAAATCCGCCGCGCTCAACGAGAAGCTCTGCGCGATAGTGGAGCGTCCGTAGGCGATCTCGAAGTGACCCTTGCCATCGAGATTATCAAGAAAGAGAATGCGGAAGTCTTGTGAGACAACCATGTCCTTGTCGCCATCGTTATCGAGATCAACGAGGAGCGCGGCAGCACAGAAGTCGAGAAAACCGGTTCCGCTTTCAGCGGAAAAATCACGGAGGGTGCCATCTGAATTACGCAGGAAAAGTCGATTCGGTAGCCCACCTTGCTGGCAGAGGTAAAGGTCTTCAAGTCCGTCGCCATTGACATCGCCAATCGCGAGCCCGTGATTGGCTGGAGCATCGAGTCCTAGATCACGAGGGAGGCGGAGCCGCCAGTGATCAGTCGATTTTAAGAGCTGCTCGTGGTAGACCGAAGTTTCTCCGAGAACTGACTCGGTAACATCACGGAGAAGAGAAGGGGAACGAATTTCTTCGTAGGCGATGACTCGAATGCTTTTGAGGAGAAAGTCGGTAGTCCAGTCACACTGCCAGGTTGTGTTGATCTGGTGGCCTCCCTTTTTAATAGTGAGGAGAGTGTCGCAGGAAGTTCCCTCGATCCGAGTGACCTTAACCTTGGAATAATAATCTTTCCAAGGAGGAGGGGAGAAGTTGGAGGTCTTTTCCGGAAGGTCCTCCCCGCGAAGAACCGTGATATATTCCAGTGAAATCTCCTCAAGCGATGAAGGACGCAAAGGGCTGCTCTTGAAATCAGAGGAAACAAGACCGCTGCCAGCCGCTTCTCCATCGGTGAGGGTGTGGACGAATTCTTTAAGTTGTTTTGCGTATTGATCGCCCAACTCCTCGGTTTCCCAACCATCCCTTACCGGATCGATGCGGTCATAGGCATCGCTGAGATCATCGTTGTAGCGACGTTCTGTGAGGGTAGGGTTTTCCGAGACTTGTCCGCTAAGAATTGCAGGAAGGAGGGCAAGCAAGAAAAGACGCATCCCCGCGAGTCTAATCAACAAACAGCGCTGTCGCAAATCAAGATTAAGCTACTTTGCTTCCTTGTATCGCTTCCGCAGGTCGACGAGCTTGGCTTCATCGTTGACTTTGCGGGCGGCCGCTTGATCGAGGTCGTTTTTCAAGCGGGCAACCTCATCCGCTTTTCCTTCTTGAGCACTCAGTTTAAGGTCAGCTTGGAGGTTGGAAATGGTGACTTTCAAGGAATTAAAGTTGCTCGTCGCACTGACGAGTGCTGTGTTGATTTCAGCGGCTTGCCAGTGCTTGATCCTTGCCTGATGGTGAGCTTGCGCCTGTTCGGCAGCAGTGACTTGATCCTGGGCTTTTTTGAGTTCGCCAGCGGCCCATGTGAGGCCCTTTTTTGCGGGCTCTAGTCCTTTTTCCCGCTTGGGGAGTTCCACCTTGGTAGTGCGAAGTTGAGCCTCTTGATCACCCTTGATCTTCCCAGCCTCGTCTCGCTTGGTGATAGAGGCTTTATGTTCCTCACGCAGCTTCTTGATAGCGATCTCGCGGGAGTTCATGTTGTCGCGACCTCCTTTGATTTGGTTGTCTTTTTCTTTAAGACGTTGATCCACTTGGGCAATGAGGCCCTCGTTTTTTTGATCACGGGCCTGCTTGAGGTCCGCGATAAATTTCTGACGTTCCTTTTCCCATGCTGTCAGAGAATCGCGCTGCTGTTTGACCTCGTTTTCGGTTTGTTGAATGCGGTTGATTAGCTGTTTTTGCTCATTCTCAAAACGATTCCAGAGACCGCCTTGTTTACCGATTTCCTTTTGTAAAACACCGATCTTAGTTTTGAGCTCGGGGATCGTTTTTTGAATCCATGCAAGACCGTTCTTCGCGTCAGTGTGCCCCTTCTCCTTTTTAGGGACATCTGCGCGGGCATCGGCCGTCGCTTTTGCAAGGATTGCGGTATTTGTATTCAGTTCAATGAGGCGGGTGGCGATCATCGGGGGATTGGCCTCTAGAGTTCCGATCTCCTTAAAGGAATCGTTCTCCCAGACCTGAATGACTCCATTCCAATCGGCGGTGAAGAAGCGCTTGGAGTCGTGAGAGAACTCTACCTCGGTGACTTGCGCTTTAAATGGCGGGAGTTCTTTCTTGAGCCCGAGGTCCGGCTTCCAAAGCTTAACTCTCTTGTCGCGACCGGAAGAGATCATTTGGCCGTCCCGCGCATAGTCCATTGCGAGGACACCTTCGTTATGCGCCCGCTGCTTTTTGATCTGCTTACCCTGATTCATATCCCAGAAGGCGAGATCACCATCTTGGGAAGCGGAGGCGATGAGATTGGAATCGGCACGCCACTTAAGGTCCACGATTCCTTTCTGATGACCCCGAAGCGAGTGAAACTCATTGCCGGTCTGCGCCTCCCAGATCTGGATACCGTTATTTCGATCACCGGTTGCGAGAAGGACACCATCGGGTGAGTAGCTGAGAGAGGTTACCCAATCGGTGTGCTTCTTGATTTTGAGAGTCTGTTCGGCTGCCTGAGTGTCCCATAACTTGATGAGCCGGGAGGGGCCCCCTAGGGCGATCGCACCCAAATCTGCTCGGAGATCAGCTGCGAGGACGGAGTCGAACTCCTTGCCCATCGTCATCAGGACTTTTCCCGTGGTGATATCCCAAGTGACCGTCGTGCCGGATTTGCCGCCGATGCCACCGCCGGCTAGAAGATACTTTCCACTGGAGTGAAATGAAAGCGTCTCAGGAGTGCCGTAGGGGAAGGGGAGGATTCCTACCAGCTCCAGAGAATCGGTGTTGTAGAGGAGAATCTGTCGCTGTCCTGTCACCGCGAGGAGCGGAGCCCAGGGGCTCGCTTCCATGTCATTGATTACGGTCGAGCGGGAAGGAACCACAGCTGGTTCGAGAAGAATGTCCTTCGGCATGGGAAGGGGGCCTTCTGGCTTCGATTGCGGATTGGTGGTTGCGGTAAGAGAAAAGGCGGGCTTTTTGGCCTTGCGAGCTTTTGATGACTTCGTTTCTAAAAGACCGCCATCGACCCAGGCCCGAAGAACATCAGTGGTCTTTTTGTCCAGTTTATCTCCCTCTGGTGGCATTACTGGCTCTTCGGTATGAATCGTGACGGTGTAGAGCTTGGAGCTAGGGCCATCTCCAGCGACAGCAATTTTTCCACCTGACCCGCCAGCGAGGGCCCCCTGATAAGTCGAAAGATCAAGACCCCCCTTTTTCTTGTCCGGATTGTGACAGTTGAGACAGTTCGATTCGAGAATCGGGAAGACGTGATCCTCAAAAGTGATCTTCTCGGCGGCTGATGCCGAAATGACGGCACCACTGATCAGCGTCCCAAGGAAAAGGAATGAGGGGAGTTGAAAACGTGAAGAGTTTCGCATTTGCCCCTCTGTTACGGGAATCCGAAGCAAAGTTCTTTCATGCCAAGGGTGGTAGAGAGAAAGTTCTCCATTCCGCTCATCTCCATTCCCTATTTCTCATTCTGAAAAATTGAGAAATTGAGCCGTTATCGTTCCTTGGAACTAGGGTTGCTGAAACCACGTCAAAACATCTCGGCTACCTTCGTTCCTGAATTCTACTAATGATTAAAGAGATACTCCTTCGAGTTCAAGAGGGCCCAGAAGATATCTTCTAGGATGGCTTTTTTGTCGTTCTCGTCCTTGGCGGTGCTAACAGTTTCCAGGAGCTTGGAGAGCTCGGGGTCGGTTGGTTCACGGGTGAGGGTTTTGCGGTAGAGGGAGCGGAGGATTTCCTCGGGGGGCTTTTTCTCTTTGAGGAATTCAGGGACGATTTTCCCACGCTCGATACGGTTATGGACCGACTCCCCATTGAGGAGGTGGAGGGCTTGCGAGAGGTTGGGCTCCATCTTCACTTCGCACGAACAAACTGTCTTGCGGGTGGCGCGACCGAAGGTGGTGAGGAAGTAGGTTGAGGTGTTTCCATCGGCGATCTGGACAGCTCGGGAACCGAGAGGGAGGCCTTTAAACTTATTCGGCGTGTTGGTTGTCTGAGCAAGAGTATCGAGGAGAACCTCGGCACGGAGACGGCGAATTCTTGCGTGAGAGAAGTTCGTCAGGTCATCCTTATTCGTCTCATTGGCTCGCGTGGAGAGTTGGTAAGTTCTCGAGGTGCAGATGTCGCGGACGAGCTTCTTCATGTCGAAATTGTATTCGACGAACTTTTCGCCGAGAGCATCGAGGAGCTGCGGATTGGTAGCAGGATTCGAGATACGGATGTCATCGACGGGATCGACAATACCAATGCCAAAGAAGTGGGACCACATGATGTTGGCGACATTGCTAGCAAACCAAGGGTTTTCAGGGGCGGTGAGCCACTCGGCGACCGCTTCACGGCGGGTCTTGTCTTTCCCTTCCATCATTGCTCCCCCAAGGAACTTGGGTAGGGCGTTTTGATTGGTGAGCGGATGCTTAATCTCGCCTCCACCATCGTAAATAATCTGCTCGGAAGGATCTTCGGCACGCTTGCGCTTCACCTGCGAGAAGAAGGATGCGAAACCATAGTAGTCATCCATGGTCCAGCGGTCGAAGGGATGATTGTGACACTGGGCGCACTGGATGCGGGTGCCCATGAAGACTTGCGCGACGTTCTCGGTGACCACTTTTACATCTCCCTCGAGTTTGTAGTAGTTGGTCGAGGGGTTGGCGAAGGTTCCGCCGCGAGAGGCGAGGATGTCGTGAATGATCTTATTAAAGGGACGGTTCTCCGCAATCTCGGCGCGGAGTTTTTCATACCAAAGAAGGGCGGCTTTGTAGCTGATGTCATTTGCGTTTCCGCCGGTGGAACGGATCTGAAGAAGCTCAGCCCATTTCATGACCCAGATCTCAGTAAACTCCTTGCGGTCGAGAAGCTGATCTACGAGAGCTTCGCGCTTCTTGGGATTTGTGTTGGCTAAAAACTTGCTGCGCTCTTCCTCGGTGGGAAGAAGTCCGGTGATGTCGAGCGTGACGCGGCGGAGGAAGACTTCATCACTGCAAACATCGGACGGGATGACACGGAGTTTATTTAGTTTTTCGTGAACGTGGGTGTCGATGTAGTTGATCACGGCGATCTGAGGGCGCTCGTATTTTAAGCCATCGGGGATGACGATGGATTGGGCTCCTTCGGTGAAGGTGTGGAAGCGAGCCATGAGGAAGGCTTCACCACGCTTCTTCGAAACGGCGAGCCCTGAGGAGGCGTCGATGCCGACAGAGGTGTCATTTGAGGTGGTGTAACTCGAGAGCGCGGTGACATCGCGGTCGGTGCCATCTGAATAGGTCGCTTTGACAGTGAGCGGAATTTTTTTACCGGAACCCTCGAGAAGGAATTCCTTGGGCTCGACTTCGATTTTCACAGGAAGAGAAATATCGGCAGCATCAATGGGTGCGCCGTCTTTGACCCACTCGAGGAGGGTTTTATAGAAAGGGTGATCTTTTTCGAAAAGCTTCCCTCCGGTGTGGGGAACCGCGCCGATGGATTTGGTGAGAAGGAGCGAGTCCTTGGGAAGAGCGAGGTTGATGCGCCGACCGGATTGCTCGCGGGTGATGCGATAGTAGTCGCCTTCAGGATCGTAGCCGAAAAGAGAGAGCATGAAGCCATCCTGGCCTCGTGCGGAGCCGTGACAGGAACCGGTATTACAACCGCTGGCGGTGAAGACGGGAACAACGTCTTGCTGGAAGCTGATTTTTCGATCTTCGACGGCACCTTTGACAGTGACGGGGACCTCGACGGACTGGCCACGGAAGTCGATGGTGACGGAAGTGGAACCATCCTTCAGCGGAGTGAGGGTGGTGCCCTCAATTTTAACGAGCGAGGGATCTTTGATAGTGAACTTTGCGGAAGTGGTGACGTCGCGCGTGGTGGCATCTTTTGCGGTCGCAAGTGCGATAAGGCGGTGGGAGTCACGCTTGGTTTCGAGGGTGACGCTGGACGGATAGACCGCGATGGAAGCGAGATTTAGGTCGGGCGCGGAGGGATCTTCGAGAATCGGGCCGCGCTCTTTTGCGACGAGGGTGACTTTTTCAGGCCACGGGGCCTTGGCGGTGATCCATGATTTGAGGATGGCTATTTCTTCGGTGCTGAGAGGTTGGCGCTCCTTCTTTTTCGAAGAAGGTGGCATGAATTCGTCGTCGTCATGCGCTAGAAGGACGCGGCGCAGGAGTTCGGAGTCGTCGACTTTTTCAAAATTGACGACCTCTCCGGTTTCACCTCCAGCGATGAGGCCGGCTTTGGTGTGGAGCTTGAGATCGCCTTTGTCTTTCTCGTCACTGTGACACTCGATACAGGAGATTTCGAGGATGGGCCGGACCTGATCAAAGGTGGCGGCGGAGAGAGGGGCGATGATAAAAAGGGGGAGGAGAGACTTTATCACTGGGCTTTATTTTGACGGAGTTGTTCGAGACGCGAGAGAGGTTTTTTAGGAGCTGCTTTCTTAGACTCCTCTTTTTTGACAACCTGTGCAGGCTTCTTAGGCTCTTCCTTTTTCTTGGGCGCAGGCGGTGGAGGATCGATGCGGAGGGTCCCGCCGTGACCAAGATTATGCGCGATGGGGTGGCCATTTTCGCTGATGATCACCTGGCAAAAAAGGTTGGCATGCTTTCCTTTACTGGCGTCATCGGCGACGGTAACGGGGATGCTAATTTCCTTGGTGTCGGCTTTGATCTTCATAGGCGCGGCAGTCACTCCGTGGGGAAGGGCGTGGAGGATGAGCTGAGCCTCACCTTTGAAAGGCTTGAGCTGGTCAAACTTCGCAATTACTTGGGTGTTTTTTCCAGGATTAGTGGCGGCCATTTCAATCGCGAGATCAAGGAAGGGTTCGCCGACTTTCAGGGGTTTTAGCTGAGAGGAGAGGCGAATCTCACCGAGCTTGTCTTTTGCTTCGGCGGTGGCTGTGACACCGACCATCCAGTCACCGACGGGCGCATCGCCGTTGGCGTTGAGAGTGAGAATGACTTCGTTTTTCCCCTTCGGGATCTCTACGGAGTTTGGAGCATTTACGCCGGGAGGTTTCCAAGGAATGATGACGCGAATTTTCTCATCAAATCCTTCCATTTTAGTGGCGGTGATTTTGAGATCGATGGTGCCTTTGGGAACCAGAGGAACTGGCGGAACGAAGAGGTCGAGAGAGAAGGGGGCCTCGTCGATGACGGCTACGGCGATTTTTTCAGTGTCGTAAGAATGGAAGACGCCGAGGTTGTTGAGTGCGACGTGCTCGATCGTTTCTTTAAAAGGTCCGGTGAGTCCTGACTTGGGATCTTTGACAGTGAAGGTGGCGAGAGTTGAGGCGAGCGGCGCGTCGGCAGCGGCTTCAAAAAGGACCGGGAACTCGTTGAGGTTTTTGGCGACATGAGGCGCGGTCATTTTGAGTCCGGCGGGAAGTCCAGCGTGGGTGAAGTCGAGTTCGCAGCCAATGCTCGAGCGAGTGACTCCTGGAACTACGATGAGGCGATTCCCGCGCGGAACGGAAATCATTTTATACTTCTGGCTGTCGTTTCGCTCGGCAGGACGGAGGGCAACGCTGATGGCAGGTTCGCGCGGTGCGATCTCGATGCGGTAGACGAAATCTGGGCCGCTGCGCCCGAGCTGGTCTTTGATGTTGATGACATAATGGCCATCCTCGGGAACTTTGAAATCGAGTCGGCTATCGGGGACGCCTTGGGTTTGGTCGTCGTTATTGGCTATTGCTTTATTGGTTTTCAACGAGCGGACAGCGATGACGGAATCGAGAGGAGAACGAATGCTCCGAGCAAAGACTTGGATGCGGAGGCTCTGGTCCTTTTTACCTTCGAAGCGGAACCAATCGACGTCACCCTCAGTGGCGAGAATCCCGTGAAAGGCGACAGGGGCGGCGGGAAGATTTTCCTTTGGAAAAGCAGCTTTGCTGCTCTCGTTCGGCTCAACTTCATTGAGATAAGCGAGAGGGGAGACACGGATGGGAAGGGCAGAAGGAGTTGAGGTTCCTGAGACTGCGTGGGCTGAAAAATCAGAAGCAGGGAGTGTGATGGCTTGCTTAATAGGGCCGGTGGGGTCGCCTGTAAAAGTGAGTTCGATCTTTTCACCAGGCTTTCCGGCGGGCGGAAAAACAGACATGGGCCGAGGGAAGTCACCGACGTGAAGGCGATAGTCGAAGCGTGGGTCACCTTCGTATGCGCTTTCACGAACAAGAATTGTGTAGGCCCCGTCTTCGGGGATAATGACGGATGTTGCGCAGTCGCGCTTGAGGAGAGCCGAGTCGTCATTAGAAGCAATTTCGAAGCGATTTTTATCCAGTATGGCGACGTAGGGATCGAAGAGAAGGCGACCGAGTCGGAGACCCTCGATCTCCACCGAGAGGCGCTGACCTTTCTTTGCTTTGACACGGTAGTAGTCGGCATCTTCCCGGAGAGCGACGCCGTGGACGGTGACATTTTGTGAGATCTCTTGAGGAGCCTCGAAGGTGTCATTGAGGTCGTTCTTGCGATCTTCCGTCTTCGCTTCGATGACCGAGGGAAACTGCCCCACCCAGAACGTGCGCATGTAGCTGACGCCGTCTTTACACCGGAGACGCATGGAGTGCTCTCCAAGAGCTGCGTCCGGCGAAATAACGAAGGTCGCTTTGACTGAGCGCTGGTCTTTCCCTTTCGCGAGATCCTTTACGGCGATTCCAGGCTGGTAGAAAATCACCTCTTGCGGCTCGAACAAGCGGTCGCCGGAAAAGGTCACTTTGACCTCAGTTCCCTTCTGACCCCCACGAGGGACGATCACCCGGAGGTCGGGTGAGAATGCCAAGAGAGAAGAAAAACTGAGGAGGAAACAGAGGAGACTTTTCATGCGGTTAGGCTTTCTTTGCGAGAATCTCATCGACGACCCGGCCACCATCGACGATCTCGATAGGACGTTCGCCGGGAGCCATGAGCTCTTTGTCGGCAGTGATGCCGAGTTGGTTGTAAACTGTCGTTGCGAGATCTTCGATTCCGACGCGATCTTCTTCCGGCTCTCCTCCTAGCGAGTCGGATGATCCGTGGACCAAGCCGCGCTGGACACCGCCACCAGCGAGGCCGACGGAGAAGACACGAGGCCAGTGATCGCGCCCTCCGGTGGCATTGATCTTAGGAGTGCGGCCGAATTCAGAAGTGACCATGACGAGGGTGGAGTCAAGGAGACCCCGCTCATCGAGATCACTGATGAGAGCTGCGATTGCTTGATCAACGGGCGGAAGATGGTTCTGAATCTGGCCTTTGATATTATCGTGGTGATCCCAGCCACCTGCGGTGAGGGAGACGAAACGGACTCCGGCTTCGACAAGTCGGCGACCGAGAAGCATGCGCTGCCCGGGCTGATTCATACCATAGCGCTTACGCATTTCTTCGCTTTCAGCTTTAAGATCGAAAGCTTCACGAGCTTTCTGAGAGGAAATCAATTTATAGGCGTGCTGATAGAAGGCATCCATCGAGTCGAGCGCATCGGAATTCTCGAGGGAGCGGAAGTGATGGTCGACAGTCTCGAGAAGATTACGACGGCGGTTAAAGCGGTCGGCATCGACGCCATTGGGCATATTGAGATCGCGGACTTTGAAGTCACCCCGTGATGGATCTGAGCCGAGAGCAAAGGGACCGTGTGCGGAGGAAAGATAGCCGGAATTGGCGAACTCGTTAGGCACACTGGGAATGCAGACATAGGGTGGAAGATTATTCCGGGGCCCCATTTCATGTGCGACGACAGATCCCATGGATGGGTAATCGACGGCGGGTGAGGGCTTGTAGCCGGTGAACATATTGTGGGTGCCACGCTCGTGCGCCGCTTCGCCGTGCGCCATGGAGCGAATGATCGTCATCTTATCGGCGATCTTAGCGATGTTCTTCATTTTCTCGCTAAACTTAATGCCCTTAATGGCGGTGTCGATAGTGCCGTAAGGACCGCGATATTCGCTGGGAGCGTAGGGCTTGGGATCCCACGATTCCTGGTGGGCCATTCCGCCGGGGAGGAAGATTTGAATGACGGATTTGGCGACGCCTTCGCGGGTGGCGTAGTTCTTTTGCGCAGCTTGCGCCTCCATCTGAAGAAACTGTGGAAGAGAGAGTCCGAGTCCGCCGAGGAGGCCGACTTGGAGGAAGCCTCGACGAGAGTAATTGTTAGCGAGCGGATTTCCGGGGCAGGGGTCAAACATAGTTAGTTAGGAGGAGTTAGCCGTTAATTACGGACGATTGATCCGATATTGATCATTTTAATGAAAAAATGTCTCAAGGGGCTTCTGGGAAGGGATCGCTGGACATTCGAGGAAGTCTCGGCAGGATACTTATTCCTATCTTCCCCATGGAACCGCCAAGCATTAAAGGACACACTCTTGAGGCCGTAATTGGCGAAGGTTCGGCTGGCGTCGTCTACGAGGCTAGGAGAGATGACGGGGTCAGGGTTGCAATCAAGGTGCTTCATAGCATGGGTTCTAATCCCGCTCTCATTCGAAGCAGGATGGCGCGAGTGATGGAAGGAGGAGTCCAAAACGTCACGGTGCCGATCATCGCGGAGGCCCTAGAGGTCCGGCCGGCTTGTATCGTGATGCCGCTAATTGCTACGATTGTCGAAGAAGAGGAACGTCGCTTTATCCCGTCAACCCTCCAGACACAAATTGCAGACTACATGCAGACGGGTGACTCATGGGGCTTCGTAGTTAAGCTAGCGAGTCGCCTTGCCGCTCTGCATTCCGTCCGCGTCGCTCATGGTAATTTAAAGCCCGGGAACATTTTTGTGGATGAACAGGGCAGCCCGCTTTTGGCAGATTATGCCAGCGGCCTCATGCCCGGGGTGCATCATTTGGCTTTCAGTGATGCGTTGCTCTATGCAGCTCCCGAGCAGCTGCGTCAACCTGACGATTATCTGGAGGAAGCAGGTTACCGCTGGGATGTCTACGCCTTCGGGGTAATGGCATTCCAACTTCTGACGGGGAATTTCCCACGATGCCAGAGTGTTTTTGAGAGAGTCTGCCCCGCTGCAGGTGCTCAGCAACGGATCAATATTGAAGCTGATTATGAGGGCATCGCGGCCGGTCTTCATGATGACGATTCCATTTCGTGGCCCACCGAGCCTGCCGATCCGCAGGAGAAGAGACGGCGGGAAATGATTAGCTTTTGCCTTACGCTCGATCCAGAGGGGCGACCTGCGGATATGCGAGCGGTGGCAAGGCGCTTTGAGACGATTGATAACGAGTTGAAGGCCGAGAAGATCAATGAGGATCTCGTTTCGAAAAGAAAGCTAGCTGAAAAACGGCGTGGCCGGGCCTCTTCGCTCGCTAAACTAGCAGCCTTGATTGCGTTGGGTCTCGGAGGGATGTGGGGGTGGACGGAAATGCTGCGCCAAGGAGAAGGGCAGGCTGCCGCTGAAAAGTTCGCCACCTATCAAGAAGAAGCGACGCAGGAGATTTTGGGATTGGAAGAGGGGATAGTGACCGCTCGCGACTCGGAAACTGCGGCAATCTCTGAATCGAAGCGTCTTTTGCTAGCGCTAAATTCTGAGCAGAAAAAATCCGAAGGCGAACTCCACTCGGCCCAACTGACGAATGACGACCTTTTCCGCTGGGTTCTTGAAAAAGGGTTGGTCGGTCTTCCTGTTCTTCAAAATCGTCAGGGTCGACTCGCTCTCCTCGCTGAGCAAATTGAAAAACAGCTCGCGGGAATGGAGTCACGCCCGGATTTGGCGAAACAGGCTGCCATCTTGAGAGTTCGTTGCGCTGAAGTTATTCTGGCATCCGGCCAGGAAGAGAAAGGTCTCGCCGCACTCGAAGAAGCGGTTTCAAAAGCGGGGGAATTTCTCGATCCCAAGGATGAAGCTGCAGCACGACTCCGCCACCTCTTGCTCCTCGCCGAGCAGCCCCAATCTGACTTGGATGGCGCTATCTCTAGTGTCGAAAAAGTCATTCCTGAAGCGTGGCCTGTGGACAGCTCTGAAAAGACACGTGCACAGGCAGCTCTCTCCCTAGTCAAAGGCCGTAGAGCCGAGCGTGAAGAGAAGCCCGCCGAGGCACTTATCCAGTATTCCGACAGCTTAAAGGACTTCAATTCTCTTGCCGAGCAGTTCCCTGAAACTCCGGCGCTACGAATGACCATCGGCCGTGCCTATCTTGAATCTGCACTCGCGGCCGAGGGCGGAGGATCACTCCAGAACGCGGCTTCGCTCCGAGCAAAAGCCGCCGAGTCCTTTGTAAAGCTTGCGGAAAGTTCGGAGGAGAAAATCCCTGAAGTGGAATATCAAATCGCCGCTGCTAATTCCTCACGCGCAGTGGCCGAGTGGCAAAAAGGGAACACCTTTACTGCTGAGATTCTCGCGAGACAAGGCGTCACCCAACTCACCAAGATCGCTGATAAAATGCCGGGGGACTTCCGCGTCACCCGTGAACTCGCGGCCCAGCAAGGAATCATAGCAACCGCCCTCCGCGACTCCGGACGCACTACTGATGCGAGCAAGCTTCTCGTCAAAGCGATCGGCTCGATGGAATCCGGGATCGACTCAGCGCCCTCGGATTACTCTGCGAAATATCTCCTCGCTTCGCTGAAGTGGCAGCTCTCAGGAATCGTGGGTCAGAAAGGGGAGTCCGAAGAGGAGATCAGGCTCGGCACGGAAGCCCGAGATATTTTAAACCTCATTCTCGACGCTAAAGTGCGCGTCCCTCAGCCATTCTTTGTTCGTAAGTCACTCGCCTATCTTTGTGGTGACTTGGGCCATTCCGCTGACTTGTCAGGCCAGCGAGAATTAGGCGCTACTTTTCTAAAGGAATCACAAAGTCACTGGGATCTCCTCTCCAAAAAAAATACCAGCGATGAGGAAACCCGCGAGGGCCTTGCTTGGGTGAAGCAACGCCTCCGTGAGCTAGCCGTAAAATAGTTTTTCCACGAACTCTTCATCTCCCGTTCATCATGACTTCATAAAGTGGCGGCAAGGTGTCCTCGTTATGGAAACACCAGTTCAGAAAATTAAAGCCGCCATTGCTCAACTTAAGCTCGCCGAACGCGTCCCCGTTCTCCTTCGATACGGACCGTCGCAGGAGTGACTGGTGCCGGACTAGGGCTCATTCGGTGCGATGGTCTGGCCTTCGCCTTCAATGAACACGCCGCCTTCTTCACCGCTTTCGTCTCGGGGGTGATCTTAATCGCGACGGGAGGAATGGGGTTCTTGAAGTGCCTTGATCAAAAGTAGATCTCCCTTTTTCACTTAAAATTTCCCTCGTCATCGACGGTCAGAGCGCGAGAATCGCTCACACAAGTTATGAATATCGTCATCGTGGGAGCAGGGGAAATCGGTCGTCATTTGGCCATCGATCTCACCCGACGTGGGCACATCATTTCAGTGATCGAACGCGATGGCCCACGAGCCGCTGAGCTTGAGAGGGAGATTGAAGCCAAGGTCATCGTTGGCGATGGCTGTAGCGTCAACACTCTCGCCGAAGCGGGTATTGGCGACTGCGAACTTTTCGTCGCACTTACCAGTGACAATACTGTGAACCTCATGAGCGCAAGCATTGTGAAATCACTCGGTGTCGAGCGCGTCATCAGTCGGGTGCACCCCGGTCTACAGCGTGAAGAATGGCTCTTTGACTTCCGTGGTCATTTCGGGATCGACCATATTTTCAGCTCCGAACGACTCTCTGCGATTGAGCTCGCCAAATTTATTCGCAACCCCGACTCGCTTGTTGTTGAGGAGATTGCGCGAGGGAAAATTGAGCTACAGCAAGTCTTGGTAAGCGCGAAAAGCGAGGTTCTCGGTAAGCCGCTCCGCGATTTGAAATTCCCTGGGCGCACCCGCATTGCACTCGTAAGCCGGAACGATGTTCACGAGGTTCCCAATGCCGAAACTGTGCTCGAAGCAGGAGATATTGTGACCATTTTTGGAGGTCCTAGGAAATTGCGCCAGATGGTGGAAAGTCTTCAAAAAGAAGAAGCCAAAAAAGAAGGTCCCAATGTCGTGATCTTCGGTGGTGGCGAATATGGTTTTGCCTTAGCGCAGATGCTAGAGAGCTGGAGCTGCCGTGTGAGGATCTTTGAAAAGGATGTCGATCTCGCTAGCGAACTCGCTGACAAGCTTTCGAATACGACGGTGATCAATGCTGATGCCACTTCATTATCCGAACTTGAAGAAGAGCAGATTGGAGACGCCGATTTCTTCGTCGCCACGAGCAGTAGCGATGAAGATAACGTCATGACTTGCCTTCAGGCAAACAGTCTAGGCACCGCAAATTGCCTCACGCTGATCCACCGGGCAGATTATGCCAAAGCGATCAGCGGCTCAGGCCGACACTTGGGAGTCGTCGCAGCCGTGAGTCCACGGGAAGCTTCACGGAAAGAAATCGCACGCTTTATTACCTCTGATAAATTTCACGTGGTGCGGAAGCTCGGTCACGGCATGGTTATCGAAACCCAAGTCAACGCCGGTTCCAAAGCTGACGGAAAAAAGGTCAGTGAAATCAAATGGCCCGAAGGTTGTGTTCTCGTCGGACTCTTAAAAGGTCTTCAAGCAATCGTCCCGACCGCCGATGATGTTCTCGCCAAAGGTGATCAAGTTTTCGCGGTTGTCGCTAATAAGGCGGAAAAGAAGTTCCTCAAGATCGTCCACTAAAATGAGCCATTTGCGGAAGGCCCTGAGAATCGCATATTTGGATTCGTCACGCATCTTGGGGGCAAGCTGAGCATTTTTGCTATTCTGCTCCTTGGATGCACAGAAGAGGTTCCGGAGTGGAAATACCAATATCAGGTTCGGGAGGAACGATTTGGTGAGCATGGACGTTTTCTAACAGAGGCTGATCGAGTGATCGTGTATTCCTTGGATTCGGATCCTCGCAGCGGGGCTGATCCTAAATTCCATAAACATTCGATTCTAGGGCAGCTAGAAATTAGGGACCCAAAAGTCATCGCTCAGATTCATCTGGAGCTATTCAAGCGGATTGAGAGTCAGTATCCTGGGAACTCCTACACGATGTGTTACAATCCGCGCCACGGACTTCGCATCTTTCGCGGCGAGGAGACGCGCGACTTTCAAATTTGTTTCGAGTGCAACCATCTCTATGTGTTTTGAAATATTGAAGCCGAGGAGCCTGAGAGGATAGGGTTGGAAACCCATCCAGAGGAGATTTAAATAAATGTGGTTCTCGATATAGCAGGGATTCAGAGCCAGGAGCCCCTTGATTCGAACTAAGAGAAGAGCACTGTCAATAACTTCACACAATATATGTAATCCGTGCATTGCTAGCGTGGAGCAGAACCCCGGCCCCCCCCCTGAGAAGTTCCGCTGTCTGCTACTCCTTCGACCTCCACGGGAGCTTTCCACGCGCAAATGGTTTTTCCACGAACAGGAATAGCCCTGCGCACATCACGATCGCCATCACCGCCATCACACAGATGAGAATCGCATTGAGCGGCCAGTTCCCGGCTTGCACGTCTTTGAAAATCGTCGGGCGCAGAATCACGTAGAGCATCGTGTTGTGAAAAAGGTAGATTGTGTAGCACATCGCACCGACTGCGGTGAGCCAGCGATTTCTGAAAAGCTTCAGCAAGCGGTTCCCACAGAGCACGGAAAGAAAGCCAAGGAGTAGAACGAATGGTTTGAGATTCACCGGGAAGTGCCACTCGATCATGAGGAAGACCATCGGCCAGGTGATGAGGCCAAGAACGTCCCAAAAGTGGGCGCGACTCCCCTCCCGCCATTTTGCGAAGCCTGGCGAGAGAAAAAAGTCGGTGATTAGTATCCCGATAAGGAAGTAACCGAGCTGGCCGATGATACTGTGATCCCAGATGCGGGATTCCCATATCCCTTGCAAACCTTCATTGAGAAACTGCGAAGCAACTACTCCTAAGACGAGAATCCCCCTGCGCAGAGGAGCATTCGAGATCATGAAGATTCGGCAGAGAAAAGGCGCCAAGAGATAGAACTGAATCTCGATCTCCAGCGTCCACGCTACTGCCAAAAGCGGGTTCAGCGCACCATCGTAAAAGAAGGTGTGGCTGTAAATGAGCCCCGCTAGATAATGTGGGAGCATTTCTCGCATGCCTGCGCCGCTCCAGAGCCCAGAGGTCACGAAGAAGATCGTGAGAGTGATTAGATAAGGAATTTCGATACGGATGAGACGTCGTTTAAAGTAGCTCAGCAACTCGGGGAGACGGGCCCCATTTAAATGGTGCGAAGCAAAAGGGATCGCAAGAACGAGCCCGGAAATCACAAAAAAGATCTGCACTCCAAACCACCCTTTCGCGATGAAGACGTTCGGCAAATGCCGCATGATCGTCCCCCAGTCTTTCCCTGCCAGCTCATGCGCATTGACTGGCTCGGTGCCATCGCGGAAGAAAAGATGCGCGTGAAACAAGATCACAAGGAAGATCGCGAGGAAGCGGAGCCCATCAATCTCCGGCACGTAGTGCCCAGACGATGGCTTGCGCTCGAATGGAGCCAAGATGCGATCGGTCCAGCTCGGGGGTGCCATGACGTTGAGCGAGGTAACGGGATTTGAGGGGCGCGCCCACAAAAAAAGCCCGAACCTTTACAGGATCGGGCTCTATTGAGAAAATGGAGTGCTAGGCGAGCGCTGCCTCGGGCACCTTCCCTGCCATGGCATTGATGACGTAAGCGGAGGGCTTAAAATCTTCGATAATGATCTCGGTGCGGTCGTCCCAGATCATGCGGACTTCCTTTACGTTGAAGTTGGGCGTCTTGTGAGGCGCGAAGAGAATATCATCGTGCGTGCTGTTTTCGTGAACCTTGAACATATCAGGGACAATGTCGCCGCCGAGATGGTCGTCGCGACCAGTGGCAAGGTGGCAAGTGCCGAGGACCTTCTCATCTTGGATATCTTGGTAGGAAACCGGGAGGACTTGAGTTCCAAAGCCGAGTTCACCGAGTGTTCCAGTCATTGGGTCATCCTTGAGGCGCGCATTGTGTTCATCGATGGTTGCTTGATTTCCTTCGATGAGAGTCGAGCGGACCACATCGCGGTGATCGACATCGAGCACACCCAGAGTGCCGTCCTCATACTTCATCGGGAACTGGCCGCGTGCGTCGTGCGGGACGAAGTAGACTTCCCCGGCTGGGAGGTTCGCGATATCGGGGGAAGATCCTTGGCAAAGGCCGTGAGATTTTTGAGCCGACTGACCATCGAGACCAAGCCATGAAGTGAGAATTTTTCCATCCTCGAGCTCGAAGTCGATCTCCACGGCCTGAGGTTTATCGAGAGCGATGCGCATCTTTTCCGCGTCATCAGAAACCTCCTCGTAATTGACAGCAAGGCCGGAGTTTAAAATGATATCGTTCATTCCGTGCATCGTGGCGCCGCGGAAGTTGAACTCCTTGCACTTCGCGGTCAGCGGAGCGGTCGCAGAGAAGGTCGAGATGCAGAGGATGATGTCGTAGTTTGGGTAGAGGTCATGATCGAGCGAGAGTTGATTGCCGTCGGTATCATAGACCCCGTCTTCGAGATCGAGATTCGATCCCTTGGTGCGCTTGTAAGCGAACATTTCTCCGCCCGTCATGCCAAGGTCCGCCATAACACCGCTTTTGAGTCCCTCGTAGAAATATTTGTGAGCATTTTTCTGAACCTCGAACTCATCGTGGCTGAGAAATGCAAAATCTTTAATGAGTTCCTGAGGATTCTCGAAATCGACGAGGACGCAGACTTTGCAGTCTTCGGTTGGCTTGAAGACGGTCTCAAGAAGACGCTTCAGATCAAAGTCGGGAAATTCCCGCTTCTCAGGGTTTAGAAGAATGTCTTCGTGAAGGTAGCTCGGAAGTAGGTTGCCTGTAGTGCTCATAATGCTGAGACACTAGCTCCCCTCCCTCATCTCGCAACCTACTTTTGTCAGCGAATCCGTAGTTATTCAGACTCAAGACCGTAACCACCCGAGTCGCTGGGCTGGCTTCGGAGTTCCTTGAGCGTGTCGCTGACGTCCTCCAGTTTTTCCCAGACTTCGGGCATGACAAAGATCGGAGCATCCTGCCGCACGGCCATCGCGATGCAGTCACTCGGGCGCGCATCGAGCTCGACGATTTTTTTCTCCATGATCTCGTTTTCCGCTTTAATAAAGAGGCGAGAGTAAAAAATCTCGCCTTGGACATCCACGATCGTGGTGTGTAGCACCTCGGCCCCGAAAGCTTCAAGAGTTTGCGTGAAAAGATCATGCGTCAGCGGCCGGGGTGGTGTCGCTTTTGCGAGAATGGCATTAATGGAAGCTCCGATCGAAGGGTCGATGTAGAAGACGATCACCTTGGTTCCATCCCCCAGGAAAACGGCGCAACCAGCTTGGGTGGGAAGCAGGGCAATCGGTTCGACGCGGACCAGTTCGTTCATTCTTTTCGAAGATTCCTTTTTTCTGCCGGCAAATGCCAGTGTCGATCTTCCTAAAACTGACGTTCTTTGAAAAGTCGTGAGTTCTGGACATATTTTTCCGCCCATTTTTTGATTTCTCCCTGTGCTCTGAGATCGAGTGTCTTAACGACCTTCGCTGGACTGCCTAGCACAAGGGATCCAGGAGGAATGATGGTTCCTCCCGTGACGAGAGCATTTGCGCCGATGATCGAGCGCTCTCCGATCACCGCACCATCAAGCACACAGGATCCCATGCCTACAAGCACCTCATCTTTGATGGTGCAGGCATGAATGATAGCACCATGGCCGACGGTCACGAGTTCGCCAACGTAGCAGCCGAAGTCATCGGCGAGATGGACGACGGCATTGTCCTGTACGTTACTTTTCGGCCCGATGACGATCTCATTAATGTCCCCTCGTAGGGTGGCATTATACCAGATACTGGACTCTTCCCCGAGGGTGACCCGGCCGATGATATCGGCACTGGCGGCAACAAAGGCGGAATTATCAATGGTGGGCCAGGTCTCGAGAAAAGGTTCAATCGCCATGGCAAGAGACTAGGAAATCTAGTTTTTCCTGCAAGCCCGACAAGAAAACCGCTGGCGATTTTTGTGAAACAGCTCCACCTTCAGTGAGGCCCCACGCAATTGGGGATTTAAGTATCTATGCGTGAGTCATTAATCGTCCTATCCACTCTGATTGTAGGTTTTGCGCTGCGCTCGTGCAGGACGATCTTTCTTCGGAAGCTGGGAGCGCTTACTTTTTTACTGAGTTCGGCACTCGTGTGTTATTTCGTTTGCGGTTGCTGGTGGGCTGGCGTGCTTGGGCTCATTTTGTGGTTCTTTATCCCTTGGATTGATCTTTTAAGTCGGGTCCGTCACCTCCGATTACCCAAGGATAATAGGCTGAATTTCAAAACCCCGCCGAAGGAGGACTATTTTCCGAATGCCGCGCGCATGATCGAGGAGATTGAAGAAGCTAATTTTGAGCACGTCGCAGATCGCGGATGGAGCTGGGCCGGGATGCAGCAATATTACCGGATTTTCTGGCATCCAGAAGCCCGCGCGATGGCCTCGGTCTGTCTCTGTGAGCACGATAATGTCGCCTTCGCCTTTGCTACGATCTGTTGTCGCGCAGCTGATGGACAGAACGTGCACACGACCAACTACCCCTTTTCACCCATGCTGAAGCATGCACCGGAATCGAGTTGGCTCCACCTGCCCTGTGAAAAAAATCGTTTTCCAATGGTCTTTCACGATCACGAGATTCATCTGGAAAAGCTTAAGCTCACTGAAAACGACCTAAAGATCCCCGATCCCGATGAGATCATCGAAGCGATCGAGGCGGAGATGCGACGGCAAATCGAATTCAACGTTGAGCAAGGCGTAATCACTTCGGCTGATGAAAAGACTTTCCGATATTCGCGACGAGGCCTTTTTTTTCTTTGGAAACAATCGGTGAAGGACATGATTCGACTCTGTTGACCCATGACGATTAGCGACCTCCTCCAAAACACTAGCGAAGCCCCTCTTGAAGCAACTTTTTCGGCTCAGCTGCAGGCGATTAAAGAGCGGGAAACAAAAGGTGGCAAACCTTACCGCGAGTGGGCCATCGCCGATGCCACTGGCGGAATCACTCTAAAGCTCTGGAATAATCACCCTCAGTGGGATGCCTCGGCGGATATTGATCCCGAGACCTTCTTGAGCTTTCATGGTGAGTGGACGAAAAATCAGTATGGTATCGATGGGAAAGGCTGGAAATTCCGTTTTTTAAACGAAGATGAAACGAGTGATTTTCTCGCCGGAGATCCCGTCACCCGCGCGAATCAAGACATGGATTGGGCGGTGATTCTCGACGCGCTCGCTGATCTCGCCGACCCTCGATTAAAGTCCCTTTGTGATGAATTCATCACTCAATTCGGTGGTCGCTTTCGCAGGACGGCAGCTGCGAAAAAAAATCATCATGCACGTCGAGGCGGGCTCGTAGAGCATGTCGCGCAGATGATGCGCTCGGCTCTTGCTCTGCATCCTGTCTATCCCGAACTCAATCGCGACCTCCTCATCGCGGGTATCCTTTTTCACGACTGTGGTAAGCTCTGGGAAAATACCTACCCGGAGAGCGGCTTCAATCAGCTTCAGACACTCCATGGGGAAATGATGGGTCACATCCCTCTCGGTCTCGAACTGGTTAATAAGTTCTGGCGCGAACTCGAGCTTGATCAATGGAAGGATCTCGAGCCCACCTCGGAGCACGTCCGCCTTCATCTCCTTCATCTCGTGGCATCGCATCACGGCACTCACGAGTTCGGCTCCCCAACTCTTCCCCGCACGCCCGAGGCTCACACTCTCCACTACATCGATAACCTCGACGCTAAAATGGAAATGGTCCGCGACTCATATAAGAACTCAAATGAAACCTCACCTGGCATCTACGAGCGTCAGTTCCCTATGCCCACCGGAATGGTCGCACCCCTGCCCTCCGTTCCGCGGAAAGACGCAGCCGAAGCCAAGAAAACTCCTCCCGCGGTGAGCGACGAACTATTTGGAAGCTAGAATTGGCAAGCTGACGATCTCTTCTACTCTCTTCCCCATGATTATTTGGATGACAGGTTGCACCAACGGACTTGGCCGAGCTCTAGTCCCAGAGTTCGTCGAGCGTGGCCATACTGTCGTGGGCTGCGGTCGGAATGAAATCGAACTTCAGCGCTTGAGCGAGGAGTTCCCTGACTGCTTCTTCATGGCTTGTGATGTCTCGGATGAAGGAAGTGTGGAAGACTTCGTAAATGAGGCCCTCATTTCTGCCGGAGAGCCCGATTTTTTAATCAATAATGCCGCCATTGTGAACGAGCCCGCTCCGCTGTGGCAGGTCTCAGCGGAAGAGTTTAATAGCCTCACGTCGGTCAATATCAATGGCGTGGCAAATATGATCCGTCACGTGGTCCCGCTCATGCTCTCAAATGACTCCGGAATGGTGATCAATCTCTCCTCTGGCTGGGGCCGTTCGTCCTCTCCGGATGTTGCTCCATACTGCGCTACGAAATGGGCTATCGAAGGACTCAATCAAGCACTCTCACAAGAACTCCCTGAGAACGTCGGCACCGTCGCGCTGAATCCCGGCGTCATTAATACTGAGATGCTCCAAAAGTGCTGGGGCGAGGAAGCTGATAGCTTTCCGAGTGCAGAGTCGTGGGCCACGATGGCCGCACCCTTCATCCTTGAGCTCACTCCAAAGGATAACGGAAAGCCCCTCACTGCTCCATGAAGCTTCGCTTTTCATCAAAGGAGGTCACCTTTCCTCGCTCGCCTCTCCTGATGGGGGTCGTGAATATCAATGACGATTCTTTTTCCGGCGATGGAACTCTCGATCCGGATGGGGCGCTCGCTCAAGCACGTCAACAGATCGCCGATGGTGCGGACATGATCGACATTGGCGCCGAGTCCGCTCGGACCAATCGCGATGCTATTTCTATCGATGAGGAAGTTCGCCGTCTTCGAAGTTTTCTCGATCTCTGGCCTTCACTGATCGCGGAGACGGGACCGTGTTTTCTCTCGATCAATAGCTGGCGACCTGATGTCATCGAGCAAGTCATTGAAAAAAATGTGGATCTCATTAATGACATGTCAGCCCTGCCCGATGATCGGAACGCGAGAATCTGCGCGGCGCATAAAGTGCCCCTTCTTATCATGCATTCGGTGGGCGAACCTAAAGTCTCCCACACCCATCAACAGTGGCCTGACCTCATGGGGTCGATGATTGATTTTTTCCGTCAAAAAATTGAGCTAGCTCAAAATGCGGGACTCACAAAAGAACAGCTCATCATCGATCCTGGGCTCGATTTTGCGAAACAGAAGGACGATAATCTCCTCGTCCTCCGCGAGCTCGAAAAGCTGCACCAATTTGAGTGTCCTATCCTTCTCCCAATCTCACGAAAGACCGTCATCGGTGACGTGCTGGGTCTTTCTGATCCTAAGGATCGCGACGCAGGAACAGTCGCTCTGTTGGTTCAAGGGATGGTCAAAGGTGCACACCTTTTCCGCATCCACAATGTGAAAGCCTGTTGGCAAGCGCGCCAAGTGATTCAGCCGCTCGTGTCCTAGGGTTTTCCCATGTAGAGAATGCGCGATCCCGAATCGAGGAGCGCACGGCCATTGGTCAGGAAATCCATTCCTAAAATACCGTCTACGGGTCGACCAGTGGGATCTCTGAAATACTGGCGGACTTCGGGGAGAGGTGCGATCGCGATATCAAAACTACTGATATTGACCTCTCCGAACCGGAGGTTCTTAAGCTGCCCGCGGCGTAGTGCGATCTTGTCACCTGAGGCATCAACCATCCGAGAATTAGTCGTCTGACTTGGGAGATTAAGGCGATTGAAACTCGCAGCTGCCATTACCGAGATTTCGGCCCCGGTATCGACAACCCAACTCGTGTGTCGCCCATTGAGTGTTCCGTGAAGCAGAAGATGAGGGAGGCGTCCGGCTCTCCCCATATAAAGAACCCTCTGGCCGAGACTCTCTCGATATCCGAGGGGACTCGGATCATCTGTGGAGGCTCTTTTTGAAAAGCGACCCGGAAGCCAAATCTTTCCGGCCGGGATGTCGACCAGCGCCCCTGTCGCATCGAGAGCATCAAGCCCCACTTGTCCGGCATAACGACTGGTTGAAGTTTCGCGGCTAAAACTCGGAGCAATCGTGAACGGGAAGTTGTCCGCATGCATCGGTCCCACTCGTAATGATCCTCTCCCGTGCCCGCTCTTGATCTCACGACCCAGTGCGCCACGAGTAATCACCTTGATTGAGTTGTCCGGGCGTAAGCCGACCTGCGAAGCAATCTTGCTTTCAACATCCGTGCTGTTTGCACCCGAATCGATCAGGAAGCGGAGAGGCTTGCCGTTGACCTCAAAGAGTCCGGAGTAGCGGACATCATCAGTCACCTTCTGCAAAGGAACCGAAACGTAACCCATTTTCTTGAGTGTCTTCGCACGCTTATTGCCGAATGACGTCGGGACACTGGCGCATTGACTCAACAAAAAGGCCGCCAAAAGAGCGCTCACCCCACGAAATACCCGCGTTCCCATATGGGAAAGGATCCTAAACCGAAATTAGCGCTCTGCAATCCCGCATCGTATAGAATTCCTTGATGCAATTTTTTCTTTTGCAAATCGGGGTCTCAATCTCTAGCAGTTTGTAAGAAAAATACATGAGCAAGCGCGTCCTTCTTACCACCACTTCCTTCCAGGATACTCCTGGCACTCACCAAGATCTTCTTAACTCCCAGGACTGGGAAGTCGTCCGCGCCCGCGGCCCGCTCTCCGAGGCTGAAATGCTAGAGCTGGCCGGGGAGTTTGATGTCTTCCTCTGCGGCGATGACGCCATCACGGCAGCGGTCATCGACAAGTCACTCCCTCGTCTTCAGACCATCTCAAAGTATGGAATCGGCCTTGATAAGATCAATGTTGGCTATGCCACTGAAAAGAAGATCCCCGTCCTCTTTACCCCCGGCGTGAACCACACCACCGTCGCCGAGCACACCTTCGGCCTCCTCCTTGGGATCACCAAAGACATCCAGTCGAATGCCGTCGCCGTGCAAAATGGTGAGTGGGTTGCGGGTTGGAAGAAGCCTGTCGGAAACGAGATCATGGGTAAGACCATCGGCATTCTTGGTCTTGGCCGCATCGGCAAAGAAGTCGCGATCCGCGCCAAGGCATTCGGCATGAGTATCATCGCCTTCGATCCCTATTTCGATGACACCTTTGCTGCTGAATATGGCGTGAAAAAGTGTGAGTCGATGGATGAAGTCCTCCTCACTGCCGATGTCGTTTCCCTCCACTGCTTCCTTAACGAGGAAACCGAGGACATGATCAACGCCGCTAAGATCACTGAGATGCGTGACGGCGTCATCGTCCTTAACTGCGCACGTGGCGAACTCGTCAACACGAACGCCATGGCCGACGCCCTCAAGTCAGGGAAAGTTGGTGGCTACGGCGCCGACGTCCTCGACGCCGAGCCCCCCGCTTCCGACCACGTCCTCATCGGTGCACCAAACTGCATCATCACGAGCCACATCGGCTCCCGAACGCACGAATCCGTCCAGCGCCAAGCCAGTCGCTGCCTGCACAACGCGATCAACTTCCTCGCCGGAGACTCCGATGTCCTCTGCGCAAACGGTCTCCTCAAATAACACCTCTTTTTCATCATGTCCTTAGATATTAAACCAGCCTCAGACTGCGCCTACGACATCCTCTCGATGGGCGAAATCATGCTCCGTCTCGATCCCGGTGACGGCCGCGTCCGCACCACCCGCCAGTTCCGAGCATGGGAAGGCGGCGGCGAATATAACGTCGCCCGTGGTCTCCGCCGCTGCTTCGGCAAGCGTGCTGCTGTCCTTACTGGGTTCGTCGATAACGAAGTCGGCCGTCTCCTTGAAGATCTCGTCCTTCAAGGCGGAGTCGATACCCAGTTCATTCACTGGGCGGACTTCGATGGCCTCGGCGTCGCCGCTCGTAACGGGCTCAACTTCACCGAGCGCGGCTTCGGCGTCCGCGCCGCAAAAGGCACCTCTGACCGTGGCCACACCGCAGCAAGTCAGCTCACTGTCGATGACTTCGATTTCGAACACATCTTCGGCACCCTCGGTGTTCGCTGGTTCCACACCGGGGGCATCTTCGCCGCGCTTTCTGAAGGGAATGCAGAACTCACCATCGAGGCCTGTAAGATCGCTAAGAAGCACGGCACGATCGTCTCCTACGATCTCAACTACCGTCCTTCACTCTGGAAGTCCATCGGCGGCCTCGAGAAGTGCCAGCAGGTCAACCGTGAGATTGCACAATATGTCGACGTCATGATCGGCAACGAAGAAGACTTCACTGCTTGTCTCGGCTTCGAGGTCGAGGGTGTCGACGAAAAAAACATTACCGGAATCGACATCTCGAACTTCAAGAAGATGATCGAGAAAGCTGTCGAAACCTTCCCTAACTTCAAAGCAACTGCGACCACGCTTCGTGAGGTCCACAGCGCCTCGGATAACGACTGGGCCGCGCTCACCTGGCACGACGGCCAGTTCCACAACTCCGTCAACCGTGAGCACCTTGAGATCTTCGACCGCGTCGGTGGTGGAGACTCCTTCGCTTCCGGACTCATCTACGGCTTCCTAGAGTTCAATGACGCAGCTCAAGCGGTCGAATGGGGCGCAGCCCACGGCGCGCTCGCGATGACGACTCCTGGAGACACCACGATGGTGACCCGTGACGAAGTCGCGAAGCTCGTCGGCGGTGGATCCGCCCGCGTGGATCGCTAATTATTTATTCTCTTTCAAGAGGCCGAACCGCGAGTGCTATTTGGGCCCTCTTTTAAAATCACCAAAAACACCTTTACTTTTCATCATTTAGATGAAGAGTGCCCTCATGAGAATCACTATCGAGATCGACGATAAGGTCATGAAAGAAGCCATGCTGGTCACCGGAGAGAAGAAAAAAGGTCCAGCCATCAGCAAGGCTGCTTCAGAGTATGTCCGCCGCCAAATGATCCGCCGCTTCGCAAATAAAGTGATGGAGGGTGGTTTTGAGGACTACCCAATGACCAATGACGAGCTTGAGGCTGTTGATCGCTAGACTCCTTCTAACATGGTAATTATCGATACCAGCGCGTGGGTGGAGTTTTTCCGCAGGGATGGCGATGCCCTCATTAAGCTCAGCGTCAAAGGGCTCCTCGATGAATTCGATGGAGCTCTTTGTGGGCCTGTCGAAATGGAATTTTTCGGCGGAGCCCGCCCTCACGAACTCGATGAGATTAAAGCGGCCTTCAATATCATGCCTTACGTCAAAAATGACCAAAAGATCTGGCGAAAGACGGCTACTAATTTTTCAAAGATCCGTGCTGCGGGTTTCACCGTGCCGTGGAATGATATTCTCATCGCCACCATCGCGAAGGATAATTTCGCAGCGGTCTATTCTTGCGACAAGCACTTCCCGATCATGTCCAATGTCATGGGAGTCCGCCTCTATGAGCCGGGATATAACGGGATGCACAATCCCGATTATTAGGCGCGGTGCTTGTCGTAAGCATTGATGATTCTTCCGACGACCTGGTGGCGGATGACATCGCTGGTATCGAACTGATTGAAGAAAACTCCGGGAACGCCGATGAGAGCATTTTCGGCCTCGAGGAGGCCTGAGTCGCCACGTCTTTTGAGATCGATCTGTGAGCCATCGCCCGTGATGACAATCCGTGAGTGCTCGCCGAGACGGGTAAGCGCCATGAACATCTGCTCGCGAGTTGTGTTCTGCGCTTCATCGAGAATGACGAAGCTTTTCGAAAGGGTGCGGCCACGCATGTAAGCGAGCGGCGCGATCTCGATGCTGCCGTCTTCAAGTCGCTTCTGGCCGTCTTCGTAGCCGAGCATGTCATCGATGGCATCGTAGAGCGGACGCAAGTAAGGCGCTACTTTATCACGCATGTCACCGGGGAGAAAACCAAGTGCCTCGCCTGCTTCCACTGCCGGACGAGTTAGCACGACGCGGTTCACTTCCTTATTTCGAAGCATGTGCAGTCCCATCGCGACCGCGAGATAAGTCTTCCCCGTGCCGGCGGGACCTAGGCCGAAGACGACCTCGTTCTCCATCATGGCATTGAGATATTCTAGCTGGTGAGTGCTACGCGCGATGACTGGCTTGCGGCCTCGGGCACCGACGAGTTGGATGCGGCCGAGATCAGAAATCCCAGAAGAGTCCCCTGCTCCGCTCGCAAAATTCACCGCCGTGCGAAACTCGCGCTCAGTGATTTCGGTCCCTGATCGACGTGCGTCCTCGAGATCAGTAAAGACACACTCGACAAGGAGGCAGTCATCTTCACTTCCAGTCGCTGTGATCCAGCCCTCACGGGTCACGATTCTCACGCCCGCTTTCTGCTCGAGATACTTGAGTTGTTTTTCATCATGGCCAAAAAGCGACTGAAGAAAGCGCGGAGTCTCGTATTCCAGCTTCAGCTGGTGACCGTCATCGAGTTCGATTAACACAGCTGATTTCTAGGGCGTGGTTTTTAAAAAGACGAGGCCGATTTCTCGGTCTAGTCGGTGACCGCGATGGGACAAGTCGTCGCTGCTTCCTTACAGATGGGCTCACAGAAGCGTCCGCTTTCGGTTTCGCAGCGCTCACAGCAGAAGAACTGGGCATTGCAGGGCTTCCATCCGCAGTTTCGATAGCGGATCGAGGGTTCCTCGCAGATTGCACATTTAGAAATCACAGACGCTCCCTCGGTGCGATTCACCGGGACGCTCAGACGCTCATCAAAGACGTAGCATTCCCCCTCAAAACCCTCGCCTTTGACTGACTCGTCTTTCCCATAAGTCACGATCCCGCCATCGAGCTGATAGACCTCGCTCAGGCCTTCTTTGAGAAGAAAGCCGCTGAATTTCTCACAACGAATTCCGCCCGTGCAGTAGGTCATGATCTTCTTTCCTTCCAATTCTTCACGATGATCCCGCACCCACTTCGGGAGATCTCGAAAACTCGGAACCGGCGGAAGGACAGCGCCCTCGAAACGACCGATCTCCCATTCGTAGTCATTCCGGGCGTCGATCATCACGACATTTTCCTCCTGCATCATCTCCCGCCATTCGACAGGCTTAAGATGAGTCGCGGTAAGATCTTCCGGCGAAAAGTCGTCCTCACCAAGATCTAGCGTCACCACTTCCTCGCGCACCTTGATCGAGAGCTTCGGGAAAACGTGACCTTCAGAGGGATCGATCTTCCAAGCAATGTCGTCAGCGAGCGAATCAGCATCCATCGTCCGGCGATACTCCGCTGTGTCCGCGATCAGTCCTGAGACCGTCCCATTGATCCCCTCTTCCGCGATGAGAATACGGCCCTTCAGATTGAGCTTCTGACAAAGAACACGGTGCTTCTCGGCATAGGCCTGCGGATCGGCAATCCGGGCATATTTGTAATAAAGAAGGACTTCAAAAGGAGCGCTCATCGTGGGACCAGAAAGCTAGAACAAGGAGCACTAAGAAATCCAGCCCAAGGTCTCTTTTTTCATCATCATTTTCTCGTGTCTTCCCTGCCAGCTCACGGGAAAAGTTTAATTCCTCCGTCGTTCCAGACAGATTCCCCACGATTTCCGTTGAGAAACCTGTGAAGGATTTGGAGAAACCGTGGGAGGCGGGCTTGCGCGCCGCACGCGCGAATCTCCTGCCCGGACTCATTCTCCAACTCATCATGCTGGCCTTACTTTTGGGGTATTATTTCTACCCACCCACCACCGAGTTACTCAATAAGCTCGCCGACCTCAAAGCCCGCTGGGGATACGGGTATTCCGTGGTCGCAGCGATCATAGCGGCGCGGTCATTCCGGAGATCATGCGCATTGTGGTTTTTCAAAAAGGAAAACTCCTACGCACCAACTTGGGTAACTTCCTCTTCGCCGCCGTGCACTGGGCCTGGTCCGGAGCCGTCGTCGATCTCCTTTACCGCCAGCAAGCCATCTGGTGGGGCGCCGAGGTGACCTTTAAAGTTGTCGCGATCAAAGTCATCATCGACCAATTCGCCTTCAATCCCCTCTTCGCCGGTCCCGTGAACTCATGGGCCTACGATTGGAAAAATTCGGGATACTCCTGCCGAAACTTGGGCCGCTTTTTCACCGCGAGCTACTATCGCCGAGTCATCGTCCCCACCCTCCTCGCAACTTGGGGCGTGTGGATTCCGGTCGTCACCATCCTCTACTCACTTCCTCCCCTCCTCCAAATCCCGCTCTTCGCTCTCGCCCTCTCACTCTGGGTCATGATCTACACCTGGATGAGCGAGCAGCGGAATGAGAGCGCGTGATTTTGAGTTTTTAATTCCTCTACCTTCCGACGCCTATCTTACGTTCTGTTTCTTGACAGACTTCTTAAAAGTGTTCTAATGAACATGTTTTGAAAATATCTCAAATCGCCGATCTGCGTAGGCAACTCCAGGAGAAATTTCCTGGGGCGCACCGGGGATTTGCCGAGGAAGCTGAAGATCTTTGTTTTGATCCGGCTTCGCTTTCCTTGCCGAGTGGGTCTTTGAATGAGTTGGTGGCTCCGGGGCTTTGCTCGGGGGCTTCGCTCATGATCTCGGAGCTGCTGGAGAAGGAGCGAGATCTCCCGCTAGCGCTTATTGATGGGCGGGATTCCTTTGATCCGGGTTCTTATGGGTCGGAGAAATGTGGTCGCCTTTTCTGGATCCGCTGTCGGGAAGCGATGCAGGCGATCCAATGCACCGACCTCCTCCTCCGCGATGGTAATCTCCCGCTCGTGTTGCTGGATCTCCACCTCACTTCCGAGCGAGAGCTCCGACGCATTCCGTCCGCGATCTGGCATCGTTTCCGAGCCGAAGCCCGGGACTCCGGAGCTGCTCTTCTCGCGCTCACGCCTCGGCCTTGCCTGCCCTCGCCACACAGCCGCTTCACTCTTTCCTCGATCTTCACCCTCGCGAATATCGAGCGGGAATCCCCCACCCTCCGCACCGCTGCGGCAGCGAGCAAAACAGTCGCTCAATCACAATAGAATGTCCTACGCCGCGCTCCATCTTCCGGCTCTGCCGCTGACCTGTCTTCTTGCTCGTGAGCAGGCCGACTTCGCGCGGCCAGCGGCCTTACTTTCCTCCGGGAAGCGGGAGAAATCGGCGATCCTTTATCTCAATGAAGCAGCTTTACGATATGACCTGCAGGTTGAGATGAGCACGACGCGCGCGCTGGCTCGTTGCTCGGATCTCGGGCTTTACGATGCTGATGAAAAGCTGGAGGCCTCCGCCAAGATCGAAGCGCTAGGGCTTATCGATTCATTCACCCCGGATTACGAAGTCACGGGACCGGACATTTTCCTCCTCGATCTCTCCACCATCCTTTTCGCCTCGCCGGAGGAATGGCTCCATCAAGCGCTTGAGGAAGCACGTCGGCTCGGGTTGCCGCTGAATCTTGCGCTCGCAGAGACTCCGGATTTGGCGCATATCGCGGCCCTTTCTTCAGCGACCGCTTCGTCGCTGCGGTATCGGACGAAGTCGGAGATTCGAGTGCTGAACGAGCTGCCATCGGTTCATGGATTACCGCTTTCGATGCTGAATCGGAGCAGCGCCTTTCCTTTGCCAGAGGCGAAGGTTCTAGAACTCTGGGGACTCAAGCGGCTCGCTGATCTCGTAGCGCTGCCCCGCCAAGGCCTTGCGGAGCGGCTCGGGCCGGACTTGGCGCGCTTACACGATATTTTAACTGGAAAGCACCATCGGCTGCTGCAGCTGCATCGCCCGACTCAGAATTACCAAACATCCCATCAGTTTGAGCCGCCTATCGAAGGAGTTGATCCGATTCTCTTCATCGCGCGACGCTTGCTCCAGGTCCTTTGCCAACGGCTCGCGAGCCACCAGCGGGCGGCGGAGTCGCTGCATCTCGCGCTTTCCTTTGAAAATGGGGCGGCCCATTCTCGTCATCTCCGGCAATCCGAACCCACTCTCGATCCCGATATCCTCCTGCGCTCGCTGCACACCCATCTCGAGAGCATCCGCGTCCCCGCGCCTGTGACCGAGTGCCACTTCCGGCTGAGTCCGACGCTCCCACGTCACGCCCAGCACCAGCTCTTCCAGCGCGGACTCAAGGATCCCCATCAATTCGCCGATACCCTGAAGCGCCTGAGTGGAGTTGTCGGGATCGATCAACTCGGAATTCCACAGCCTGCCGCGAGTCATCAGCCTGGGCTCTTCGATCTGCATCCACTGGAAGCAGATCTTAAATTCACCCCAGCTGAGGAGCCGATCCTCCCCTCCAGTCAACTCCCGCTGAAGCGACAGCGCCCACCACTTGCGGTGCATGTCGCGTCTGAGAAACGAGGTCGTTATCCTCGACCCCTGGCGCTCCTGACGGGACCTCATCAAGGGACGATTCGGGAAGCCCGCGGTCCTTTTCCGCTCTCGGGCTCGTGGTGGGAAGCGGCTTGGCAGCAGAGCGAATGGGATATCGAACTGCCAAAGAACCTCCTTTTACAACTGACCCACACCCCACCGCATGACTGGCACCTGACCGGAATTTATGGATGAACCAATCAACAAGAAAACTCAGATTCTAAAACGCGAATCAGGCGAATATCACGAATCACACCCGGGGAGCTTAGTTCAGGATATTTTCAAACCGCGGAATACACAGAATACACGGAACTTCTGGAGGGGTTTCGGTTTAGAAGTTCCAGATTCTGAACCCTCTATTTCCGTGTTTTCTGTGTATTCCGCGGTTCAAAAATTCATCTAGCAGGATTCGTCACATTCGCTTGATTCGCGTTCTCCCTCCCTCTTAAAATGGAACTCCTCGCAAAATCCTCCTTCTCCTTTCTCCACGGTGCCAGCGGGCCCGAGGAGCTGGTAAAGCGTGCTGCAGAACTTGGGCATGAGGCGATTGCGATTCCCGATCACCTTGGGTTTTATGGCTCTGCGAGGGCACATCAGGCGGCCAAAAAGGCGGGAATCCGAGCGATTGTGGGAGCAACTTTGACCGATTGGGCACCGGAAGGCGGACCGATTTTCGCGCAATTACCCGTGCTGGTGGAGCAGCGTGAGGGCTATCGGCAGCTCTCTCAGCTCCTAACAGCGCGACACTGTGCGCCGGAGCTCCCGCCACCAGATATTCTCACTTATTCACAAGTTATTCTCACCCCCGAAAGCCTCCGAAATCCGACCAAAAAACGACTCCTTGAAGCGGCAAAGTCGCTCAAAAAGACCTTCGGAGACCATAATGTCTCGATCGCGCTCTATCGACACCAGCGTCGGGGCGAGGAGCTGATGAACATGCTTTTAGCCGAACTGGCTGATCACCTCGATTTACCGCTTTTGGCGACCAATGCCCCCCTTTATGCGGGCCGGCAGGACCGGCTGCTCGGTGACGCCTTCACCTGTATACGTGAACACTTCACCCTCGATGATGCGGGTCGACGTCTGGAGACCAATGCAGAGCGCCATTTGAAGTCACCAACAGCTATTCACAAGTTATTCACAGGTTATCCACAAGCAGTGGAGCATGCGTATCGACTCGCGGAGCGCTGCGAATTCACCTTGGAAAATCTGGGCTACGAATTTCCTTCCTATCGAGATCCAGATACTCACAGGTTATTCACAGCCGACGAAGAGTGTGAATTACTGCGCATCACTGCTCAAAAGGGCCTGAAATCACTCAATTTAGAAAATAGTAAAAAACACACTCAACAGATTGAATATGAATTATCCATGATTTTCAAACTAGGGTTTCAGGGCTACTTTCTCATCGTCTGGGACTTGGTCCAGTTTGCGCGCTCGCAGGGCATCCTCTGTCAAGGTCGCGGGTCGGCGGCGAACTCGCTCGTGTGCTACGTGCTGGGAATCACCAATGTTGATCCCGTGGCGGGAGGCCTCCTTTTCGAGCGCTTCCTCTCGGAGAACCGAAAGAGCTGGCCGGACATCGATATCGACTTTCCTTCCGGCGAGCGACGAGAGGCGGTCATTCAATACGTCTACCAAAAATATGCCCCACGGGGCGCGGCGATGACGGCGAACGTGATCACCTATCGCCCAAGATCGGCTTTTCGGGAAATGGCGAAAGTGCTCGGATTTCCGGAATCGGTGGCTAATCGCTTTTCAGAATTGTGCGCCTCGCCGAAGGTTCACGATGAGAAAGCGGATGTTCCGGCGGAGGCGCAGGAGCTTTCGATGTCGAATTACTACCCTCGCGACAAGGTGATGGAATTCGCGGAGACCATCGAGCGCTCGGGAGTGAGTTATTCACATCCGAGATTCAAGCCTCTCCTCCACCTTTACCACGCCGTTTTACACTCTCCGCGGCATCTCGGGCAGCACTCGGGCGGGATGATTATCTGCGATGGTGGGATCGATGGCATCGTCCCCCTCCAGCCGGCGACGATGCCGGGCCGGACGGTGGTCCAGTGGGACAAGGATGACTGCGAGGATCTTGGAATCGTGAAAGTCGATCTTCTCGGTCTCGGGATATTGGCGGCGATGGAGGACGCGATTCACATCTGCCGTCAGCGCGGACATCCGGTCGATCTCGCGGCGATCCCGAAGGATGATCCGGCGACCTACGATCTACTTTGTCGGGCGGACACGGTGGGGACTTTCCAGGTCGAGTCACGGGCGCAGATGGCGACGCTGCCGATTATGCAGCCGCGGGAGTTTTACGATGTCGCGATTGAGGTCGCTCTCATCCGACCCGGGCCGATTGTCGGCGACTTGGTTCATCCCTATCTGAATCGTCGGACCGGGCGGGAAGAGATTGATTACATTCATCCCCTTTTTGAACCGATTCTGAAGCGCTCACTTGGGGTGCCTATTTTTCAAGAACAAGTGCTCAGGATGGCGATGACGATTGCAGACTTTACAGGGACCGAGGCTGACGAACTACGCCGGGCGATGTCGTGCAAGCGGTCGGACGAGCGCATGATGACGGTGAGCGATAAGCTGCGAGTGAGGATGACATCGAAAGGAATCGCCAAGAACGTGCAGGAAAAGGTCATTCACTCGATCGGCTCGTTTGCGCTTTATGGATTCCCGGAGTCTCATGCCATTTCCTTTGCGCTCATCGCTTATTCCTCGTGTTGGTTAAAGGTTCATCGGACCGCGGAATTCTACTGCGGACTCATTAATAACCAGCCGATGGGATTTTATTCGGTGAGTTCGCTGATGCAGGACGCGAAGCGCCATGGGGTGCGGTGCAAGGCGGTTTGCGTGATCAACTCGGCCGCGCAGACCACCGTGATTGATGATGGGCTTTTACGACTGGGCTTGGATCGAATCAAAGGGCTCCAGCAGCAGACGATTGAGCGACTGGAGGAGGCGCGGGTGCGCGGTGAGTTCGAGTCGCTCCCGGATTTCCTGACCAGGGTGCGGCCGAACAAAAAAGAGCGGCGCCTTTTAGCGGCAGCGGGAGCGCTCAATGAATTGCCTGAGGTGGCGCATCGCCGCGATGCGCTCTGGCAGGCCGAGCGACTACCAGAGGATGACCTTTTCGCAAATGCGACCTCTTCCAAAGAAAAGGTGCTTCCGCAAATGACGCCCGTCGAGCGACTCGGGACCGATCTCATGATTCAGGGTCACAGCGTGGGGCCGCATCCGATGCGGCTTTGGAGAAAAGAACACGGGGACGAAATCACCCACTCGGGTCACCTTTCTCAAATGACGCATGGAACGCCGGTGCGGATCGCTGGCTTGGTGATTTGCAGACAGCGTCCAGGCACAGCGAAGGGTCACTGTTTCATCTCGCTTGAGGATGAATATGGCATCGCCAATCTCTTCGTTCCGAAGAAGACCTTCCACGCCAATCGCCTCACGATCACCTGCGAGCCTTTTCTGATGGTGCGAGGCCATGTTCAAATCAGCGAGGGCGGGCAGCCCACGATTTATGTCGGGTGGATCGAAGCATTGGGTCACGCGCCATCGGAACTTGCGCCGAAGTCGCATGATTATCGATAGACTCTCGCGGCGGACCCCACTAAAGAAAGGGCGACGCATGTTTGAACTTCTCGCTACTGATCCAGATTCGAAAGCCCGCTGCGGGAAGCTGACCACTCCACACGGGGTGATCGAGACCCCGATATTTATGCCCGTGGGCACTCAGGGCTCCGTGAAGACACTGCATCCGGATGATCTTCATGCCATCGATACCCAGATTATTCTAGGAAACACCTATCATCTCTGGCTCCGGCCCGGGACCGAGGTCATCGAAGCGCTCGGCGGGCTTCATTCTTTCACCACTTGGGATGGCCCCATCCTGACTGATTCCGGCGGTTTTCAGGTTTGGTCGCTTTCCAAATTGCGCAAGATCACCGAAGAAGGCGTGCGTTTTCAAAATCACCTCAATGGCGATGCCATGATGCTGAGTCCGGAGAAGAGTATGGAGATCCAAGGCGTCTTTGGCTCGGATATCGCGATGCTTTTTGACGAATGCCCACCCTATCCCTGCGATCGCAAGTATGCCGAGGGCTCCACACGGATGACGACCCGCTGGGGAAAGCGCTGCAAGGATTGGATTGAAGCGAATAAGCCGCAAAGCGGCGATGGGAGGCAGCTCCACTTCGGAATCGTGCAAGGGTCGGTTTATCCGGACCTCCGTGAGGAATCCGCGCGGGCGCTTGTCGATCTTGATTTCGATGGCTACGCGATCGGCGGCGTTTCAGTCGGCGAGCCCGAGGAAGAAATGTTCGCTGCGATCAAAAATGCGGAGCCCTTTCTCCCACAGGACAAACCACGCTACGCGATGGGACTAGGAACCCCGACTCAGCTTCTCGAAATGATCGGGCAAGGCGTCGACATGTTCGATTGCGTCCACCCCACCCGCTGCGCGCGCCACGGGCAGGCCTTCACGCCGGACGGCCCGATCCACATTAAAAATAAGGAGTTCGAGTTCGATCCCAAGCCCCTGAGCGAGCACGCGCATCCGCATGTCGCTCGCTTTTCGAAAGCCTTTCTGCGGCACAGCTTTAAGGCCGGAGAGATCATCGCTCAGCGCGTTCTTTCCTTCCATAATCTCCACTTTTACCTCCAGCTCATGGAGAATGCCCGTGCCGCAATCCGCGAGGGAAGGTTCCGCGAATTCCAAGCTGAGTTCGTCGCGCGCTACACAGCCCGCACAAAAGCCCAGTAAATCGCTCTTTCTGGATTGCTTTTCTTTGCTATTCCTGATTTCTACCTCATCCTTCGCGTCCGTCACAAAGACGGCCTAATTTCTCAGCAATGACTACCCTCTCTTTTCTCGCCGCCGACCCACAGCCGGGCCTCTTTGGAAACCCTCTTGTCATGATCGTCCTCATGATGGTGATGTTCTACTTCTTGCTCATTCGCCCTCAGCAAAAGCAGAAGAAGGAACTTGCCGCTCGAGTCTCATCGATGGCCAAGGGCGACAAAATAATCACGATCGGAGGCATTCACGGATCAGTGCATCACATTTCTGAAAAGACGGTGACGATCAAACTCTCCGAGGGCGTCTTTGTTCCCTTCGAAAAATCTTCCATCCAGACCGTCGAGAAAGTCGGCAAGGGATCGAAGAAAGTCGAAAAAATCAAAGTTGAGCCCGTCGACGACAAGGCCTAGTCCTGATTCTACTTCCTTGATGACTCTCTTCGCTAAACACTTCTGCCTGATCGCCCTCTTTCTGAGTGCTTCGGTAGGGTTGTGCTCAGGCGAAGATGAAAAGGCGAAGCTTCCCGAGGCGAATAAAATCACCTTAGAACTCAAAGCAGTTCATCCAAAAAACGGCCAACTCGCTAAAGCGGTGCAGGCGGGTGAGGAAGTTGCACCCGCCGGATGGAAGCTTTATCAGCTTCCCATCATTGATGATGAAACTCGCAAGAAGATTGGTGAAGAGCCCATCCTCTTAGCACGACGCAACATCGTCACTGCTGACCAAGTCCAGCGAGCCATCGCAGTTCCCCCTCGCTATGGCACAACCCAAGTTCGTCTGACCGACAAAGGGGGCGACCGTCTCTTCAATGCCACAAAGAAAATGCGCTCGGGTGTTGATCGACTGGCTGTTGTCCTTAATGGCAAAGTCATCATCGCCCCCACCGTCAATGACAGTCTCTCACAAAGCTTCATCATCGAAGGCTTAGACGGCAGCAAAGAAGTCGACGAAGTCGTCGCCGTCCTCTCCCCACCTCTTTCCGAATAACTTTTCCCAATACTCCACACCATGGATCTCATTAACAACCCACTCCTCGTTGTCCTCGCGGGCATCGCTATCGTCGCCCTGATTTTCTGGTATGTCGCCACTGAGATTGACCGCCGGAAGCGGAATGTCGGCTCGATTGCTATTCTTCTCGTAATCGGACTTTGTCTCGCCGCTGTTCTTCCATTTGAAGAGAAGCTTAAGAAAGGAATCGATCTTGCAGGAGGTGTCGCTTTTACGGTCGAGATCCAGTCCGCTGAACCCGACCCAGGTCAGCCCCCTCTTCCAGTAGGTCCTGAAGCAATTGAGGCAGTTAAAAAGACTCTCGGAGAGCGTCTTTCAGAAGGTAGCATGAGTGGAGTTCAGATGCAGGGGCTTGGCGAAGACCGGCTCGTCATTGAGATGGCAGCTCTCAATGAAGAGCAGATCGCTCGAATGAAAGTAATCATTGAGAAAACGGCTCAACTTACATGCAAAGCAGTTCACCCAGAGAGTGATCGCCTTGCCCAAGCTGTCGAGAATGGCAGCCAACTTGCTCCTGCAGGATGGAAACTCTATCAACTTCCCGTCATCGACCAAAAGACTCTCAAGAAGATTGGCGATACTCCCATTCTTCTCGCTAAGCGGAATATCGTTACCGGAGATCAGGTGCAACGCGCTATCCCAGTCCCCTCACGCTTTGGCACGATCCAAGTTCGTTTGAACTCAGATGGTGGAGATCGCCTCTTCAATGCCACCGCTCAGATGAGAGAAGGCGTCGATCGCATGGCAGTCGTGCTAGACGGTCAGGCCCTCATCGCTCCCACCGTGAATGGCAACCTTAGCCGCTCATTCATCATTGAGGGGCTCGATGGTAGCAAGGAAGTCAACGAAGTCGTCGCGGCTCTCGCGAACCCGCTCAAGAACCCACTCGAGATTCTCTCCACCAACCAAATCTCCGCAAAATATGGTAAAGAGATCGTTCGCCAAGGAGTCACTGCTGCTCTTGCCGGTCTCGCGCTGACTCTCATTTTCATTCTTCTCTACTACCGTTTTGCTGGAATCGTCGCCCTTCTGGGGCTCTCGCTCAACATTCTCATTCTCTTCGGTGCGATGGCGATGTTTGGAGCGACCTTCACCCTTCCCGGTATCGCTGGCATCATTCTCACCATCGGTATCGCGGTAGATGCGAACGTCCTGATCTACGAACGCCTCCGAGAGGAAATGGCCGATGGTAAATCGGTCGCCGCCGCGCTGAAAGCTTCCTACGAGAAAGCCTTCACTGCGATTTTCGATGCTAACATTACCACGATCCTGACCGCACTGATCCTGCTCTGGCAGGCCTCCGACCAGATCAAGGGTTTCGCAATCACTCTTACCATCGGAATTCTCGCCTCAATGTTTGCCGCCCTTCTCGGCACTCGTGTCTTTTTCTTCTGGTTCGCTGGAACCGGCCAAGGAGGGAAAGTTAAGAAGATGTCCTTCATGAGCTTGATCCCGAATCGGACGATCAAGTTCATGCAGATGCGCAATCCGGCTTTTGTGATCTCCGCAATTCTTGTGATTGGTTCCCTCGCGACCATCACGATGAGGAGGGACACCGCACGGGGCATCGACTTCGTCGGCGGCACCATCCTCACCATTCAGGTCGATGCAGAGCACAAGATCGAAGCCGATGATATTGACGCGTCTCTTGCTGATATAACCCTAACCAAAACCCCCTACGCGCAGAAGGAAATCATCGCCGGCGGCAACACCGATCTCCTCAAAGTGAAGATCTCCGAGGAAGACGTCGATCTCGTGCAGGCTGAGCTTCGTAAGGATATCCCTCTCCTTGCTGAGAAAGACGCTACTGGCACTTACGTCACCCCGATTTCCTCGAACACGATTGCCCCAACTCTCGGTGAAGAATTCTTCAAGAACTCACTTTATGCTCTCGGCATGGGTCTTCTTGCCGTCCTGCTCTACATTAGCCTTCGTTTTGAGTTCTCCTTCGCGGTGGGCGCCTTTGTCGCTCTCTTCCATGATTTAATCATCTCGGTCGGCGCGGTTCTACTCATTGGAACTGAGCTTTCTATGATTCACGTGGGCGCATTTCTGACGATCGCCGGTTACTCGATTAACGACACCATCGTGGTCTTCGACCGAGTTCGTGAGTCTCTCCAGTCCAAGCGTGGAAGCATCGTCGATGTCATGAACCTCGCAATCAATGCTACCCTTTCGCGGACGATCCTGACATCGGTCACCACCTTCATGGCGGTGCTCGTGCTCTACATCTTCGGAGGCGCAGCGCTGAAGGACTTCTCCTTTGCGATCATGATCGGAGTTGTTATCGGAACTTACTCCTCGATCTTCGTCGCAACTCCTGTGGTTTATCTCTGGAGTAAAGCGCGCGGTAGCAACTTGCGCCGCGAGCTTCTCGATGCGAATCTCGCGGCGGAAATCACTCCGGCCAAGAAGTAGAAAGTCGGGTGCTAGGCACCCTATTCGTCTACTTGGGGCCTTGCTTGATTTCGTTCGGTTTGATAAAGCATGATCATCATGAAGGTCCCCTCGTTCATCTTTATCGTCACTGCCGTCTTTATTTGGGCGGAGCCAGAGGGTGCGGTCATAGATCTTACGCCGCAGCTTGAAGAGATCGAAGATGATGGTTCACGGGTCTCTGTTCTTGGCTACCACGAATTCCACGCGACCAAGCCGCTTACGCAGATGCGGATCCAGACGAGCAAGTTCCGTCAGCAAATGGAGGCCATCAAAGCTTCTGAGATTCCTGTCGTTACGATGGAAAACTTCCTGCAGTGGCGTCATGGAGAAAGAGATCTACCACCAAAGTCCTTCCTCATCACAATCGATGATGGCTGGAAATCGGTCTACACCGAGGCCTACCCGGTGCTGAAGGAGCTCAAACTCCCCTTCACGATCTTTCTCTATAAAAACTATGTAGGCTCCTCACGCGGTGGGCGCGCGATGAGCTTCGGGATGATCAATGAGATGCTTGAGAGCGGCCTCTGCACTATCGGGTCGCACTCCGTCTCCCACCCTTTTCCCGGCACGGTGAAGAAGAGTCGCAAGGCGGGTCCTGAAACCTTCGCGAAATTCCTTCAGACTGAGCTGGGAGATTCAAAAAGCTTTCTTGAAGAGAATTTTAAGAAGCCTGTCACCACCTACGCCTATCCGGGAGGCTATCACACCCCTCAGATGTTTCCCCTCGCGGATGAGCTTGGCTACGACAATCTCTTCACGGTGAAGCCTGGTAAGGTTGCCCGAAACTCTCCTCGCCATATCCTTCCCCGCTACATTGTCTTGGGGAATGACAATGGCGCTTTCAATGCAGCCATGATCTTTAGGAGTGGTGCTAGTCTTGCGAGCGGAGTCGCGGCTCCGGTAGTCCTCCCTTATCCCGTTTCTCCGAGAGCTGGTTTCATCATCGCTTCCCGCGTGCCTCGGATCTCTGCTGAACTCAACGGAGTCGAGGGACTCGATCCCGACTCCGTAGTCATGCGCGTTGGAGGCTTCGGGAAAGTTCCCGCAGTCTTGAACGCCGAGACCAATGAGCTTTCATGGACGGTTAACCGAGCTCTGCGCCAACCTATTTGTGAGGTGAGCGTCCAGTGGAGACTTAAGGGGAAGGAATCCTACGAGCCAGTGATGAGCTGGTCGTTTGGGATTGATCGCGTCGCCAGCTATCAGTCACAATAGTGATTCCTGCTTTGAGAAACACTCACATTCGCAGAGTTTGCTTACTTTAACCCTATTTTCAAAATCCTGTCGGAGTGATCATTGCGACTTTCCGATTTTTCTGATGGTTTTCTCTTTTCAAATACCCGATATCGGGTAAGTTTCCTTCCGAAATACCAATTTTATGAGCAAACAGCAACTTGACGGTGCGCAAGCCCTCATCAAAACCCTCGACGACCTCGGGATCGAATATATTTTCGGCTACTCAGGCGGTGCCGCGATTCCTATTTTCGACGCCCTTGAAACGATGAAGCCGAAGATGAAGTTCATCCTCGTCCGCCACGAGCAAGGCGCAGTCCACATGGCCGACGGTTACGCCCGTGCCACAGGTAGGCCTGCCGCTGTCCTCGTCACCTCTGGCCCCGGTGCAGGAAATACCGTGACTGGACTGATGACAGCTCAGATGGACTCCGTTCCAATGATCGTTGTTTGCGGACAGCAAGTCACTTGGATGCTCGGCAAGGACGCATTCCAAGAAGCAGATATTTTCGGCATCACTATTCCAGTGGTGAAGCACAACTACCTCGTCAAGGAGACCAACGACCTCGTTCGCGTAGCAAGGGAAGCTTATCATATCGCGACAACCGGTCGTCCTGGTCCCGTCCTGATTGATGTTCCTAAGGATGTTTCCTCCGGCGACTTCACCGGCGATATGGACCCTGACCTCGATCTTCCCGGATATGATCCCTACGAGTCTCTCAATATTAATCCAACTAGTGTCGAAGAAGCCGCTGCTCTCATCGCGGCAGCCAAGCGTCCCGTGATTCTTGCGGGCCAGGGAACGATGATCTCTCGTGCTGATGAGGAACTGATGACTTTGGCCGAAAAGCTCGGTTGCCCGGTCACCTCTACCCTTCTTGGAAAAGGCGTCTTCCCTGAAACTCATGCACTGAGTCTCGGAATGCTGGGAATGCACGGCACCGCTTATGCCAATAAAGCGATGTGCGAGTGTGATCTTCTTCTCAACGTCGGCTCACGCTTTGACGATCGGATCATCGGCCAGCCCGATAAGTTCTGCGCGGACGCGAAGATCATTCATATCGACATCGACCCTGCAGAGATGGACAAGATGATCGTCCCCGATGTCCAGATCGTGGGCGACGCCAAGGCGGCTCTCAGCCAACTTATCCCACTGGTTTCACCGCTCGAAACTACTGAGTGGTGCGCCAAGCTTGATGGCTACAAGAAGAAGTTCCCTCTCTCCTACAAGAAGCAAGGCGGGCTCCGGATGCAGCAAGTCATCGAAGAGCTTTACGAGCAGACCAAAGGTGAAGCGATCGTCTCAACGGACGTGGGTCAACACCAGATGTGGGCCGCTCAATTCTACAAGAATAACGAATCCTTTCACTGGCTCTCCTCTGGGGGGGCTGGCACGATGGGTTTCGGTTTCCCAGCCGCGATCGGCGCACAACTCGCCTATCCTGATAAGACAGTGATCTCGATCTCCGGCGATGGTGGCTTCCAGATGACTCTCTTCGAACTGGCCACCGCCGCCATTCACAAGCTCCCCATCAAGATCGTTGTTCTCAATAACCATTACCTCGGCATGGTTCGACAGTGGCAGGAACTCTTCTTCGATAATCGCGAGTCCGGTGTCGATCTCGAGGGCAATCCTGATTTCTGTAAACTCGCGGCGGCCTACGGCATCCCGAGCGTCCACTTCAAGCGACCGGCTGATTGCCAGCGCAAGATTGAGGAAGCGCTTGCCTACAACGACGGCCCCATTCTGATTCATGCCGAGTGTGTGAAGTATGAAAATGTCTTCCCGATGATTCCCGCCGGAGCCGCGCTCGAGGACATGATTACTGAGCCGCCCAAGCACAAGATGGCTAAGCCTACCGGATCAACCTAGATCTCTCCCCTTTTTCTAAAATCTCAACGTTTCGACTTCAGATGTCTAAGACAATTGTAACTACCGACACCCCTGTCGAAGATACCGTGCGCGGTGCTTCGAATACCCTCTCGATCCTCGTCAACAACAGCCCCGGCGTGCTCATGCGCATCTGCCAGGTCTTTTCGCGACGCGCTTTCAATATCGACTCCCTCGTGGTGTCGGAAGGTCGCACAGGAACTTTTTCCCGGATGACGATCGACATTTCGGGAAATCCGGAAGGCTTCGAGCAGATCATCAAGCAGGTAAATAAGCTCATTGATGTGATTCACTGTCTCGAGCACACCGCTGCGAACTCCGTGGTGCGTGAGATGCTCTTAGTGAAGGTCATTGCGGGTAGCGAGGAGCGCAACGCGGCCCTCCAGGTCATCGAGCATTTCGCGGGCAAGACCGTCGACATGAGCCCTAACTCAATGGTGGCGATGTTTACTGGAACCACCAGTAAACTGGATGCCGTGACACTTATGCTCTCACAGTGTGAAGTTGTCGAAACGATCCGCACAGGAAAGGTCGTGATGGCTCGTGGTAGCCAAGCGACCTAGGTCGCCGAACTCGCTTATTTTCAGAGCGCCGTTGGTTATTCTGGCGGCGCTTCTTTATTTCTTCGATTTTGGTAAAAGAAGGCTCTTGCACGTACTCGCTGGCTAGCCTGTAATCCCGCCGCCTTGACGAACGCAATTCTTGCTCTTGAAGACGGCCGCATTTTTCGCGGACGTGCCTTTGGTCACTCCGGAACCACCACCGGGGAGATCTGCTTTAACACCTCCATGACGGGGTATCAGGAGATCATTACTGATCCTTCCTACCGTGGGCAGATTGTTACCATGACCTACCCACTCCAGGGAAACTATGGGGTTAATCCTGAAGACGCCGAATCGGCCTCGCCCCATGTGCGCGGCTTTGTGATCGGTGAACTCTGTGAGGTGCCATCGAGCTGGCGCTCCCATCAATCACTTGCGGAATACTTTACGGAGCACAAGATCATCGGGATCGAGGAGATCGATACCCGTGCGCTTACGAAGCATCTGCGCTCTGCCGGTGCGATGCGTGCCGTGATCACGACCGAACTTTCTGACGAAGACGCCATTCAAGCAGCCAAGGATTCCACCCCGATGGAGGGCAGTGACTTTGTCAAAGAGGTCTCCACTGAGAAAGATTACCTTTGGGAGGGCGAGTCCCGCCTTTGGACAATCCCGAGTGTGACGACTAATCAAGAGACGAATTACATCGAACTCCCGCCCGTGAAGTATCGCATTGTTGCTTACGATTTCGGCATCAAGTGGAATATTTTGCGCTCGCTTCGCCAGTCCGGCTTCGAGGTGGAAGTCGTCAATGCCCGCACCCCAGCTTCCGAGGTGCTTACGAAAAATCCAGATGGGGTCTTCCTTTCAAATGGCCCTGGAGACCCAGCCGCGCTGAGCTATATTCACGACGAGGTGAAGCAGATCATTGGCAAGAAGCCCGTCTTCGGCATCTGCCTAGGTCACCAAATTCTGACTCACTGTTACGGCGGAACCACTTATAAGCTAAAGTTTGGACACCGTGGTGGAAATCACCCTGTCAAAGATCTTCGTGATGGCTCAGTAGCAATCACGGCTCAGAATCACGGTTTTGCTACCGACGATAAATCGCTCCCTGATTATGTCGAGGTGACGCACATGAATCTTAACGACAACACCGTCGAGGGAATGCGCTCGACGAAGGACCCTGTTTTCTCGGTCCAACATCACCCAGAGGCGGCTCCTGGGCCAAACGACGACAAAGGATTTTTTGATGAATTCGTCGCGCTCATCGAGTCCTCGAAATAACACCCAGCATTACTTTTCATGAACACCATCATTTGCGGCCTCCAGTGGGGCGACGAGGGCAAGGGCAAAATTGTCGATTTCCTGACTGAGAAAGCGGACCTCGTCGTGCGCGGTCAAGGCGGAAACAATGCCGGCCACACCGTCATTGCGAAGGGCAAGAAATACGTCCTTCATCTAATTCCTTCCGGTATCCTTTGGGGAAAGCAGTGCGTCATCGGAAATGGTGTCGTGATGGATCCCATCGGTCTTTGTAAGGAGATCGAAAGCCTCGAATCCGAAGGTGTCCCGATCACTCCTGAACAGCTCCTTATTTCAGATCGCGCCCACGTTGTCCTCCCCTATCACTGTGAGCTTGATGCTGCACGTGAGATGTCGCTGGGTGATAAGAAAATAGGCACCACCAAGCGCGGCATCGGCCCGACGTATGCCGATAAGGCGAATCGGATCGGCTTGCGTCTCGCAGACTTCCGCGATCCTGCGATTGCGAAGGATCTCATCACGACTCGTCTCGAAGAAGCGAATCGCACCCTCGCTTACCACGACCTCCCGACCTTTGAAACTGAAGCTGTTTTTGCTCAGGTTGAAAAAGCCATCGCTCGCCTCCGTCCGCACTTCGCTAATGTGATCCCGACCGTCCACGAGTCGTGGAAAAAAGGTGAGGTCATTCTTTTCGAAGGCGCCCAAGGAACCTTCCTAGATATCGACTTCGGAACCTATCCTTTCGTGACTTCATCAAACACGACCTCAGGCGGTGCATGCACTGGCTCAGGTTGTCCCCCGCATGCGATTGATGCGGTTGTCGGAGTTTGTAAGGCTTACACCACACGTGTTGGCTCGGGCCCCTTCCCTTCTCAAAACGATGACATCGCTGAATTCTTCCACTCTCGCGGAATGGAGTTCGGAGCGACCACGGGGCGTCCGCGCCGCTGCGGCTGGCTTGACACCGTGCTCATCAAGTATGCTGTGATGGTCAATGGCGTCACCGACCTCGCGATCACGATCCTCGATGGACTCGACGAGCGCGAGACGATCAAGATTTGCGTGGCCTACGAGATCAATGGTGAGATCCACGAGTATCCCCCTGCCGAGCGCGATTACTGGGATATCATCACTCCGATTTATCAAGAAATGCCCGGCTGGCAGGAGGACACCACCGCCTGTCGGAGCTATGAAGATCTTCCTCAAGCAGCGAAAGATTACCTTGCCCGTGTCGAGGAACTCACGGGTGCACCTGTGAGTTATGTCGGCGTTGGGCCTGATCGTGAGCAAACTATCATCCGTTAACATTTTTTCTGATGCCTGAAGCCTCGGGTTCTGTCCCCCGTCACATAGCAGTGATTATGGATGGCAATGGGCGCTGGGCAAAAGAGCGTGGACTTCCTCGGAAAGAAGGCCACCAGGCGGGGGCTGAAGCGGTGCGTGAAGCCGTGGATGCCTGTGCGGAGATGGGAGTGAAATACCTCACCCTCTATGCATTTTCCTCCGAAAACTGGGATCGACCAAAGGCCGAGGTTGGTGCGTTGATGGCTCTGCTGGAGCGCTTTTTGAAGACTAAGGCCCGAGAAATCGGAAAGCAAAACGTTCGACTCAAGGCAATCGGACGGCTTGACATGCTCCCCGCCCGGACGCAGAAGGCTCTGGACAGGACAATCACTGACACTGCGGCTAACGATGGTCTAACCCTCGTTCTCGCTCTTTCTTATGGTAGTCGCGAGGAGATCGTAGATGCCACCAAAGCCATCGCGGAGAGGGTGTACTCGGGCGAGCTTTTGGCGGAAGAAATCACGCGCGAAGTGATCTCAAACCATCTTTATACCTCTGATTGCCCTGATCCGGACCTCTTAATCCGCACTTCCGGTGAGTTTCGCCTCTCAAACTTCCTTCTGTGGCAGCTCAGCTACGCTGAAATCTTCATTTCTCTTAAAAACTGGCCGGATTTCAAGAAAAGCGATTTCCATGAAGCGGTAGCTGACTATGCTCGCCGCCATCGGCGCTTCGGCCGACTCTAAGCCCAGACGGTATGGACGCTGAACACACAATTCTCCTCGTCGATTCGGATCTCGATTATCTCGATTGGGCAACAAAGCACCTCGCAGCCGACGGAATTAAAATCCTCCGCTGTAATGCCGCTGATAAAGCGCTGCAAGTGGTCGAAAAGGCCGAGGTAGATCTCGTCATCGCTGATCTTAAACTCGAACCTTTCTCCGGCCTCGAGCTTCTCGGACAGATCAGGGCGACCTCTCCTGAATCCATCGTGATCCTCACCGCGGGCTTTCCAAGCACGACGCAAATCATCGAATCGATGCAGCGTGGTGCGCATGATGTCTTACGCAAAGAATCGCTCTCATTTGAGCTCCGCCAAGTGGTTGAGTCCTCTCTCCAAACGGTGGATCAGCGCAAAGGCGCTGGCGGGAAAGATACTCCCGAACCCGCTCTCGAAGGGAAAAATACCATTATCGGTGTCTCGCGTCCACTTCAGGACGTCATGAAAATTGTGGGCCGCGTCGCCCGCTCAGACGCGCCCGTTCTCGTCACTGGCGAAAGTGGCACGGGCAAGGAGCTCGTCGCAAAATCAATTCACGATTTTAGCTCACGCAGCAAAAAAGAGATGCTCGTCATCAACTGCGGCGCCATTCCCGAGAACCTTCTTGAGTCAGAGCTTTTTGGTCATGAAAAAGGTTCCTTCACGGGAGCTATCGCCCGTCGTCCGGGTCGCTTCGAAGACTCTCACGAAAGCACCCTCTTCCTAGATGAAGTCGGCGACCTCCCGGCTGCGGTGCAGGTAAAACTCCTTCGCGTGCTGCAAGATGGCACCTTCTCCCGGGTCGGGTCAAATGAGACCCTTCACTCCGATGTCCGCATCGTTACCGCCACGAATAAGAATCTTGCAGCAGAGGTCACCGCTGGACGCTTTCGGGAAGATCTCTATTACCGCTTAAATGTTGTCGAAGTAGAACTCCCTCCCCTGCGTGCACGTCTCGAGGACGTCCCACTTCTTGCTGAGTTCTTCCTCGACCGCATCGCACGACGCAATGGTACTGCTCGTCTTCGCCTCTCCGGTGAAGCCATCGAACATCTGCAAAAACACCTTTGGCCGGGAAATGTCCGCGAGCTGGAAAACACCATGGCCCGGGCCTGCGCGCTCGCCTCCAGCAGCGTCCTTCTCCCCGGAGATATCCCTATCGGAAAAGGACCGATCTCCAGTGATGACAGCCTTGACGAATCGCTCGCGCTTCTTATCGAAACGGCTTCGCGAAATAGCGAAAACGCCCTCAGCTATGTGCGCGATGAACTCATTCGTCACGCGCTTGATCAATCAGCCGGCGACCCCAAGGAAGCCGCCAAGCTTCTCGGGGTTTCTCTCGCTACGCTGAAAAAATGGAACCCCACTTCTTCCGATGTCTGATTTTAGCACACACCCACTTTTTGCCGACCGCCTCGCTCGACTCCGCTGCCAGGACTGCTCATCGCAGGAGTTCCGTCGACACGTGGTAGACATTTCAAAGCTCCTCGTTCTTCCCGCCACCCAAGAACTCCCAACCCGCGAGGTCACTGTGACCACTCCGGTGCGAGAAACTCAAGGTCGGGTTTTAGAGCGACCGATCATTCTTGTCCCAATTCTCCGTGCCGGACTTGCACTCAGCGAGGGCTTCCATCAGCTCCTCCCCGAAGCGTCGATCGCCCATTACGGACTCGCTAGAAATGAAGAGACTTTGCAACCTGAGGTCTACTTTGAAAAATTCCCAGCCGGATTACCTGATGCCGATGTCTTCGTTCTCGATCCCATGCTGGCCACCGGAGGAAGTGCCTCCATCGCCATCAGTGGCCTGAAGGAAAACGGAGCCACTCATCTTCACTTTGTGTGTCTCGTCGCAAGTCCCGAGGGCTTGGCTCGGCTTAAGGAAGACCATCCGGATGTTCGGATCACCTGCGCCGCGATCGATGAAGGGCTCAACGAAAAAGGCTATATTGTTCCCGGTCTCGGAGATGCCGGGGATCGCACCTTTGGCACGCTTTAGTTTGGCTCTCAGGCGAAGAAGCTCTATTCTATCGACATGGGTCGCCTGTTACTCCTCATCTCCTTGCTCGGTATTTCCACAGCAGCAGGTCTGACTTGGCCCCAGACCCAGCAGCTTCGAGTCTACAAAGACGCTCGCATCGCTCTCGGTGATGCTAACCCTGGAATGGCGGTTTCCAAACTACGACCTGTCCTTGAGAGCAAGGATCTCGACACCACCGCCGAGCTCAATATTCGCGCAGTTTTAGGAGAAGCTTTGGTTCGAGCAAATCAACCTGAAGAAGCACTCAAAATCCTCACCGGTTCAGGACCGAAGTCACTCACATGGCGCGCCCACGCGCTTTCTCAACTCGGCAATCTCGAGGAAGCCGCAGCTCTTCTCGAAAATCTTAAAACGAAAGAGGCCAATTATCAACGAGCCCTCATTTTCTTGGGCCTCGGAGAACGTGAAGCTGCTCTCTCTCTTCTCACTCCCCTTGAGGAGGCGAGCAACTCCGAGCGCACTTTGGTAATCGCTATCCAGCTCGATCTTGGACAACTTGAAGAGGCCGAATCTCTCCTCAAGGTAAGCATAAAAAACCCCTCCACAGAGGATACCACACTTCGTTACCTAAATGCCCGGCTCCAGCTTTTGAAAAAGAACCGTGCCTTGGCTGTCGGCAGTTTTCAGGCTCTCGTTTCCGCTAACAACGAAGAACTTCAACTTCCCTCCGCCTATATCCATGCCGCTCATCTTGGACTCGCCGATAGTCTCGCGCTGGATGGAAACGAAAAAGAGGCCAGCGCTTCACTCATGGAGACCTTGGAAAAATTTCCCGACTTCCCTCTCCTTTCTGAAGTCTTCGATCGCCTTGAAACATGGCGTGCCGAAATCGATCTACAAAAGCTGAAGGATCTTGCTCCCACACATGTTCCTTTGTCGAAGGGCGGCCCCCTGTTTCCAAACCCCATCATTGGATCACTCGATCATGGCACCCTTAGCCCGAAAGCAGCTCATGCCCTCTATCTTCTCGCTCTCCTTGATCTAGATGCAGAAAAGCCCCGAATAGCCCGGGTTCACCTTTCCCGCCTCCGTATGGGAGCTTCAGAACTTTCTGGTGAATTGGTTGATCGTTCTCTGATCGAAACCGGCCTCACTCTCTTGGCCGATCAGCGCTACCAAGACGCTCTGAGCACCTTCTCGCTCTTAGACAACCAGACAAGCACCAGCAATGTCCGCGCTACTGCAAAAGCGCTCCAAGGAACAGCGGCCTTTGCCTTGCAAGATCCCAAGCAAGCCCTCAAAGCCTTCGCGGAGGCTCGTTCCCTTGCTGATCAATTCAATCAAAAGAACCTCGCTGAAGCGGCCTCCTTCAACGCCGGAATCACCGCGCTGCAAGCGGGCCGCGCACCTAGTCTCAAAGAACTTCCCTCCCTCTCAGTTGAGCGACTTAAGCTTGAACGAGGCCTCATTCTTGCAAATCGCCGAGATCCTGAAAGCCGCTCGCTTCTGGAATCATTTTTAAAAGAAGATCCTGAATCACCACGTCGAAATGAAGCAGCTCTCGCTCTTGCTGAGAACTACGATCCCACCTCCAAAGATCAATCTCAGCTTGCCTTGGATCTCCTCAATGAGCTCGAGTTCGATGATCCAACCGAGAGCGACCTCTCGGCTCGCCGTGTTCTCGCGCTTCTTTCCCTAGGTGAAGGCTCCGACGACGCAAAACTATTTCTCGTTAAGAATCCAGCTCATCCACGAGCAGCTGAGCTTCTCTTTAAACAAGGGCAAGTGCTCATGAAACAAGCAAGCGGCGATGCTATCGTGAGCTTTGAGCGACTCATCGATCGGTTTCCTAAACATCCTCTCGCCGAGACCGCCCGCTTCCTCAGTGCCCGCGCATCGACCTCAGTGGGAGGTGAACCAAATATCGCGCGCGCGCTCGAACGCTACGAGCAGATCATCAAAAAAGGCGGACCGCTCGCCACCGCTGCCGCAATCGATCTCACCCGACTTCAGATTGATCGTAGCGAGCAAGATGCCGCGCTCGCCAGGATTGAAGCACTCTTGAAGGATGAAAAACTAAGTCCCCAGGAGCGCCGCAGCCTTCTTGTCCTCGGAGCTGAGGCCGCCTCACAAAATGCGCACTATGACGAAGCTCTCAGCTTCTACGATCAGCTCCTCAGTCTAAAGGATCTTCCCGTAGCATGGTTCAATCGCGCCAGCTTTCTCCGAGGACGCGTGCTCGAAGATTTGGGCCGCCAAAATGACGCGCTCAAGACTTACTACCAAGTCGTCCTAAATAACCTCGATCCGGCCAATATGACCGAAGTCGAGTGGACGTGGCATGATAAGTGTGCCCGCCTCGGGGCCCTACCTCTCCTTGAGCGAAACAATGAATGGAAAGCCGCCCTTTCCCTCGCACTGCGCGTCGCCCAATCAGGCGGCCCGAGCGCAAAAGAATTTGCTGAGCGGGCTAGAAAAATCAAGTTCGAGCAGATGATTTTTGATGAAAAGGAATAGTTATTTGGGCTTGAATCCACTGGACAGAATCACAAACTCGGTCCAGCTTCCGCCAGATGTCAAAACCGAAACTTTTCATCCCCGGACCCGTCGATGTAGCCCCCGAAACCTACGCTGCCATGGCCGGTCCCGCCATTGGTCACCGTGGTGCTGACTTCGAAGAACTCTATGCTTCAATCCAGCCCGGCATCCGCCAAGTCGTAGGCACTTCGCGACCTGTCTTCTTCTCCACCTCCTCCGCTTGGGGCGTGATGGAAGGCTGCATCCGCAATCTCGTTCAGAAGAAAGTTCTCAATCTCTGCTGCGGAGCGTTCTCCGACAAGTGGTATGGCGTCGCCCAGAGCTGCGGGAAGGATGCAGAAAAAATCCAAGTCGAGTGGGGCCAGCCCATCGATCCTGAGGCCGTCCGCGCTAAGCTTTCCGAAGGTGGCTTTGATACCGTCACTCTCGTTCATAATGAGACCTCCACCGGCGCACTCAATCCGCTGAAGGAAATTGGCGAAGTCGTAAAATCCTTCGAGGGCATCCTTCTCGTTGTCGACACCGTTTCCTCTCTCTCTGCAATGCCCATCGGTTTCGATGACCTCGGAATCGATGTTCTCCTCGCCGGAGTGCAGAAGGCCATCGCGCTCCCTCCCGGACTCGCCGTCTTTGTTACCTCTGACGCCGCCCTTGCCCGTGCCGCAACCCTAGAAGATCGAGGCTACTACTTCGACTTCTGCGAATTCGCAAAGAACGACGCCAAGGACAACACTCCTTCCACCCCCGCCATTCCTCATCTCTACGCCCTCAAGGAGCGTGTCGATGTGATGATCGCCGAGGGCCTCGAGGAGCGCTACGCCCGCCACGAAGAGAATAACAAGATGGTTCACGACTGGGCTGAGAAACACGGCTTCGAGCACCTTCCTCCCGCAGGTTTCCGCTCAAAGTCTCTTTCATGCTTCGTTACCCCTGACAACCTCGATCAAGGAGCTTGGATCAAAGCAGTCAGCAAGAACCACGGCTTTGCCATCAATGGCGGATACGGAAAGATCAAAGGAAAAACCTTCCGCATCTCGAACATGGGAAATGAAACCCGCGAGACTATGCAAGAACTCCTCGATGCGCTTGATGCTGAACTTCCAAATTTCTTGAGCTAACTCTAGTTCCTCAACCTTCAAACAAAAAGCCCGCGCACAATTCATGCTCGGGCTTTTTCATGCCGTCTCACCTCACCAAAGCACACCGGCAGGGAGGCATACCAAGGCCTCCGCCTCTCCGCTATCGCTATCGAGAACATTCAAGTCCACCAATCGCTGACTCGAATCACGAGCCAACTCTGGAACGGCGGAACACTCACAAGCCACACAAAATTTCCACCAACTCAAGGAGCGGTCAGTGATTGGGTGTGACATCTTGTGCGGCCTCTTTGGTTTCGTCATCCAATATCGATGCTTCTTTCTTCAGGCTCTCCGCCGCAGCATTCACTACCTCATCGAAATTTGCTCTATTCTCGTAAGTCGGGCTATAGACTTCCGAAAGCTTCTCGTATTGCTTTAGAACTTCATCAGTTTTTTCATTCTTAAGAGATAGAACTGTCTGTTCAAAGAGCTCCTTCGAAGAAAAGCTATAATCTGCGTTGTATTGCAGTCGTTGCAACAAACCAACAATAACACCAACCAGCAAAGCAAACACGAAAGCTCCGATCCCGCAAACTCGTCGCACCATTGGTTTGTTTTTAGATTCACCGATGATCCAGCCTATTGGAAATAGAACAACGAGGGCTAAGATGAATAATGCAAGTGGACTCATTTTCTAGCTGAACGTCAAAGGCTTGCCACCCGCTACTGGGGGCGCACCTTCGTTTCAGGTTTCGATTTCTCACGACCCTCTGGCTTTGACTCGACAGCGGTAGCGGGTTGGTCAGCGCCGTCTTGTTGGGCTTCTGGTTTTTTGAGGAGATCGCCGATACGCCAGCTCCACTGATCTGCCTCAGATTCCATCATCGCACTGCCATTCTCCAAATCAGCAATTGAAACGGTATCGATCTCTGGTGCTGAGAGCTTAAAGCTAGGGATGGTTTGTTTGAGTTCCGCAAGCAACTCTTCTCCGCGCGGGTCTTCGTTCTCGATCCAGGTGCATGCCAACATCACCACCATGCCATTCAAGTGAGACGCCATGTTGGCATGCTCTGGGTTGAAGGAATCCGATGTACCGTCTTTCACTGTTGGAATAACGATAAAGTCGTAGTCGTCAATGCTGAATGCCGACTGCTCTTCCACCTCTCCGAAAATACGAATCCTCTTCGCTCGGTAATCGTCCCGAAAAGAAGCTAGCGCGATCGAAAAATTACCCGATGCCATTCCGTTGTAGTCATCCAGCAGCCGCTTGCTGAAAAACATCCCACCGCCAACGAAGGAAGCAATGCCTACCAATAGAACGGAAAATATTGTGAGAATTGTGCGCTTCATAAGAGATGGGGGCGCGTCGAAATTTCTTCGCCCAACAGTATTTATTCGTAGCCCATTTGAGCGTGATATCAACCCTGAACCAATGGAGGAATTTTGACCTCTTACCCTTTAAAATAAAGTAATCGATGATGGAAGGGATGATATCAGGGAGGCATCGGACCCGAGAATACTGCTTGGGAAATCCTCTGATATCATTCCTCTTAGGCTTTACTATTGATATTCTCTGATTGCAAGATCGCGCAACCAATCTGAGAAACACCTAGCTTGATCGCCCTGGCTCTGGAGACAAAGCGGGGCCTTATCATACGGGTTGTTTACGGCGCTCATAGAGCCATGCTTCAGCAATTAGAGGCCTGAGCAATGGAGACTTTGGTCCATTGCCATCGCTGGATTCTCGTCGAACGAATCCCCCACCACAACTGCGGGAACTCCGGCGACGGTCTTCTTCGGAGCGACGTCACTCAAGACGACACTGCCAGCGCCGACCTTGGCCCCCTGCCCGATCTCAACCCGTCCGAGAATCTTAGCTCCTGCTCCGATGAGAACTCCCGATCGGACAACTGGATGACGATTTCCTGAGACCTTCCCGGTTCCTCCGAGGGTCACCTCATGCATGATCGAGACATCGTCTTCAACAATCGTCGTTTCACCGATCACAAGGCTGGTGGCATGGTCTAAGAATAGACCGCATCCAATTTGAGCAGCTGGGTGAATATCGACACTGAAAACCTCGCTCGCGAGACTCTGAAAGTAGAGAGCCAAGTCATTACGGTCATTCTTCCAAAGTTGATGACTGATGCGGTAAGTTGCAATCGCCATGTAGCCTTTGTAGTAAAGAAGGGGCTGAATTACGGACGTGCAGGCTGGGTCGCGTTCATTGATCGCGATGGTATCCCACGCCATGCTTTCGACGATCTCGGCATGATCTCCAAGAATTTCTACGAGGAGAGGAAACAGCTCCTCTCTCGTCATATCTTCGCGAGCAAGCTTCCTTGAGAGACGCGCTGCGGACGCACAAGAAAAGGAATCGCGCGAAAGAAACACGTCTTCCATTAATGGTGCGAGCCTCTCTTCATCGGCGGAAATTCGTGAAGCTTCTCGATGAACCTCGCCCCAGACCTTATCGAGATCTGGCTTTCCTTGTTCGCAGAGAAGGTTCGGACTCGCGCTGGGTGCTGTGCTATGCTCTCCTTTCATCAGTGAAGATTTCTCAGAAATTGGATTACGCAAGTCGTGCTTTGGTCCACTTGGCCCGGAAGCACGATGGCGAATCGGTTGTTCGGACTGATTCTATTGCACAGAGTGAGGCGATACCATCCAGTTTTTTAGCTCAAATTCTTCATGAGCTTAAAAGGTGTGGTCTAGCCACCAGCCGGCGAGGTAAAACCGGAGGCTGGAGACTCACTAAATCACCCAGTCAAATCACCCTCTTAGAAGTGGTCGAAGCGCTGGAACCCGACTCTCTAGGTGCGCAGACCGAGCCTAGCGGAGAATCTGGAGCGACCGTCTCACAAACCTTCCTCGCCGCCAGCAACGCGAGCCGCCAAGTCCTCGCAAAAGCAACCCTTGAGAAGCTCGCCGCTAATGCCGAGCCGATGTATTTCATCTAGGCACAAAAAAGCGCGTCACCACGAGATGCAGAGACGCGCTTTTGGAAAATAATCCCTATTCCGGAAGCTCTGCCACGGGGAGGTTCATGACCTCTTCACGATAGCTCTCGGCAAGCGGTGTGCTGAGGTAGCGCTCGGTGGACGAGCACCCGATGGTAACAATGCGCTTTCCTTTGAACTCAGGACGCTTGGCGACCTCGATAGCGGCCCAGACGTTTGCTCCTGTCGAGATGCCTGCTGGGATTCCTTCGAGCTGAGCGAGCTTCTGCGCCATTTCAAAAGCGTCTTCGTTCGTGACAGTGATGGTTCCGTCGAGAATCTCGGTATTTAGGTTGCCGGGAATGAAGCCAGCACCAATTCCCTGAATCTTGTGAGGACCGGGAGATCCCCCCCCAATCACGGGGCTGTTCTCAGGCTCAACGGCAATCGCTTTGAAATCAGGATTCTTTGCTTTGAGGACCTCTGCCACTCCGGTGATCGTGCCACCAGTGCCGACACCGCAGACGATTGCATCAATATTTCCATCTGAGTCCGCCCAGATTTCCTCAGCGGTCGTCTTACGATGAACCTCGGGGTTCGCTGGATTATCAAACTGGCTGGGGCCAAAAGCGCTGGGGTCATCCGCGAGAAGCTTCTTGGCCATGGCGATCGCGCCGCCCATTCCCTTGGGCCCAGGGGTGAGAACGATGTCTGCGCCGAGACTGCGGAGAAGAAGACGGCGCTCAATCGACATCGTCTCAGGCATGGTGAGGATGCATTTGTAACCCTTTGCGCGAGCGACGAAGGCGAGTGCGATTCCGGTGTTTCCAGAAGTGGCTTCGATGATGGAACCACCGGGCTTGAGTTTCCCCTCAGCCTCTGCGGTCTCGATCATAGACTTTCCGATGCGGTCCTTGACGCTGAAAAGTGGGTTGAAAAACTCGGCCTTCACGAAGATCTCAGCGTCGAGTCCCTCGGTGACATTATTTAGTTTGATCAGCGGCGTGTTGCCGACGGTATCGACGATATTGGTAGCAATGCTCATACGTTACCGAAGTAAAACTTTTCCGATCCTCAAGAGCCAGAAAGAAAAAAACGGAAGCTGCGGATCAAGATCCTGCGGGTCTTAAAGCTTGAGGTTTCGGCTGCTTACTGTTTAAGGGAAGAAGATGAAACGATCGATGATCACTCTGCTTGCCGTGAGTTTTACCGCTGCAAGCGCATTCGGCCAACTCAAAGCCCCACGGAAGAGCTTCCCTATCGGCGACCTTGAGGAAGCGAAAGCCCGTGCCACTGAAGAAAATAAGCCACTCATATTTGTCAATACGTGACTAAGCGCGGCCTGAGGCTCTACTTTTGTCGTCGGTTCGGCGACTTTTGATTCATTCAAGTCAATCGGGGTATTTGTTCTTATCGACGGTAAGTCGAAGGATCCCAAATTCCATGGAAATATCCCCCGCGAGCTCCGCTCATCGGTGAAGGGAAATACCATGCCCATCGTCGTCGTCTGTAATTCAGACGGCTCCAAGGCGATCACTGGGTTCTCTGCGGTCGGGAACAATTCCGACACCATTAAAAAAATGGCGCGTGATCTTAAAAAGGATCTCAAAGCCAATCCCGCACTCATCGCAGGCGGCGCAGTGGCTGAGAAAGCTCCCGATAAGGAAGAAGCAGCCGAGGAAGCTGAAGAGCAAGATGATGTCCTCGTGGAGAGCCGTGAGTGGACCAACTCGAAGAATAAGAATATTACGGCGGCTGTCATTAGCGTGAACCAACTGAATGTGACCTTCCTGATGAAGGGCAACAAGCAGGTGAAGTATCCTCTCGCTAAACTTTCGCCTGAAAGTCAGGCCGAATTACGCAAGCTCATCAAATAGTCCCCATCCAAAGCGACTTTTCAAATCAGGCTCTGGAATTCTATTTCCAGAGCCTTTTTTTGCCTAAATCTGAAAGTCTGTTGAGCCTGATGTCTCGTGGAGTCCACACTCATACTTCTCGCCATTATAGCGCGTAGACTCGGCGTCCTCCCCCTGTTCGGGAAGGCGGGTTGAGTGCCAGTCACCCATCGTGACGTAGCCTTTTTTCTCAAGCGGGTGCTTGGGGAGATCATTCTCGTAGAAATAGGAAGCAATCTGTGCGTCCGCCCAATCAAGGATAGGGTAAACTTTGAGAGTCGAGCTCTGCTGCTCGGCGAGCTGACGATTGGCACGGGTCGATGACTGGCTCCGGCGCAGTCCGCTGAGCCAAATATCGCCGCCGATTTCTTGAATCGCACGGTTCATCGGCTCGATTTTATTGAGCATGGCATATTGCTGATTCCCCTCCGCTCCTTGCTGCCAGAGCTTGCCGTAGATCGCTTCTTGGTGGGCGGCAGTTTGTTTTGATACGTAGTGACGAATATCGACATCGAGCTGACTTTTTAGGTCCTCAATATAAGAGTAGGTCTCTGGAAAAAGGTAGCCAGTATCGACGAAGATGACGGGAATCCTAGGCGCATTTTTTGCGATCAAATTCAGCATCACCGCAGCCTGGAGGCCAAAGCTTGAGCTAGCCACCACGCGATCACCAAAGGTCTCGTAGAGCCAAGCAATCCGCTCGCCTGCCTTCTGGCCTTCGAGCGTAGCGGAAATTTCCTCCGCCTCTGAGATGATGGTAGCCATGGGTTCTAAGCTTCGATCTTCAAGTTCGCGTGGAAGTCGAGGCCGTTGACGGTGGCCGCGATGTATCCGGCGCGGATGACGAAGTCGCCAAAGGTCTCCCCTTCTTCACGGGTCTTGGCGTAGGCGCTGATGATGGGCCCGAGGAGGGCTTTAATCTCAGTGCGTGGCACGGCTTCGCGGTAGAGCTTATTAAGACGATCTCCGGCGTATCCGCCACCGAGGTAGACATTGTATTTCCCAGGAGCACGGCCGACGAAGGCGATCTCTGAGAGGAAGGGACGGCCGCAGCCATTCGGGCAACCGGTCATGCGGATGGTGATGGCATCGTGACGGAGGCCAGCCTCTTCAAGGACGTCTTCAAGATCAGTGATGACACCGGGAAGCGCACGCTCTGCTTCAGCGAGTGCCAAACCACAGGTCGGCAAGGAAACACAGGCAATAGAGTTGAGGCGGAGAGCTGATTGCTCGTGGCTTTTTAAGAGACCATATTCCTCAAGAAGCGCTTCGATGGCAGGACGTTCTGCGGGTGAGACTCTCGCGATGATGAGGTTCTGGTTTCCGGTAAGACGGAAGTCGCCCTTGTGGATTTCTGCGATCTTGCGGAGTCCGGTGCGGGCTTCGTCGCGGACGCGGCCACCCTCGATGAAGAGGTTGAGGTGGAAGTTGCCTTGATGATCTTCGACCCAGCCGAAGCGGTCGCCATTGTCATCAAACTTGAACTCACGTGCGGGCTCGAGATCGTAGCCGAGGTATTCGTTGACCCGCTCGAGGAACCACTCTGCTGAGCGGTCATCGATGGTGTATTTGAGACGCGCATGCTTCCGGTTGGTGCGGTCGCCAAAGTCCCGCTGGACGAGGAGAACTTTTTCGGAAACATCGACCACCTGCTCGGGAGTGCAGAAGCCGATGATATCGGCGAGACGCGGGTAAGTTTTCTCATCACCATGAGTCATGCCCATGCCACCACCGACGGCGACATTGTAGCCCACGACTTTTCCACCCTCTACAATGGCCACGAAGGAGAGGTCGTTCGCGTGGATGTCCACGTCGTTTGAAGGAGGCACTGCGACGGCGATTTTGAACTTCCGTGGGAGATAGGTTTTACCGTAGATCGGCTCGACCTCTTCCTGAGTAGTCTCGACTTTTTCGCCATCAAGCCAGATCTCGTGATAAGCTTTCGTCGCAGGCGTGAGGTGGTCGCTGATCTCCTGTGAGATCTTGAGGACATCGGCGTGCGCTTGGCTCAGGAACGGGTTCGGATTGCACATGACATTCCGGTTCACATCACCGCAGGCCGCAATGGTGTCCATAGCGGAGGCATTGATTTCCTGAATCGTCTTTTTGAGCTGAGTCTTGATAACGCCGTGAAGCTGGAAGGCCTGACGCGTGGTGAGTTTGATGGTGCCATTCGCGTAGTCATCGGCGAGGTTGTCCATCTTAATCCACTGCTCGGGAGTGGCGACGCCTCCGGGAACACGGATGCGAATGAGGAAGCTAAATGCTTTCTCCAGCTTGTGCTTACGACGGCCAGCGCGGATGTCGCGGTCGTCCTGCAGGTAGCAGCCGTGAAACTTAAGGAGCTGCTGCTCGTCCTCGGTGAGTCCACCGGTGGAGGTGTCAGCAAGCCCTTCCGCGAGAGTCCCGCGAAGGTAGTTGCTGTCGATTTTCATATACTCGTTGTGGGCGAGTTTTTTCTCTTCGCTCATGATCTTTTAAAAAATGGGTTGGGGCTGAAATTAGTAGACGTCTCGCTGGTAGCGCTTGTCCTTCTTGAGTTGGTCGACGTAGGCGGTGGCTTCCTCCTGAGAAAGCTTGCCGTGGATGGATACGATCTCGATGAGCGCGTCGTGGACATCCTTAGCCATACGATTGGCATCGCCGCAGACGTAGAGGTAAGCGCCCTTTTCAAGCCATGCGTAGACTTCCTCGGCATTCTTTTTCATCACGTCTTGGACGTAGACCTTCTCGGGTTGGTCGCGGGAGAACGCGACATCGAGCTTGCTCAGCGCGCCGGACTTGAGGTGATCCTGCCACTCGAGTTGGTAGAGGAAATCGAAGTTGTATTTTTGGTCGCCGAAGAAGAGCCAGCTCTCGCCCTTTGCTCCCCTCTCGTCTCGCTCTTCCACGAAAGCACGGAAGGGGGCGATGCCGGTGCCGGGGCCGACCATGATGACTGGGGTGTCATCGTTCTCAGGAAGGCGGAAGTTTTTGTTAGAGTGGACGTAAACTTGCACCTTCTCGCCCACCGGAGCCTCGTCAACAAGGAAGGTGGAGGCGACGCCTTTGCGATCTTTCCCGTGACCATCGTAACGCACAGCGGCGACGGTGAGGTGGACTTCGCCAGGATGAGCCTTGGGGCTCGAAGCGATCGAGTAAAGACGCGGTGGTAGCTTGCGGAGGATGCTTGCGAACTGCTGCGCAGTGAGCCCTGCCACAGGATAGGTTTCGAGAAGATCAACGATCTGGCGGCCCCAGATCCAGTCCATGAATTCCGCTTTTGATTCATCAGAAAGGAGCTTCTCAAGGTCAGCATTGGCACCAAGAGCGAGATATTTCTTCACGATGGCTCGGGAGACCGCTGTGATGTCGAGCTTGCTGCGAAGCGCTTCGCCGAGGGAGATCTTTTCGCCACCCTTGATCTCGACCTCCTCGGACTCAGAGAAACCGGTCACTTTTAAAATGTCACTGATGACGTCCTCGGCATTCGAAGGGACGACCGCGAGGGCGTCTCCGGCTTCGTAAACGAGGCCGGAACCTTCGAGTGAAAGCTCGACGTGGATGGTCTCTTTTTCGGTTCCCTTGCCGTTGAGAAGGACGTTGTTGAGCACCTCCGCGGGGAAGTAGTTCTTTTTACCATACTCCACGGTGGGAGCAGCGACGGCTCCGAAGTCAGCGACAGCAACCGTCGCGCCAGAGCCAAGCTCCGCAAAGAGGCGATCCGCCCAAGCGGCGTAGGAGTCCTCGTAATCGACATCGCATTCCTCACGCTCGGTGATGCGCTCAGCTCCGAGAGCTTCGAGTCGGCTGTCAAAAATCCTACCCATTTCACAATACTTCTCGTAGGAAGTGTCGCCTAGGGCACAGACAGTGAAGCGAGTCCCCTTCAGATCAGGCGTCTCGGTAGCGAAAGCTCCCATGAATCCTTCGGCTGCCTCAGGTGGTTCCCCATCACCCCAGGTGCTGATGATGACCGCGAGATTATCTGCTTTCGCGAGATCGGCAGGAGTCATATCGGCGAGATTCTTCATAGACGCCTTGACGCCCTTTTTCTTCGCTGCTTTCACCGTGCGGTCAGCGAGTTCTTCGCAATTCCCAGACTCGGTGCCGTAAACAACGGTGAGGCTTGCAGGCGCTGCTGCTGGTTGAGGGGAGAGGCCAGCAAGGAAACCACTCAGCCAAGTGGACTGCTCAGGGGAAAAGCCGGAAATGAGAGCGGTCAGCGAGGCGCTTTGCTCAGGAGAAAACGGGGCGTGCGGAGGAATCATCGGGTAAACCTAATCAAGTTGATCAACTTTGTCATCTTTGACACCCAAAACATGCAATGGCTTGAAGCGAGATGCAACTCCTTTTTCACCCGAAACTATCGGGGAAGAACGACTTTAAGGAGTCTCGCATTTGACGGATTGACGGACATGCCCTTGACTCCCTCACGATGTTCATTCGCCTTGCTAAGATCTTTCTCCTTCTTCCCCTGCTGTTGCTCAATTCCTGCATCGAGGGAGAGGAAGAGATCTGGATCAATCTCGACGCTTCGGGAAAAATTAGGGCTCATTACGAATTCCCCCCTGCCCTTAAGGCACAGATTGGCGACCCCGACGTCATTGTCGCGACTTTGCGGGCAGTCGATGAGGGGGAGGATGGAATCGAGATTCAAGCCCTCAGTTTCGAAATGGTGGGGCGGCAGTTGATTTTTCACCTAGAGGCGACGTTTGACGATGCCACGGATCTTCTCGCGGTCTCAGAACGGAACATGGAAACAATTGTGGAAGAAACTGGGATGGATCCGGAACAAGCTGACGCGATCTCAGGTAAAATTACTTTTGCGATGAATGGGATGAGTCCGTCATTTCAACGCGAGATTTCGCTCGCAGGAATGTTTCCCGGAATGGTGGCGAGAAACCCCAAACTTCTTGGGGAATCGAATTTCCGCTACCTGATCCACCTTCCTTTTCCAGTTACTGAGACAAATGCGCATCAGGTTCTTAATGATGGAAAAACCCTGAGCTGGACCTTTCTCCTACGCGATCACGTGAGCGAACCAATGGCGCTTTCCTTGCAGACCAAGATTCTTATTCCTTGGTGGGTCTGGGGATTGTTGCTCGTAGGACTTGTGTTGCTCGTGCTTCTTGTGAGGCAGATTTTTTGGCGCTCAAATTAAGTCTGGCAGGCCAGCCCCCTTCTTTCACCCTTTAAAGAAGGGCCGCACGGCTTGCAATTGCTCCTCGCTAGAGTTTTCGGAGGCTGCTGCTTTCGCGATACTAATGACCCGGGTTCTCGCGACATCGTCATGAAGGCAATTGTGCTCAGAACGAAAGATGAGAAGCGGGTCGATGACGCTAAGGAGGCTGCTGATATGGCCGATGACATGGGCAAAAGGTTCGCGAATAAAGAAAATGAGCGCCCAGCTCGCCTGTCCACCATCAAGGGTTACTATTCTCATCCCTAACACGAGTTTCCCGATGCTTTGACCCCGGTAATGCCATGTGTAACTCTGAATGGTGGCGTAGGTCAGGAAGGAGATAAAACCTGCGATCAGAGAGTCTCCCCACTCGCTTTCGCTTTCCGCCCATTCATCAAAAGAGCCGACACTACGATCACCCAAATAATCTACCGCTAAAGCGGCGATCACTAAAACCACCACATCGATCAGAGCACCGCCAAGGCGCGCCCATCGACTTGCATAGTTGCCGCGATGAGGTATCGAGCGCACAGCTATGTTCCTGATGTCATCATTGACGACAGTTTCGGGCGGAGCGTAGGGGTTTTCCTCGGCCATGAGGATTACATTTCCAGCATGAGACGCGTGGGATTCTCGATGCTATTCTTAATACTGATCAAGAAAGTGACGGCTTCTTTCCCATCGACGAGGCGATGGTCATAGCTCATCGCAAGATACATCATGGGGAGAATTTTCACTTCTTCATTCACGGCCATAGGTCGTTGCTGGATGGTGTGCATTCCGAGAATTCCGCTCTGGGGAGGGTTGAGAATCGGGGTGCTGAGGAGCGACCCGTAGACCCCGCCATTTGAGACGGTAAAGACGCCACCGGAGAGGTCGTCGAAACCGATTTTCCCGTCGCGGGCCTTGAAGGCGTAGTCGAGGATATCCTGCTCGATCTGAGCGAAGCTCTTCTTGTCACAGTCACGGAGGACCGGAACGACGAGTCCTTTTTCGGTGCCTATGGCGACGCCGATATCGAAGAAATGATTTTGGATGACGTCGGTGCCATCGATTCGGGCATTGATGGAAGGAACCTCTTTGAGCGCTTGAACGACGGCTTTTACGAAGAAGGACATGAAGCCGAGCTTTACGCCGTGCTTGGCGATGAAGCCCTCCTGGACCTGCTTGCGCAGCTTCATGACAGCCGACATGTCGGCTTCATTAAAGGTAGTGAGAATGGCAGCGGTCTGCTGGGCATTCACGAGATGCTGGGCGATCTTACGACGCAGCGGAGTCATCTTCTTGCGGGTGACACGGCCCTCTTCTGTTTTCGCAGGAACAGGCTTCGCGACTGGAGCTGGCGCGGATTTCTTCTCAGGTGCGGGGGCGACTTTTTCTGGAGCAGCAGCGGGTTGAGGAATCGAAGCACTGACCGGAGCAGATCCGGTGGTAAGAGTTCCTAGGGTAGCGCCAATATCGACTTCCTCGCCTTCGGATACTTCGATTTTAATAGTGCCGGAAGCTTCTGCTTCGAGCTCGGAGGAAACCTTATCGGTATCGAGAGTCACCATGACGTCACCTTTGTTCACGAATGAACCATCAGCAACGGCCCAGGCTGCTACGGTAGCGGAAGTAATAGAATCACCAGCAGCGGGGACTTTGATCGGAACCACCTCACCTTTTTCATCTGATGAGGCCACCTGTGCGGGGCCAACTGCTTGAGGATCAGGAGCTGACTCGCTGACTGCATCTTCGGCTATGCTGCCTACGACCGTGCCGATCTCGACTTCTTCTCCTTCGGGAACGGTGATCGAGAGAGTTCCTGAGACTTCTGCTTCCAGTTCGTTTGAGACCTTGTCGGTCTCGAGAGTGACGAGGGTTTCGCCTTTTTGGACAGAGTTCCCCTCTCCCTTATGCCAGCGGGCAACGAGGGCGGAAGTGACGGATTCGCCGACGGGCGGAATTTTAATTTCGTGAGACATCGCGGTGGTGGAAAAGTAAGGGTAATTAGGCGGAGAAGGCACGCTTTACGAGTGACTTTTGCTCTCGCTTATGGACGGCTTTAGAACCAGTGGAAGGACTGGAAGCGCGCTCGCGACCGGCGTAGCGCACTCGGGATTTGGTAATTCGCTCAAGACGTGGTTGCATAAAGGACCAAGCCCCCATGTTGAGTGGTTCTTCCTGACACCAGATGAATTTTTTAGCCGATGAATACGGACTAACAGCCATCTTGATCCCCTCGCTATCGAGAGGGTAGATTTGCTCGACGCGCACGATGGCGGCGTGCTTAATGTCATTCTCTTCACGGTAAGCGAGCAGATCGTAGTAGACCTTCCCGGTGCAGAAAATGACGCGGTTGACGCGCTCGGGTTTCTCGAACTCATGATGATCAGGAATAATTTCCTGGAAAGCCGTGTCGTCGAGGAAATCTTCGAGATGGGAAACGGCGCGCGGGTGCGTGAGGAGACTCTTTGGGGTCATCACGATCAGTGGTTTACGAGTCGCTGAGTGCTTCTGGCGACGCAGAGCGTGGAAATACTGCGCTGGGGTGGTGAAGTTTCCAACGACCATATTCTTCTCAGCGCACAACTGCAGGAAGCGTTCCAAACGAGCGCTGGAGTGCTCTGGGCCCATTCCCTCGTAGCCATGCGGAAGGAGCATCACCATCGAACTCGGAGTCTGCCACTTGGATTCGGCAGAGGAGATGAACTGGTCAATGATGACCTGCGCTCCGTTCGCAAAGTCGCCGAATTGAGCCTCCCAAAGAATGAGCATATTCGGGCAGCCGAGCGAGTAGCCGTAGTCGAAGCCGAGCACTGCCGTTTCAGAAAGGAGTGAGTTATAGACGCAGAAGCGCTCTTGGGCCTGGCCGAGTTCACGCAGCGGGATGTAGCGCTCACGGGTGTCGTAATCGTAAAAGACGGCGTGGCGATGTGAGAAAGTGCCGCGTCGGCAATCCTGGCCAGAAAGTCTCACGGGATATCCTTCCAGGAGGAGCGCGCCGAAAGCGAGCGATTCAGCGAAGGCCCAATCGTAAGGCCCACCGTTCTCAAGAGCCTCGATGCGGCGCGGGATGAAGCGTTTGGCGAGGGTTGGATGAAGCGAAAAGCTCTCAGGAATGGTGGTGAGGGTTTTACCAATGTGCTGGAGACGGTCAACCGAAATGCCAGTATTGACGTTATCAAAGCTGAACTCGGGTTGTGCCTCAGCAGTCGAGCCACTGAAGACCGTCAAGTTACCCTCTTCCTCAAGCTTCCGCATCTTGGTCAATCCTGCCTCAAGACCACTCCAAATTTTATCGTGGACCGCTTGGCCCTCGGCCGCGGAAATGACGCCCTCATCGATCAGTTCATCAAGGTAAAGTTGGCCAGCGGTCTTGCGGCCCATAATCTTGCGATAAATGTGCGGCTGCGTGAAAGCAGCTTGGTCGTTTTCATTGTGCCCCTGACGGCGGTAGCAATACATGTCGATGACAATGTCGCGGCCGAATTCCTGGCGAAAATCGAGGGCAAACTGAGCGGCCCAGAAGAGTTCCTCAGGGCGCTCACCATTGACGTGAAGGATCGGCGCTTCGATCATTTTTGCGACGTCGGTCGCGTAAGGAGACGAGCGAGCATCCTCGGGCATCGTAGTGAAGCCGATCTGATTATTGACGATAATGTGAATCGTTCCGCCTGTGCGGTAGCCTTCAAGCTGGGAAAGATTCAGCACCTCGGCAACTGGACCTTGTCCGGCGAAGGCGGCGTCTCCGTGAAGAAGAATTGGGAGGACGACTTTGCGATCGGTCTCGACGCCGTCATCGCCAATGAGACGCTGGCGAGCACGAGCCTTACCTTCAACAACAGGGTTGACTGCCTCGAGGTGACTGGGATTAGCAGCGAGGCTCACGCGCACTTCGCCATCGGGAAGGGTGCGGACTTTTTCATAACCGAGGTGATATTTGACATCACCATCACCTGCAACAAGGTCAGGGACGTAGTTCGGGGTGAATTCGTAGAGCAGTGTCGCGATCGACTTTTTGACGAAATGTGCAAGGATATTGAGGCGACCACGATGCGGCATACCCATTTCGATCTCCTTCACTCCAGCTGAGGGGCAAGATTCTAAAATGCGGTTCAGGAGGACCATCGTCCCTTCTGCCCCTTCGAGGGAGAAGCGCTTCTCGCCGAGGAATTTTTTACCAAGAAAGCTCTCGAAAAGTTCACCCTCAAGAAGCCAGTGAAGAGCCCTCTTTTTATCGTCGACCTCAAGGTCAGGGCGGGTGACACGCTCTTCGATGCGTTGGCGAATCCAATACCGCACTTCCGTCTGATGGATGTGCATAAACTCGAAGCCGATCTTACTGGAATAGGTCTCGCGGAGGGCTTTCTCTAGCTCGCCGAGTGGCATTGACTCACCTTTGCGGAAAAATTGGGTGCGGGCTTCACGACCGAGGTCACTTTCATTAAATCCAAACGCCGAAAGCGCAAGACGAGGGTTTTCCGCTGGGCTATCGTCGAGCGGATTGATGTGAGCCTGAGTATGGCCCAGTGTCCGGTAATTGTAGACGAGGCTGACTACTTTCCCCCGAAATGCGAGTTGCTCCTCAGAAAGGGGTTGATCACCGAATGAATTGGATGGAGTGCCGCCTGGTCCGCCTGCTTTAGGTTCTGTGGATCCGAGCTCGAAACCCTCGAAGAATGCAGCCCACACGGACTCTACCGACTGTGGGTCATCACTCCATTGGGCGTATTTTTCGTCAAGGAGAGCCGCATTCAGCCGAGGTGAAATTTGCGATGGCATGATCGTTGGTAGAGGAAGTAGGTGATATTCGAGCTTGGTAAGCGCGTGTTGGGGGTTTAATTAGTTCCCACACCTTCGCGAGTCAACAGCTCAGCACCTGATCCCACACCTATTTTTAATGACGCATGATCGAGATTGTTAATCTCAGCAAGCACTATGGACGCCACCACGCCGTCGATGGAATCTCTTTTGAGGTCCAGCGCGGTGATATCGTCGGTTTTTTAGGGCCTAATGGCGCTGGAAAAACCACCACCCTCCGGATGCTGACCGGTTACCTCCCTCCTACTTCAGGAGCGGCTCGAATCGCGGGCTTCGACATCTTCCGCGAATCGCTCGATGTGCGGAAAAAGATCGGCTACATGCCGGAGAATGTCCCTCTTTATATCGATATGCGAGTGAAGGAATATCTACGCTTTCGTGGGGCTCTGCGCGGGCTCTCAGGTAGCCGTCTTCGCACCAGACTCGGCGAGGTGATGGAAACTTGTGGGCTTTCTCACGTCAGGCGGAAGATGATCAAGACACTCTCCAAGGGTTACCGCCAGCGCGTGGGACTCGCGGACGCTCTGATTCACGAACCTGAACTCCTGATTCTTGATGAACCGACGAACGGCCTCGACCCAAATCAGATCCGTGCTATCCGGCGTCTGATTCAGGATCTTGGACAGGAACACACCATTCTTCTCTCCACCCACATTCTCAGCGAGGTGGAAATGACCTGCAATAAGGTCGTTATTATCGATGAAGGAAAAGTGAAGGCTGCGGACTCCCCTTCCAATCTCGTGAAATCGATGCGTCGGGCTGGTCGGGTCACGATGGAACTCCGCATTTCTCCGGAAGTTGGAGAAACAATCCTCCCGACGATTGAGAACGTCACCAAAGTGACGAGCGAACCTCTTCAAGATGGATGGACAAGATTCTCGGTCTTTGTCGCTCCCAATACTGACACCCGGATTCGTCTCGCTTCCTTAGCAGCCGAAAAGGGCTGGCCTCTCCGCTCGCTCGCTCGTCGAAGTGCCAACCTCGAAGAAGTCTTCGTAGAGCTCACCAGAAAGGACTGATCACCATGCGCACGTTCCGAATTCTTTTCTTCAAAGAGCTGAAGGGTTACTTTCTTTCTCCCTTCGGCTGGCTCATCTGCGCCTTTGCCGCGCTCATGCAGGCCTTGCTCTTGTCGACCGCGATGAAGAGCTTCCTCGATACCCCGCGAATCGAGAGCTTGGTGTTCTCCACCTTCCAGAGCTCGACCTTTTGGTTCTATTTCCTCTTCCTCTTCCCGGTGCTCACGATGCGCCTTTTTTCGGAAGAAAGTCGCGCAGGAACTCTGGAAGGACTCCTCACCGCTCCGGTGAAAACCTGGCATGTCGTGCTCTCGAAATATTTTGCGGCCTATGTGACCTACCTGATCCTTTGGATTCCGGCATTTGTTCACTTCAAACTCTTCACCATCATCACCGATATTCCCCCTCCGTTTAATGGCGGCGAATTGATAGGTCTTTTCACGATTCTAGCACTCATGGGCGCGCTATTCATCGCTTTTGGCTGCCTCGCATCCTGCCTCACCTCGAGCCAAATCATCGCGGGCATCGTGTGCATCGGAATCTTGTTCGTTCACTTTTTGATGGGGCTCATCACCCTATTCTACGGCGATAAAATCCCCGCTGCCGCCTTCTTTAGCTTCATCTCCTCCAGTGAGCATCTCGCGACCTACTCGCGTGGCCTCATCGATAGCCGACCGCTTGTTTACTACATCACAGCGACCTGCTTCATCCTTTTCCTCACCCACCACTTGCTGGACTACCGCCGTTGGAAAAAATGATCGACGATCCAAAAACGAACCTCGAAGAAATGGCGCCGCCGCCCAGCCCGATTACCCGACTGGGGACTCGTTCGCGCGTGTTGCTTCAACTGGTCCTCGCGGTCATTATTTTCGTGAGCGCCTTCTATATCGGCATCATTTACCACACCCAGAAAGATCTCACTCACACCTCTGAGTTCACCCTTTCCGAGGAGACCCTCAGCCTTCTTGGCTCTTCCGCTCTTTCCGAACGTGAGGAGCCGGTGAAAATCATCGCTGCACTTCGAAAAAATAGACCGCACTATGCGCGCCTCCGAAATCTCATCGAGCAGTATGAAAATCTCGCGAAAGGGAAAATTGCAGTCGATTATCTTGACCCGATCCGTGACCAAGACCGCGCGGTAGAGGTCGCGAACAACTACTACGACACTCTCGGCCAACTTTTCAGCGACGATATTTTCATCATCGACGGCCGCCTGAGTCCCCCTGTCGACCCCACTTCTCCAGATGCTGGACTCAGTTTTGTGCGGGTTCAGGACATGCTCGTAATGCGGACTGATGAGAATAAGCAACGTCGCGTCGCGGGCTATCAAGACGAGGCCATGCTCACCTCTTATCTTCTCGCCGCGCTCGAGCCTAAGCCGCGCATCATGTATCTCATCTCAGATAAGAATGACATCGATGCCAGCGACACTAGCTCCCCCGCCGAGATGCTCAAGGAGACGATGGGACGTCTCAATGTCTTCCTCGCTCCGATCCGGATTTCAGAGATCGACGAGATCCCCGCAAATGCAGAGGGCGTTGTCTTCGCCGCTCCTCAATACGACCTTTCCACAGAGGAGCTTCAAAAAGTTGACACTTACTGGAAGCGTCCTAATTCTTCGATCCTCGCTTATCTCGACCCCTCTGCGGAACTACCTAATCTCAATTCTTTCCTGCGCAGGAATGGAGTGACACCACGGAACGACCGGATTCTAAAAGTGAGCAATGGTCGAACGGACAGCCAGGTCCAGGCACTCTTTTCGGTCAATGCACCGGTTAATGACGTCACCGTTTCTCTTGAGGGAAAGGCAGCCCGCTTTGAAGGTCGAGTCTCCAGCCTCGAAATCAGGGAAGGTGCCGAGGATCTCGTGACCCAAGGTATTCGCTGCTTCGCCGTGATCGAAACCGCCCCCGGCTACTGGGGTGAGGTCAATTACAAGAAGCCGAACCCCACTTTCGATGACTCGTCTGACCAACCAGGCCCCCTGTTCCTAGGAGCTGGAATCATTCGCGGAAATGCTAGCCTTGAAAATGAAGAAGACACAGCCTCTAAGATGATCATCCTTTCAACGAGCGACTTCCTCAATCCCGAGCGTCTCAATAACGAGCAACTCGACTTTGTGAAGAACACTACTCACTGGCTTCTCGGCCGCGAAGAATTGATGGGCATCGGCCCACGCGGTCTCGTTCGACGAAAGCTCAATCTTATCCCGAGTGAAGTGAGTTGGCTTCAGAACATTATCGTCTTCTTCATCCCAGCGGGCTTTCTCATGATCTCGCTCTTCGTTTGGAGCACCCGCCGCGCTTAGCAGAAATTCGGCCATGCGTTATTTCAGCTCTATCTTCCTGACTCTGATCGCTCTTGCGCTCGGAGGGCTTGTCATTCTTCAGACTCACGATGGAAATCTCTATCGCCTCTTCGGTGCGCCGCCGCTCGGTCAAGACGACACGCTCTACGACTTCGATCCTAAAGAGGTCGGTCGAATTGAAATCCTCGGAGCTGATGGCACACAAGGAGTGCTCGAAAAAATCGGCGGTGCATGGGTCGTCAAGAAGCCTTGGGAAGATATTGCCGATCCTTCGGTCGCCTTGGGAATCATTAATTTTGCGGGTAACTTGGTCATTGAAGACGTCATCGACCGAGATGAGGTCGATGATCTTGCTGAATTCGGGCTGAGTTCCTCAAAGATTGAGCTACAACTCTACGACAAGGGCGGCACCCCACTTTGCCACTTCAATCTTGGAAACAACACTGCTTGGCGCAGCTTGGTTCTCGACGAAGACGACGGTCCGTCACTCTACGGCACAACCGAGAAAGAGCGGACCAGTAGCTTCCCCACCGTCGTGATCTGGCCCGCCGAGCGCGAGCAGCGTGACTATCTTTACGTCTGTGGGGACATCGCCAATCCGGCAATTAGGGTCGAGGGAATTAAGAAATATTTTGAGAACGGACTCCGTCGTCTAAGGAATCACAATGTCTTCTATCGCCCGCCAGCCTACGCCGCCGAGATTAGCCTCAATGATGGCAGCGCCGAAATCGTCGTAGCTCGTGATCGCCTCTCTAAAAATAGCCCGTGGCGCGTGACCAAGCCTTACGAGCTAGCGGCTAACCCTGATGCGGTGAAGGAACTCGTCGCAATCCTGACGAATCTCCGTGCCACCGCTGTGCTAGATGAATCGAGTGAGGCACTCGCGGATCCTCTTTCCGAAAATCTCGCGCAGACCATCAAGGTGAAGTTCTTTCTCCCGGATGGTTCCGTTTCCTCTGCCACCTCAGTCTACATCTATCCTCCCGAGACGGATTCGTCCGCTATGCTTTCGGCAATCATCGGCACCGGGCCAAATCAAAAGCGCTCCGCTATTCTGAAACTTCCCCGTGACGAACTCGTCAAGCTTCCTAAAAACGTCAACGAACTTAGAAGCCGCACCCTCACTTCACTCGAGATTACCCAGATCCAAAGCCTGAGTATTTCCGATGCACAAGGTCGCGACCTAAAACTTTCCCTCGAATACGACCCGCATGAGCGGGCAAAGAGATGGCACGTAAAGATCGGGAGCTACGAGGGCCCTGCGAATGAAGAACAAGTAGGCATTCTTTTCAAAGCTCTCTTCGTCGATGAAATCCTCAACTTTAGCGATGACGCCGCCACGGATCTCCCTTCCTACGGACTCGATCAGCCGGGTCGAAACATTGAAGTCACGCTGAAGGATGGCACGGCGATGAACTTCGCAATCGGTGAGAGTCAACGTCAACATTTCTACGCACGGAATACCCAGACCCAGCGGATATTGGAGATATCGAAGAGTACCTTCGATACTCTCGCAAAGGGCAGCAAACCCCCAGAGCTAGCGACACTCTTCCGTGAGACGCCAACACCGCAAAATGAAGCCCAATCGAGTCTCGCGATCTTTGGAATCGAGAAGCCGAAAACGGTCACTCTCGCTGGCACTTCAGGGCCAGTATTAATCGAGTTTGGCTCGGGCGACCTTAATCATTTCTACAGTAATCGAATCGGCACGGCACGGGTTGCCGAGGTTACATCGCAAATCTTTACTAAGATCGCCATGGAGGACTTCCGCTGGCGCAGCAAGCGCATCTGGAGCATCGATCCCTTCGAGATTCGCGGCCTCGTCATCGAGCGAAAAGGTCGACCCGTCCTTCAGCTGAGCTACAACTTTTTTAGTCGTCAGTGGAAGGCCCGCGAGGGAGGAAAAGACATCACCGCGCGGCTCAACGTGAACAAGGCGAACCGTCTCCTCGAAAAGCTTTCCGACATCAAGGCTCACCGCTGGTTGGGGCCTGACGCCCAGAATGCTACCTTTCTTTTGAACGACCCTAATCTCAGCATCTCGGTCTCGCTGGAGGAGGTCGATGATACCGGCAAAGTAGTCGCACTCGTTCCCCATCAATTGAAGGTCGCGCAAATTGTCTCAGGTGCGAAAAATCGCTTTTACTATGCCAGCCTCTCAAGCGATCCCGACTTCTTTCTCATCGACGTCGGCACCGTGAAGAGCCTTGCGGTCGAGCTTATTGAATAATCGTTTTCTTGAGAACGATAGATTCGCGCTGACTTAAGCGGAGCCGATCCTGCCGGGTCGCAGGAATCTCACTGAGATCAATTGGCTGATATCCGAGCTGATGGACGAAGTAGTCCACTGCACGAGTGCTCAGCGCAAAGACCCAAGGAAGGGCAAGTTCCGCGGCGCGCTTCTCGGCCGCTTCTACCAGAAGTTTGCCATAACCTTCCGCTCCATGGTTTTGCTTCACGTAGAGACAGGCAATCTCGCCGCAACCCTCGGGATAAGGATGGAGTGCCACGCAGCCGACCACGTTATCATCGATGGTGAGAACCTGGAAGTCTGAGAGCGAACCCTCGATCTCTTCGTAAGAGCGAGGGACTAAATGTGCATCGCGGATTGATCGCCCAATCATTGCGAGAAGTTCTGGAATATCCTCGGTAGAAATAGCGCGGACGCTGAGATAATCGTCGGAGTGAATCATCACTCCGACACCCTCGTTAGAAAAAAGCTCGTCCATGAGAACCCCTTGGTGGGTCTCATCAAGCAAGTGGACCCTGCGAATGCCTCGATTACAAGCATCGGCTGCAGCGCTAAAGAGCGCACTCCACTCCCCTTGCCAAGATGCCGCCTTATCACGGGAAATGGCATGAAGACTCATTCCTTCTTGCGTCACAGCGGCCTCTTGGAAGGCAATGAGCTTAGCCGCCCCGGACGTGGTTGCTAGATTTACCATCTCTGACCCGAGGGGATGAATCCCAGCAACCTCTATGAGAACAAGCTGCCCACGATCTAGAATGCCGGACATTTTTTCGATGTCATCCAATGAAGACGCGCCCCACTTGAGTTCGCCATCAATGAGACGTTGGGAAATTTCGGCTTCCCCCGAACCAGTCGAGACGACAATTAAACGGACCCCAACCTGCTGGAGGGCAGAGAGATCAAGAAGTGCTTCTGCGAGCGCAAGCTCTGTCATTCGTCCGGCATTGAGCACCACGACGAAGACCTTTCCCCTGAAGGAAGGCACGTATTGCAGAACTGCTCGGACATCACTTTGCACGGACGGACGCTGACAGATTAGAGCGCTATCGGCAAGAGGCGGGAGCGGAAAGGCTAAGGCTTTTTCCAATACATCTGAATCCTGACCCAAATGCCCCACAGGAGTCCGACACTCAAACCGGTGACAGCGAACCAATCGCCGAAGCGCGCATAAAGAGTGATTCCAGCATCTTTTGGCAGGTAGATGTTTGCTAGGAGGCTTCCACGCTGGAAATGGCTCCCCTTTTCATCCACGAGACGTCGATCCTCATTCGTCACCGGGTCGTATGTCGAGCCAACCACCGAGATGACACAGGTGACGCCCTGATTTGCGGATCGGAGCATGGGCCGACGTAGCTCGATGCAGCGGAAGAGGGCATTTTCAAAGTGTTGCTCGGCAGCTTCACTTTCTTGGAACCACCCGTCATTAGTGACATTAACAATCATCTGAGGTTCGGCTCTCACGAACTTCCTCGTAAGGCGCGGGACGGTATCCTCGAAGCAGATCGAGGGGATAGCTCCGATCTTTTCATCCTTCCAGGAGAGTTCGAAAGGCTCGAAGCCTGAGCCGGGAGTGAGGCCTCCTCCAAAGGGAACTCCGGTCGTCCTTTCATATAGGTCACGGAGAGCTTCAATGTCGGGAATCGCCTCGCCGAAATAGACGAGGTGATGTTTTTTAAAGCTCCGTCGGCGACCCGATGGATCAAGCGCGAGGAGCGAGTTGTAGACGTTTGAAGAAGGATCTGCCGGATTTCCCTCCACTTCATTGATCCCGCTCAGGAGGGTGAAGTTTCCGAGTGACGCTGCGTAACCAATGATACTTTCCATGTCGGGTCCCGACGTTGGAACACCCTCTTCATCGAGGTTGAACCACTCGGGCAAACACGCTTCCGGCCAGACTACAAAGTCCGGTTGACCAGAGGTAATCGCGACGTCTTTCTCGGCGGTCTTAAGAGCTTCGACCGTGTTATTCTCGGCTTGCTCGATTCCATCTTCGGTGAGCTCGACAAATCCATCGACGATTTCCTGACGACTCCAGAGAATCTGTCCCGCCTTCTGAGGGATATTCTGCTGAACGAGGAGAACTTTGGCGGTGATTTTTTCGCTGCTGTTGATCGCAACGAAACGAAACGTCCCGAGCGTAAAGGCGCCCATGACGACCAGAAGCCCGCTCGCAAAATCCCAGTGGAGCATTTTCACTCCACCTATAATGCTTTGCTGATAAAAACGGCATCCCACTTGCACCACCACCGCGCTTAAGAAGACGGGCAAAAAAGCGAGGCCGATGACACCGACGAACTCGGCATTTTGCGCCAACATGAGGCTTTTTGAAAAGGCAACACCCAAGCCATTCCACCCAAATCCGGTGAGCATCCAGCCGCGAATCCATTCCATCCCGCACCAGAATCCACCGAGCACTACGGCGAACCCGAGACTACGGCCCATTTCACGAAAGCGCTGTGGAACGCTACGAGCAAGAGGGGTTTTCTCGCGCCAAGGATTTCCAGCAACTGCGGCAAAGGCTCCGAAGATTCCAAAATAGACGGAAAAGTAGCCCGCCATTACCAGCGCACCAAGGCCAGTCACAGTCCAGACCCACTTCACGTTGATGAGCCAAAAAGCGAGACCACTCAGATAGGCGAGTCCGAAGCCCTTCAATCGTTTTCTTTTCCCGCTAACCGTCCAGAGCAGCGGAAGGAGAATCCAGAGCCAGCCCCAAACGAGCCAGCTTTGCTGAAAGGGCGCGTAGCAAAGTGCGAGCGCCAATCCGCTCGCAATCGCTCCACCTGCTCTCGCTAATCTATTCATTTAGCCCATGCGCTTGTGAGCGTCTTTTTCTACGGCAGCCCAGAGCGAGTTGAGCGCGACTGTGACTTTCACTTTTCCTTCTGCGACATCGCCGGGAGCGGCTTCGCCGAAAAGGTAGTATTTAATCTTAGGCTCGGTGCCTGAGGGGCGAACTGCAAAACGGCGGCCGTCATCGAGTTCGACAAAGAGCATATCAGCAGCGGGAATCTCGTCACCTTCTTCATCGTAGAACCCGCCTTTGGCGTAGTCTCTGACGCTGGTGCATTTACCGCCATCGATCTCCGTCGGAGGATTGCTGCTGTAGGATTCGACAAGGGCTGCGATCTTTTGCGCGCCTGCGCTTCCTTCCATCACAATCGATTTTCCGAGTTCAAGGTGAACGCCATATTCAGCCCAAACCTGATCGCGGAGTCCGGCAATCGTAGTGCCTTGGCTCGTGGCATAAGCGGCTAGTTCGGCGAACATAACAGCGGAAGCATTGCCATCCTTGTCGCGAACGAAGTCGGAGCCGAGATAGCCATAACTTTCTTCGCCACCAAAGACGAAGAACTTGGAATACTCGAGACGGATCTTACGGCTCTCATCTTCAGAAAGGTTCCGGTAGTCCCCTTTCTTATCCGCGGGAATGGCGGCTTCATACTTTGCGAGCTTTTCGCCGATGAACTTAAATCCGGTGAGGGTGTTCACCATGCTGATGCCATATTTTGCAGCAATTTTGGCTTGAAGCTCGGTGGTCACGAGCGTCTTGATGAGGACAGCACGACTGCGATTACTCTCGGTGAGCCAGCCGAGATCGAACATCGTCTTGATGCGATACCAGCCGATCAGTGAACCGATTTGATTACCAGTGAGAAACTCCATTTCCCCGGCTTCATTTTTAACCGCTACGCCCATGCGGTCGCAGTCCGGATCAGTTCCGATGACTGCATCCGCATTTTCTTTTTCGGCAAGAGCGACGCCCATCGCGAGAGCGGGAGCATTTTCAGGATTAGGAGATTCCACTGTAGGAAAACGACCATCCGGCTCGTCTTGCTCGGGAACGGTGAGAACCTCGAAGCCCAGCTCACGAAGCATTGGCACGATGATCACGCCGCCCGTTCCGTGGAGATTTGTGTAAACGATCTTTGCCTTATCATCACTCTCAAGAAGAGCAGGCTGGAGGAGGACGCTCCGGAGGCGATCCATGTAAGTGCGGTCCATCTCCTCGGCGAGGACGGTGTTCTTGCCCTGCTCGGCTTCCGGCTTGGCTTGATAGTTTTCAGTGGCGAGCGCATTCACTTCACCAATGATTCCACTGGCGGCAGGTTCAACAATTTGGGAGCCGAGTGAAAAGTAGGCTTTGAAACCATTGTCGTGAGATGGGTTGTGACTCGCCGTGAGACAAACCCCGGCGTCAGCACGCAATTCGCGGATCGCAAAGGAGATCTGAGGTGTCGCTCGTGGTCCTTCAAAAAGGTAAGCATCCACCCCTAGATCGGTGCAGACTTTGGCGCAGGCCTCGGCGAAATCACGTGAGAAGTGACGTGTATCGTGACCGATGACAATCGAAGGACGCCCTTCCCCGCTCCAGGTTTTTAAAAGATACGTCACCATTCCAAGCATCGCGCGCTTGAGGTTAAAAAAGTTCATCGTGGCCGTTCCGGCGCATGGATGCTCGGGGCGATCAAGAGGTCCGCCCGCTCCCTGCTCGGCTTCGGTAACGATGCGCCCCACGGTGCGACCGCGGAGACCTCCGGTTCCAAAAGCAAGTGTCTTAAAAAAGCGGTCATCGAGCTCCTGCCATGCTTTTTGCTCTACAAGTTCCTGAACAGCCAACTCCCCAACAGGCGAGCTGGTGCCTGCCAGATAAAGGTCGATATTTTTCCGGGAGTCGGAAGAAAGGTCACCAGCGGTGACTGCCTGATCTAATAAGGATTTCCATTCGCTCATTGCTGCGGTGATGCTAAGAGATGCGCGCCAGATGTCCATCCCTCGCCACCTCCAATTACTCGATTCTGCGCTTGAGAAGCGAAAGCACCTCCAAACGAGCGAGACCGACCTCCTTCGCCTGCTTGACGGTGAAGGCGACGATCTCCCTGGGGTCTACTTGGAATCGCTTAGTGATCACTGGCTCGTCTCCACTCAGGGACCACGGCTGTCGCCCGAGCTTAAAGCCGCGCTCTTGGATCGTGCGCCTCATTCACTCTACTGGAAACGGCTAGACCAGCACCAAAAGGACTCCCCGATTCACCTCGGCGGTGTGGAAGCACCGGAATTCTTCACGGGTCTGGAGAACGGACTTAAAGTGCGCCTCTCCTTTCAATCAGGTTACTCACAGGGGATTTTCCTCGATCAACGTAACAACCGGAAAACCCTTCGGGAAATGATGGCACCCGGGAAAACCCTTCTTAACACTTTCGCCTACACGGGATTCTTTTCAGTAGCAGCAGCAGCAGCGGGTGCCACCACGAGCACGCTTGACCTTTCGCAGGTCTATCTAGACTGGGCTCGCGAGAACCTCCGCCTAAACGAGATCGATCCGACAGATCACTATTTTTGCAAAGGAGACACCTTCCATTGGCTCAAGCGCTTCGCAAAACAAGGTCGTCAATTTGATGCCATCATTCTCGATCCCCCAACGTTTTCGCGGGACGACAAAGGAAAAGTCTTTCGGGTCGAAAAGGACTACCCGCACCTCTTTCAACTCGCTCTCGCCTGTCTCGGCCCCGGTGGGACGATCCTCGCCTGCCACAACTACCGAGGAATGACGGTGACAGAGTTCGAAGAACAACTTCGGGAGACTGCCCCAGTCGGAGCTAAGATCTGCTCTCAAAAAATGCCCTCTGATTTCAGTGAATCTCCTTACCTTAAGTCCGTCTGGGTCACACTGGGTCAATGAAATATGATCTCATGGGAGCGCCACCCCAACGTCGTGAGCGGATTCCTTACATTCGGAAGAGGCCACCTTTTTTGCCACCGAGCACCACGGCCCCGATGATCGCGATCGCAAGAAAGGCCATCGCCCAGACTCCGAGGGCCGCTGCCAGTTCATAGCCATTCCCTAGCATTCCGAGCAGCGAGTAAATCGCCTTCGTAATCGGATAATGCTCAGCTTGCTGGGCAAGAATCAGACTATCGCTCACCTCCAGCATAGCGAAGGCGAAAGCCAAAATCGATCCGGCAATCAAGCTCGCACTTAGTAAAGGAAGTGACACTCTCTTTAAGACTCTGAAAGGTGTCGCCCCGAGCGATTGAGCGGCTTCCTCCAAGGCGATATTACTTTGCTGAAGCCCTGCAACCGCCGAGCGCACCACGTAAGGAAGTCTCCGCACCGCATAGGCAATAATAATGAGATAAGTAGGATCCTCTCCCGCACCAACGAGCCAGTGAAAGCTCCGCCCTTCTTGTGACAAGGCGAGATATCCAAAGGCGAGAACCAAGCCCGGCACCGCGAGTGGCAGCATCACCAAGGCGTCGAGCACAGCTCGTCCTTTGATCGAACTCCGCACGATCACCCAGGCAATTGCAACACCGAGAATGACGTCAATGAGCGTCGAACCACTGGCATAAAGAAGGCTGTTTTGAATCGAGGGAACTACAAGCGGATGCCCAAGAGCCTCACGATAGTGATCAACTGTCCAAGTCTCAGGCAAGACGGAGGCATACCAATCTTGAGCCATCGAAAGAACCACCACTCCGAGATGCGGAAGTGAAGAGATAAAGAAGACGGCGAAGAAAAAGAAGGCTACTCCAAGCGACTTAAGTCCCTTGAGAGGGATCTCATTCGCTCGTCCTTTGGGACGTGGTGCAGTTCCCAGTTTTGACCGACCCAGCACCGCCTTTGAAACGAGAAAAACCGTCGTGGAAATCACGAGCATAATCGCAACAAGTGCGTAAGGGAACGGATTCGAGCCAAGGTCTTTAATACCATTGAAAACCTGAACCGGAGCTACTCGTCCGTAGTCGAAAACCAGAGGAACTCCTAGTTCAGTAAAGGACCAAATAAAGACAATCGCCCCGCCAGCAAAGATTCCGGGCATGCAAAGCGGAAGAGTGATGCGCCACAATCTACGCCACGGCGGGCAGCCGAGATTCTGCGCTGCTTGCTCCATCGCCGGATCGATATTCGAGAGCGAGGCCGCGATATTCATGTAGAGAATCGGGTAAAGATGGAGCGCATTCATGATGACGATACCCATAAAGCGAGCCTCCCCGAGCCAGTCAAAAGGTGACGCAGCGTCGCTGATTCCAATATTCACAAGCAGTGCATTGAGTGCGCCCTGCGATCCCAGGATTTGTTTCACACCTACCGCTCCGACGAAAGGCGGCAGCACCAGCGGAATCAAAATAAGAGCAGAGAGAGACTTCTTAAAGGCGAAGCCATACCGATGTCCTAGCAGCGCGAGCGGAAAGGCGATCGCCAAGCTCGCCAGGGTGCTCGAAATCCCCAGAAGAAGAGCATTCCACAAGCCTTCTACGTAGACCGGGTTTGAGAACACCTCTCGCACAAAGCTGAGAGTAAACCCCTGCCCCTCCAGATAAAACGCCTCCTTCAGGACGATAACCGCCGGATAGAGGAAAAAGACGGCGAAGAAAGCAGAGACGATAATCGTCAATCCATAGGCTAAGTTCCGGTTCATCGACACATCCTTTCCACTTGCTTGTAGTTCTCTCGGAAGTGCTTCCCGATGCGATTCGTCATCCTCACTGCGGCCACTTTATCCCCCGACTTTAGGGTGCTGCGAATCTCGCTTCCGGTGAGTTCATAGGTCACCGGACTAATATCGTAAAAGACTCGGCTCGCCTCTTCAGGAAACCCAGCTTTTGCGAGTGCTTTCCAAGCCCGCTTCATCTCCTCATGACTATCAATACTCATCACTCGGATAATGTTTCGCAGTGGAGTGAAAAGGTGTCCCGTCAGTGTCGAATCGTAGTAAAACCGGTCCGCGACCTCGTAAGGCATCGCATCGCGATCTGTCATCATAGAGAGATAAGGTTCTTGATAGAGATCCTTACGAATCGGAAGTCGGCGCAAGGCTCGTAGGCGAGGCCCCATTTCTTCGCCTGGTCGGGCATTCCAAATCATTTGACCTTCTTTGCTCAGCAGGAAGCGCACGAAGTCCTGCGCGAGTTCTTCATTCGGAGCGCCTTTTAAAATCGCAACGGGATCGACACTCACCGAAGTCCCGCCTTTTGGAGCTACGAAGTGGAGCCGCGATGAGCCATCTTCCTTCTTCAAAATCTCATTGTAAGTCCGCCCGTAGAAGTCGATCGACATCCCCGCGACTGCATTCCCCTGCCCAACATCGCGCGGTGGTTTCGATGAACTATCCGTAAAGTATTTTGCATTCGCGGTAATTCGCTGAATCAGATTCAGCCCGAGCGTCCAGCCCTTTGAAATTGCTTCATCACGGTCTCCACCGAGTTCTATCTGCTGGTGAATTTGTTGCTGCACCAGCATCTCAAAGGCCTTCGCCACCGAACCACTCTTGGTCGGATCTGCTAAGGCAACGCCTTTAAAATAGGCGGGATCACCAAGATCCACCCAAGAGGACGGCGGGGCCAGATCGCGTCGAGCCAAACTGTCGTTATTGTAACAAATACCAAAAGACGAGAGGCACACGCCGATCCAGGTGTACTTCGGGTCGTAGTAAGTCTCTCCTCCGATTGTTTGAGGGATGATCCCTCCTTCAAAAAACTCAGGTTGTTTTTTAAAGATATCCAGTGTGGTGAATCGTCCTTTCTTAGCCTGCCCGGAGAAATCGTATTCTCCTCCTCCGAAAAAGAGATCAACTCCGATCCCTTCAGCTCCCCGTTCCTGAGCTGCCTCAAAGGCTCCATCGAGCACGCGCTTAATTTCACTCGTTCCGCCCGGCGTGCGCCAGTTCACGTAAACCGAGTTACCCGTCTCCTTTTCATACCACGCGGAGAAGCCATCTCCGAATTCGCGAAGAATCATCTCATTGTGCGGCGTGATAACTTCAAGCCGCAAGTCAGCACCAGCGGCGGACTTGCTCACCGAATCACGCATGATAAGCGGTGCCGCAACTACGATCCCAAGAGGAACAAAGACGCCGAGGTATTTTTTCCAGTCCCCTCTCATCAATTCTTAAGGATCAAAGTGTCGTTTTTTGTGATACTCAAACCGACGATTTCCTCGCTCGGTTCGTAGATCACCTGCGGGTTCATTTCAGCCACTTGCATCAGAGTTTTATCCTCCAGCTCGACTGCATACTGGATGAGATTACCAAGGTAAGTCCGCTCGCGAATCTTTCCGCTGAGCGTGGCTCCGGCAGCAGTGCCAATCTTAATTGCCTCCGGGCGAATTGAGAGGAGAACATTGCAACCTGATTCAAGATTCCATTCTTCCACAGTGATGCGTCCAGGGAGAGTTCCCGCTGTAGTCACCACCTCATCATTGCCATTGGAAGTTCCCTTTAAAAGATTCGTCTCACCAATGAATCCCGCCACGTAGGAGCAGTTCGGATTCCGATAAACTTCCTCGGGTGGCCCCACCTGAACGACCGTCCCCTGATCCATTACTGCCATGCGATCTGCTATCGAGAGTGCCTCCGCCTGATCGTGCGTCACGTAGACTCCAGTGAGTTTATTTTCCTTCGTGATTCGTCGGATTTCTGACCGCATTTCAAGGCGTAGCTGGGCATCGAGATTCGAGAGCGGTTCATCGAGAAGGAGACATTTTGGCTTCACCACGAGCGCTCGCGCAAGCGAAACCCGCTGCTGCTGCCCACCCGACATTTGATCAATCCCACGCGGACCATAGCCCTCCAATTTTACCATTTTGAGGGCTTCATCGACCCGTCTCTTGATCTCGTCTTTTGGCACCTTACGCTCTTCAAGACCGAAGGCGATATTCTGCCCCACTGTCATGTGCGGCCAGAGTGCGTAGCTTTGGAAAACCATGGCAGCCTCACGCTTATGAGGAGGCAAGTCAGTTACGTCACGATCACCAAAATATACCCGTCCTTTTGTCGGATTTTCCAAACCGGCGATGCAGCGCAGGAGAGTAGTCTTGCCGCAGCCACTTCCACCTAAAAGGAAGAAGAGTTCCCCAGGACGAATCTCTAGTGTCACTCCATCGAGCGCGGTAATGTCACCGAATTGCTTCGTGATTTCTTGAGCCTTGATCGCCTCCATTGAAGCGAATGCTCCTAACTCTGGCGAAAAAGGCAAGCCCTCGGATCGAAGTTTTCCATTCGCATTTCTGTGAATTTTGTGAATAGTTCGTCCTCAGTTATTTTTTTTAATTATGCCTCGCGTCAGCATCACGATTCCCGGGAAAAACTCCCAACCCTACCGCTTTAAGCTCGATCGTAATAAAGTCACTATCGGACGCAGTGCCGATAATGACATCGTCATCGACGACACTTCAGTTTCCAGCACCCACTGCACCATGGACCGAGTCGATGGCGGCTATGTCCTGCGCGACAAAAATTCCACCAATGGCATCTCCCTTGATACCGATGGAATGGAAGTCATCGACCTCCGAAATGGCGACGATGTCAAAGTGGGCGACGTCCAGTTCGAATATACCCTCAGTGATGACGAGCTGGACTCTCTTGATGACGAGGATTTCAAGGCGCTCGAAAAAAAGAAGCTTCCGAAAGGTCCACCTGCGCAATCCAAGGCTCAGCCAAAGGTTCAAGCCAACCCTAACGCGCCTAGGCCTCTTACCCCACAGCCTCTCGCCTCAAGTAACTCCGGCGGAGGAATGCTCTCCTTTGGCACTGTTGTCATTGGAATTGTAGCGCTCCTTGCCGGATTGAATAACGGCTACACTAGCAAGCAGGAGAAACTCGGCCGCAAGGGTGAGATCTTTCTTCATCAAGACGTTCTCAATGGCCGTCCTGCGCTTGAGGAGAAGCCCGAGGAGTAAAATCCTTCAATAAACAGGTCTCAAAGAGGCTGATCGTTCAACCCAGGGAACAAACCCTGGGTTTTTCATTGTTTGAGAATCCCTCATTTAGGCCTTGGTCTGGCCCTCCCCGCGGATGCGATATTGGTAGGACGTCAGTTCGCGAAGCCCCATCGGTCCCCGCGCGTGGAGCTTATCTGTCGAGATCCCGATCTCGGCGCCGAAGCCGAATTCTTCCCCATCACTGAAGCGCGTAGAGACATTGTGAAAAAGACAGGCAGAATCGTTTTCCCACAGGAAGCGCTCCGCAATCTCCTGATTCTCAGTCACGATCACCTCACTGTGCTGTGAGCTGTATTCATTGATATGCCCAATCGCTTCATCGAGCGACGCCACCACTTTCACCGATAGAATATAATCCAAATATTCCGTGCTCCAGTCTTCTTCTGAAGCGGGCACCACCAGGATCACCGCTTGGGTCGCCTCGTCGCCGCGCAACTCGACATTTTTCTCTCCGAGAGCAGCTGCTACTTTAGGTAAAAATTCATCCGCGATCGCAGCATCGACCAAGAGCGTCTCCAGCGCATTGCAGACGCTTGGCTTCTGCGTCTTGGAATCAACGACGACCTTGACCGCCATTTCTTGATCCGCGTCAGAGTGCACGTAAGCGTGGCAGATGCCATCGTAGTGCTTAATCACGGGCATCCGAGCGAGCGAGACGACAGTCTCGATCAAGCCTTTCCCTCCTCTGGGAATAATGAGATCGAGATATTTGTCCATCCCCGCCATCACCGCGACACTCTCCCGATCTGTAAAGGGAATCAGCTGAATCGCCCCTTCGGGAAGACCTGCCTTTTCGCCGCCAGATTGAAGCGCCTCTGCAATGGCTCGGTTCGAGTGAATCGCTTCCGAGCCACCACGGAGAATGGTAGCATTGCCCGACTTTAAGCAAAGGACCGCCGCGTCACTCGTCACATTCGGACGGCTCTCGTAAATAATCCCAATCACGCCGATGGGCACGCGGACTTGCTGAATACGAATCCCATTTGGCCGATCCCACTCGCCGAGCACTTCCCCGACTGGATCAGGAAGCGTCGCTACCTTTTCAACACCAGCAGCAACGACTTCAAGCCGTGTCTCATCAAGCCGAAGCCGGTCCAGCATCGCGCTCGTGAGCCCCCGCTCTTCACCTGCGGAAATATCGAGCGCATTGGCTGCAAGAATCTCAGTCGAGGACTCCCGAATCCCCGCCGCCATCGCCCGGAGAATCTCATTCTTCCCTTCCTCAGAAAGAATTGCGAGCGCATGCGCAGCCGAGCGCGCTCGTTTTCCCATCGCATAAACATCCTCTTTTATTTGCTCCGCTGTCATTCTAGCAGATACATAGCGGAGTTTGTCGGAAGGTGGAAGTGATTCTATTACTTTCGGCAAGAGCCCCCTTCACACTCAAATGCGCGATTCCTACCTCTGGGCCACGAACCGAGTGCGGCGACCAACACCATCGGCGAGCTCGCTGAGTTGCTCAGGCTTGCGGCCGTTGGCGATGACGACTTCGGTGCCATTTTCGGTGGCTAGCGCTACGGCTTGAAGCTTGGAGGCCATGCCTCCGATAGAGAATTTTCCGCTTTCGTCGCGGGCGAGGTCCAGGACTTCGTTGACGCTCGCGACCTCAGGGATGAGCTCGCCGTTTTCATCTAAAAGGCCATCGACAGTAGTAAACAAGATGAGCTTCTTCGCTCCGACAAGATGGGCGACTCTTGCGCTGAGCATGTCGTTATCCCCCACTCTGAGTTCTTCGACGGCGACGGAGTCATTCTCATTAATGATGGGAATAATGGAGCCGTGAGCAAGAAGGCGCTCGATGGTGGCGAGAACGCGATCCTTATCTTCGCCGAGATCATTCCCGGTGAGCAGAAGCTGGGCAGCGTGGAGATTAAAGTCTGAGAAGAGAGTCTCGTATTTCTGCATCAGTCGGACCTGACCAACGGCGGCGGCAGCCTGGCGGCTTTCGACATCCTGCGGGTAGGAAGTCAGTCCGAGCACCGAGACTCCGGCCCCGACAGCTCCAGAAGAAACCATGATACAGGGTTGGCCGGAGGTTTGCAGGGCAGCGACGGCGGTAACGAGCTTCACGAGGGAAGAACCATCGAGCGTGCCATTCTCACGGGTGAGAACTCCAGTGCCGATTTTGATAACGATGGGTGCGCTCATGATTTTCTACATGCGCTCGGGAACAGGGATCCCAAGGAGGTTGAGTCCGTCTTTGATTACTCGTGATGTAAGATCGCAGAGGATGAGTCGGCTTTCACGGGTCGCCCCTTCTGACTTCAAGACCGGACAAGCTTCAAAGAAGGAGTGGAAGGAGCGCGCGAGTTCGAGAAGGTAAGTCGCGAGAAGATTCGGGCGGAAGTCATCGAGGACTGTTCCGACGTTGTCGCCGAAGCGGGTGAGCATGCGGACGAGATGAATCTCGGCAGCCTCGGTGATGGCGAGTTGGTCGACATCGAGCTTTCCGACAGCGCCCTCTTCCAGCTTGCGGAAGATGGAACGAGCGCGGACGTAGCTGTAGAAAAGATAAGGCGCGGTATCGCCCTCAAGCGCGACCATTTTATCGAGATCAAAAACGTAGTCCGACATGCGGTGATGCGAGAGTTCGGTGAACTTGACGGAGTTGACTCCGATGAGTTCGGCGAGCGCGTCTTTTTCTTCGTCAGTATCAAGATGGCTTTTCTCGCCGATCACTGCGCGGGCAGCAGTCACAGCATCATTAAGAACATCAGCGAGTTGTGGAAGGTCTCCGGCACGCGTCTTCAGTGGCTTACCATCTTTTCCGAGAATGGTCCCGAAGGCGATGTGGACGAGATCGAGCTGATCGTATCCGAGCCGACGTGAGACCTCGAAGAGTTGTTTAAAATGACCGCCTTGGCGGAAATCGACGACATACCATACCTTGTCAGCCTTCCACTCCTGAGCGCGGAATTCGACGGTCGCGATATCGGTGGAGGCGTAATTAAAGGCGCCGTCCTTTTTACGGACGATCATGGGGAAGTCCTGCCACTCGCCATCGCGGTTGACTTTAAAGGGGTCGCTTTTTGGCTTCACCGAATCATCGGAGAAGACGCAGAGGGCGCCATCGGAATCACGAGCGAGATCCGCTATTTCGAGCTTCTCTACCAGCGGAGCAAGCGCGTCGTTATATGAGGACTCGCCGAGCCAGTGATCAAAGGAAACATCAAGGCGGTCGTAGATTCCGTTGAGGCCCTTTTTAGAAAGCACGAGGCAGCGGTTCCAGATCGCGAGGTTCTCAGGGTTGCCATTTTGCAGCGCTACGAGCTCTTCACGGCAGGCCTCTTTGATCGACTTATCCTCCTTGCAGGCATCACTCGCGGAGCGGTAGAGGCGGAGGAGTTCTTGCAGCGGTTCGGTTTCGAGACGCGCTTCATCGACCGCTTTTTTCCATGCCCAAGTAACCATACCAAACTGCGTTCCCCAGTCCCCAATGTGGTTATCCTTGATGACCTTATGACCAAGACGGGAGGCGACGCGACCAAGGCACTCGCCGATGATGGTGGAGCGAATGTGACCGATGTGCATCGGCTTCGCGACATTCGGCGCGGAAAAATCGATGACGATGGTCTGGGGATTCGCGACGGTCTGGACGGCGTGGTTTTCATCCTGCCACTGCGCCTTTGCCAAAGAAGCCCAAGTTTCTGGAGTGAGGGTGAAGTTTAAAAAACCAGGACCGGCAATGGTGACCTCGGCGAGGCCCGCGACATCGAGCGCGTCCATGAGTTCGGTCGCGAGATCACGGGGACTCTTCCCAGCGGGCTTGGCGAGCATCATCGCGACGGTGCTTTGGTAATCCCCATAGCGGAGATCGTCAGCGGTCTTGACTTGAATACGTGAGGGGTCAGGCACTTCGATGCCGACTTGAGCGAGAGCGGCGAGAAGCTTCTCGGTGAGCTGTGCGGGAATGGTCATGACTTAGACGACACTGGAGGAAAAAATGGCGGTAATCTCAGCTGCGGAATTTGCCGCTTGGAGTTCCTCGCGACACTCGCATTGGGAGAACACCTTGGCGAGTTCGGAGAGTGTTTGGAGGTGCTGGGCGGTGTGACCCTCGGGAGCAATCAGAAGGACGATATTATGCGAAGGGGCATTATCGGGCGACTCGAAATCGATGCCATTTTTTGAGCGAGCGAAGACCGCGAGCATCTCTTCCTGTCCCTCGACTCGAGCGTGAGGAACAGCGACACCAGAACCGAGGCCAGTGCCGATCTGAGCTTCGCGGTCAATGACGGCATTACTGAAGCGGTCGCAATCTTCCTGAGCTATGCGCTCAATCTTCGCGAGATGAGCGACCATTTCGCGGATGACATCATCGGGATCGTCGCTCTCAAGTTCGAGAATGACACACTCAGGAGGGACCAATTGACGGAGATTCATAAAAGACCTCCTCCGTGGGTGAAAGCGGAGGGGGAGTCGTGCTAGTTTGCTTCCTCTAAAGTTTCAAGACCAATTCTCCCTCGCCTCAAGGCTTGACCCGGCTTCGTGATTTCATCGAGACTCCCGTGATGCGCCTCCTCTTAGCTCTCCTAACCACTCTTCTTTTCGTGTCCTGCTCCAGCACACCCGTGGCTGATGGAAATTTGGGGAGCCATCCCGATCGAGCGACCCGAAAAGCCCAAATCGCAGCCGAGCCACGGGGTGATTTTTACTACGGCCGACGCTATTACGTCCAAAAAACACGTTTCTGGGGCTATCTCCGCAAGCCGGGGCAATCGGCGCAATCCGCTAAATTGGTTGTTTTTAATGAATCCAAGAAGCGCAATCCAGATCGCTTCCCCGAGGAAGGTCCTGCCGATCGTCGCTATGGCTTTGATCAGAACTACGAGTATAAGATTTACGGGAATTACACCGGTCGGACCCTCTATGAGCCAAACAGCAATCAGATCCTTCCTGAGTTCATGCTGACGCGCTACGAGCTGGTAAATAAAGATCCCGGCTGGCTCTTTTCTCCCGCAGATAGCTACTCATCGACGCGAGTGACCCTAATACCCCGCTTCTAGGTCGGGTAGACTTTGTGAAATATTTCACAAACTCCTTGCGAGTCCCGTAATATAGAGGTTTTATCTCTCAGCGCACCATGAGTGAGACCACTACTTACGAGGCTCCCGATACCGCTGCAGTCGCAGCAAAAGCGGCCGACGACTACCGCTCCGAGACCGATGACGTCCTCGGGGAAAAGATGGTTCTCAATATGGGACCCTCCCACCCTGCGACCCACGGCGTTCTTCGTCTCGTGCTGGAGCTGGATGGAGAGATCATCGAAAAAGCGGAGCCCCACATCGGCTACCTTCACCGTGGTGATGAAAAAATAGCCGAGAACATGCACTACAATCAGTTCGTCCCTTACACGGACCGTCTTGATTACCTCGCGCCTCTCGCTAACAACGTCGCCTACGCTTGTGCTGTCGAAAAACTCATGGGCTGGGAGCTCCCCCCCCGTGGTCAGGCTTTGCGGGTTCTTTGCTGCGAGCTTGCCCGCCTTTCTTCCCACATGCTGGGAGTCGGAGTCTGCGCAATGGACGTGGGGGCGATGACCGTCTTTCTCTACACTTTTGCGGAGCGAGAGAAGATTTATAATTTCTGTGAGCAGCTTACCGGCGCACGGTTCACCACTTCTTATACCCGTGTCGGCGGTCAGATCCGCGATCTTCCGGACGGACTTATGGATGATATCCGCAAGTTCCTCGATGAATGCAGCAATAGCATCGACGACATTTCCTCCCTCCTCGATAAGAACAAGATCTACCTCGAGAGGATGTGCAATGTCGGCGTCATTTCCAAAGAAGACGCCATCAGCTTCGGCATGACCGGCCCTAACCTTCGCGCATGTGGCGTGGACCGTGACCTTCGTAAAGACAGTCCCTACCTCGGCTACGAGCAGTATGAATTTGATGTCCCCATTGGTGAAAATGGCGACTGCTATGACCGCTACCTCGTCCGCATGGAAGAGATGCGTCAGTCGATTAAGATCCTCCGTCAAGTGCTCGACACCATGCCCGAGGGAGACATTAACATCGTCAATGCCAAGTCCGTTCTTCCCGATAAGGAGCGTGTCATGATGAGCATGGAGGAGTTAATTCACCACTTTATCGTTTCCACACAGGGAATCGAAGCTCCTGTGGGCGAAGTTTATTTCGCAGCTGAAAACCCGAAAGGTGAACTTGGTTTCTACATCAATTCAAAAGGCGGTGGAGTCCCCTACCGCCTGAAGATTCGCGCCCCGTCCTTCGTGAACCTCGGCATCTGCTCGCAGCTTCTTGAAGGCCATATGGTCTCTGATATTCCTGCTATCCTTGGCTCACTCGACTTCGTGATGGGCGAATGCGACCGTTAATCGACCTCTCTCATATTTTGACCCTTTTTCTTTTCCGGTGAACTCAAGAATCGAAGACCCCCAGCCTCACGCGATTGATCGCAGCAAGCTTGAACATCTTTCACACGACCAAATGGACGAAATCACTATCACTGTCCCTCGACCAAAGTCGATTGACCGATCGCTTGTCGTCTATGCCAGCACAGGAGACGCGATCCGGGTGCCCCGTGCCCGCCGAATCGATAGCAATCAAGTCGAGCGGCTCCGCCCGAAATTGGGTGTTCTCGATAAAAACGTCACCTCTCCTCCCACTCCCGGCGCTCAGTTTTTCCATCCCTTTGCAGTCACCCCTGAATTAGAGCAAGAAGCCGCTCGTCGGATTGCACAATATCCTGCAGAAGATCGACGCTCTGCAGTTCTCCCATTGCTTCATGCAGTGCAGCATAAATTTGGCTTCATCAGCCCCGGGTCGATTGACTGGGTGGCACAGCAACTCGACATCGAACCCATCAAGGTCGTCGAAGTTGTCACATTTTATCCCGGCTTCCGCCAAAAAGCCCCTGGCAAACTCCACGTCAGAGTCTGCCGCACCCTCTCCTGCGCGATGGGCGGTTCTCACGAACTCATGGACAAGCTCTGTGAAATCACAAAGATCGACCGCAGCGATGCGAATGGTCATAAAGACCCGATTTCCGTCTCCCCTTGCGGAAACTACTCCGTCGAGTTCGCCGAATGTCTTGCCTCCTGTGGCACCGCACCGGTCTGCCTCGTAAACGATGATTTTCACGAAGATGTCTCGGCTGATAAAGCAGCCGCCCTTCTCGACCGCTACCAAAACGCCTAATCTCCAGACCATGAGCGACGTCACCTACCTTTCCGGCAAAGAGCCTCACGAAAAAGAGCACCGCCTCATTTTTAAAAATGTTGATCGTCAGGGCTGGGACCAGTCCATCGACCGCTACCTGCATGAAGGTGGCTACGACATGCTCAAAAAAGGTCTCGCCATGGACCCGAAAGACGTCATTGGCGAAGTGAAGACTTCCGGCCTCCGCGGTCGTGGTGGCGCAGGCTTCCCGACCGGAGTAAAGTGGGGCTTCATCCCGCCCAACAACACCAAGCCGGTTTACCTCATCTGTAATGCTGACGAATCGGAGCCTGGCACTTTTAAAGATCGCTACATCCTGCACCAAGATCCCCATCAACTGATCGAGGGCATGGTGATCTCATCCTTCGCGGTGGGTGCGCATATCGCTTACATTTATATCCGCGAGGAATTTCCGGAGGCCGCGATCACGCTCGAGACCGCGATTGCCGAAGCTCGCGAACGAGGATTTCTCGGACAAAACATTCAGGGCTCAGGCTTCGATCTTGAAATCTACGTCCATCGTGGCGCAGCCGCCTATATTTGCGGCGAAGAAACCGGACTTATCGAATCACTGGAAGGCAAGCGACCCTATCCACGCATCAAGCCACCTTATTTCCCAGCAGCGATGGGCCTCTACATGTGCCCCACGATCGTCAATAACGTCGAATCGCTCTGCCATGTCGTTCACATCCTTCGGATGGGCGGCGAGAAATATGTTAAACTAGGCACTCCACGCAACTCTGGCACCCGTATTCTCTGCGTCTCTGGTGACGTAAAGAACCCGGGCTACTTTGAGGTGCAGGTCGGAAAAGTGACCTTCCGTGAGCTTCTCTACGAGATGTGCGGTGGACCAAAAGATGGCCGTGAATTCAAGGCCGTCATCCCCGGCGGCTCATCCTCGAAGATTCTCCGCTGCAACGAGTCATTCAAGATAGGAAAAGGCGATGACGCCAAGGATCTCGAATTCTGGGATCTCCCTCTCGACTTCGACACTCTCGCAGCCGCGGGCTCGATGGCCGGCTCCGGTGGAGTCATCGTAATGGACGACTCTCGCAAAATGTCCTGGGTGCTCAATAACATCACCCATTTCTACGCTCACGAATCCTGTGGCCAGTGCACCCCGTGTCGCGAAGGCTCTACTTGGATGGCCAAGGTTTCCGACCGCATCGCCGATGGCACCGCAACTCCCGATGATGTCGACACACTTGAGCAAATCGCCTACCAGATCGATGGCAAGACGATCTGCGCCTTTGGCGAAGCCTCAGCTTGGCCAGTCGAAGCCATGATCGATAAATATCGCGATGAACTCGTTGCCGAGACTTCCGAGGACAATCGCTTCAAATCGGCCGAACGTCAGGAACAGGAAAGATTCCTCACGGGGAAAGTCTAGAAAAAATCGGGCTACTGCGCCGCAAGCGCTAGCGAACGAGCTCCTGCAACCGACGCAGACGCTGAATAGCCGCTCCTGTGTCGATCATTTCAGCTGCAATTTTGAGGCCGTGCCCCATATCATCAGCGAGTCCCGCACAAGCAATGGCGGCAGATGCATTCAAAAGAACGATGTCCCTTTTAGGTCCAGTTTCTTTACCGCTGAGGATAGCGATCAGGGTTTCGGCATTCTCGCTAGCATCACCACCTTTGAGCGAGGCGACGTCAGTGAGTTCGAGTTCAAAATCAGCGGGCTGTATCTGCTCGTCGACAAAGCCTTGATAGCGCCCTGCTTTGCAAATCCGAGTGGGCCCCATGAGGCTCACTTCGTCCACTGAGCGACCGTCTTGCGTGCTACCATTCACGACCCAAGCACTATCCCGACCGAGACGCTGGAGGATATCAGCGAAAACAGGACAGAGTTTTTGATCCATCACCCCGATGAGCTGACACTCCGGATTCGCAGGATTTAGAAGAGGTCCGATGAGGTTAAAAATGGTGCGCACCCCTTCCTCGGCCAACGCAGCCCGAACTGGCGCGACCGCCTTGAATGCCGGATGATACATCGGCGCAAAAAGAAACCCTACCCCCGCTTTCTCGAGACATTCGCCAATTCGCTCTGAAGGAAGATCGAGTCGGACTCCAAGTTCTGAGAGAACGTCCGAACTCCCGCTTTTCGAAGTCACGCCACGATTTCCATGCTTAATCACAATTCCGCCCGCCGCCGCGACGACGAACATGCTCGTGGTCGAGATATTGAAAAGATCAAGTTTATCACCCCCGGTTCCGCAGACATCGATGGTGGGGCCGTCGAATTTCTGCCCAAGAAAATCTGGCTTCACCGCCTTTTCGAGAAAGACGCTCACAAATTCAGCAATCTCCGCCGCTGTCTCGCCCTTTTCAGCGAGGGCCTTGAGCAGCCGTCCCTTTTTTTTAAGCTCCGCTCCATCCTCGAGGAGGAAATCAGCGGCAACCGTAATCTCTCGTGGTTCTAAATCTTGTCCTTGCTCGAGGTGGTGAATCAGCGCGTCCATGAGTTGAAACTAACATAAAAACCGAGAGACGGGATAGGTTTTTAAAGAGTTCCAAAGTCGGAATTATGGCATCGCTTTCGTTAGAAAAATTGTCTAACATCCCACTTCACCCTTTATGAAGATACTCAGCCTATTTTCCGGGCTGGCGACATTCGTCTCCGCCCACCCTATCGAATTCCACAAAGATCCCTTCCGTCAACTGGAAGAGGTCTGGCCCACTCCGACTGAAACCCGCACCGCCTCGGGCGCTCCAGGGTCTAAGTATTGGCAGCAGCGCGCTGACTACGACATCAAGATCGAACTTGATGAGAAGAAAAACAGCCTGACTGGAAGCGCCCGCACCACCTATCACAATAAGTCCCCTCACACCCTTACCTACCTCTGGGTGCAAATGGATAGGAACCGCTTTATGCCAGATGCACTCGGCCATCAGAGTGCCGAAGCACCACCCATCGCGAGTGCTAATCTCACCAGCCTTGATAAAATACTCCTTCAGGAGAAATTCGATGGTGGTTTTAAGATTGATAGCCTTGTCGATGATCGCGGCGCGGCGCTTAAAAGCCGCCTGGTCGACACCATGATGCGAGTCAATCTCCCCCAGCCTCTCAAGCCGGGTCAAAAATTCAACTACCGTATCGCGTGGCACTATAAGCTCAATGACAGTGAGCGCACCCGAGGCCGTTCCGGTTTTGAGGAGTATGACGATGGAAATAAGATCTTTGAAATCGCACAGTGGTTCCCCCGTGTCGCGGCCTACACCGACGTCCGTGGCTGGCAAAATAAAGCCTTCCTCGGTCGCGGTGAGTTCACTCTGGAATTCGGCGACTACAAGGTCGCAATCACCGTTCCCGACGATCACATCGTCACAGCCACCGGCGAGCTTCGAAACCCTAAGCAATGCCTTGAAAAGACCTGGCAAGATCGCCTCAAGAAGGCGGAATCAGTCAAGGCTCCGATGTTTATCATCACTCCCGAAGAGGCAAAGAAGAATGAAAAATCGCGCCCCAAAGGAACCAAGACTTGGATCTTTGAAGCCAAAAACGTGCGTGATTTCGCTTGGGCCAGTTCGCGTAAATTCATCTGGGACGCGGTAAAACACCGGCTCAGCACCAGCGGAAAACCAGTTTGGGCAATGTCATTCTACCCCAACGAAGGCGAGCCGCTGTGGAGTAAATATTCCACTCACGCCATCATCCACACGCTCAACGTCTTTTCGAAATACACCTTCGACTATCCCTATCCGGTCGCCATTTCTGTCAATGGACCTGTCTATGGCATGGAGTATCCTATGATCTGCTTCAACGGTCCTCAGCCGGAAAAAGATGGCACCTACACTGAGCGCACCAAGCACAGCCTGATCTCAGTGATCATTCACGAAGTGGGCCACAACTGGTTCCCGATGATCGTCAATTCCGACGAGCGCCAGTGGAGCTGGATGGACGAAGGGCTTTGCTCTTTCCTTCAGACTGTCACCGAATCCGAGTGGCAGAAAGGTTACCCCTCACGAGCCGATCCACGGAAAATCGTGAGCTACATGAGCAGCGGCGGGCAGATGCCCATCATGACAAATTCCGAATCTATTCTCCAATTCGGACCAAATGCCTATTCCAAGCCCGCAACTGGACTCCTCATCCTCCGCGAGACCATCATGGGACGTGCAGTCTTTGATGAAGCCTTCCAGGAATACAGCCATCGCTGGATGTTTAAGCGCCCCGAGCCCTCGGACTTCTTCCGCACTATGGAAGATGCCGCCGGTATCGATCTCGATTGGTTCTGGCGCAGCTGGTTCTACACCACCCAGAAGGTCGACATCGCAGTCACTGGCATCACGCGCTACGTCATCGATGATGGCGACCCGGAGGCAAAGGCCAAGCGGGACAAAAAAGAGAATGACGAGCATCAAGCGAACAACCTGCCCGATCAGCGAAACAAGAAGATGCCCAAGTATGTCGATGACAAGAAAGACCTTCGAGATTTCTACGATAAACTGAAGCGCTTCAAGGTCACCGATGAAGACCGTAAGTCTTTTGCTGACTCCCTTGCAAAACTCACACCTGCAGAGCGCAAGCTTCTGAAAACGAAGGAAGATTTCCAGGTTGTGACTTTCGAGAATAAGGGTGGCGTCATCATGCCCATCCTAGTCGAACTGCACTTCAAAGACGGCAAACCTCAGAAAATCAAACTCCCCGCTGAGATGTGGAAAAAAAATAGCCGCATCGTAAAGCGTCTCTTCATCACTAAAACCCCCATCGTCAAGGTGGTCCTAGATTCCGGTCAGGAGACCGCTGATGCAAACCTCACAAACAACGTTTGGCCGCCCGAGATTGAGGAGAATCGCTTCAAGCCCGGCCCTGATAAAAAAGATGGAAGAAATCCGATGCGTGACGCAAAGGAGAAAAAAAAGAAGGAGACCGAAGCAGAAAAGAAGGTGAAAGAGGCCAAGAAGTCGAAGAAAACAGCAAAACCGTAACTCTTCTTGATCGAATGACTTGCAAGCCTGCGAGCCCCATCCCAAAGTATCACAATCATGAACGAAGCTTTCGCCGAAACCGAACCAACCGACCCTTTTTCCGAAGTGCCCTCCGCTAAGGCTGCGGCAGACGACCTCCGTGCCGCCGCTGGTGGCTCGGAAGTGAAGAAAATCTCTCCTACTGAAGAAAAAGCCCGCCAGTTGAAAGAAGCGGCCGTTGAAAAGGCGGCCCAATTCCGCGATTTCGCCGGAGAAAAGGCATCCACTCTCAAAGAAGCTGCGAGCGAACGAGCGAATCATTTCCGTGAAAGTGCCGAAGAAACCGCGCTCCACCTACGTGGCGCCGCCGGCGAGCAATGGCAAGATACCCGCGTAAAAGCACGAGAACTCCATGCTTCGATGGAAGATTCCGTTCGCACGAATCCTACCAAAGCGATCCTCATCGCTGCCGGAGTCGGCTTTCTTGCCGGACTCATCATTCGCCGCTAAGGCATCACTGACCACGATGTTGTCTCGGACGTCAAAGGCTTCCTCAGAGATTCAAGAATCGACGGGATTGAAGGACGAAATTACATCGTTTGCTAAAAGCGCCGGTAATTACGCCTCTGCGCGCGCCGAGCTTCTTGCAATCGAAGGGCATGAGGCGGCTGATGCCATTAAGAAAAAGATGGCCTGCCTCGTTATTGCAGGCCTCGCTCTCCTCTTTGGCTATCCCATTCTTCTTGTCACTGGGATTCACTTTCTCGGTCAGTTTTTTCGACAGCAATTCACCGGACCCCTCGCAGGATGGACAGGTGCAGCGCTCCTCATTGGGTGCCTTCACCTGATCGTGGGAATTTTTTTTCTCACCAAATCCCGCAAATGCCCCGGCACTCCACTATTCGAACTCACTCGCTCTGAGTGGAAGAAAGATCAACAATGGCTCAGCAAGAAAACGACCAGCGGAAACTAGCACTCATCGCGCGGCTTGATAAGCAGCGGACCGAGGTGGATGCGGCACACGGTGGCTTAATCCGCGAGTTAAGCCTTTCTCGCCAGCTCAAGCTATCAGTTTCTCAGAAGCCGATTCCTTGGGCGGTCGGCGCTGCTGGCGCCGCAGGATTCCTGGCTCTTTTGATTCGTCGACCCCGTGCTTCCGGTGTCGTCCGAAGAAGTAAAATAGGTGTTTTACTGGGCCTAGGTTTCACCCTTGCCAAACCAGCGCTCGCAAAATGGGCGCTACAAAGGCTCAAGCAAGAAGCTAAACAACGTTTTACCGGACATCCGCTAAACTCCATGCTTGGCGAGGAACCTTAAAAAAGGTTTCCTTCTTCACCACCTACCTTCCTGCGATCACCCTATCAATCGCGATTTACTTTATGTCTGAGCACACCGTCCTCGCACACGTCGATGAATATCTAAAAGTCGGAATCGAATACGATTGCTCCGATATCCACCTTCCCGCGGGCTACCCCCCTGCTTGGCGTCGTTTTGGAAACCTTTCCCCCATTTGGGATAGTCATGCACCCCTCACTGAAAAAGACACCGAGCGTCTCGCCCGCTCCTTTCTGGATGACAAGCGCTGGGAGCACCTGCAGAAGCTTGGAGATATCGACTTCGCCTACGCCAGCGAGATGGGCCGCTTCCGTGCCTCCGTCGTCAAGCAGCGCCTTGGTTATGAAATTGTCTTCCGAATCATCACTACTAATATCCGCACGATGGAGGAACTCGAACTCCCTATCGAAAGCCTCACTCCCCTCACTCGTTATCAAAACGGACTGATCCTGATCACCGGATCCGTCGGCTCCGGTAAGTCGACCACGATGGCCTCGCTCGTTGATTTTATCAACATGGACCGCGAAGATCATATTCTCACCCTTGAGGATCCCATCGAGTATGTTTTTGAATCAAAGGGATGTCACGTCAATCAGCGCGAAGTGCACACCCATACCGATTCTTTTCCAAAAGCTCTCCGCGGAGCGCTTCGTGAAGATCCCGACATCATCATGGTCGGAGAGATGCGTGACCTCGAAACGATCTCCCTCGCGCTCACGGCGGCAGAGACCGGTCACCTGGTTCTTGCGACTCTTCACACTGGCAATGCGCCTCGGACTCTCGACCGTGTCCTCGACGTCTTCCCCACCGATCAACGGGCCCAGATCCGGGTCATGGTATCAGAGTCACTCAGAGGCATCGTCTCCCAGCAGCTTGTGCCGAAGGCCGATGGCACCGGTCGCGTCCTTGCCCTAGAGCTTCTCGTCAACACCCCTGCCGTGGGCGCCACGATCCGTGATGGTAAGACATTCATGCTTCCAGGAATCATGCAGACGGGTAAAAATGTTGGCATGATCACGATGGATGAGTCCCTTAGGGGCCTCTATGTAAAAGGGCTCGTCACTCAGGAAGAGGTTCTCTACCGCTGTGAGGACAAGGCTCAAATGAAGCTCTTCTTCCAATCTTAATTTTCCCTCAAACACCCTACCCTTCCCAGCCATGGCTGAAATTGATCGTCTTTTCCAGTATCTCGTCTCCTCCGGAGGTTCCGATCTCCACCTTTCTGAAGGAGGACCTCCCAAAGTCCGTGTTCACGGAGCCGTCACCCCCATCGAGGGTGAGCCGGTCCTTGAGGGTGAGTCTTTTAAAAATCTCCTCTCAGAAATTTGCGAGCCTTCAGCCTTTGAGACATACCTCGAAACTGGCGACCTCGACTTCGCTTATGAGATGGATGAGGAATCCCGCTTCCGCTGCAACTTTCTGAAGCAGCAGAATGGCCTGGCCGCAGTCTTCCGCCTCATCCCTACCGAGATCGCCTCACTAGAAGAACTGAACCTTCCTCTCGTGATCAAGGAATTTGGTCACATGCGCTCCGGCCTCGTCCTCGTCACCGGTCCTACTGGATCAGGGAAGTCCACTTCTCTCGCCGCGCTTCTCGATTACATCAACAGTAATTTTAACCGCCACATCATCACCATTGAGGAGCCTATCGAATTCGTACACCGGAGTAAGAAATCGATCATCACTCAGCGTGAGGTCCCCATCCAGACCCCGAGTTTCGCTGACGGTCTTCGCGCCTCCCTTCGAGAGGATGCTGATATCGTCCTTGTCGGAGAGATGCGAGACCTTGAGACCATTTCGCTCGCTCTCACCGCAGCTGAAACCGGACTCCTCGTCTTCGGAACCCTCCACACAAATAATGCTCGTAAGACAGTGGACCGGATCATCGACGTCTTCCCCGCCGACCAGCAATCGCAGGTCCGCACGATGTTGGCAGCTTCGCTGAAAGGTGTTGTCGCCCAGCTTCTCTGCAAGCGCTGCGACAAACCGGGACGAACAGCCGTGAATGAGATCATGTTCGCGACCCCAGCTGTCGCCGCGATTATCCGCGAAGGAGCTACCCAGAAGCTTTTCGATGTCATTATCGGAGGAAAATCAGAGGGAATGCAGTTCATGGATGAAGCGATTTGGGAAAAGCTTCAGAAAGGGATGATTTCTCCACAGGAAGCCTATATGAAAGCGATCGATAAGACTCGTTTTAAAGCCTACCTACCAGCGGAGGACATGTCCCTCGCCGTTGCCTCGGGTGAAAACCCCATGGAACATTAAGAATTAAGGAAACTGCTGCTCACCCGGCACACAGCGCTTACTTCGGGAAGCTTTACTATTCAACCATCCGTATTGACTTACGGGTGACATTTTCTTGTTCTCATCGAGCCCCCCCTGAGAACGCATATCTCAACCTATCGAATTTTCCTGTCCGTCTTGCCAGACTGCCCTCCGTGTCCCTGCTGAAATGGCAGGTGTCAGCGGCCCTTGTCCCACTTGTAGTCAAACAATCGCCGCCCCCGTTCACAAGCGATGGCACCCATGGCGACTCCAGATTTGTTCGCTCCTCAGCAGCCGAATACTCAAGTTCCTAGCCATCATCAAGCACCAGCGCCGCAACTGCAACAGGTCCCCCAATCTCTTCCCGAGGAGACCTACCAAGCTCCCGCTCAACGTAGCGGCTGGTGCAGCCGCCTCCTCCCAGAAATCCCGTGCCGACGATCTCTCAGATTGTGGCGCTCCCGCTACCCCGATCAAAACTAAGCTGCGGATTTGGCCAACTATTATCTTCCCGCTTCTTTTTGTCGCTCTTGCCTGTGCTACGATCTATCTCATTCTAGATCTTGGGAGGGGGCTTAAATTCTTGGAGGCTAAAGATCCGCCTAAAGAAATAATAGCCAACCCTTCAATCCCCGACGAAAAGGATCCGGATAAGACCCCACTTAGCCCCACGCCCCCTCCTCCCGAGCCCGGTACCATTCCGTCTCTAGATATTCCTCTCGAGGAACCCAGCCCTGCTGCACCTCGTCCAGCAATCTCGGAGCCAGACGCTACGATTAAGCACAACCCCCGTGATTTGAACACGAATGAGGTGCTTTCTGCGCTACCCGATTTCGCTACGGCCAAAAAAAAGCCGTCGATGCTGAGCTAAAAAACCTCGAAGTTGAGCGCGGCAAGAAGGCGAAATTTATCATGGAATGTGATACAGCCCTGAGGAAATTCCTCAAGGCGCGCACTTTAGAGGAACGCCTTCCCTTTTTTATGACTAAATCCCGGCGGAGCGACGCTGAACTTAAGGCTAGCAGCCTTGCTGGATCGCTCCCCAACTACATCCCAGTCGGACCAGAAGATTTTTTTCAGACCAAAGGGACGAGCACGCTCCTCCTACCACACCGTGATTTTTGAATACCCGGAAAAGGAGGAAAGGGATCAGATGATGACATTTCGCCTCGTTTCCTTTGCCGAAGGTGAAGCCCCGCGTATTCAAAAAGACGTCTTCTTGGATCTTTTTGAAAACGTTCCCGGCAAGTTCGCCGAGAAACCCGTCAAGGGGCCGATTACGATGAATGTCATTATCCAGAGTTCAACATACTGCTTTGTCGATGAGGTGCCTGATACTGATTCAAAGGCCACTATTTCGATTCGCTAAAGTGTGAAAGGGTCCCGTAAAGATCTCGCGCAGGCCTTCCTTCGCGCTGACCCTGATCTTTTCAAGAAGCTCCGTGCTCATGTTCCTGCGGGCACTAGCGCCCCAGTCACACTCTCTCTCGAGTGGAATATCAAAGAAGATCCTAAAAGGCCCTACCTCGAAGTCACTCGCTTAAATGCACTGAGCTGGTAGCCGACTTCGCTACTCGGCGGCGAGAGCCTTCCATCCGCCATATAGGACGTATACCTCGAAGCCCATCATCTCAGCGAATTTCTCACGAATCGCCGCCGCAATTGCCTTGCTCGACCCGCAACCTTTGTCGCCGCAATAGATAACGATCCGTTGATAGGGGTCACCTTCACGGAAAGCGGCCTCGACGAAATTCCCCTCCAGCTCATCGTAGTCCTCTGCATTATCATCGGTGAGGAGGATTGAGCCCTCGGCGCCATTCTTTTTCCAAAGCGCTCGCGTGCGAGCATCGACCCAGAGAATAGATTCCTTTTCCCATTTCAAGACGTCAGCAAGGCAAATTTCACCCGCTTCCAAAGAGCCGGAATCACAGGCAACGCGACGATCTGGGGGACCCGTGACCCACCACGTAAGGAACGCCCCGCCGACTGACAGCAAAAAAATCCCAACTAGTCCACAAATCAGCCTCTTCATTTGCGCTTCCTTTTCACAACAGCAAAGACTTGGTGCCGCTCATGACGCTTGATCTCACAATCAGTCTTCAAGCGAATCATCCCCATTCCGGGAGTCTCGGTAGAGGTAGGTTTGACGCGAATTTCATATTCCCAGCCCTCCTTAATCTTCTTAACCTCATAAGGAAAAAGCTTACTCGTCCCGGAATTCTCGAGAATCTTGATGGGCTTGCTGTGATTCACTTTAATCTTAAAAACCTTCTCCGCGGCAACTTCTCCGAGATCCCATGAGAGCGTAGATGGCTGAATCTCGAAAAGAACCGGAATCGTGACTCTCACCACCAACTGAATCGGATCCTCCCCCTTCAGCTTTAGAACAATCGCCTTATCGATCGTTCCTTTAAAGTTCCCCATTTTGAATTTCCCGAAGATTCTTCCACCTTCGCCGACTTCCCAGCGAAGCTTGGTCGCTCGATCTGCTTTCAGCGGCTCGATCCGCGCCGTCAGGCAGGTGCAGGGCGCGTCATACTCAATGATCTCTGACACATCGCCTTCGATCTTAAAAGGGAACTCGGCAGTCACGACTTCGACATCTGATTTTGCTGTAATTTCTACCAGCTTGGTTTCAAAGACCATTTCGGCGCTTGCGAGCGCCGTCAGCAGAAAAAAGGAAGCGATGATAAGTTTCATGATGCGGTGAGCTCGAGAAGTTCTACCTTAAGTATTAACCGACCTCTTCGCCACTCAGGACCAAGAAGATAAAGCGGTTTTCCTTTTATAAGAATAGGTGTTGTCTGGAACAGCTTCCGCTTTGACTGCCAATATTCAAGCGCCATCTGAATACGGTCCTTTCCGTCGCGCCGCAGAGGCTCGAAACTCACAAGCATTTCCTTTGAGGGACGCAGGGGCGTTGCCCAGCTTTCGTAACTGCGCAGAATTGAGGGGGTTTCTACTCCAAGGCTCCGGTATTCTTTAAAAACGAGTTTCTTGACCGCTGTGATAGCCTTGATCTGATCGGATTTCAGCTCCTTCCCCCGCCCCCCAAGCCGAGAAAGATCACCATTGGTCGCGAAGATCATCTCGACTCGAAGTGAGCCTATCTTTTCCTTGCCGGGGTCATCCGCGTGGATGATCCCGGTTAAAAAAAGTATAACGATGAGAGAAAGATATTTCATAGAATCAGTGGAATCGTTTTGCCTCTGCCCGCTGATAGCTCACTGGGAGTTCCTCGGATTCTGTCGAGACAAAGCTTGCGTCATTTGAGATCGCATCGAGTCCATCGATCACGATCGCTGCGACGTTCCCGTCGGCATCCGAGATAACCTCGGCATTGAGGGAATCCTTTGAAAAATAAACCGTCGTAAGACCCGACGCTTGCTGATTCGATACCGTCGCGGGTGGTGGCTCCGGTCCAAGACGCTGTCCCGCCAGAAATGCCAGCACTAGCGCCATCGCACCCGCCGGGGCCCAAGCCCACTGGAATCCCTTCCACCAGCGCTTGGCTTTTTCCTTTGGCTGTTGGGAAGCCTGTTCCAGATCCACCTTCCGCATGAGCTGGCTATTAAAAAAGTCAGGGTAAGGGGGGGTGATAGAAGCTGGAATCTCCTGCTGAACCTGACTACAAACCTTACTCATTCCATCGAGCTCTTTTTGCAAATTCGGATCCGCTTCTAGCAGCGCATCCAGCTTACGACTTTCGTCTGAGCTCAGCGAATTATCGACCCATTTTACAATCAGTTCTTCAGAGATTTCCTTTTTCATCTGTCAGCAATGTTTGGAGTTTCTTTCGGGCATAGTAGAGCCGGCTCATCACCGTTCCCAAGGAGCAGCCCATCGCCTTCGCGATCTCCTTGTAATCAAATCCTTGCACCTCCCGCAGGAGGATCGTCTCGCGATGCTCTGCCGAGAGAGTTGCCATCGCGGCATTGATTTTTTTCCCCAACTCAGAGTTCTCCATCGCCTTATCGGGGCGGAGATCTTGTGTCGGAGTCGTGGTGGAACCAGCAGCAACCGATCCTTCACTTAAAATGGCGTCATCGAATTCACCTGCTGAGTCGATCTTACGTTTACGTAACCAGTCGTAAACGACGTTGTGGGTGATCCGGTAAAGCCAAGTTGAAAACTTCGCACGGGCCTCGAAGCGTGGAAGCGCTTTCCACACCTTAATGAAAACCTCTTGAGAGAGATCCCAGGCATCAGCTTCGTTTTTAATCATATTCTGCACCATGGCATAAACCTTTCCACGATGGCGTGTTACGAGGGTTTCGAATGCCCAAGTGTCACCTGATTGACAGGACTTTATCAACTCGTGATCGGTGGGTTCACCGTCAGAGAGACCTGCGTCAGTTGACACCCCAGCGGGTGCCATCACAGAGTTAAACGTGAACCTTTGGAAAAAATTCATCAAGCGATGCTAAAAGTTAGTTAAATTGAGGCGGGCTGACGACTTTAAAAGAGAACTCCCCCTACTCTCAATCCTCTGAGCGATAAAACGGGTTCACTGTTTTCATAAATTCAAGCCAGCGATGAGGTTCCGGCCGCTCGGGCGCGAAGACTGAGAGGGTCTTTCCGGTGGAAGAAAATTCAATCTCGCGTGAGCGTCCAGAGAGCTCACCATCGACCTCGATTGGAATCGTCTCCTCACTTGTCACCTTGAATCGTGCTGATTGCAGATATTCCACGGAAGCTCCAGGAGAGAGCGGGTCAATTCCGCCTTTTATAAGACCCCGGAGCGAATCGCGGATGAATTGAAAGCCGGCCTTTTTGAAAACCACAGCATCGAGCAGTTCGTCAGTATTTTTTGCGGAGCGAAAGAGTGGGAAATGTCCTCCATAGAGCGCACCATTCCCAATCAGGAGACAAACCCCTTCCACCTGTCGCCCGTTTCCTGTCGTCACCGTCATTACCGGCAGCGTCCCTCTGACGACCTTCGCTGCCGAGAGTAGGTAAGCCAAAGGCCCCAAGCGCTTTTTACTCTCCCAAGTCGTCGACTCGATCACCTGGGCATCGAACCCGACTCCCGCCATTTGAATAAAAGGAACCCCATTCATGCGGAAAAGATCCACCTCCTTGCGGTAACCTGCATCAATCACCTCTAGCGCTCTTTCCAGACGATCGAAGGGAATCCCCATCTCACGGGCAAAGACATTCATCGTTCCGGTGGGGAAAACACCCAAAGTCGTTTCAGATCCCGCAAGCCCATCAATCACCGCATTAAGAGTGCCATCGCCTCCTGCTGCGATCACGACAGGCGCTTTGGCCTCAGAAAACTTCGTCACCAGTTCAATCGCCTCCTCCCGACTATTTGTCCGGTAAATCGTGAAACGATCCGCATGAGCATCGATGAATTCCAAGGCGCGACTCCCCCGCTCACTTTTTGCTTTAGGGTTTAAAATAAGAGGATAGCGCGGCATCGGATCAAGTATCGTTCTGCGGCAGATCAAAGCCCAATTTAGCGAGATGCGCGAGGACCTTCGTGAGCGGCAGACCTACGATATTGTGGTAGTCGCCCTCGATTTCTTCCACGAGCCATTCGCCGTGATCCTGAATGGCGTAACCTCCGGCTTTATCGAGCACCGGAACGGTTTCGAGGTAATCTTCGATCACTTGGTCTGAATAGTTTTTAAAACTAACCTGGGAGATCTCGATAAGTTCTTCAATTTCACTCCCCCGCTGAAAGACGACTCCCGTCATCACTTCTTGAGTTTGATTTCGAAAGCGTCGTAAATTTCCAGCAGCTTCCTCAAGATCCACAGGTTTTCCAAAAACGACTCCATCCAAAGAAACCACTGTGTCAGAAGCCAGCACGAGCGACTCCGGATGAGCCACTGCGACCGCTGCAGCTTTGAGCCGAGCATTGGTCAGGCACAGATCTCTTGCTGGCAGAGCACCAGCTTCCAGTTCATTGACGTCTGGGGAGATTACCGAAAAAATGACCCCAGCTTCCTTGAGGAGATCTTGGCGGCGCGGAGAACCTGACGCTAAAATGAGCGTTGGTATGGAACCAGAATCTTGCATCAATACCGGAAGTCGGAAACGAAGCGCCCGTCAGTAGGTGGATCCGCCTGAGCACCCATCTGCTGAGCTTTAATTACGAAAAATCCACCCGCAGCGATACCACACAAAACTAAGAGGCCAAGAAACGACGGTGCCCAACCCCTCTTTTTCTTCTTCGAAAGCTCGGAAACCTCAACTGGAGCTTGCATAAATTTTTTATTAACTACGTCGCTGAGCTCGCCGATTGGAGGCGCACGACCCCGCTTTGTTGGAAAGGTTGCGCCCGAGAGACATCATCATTAAGGGGCCTAGCCCTTTTTGCTATTGGACGTGGATCTAGAGTGATAGCCCTCTTTTCACTAGAGGGAGCTTCAGGCTTCTGCTGGGAAGAATCACTAATGAATTGCTTGGCTGACCACTGCTCGGAACCCATCGAACCTTGCTGCGAAACAGTTAACTGACCGGCTGGATTGACCTGTTGAGTAGCGGGAATGACCGGGAGAGTTCCCCGACCGCAATGGGTAGTGAGCATTGTCTGACAAAATGAACAGAGGCCTGGTGCTACCTCAGGCCCACGAGGGACCTTGAGCTTCCCAAGACACTTGTAGCAATGAATTACGACAGTCGCTGGGGAGCTCGCTAATGACGGAATAGAATTCACGGGAGACCAGATTACAAAAAAAACTTAAAGTGTCAACATAATCAACCATTCAAGATATTACACTTTACAAAGCAAACCCACTATCAGGCTCCCGTTTTTTCATCCATCCACGAACCTTCACTTGCCCATCACCACCGCATTCGCCGCCGCATAGTGCTGAGCATGGGAGAGGCTCACCATAACATCACTAGCTCCCCGCTTTTCAGCAAAGCGCTTCGCGTCACCAGTGAGCTTAACTTCTGGCTCACCGCTCTCGCGACGGATAATCTCAATATCGAGCCAACCGATCTCTTTTCCAATCCCTGTTCCAAAGGCTTTCGAAATCGCCTCCTTCGCCGCAAACCGAGCCGCAAAATGAATCTCGGGTCGCTTCTGGCGTTGACAATATTCCTGCTCCGCCGGAGTGAAAATCCGCTGCAGGAAGCGCTCCCCGAATTCATCAAGCGACGAGCGAACTCGATCCACTTCTACGACATCGATCCCAATCCCGATGAGCTTCACGCAGCACCTCCTTGGTAAGCTTTCATGAGTTCCTTCAATTCGACCACCGCCTGGCGGAAACCAACGAAGATTGCACGCGAAACTAGGTTATGCCCAACGTTTAACTCGCTTAAGTTTTTTACGGAAAAAAGATCGCTTATATTCTGAGGCTGAATCCCATGACCTGCATTCACTTGTAATCCCACCCGAGCTCCAAGTTCCGCTCCCTCCTGAAGTCTGACCAACTCCTTTTTCTGGCTCTCACCCTCATTAAGAGCGAAAGCACCGGTGTGTAACTCGATCATTTCAGCCCCTAATCTGGCCGCTGCCTCAATCTGATTAGGGTCAGGATCGATGAACAAACTCACCTTAATTCCGCTCGCTTGAAGCTGGGAAATACTCTTTTGAAGTGAGTCAAAATATCCCACTACATCGAGCCCTCCCTCGGTGGTAATCTCCTCCCTGCTCTCCGGAACGAGGCAGGCAAAGTCGGGTTTGAGGTCGCAAGCAAAGGCCACCATTTCTACGGTATTCGCCAGTTCGAGATTCAGCGGGAGATCGATCTCCTTCCGAATGAGGTAGGCATCGGCATCCTGCATGTGCCTCCGATCCTCGCGCACGTGGATCGTGATGGAATCCGCACCACCCGCTTTTGCCTCCTTTGCAGCCTCCAAGATGGAGGGTTCTACGATTTGGGCATCCGGATTCAGCGCGTAGCGCGCCTGCCGCAAGGTGGCGACGTGATCAATATTAACTCCTAAAAGCAAGCTCATGCCCGATCTTAGAGCCAAAACAGGAGATTTCTAGTGCTTAAAGTGACGATGACCGGTGAAGACCATCGCAAGACCCGCCGCATCAGCAGCTACGATCACTTCTTCATCGCGAATCGAGCCACCTGGCTGAATGCAGGCGGTCGCTCCCGCTTCGATTGCGGCATCGAGCCCATCAGCGAAGGGAAAGAGCCCATCAGAGGCGATCACGCTGCCCTTAAGCGAAAGACCCGCTTCTTTGGCCTTCCACACCGCAATGCGGGAGGAATCAACTCGGCTCATCTGCCCGGCTCCGATCCCGAGCGTGCGGTCCGTGGAGCCAAAGACGATCGCATTAGACTTCACATGCTTAACGACACGCCATGCAAAGCGCATCGCCATGAGCTCTTGTTCTGTTGGGGGGCGTTTCGTGACGACCTTGTTCTCAAGGTCATCGATTCCCATGACCTGATGATCCTTATCCATCACCATCAGACCTCCTGGGGAGGAACGCACGATGGGAGCCTTACGATACTTCTCGTAGCCCGGCTCGAGTTTCATGAGACGGAGATTTTTCTTCTTCTGAAGGATCGCGCGAGCCTCAGGCTCGTATTCAGGGGCGATGATGACATCGGTGAAGATGCCGGAAATAATACGAGCCAAGCCCTCAGTGAGAGGACGGTTCGTCACGATGACACCACCAAAGGGTGCCTGACGGTCGGTCTCAAAGGCTTTTTCCCAAGCGACGCGGAGATCTTCATCCTGACCAACGCCACAAGGATTCGTGTGCTTCAGAATCGCCACGGTCGGGCGACGGTAATCGAGAATAAGGTCCGCAGCTGCCTCAACATCGAGAACATTGGTGTAGCTCAGCTCTTTGCCCTGAAGCTGGGTGAAGCACTCGCCGAAAGCTCCGTAGAGACGTGATTTTTGGTGAGGATTATCGCCGTAGCGAAGGTCACGATCGAGCGGCAGATTTACCGCGAAGTTGCCTGCCGTTCCTTGATCACACTTACCGAGGAAGTTGGAAATAGCGCCATCATAAGCTGCAGTGCGACGGAAAACCTTGATCGCAAGCTCCTCACGGAGGCGGAGCGTGGTGTCACCCTCGTGCTCGTCCATCTCAGAAAGGACGCGACTGTAATCCTCAGGATCAGTCACCACGGTGACAGCTGCGTAGTTCTTAGAAGCACTGCGGAGCATCGATGGCCCGCCGATGTCGATATTTTCAATCGCTTCCTCAAGAGTGACACCTTCTTTTTCAACCGTCGCCTCAAAGGGATAAAGATTCACCACCACCAGATCGATGGTTGGAATGTCGTGCTTCTTCCCCTGCTTCACGTGATCCTCGCTATCGCGACGCTGGAGGAGTCCTCCGTGAACCTTAGGGTGAAGAGTCTTGAGACGACCTTCAAATAGCTCAGGAGCGCCGGTGTAGTCAGCGACATCGATCACCGGAAGCCCCGCTTCGCGAAGCGCAGCAGCAGTGCCACCAGTCGAGAGCAGCTCGACACCGTGGTCCTCATGGAGGGATTTAGCAAAATCAACCAATCCGGATTTATCGGAAACAGACAGAAGCGCGCGTGCGATGGCCATAATTGTAAGTTTAGAGGTCATAGAATGACCCACCCGATGGCTAAGCGACAAGCCCGAACGGAGCAAGAGCAATGTGGACAGCTTCTTCCCAATGTGAATAAGTCACTAGCATCCCTAAAGTGCTTTATTCTGATTCTTCCCGTTACTTTTTAAGTCTGGCTGAAAAATCTTGAACTCTCTCAATCCATTTTTCTTCAACTCCTAACTCTCTGAGTTGATTCAGTTCGGGACGCACATCGTTATTCTCGTCGAGGAAGACAGAAGCAGAATGCCCAGGCACCTTACAAGAGATTTCACAGCCTCATTTCTGTCCCCGCGATCAGGAATATCGGCTATCAAGCTTACGAAGTGTGGCGCAAGCGGTCTTGGCGGCTGGAAAATGACCCGCCTGCCTAACCTTCCCCTGAACTAAATCGAACGGTAAAGACGAGGTTGGAAATGCTAGCGTTTTTGCTAGCAGCGACCCATCTTCAAACTCTGAAAAACGCCCGGAACCCTTATGAAATAGAGGGTTAAAAAATGGTGCGCGCGAGAGGAATCGAACCTCCACGTCCTTGCGGACACATGAACCTGAATCATGCGCGTCTACCAATTCCGCCACGCGCGCAGCGCCGCGAAGAAATCACCGTCCGCTGGGCTTGGCAATGATTTTTGTGGAGGAATCACTTCATTAATATCAACTCTCTTGAACGCTTGCCAAAGTGAACCCCGTAAGTAGTTTTGCTCTTAAGTAATAACCGTTCCGGTAGACAATTCACCGGAGACAGTCCGCTTCTGATCAAACGATGTCCTTTTCCATGAGAAATCCCTTTTCCTCGCCCTTCGCCAAAACCGCTCGCATCATCCCCCCTTCTCCGCGAAAGATCACCGGACAAGTGACTTACCTTGGAAAAAGTGATCTTTCGAGCCGCATCATCCCTCCATCACCCGCAAAGATTACCGGCGAGGTCATTTACGAAAGCTCCAGCCCAGCTCCTGAGAAACAAGAGATCACAGTGCCTACCCCACCCAAGCTCGAAGGGGACGTCGATGCGACTTCGGTCGAAGAGACCGCTCCAACACCCGAAGAAACAGCTTCCGCTCCCGACGCGCCAGCAAAGGAATCACTCCCTGCCGACGATGTCGCGGCAATCAATCAGCTCGGAGAAAAGTATCAGGAGTTTAAAGCTGAGCTTTCCAAGATCATCATCGGTCAGGAAGACGTCATCGAGCAGCTCGCAATCTGCCTCTTCTCCCGTGGTCACGGCCTCCTCATGGGAGTTCCGGGACTTGCTAAGACGCTCCTCGTTTCATCAGTCGCCGAAACTCTGAATCTCGATTTTAAGCGCATCCAGTTCACCCCTGACCTAATGCCCTCCGACATTACCGGAACGGACATCATCCAAGAGAACGAAGAAGGCCGCCGCGAGTTCGAGTTCGTCAAGGGACCTGTCTTCGCTAACATCGTGCTTGCCGATGAGATCAACCGTGCGCCCGCTAAGACCCAGTCCGCTATGCTAGAGGCCATGGGTGAGCGAAAGGTAACCGTCCTCGGCCGCACCTACCCTCTTGCTCCTCCCTTCTTCGTCCTCGCGACACAAAACCCCGTCGAGCAAGAAGGAACTTACCCCCTTCCCGAAGCCCAGTTGGACCGTTTTATGTTCCTCATCGAGGTGGATTATCCCACCGAAGACGAGGAGCGCCGCATCGCCCGCGAGACCACGGGAACCGACAAGCCCCCTCTCAATGCGCTCCTCACCGGCGAGGAAGTCATCGACTACCAAAGCCTCGTCCGGCGCGTCCCTGTACCGGATCATATCTACGACTACGCTGTCGAGATCGTCCGCCGCACTCGCCCGGATTCCGATGCCGCTCCTGAGTGGATCAAGGAATTCGTAGGTTGGGGAGCCGGTCCTCGTGCTGTTCAGTATCTCATTCTCGGTTGTAAGGCTCGCGCTGCCCTGCGTGGCACCTACATGGCCTCGCTTGAAGACATCGAAGCCGTCGCCCAGCCAGTTCTTGGCCACCGTGTCCTGACTAACTTTGCCGCCGAATCCCAAGGGATGACCTCGAAGAAGATCGTCGCACGATTGATCGAGGAAATGCGGGATGATGCTTAATCCCGATAGGACCTAGAAGACTGATTCGTCCTATCGACTTTCATGAAATACGATTTCCTAGACACCGACGTGCTCGCCCGACTGAAGGCGATCCCGATGGAGTCGCGCTTTCCGATGATCGGAAACGTCGCGGGCCGTCACCGGTCTCCGCACCGCGGGTCCTCGGTGGAATTTGCTGAATATCGTAAATATGTTCCTGGCGATGACACCCGGCGGCTTGATTGGAAGGCTTATGCCCGCTCCGATCGCTACTACATCAAGGAATTCGAGGCGGACACTAATCTCCGTGCTTACTTTGTGGTCGATTCCTCGGGGTCGATGGGTTTTTCCTCCGGTGAAAACCCATCGAAAATGGAGTTCGCCCGCCGCATCGCAGCGACTCTCAGTTACCTCATCGTCAATCAAGGCGACTCCGCCGGTCTCTCTTGCTGCAACGAAAAGCTGCACCTCGAAATCCCGCCCAGCCGCCGCCCCGCTCAGCTCCAACATATTTTTGAATCACTCGCTTCCGTTGAGCCAAAAGGCGAAACGGGATTGATTGAAGCGCTCCACACCGTCGCTGAGAAAATCCAGCAGCGTGCACTCGTGATCGTTCTTTCTGACTTCTTCGTCGAATCCGATGAACTCGCAGCGGCCCTCCAGCACCTGCGCTTTCGGAAGCACGATATCGCGATGTTTCACCTCCTCGACCCGCAGGAAGTCGCCTTCCACTTCGAGCGTCCACACCGCTTTGTCGATCTCGAGGATGGCACCGCCGTTGTCGCTGAGCCCAATCTCATCGTGGATGAATATCACGCCGCGCTCAACGAGTTCCTCGAAGCAACCGAAAAGAGCTCCTACGATGTCAACGCCGACTACCAGCTCCTCCAGACCGACGCCAACATCGAGGAAGTCGTCTCGAACTTCGTCACCGGTCGCCTCACCAAGAAAAGCTAACCTGCCCCTTGAACTTTCTCGCACCAGCGCTCCTTTGGGGGCTTTTAGCAGCAGCCATCCCGGTGATCATTCACCTTTTAAATCGGCGACGTTTCCGCACCGTGAAGTGGGCAGCCACGACCTTCCTCCTCAAAGCATCGCGCGAGTCGCGGGGCAAGAAGCGGCTGAAGCACATCCTGATTTTGGCCTGCCGAGGGCTCGCCATTGCTGCGCTCATTTTCGCCGTTGCCCGTCCTCTTGTTGGAAACTTCCTCGGCTGGGGTGGAGGCTCGGTCGAAACTGTCGTGTTAGTTCTCGATCGCTCACCGAGCATGGAAATCCGGAATGGCGATGGCCAACCAAGCCAACGTGAAGCAGTCCTCCAGCGCATTGCCGAGACGATCAAGAACATGGGCCAACCACGCCTCGTTCTCATCGATAGCGCGACTCAAGAAATTCAGGATGTCGCCTCTCCCGACGTCCTCCCTGATCTTTCGACCACCCAAGCGACCGACACTCAGGCCGACATCCCAGGGCTGCTTACTTGGGCGATTGACTACCTTCAAGAAACGAAGCCCGGCCGTGCTGAGATCTGGCTCGCTTCCGACCTCCAGCGTGGCGATTGGAAAACGACCGATAATCGCTGGCAAGTGGTGCAGAGTGGAATCGAAAATCTCCCTACAAAGACGAAGCTGCGCATTCTTTCTGCCGATTCAAAAAAGCGCCAAAACTTCGCACTCGAACTTCTCTCCTCCAGACGCATCGCTGATGACATCTTCCTCGATCTCCGCATCTCGCGCACCGAGACCACCGGCGACGCTTCGGTGGCGCTCACCTTTTCCTTAAATGGCGCGCGCTCTTCCGAGCGAGTCACCATCACCGGACAGGAGGCCCGTTTTCAAAAGCGCCTTCCTCTGGCTGCCGGAGAATCCCGAGGGCACGGTTGGGTCGGACTCACCGCCGATAACAACCCGCGGGACAATGCCGCCTTTTTCGCCTACGGTGCAAAACGAAATATCGTGAGTTATCTCGTGACCGATTCGCCTAGTGACGAAGCCGCACGATTCCTGAAGCGCGCCGCAGCCCCTCTTGGCTTCACTCGTAATCAGTGTGATATTCTCACTCCCGTCGAACTCAGTAAGATCGACTGGTCCACTTCCTCGCTCGTCATCTGGCAAGCTGCCCTTCCTAGAGGAGCCGCTGCCGCACAGCTCACGCAATTTGTCGAAGCCGGGGGCTCAGTCCTCTTCGCTCCTCCAGCCGGTCCCTCGACCGAGTCGATCTTCGGCATTTCTTGGGGAGAAGTGGAACTCGCTCCCGACGACCAATTTTTCATCACCGGTCCCTGGGTTCCTGATGACGGCCCCTGGGCACACGGCGTCAATGGCACTCCTCTCCCACTCAAAGAACTCCGCTCGGTGAAGCGACGGAAGATCGAGGGCGAAGGCGCAGTCCTCGCCGAATGGGATGACAAGTCCCCTCTCCTCCTGCGTCATCTCACCGGAAAAGGCACCGCCATTTTCATGGGAACTCTCCCCGATGAGCGGTGGTCAAACCTCGAGTTCACCGCTCTCCACCTTGTGGGAGCACAGCGTCTCATTCAAAAAGGCACCGAGCGCCTCCACTCAGGCTCCCGTGCTCTTGCCGGAAGTGAAAAGGCGATGACGAAGAACGATGAAATCCGTGAGCGTCTCGACACCTTTGAAGACTACGAGCCTTCTCTCACACACTACCGCAGCGGAATCTATCGCCTCGGCGAGCGCATCGTGGCGGTCAATCGCAAGTCTGACGAATCCGGCATCGAGGTCGTCACCGAGGACGGACTTAAGGATCTTCTGGGCGACACCTCGTATTCACTTTTCTCTAATGACAATACCGAGGACGACTTCGTCAAAGAAGCTTGGCGCGCCTTCTTGGTCGCCGTCCTCCTCTTCCTCATCGCAGAAGCCCTCCTCTGCCTGCAACCCAAACCCGGACAAACTCCGATCAAAGGTTCTCCCGAGCCCTCCCCTGCCTCGTGAAGCATTTTAACATCGGAAACCTCCACTTCCAGGCGAGCACACTCATCGTGATCGTCGCACTCTTGGCGATCATCGTTACCGCAATTCTCTGCGTCATGGCGGTCCGGCGTTCGGCCAGACCTAAGCGCACCGGTGCTCTCGAAGCTCTCCGATTTTTCTGTGTTCTTCTAGCAGCTGCGATGCTTCTCGGACCCGAGTGGCGCACCGTAGAATCCTCTGACCTTCAGCCCGAGATCGCGATCGTCTGGGACGACTCGCTCTCGATGACAACCGAAGACGCTCGTCTGCCAAAAGTTCTTTCCTCGGATGAAAAAATCGTCGCCCGTCAGGAACTCGTTAGCCAGATTCGCGAGACCGAGTTTTGGAAGCCATTCGAGCTAGATGACAAGAATCGCGTCACTTTTTCCAGCTTCGGCGCACCGCCAGTGGATGGCGATCCAGCTCTGGCTGCGATGTCAGGCTCGGACCTCAACCAAGCTCTCAAAGAAGTCCTCGAATCCGGTCGCAATCTCCGCGCTGTCATCATGATGAGCGATGGCACTTTCAACATCGGAAAATCCCCGGTTGATTCCGCACAGCAAATGCGTCTCCGTGGCATCCCCCTCTACGCGATGGGCACGGGCGCTGCGCAACGCCTCCCAGACCTCGATCTCGAATCAGTCAATGCACCCACCTACGGCATCGTGGGCGAGAATGTGCAGATCCCTTTCTCGATCGAAAGCTCCCTCCCACGCGATGTCCGCACCATCGTAAGACTCCGCAGCGAGACAGGCAAAGAGCGCACCAAGGACATCGTCATTCCCGCTAACAGCTCCTTTGACGACTCCCTCCTCTGGCGCATCGAAAAGGAAGGTGCTACCAAACTTACCCTTTCCATCCCCTACGCGAATGACGAGCTCGTCGAGAGCAACAACTCGCGCGAGTTCATGATCGCGGGCAAGCCGGAGTCGATCAAGGTGCTCGTTATCGAGACCCTCCCGCGCTGGGAATATCGCTTCATTCGCAATGCGCTCTCTCGTGATCCAGGTGTCAAAGTCGACTGCCTCCTTCTCCACCCCCAGCTTGGAAAAGGCGACGGACCTGACTACATCGCAGAGTTCCCTGAAAAGCTCGAAGATCTTCAAAAATACGATGTCGTCTTCGTAGGAGATGTTGGTATTGGAGAAGGCGGACTGACCGTCGAGCAAGCCGACCTGATCAAAGGTCTCGTTGAAAGCCAGGCCTCCGGAGTCGTCTTTATCCCTGGACCTCAAGGAAATCAGTTCGACCTCGCGAAGTCCGAACTCGGCGACCTCATTCCTGTCGACCTCGATGAGACAAAAAAAGAAGGTTTCAGTGATTCCACCGCCTCACCCATGCGTCTCACCAGCGAGGGAGAGAAGAGCCTCCTCACTATGCTCGGTGATGACGAGCGTCAAAACGAATCTATCTGGCAGAGCCTCCCGGGCTTCTACTGGCAAGCTCCTGTCATCAAAGCAAAGGCCGGCACGCAAGTCCTCGCCGTGAATGACAATCGCCGCAACTCATCGGGTCGTGTTCCTATTCTCGTCACCTCCCGTGCCGGTTCCGGCAAGGTTCTCTATCTCGCCATCGACTCCGCCTGGCGCTGGCGCCGTGGTGTGGAAGATCTCTATCACTATCGTTTCTGGGGCCAAGTGGCTCGCTGGATGTCCTATCAGCGAAACATGGCCGCCGGTGAGCGCGTTCGCCTTTTCTTCTCACCCGAGCGACCCAAGCCCGGTGAATCCGTCTTCCTTTCTGCAAATGCCTTTTCCGCCGAAGGAGCACCACTTACCGAAGGCGCGCTCCAAGTCCAGATCACTGCGCCCGATGGCTCGGTGAGCATCCGTGAACTCGTCAGCGAAGATTCTTCTTGGGGAGCCTTTAGCGGGAAGTTTTCCATCACCCAGCCTGGCACCTGGACTCTTCGGGCATCGGTAGCCGGCGACGATAGTGCAGCCGTCGTGACTAAAATCATCTCCCAGACCGATCCGATTGAAAAGGCGGGTCTTCCAGCTCGCTTCGATGTCCTTAAAGAAATGGCAAAGGTTTCCCGAGGCAAACTCGTCACGCCTTCCCAACTCGATAGTCTGCCCAATGAGATCAACGCCCTTCCCGAGCCTCAGCCTCTGGTGAACTCAGTGAAGCTCTGGGCTCACTGGTTCGCACCGACGCTCCTCGTTATTCTCTTAGCCCTCTTCTGGATCGGAAGAAAGCTGAACGGCACGTTCTAATCACAGAACAGCCGGGCTCGCCTGCCTCTCACCAAGCCGGACCGACCTCCCATTGCTCCATGAGTTCCTCAGGGCATTCATCAAGGAAGCGGCTGGGCCGCGTGATAATATCGCCTGAATAGCTCTTAGGATTGAGCTGTGGGTAGGTCAAATACAGTTCATCCTTGGCACGCGTTAGCGCGACGTAGAAAAGACGGCGCTCTTCCTCGAGCATGTCTTCGTCATCAGCCTCAAGCACCCGTCCATTAGGGAACATCCCATCAGTAAGCCAGATAATGAAGACGACTTTCCACTCCAGCCCCTTCGCTTGGTGGATACTGGACAGCGTGAGTTTTTCTCCGTCCAACTCTTCCTTTTTTCCGGATGGGTCGCCATCAACGGAACTCATGAGCGAGAGCTGACCAAGAAGCTCAAGAATATCATCGAAGGTCTCTGAATAAAGAATGAGCTGCTCAATATCCTGACGTCGATTTTCGTAGTTATCGAAACTCTGCCGCATGTATTCATCATAGACGCCTTCGAGAACGCTCGTGATCATCTCGGAAGGCCGAGCGAATCCATCGGGCGTGACGAGTTCATCCATGGTGTAGCAAAGCTGCTCCCAATCTTTTGCCGCCTTTGCTGGGACTTTAAATTTACAGAGGACGTCGGAATATTTTTTGGGAGGATTCTCCTCATTCTGATGTCCGGTCTTAAGCCAGCTCCGCCACATCTTCTCGGCGGTCATATTCCCGATTCCTGGAAGGAGGAGACAGAAGCGCTTGAAGCTCACTTCGTCTTTCCTGTTCACCACAAAACGGAGAAAAGCCGCGATATCCTTAATGTGGGATTGCTCAAAAAACCGGAGGCCACTGGTGATCTCGAAAGGAATATTCCGTGAAGTGAGCTCCATCTGGATCTCAAGACTTTGATAGTGGGCACGATAGAGAATCGCGATTTCCTCCATCTCAATCCCCTCATCACGAAGCTCAAGGATACGCTGAGCGACGAAGTTTGCCTGCGTCCGTGGGTCTTCGAGCGGGATAAGCGCGGGAGTCATGCGACCACCGGTGCGCGCTGCATTCAGCGTCTTGGTGAACTGCTTCCGGTTCACCTTGATCGCGGCATTCGAGAGTTCGAGAACCTCGGGGACCGAGCGGTAGTTCGTTTCGATTTTGTAGACCGTAGCGTTCTCGTAGCGCTCGGGAAACGAAAGAATGTTGTCCATGTCCGCGCCACGCCAGGAGTAGATCGATTGCGCGTCATCCCCCACCACCATCACGGAGAGTTGGGGTCGGGCAAGGATATCGATGAGTTCGCTTTGGACGTGATTCGTATCCTGATACTCATCAACAAGCAGATACTGAAAGCGCTTTTGGTAGCCTTTTCGGATGAGGTCGTTTTCTTGAAGAAGCTTGAGCGGGAGCAAGAGGAGATCGTCAAAATCGACAGAGTTCACCTCAAGTTTTTTGCTGCGATACCGGTCTTCCACCTTGGCAATCTCCTCGGCCCATTCCTCGAAGTAGGGATAGCGAACCTCGAGAACTTCTTCCAAAGTGGAGCCAGTGTTTTCGATGAGCGAGAAGATTGAAATCAAGACATCCGCTTTTGGAAAGCGGCGCTCCTTGGTATTGATCTCGCACTCCGCGATGACCGTGTTCATGAGCGACTTCTGATCGTCGCGATCCATGATGGAAAATGACCTGGTTAATCCTACTTCCTCAGCATGACGACGAAGCATGCGATTCCCGATCGAGTGAAAAGTGCCACTCCACATCTCGCTCAGATCACGCGGGATGAGCTCTTTCACTCGCTCCATCATCTCACGTGCCGCCTTATTGGTAAAAGTCAGCAGGAGAAGACTGCGCGGATCAACATCCTGATCGAGAAGGTAAGCGACACGGTAAGTCAAGGTGCGCGTCTTACCCGAGCCAGCGCCCGCAATGACGAGAGCAGGTCCCGGAGGAGAGCTGACCGCGGCATACTGCTGCGGATTGAGCTCTGCTTCGTAATCGATCCCTGAGACGCCCTTACGTGTCTCTTTTTTAAGCTTATATTGCTTAGCCATTAAAATTCCGGACTACTGGGAACGAGTGTGGTCGAGGAAGCTTGCATATTCCTCTTTGACCTTAGGCATGAGGAGATACATCGCGATCACGTTAGGAACAGACATTGCAAAGATCATGGCATCAGAGAACCCGATGACACTACCTAGACTCATCGAAGAACCGATGACGACAAAGCTACAGAAGATCAGCTTGTAGATCAGCTCGGCTTTTCTACTACGACCAAAAATATGAGCCCAAGCCTGCATTCCGTAGTAGGACCAAGAGATCATCGTGGAGAAGGCGAAGAGAATAACGGCAACAGCAAGGACGAATGGGAACCAGCTGATAGCAGACCCGAAGGCAGCCGAAGTGATCGCGACGCCCTCAAGACCGGGCGTATCGTAAGTGCCCGCCATGACGATCACGAGAGCGGTCGTGGTGCAAACAACAACAGTATCAACGAAGGGCTCAAGCAGAGCCACGATGCCTTCACTGGCGGGGTACTTCGTCTTCACCGCCGAGTGAGCGATGGCAGCGGATCCGATACCGGCTTCGTTGGAAAATGCGGCTCGCTTGATTCCCTGGATGAGGACTCCCACGATTCCCCCTCCCACAGCAGCACCACCAAAGGCGCCATCGAAGATGAGGCCAAAGGCCGTTCCTACCTGGCCAAAGTTCATGAAAATCACCACAAGGGCTGCAGCCATGTAAATTCCACACATAAAAGGAACGAGCGCGGCAGTTACTTGCGCGATGCTCTTGATTCCTCCGATGATAACCAGCCCGACGGCAACTCCGAGCATGATTCCGAAGACCCAGCGGTTGTTATCGAAGAAGGAACCTTCGCCGCCTGTTACCTCGATCAACTGGCTACAAGCCTGATTCGCCTGATACATGTTACCACCGCCGAAAGACCCGCCGATGCAGAGGAATGCGAAGAGGAATGCGAGAATCATCCCGAGTGAGCCAAGCCCCATCTCACCAAGTCCACGAGTGAGATACTGCATGGGACCACCGTAGACTTTACCATTCTCGATCTGGCGATACTTCACGCCGAGGGTGCACTCACAAAACTTGGACGCCATTCCGAAGAGGCCCATGAGGATCATCCAGAAGGTCGCGCCCGGTCCTCCGATCCCGACGGCTACGGCGACACCTGCGATGTTTCCTAAACCAACGGTTCCTGAGAGCGCCGCGGTGAGTGCTTGAAAATGGGTGATCTCACCAGGGTCTGTCGAAGAGCTATATTTCCCTCTGACCGTTTCAAAGGCGAGCTTCCACGAACGGAAGTTGATGAACTTAAAATAGACGGTGAAAACAATCGCAGCGATTCCAAGCCAGCCGAGCACCCATGGCATTTTGACAGCATTTCCATCGGCATCCGTAGCGACCGGAATAGCATAGAAGACGACTTCTTGAATCGCAGTAGAGATCGGACCGAATTTTTCTTCAATCGACTGATCGAGATTATCCAAAACTCCATTTTTCTCGGCCGGAGAAACTTCTTCGGAAAAAGCAGGAGCAAGAGTTAGGAAAGAAAACAGACTGAGGAAAAAAAAGACCTTACGCATCACTGGCGGGATGCTGAGCGAAAGGGCTTGCCGCGACAAGAAAAGAAGCCGCCGCCTCTACTCCCACTCGATACTCGCAGGAGGTTTAGTCGAAATATCGTAGAGAACACGGTTAATTCCGGAGACTTCGTTCAGGATGTCTTGGCTTGCCTCGCGAAGGAGCTGCGCGGGCAAATCAACCCACTCAGCAGTCATCGCGTCTTCACTAACGACGGCGCGTAGGTTCGTGGCCCACTCGTAACTCCGCTCGTCACCTTTGACCCCCACCGTTTTGACAGGAATGAGTCCAGCATAGGCTTGCCAGACTTTGTCATACCAACCGTGTTCCTTGAGCTTGCCGATGAAGATGGCGTCGCAGTCACGGATGATATCGAGCTTGTGTAGATCGACAGCTCCGGGGCAGCGGACCGCAAGACCGGGTCCAGGGAAAGGATGGCGGCCAAGGGTATCGGCTTCGATCCCGAGCGAGGCTCCGAGTTCACGGACTTCATCTTTGAAGAGTTCAGCGAGTGGCTCGAGGACTTTGCCCTCAGCCTGAAGTTCGAGAATTTTAGGGACGCGATTGTGGTGCGTCTTGATAACGGAAGCCTTCGATTTCGCATTCGAAGCGCTCTCGATGACATCTGGGTAGAGAGTTCCTTGAGCGAGCATTTCTGCATCGCCGACCGCATCCCAGAAGACCTCGATGAACATGTTCCCGATGATCTTGCGCTTCTCTTCGGGGTCACCCTTTTCAGCGAGGGCATCGAGGAATCGCTTGGAAGCATCGATGGTCTCGATCTCGACTCCCATGCGCTTGAAGTTCGCCTGAACCTCAGCCGCTTCGTCTTTTCGAAGGAGGCCATTATCGACAAAAATTGCGCGCACCTTGACGCCGGCTTCATTGAGAAGAACGACGAGCACGGTAGAATCAACTCCCCCACTCACGCCGCAGACAACCTGCTTATCGCCGACCCGCTCGCGGATCCCCTCGATCATGTCACGTTTGAAATCTTCGATCAGGAAAGGCTGAAGATCAGTTGCGCGGTCGAGAAAGTTTTTGAGAATTTGATTCCCCTCGTGGCTGTGCGTCACCTCGGGGTGAAACTGAATTCCGTAGAATTCGCCAGGCCACTTCAGGCTGACGGGAGTGCCGTGCTGATTGGCTGCTATTACTTCAACTTCGGAGTGGAGATTCTCGACGGTGTCAGAGTGACTCATCCACACTTGGGACTCGGCCGAGATTCCAGCGTAGAGATCGTCGTGTGAAGTCGGCTTAAGCATAGCGGGTCCATACTCGCGCTTATTGCTCGCCTTAACCGAGCCGCCAAACTTGATATTGAGCAGCTGCATTCCGTAGCAGACACCGAGGACGGGAACGCCGAAGGACTTCAGTTTTTCGAAGTCGATATCGGGAGCGTCCGGCTCACTGGTGCTCTTTGGCCCACCGGAAAGAATGACAGCTCCGGGAGTGCCTACTTCGGCAATATCCTCGGGCGAGTAGAGCTTCGCATAAAAGCCAAGCTCTCGCACGCGGCGGACAATGAGCTGGGTGTATTGGGAGCCGAAATCGAAAACGGCGACGTGGTTCGTCTCTTGCATGATCTGTGAGAAAGGTTAGCTCGCTGGCTGGTAGTTCGTCGGCTCCTCGGTGATGGTGACATCGTGCGCATGACTCTCTTTGAGTCCGCCGGAGGTGATTTGCACAAATTGTGCCTTCTCGCGGAGCTCTGCTAAATTGTGAGCACCCACGTATCCCATGCCGGAGTGAAGCCCTCCCATCAGCTGGAAAACGACATCGGCGAGGGGCCCCTTATAAGGAACACGACCTTCGACCCCCTCGGCGACAAGCTTGCCACTGGAGTTCTGTCCATAGCGGTCACCTGCGCCTTTTTTCATCGCTCCGATCGAGCCCATGCCGCGATAGGTTTTAAAACGACGCCCTTGTGAGTGAACGGTCTGGCCGGGGCTTTCGCGCGTTCCAGCGAGAAGCGAACCAAGCATCACAAGATCAGCACCAGCTGCGAGAGCCTTGGTGATGTCACCCGAGTAGCGGATGCCACCATCGGCGATCACCTTGACGCCATTCTCGCGGGCAATTTTCGCGACATTCTGGACCGCTGTGAACTGCGGCATTCCCACGCCAGAAATAATACGAGTGGTGCAGATCGATCCGGGACCAACTCCCACTTTAAGAGCGCTTGCACCGGCAGAGATAAGATCGCGAGCCCCTGCTGCGGTGACGACATTTCCAGCAACCACCGGAAGATCACTGAGGCTACGCAATTTCTCGATCACCTCCATGACTCGGCTAGTGTGGCCAGTGGCAGCATCAATGAAGAGAGCATCGGCTCCTGCTTCGATAAGCGCTTGGGCACGATCGTAAAACTCCGGCCCTGGTCCGACGGCGGCTCCACAACGAAGCTGGCCATTTGGATCCTTAGCGGCATTGGTAAAAGTGATGCGCTTCTCGATGTCCGCACCCGTGATCAGTCCCGCGAGAGTGCCATCGGCATTGATCAACGGAAGTTTCTCGATGCGATTCTCATAGAGAATCTGACGAGCCTCTTCTTGGCCCATGTCCGCATTTGCGGTAATGAGTTTACTGATGGGCGTCATCACGTCCTCAACGAGAGATTCCGCACTGGGAACATGTCGGAGGTCACGGCCAGTGACCATTCCTTCGAGCTTTCCTTGGGGATCGACGACGGGGAATCCGGAAAACCCCTCGAATTCCATAATCTGGCGGACCTCAGCGACGGTATTTTTCCGATTAACGGTGAGAGGCGCATGAATGACGGCATTCTCTGAGCGCTTCACCTTTGAAACCATCGCGGCCTGCTCCTCAATCGAGCAAGCACGGTGAATCACTCCGATGCCGCCTTCGCGAGCGAGTGCCATCGCCAGTTCAGTCTCGGACACGGTGTCCATCGCCGCGGAGACCACGGGTATATTGAGCGGGATCCCATCGGTGAGATGAGTCCGAACATCAGAATCTGAAGGGAGAATCTCACTCAGACCAGGCGTCAAAAGGACGTCGTCGAATGAAAGTGCTAAAGAAATATCCGCCATGAACGAGTCAATGGAAACCGACCCGTGAAATCAAGCGCGATGTGCGCTCAAGGCGATTTTTTTGACCTCAACAGATTAGTCTAAAAAGACAATCTTACCAGGCTGCCCCTTTTCCGCGGCTTCGGCTGCGACTTGCGCTTCGTGTTGCTCAGGCGAGCAGGAGGCATCAATAGGTGCATCGGCAGCCTCTTCGCTGGCTTTAATGAGACCTTTTTCAATGAGGTAAGCTTCGACTTCTTCCCCACTCACGTCGGGAAGCATCTCGCCATTTACCTCGACACAAGGACTCAGCGGCTGGCCAGTCTTCTGTTCCATCTCCCAGCGGAAGGCGGGATTCTTAATGATGTCCTTCTCTTCGAAGCTTAAGTCATACTTGCGCATGATCGCGCGGACTCCCTCGCTCCATCCGCAAAATGTCTTCACGTAGGCCGTAATCTGTGGTGCTGAATCACTCATGGGCGTGACGTTAGCGTGGGGATTGTATTTCTCAAGTTTTCTCACACGCGCTTTTGCGCTACGCTCGCCCCATGCCACTTCGGGTCATTTTGAACTTCGCCCTCACTGCCGATGGTAAAATATCGACGCGAGAAAAGACACCCGCCCATTTCACCTCGAAGCGTGATCTGGAGCGCCTTCACGAAATTCGCGAGCGGGCTGACGCGATCCTCGTAGGGCGCGGCACTCTGGAGGCGGATCAGATGACGCTTCGAAAGAAGTCCAACCCCCAGCCTCTTAGGGCGATTCTATCCCAAAAAGGTAACTTTGATAAAAATCACCCTATTTTCAAAAACCCGGGCGGGCCACTCCACCTTATTATTACCGAAGGACCAGGAAATCCTCCCGAAGGCCCCACGGTCCATCGCTGCGCGCTCGTCGATTGGCTAAAGTGGCTTGAGACTCAACCCGGAATCGAAACTCTCCTTTGCGAAGGCGGCGGCCAGCTCGCCCATGCTCTTTTTAAATTAGACAGGATAGACGAGATCAACCTCACCCTCGCCACCCACAGCCTCTTCGGCGGAAAAGACGCCCCCACGCTCACTGGGGAAAACTCTTCGTTTCTACCAAACTCGCGATTTTTCGAATTGGAATCAGTCGAGGAAGCGGGCCCCAGCGAATTCTTTTTGCGCTACGCGAGAACGAGTTAGGGCTTTCTTACTAGCGTAGGTTTGCATAATCTACCTGCAGATGAGTGGGCGCTCAGTCATAACCTTCCCCTGCCCCTCTTGCGATCAAATGGTTAGCCTGAGCGGGAAGCAAGCTGTGGGCCCCTGTCCTCATCGTCAGACCGAGATTCAGGCGCTTTTTAATGCCGCCGTCGTCACCCGTCTCATTGACCACAGCGGACCGTCCGAGAAGGGCTACGATGCACGCTGTTTTAGACCGGATGGAAGAAGCCAAGAAAGCGACTGGAGATCGCACACTCCACAGGCAAAATAATTACGCTAATTAATGGGCTGGGAAAAAAATCCCTTTGCTTCTGTCGGCCTCGGTGCGTAAGTCCGCAACCGTGTCCAAGATCTTGATCATCGCCGAGAAGCCCTCTGTTGCCACAGATCTCTCAAAAGCCCTCGCTAAAGCCCTAGGTAAGTTTGAAAAGAAGGGTAAGTCTCGCGACGCCCAGTATTTCGAAAATGACCAAGCAATGATCACCTCCGCCGTGGGTCACCTCGTGGAGCTCAAAATGCCCACCGGACCAAACGGAAAGAACCTCCCCTGGAAGTTCGACGTCCTTCCTGCGATCCCACAGACCTTTGAGCTCCAGCCCATCGAGCAGACCGAGGGCCGCCTCAAACACGTTCTTAAACTTGCGAAATCCAAAGCAGTGACGGAAGTCGTCAATGCCTGCGATGCCGGCCGTGAGGGAGAACTCATCTTCCAATACATCATGGACATCGGCGATATCCAGAAGCCGATTAAGCGCCTCTGGATGCAGTCCATGACAACTGATGCGATTCAAGAAGCGTGGGCAAACCTCCGCGATGGCAAGGAAATGTCACCGCTCGCCGATGCCGCGAAGTGCCGCTCCGAGTCCGACTGGCTCGTGGGTCTCAACTCCACCCGCGCCCTCACCTGTTTCCGCTCCCGCCACGGTGGCTTTAATATTACCGCCGCAGGCCGCGTCCAGACGCCCACTCTCGCCATTCTCGCTCGTCGCGAAAAAGAGATCCAAGCTTTCGAATCGACTCCTTACGCCGAGGTCCACGGCACCTTCGGCGTCGCCGCTGGCGAATACGAGAGCAAGTGGATCGACCTCAATTTCAAAAAGGACGAAACCAACCCTCACAGTCGCGCAGAGCGCATCTGGGATAAAGAGCGCGCCAAGCTCATCACCGAGCGCTGCCAGGGAAAAACCGGCACCGTCACCGAGCAAAAGAAGCCGACCAAGCAGATCGCTCCTCAGCTTTACGACCTCACCACCCTCCAACGGGAAGCTCCATTTACCGCTAAGAATACCCTTGGACTTACTCAAGCCCTCTATGAGCGCCATAAAATGGTGACCTATCCCCGAACTGATTCACGCTACCTCCCCGAGGACTACCTTCCAAACGTAAAGCAAGTCATCGAAGAACTCGCGAACTCCAGCTCGGATCTCGCCCCTTGGGCAAAGGACGCCATTAAAAACGACCGCATCAAGTTCCAAAAGCGCGTCTTTGATACAACAAAAGTCTCTGATCACTTCGCGATCATCCCCACCGGACGCGTCGTCAAGCTCAACGATCAGGAAAGCAAACTCTACGACATGATCGTGAAGCGCTTCCTCGCCGTCTTCTTCCCTCACGCTGAGTTCGAGGTCACCAAGCGCACCACCACCATCGATCACGGATCGGAAAAGGACAGCTTCCGCACCGATGGTAAGATCCTCGTCACTCCCGGCTGGCTCGCCGTCTATGGTCGCAAGCCCGGCGTCGGCGCTGGCAAAGACGAACTCTGTGTCGTGCAAGAAGGCGAAAATGCCAAAGCGGTCGAAATCGAAATGCTCGAAAAGGAGACCAATCCTCCAGCCCGCTATACTGAATCCACCCTTCTCTCCGCCATGGAAGGCGCCGGAAAACTTGTCGATGACGAAGAACTCCGCGAAGCAATGTCCGATCGTGGCCTCGGCACTCCCGCCACCCGCGCAGCCACGATCGAAGGTCTTATTCGCCAAAAATACATCACCCGTGATGGCCGCGAACTCATCGCCACCGGAAATGGCGTGCGCCTCATTGATCTTCTCGAAGACATGGACATCAAGGCACTCACCTCCCCGTCTATGACAGGAGACTGGGAAGCCAAGCTTCGCAGTATGGAGCAAGGCAAGCTGGATCGTGCCACCTTCATGGCCGAGATCGCTCGTTTCACCGAGGACGCCGTCCAGAAAGCGCGTAAGCATTACGACACTGCGATTGCGAAACCTTACCCTGATCTCAAGTGCATCTGCCCAAACTGCGGAGCTACTGAACTCAAGCAGACCGATGCCACCTACGAGTGCCGCGAAGCCGAGTGCACCTTCCGCATTTCCAAATACATCGCCGGCCGCCGCATCACCGAAGAAGAAGCAAAGACCCTCTTCAGCACCAAACTCCTCGAAGAGCGTGGTGGCTTCGTCTCCCGCTTCAACCGCCCCTTCGAGGCCGCCCTCGAGCTCATCCAAGTCGTTTCTAAGACTGGTAAAAAAGGAAAGTGGAAGACCAACTTCGTCTTTGACTCCGATCTTGAGACCGCTGCGGACCTCACCGAAGACCAACTCCTGAAGGAAGTCACCCTCACCAACGGAAAGAAAGCAAAGCTCTATGAAACAGAGAAAGCCTTCCTCGTGCCGAACCTCGTCAGCAAAGAAAACCCCGATGGCTTCCGCCTCGGAAAGACAATCCTCCAGAAAGAACTCTCCGCCAGCGAAGTCGAAGAACTCTTCACCAAAGGCAAGACCCCTCTTCTCAATGGCTTCGTGAGCAAGCGCACCAAGCGTGCCTTCTCCGCCCACCTCACGCTCGATCCCGAGACGGCTAAGATTGGCTTCGAGTTCGCAGCCAAGAAGGCCGCCAAAAAAGGAGCTAAGAAGGCTGCAAAAAAAGCACCTAAAAGGGATTAGGCGCTAGACCCCATCCCCAAGAAGCGTCCTTCTAAAAAGGGCGCTTTTTTCGTTTCCAGACGTTTAAAAACCTTATTCCTATCTCCTTCGACACCCACCTCACCACCGGTGCTTGGGTTACCTGCGCTCTCGAGCCATCGATCGGTTTCCTCGCTCTTGTAACCCGTCGCAAGCGCTCAATCCTATCAATTTAAGTTCACAACTTACACAAAGAGGCCCGTCGATTTTCCGGCAGGCCTTTTCTTTTGCCTCCACGCTGAGATCACCTAGTCTACCGCCGTGTTCGAGTTCACTATATTTCGCATTCCCGTCCGCGTGGAACCTTGGTTCTGGCTCACTGGCTTTCTCCTAGGCCGCGGCTTGGATGCTCGCGGCTCTGATCAATACCTTATGGTCTTCATGTGGATGGTCATCGTCTTTGTCTCCATTCTCATCCACGAGCTGGGACATGCCCTCACCAGCCGTAAGCTCACTAATGCCCAGCCTAACATCCGCCTCTGGGCCATGGGCGGACTCGCCTACCCCAACATCCACCTTAATCGGAAGGACTCCTTCAAAGTGACCCTCGCAGGTCCTGCCGCTGGGCTTCTCTTCTTTGTCGTGATCTGCCTCGCTCTTGTGGGAATCTATGGACTCACGGGAATGGCCGATATCGTAATCTGGAACATCACCCACCAGCCCAATCTCCTTCCCGGCAAAGGAATCGCTATCCTCAACATGGATCCGGTTGCGAGAGAACTCGTCCGATCACTCATTTTTATCAACTTCTGGTGGAGTTTTGTCAATCTCCTCCCTGTCTACCCGCTCGATGGCGGCCAGGCCTACGCTGCGATCGAGAAATCCCAAAAAAAGGTCTATCAGGTGGGCCTGATCACCGGCATCGTGACAGCCCTCGTGGGTTTCTTTCACTTTGGCCAGCTCTACGTCGCCTTGCTCTTTGGCTTCCTCGCCTTTCAGAACTTTCAGCGGCTTCAGCAAAACGGCGGCTGGCGCTAATCAGCCTAAGATAAGGCGCCCACCCGCCAAAATCGCAAATCCCACCACCATCCACTCGAAGGCCCGCTGAGAAATCAACCTCAGGAGATGCTTCCCAAAGAATACTCCAATCAGGATGATCGGAACCAATTTGAGATTAAGAAGGAGTGTTTCCGAGGTCGTAAAATCCAGCCCCCCCATAAAGGGCAGCTTAATGATATTGATGAGCAGGAAAAAACGAGCCCCGATCCCGATCATTTCCATCTTAGGAGCGCGCTTGGAGAGAAAATAGAGCTGGAAGACCGGACCAGCCGCATTTGCGATCATCGTTGCTATCCCCGCGCTCACCCCTGCCGCAACCCCGAAGCCCTGAGAGTGCGCCATTCGATCAAAAGGCTCCTGACAGAATTTCCGCACCGTCTGAATGGCCACCATCAGCAGAATAACGCTTCCAATCGTCGGTTTCGCCCACTCCTCAGGGAGCCAATCGAGCAGAAAGAAACCAATCACCAGCCCAACGAGCGCCGGAGGTAGGAGCCGCAACACTGGCGCCCAGGAGGCATACTTACGAAACATGGGATAGACGCTCAGATCAGCCACCACGAGCATCGGCAGAAGAATTCCGACCGATGCCTTTCCGAAGAGTTCAGCCATGATAAAAACCGCGATGAGCCCGAGGCCAGAAAAGCCCGCTTTTCCGAGGCCGACGCATAAAGCTGCCAATCCAAACAAAAGCCAGCTCGTTGAATCATCGATCACGCTGGAGTTCTCAGGGGAAACGAAAGGAATAACAAGCTACCAGCTTCTTAGATCCGGTAATTTCGTGCATTTCCCCGGAATCGTGGTTCTCTATGGGCGTGAGTGAGCTTGATCCCTATGCACTGCGGCCCGACTTTCCCATTCTCTCCCAAGAGATCCACGGAAAGCCTCTCGTCTATCTAGACAATGCCGCAACCTCTCAAAAGCCCCTAGCGGTGCTCGATGCCTCTCGACGTTATTACGAAGGCTACAACGCGAACATTCATCGAGGCGTCCACCATCTCTCCCAATGCGCCACCGCAGCTCACGAAGCAGCCCGTGAGACTATCGCGAAGCACCTCAATGCCTCCCGCCCTGAAGAAATCATCTTCACCTCCGGCACTACCGATTCTATTAACATTGTCGCCTCCGCCTTGGGCCGCTCTGAGCTATTCACAGCGGGCGATGAGATCATCGTCTCCGGATTAGAGCACCACTCGAACACTGTGCCCTGGCAGATGCTCTGTGAACGACTGGGAATAACTCTCAAAGTCATCCCGGTTCTCGATGATGGCACATTGGACCTCGACGCTTATTCACAGCTATTAACATCACGAACAAAACTGGTCGCAGTAAACCATGTTTCCAATGCCTTCGGCACTGTCAATAAGGTCGCTCGCATCTGTTCACTGGCGAAAGCGGCTGGCGCACTCGCATTGATCGATGGGGCTCAATCAATTCCTCACCTATCAATTGATTTACAGCTGATTAATTGTGATTTTTACGTATTTTCAGGGCATAAGGTTTACGGACCTACCGGCATCGGAATCCTCTACGGACGGTATGATTTACTCTGTGAATTACCACCCTCACGAGGAGGTGGCGAAATGATCAAGGAAGTCACGTTTGAGAAGACCACATACAACGATCCCCCGTTCAAGTTCGAGGCCGGCACTCCGAATATTGAGGGTGGTATCGCTCTCGCCGCCGCCTTTGATTATGTGAATAACTTGGGAATCGAGAAGATTGCTGCTCACGAAGACAAGCTCATCAAAGCCGCCGCCAGCCTCATCGGGAAGATCGAGGGCGTCACCCTCTACGGCCCGAGTGACAGAATCGGGGCGCTATCCTTCGGGTTTAAAGGTGTTCACCACTACGATCTCGGCACGCTGATCGACCAAATGGGCTTCGCACTCCGGACCGGTCATCACTGCTGCCAACCACTCATGGCCCGATTCGGGATCACGGGAACTCTTAGGGCCTCATTTGCCGCTTACAACACGAAGGAGGAAGTCGAGCAACTCGGTGAAGCGCTTGAGAAAGCACTGCGGATGTTACGTTGATTTTTTCGTAATCCTCGCCTAGATCTCTGCTGTGAACATCGCCGAAAAGCAGCAGGAACTCATTGAAGAGCTCGAACTCTTCCAAGATTGGACCGAGCGCTACGAATACGTGATCAGCTTAGGCCGTAAGCTCCCGGCGTTGGATAAGGGCCTCCAGACGCCTGACCGGCTCATCAAAGGTTGCCAGTCTCAAGTCTGGCTCGAAGCTTCTAATGCGGATGGGAAGATGAATTACCTCACAGATTCCGACTCGGTGATCACGAAGGGGATGATCGCGATCTTCGTCCGGGTGCTCGATGGCGAGACGCCCGAGGACGTGATCCAGGCAGATATGAGCTTCATCGATCAAACAGGGCTCCGTGAGCACCTCGCACCAACGCGTGCGAATGCGCTGACGCTGATGGCTGCTGAGATGAAGAAAAAGGCGATGATGGCTCTAGCCTAAGCCCGACTTGGAGAAACCGAAGTTTTCAGGATAAGACAAAGGGCCGAGTCCCGAAGGATCGACCCTGTATACTCTGCTGTGATCCAGCAGGAAATTCTTAGGAAGCTTACTGCTGCTTAGTGCAAGCAGTGCATTTTCCGTCGGCTTTTGAACAGGCGGCGCATTCTGTCTTACCTGAAGAACAACTCTTGCTAGCACAGCTTCCACAGCAGGAAGTTTTTGTTGCGGAGCAAGATGCGAGAGTGAGAACAGCGACGGAAACGAAGGAAATGAAGATGTTTTTCATCAGGTACGTATCAATGACACTAATTTGAGGCTCTCTCAAGCGAGATATTCCCGCTTTTTGAACTTTTTCATCAGAATAGGACAGCGGCCAAGGCAACCACCATCAATACGGCTCCCGCAGCCTGTTTCCACCGGAACCTCACGTCCACCTTCCTTCCGATAAGGAGGAGAAAGAGGACCGCCAGAACGCCGCGGGTGGAATAGACGACATTGCTCAAAGTTGGCTGACGGAACTCGCTAAAGGCGATATTCACCAAAAGCGCTTGAACTCCGAGCGCGAGACCAGCGCCCAGCACCACGAGTCCAATCCGCGGCGTCTCGACGAAGAAGCTCAAAGAGTCACGGCGCATGAAAACAAAGCCAAGTGAGATGATCCCCGAAGTGCCTATCATGAGGCACAACCAGCGAGTTGCACCCACGGACTGAGCTTGCCACCCAGTGAGAAAATCATTGGTCCCAAAAAAGAGACAAGCGATGAGGGTCAGCCCCACGGTCTTCCGATGAATCTTCCATCCTTCAGCGCTGCCCCCAGCCACAAGGTAAACGGCTACCACCGCGAGAATCACGCCCGTGATGAGACCGAGCGTGGCGGACTCCAGGCCTACCAGCATCGAAAAAAATCCTACAATAATCACCTTAATTCCGAGAGCAGATGAGTGGACCGCGATATCTCCTGATTTTACTGATTGGATCGAAAACCACTGGCCGAAGAAAAAAAGCACGCCATTCCCCACCGCCCACCAGTCCTTGCCAACAAGATGAAGATCCAACTCCGGCCTCAGATAGCCGAAGAAAATCACGGTAGTGATTAGGTTTGCGATGCCCACGATAACACCCAACCGAACTCCGGCCCCGGAACCACGCTGCACGCACCATCCTAGAAGCGGATGAAGCGCAGCACCTAAAAAAGGCAATATTATCGCACCGGTGAGCATTTTTTTGCTTAATTAGAGTCTCATACGGGCTTTAGGAGCGTTCCCTTTAAGAAATCGAGACCTGAGCCCAAAAACCGTCCGCTCTATAAAAATCTCATCTTTGATCTCAGAATTAAGCCAGCGCTTCTCGGCGTAGCGAGGATCCTTGACCACCAGGGCCGTCACTCCGAAGCGAGAAATTTGGACCTTTCCCTCGGTGTCGGTGAGAAGCCACTCTCGCTCATCTCCCTTCTCAACAGTGATCGAAGCAAGCGTCGCCCTGTAGCCATCGCTGGCGATAAAGTTGACCTCGCGTGTTGATACGACAGGCCAAGAAAAGAGCCAGAAAAGAACTCCCAAGAACGCAAGAAGTGAGGCCCAGCCAAGGCACTTTTGACCGAGGCTCTCCTCCTTATTTTTAAGGCCGATCCGGCCGAGATTAATCCCATCGATAAACAAGCCGATAATGGACTCGACCAGTCTAATCACCAAATTTAGAAGGGCCGCTATCGGCGAAAAAAGCGCCGATAGAAGCCCTACGAAAAAGGCGATAATTCCGTCGAGGATCACCTATTTGGACAGCTCTAAAGGAGCAGTCCTTTCAGCGGTCGGGAAATTCTCAGGCCACTCGATGGTGACTTCTTTTCCTGCGACCCACTCGGAACCACGCTGAAGCGTAGTGTAGAATCCTTGGCAGAGCATTGAATAGTCAGCGTGACCGAGAGTTGTGTGGAAGACGCGGCCCTTGCCGTAATCGATCGTCATGAGCATCGGCTCATCACGCTTGGTCTTCTGACTCGGCGATGTTGCGAGAACAGTCATATTCTTTGCTGGTCCACGCATCATATCGTAAAGCTCGTCTTTGGTGTGAAGCCACTGATCAGGCATTCCCTTAGTGATGGGGTGCTCGGCGCGCTTATTCACGACAAATTCGTGCTGTGGACCGTGGTTGCCACCCTTACCTTTTGATTCGTCACGGACGACTTCTCCGTCTTTCCAGTAAACATAAGGACCGGACTTTTCATTCCGTCCGCCCCAGCCACCGAGGCCGATCATCTCGTTATATTCAGCCCAGAGACCGAAGGCATTGTCAGCAGCGTGGACGACCACGAAGCCACCACCATTTTTCATGTAGCTCACGAAGGACTCGCGAACTTCGCCGGGCCACATCTGGCCGTTGTAGTTTGAGACAATAAGGTCGTATTTTGAAAAATCAGGACGCCATTTGGCCCACTCCTCTTCCTTCCCTTTTTTGCCGGGGGTGGTGGAGACTTCGACATCGAATCGGCCGCTCGTCTTAAGAGCGTCGACCATGACCGGTGTGGTGCTTTTCCAGTCGTGGTTATTTTGACCATCGAGGATGAGAACTTTGAGCTTTCCACTAGATGGAGTCTCAGTTTTGGCGAAGCCCAACCAAGCGAAGCTGGCAAGGGCGATGACAGAAATGGCAAGTGTGATGCGGCTCTTCATAGGTGTAATGTCTGCTTTCTAGTCGAGGTGTCCAAGACTAAAAGATTCCTAAGAACGCCGAATCGGCTATCACTCTTTCATGAATTCAGTCGTAGAACTTCTCCAAGCGCTCGTGCAGATCCCCTCAGTGAACCCCGAGGGCGACCCAGGAGTATCGCCAGAAGGCGAAGCGGAGATGGCGAAGTTCATCGGCGACTTCCTCGAAACTCTCGGATTCACAGTGACTTACGAGGAAGCAGAGCCGGGCCGACCGAACATCATTGCGAGAGCACCGGGCACTGATGACCGTCCTAGAATTCTCCTAGGGCCGCATCTCGACACCGTCAGCATCGTCGGGATGACAGTGGATCCCTTTGCTGCAGAAATCCGTGATGAAAAAATGTGGGGCCGCGGCACTTCGGATACAAAGGGTCCCATGGCTGCGATGCTCTGGGGGCTGCAGGAAAATGCGCATCGGCTTGCTGATCTTCCAGTGGCTGTCGATTTCGTAGGCTTTATGGGTGAGGAATCGAGCCAACCCGGCTCACGCCATTTTGCGAAGCATCACGCGAACGAGTATGAATTCGCCATCGTAGGCGAGCCGACCTCGCTCGAAGCGGTCTACTGCACAAAGGGCTGCCTCTGGGCCACTCTGGAAGCGGAGGGAAAAGCGACCCACGCCTCACAACCCCATCTCGGCGAGAATGCCATTCTGAAGCTCACGAAGGTTCTCCATCAAATTCAGGATGAACTCGCCCCTACACTCTCCCATTTCACCCATCCCATTCTCGGAGGCTGCACCGCAAATGTCGGCACGATCAAAGGCGGAAGCCGAACCAACATCGTGCCAGATTTCGCCACCGCGACCGTCGACTTCCGCACCGTCCCCGCGATGCTGGAAGAAAAGGACACTTTCTCACGAGTGCAGGAATTCATCGCAGGCTCGGGCGTCACGATTGCCCCGTCCTTCGAATATCCACCGATGGATATGGATCCCGATCATCCTTGGCTGAATCGACTCGGTGAGATTCACCTCGGCTTGAAACTCACGGGCGCACCGTGGTTCTCAGATGCCGCTCATTTATCCGATGCAGGACTCCCCTCAATCTGTCTCGGGCCAGGATCAATCGATCAAGCCCACACCGCCGATGAATTCATCAAGATCAGCGACCTAGAAGACGGCGCAGCGTGGTTCACGAAGCTGATCGCTGGACTTTCCTAGCTGTTCTTTGCTCCAGCTCATTTTTTCTCAAGGGGACCCAATACTGAGAGATCTCGCCACATATTTCGGGCCGCCACCGGGAGGGTGTTAAGATCGACTTGCTCACTGGGATGAGCTCGGGACCATTCATCGTAGATGGTAAGATAAGCTCCATGCCGCTCTTTTGGATCAAGTTCGGCTACTTGCAGGAAGGCAGCAGAAAGATCGTTCCCCGCGAGATCTTGAAAGTTGATTTTATTGAGTAAGTCTTGGTCGGTATTATCGCCGCCCAGGAACCGATCTCCCTCGCTTCCTTTGTGTATCTTTGCTGGTGGAAAAGACATTCCTAAAGCAGCCCCTCGGTCCAAGAGAGCCGCTCGCACATGGAAATTCTTTCCAGCACCTTCCCATACTTTCCAAGCATCAGTGACTTCCCCGAGAGGTAGCTTACTAAAAGATCCTTCCCATTCCTCATTATCTTTAAGCTAAAGACGTCACCGAGCGACTCAAGCGGACAAAAAAGTGATCACTCCTGAGATCTAGCGTTCCGGAAGAGCTATTTTCCCGCGATAGCCGATGCCGAACAAGAGGAGTGAAAGCAAGCAGAGTCCGGAAAGCACGGTCCAATAAGCTGACCAACCGGGCGCGCCCTCGGCGAGGACGAGGCGCGCGTGGAGAAATTTCACGGTGAGGACTCCGAGGACTCCGGCGACGCCTGAGGTAACGAAGCCCATGAGCGCTTGGGCTTGGGCGCGGACTCCTCGGTCGACTCGGCGGTCGAGGAAGACGCGGCCTGCTTCGACGAAGAAGGTCCAAGTAATTCCGTGAAGCATGACCCCGACGATGAGCCATGAGATGTCATTGAAATGCGCCCCCGCAGCGCAGAGCCCATAGCGCATAACTCCTAGAAGGAGCGCGGTGAAGAGAATCTGCTTCACGCGGAACTTTGCGATGGCCGTGCCCATCAAAAGCATCGCGAAGATTTCAAGAATCTGGCCGGTGGACATCATCGCACTCACCCGCTCGACGCCCATTTCCCGGAAATGCATTGGGGTGTGGAGGTAAAATGAGGCGAGCGGAATGTGGAAAAGGAAGGCGGTCAGGAAGTAGACGCATTGGTCGCGATCTTTGAAGATTTTAAAAGCGCCGAAGCCCAACGCTTCCGCGAGCAACTTCGGCTTTGCGCCTCTCGGCTTCACCGGCTTGAGGCAAAAACAAGCGAGTCCAGCGACGATGCGAAATCCGGCGGCGAGCTTTCCAGCCATCGGGGAAAAATCAAGAACCAGCCAGCTGATAAGCAGCCCCGCCAACATCCAACCGATGGTTCCCCAAACTCGAAAGAGACCGAAACTTTTCCCTGGGTCATCAAGACTGGCTAGCGCGACAGTATTCAAGAGCGACCAAGCTGGAACGCTTATCAGGGCATTAACCGCAAAGAAGACGAGAAAGGTGGGGCCACCCCAGCCAGCTTCAATGGAGTGAAAGGCAAGGAAGAGAAAAACCGAGCCAATGATCATGATCCACCCAAGCACCTTCTGAGCCTCAAAGCGCTGATCGACCTGTGCTGCAAAGACGAGCGGCGAGAGAATCCCCGCGATGCTCGGCAGCATGAATGCGATTTCCTTCCATCCCCCTAGCCCGCCGCTGACGAGAATATTACTGAGCGCGGGAAACCAGAGCCCCGGCACGCCCGCTACCATAAAAAAGACGACCGCTAGCCAGTAGCGGTGTCCTTGCCAAGGGAAGCGACCACTCACAAGATTAGCCTTTTTTCGCCCATGAGTCGCGGAGCGTCACGATGCGATTAAAGACGGGCTTCGCGGGATCGTGATCCTCACTGTCGGTGCTAAAGTAGCCTAAGCGCTCGAACTGGCTGTGCTCGCCCGGAGACATCGCAGCGAGGCTTGGCTCGACTTTCGCCCCCGTGATGGTGATGAGACTCTCTGGATTAAGGCATTCAAGGTAGCCGCCTTCCGCGCTATCGGGAAGTTCTTCGGTAAAGAGACGGTCATACATACGCACTTCCGCATCGACCGCTTCCGCACAGGAAACCCAGTGAATCGCAGTCTTGCACTTGATCCCCTCCGGCGCGTTCTTGCCGATAGTGTCGGGGATGAATTCGCAGTGAATTTCAGTCACCTCACCAGCGTCATCAAGGACGTGGCCGGTGTGCTGAATGATGTAAGCGCCACGCAGACGAACGGCCCCTTCAGGCTTGAGGCGGAAGAACTTCTTCGGCGCATCAATCATGAAGTCCTCACGCTCGATCCAGATCTCGCGTGCGAAAGTGAGCTGCCTTTTTCCGGCTGCTTCGTCCTCGGGATTGTTCGGGAGTGCCACGATCTCGCTCGCGTCCTCTGGGTAGTTCGTGAAGACGACCTTCACCGGGTCAAGCACCGCCATTTTACGAAGCGCTACCTTATTAAGGTAACCACGAATCTCGAACTCGAGGAGCGCGAAGTCAGAAAGGGAGTTTTGCTTCGTTAGCCCCACCTTTTCCACAAAGGCGCGGATCGCCTCGGGCGGATAGCCACGACGACGCATGCCGCTCAAGGTGGACATGCGCGGATCATCCCAGCCGCGGACGTGACCGCCTTCGACGAGCTGGATAAACTTGCGTTTACTCATCACGGTGTAGCCGATATTGAGACGCGCAAACTCGATCTGACGCGGCTTGAAAGGCACGGGACAATTGTCCACGACCCAATCGTAAAGCGGACGGTGGTTCTCGAATTCGAGAGAACAAAGCGAGTGCGTGATATGCTCTTTGGCATCCTCCAGCGGATGCGCAAAGTCATACATCGGGTAGATGCACCACGCGTCACCGGTCTTGTGATGGCTCGCATGGAGAACGCGGTAAAGCACTGGGTCGCGCATGTTCATGTTGCCGGACTCCATGTCGATGTTCGCACGTAGGACCGCGCCGCCATCGGCGAATCCCCCATCGCGCATCTTTTTGAAGAGCTCAAGATTTTCCGCTACCGAGTGCTCGCGGTGGGGCGAGGGCGTGCCCGCTTCATGGACTTTTCCGCGCTGCGCACGAATCTCATCCGGCGTCTGGGTGTCTACATAGGCGAGGCCTTTTTTGATGAGAGCAACAGCGCAGTCGTAAAAATACTCGAAGTAGTCGCTCGCGAAGTAGAGATGATCGCCCCATTCGTAACCGAGCCAGGCAATGTCTTTTTTAATGGCCTCGACGTATTCCGTGTCCTCTTTAACGGGGTTCGTGTCATCAAAGCGGAGATGGCAGCGCGCGCCGAGATCGGCATATTCCGCGGCAAGACCGAAGTTCACTCCGATCGCCTTGGCATGACCGATGTGCAGGTAGCCATTCGGCTCCGGCGGGAAGCGGGTGATGGGCGCGGTGTGCTTAGCGCTCTTCAAATCGGCCGCGATAATCTCGCGAATGAAGTCTTTTTTATCGTCGCTCATGAGTTTGCAAGTTCACGGAGAAGAGCGCGGCTCATTTCAATACCGCCCTCGAAGTTTACTACCGAAAAATTTTCGTTTGGCGCATGGATTTGGCAATCCGGGAGCGCCAGTCCCAACATCAGAGAATCGGCACCTAGAATCTCCTTCATATCTTGAATAATGGGAATGCTCCCGCCTTCACGAATGAGGACCGGCTCTTTTCCAAAGGCAGTCGCAAGCGCGCGCCGGGCGGCCTTACTAAAGACTGAGTGCGGGTCGTTATGGTAAGCTTTACCCGAGTGACCTTTCTCAATCTCGATGGTGATTCCAGTCGGAGCGTGCTTCTCAAGGTGCGCGATCACCTGATCTTGAACCTTTGCTGGGTCTTGCCCCGGCACAAGGCGGCATGAAAGCTTGAACATCGCCTCAGCGGGAAGAACCGTCTTGGAACCTTCACCTTGATAGCCGCCGCCGATGCCATTCACCTCAACCGTCGGGCGACCCCAAAGGCGCTCTGCAGTAGTGTAACCGGGCTCACCGAAAGACGCTGGTGCTTTGGTCGTTTTCAAAAAGTCAGCATCTGATGTGCCGGGGACCTTCGCCCAGGCTTCACGTTCCCAGTCTTCGAGTGGAATGACGTCATCGTAGAATCCCTCGACAGCTACTTTGCCATCGTCTTGGTGAAGACTCGCGACCAGGCGTGCCGCAGCGGTGGCGGGATTCGCGATTGATCCGCCATAAACTCCCGAGTGGAGATCGCCCTCGGGCCCCTTGACCTTCACTTCCACACAAGTGATTCCACGAAGACCGTAGCCGAGAGTTGGCACCCTTTCCGCGACCATTCCGGTGTCAGAGACCGCGATAATATCACAGGCGAGATCCGCTTTGTGCTTCTCTAAAAATGGCACAAGATTCGGCGAGCCAATCTCTTCTTCTCCCTCGATGAGGAAGATGACATTCACTGGCAACTCCCCTTCCTCACGGATCGTTTTTTCAGCTCCTAGAAGATGAACGAAGTGCTGACCCTTATTATCTGCGCCGCCTCTGCCCCAGATTTTGCCATCGCGAATCTCCGGCTCAAAAGGAGGCGAATCCCAAAGCTCAACTGGATCGACTGGCTGCACGTCATAATGTCCGTAAATCAAAACAGTCTTCAGACCTTGCTTCTGCTCATTCCGAGCGATCACCACGGGATGCCCTGGTGTCTCGTGAAGCTCGGTCGTGAGTCCGATTCCCTCGAACTGGCCTACAAGCCATTCGGCGTTGGCGCGGACATCAGCCGCATGGGTGGAATCGGTCGAAATACTAGGAAAACGAAGGTGCTCAAAAAGGCGCTCAAGCTCAGCTGTCATGAGTGATGGATGAGGCCCCACGAGACGACTCGCAAGTCACAAATCACGGATCATTTACATCAGGCTTATTAACCCCCAGCTTTGCCCGCTCTTCCTTGATCACCGAGAGAGCATCATAGAGTGCCAACATTCCTAAGAAGAGAGCGAGAAAGACACAAGAGAGGAGCCACACAAGCATTCCCCAGAATGATTCACTCAGCCATTCTGAGAGCGGCCAGACTCCGATCCCAAAGATGGTAATAAACACCAAAAGAAGACCTGAGATGAGTTTTCTTCGGCGTACTCTCTCTACCAGAGTCACCCGGGCGATCGCGGTCGCGAGAGTGACGACATTGGAAGAACTTTTCATTGTTAGATTCTAGATCAAAGAACGGCGGAGGACAAAAAAGAAAAACCCACCCAGCACGAGGCAGAGTGGGTTTTGAAAAAAAATGTGAGCTGAGAGCTTACTCGGCAGCGGCAAACTCTTTCGCCTGCTTGAGCCAGTCATCACGCTCGATGCGACCTTTAAAGGAAAGGAGGTCATCAAATGCGGCGATATTAGCGGGAGTCCACGCAGCAATCTGCTCGAAAGTGTAAACACCGAAGCCGTTGAGCTTGCCTTCGAGGGCAGGACCGACGCCGCCGATTTTCTTGAGGTCATCGACGTTATCAGGCGCTTTATCGTAGACCTTGCCGAGATCCTGCTCTGCGGCCGGTGTCTCAACTTTTTTAGCTGCTTTCTTGGCAACCTTTTTGGCTGCTTTCTTGGCAACCTTTTTGGCTGCTTTCTTAGCTGGTGCCTTCTCGGCTTTTGGTGCGGACTTCTTCACAGCAGCGCTGTTTTTAGCCTGCTCCTTCTTGCGCTTGAGGTAATCCTTCCTGCGACGGCGCTTTGTATTGGTTCGTAATTGTTGGCCCATAAGAGTCTTCTGTGGCGCAGGGCTTAGGCCCTTCCTGCACTGTAATCAAGTGAAAAGGCTTCCGATGCTTGATCTTAGTCCCTCGCTACCCTTCTCTCCCCACATGGCAGGAATCATCATCAAACCCAGATCACGGATTTATCACGGCCACGACTGGGTTTACGCCTCGGAAATCCAAAAAACTTTCGGCAACCCAGAGCCCGGTGATCTTATTTCTCTAAAGGATTTCAAAGATCGCCCAATGGGGTGCGCGATCTACAACCCCAACTCCCAGATTGTCGCTCGCCGCATCTCCCGCCGGATGCAGAATCTCGATGAAGAGTTCTTCACCCGTCGCATCGGCCAAGCCATCGCCTACCGTGAGTCACTCGATCTCGACATCAATCTCTGCCGGATGGTCTGGAGTGAATCTGACGGCCTCCCGGGGCTCATCGTGGACCGCTACGGCGACCATCTCGTGATGCAGACCACCACCGTGGCAATGGAGCGGCGGATCGATATCATCACGAAGTCGCTTCTCGAACTTCTTTCCCCTACCTCGATCACCCTGAGAAATGATTCCTCGATGCGGAAAGCCGAGGGGCTGGAAGAGGAGATTCGCATGATCCACGGCACCCAACCGGAGCCCTTCACGGTCACTCATGGCGAGACCATCTTCGAGATCGATCCCGCCAATGGCCAAAAGACAGGTCTCTATCTCGACATCATGGATTCCTACTCTCGCGTTGCCAAGCTCGCGAAGGGCAAGAAAGTCCTCGATGTCTTCTGCAACCAAGGCGGCTTTGGTCTCGCCTGTATGAAAGCGGGCGCGGAGTCCGTGCTTGCTGTAGATATTTCAGAAAGCGCTACCGAAGCCACCAAGCGAAATGCTGAGCTCTCTGGAGTGGTGATCGAAACACGCACCTCGAATGCCTTCGATTTCCTTCGCCGGGATGAGGACACATTTGATCTCATCATTCTCGACCCACCGTCCTTCACGCGGAATAAAAAGTCCGTCAATGATGCGATGCGTGGTTACAAGGAAATCCATCTCCGTGCGCTGGCCAAGCTTAATCCCAGCGGAATTCTCGCCACCTTCTGCTGCTCGCACCATGCGACACGGGAGATTTTCCTCGATAGCCTCCAGCGCGCTGCTGTTGATGGCCGCCGCACCCTCCGCATGATCGACTCGCACACTCAGCGACTGGATCATCCCGTCATTGCAACCTTACCAGAGACGGAGTATCTTAAGGGGTTCACTTTCCAACTCGCTCCCAATCGATAAATCATGTCCTCCCGCAACTCACTCATCCTCGCCCATCTGATCCTTGTCGCTGCCGGTGGATATTTTTGGTGGAGAGGTCAGGCGAGCCAGCAGATTGAGAAAAAAGTGGATCTCTTTATTGAGACGGTGGAGTTTCGTAAACTATCGCTAACCACAGTGGAGACGCGGCACGAGGCTTGTCGGGAACTCCTTGCCCGGGTCGTCGAGGTGGATACACCGGAACCTGCTCCTTCAGGAACATATTCGCGCGATGAAGTCACCGAGCAGCTCGACCGTTTTCATTCCTACATCAGCTTTTTTGAAATCGAGGAATCGAATCGAAAAATCGCACTTGATAGCGAGATCGCTGAGGCCGAGGTTACCGGGGTCTTCCAAGTCGCGTTCGGCCCCAAAAGCCGTGAAAATGTAGATGGCTCTCTGACCCTCTCATTTGAGAAAAAAGAAGAAGACTGGAAGATCGTTCGGGTCAAGGTCATCGAGAATTAAGTGAGCGACCATTTCACCTTCCAAAGATCCCCTTCAGAAGCTACGACCTCTCGATGAGAAGCTTCTTAAGTTTACTCCTCCTCGGCTATCCGTCCGTTTCCGTTGCCGAAAATTTTGACGCCTTGGAAACATTCTCCACGATAAGAACGGTTGCCGGCACGGGACTCTCTCAAGACGGAAACTTCTGGAGCTCCAACTTCGAGGGAGCCGATCCCAGACAAGTAGAACTGTCCAACCCCACCATTGTGGAACGGACGCATGGGGGCGGGTTTACATCGTAGATAAAGAGTCACACAGTGTCCTCCGTGTGAGTGCTGACGGCTCCGAAATCACCACCGTCGCCGGGACCCACGCGATGGGGAATGGACCTGACGTTGCCACTCCCGCCACCCAAGTCGCGCTCACGGACCCAAATGGTCTCCACGTCCTCGGCGACGGGACTTTCTATATTTTTGACACAGGAAACAGCAAGATTCGGAGAGTCAGCCCTTCAGGAGAGTGTTCCACCATTCATACCTTTACCCCCACCCCCTCTTTTCTCGTCGGAAGAGGCTTATGGGTGAGCGATGACGAGCAACTCATCTATTTTTGCGGCGAAATCATATTCTCAGGCCCTCAAACCGGCCTTCAAGCTGTGATGAAATTTTCAGCCGCCGATGGAGTAGTCTCCAATTATGCCCATCTCCCCCCTGGAGAGCGTGGCCTGGGCAATCTCGACGTCGCGCCCGACGGGAGCCTTGGCGTCACCAGCTCCGGCGATCACCGTGTTTATCGAATCACTGGACCCGGAGCCACTCCTGTCATCATTGCCGGAAATGGCATGGAGGGAAATAACAGCACCAGTGGAGTTCCTGCCACCAGCGTCCCTCTCGAGCGTGTGCGCGGAATTAGCTTCCTTCCAGATGGCTCCTATTTCTTGGCCACCCAAAAAGGCGGAGATATCTGGTGGGTGGATCTAGATGGGAACATTCAACTTTTCGTCAGCGGATCAGGAAGCGGAAACGTGAAAAGTGGAGATGGCTTGGTCCACAACTCGGCAGGTGACAAAATCTCCGAACCCAGAGCGACCCATTGGGCTTCAAATGGAGACCTACTCATCGTCTCCAACGACACTGGAGTTGTCCGGGCAGTCAACACAACCTCCACCCGCAGCGCTCCGCAGGCGACTCTCACCGAAGGGCTTCAGAATTTCACCCTCAGTTTTCCAGCAACTACAAAAGGCCGATATCTTTTGGAATCATCAACCAGCCTAATATCCGACGATTGGACGGCAGAAACAGGACTATCAAGCAGTGAAAATAAAATCTTCTCCCACCCTCTTTTAAAGAATGGAGGAACTAAATTTTGGAGAATTGTGGTCCCCTCCGAAGCCGGTGGAAATTAAGCCTCGGACCACTCGCCGAACTTGCGGAACTTCGCGTAGCGCTGAGCAAGGAGACCTTTGGTGGAAAGCTCCTTCAACTCAGTGATCTGTCGTGAAACTTCACTTTTGAGCGCCTGAGCTGCGGCATCAGGGTCGTGATGAGCTCCACCGGGAACCTCTGGAATCACTCCGTCAATGAGGCCTAGCTTTGCAAGATCCGGCGCCGCGATCTTCATCGCCTCCGCCGCCTCTGGCGCAAACTTCCGGTGTTTCCAAAGAATCGCAGCACAGCCCTCGGGACTAATTACCGAATAGTAGGCATTCTCCATCATGAGGACACGGTCTGCCACGCCGATACCCAACGCCCCACCCGAGCCACCTTCGCCCAGAACGACTGCGATGATGGGGACATTCAAAAGCATCATTTCGCGGAGGTTCCGCGCGATTGCTTCCGCGATATTGCGCTCTTCCGCTCCGATGCCGGGAAAGGCACCGGGAGTGTCGATAAGGGCCACAATGGGAAGAGAGAATTTTTCCGCCATCTGCATCAGGCGGAGTGATTTGCGATAACCTTCAGGGTGAGCGGAGCCAAAGTTCCGCTTGAGGTTTTCTTTGAGATCACGCCCTTTCTGGTGGCCGAGAACAACACAGCGATGCCCATCGATCGTGCCAAAGCCACCGGGCATGGAATGGTCATCCCCTACGATACGGTCACCGTGGAGTTCGGTGAAGTGATCGAAGGCCTTCGCGACGTAGTCCAACATAAAGGGGCGTTTGGTGTGGCGCGCGATCTGGACCCGCTGCCAAGGAGAGAGATTCTCGTATATCTCCCGACGGGTTTCCACTAGTTTTGCCTCAATCGAGGATATTTCCCCGCTGAGATCAATCTTCTGCGAGAGGGACTTATCGCGCAACTGAGCCAACTCTGACTCTAGCTCTGCGATTGGTTTTTCAAATTCGAGCAACTCCATTTCGTTTTTCTGGTTCTACACTATCACTTGGGAGGCTTCACTTCCACTTCATTTCCGGTGCGAATGAGCATCGCCAGCTCCTCCATCGCGGAGTTACCGAGAAAAACCCCGCCACCTGGGTCAACTTCATCGATGGCAGGAACAGGCCTCATCTGGGTATTCCGGTTACCAATCTTAAACCCGAGAACCTTGGTGCCATTCCGGTAGTTTCGGTGAATTGGCTGATAGGAGCGCCCATTCACCTCGCCCACCTTTGACTTGAGTTTGGTGTGGATCGAGCGTGTCCCAAGCCTGGAAAGGTCGGATTTCAAAATGGGATATTCTTTGGCAAAGACGTGAGCCTTTTTGCCTGAGTCACGATGATAGAGCTCCACCCGCTTATTCGCGAGGTCGATCATGAGCTTAAAGTCCAGCGGCATCACAATCAGCTCGTCGCCAGGATGCAGTTTCCGATCGTCGAGAAGGCCATTCAGAAACATCAGGCAGTCCAATGTAGTGTTATATTTGTTAGCGATCCGTAGGAAAGTATCGCCGGATTTCACGACGTGGATCGATTTATTCTCCATGTTTTCGACCGATAGAACCTCATCTAGATTAATCTCGCCAAGGATTCGGCGAGCCTCTGGTCCGAACTCTGAATCGGCGTGAAGATTTTGGATAAAAAGGAGCTTCTCACGGGCATCTCCAAGACGCTCCATCGCGATTAATTCTACCGCGCGGCTGAATTCACGCTCTCCTCTTTTGAAGGTGTTGTTGTCGCTCTGCTTTACAATATTATCGAGCCGAGCCTGATTATTCTGGGCGGGCTGAGCAAAGTCCTTTTGGAAATTTTTCAGAAAAAAGATGAGTGCGCCCAAAATACCGAGGACGGCAAAGGCAGCGAAGATCTTAATAACTGTAACAATCCCTTGCATCTGATTCTTAGAGCATTCCCCGACGTTTGAAATCGAATTGGTTAATCGCGCTCGATTTCATAATCATATCGATGGTAAACTTCATTACCCCAACTTCCCAAGTATTATCGACACTCTCGATCACGGCGAGCGAGGGGTTTCCGGTGCGACGAACCTCGGCGAGTGCCTTTTCCTTCACTGACTCAAGATGATCGTGGACGATTTCTTCCGCAATCTCGCTGCGCTTAAATTGAAAGCCGTATTGGAGAAACTTGAGATCCATCCCAGACTCCTTAAGATGCTCGATCACTCCGAGCATGGCAGGATCGAAACCCTCTAATTCGATATCAGAAAAACCCTCCGGCTTAATAAGTTGAGGTTTCTGAGCCTCCACTTCGCCACGGCGGATTCGCACGCTGCCCGCGGAGTCCATCAGTTCACTCAAGACCTCGAACTCGAAGCGCGTCGAGCCAAAGGTATCGATGCGCCGAGCCGGCTCGTGGAGAACCTGACTGGCCTCCATGGCATATTCGAAATCGTCGGGAGTAGGCATCGTGGCGCTGTGGGAGTATCACTCGAATTTCACGTCATGACCAATAAAAAGGGCAGGTCCCGGAAGGAACCTGCCACCTTAAAAAAATTGTCTTGAAAAATAGATTAGGCCTTTGCCTTCTCTACGTGAGTGGTGATGTCACCAACAGTTGCGAGCTTCTCTGCATCCTCGTCTGCTACTTCGATACCGAACTCTTCCTCAACAGCCATGACGAGCTCGACAGCGTCGAGGGAATCGGCTCCGAGGTCTTCGATCAACTTCGCTTCAGGCTTAACCTGATCTGCACTCACTCCGAGCTGCTCCACGATGATCTCCGTCACTTTATCTTTAATATTGTCTGCCATATCGTTTTTTAAATTACTGCTCAGGAGTTAATGCGGGGCGAGGTATTTGGCAATACTTAAAAATGACCAAAACCGATCAAACTGAAGCGTCTCAGTATTGATTGATAGTCGCTAGACTTCCTTAGAGCCCTCTTCTTCTGCTTCGTCATCAGAGGACTCTGCTTCCACCTCGTTCCCATCAGATTCAGATGAACTTTCACTATCTGAATCTTCATCATCCTCATCTTCGATCACGAGTTCGACGAGCTCGCCCTCGAAGTTCGAAAGAATGTGTTGAAAGAGTTTTTCCGCAGGAGCCCCGTCTTCTTCCTTAAATTGCCCGTAGACCATCCCATCGACTTTCGCCTTGGCCGTCTCCCCCTTTTCATCGGTATAAGAAATCGTGGCGAGCCCCTTTGTCTCCCACTTTCGTTTGTCGATCTGGGTCATCTTCGCAAAAGAGATCTTCGCCCCATCAGGCGCATAGTAAGCCTCTTCATCAACCTTCATCGAGCGGCCACGAGTGCGCAGGAAAAAGAAAAGCGCTATTGCGGTGAGAACAAGACAGACACCTGCGGCATAGAGCTGCTGATCGATTTTATACTTTGATTTAAAATCCTCAGTCGGATCAACGACTTGCGGCCAGCCCTTTTCTCCACTGTAGATCTTCCAGAGGCCCTCGTCATCACCGCCGCCCATGCCTTCTTTATCGGCTAAAATGTCAGGCCACTTCGCGTCAAAGTCGGTATCTGGTGGATAGAGGCTACGATCCTCTTGGAAAGGAATGCTCTGCTTAGCAACGAAGTCTTCCCAGTTGTCTCGCTCGGCAGCCCAAGCATTGCCAGCTGCGCTAAAAGCCTCGTAGTTGGCGATGACGACATTCTTCTTCGGGTAGCCAACCTTCCAGTCATAAAGGAAGTAGACTCCAAAGCCTCCAAACATGACGAGCATGAGTATTGCGCGCCAAATAAACCAGGTGGAGGCTTTACAGACAAGAGGAGTAGGGCCGGACATCGCTAGAAATAAATGCGCTAGGCTAAGAAAAGGCAAGCTTTCCTAAGTAATATCCCCCTCATCGCTTATTTTCAGGGGAAAAGAGAGGTGCTGTGAGGGTTAGCGTTCCGGACAACCTCACTGCCCTCCGCTATTGAGAACCCGCTCTTTGATCCGATCACTGACGGCATCCGAATTCTGAATGTATTCGGTAGCAGCAGCTGAATCATCATTCATCCAGCGGTAAGCCGTCATGCCAATAGCACGGTCACGGGTGCGCTCATCAGTGATTGTCTCTGCGAGGGCGATATTATCCTGAGGCGCGGCACTCTGGTTATTGAAAACGTATGAGCCTACCGCAGCATCCCTTACTTCTCCCTCAGCCTGACCATCAATCCACGTCCGTGCTGCTTGAGCATCCTCGGCGACCCAAGACTGCATGACATCGCCAACAGACTCGCGCTGAGCATCTTCATTACCATTCAGCATCACCCAGTCCATCGCTCCTGAAGGATCGGTCTTAGCCATCACACCCGAGACTTCTTCGATGGCATTGGTGCGGGCATCCCCCTCAGGGATTCCAAGAGTTTTTTGCGCGGCCAGGGCGGTATCGGTGGCTGCGAGCGATTTGATCGCGCTACCGAGCGCTGCGTCTTTTTGATCAGAGGGAAGGCTGCCAATCCAGGATTCAGTGGAAGCCCAGTCCTTTTTAGCCCACTCCCCTGCGATCGAAGCGTAAGCACCCGCACGCCCGTCCTCATCGATCTCAGAGACCATTTCCGCAGCCTTTGCTGGGTCAGATTTAGCAAGCTCCGAGAGCACTCCTGAGGTAGCACGAGTAGCTTCACGTCCTTCGAGCGATTTAGCCCAGTTCATCGCGCCCTCGGGGTCCTGTTTCGCCCACTCTCCAGCGATAACAGATGCTCCGGAATCACCGCCACCGCCTCCACGGCCACGGCCCATCATTCCCATCATCGCAAATTCACCCTTGTTGGACTGATAATAGGAAGCCGCCGCGCTGGGATCAGTAGCAGCCCAGCTCTGAAGCACGGTGGGTTTTACAAAGTTTCCAGCAAAACCCATCTTTGAATTCGCATGAGACATTGCATCGATGGGCGAAACTTCAGCCCAAGCAGCGAAGAGAAGGTAGGCCGCAAGAATGCGCTCAGAAAATGGGAGACTGTCTAATTTATCGGCCTCCTCTGCGTATTCACCGGGCTTGAGATTCGAATAAAGATCTACCAGAGACTGAATGCGATTCATCTGACCCGGTGTCGCTGCAATTTCCTCATAGCTTTGAGGACCCTCGCTTCGATCCGAACTTAAAGAGCTGATTCTCCGCTCACTGACACGGGAGCTGCTAGCCTGATCGGCTTCAGCAACGGGCGCATCGTTTCCAGATCCTAGGAAATATCCTAGGGCTCCCCCACCTGAGAGGCAGGCTATTGCTACAAGAACGGTATTTTTCATATTCGGCTGGTAATAGGTTACCCTCTTACAAAAACAAACCCGCGACGAGAAAGTTTCTCGAAGCGGGTGAAATAATTACCCTGAAACCCCTTTAGTTAAAGCCGAAGACGGCGGAATTTGGATTTTGGTAGCCCGAGTTTGCGCGCTCTATCTGAGACTGTTGCTCCACTGTGAGGCGGGCGAAGGGAATCGCTTCGAGGCGTGCTTGCGGAATTTTGTCGCCCGATTTTTCACAAATTCCGTAAGTGCCTAGTTCAAGGCGCTGGAGGGCTTCTTGAATCTCATCAAGCGCATTGGCCTCCTTCGAAAGAAGATTGAGCGCAAAATCACGGTCATAGGAATCAGTTCCAGCATCGGCCTGGTGCATTCCGCTGCCATTGGCCTCGGAACCTTCGGCAAGATTTTTAATGGTGTCCTTCTGCATGCCATACATCATGTCCGTAATCTGATCACGAAGATCCATAAGCTTCTTCTGCTGCTTTTTCTGGAAAATGGTCAGCTTCGCGAGAGTCTCGGGCCTGACGTAAGCACGCTTGACGACGGGTGGCTCGATAATTTCTTCCACGACCTTCTTACGGGCAGCAGCCTTGCGGGGAGCTTTTTTAGCGGGAAGTTCTTTTTTTAGAATGACCTTTTTAGCTGCTTTTTTTGCGACGACTTTCTTCGCAGGTGCTTTCTTGGCCGCCTTTTTCGCCACCGCTTTTTTCGCCACCGCTTTTTTGGCGGGCGCTTTTTTGGCAGCTTTTTTCGCGGCTTTCTTTGCAGGTGCTTTCTTGACCGCTTTTTTCGCTGCTTTCTTCGCAGATGCTTTCTTGACCGCTTTTTTCGCGGCTTTCTTTGCAGGTGCTTTCTTGACCGCTTTT
>JBDMZE010000040.1:0-93361 GCA_039769075.1 Akkermansiaceae bacterium | reverse complement strand
TCCAGCGGGCGGTGACGCGCAGCGTGACGGTGGCTCCTGGTGGGATGGGAGAGGTGAGGACGGTATCGATGAGATTTGCGAGATCGCCGCTATCGCTCGCGACGAGGTGGAGGGCACTATTTTCAACAAAGCTGGGAGAGTGGGTTCCGAAGAATTTCCAGCCGGTGCTTCCTCCGGAAAATGAGCTGTTAGAGATGAGATTCTCGCCGTTATAGATGACTTCGACATCATCGATGATGGCTTCGCCTTTTCCTGCGAGGAGGATGAAGGCCCGGGTGGCTTCGGGGGCCTTCTGATGGCCGAGATCGAGGACGCCGGTGTGTTCTAGAGTGATTGTCTGGGCTGCAGAGGATTCATCGCCTGCAGTCCAGTTTGGAGCAAGTGAGTTATCGGAATCGGGATCGATGAGCTGAAGGCTGGTGCCTCCGCCATCGGGAGCATCGGGCCAGCGGCCGCCATCGCGGTAAGTGATTTCGTCAATGGTGACATCTTGAGCGCTGCGGAGTTCAATGCGGCCCGAGCTGTTAGACAGGCTGCCGGAGAAATTTCCAAGGACCTTGGTGGGGTTGAGGCCGGGACTCAGGAAAAGCAGCTCCGCGCGGTTCTTGGCGATGACAAGGAAGTCATTGGAAGCGATGCTGGTGGCCGGGAAGGTGAAATCGACATCGTCATTGAGCTGCCAGCCTGAGAGGTCGATGGTGGTGGGACCGTTGTTAAAGAGCTCGATGAACTCGCCGGTGTTTTCGCCGTTTGACGGATGGTAGTGAATCTCGTTGATGACAAGCGGGTGCTGAAAAGGGAGGGCATTTTCAGCTCCAGGAGTGGGTGTGGTCAGTGCGGTCCAGCGGGTGAGGCCGCCCCTAGAGCGGTTCGGCTGTTGTCCGCTGAGATGGTGCGCGAGAAGGACCCGTTGTTCGGGTGAGCGGAGGTAGAGTTCGTCTCCTTGTTCATTGAGAGAAAGCCCAGTGATTGAGAGATACTCTCCGGGATTGAGGATTCCGGAAAGAGTGAGACCCAGAAGATCGGGATCACTGCTGAGGGTGCAATCGGTAAGGTCAGCCGGAGCGGGACCGGGGTTGTGGAGTTCGACGAAGTCGGTGCCGTTGCTCAGGACTTCACTGATGATGATTCGGTCGAGAGCGGAAGAAGAGGGTGGATCGACGAATCCGGGCGACCCTCCGTAGAGCGTGCTCGCTTCCCACGCTTGAGGCGACATTTCACCGAAGGTGGGATGGGCAAGGACGAGCGAGTGACCTGTTCCATCCGCAGCAAGAGGCCAGCGGGAATTATCACGGTAGTTTGTCTCGAGGACGATTCCGCCGGAGGCTTTGCGGAGCCGGACAGTGCCGCTATTGTTAGAGAGGGTTCCCGTCCATGGCCCAAGAATGGTGCCGATGCCTCCAGCATCAACAAGCGCTACGGGATCACCGGCGATGACGAGGAATTCTCCGCCGGGGAGGCGGGTGCCATCTGGAATGTCAAAGTCGGCATCGCCTCGGAGTTTCCAGCCGGAGAGATCGACGCTGATCGGGCTGGAATTATAGAGTTCGACGAATTCTAGGACGGGATCTTGAGTTCCTGCGGGATGGTAGTGGATTTCCGAGAGAACGACGCTGGTTCGGCGCGTGCTTGGACCGGTGAAGACTTGGGCCTCGCTGGGAAAAAGGGTGAGCGCAAACAGAAGCGCTCCCCAAGATGTAGGGAAGGCTGATGAAAGCTTTGTAAAAGTCACGGCGAGGGGAAGACGTTGTTGGTAAAATAAGATTCGTTTCTTGTGACTCGGAATCTTTCTTGAAAGCGGGATTTATGTCGATGGAAAAGGTCGGCTTCTGGACGCTTTAGGCAAGGAGAAATAAAATCCCCAACAAGCGCGGGTGGCCTTATGGGGACATAATTGGATGAGTTTTTCTTACTTGCGGTGGCGGAGCAGTAAGGAGGACGAGGCAAGGGCGGTCAGAAGCGCGGAGCTGGGCTCGGGGACGGAGACGAATTCTACGAAATCGATCTCGAAGTTTCCTGCAGGGGTATTTCCGATGGGGACGAAGCGGAAGTTATTGATGTTGGTGCCGCCAAGTCCCGGTGCACTGCTGAGGTCGAGAGTCATGAGCTGCCAGTTGTCTGCCTGGGCAGTGAGGGTCATGTTGTAGGTGTCAGAACCGTAGATGCCGGCGCCAGTGCCGCTGTAGCTTTGGGTGCTGATGCCGCCTGCTCCGGGGGTGCGGTTTTGGGTGGTGCCGTTGAAGAAGAGGATTAATCCGGTATTTGAGAAGGGTGCACTTGCGACGCCGCCTGCTCCGGGATTTTCGGTGAGCTGACGGAAGCGAACGGAGAAGGTGGACCAGACATCTCCGCTGGGGAGAGTTGCGGTGTTGCTACCGAAACCAATCTGAGGATCGCCTTCGATATCTGAGGAGGTGAGGACACCTGTGGTGTTGTCAATTCCGAGCGCAGCTGTGAATCCGGTAACAACTGCTCCGGTAGGAGTGGTTGAAGCGGTGAAGCCTTCGGTATCTCCGACTGTATTGAAGTTAAAGGAGGTTGTCGCGGCCGAAGCTGGAAGGATAGCGAGAGCCACAATCGGGATGGAAATGATGGAAGGTTTCATATTTCTTGTTTGATTTTTGCAGAGATCTGCATCGCTGCGGAGAGACACGCTAGCATCCGAGATTTGACATACGATACGTTTCTTAAGAAGTGTTTCTTAAGAGAGAAACGAGAGGTCTTTCGGTAGATCTGGGATCATTAGAAATGGTGGCGTTCGCGTCCTAGCTCGGAAAAATAGCGGGGAGAAGCACGATTGAAATTCACATCTCTCGTCCCGCGGATTACATCCCTGTGCGTGACCCTTAAGCTTGATTTTGAAAATACCACCATTTCCGGACTTGTTCTCGCAAAGGTGGGGAATCCCTCTCGGAACGAATCTCTCCAGACTTCGAAGCAGCTCTTCAAGGTAGAAGAGGAAGATCAGCCGACTCTTTCCACAATTTTTCTACGTCCTTTTAAGAGCTTCAGCCTCGTGGGGCAGAAGTTCCATCACCACAGCTCGCTCGCGAAGCATGAGCTGAACACCTTGGTGGACGAGCTTTTTGCGGATTCCGGCCTTCTTCTTGAGAAGGGGAAGGAAATCGCTCAGCGACTTCACAGCAAATCGACGCACCCGAATATTAAGTCGGGTGATCTTTGCATCTCTCAGATAGAGGGGATTCAGATCGGAGAAGATCAGGTGCAGGGACTTTGTATTTTGAAGTCCGAGAGCGTGACTCCTTTTCTCAGCATCTCGGCAAATGACGGCGATCTGCAGCTGAACACCGAGCACGGGATCAACCCGGAAAAAATCGACAAGGGCTGCCTGATTGTGGACCACTTTCAGAAGAAGGGCTTTTATGTCCTGACCTTCGATCGTGGGAGTTCGGAATCGCGATTCTGGGTGCGTGATTTTCTGAGCGTGATTCCCATCGCGGATTCTGCGCTGCTTTCTAAGAAGGTCGCTGAAATGGCGGTTACCGCGATTTCCGAAAGCGCGCCGCCTCGTGCAGAAGATGACACCTCACCTCCTTGGGATGTCAATAATGCGGCTCAAGAGGCTCTCTCGTATTTCGACGACAAGAAGCACTTCAGCATGCAGGAGTTTGAGGAAAAGGCTCTCCGTAGTGACGCGGCCCGCGAGAAATTTAAAGAAGAGCGTAAGCGGGTCGAAGAGGAAGACGGCGTGACGCTTGAAGAAGGCTTCGAGCTGTCGCAAAAGGATATTTCCAAGGCGAAGAAAATGATGAAATCGATCATGAAGCTCGATACCGGAGTGGAGCTGCGGCTGAAGCCTTCTGTGGTGGCTGCTCCTGAGAAGGTTCTCGAAAAGGGCTACGATGAGGAGAAGAAGATGCAGTTCATCAAGGTCTACTTCAACAAGGAGACTCAGTAGGCCGAGTTATAGGAGGGTGTCCTTTGAGGGCGCTTGGGAGTCGAGGTAGCCTTGATCGGTCTGGAGATTTTCCGCGTCGATGGCTTCGTGGACGAGTTCGTCGCAGCGCTCGTTGAGCGGATTTCCGGCGTGGCCTTTGACCCACTTCCAGGTCATATCGTGCTTTTCTTGGGCTGCATCGAGACGTTGCCAGAGGTCTTTGTTGAGGACGGGCTTTTTGTCGGACTTTTTCCAGCCCTTCTTCTTCCAGCCCGTGAGCCAGCCTTTGAGCATGGCGTCGACGACGTATTTTGAGTCCGAGTGCAGGGTGACGCCGCAGGGTTCGCTTAAAAGCTCTAGTGCGCTGATGGCCGCCATGAGCTCCATGCGGTTGTTCGTGGTGTGTGCGTAGGCACCTTTGACTTCCTTTTGAAATTTCCCAAAAAGAAGGATCGCTCCGTGGCCGCCGGGTCCGGGGTTTCCCCGCGCGCCGCCATCGGTATAGACTGTGACGGATTTCATCTAGGCCGGGCGCGACTGGTTAGCGGCGTAGTTTACTCCATCACAGATCTGCTTCATGATGATGAGAAAAATGATGAGGTTCACAATGGCAAGTGGGGTGAAGAGGGCGGAAATAATATTAAGGATAGCGTAGGTTAGAAAGAGTCCTTCTGACATTCTCGGAGCACCTCGCTGGGTGGGGTTTCCAGCCACGATACGATTCCATTCCTGGGAAAAGCGCCAGTAGGCGACGAAATACCAGTAGAGGTTGAAGAAGGGAATAAAGAGAAAGCCTACAGCCTTGCCGGGGGTGCTGTGAGAAGTATGGGGCTGCAGGACAGTCCAGCCGCGGTAGAGGTAGATGAGGCTGATGATGCCGCCTGCAAGAAGTGCGGTAAGGCCGGCGAGTATTGCGATGATACCAAGGATTTCGTCGCTCTCCTCCATTATGATATAGCCAATTACTGCTACAATGCCGCCGAGAATCATGAGCGCGGCTATCAGTCCAAAACTGGTCGGCTTTACGTAGGGAAGGCTCCCATTAGGGGCAAGCTGAGGGGCGACAGTGGGGGCGGCGTAGGGGTTCTCGGAGGAGACGCCACTTGAAAGGAGACCTGCTGAGGCTGGGCTAATCCATTCTGGCATGCCCTCGCTCCAAACAAGGTCGGCGCGAGGATTGATAGTGCCCTGCTGAATAAGCTCACGGAGCTTGTCTTCATTCACAGGCCCAAGTTGCTGCTCTCCTTTAGAATAAAACCACTCTTTCACGCTGATTTCCTAACAGGGTGGGACGGTTCCTACCAATCGAAAATCTTTTACTGACCTGCCTTACTGGCTTCCATGAGCTTTCTCATGGTCCCTTGAAGTTTTGTCATCAGAGTGGGATCGGACATGAAGACGGGAGCTGCTTGCATGCCTGCTTTTTGAAGACGCTCTCTGGGTGCGGAGGCAATCTTTTGGAGCTCGGCTTTCAGTTCTTCATCGGGTTGGTTCTCCATTCCGACCATCGCTTGACCGAGGACACTGAGGTCATCGATGATGGGTTCTATGTCGAAGAGGGCTTGGTCGGCAGTGTCCTTATCGGAAATCGTTTCCATGACGTCGGCGAGTTCGTTCTGGAGACCGGCGATCTTTTTCGCGACGGCTTTGGGATTATTTTCAATGTCGGCTGCGAGTTCCGCGACCGTCATTTTCTTGGGCTTTGCGACGGGAGCAGGGGCGGGCTCAGGTTCCGGGATGGGATCGGGAGTGGGCTCTGCTGCGACGGGCTCAGCCTTGGGCGCGACCTTGATGGCAACGGCCGGTGCTTCTTTATTTGGCTCGGCTTTTACTTCAGTTTCTACGGAAGGTTCAGCAGGGGTGACTTCGGCTTCGTCGGACTTGCAGGAGCTGAGGATGAAGGTGAGCGAGAGGAGGATGGAGGTCGTGAGTTTCATAATGTGTCCTTAGATTAATCCCACTGGCAGAGTGAGTCGATATGATTTGCGGAGCCATCGCGGAGCCATGAATCGAGCTGGGCGGGGTCCTTGAGCTGTTGGCCACGGAGGCGCGGCACGACGAGGAAGTCGCTGCGGATTCCGGGTAGGGTGGTGAGGTCTCCCCAGAGTTTTTCGAACTGGGTGACGGGGAAGATGTCTTCTTGGCCGTGGCCCCAGCGCTTTTTCACTTCCTTGAGCGTGATGTAGGTGGGGAGGCGTGAGGCGATCTCGCGGATGCCGGCGGTGACTTTTTCCTGATTGTTAGAAATGATATCGTCGCGAGTGAGGCCGAAGAGGGTGAGGAGTTGGTCGAGGTCGATCCACGTCGTCATCGAGTTGTAGTAGGAGAGCGCGAATTCGTCTTCTTCGCGCGGGAGAGCGAGGCCTTCAAGGAGGCGTGGGCGCTTGTTGACGCGGGCGAGTCCGCCTCCTCTGTCCTCGAGACGGCGGGTGATGACCTCGAAGCTGAGTCCGGTTTCGCTTTTTAAATGGTGACCCAAAAGGCCGGGGTCAAGATCGGCACCGAGGGTGTCAATGTTATGAAGCATCAATGTTTTGAGCTGCGGACGATCCTTGAGGAGAGTGGCGAGGGTTCCGTTGAGAAGGAGATTTGGGACCTCGAAAAAGTGACCGACAGGATGGAGGCACTGGAGGGGGAGGTTGTCGGTGTAGTCGCTCGCTTCCCCTTGCTCGCTGGCCCAGCCGATGAGGGCGGAGCGACCGGATTCGCGCATTTTCTGCTGCTGCTCGTCGAGGGTCTGCTGCGGCAGTTCTTCCCAAGCAAAGCGGAGGTCGCGCTCGGTGGGGATCATGCGCTGGCCGACGGAACGGCCTGGAGAGAGAAGGAGTGATCCGGGGTAGTTGTAATTTTTTTGCTGAGCGAGGAAGTCTGCGGTGGGCCCATTCGTGAGGTAAGATGTCGTAAAAATATGCGGCACGGTGGTGCCAAATTCAGCGCCTCTTTTTCGCGACTTGGCGAGGTGGGTCTCGATGAAGGTGCGGTGGCGGCCGGCGAACTTCGAGAATGGGTGAAGGGCTTTACAAACTCCCGCACCTTGAGTCCAGCGGGAGCCTGCCCCGGCGGCGAGGGTGATGACAGCGGCCTCACCATTCTTCAGTGCGGCTTCGCCGAGGGCTTGGAAGTCGGCTGAGGGCTTGCTTTGGGAAAAATCGGCGATGTCTTCCGGGAGAACGTCTTCGATGTGGGTGTTCGCGGGGAGGCGATTCTGCGCGAGGCCGATGCGGCCATTTTGAAGGTCGCGGCGGATCGCTTCGTGCTGCTCGGAGTCAAACCCGTGGAGCTTGAGAAGTTCCTTGAGTGAGCCTTTTTCCGAACCGTCTTCTTCGATGCGAGGAATGAGGGTATCGAAGAGGGACTGGACGGAATCCTTAAAGCGAGGGTTCTCGCGACAAGCGAGGGCGAACCGGTCGAGCTCGGCGCGCTGGCTTGGGGAAAGGGACTCTGGCTTGGCGCGGAGGAGCTCGCTCACGCTAAGCTGGTAGTAGCCGGGAGGAAGGAAGGCGCTTTCGCGGTCTAGGAGGTCGGCGTAGGTGCCGTGAGGATTGATCGAGAAATCATAGACCACGGGGTCCATGGCGAAGGGAAGGGCATTCTCAAGCTCGCGCTTCGTCTCAATCATGATCTCCTGAAGACGGCCGAGGGCTTCGGCCTTGCGTGCGGGATTGACGATGAAGCCCATGCCGCCGCCGGACATGCCGCCGAGCATCCAGAAGCCCCAGAAGTCATCGCCGAATTCTTCTTCAGCGCGCTTGATGAGAGTCTCCGTGAAGTGGTTCGTGGCCCAAGGAATGATGGTCTGAAGCGGCCCGCGGAAGTTCTTGGTAGTAAGGGCTCCGAGTTGTTGGATATCACCTATTTTGAGCGCTTCGAGAACTTGATCGAGAAGGCTCAGCGCTTCCTTGCGACCAGTCCACTCGGCAGAGGAACGGAGGAGGTATTTTTCGGTCACCATCTCGAGGATGGGGCCGACATTGGATGCCATTCCGCCGTGGACGAGGATGAGGGAATTCTGGAGGGCCTCACGAGAAGACTCGGGGATTTCGTCTGTGCCGAAGACCTTGTGCTTTGGCATGAGGCGGCCTTTTGAAATGCCGTGCTCGGGATCGGTTTCGCCTGCGATTTCTCCTTCGATGAGTTTGATGCCGGGCCAGACTCCGCCGGAGTCTTGCCAACCGCCGCCGGAGCCGCCGATCCATTCGCCGAGGATGGCGCGGGCTAGGACGAGGCGGCGCTCATTCTCGGTGAGCTCACCAGTGAGTGATTGAGTTTGGCCCGTCGCTCTCATGCAAGCAGAGATCAGGGCCGCGAGAAGATTGGTCGAGACCGCGAGGCGGGAGCCTTTGGGGATGTTATTGACCGAGGAAATGACTTCGAGGCCTTTGCCGGGTCCTACGACTTGCTCAAGAAGATCGGCGAGCGATTCGCCGGAGCCCTCGATGCCGGGAGGGATGATTCCGGAGGCAATGACGGCGGCTTTTAAAAGACCGAGGTAGTCTTTTCCAAAATCGAACACTTCAGCGAGCGAGTCGATCTCGGCGCTGGTCTTAAGATCGATCGAGTTGAGACGCAGGACGGGCTTATCAATGACGCGGAGGTAAGCTTCGACGGGCGGAGTGGGGGAGTCATCGCGGCCGTGGACGGCGAGGTCGATGGAGACATTGATGACGCGTGCTCCTTCCGGGAAATCCATTCCGAGGAAGAAAATGTCGGACCAAGCCGAGTGAGTCAGATCCATACGCACGGGCGTGAGCTCGCGCAGGACCGGGAAGAGGTGATTTTTTGCTTCAAGAAGCTCGGGGCGGATGCGGAGCGGCTGGTCGGCGGGATGACCCATGCGGAACATCCATTGGTTCCCACGCACGGTGCGGACCGATTTTCGGACTTGGTCGGCGAGGGTCTGAAAGGCGAGTTGATGATAGGCGGAGGCGAGCGCGGAGGAGATGGCATCGCTCGCGCCCTCCTCTTGTTGCTGGTCGATGAAGGTGTCGATGGCCTCTTCGAAACGGCGGCCCAAAAGATCTTCGTATCCGCTGAAGGGGATCGACCCGGAGTCTCCGGCTGCGATCTTTTCCGGCAGGTGGTAGCGGTGAATCGCGGAGAGAAAGAAGAGCGCGCGGACCCGATCGTAGAGGCTCGCGGCATCGCGGCGGAAGGCATCCAGCTCGGAACACTCAGCGAGGAGGCCGGAGGCATCGAGCGAAGCACAGGCGGAGGCGAGCGCTTGGTCGCGGGTGGCCGCGTCCTCAGAGGTGATGAGATCGAGAAGCATGACTGGGTGGGTTAGCGGGTCTCGGCGATGAGTTCGATGATGGAGCCCATGACTTCGTCGCGCTCGGGTCCGGCGAGGGCCATGCCGAGGTTGGCGCGGAGGAGACCGTAGGGTTCTCCGATGTTGAAACGACGGCCTTCGATTTCGAGCGCGAGATAGCGTTCGTTTTGCGCCGCAGCACAGAGGCTCGGGGTGAGGGGAAGCCGCTCGGAATCGGCGGAGAAAGAATTTTTGAGCTCGGCCATCACCGAGTTTGTAAGGACGTGCATTCCGAAGAAACAAAGGTAGCTCCCTGCCCGTAGTCCGGGGATGATGAGGCTTTGCTCTGCCTCGGTAGGCGAGGGCTTTTCTAAAATGATTTCGACGTCGTAAAGGTCGGAGCTTCCCGGAATGCGCTTCCCGCCCACCACGCCATAGTAGGGGAGTTGGCTTTCGTGGGTCGCTTGGACCGCCGAGACAGGGCAATTTTCGCGAGTGGCCGTTTCGATGAGCTGACTCATGCAGCAGCGATCTTCCCGGCTCAGGTAAAGGTGGTCGCCGACCAAGAGAAGAAAGCTGTCCGAGCCGACGAAGTCTTGCGCAGTGAGGACCGCGTGGCCGAATCCCAAAGGTTCTCTTTGCTCGATGAAGGTCACCTTTTCCAGATGGCCGTCCACGGCGGTTTCGAAGTCATGCTGCGTGCCGGGAGCGATGACGATACCGACCTCCTTAATCCCTGCGCCGACGGCTTCATCGAGAAGGAGAGAGAGCACCGTCTTAGTCTCGCCCGAGCTACTGACAAGTGTCTGGAGAGGAAGGTGCTGCTGGTCGGGGCCGGCGGCCGTGATGACGGCTTTGGAGATCTTCATAAGCAGGCGAGAAGATGGCTAATTTCTCCGAACTAAACAAGCCTAGAGGCTTTCCCTCTCAGGAGTTGCGCGACTTGGAGAGAGCGAGGCGCACTCCAGCCGCCTTATGCTCGGTTTCCTCGAATTCAGCTTCCGCCTCCGAGTCGGCTACAATTCCGGCGCCGACATGATAGGCAAGCGTCCCGTGCTCGTGGATGAGCGTGCGGATCGGGATGTTGAATTGCGATTCGCCATTGAGGCCAAAGTAACCCATCGCGCCGGTGTAGAGGCCGCGTGGGCAGGGCTCGAGTTCGGAAATGATTTCGCGGGCCCGCTTTTTCGGAGCCCCTGTGATGGATCCGCCCGGGAAGCAGGCTGCCAGCGCATCGAGATGAGAAATGTCATCCCGGAGGGTTCCCTTGATCGTCGAGACGAGGTGGTGAACGTGCTGAAGTTTCTCGAGCTGGAGCATATCGGTCACCTGCACCGACCCAAACTCGCACACTTGCCCGAGATCATTTCTTAGCAGGTCCGTGATCATGACGAGCTCTGCTGTTTCCTTTTCCGATTGCCGAAGGTCGAAGGCAGACCGTGAGTCCAGTTCTGGATCAGCAAAGCGGGGACGTGTTCCCTTGATCGGGCGCGTCTCGATTTCATTTCCCGAAAAGCGAAGGAAAGTCTCTGGCGATGATGAAAGCACCTCGCGTCCCTCCAGATTAAAGTAGCTTGCGAGCGGTGCGGGCGATGAAACCCGGAGCTTTTCATAGAGGCCAAGTAGACCATTCGGTGCGTCACACTTCGCCTCAATCCGGCGCGAAAGATTCACCTGATAAATGTCACCTGCCGCGATGTATTCTTTCACCAGGCCCACTGCGCGGATGAAGTCTTCTTTCTCCATCGAGGCCCGCCATTCTCCGGTAGAAAAAGTCTCCTCCTCAGCCGACTCGTGAAATTCCTCACTGAGCGATCCTATTTCCCACCACTCTCCGGTCGCGTGATGATAAGCCAGTAGTTCTGGGTAAATCCCGAAGCAATACTGCCCGTCATAGTCCACCCAGCCGCACGCTGCTCCAGTTGGGAATCCGTAATCTCGGCCCTCGCAGCGCCACTTTGTCAGCGCTTTTTCCAGACTCACCGGATCGGAAATATCGCCCTTGATCACCTCTACCGGGCGCGCTCCGATGATCGAGAGCGGCGGCGCATGGTTAGCCGGTAGATTCCCCACGCTATCAAAGAACACCAGGCCAGGTAGGTGCGCGAGTCCACGCGCCATCTCATCCGGAGTCACACAGAGCTGTGATAATCGGGGGAGAGAAGTGGTGGCGCGAGTCGCAGAGGCCATGTCGTTAGGAATAAGGGACATTTTCAGAAGTGCAAGGCTCGTTGACAGCTTAAGCCCTGCCTATTAAACTCTCCCACCCGATGGAAAATTCATCACAGCCCTCTCAACCCCACCTTGGCGTCTTCCACGTCTCGTGCTGGATCATGGGGCTCGTTGCCTTTGCCCAGCTGATGTTCATTGGCGCGGCCATGGCCTTTCGGACGAATCCTTCGACTTCGCCGGAGGTCGTCACCCGTGTCGTGACCGAATATGTCAAGGTTGCGTCCGAGACCCCCGCTCCCGTCGCTCTCGTGCAGAAACCGCTCAGTGACGAAGAAAGAATGGCTATCATCCAGCTCTCGAACGTCGGTCCCATTATCGAATCCTCGGTGCTCGCCTTCGCGCCCAAGATGGACGATCCCGTTCTCGAACGCCTTGTCGAGGACGCGCGCACCGCGCGCATCGCCGGGGACACTGTCCGAGCCATCATCAAGCTCGAGGAGGCCCAGCAGATGGAGCCGGAAAATCCTCATGTCCTTTATCAACTCGCAGTCTATCACGAGACCTTCGGCACCTACGAGACCGCAGCCGATTACTACGTCGAGGTCTTCAATCTCGGACCACTGAAAGCAGGCTCACTCTGGAAGAAGGCTGCTACCAAAATCGAAAAAGGCCTCGTCACAAACATCACCAATCTCGCCTCCCTCGGTGCGGTTTATAAGACCCTTCCTCAGCAGACTCACGACGGCCAGCGTCGCGGAATCACTCTCTCAATTTCAGTAGCCCCTGGTAAGGAAATCGATCCCATGCTCTTGCGTCCGTCTGTCACCTTCTTCGAGAAGGCCGATGGGAAGATCACCCGCGCTCAGATTGAGGAAAGCGCCCAAGGCCGCGGGAATACCTGGCTCGAACAACCGGTGAATTACCACGATGGCGAGGAAATGGTAGAGGTCTGGTATCTTGCTCGTGATCAAGACGCTCGCGAAGAGTTCATCTTTAATAAGCGCGAGTTCTACGGTTTCGTCGTCGAACTCTACTACGATGACAAGCTTGTCGACATCAAGGCCCAACCCCGCACCCTCCACAGCGAGATGCGGAGCCAGAAAGCCGCCGGAGATTCGAACTGGGATCCCGAACTTGACCAGCTCCTCGAAGCACTTGAGAATCGCGGCGCGGGAGATTCAATTCTCCCCAACATGGACAGGTAACTTTTTAAAAATGGGGCAGACAAGGCAAGCAGGCGACATCGTCGGAGACTATCGACTCACCAAGGCCGTCTCGGATGGGACTCTCACCCGCACATGGAAGGCCGAGCAAGTCTCCGTCCAGCGGGATGTTATGCTTGAAATGCTCAAGCGGCAGTCTGCTGCTGATGTCGCCTTCAGAGATTCCTTTGTCGCTGATGTCCGAGCCAAGGCTGCCGTCCGTAGTCCCATCATCGGCGCGGTTTATGAAGCTTACAGCGATTCTGCTGCCACCTTTTATGCCCGTGAGCGGCTCTTTGGCGAAAGTCTCGAAACGTGGATCGAGCAGGGAAAAAAGCTCACGCCACTCGAAGTAGTCACCCTCACCGAGCAGATCGCCGCCGCTCAGCTTCACCTCGAAGAACTCGAGCTTGCCAGCGTCCCGATCGCTGCCCACCACATCGTCATCGAGGGACCCGCGCTGCGCATGATCAATCTCGTCGCCGATGGTGCGCCCGATGAACGTCAAGCGACGGAGGATAAGCAACTCGTCGGCGCACTCTTCGATGAGATGCTTAAGCCCGGCCTCTCTGGTTCAACCAGAGTCAGTTCTCTCCTTGCTTACATGGCGGATCTCGATCGGCCGGTCCCGCTGACCTGGACGCAGATCAAAAATCTCTCCCGCCAAGTCATTGATCAGCTTGAGGGAAATATTCTCCCCACCAGCTCGCAAACTGTTCCCCAAGAGACTCCGGTCGCAAGTAAGATGCTCGGCTGGGTGTGGGCTCTCATTGGTAGTCTTGTTCTAGTCGGTGGCACGGCAGCTTACTTCATGAGCCAAAAGCCGGGAAATGTTGAGCCGTCTAGTCCTGAAGAAGTGGCCCTCCCTCCGGTTAAGATCGCACCCGGTCTTCACCTCTCGGTGCACGAGGTCACCATCGGACAATACCGGAACTTCCTCGAAAGCCTCTCCCATCTTTCTGCCGAGGATCAGGCTGCTTTTAATCACCCCCAGCAACCTGCCGAAAAGACCGATCATCTTCCTACCGATTGGACCGCCCTCGCCGCCGCTGCGGAAAAGGGTGGCGTCTGGAGTGGCCGTCTCGTCAGCGATGGCTGCCCCATCATTGGCGTCGATTGGTGGGATGCGCATGCCTTTGCTATTTGGCAGGGGAGCCGTCTGCCCACTCTTAATGAATGGCAGGCTGCGGCGCAAATCACGCCTGCCATTGCAGGCTGGGGAAAAGCGACCTCACCCGTCCGTGACCGGAGTAAAAGCGGTCTCATTGGCATGGCGGGCAACGTCAGCGAGTGGACCCGCGATTCTGAGATTAACCCCGCCTACCAGCTTCGCCCGAAAAAACCTGTCGCCTGTGGTGGTTCTTTCCTCACCCCTTCCACCGGAGTCAGCGCCCGCACCTGGCTCAAAGACCGCAGCGACCGCGCCGAAGACCTCGGTTTCCGCACCCTTTTTGAGAAGTAGGATAGCTGGCAGACGCTATTTTCAATTTTGGCTCTCTTGAATGATTCGGAGCATCTTCGCATTCGTCTCGGCATCCTTTACTGCGATCCGAATCAATCTGTCATCGGTTTCGGACCCCATGCTCCCCGGATTGCGGAGAAAGAGATCTTGAGAACGACAGGCTTCGATGATTTCGGTGGCCGATGGGCCATCGAGCGGGAGCCGACACAGGATAAAGTTGGCCACTCCAGGAATGATCTTCCACCCAAACTCTTCAAGGCCGCTTGATAGGTCTGCTCGAAGCGCATGCGTCATTTTATATCGGTCCTGATAATATTCCTGATTTTCCAAAGCGCGGACTGCGGCGAGTTGTGATGGGAGTCCGATGACCCACGGAGGAGTGATCGCCCGGAGCGCTTCCAGTTGATGAGGGCCGGCGCAAAGATAGGCCACCCGAGCGCCGCTCAGCGCGTAGACTTTAGACATCGACTTGCACACGATCATGTTTTCGCTCTCAGCTGCGAACTGCTCCAGTGATTCGGATGCTGAAAGGTAGTCGATGTAAGTTTCGTCTACCCAGATCGTTGTTTTAGAAGGTGCTGTTCTGAAAATCCCCCTTAATTTTTCGGCAGAAATGTGACGTCCGGTAGGGCTGTTTGGATTCACCAAGACAACTAAGTCGTAGCCGGAGATGAGTTCCTTTTGAAGTGCCTTGAGATCGACGTCATAGTTTGAATCAGGATCTAATTTCAAGCGGGAGACCTGACAGCCGATGACGTTCTCTAGGACGTGAACATATTCTCCGTAAGTCGGATCGAGAATAAGCACCTTGGAGTCTCTCGTTAGCCAATGTCGGAAAGTTCGGAAGATTAAATCCGATGAGCCAGCTCCCGGTAAGATGTTGTGAGATTCCAGGCCACGGACTTCGGCAATCGTCTGGACTAATCCCTCGCAGTTCGTGGGAGGAGAGGTGCGCAGGAGCCAAGAGAGATCCTTGCTGAGGGCCTCAATGACTCCGGGAGCGGGAGGAAACCAGGCATCAAGGACGTCTGCATTGATGACATCGTCTTTACGTTCCAAAGCTTCGAATTGAGTCCCAATCGCTGAGAAAAACGAGCCTCCGTGAAAACAGGTTGTGGGTGGGTGAAAGGGAAAGGGGAGCTGCCACTTAAACTTTCCAGCACTCGGACTCAGCCGCTTCGCATAGTGGGTCGCTCTTTTCGAAAGCCGAGAAATGGGGCCGTGCATCAACTGGTATTCAAGCTCCCCCGAGGTCGTGAAAAGGGGGAGAGGCTCCAGTCCGATGCGCTGGTAAAGATCGGTTAGCAAAAGCCGCCCCATCCCACAGGCATGCGTTCCTCCGTGCGCTTCGATCCAGCGGTAAGCGGCGTAACCGAGGAGGAGAAAGAGAAGGGTGTGACGCTTTTGATCGACGACAGTGAGAAGCCTGATCTCGTAAAGCTGATCCGAGAAATCAAAGGGGATGTCATCGCGCTGAAAATACTTCTCAATCGAGTATCGCCCTGCCGAAGGGGGAGTGATGCTCACGAAACCCAAGACGCGGTCTCCTGTCTTCGCCACAAGGTAGTGGTTCTCCTTATCAAGAGGATCGCTGATCGAAGCACCCTGATTCACCGAATGTTGACCCAGCTCACGCGCATAGACGTCGTGACGGATTTGGTAAATCTGGTCCCGATCGCTGGGAGTTGCCAGCGCGATGATGACGGGCACGGATTGAGCATTCATGGAACAAAGTCTGACACCCAATGCAAATCCGGCAGAATCGATATTCTGAATGCGATCATTCAGTGATTCGATCTAGTTTCGGGTGAGTGTTAGGCGATGACTTCCGCGATCGGATCCGCTCCTTCGACTCCCACGAGCTTTTCATCGAGCCCGGCGTGGAAGTAGGAGAGGGTATTTGGATCGAGGCCGAGCTGATTGAGAATGGTGGCGTGGAGGTGCTTGACGTGGAATTTATTTTCCACTGCTTCAGAGCCGAGTTCGTCAGTCTGGCCCACGCTGATTCCGCCTTTGATACCGCCTCCGGCCATCCACATCGTGAAGCCTGCTGAGTTATGATCGCGGCCGGTGCCTTTTTCGTATTCGGCAGTGGGTTGGCGTCCGAATTCGCCGCCCCAGACAACGAGAGTTTCGTCGAGGAGTCCGCGCTGCTTAAGATCTTTGAGAAGTCCAGCGATGGGCTTGTCGGTGCGGCCGGCGTGGCGCTCGTGGTTTTTGATAAGGTCGCCGTGGGCATCCCAGTTGTCGTCATTGTGCGCGCCACCAGAGTAGAGCTGGACGAAGGGAGTGCCGCGCTCGACGAGGCGGCGCGCGAGGAGGCATTTTTTGCCAAAGTCTGCTGTGACCTCTTGGTCCATGCCGTAGAGAGATTTCGTGGCCTCGGATTCTTGCGTGAGTTCGATCGCTTCGGGCGCGGTTGACTGCATCTTATATGCGAGTTCGTAGCTGGAGATGCGGGCGGCGAGATCGGAATTTCCGTAGCGCTGGTCGAGGTGGCTGGAGTTGAGCTGATTGAGCGATTGGATGAGACGATACTGTTCCTCACTGCCCATGCCTTTGGAATTCTTAAGATCTAAAATGGGGTCACCTTTTGAGCGGAAGACGGTGCCTTGGTAGTTCGCGGGCATAAAACCGGAGGACCAGTTCTTCGCGCCGGAGATCGGGCCGCCGGTTTGATCGAGCATGACGACGTAGCCGGGGAGGTTCTCATTGATGTTGCCAAGGCCGTAGTTGACCCAGCTTCCAATCGAAGGCTTCCCGCCGATGAGGGAACCGGAGTTCATCATGAGCATCGCGGAGCCGTGGATGGGGGACTCAGCTTGGAGAGAGTGGATAAAGGCGATGTCATCGACACACTCCGCAAGATGCGGGAAGAGAGTCGAGACCTGCTTGCCGCACTCGCCATGTTGGTGGAAATCCCACTTGGGTTCGACGATGCGGCCTTCGTTTTTCTTTCCACCACGGCCGAAGGTTTTGACCGCGATGGTCTTACCGTCGAGCCCCTTCATCTTTGGTTTGTGATCGAAGGTGTCGATGTGCGAGGGGCCACCATACATGAAGAGAAAGATGACGCTCTTGGCCTTAGCTGGGAAATTTTTCTCAGGGATCCCGGAAGCGAGAGTGGCTGCTTGCGCTTTAGAAAAGAGACCTTCTTTGGCGAGCATTCCGGCAAGGGCGACTTGGGTGAATCCTCCGCCGACGGTGGAGATGAATTCACGTCGGTTGGTCTGACCGCAGAAATTAGGAAGGCGTGACATGGTCTTAATCGAGGTGAATCGTTTCGTTGAGATTGAGAATGAGAAGGCAGAGGCGGGGGAGAATGTCAGCTTCGGGGACTTGGTGCTGAGTTTTAAGGTCTTCGGCGAGGGTGAGGAGGTTCTGGAGCTCCTCGTTTTTGATGGAGCGGCCGGTGGCGCGCTGGAAGGCCTGTGAGATTTTTTCGTCGAGAGGTCCTGAGAGTTGGGAGGAAAAGGTGAGCGAAAGGTCATTAATGAACTCACTATTGAGCATCGTAAGCGCCTGGGTGGGGACGATGGTGGCGAAACGCGAGGGACAGGAGATATCACGCTCGGGAGCATCGAAGGCGGAGAGGATGGGCAGCTTGATCGAGCGCTTGGCGTGGATATAAAGGGCGCGGCGGTAGGGTGTGCGGTCCTTTGTCTCGGGCCAGACTTTTCTTGGAGTCGAGGAGGTAGCAAGGACGGCCTCGGGCATGCGCGGGCGCACGGGTGGACCTCCCATTTCTAGATCGAGCTGGCGGGTGAGGGTGAGGTAGCTGTCCCAGATTTCCTCGGCGCTGAGTCGGCGAGGGTTGTGTCGCCAGTGGAGCTTGTTGGTAGAATCGACCTGGAAGGCTCCCGCTTGATGCTCAGTGGACATTTGGTAGGTCGAGCTGGTGAGCATGAGGCGGAGGATGTGCTTCTGGCTCCAGCCGGATTTGATGAACTCATTCGCGAGCCAGTCGAGGAGGGCTTGGTTCGAGATTCCGCTGCCGAAGACACCAAAGTCATTTCCGGTTTCAACGAGGCCCTTACCGAAGCAATATTGCCAGAGGCGATTCACCCGAACGCGAGCCGTGAGCGGATGCATAGGGGAGGTGAGCCACTGGGCAAAGGCTAGGCGGCGTCCGCTGGTGCGAGTCTTCGCATATTGCTCGGGGTTGAGCTTCGGGGAAGGCGCTCCTGCAAGGAAGGTGGGGAAGTCGATGGGGACTTCATCACCAGTGGCGTGGACATTTCCACGCTCGTGGATGTGGGCAGGGGCGATCTCCTTCGTTTCGCGGATACCGAGGTAGTTGATGCCGCGCACGGGGCGACTGAGTCGGACCTTTTCCTCGAGAAGAGAGGTCATTTTTTCAGCGAAAGGAGCGCCGTAGAATTCGCTGATCAGAGTGGGGGAGACGAGAGCAAATTCATCAAGTGAGATATTTTTAATAGGAGCGGTGTAGGCTCCAATATCGAAGAGTAGGTTGTCCTGCGTCTTGGTTTCGGCGATGATTCCGATGACATTGCGTCCGGTGGTGAGTTCTTCGAGCGCCGCACGCGTCATGGGGATGAAAAATGTGCCATCGGTTTTAGGTGGGGCACCATCATAGACGAGCGTTCCGTTGAGCTGAATGCGGAGGCGGGAGAGGTGGCCCTTGGCATAGATGAGGAAGTGGGCGGGGATCTCTTGGAGGCCGAATTCCTTGCGGAGCACGAGCTTGCGATCGAGTCGCCAGTTGGTCGAGTTGTCGCGAGTGAAGTTCTTTTTGCGTCGAGTGAAGGGTGCGCTTGCGGGCGTGAAAATAGTGCCTCGGAAAGAAGGGTGCGACCAAGCGGGGTCAGGCGGGATCTTGAAGCTGTGCTGCCACGGCTCGCGGTGGTTCTTATCGCTGAGCTTGAAAAGAGCCTCTTCAGTCGGAGATTTTTTAAGGAAGGGATTGAGAATGGATCGGTCGACGCTCTTCCACTGAACTTCGATCTTGGCAAGGTTGCGCACCTTTTTATCGGCGTGCTGCTTCACCACTTGAGGGTCGTGCCAAGTGTGGTTGGTTACCTTGAAGAGGTTGTTCTCGACGCCATCGAAGAACGACATCATGGAAAAGTAGTCAGCTTGAGTGATGGGGTCGCCTTTGTGATCGTGGCACTTCGCACAGTTCATCGTGGCACCCATAAAGGCTTCGCCGGTGACGTCGACAATATCTCCGATGACATCGGCGTGCGCTTGAGGCTTATCAGCCGGTTCGTCATCGCGCTGCATCAGCGTCATAAAGCCGGTCGCGATGTGGGAGTCGAAATCGCGGTCGGGAAGCTCATCGCCTGCGAGTTGCTCAATGAGAAAGCGGGCGTAAGGCTTGTCTGAATTAATACTCTCGGTGACGTAGTCGCGGTAGCGCCAGATTTCTGGCTTCAGGCTGTCGCGCTCGAAGCCATTGGTTTCGGCGTAGCGGACGAGATCGAGCCAGTGGGTCGCCATCTTTTCACCGAAGCGTGGGGAGGCGAGGAGTTCATCGACTAATGCAGGCCAAGATAGGTCCGAGTCGAGCTGTTCCTGAGTCGGGGGGAGCCCAGTGGTGTCATAAAAGACACGGCGGATCAGGTGGCCTTTCTCAGCGGGAGGATTCGGCGTGAGGGCATTTTCACGAAGCCCCTCAAGGATGAAAGCGTCGATGGGATTCACCACGAACTCGTCCTTGAACTCCGGGGCAGAAACGGGTTCAAGTGCTTGGTAAGCCCAGTAAGGAGGCGCAGAAGAAGCCTTCTGGGCAAGCGTGCTCGCGCTAAGAGCGAGGAGTATGAGAGAGGGGCGCAGCAACATTTGGTGGGATAATCACGATAACTACGGGTGGGGGTGGACGAAAATATCGAAATTCTCATCGGATCGAGTCTGGGAGTTTTACTATCCCCTGACTGATAATGGCGCTATCTTGTCCTCAGATGTCTCCGCAGCAAAAACACCTCCTCTACACCGAAGTCGCGAAGCTCATCGAGGCGGGCTTCGGGATCAATGACGCCACTGAGACACTTCTTGATGCCGGACAAGAAAATCCGGTGCAGGAAGTGCTCATAGAACTCAAAGCTTCGCTGAAAGAAGGGCGCACGATTGCGGAAGCTTTCAACGAAGGACCGATGGATCTTCTTGAGATGGAAGCGAGCATCATCGAGGCGGGTGAAAAAGGCGGGCGGCTTGCCGTCTCCTTCCAGCAGCTCGCGGATTATTTTGACCTCCTCGCGAATTCGCGGAAGGAGATGACGCGCGGCTTCATCTACCCAGCGGTTCTTTTCCACGTAGCGATTCTCCTCTCCGTCATTCCCTTCAGTCTTTTTGGGGGAGTGGAAAAAGATGGTGTCGAAATCATGCGCGACTTTTTCATTAGTCTCGGGATCGCTTACGTTATCCTTTTCCTTATCTTCCTAGGAATCCGATACCTTTTAAAATTGGCACCGCACAATGCCACGATTGACCGCTTGTTTGGTTTCATTCCGCTGATCGGAAAAGCCCGTAAAAATTTGGCACTCGCCCGCTTCACCAAGGTTTATCATGGCGGAATTGCCTCTGGCCTCTCAATGCACGAGACGCTCAAGATGGCAGGAGTTTCCGCGCACAGCGGTCGTATTTCTGAAGCTGTGAAATCACTCTCAGCGACCTTAAACGAAGGCCAGCCTCTTGGGCCGGTCTTCCAGCAGGAGAAAGTATTTCCGAAAGCCTTCTCGCGCTCCTATCTCACTGCTGAAAAATCGGGCTCCCTAGACACCGATCTCCAGCGATGGGGCGTCGTCTTTGCCAATGAAGCGAAAAGCAGTGCTGCGCTGGTGACCCTTCTTCTTCCAAAAGCGTTCTACCTCCTGGTGGCAGGCTATATCGGCTGGAAAATCATCTCTGTTTACATGGGCTACTACGATGGCCTGGAGGACATGATGAAAGATGATTACTAAGGCGAGCTAGGGCAAGCAAGGCTTGCCGAGACGTGTCCGCGCCAGCCCATTATTGAGCCGTCCAGCGGATGCGGTAATATTTCCCATTCGATGGCGGACGAGTAAATAAGAAGGAATTGATCTGATCAACGAAGCCGCAGGCCTTCAGTTTCCATTCTCCGCCGAGACCATTCACAGTGTCATCGAGGACGAAGACCACACCTTTCGGGATACCTGCCAGTTGAAGAGAATCTCCCTGATTGGGACCGTTGAAAGAGGGCCCGATTTGCCACTGCTGCCCCTCCGGTGGGTGTGAGGAAATGAAAATGTAGTAGCCTTCCTCGACTCCGGTCCGTTCGACGTAGCCGACGCCGATTAGGATTTGGTTCACGTAGAATTCCGAGCCATCGGCATTCTTCAGGCCATAGACGTGAGTCTTGTGCGCTACTGAATTAAGCCAAGCGAGGGCCACTGTTGTTGCAGCATTCCGGGCATTGCGAGACAGGCTCTCGATGAAGTTTTGTCCGGCGATATAGTTGATGGGAGCTGGGTGACCGATGTCTCTTAGGCGGTCGTTGGCATTCTTTCTCGTGCTCGGATTCAGGTGAGCAAAAAAGTTCTGGCTGTTCATTGCCTCGCCGTGCTGTCGTGCGATCGCACAAAGCATAGGGTCCAGCTGCATCACCGTCCTTCGCTGCGTGGGGTGCCTCTTGATGATTTCGAAGAGTTCTTTTTCGGTGTCATTGAGTTCCAAAAAATTGCTTCCCAAAGCGGGAGCAATTACCCCGATTATTGCAAAGAGGGTAATTCCAACACGTTTCATTTTCTTCAATGAATGAACGTCGCCTGACTGCAGATTTTTCTATCGTGCGTTCTAAACCGCCGGAGCCTTATAAATCAGTCTCAGCGAATCGAGTCTGATCCTTGCTCCACCGAGAGTCTTTTTGAGTTCCTCCTGCCGCTCTCTCACGATTTCGATTTCTCGGTCGTCAATCATCGGGTTCACCTCGCGGAGATCCTCAAGACGGGCGACCTCGCCATCCATGTTCTCGGTCATCTTGGCGATGGATTTTTTGATAATAGTGACTCGCTTTTGGCCGACGAGGGTTTCGAGCGCTTTGAGCATTTCGGGAATCATTTCCTGATTGATCTTCGGCTGGTCGAGGAGCTTCCGGTGCTGGCCGGGTTTTAGGATGGCGCGGATGAGCTTGGCATCGGAGCTGAGATCTTTTCCTTCGTGATCGACCGCGACGCGCACGGGGACGGCGGGGAGGAAGTGATCGGTCTGGAGCGCGGCGGGTGCGATGCACTCTACGACATAATAAGCCTCGAGGATGATCGCGACATCGCCGGGAGTTTCCCAGACGCCGAAGCAGCTATTGCCCGCTTCGCTCGAAAGGAGGAGGTCGATTGCCGAGACGAGCATCGGGTGATCGGCCGACATGAAGTTGATCTCCTCGCGGCTGAGTGCACGCTGGCGATCGAAGGTGACGCCCATTCCGGTATCGGGAAGGTCGGGGAAGGCATCGGTGATGACATTGCCGGGCTTGAGGAGGTAGCCGCGTGATCCGAGTTCTTCGACGTGGAGGCCGAAGTAGTCAAGGAGGCGCATGATCCAGTCCTCGAAGTTCCGGTCGTGATCCCACTTGTCCATTTTCTCAAGGGTGTCATCGATATCGTCTCCCGCCTGTGAGGTCATTGCGAGGAGGCGGTCGTGTCCACGCTCCATTTCTTCTTCGGTCTCCTTCTTGAGCACTTTCGAAGCGTCGATGAATTCATCGAGCGTCTCGGTCTTGAGCGCCTGCAAGCGCTTGACGAGAATCTGAGCGCCGTGGAGGTTTTTCTCGAAGGCATTGAGTCCCTCGGAATACCAACGGGCGTAGCGCTCACCGCGGTCGCCTTTGACAAAAGGGACGTGGATATTGATCGTTTCGCTCTGGCCGATGCGGTCGAGACGGCCGATGCGCTGCTCCAGCAATTCGGGGTTCTCCGGTAGGTCGAAAAGGACGAGGTGATGGGCGAACTGGAAGTTCCGACCCTCACTCCCGATCTCCGAGCAGAGGAGGACGCGCGCCCCATCTTCTTCAGCAAAGTAAGCGGCATTTCGGTCGCGCTGGAGGAGATTCAGTTCCTCATGGAATTGCGCAAGGTTCACCGTCATGCGGTCGAGCAAGGCCCCGGCGATCTCTTCGACAAGATCGAGCGTCTTACAAATAAGGAGCACTTTTTCCTCAGGGTGCTTGCGGAGGAAATCTGCGAGCCAATCGACCTTCGCACTGAAGCCCGGCTCCAGGGATTCGTCACTCTCCTTATCATCGAGCGCGATGAGATGAGACTTCCGCTCGGGGAAGCCGCTGAGCTGCTTGCGCGTGTTACGAAACATCACCCGCCCGGTGCCGAAGGAATCCAAGAGGTCGGCGACGACTTGATCGCGCACGCCTTCTTCATCGAGCTTGGAAAGGCCTTCCGCGAGACGGGGCGAGCGCTTCGCAAAAGCGGCGACCGTCTTTTTATCCACCGCTTTGCCAGACTTCACGGCATCGATGACACCAGCAACGACCTCGTAGTGCTCCGACTCCGCCATGAAGGCTTCGAGATCATTATAGCGATCTGGATCAAGCAACTGAAGCCGCGCAAAGTGGCCCTCGGCCCCGAGTTGCTGGGGCGTCGCGGTGAGGAGAAGCACGGAAGGGGTTTCCTCGGCCAGAGCTTGCACCAGTTCGTAGCCTTCACTTGCTTCCTCCTGGCTCCACTCCAAGTGATGCGCTTCATCAACAATGAGCAGATCCCAGCCCGCTTCCATGACATCGGGAACCCGCTGTGGATTCTCGAGAAGGAAGTCCACGCTGCAGAGGATGAGCTGGTTTTCTAAAAAGGGATTGGTCTCCGGAGAGTGCTCTGTGAGAGACCTGCAGCGGTCTTCATCGAAGATCGCAAAGAGGAGGTTGAAGCGGCGGAAGAGCTCCACAAACCACTGATGCACGAGAGCGTCCGGGAGTAAAATGAGGGCCCGATCAGCCCGCCCCGTGAGCTGAAGGCGGTGAAGAATCAAACAAGCCTCAATCGTTTTTCCCAAACCAACCTCATCGGCGAGTAGGACACGAGGTGCGATCCGGGAAGCCACCTCCTGCACAATCGCGATCTGGTGGGGGATGAGATCGACCCGCCCGCCCAGCATTCCGCGCACGGGCGACTGACGAATCTGGCTGCTGCGGAAGAGCGACTCGGCGCGGAGATTGAACTTCCGTAAGCTATCGACCTGCCCGCTGAGCAAGCGCTCCTCGGGCTTTGAAAAACAAATGGTATCCGAAAGCTCACCCTCATTCACGGCACGGTCTCCCGCGTGATAAATGATGATGCCTTCTTCCTCGGTCACTGAATCAATCGTGATCGAGTCATCTCCATCGATGAGAACAGTGTCGCCCGCCTTAAAGCGCACGCGCAAAATGGGAGCGGTCTTCAGAGAGTAAATCCGTTTCTCAGCCGAAGCCGTGAAAAGGATCGTGGCCTTCCCGTGGTCCTCCTCTAAAAGGACTCCCAAGCCCAGCTCGGGTTCTGTTTTACTGATCCATCGTTGACCTGGCGTGAAGAGAGTTTCGGGCACGCCGCTGGATACAGTGTCCCCGCGTCATGGTCATGGAAAAAGCGAAACGATCTGAATGGGGGAGTTTTTAGATGGATTTGGGATGTCTTCGTTTTTGATAGAGAGTCGGCTTAAGTGGCTATTTGGTCTGCCCCGAATGCCGTGGTATGACTGATCACTCTCGGAGCGTTGAATTGAGAAACAATTAACTTATGTGAATCTTTCGAAGTTTATTCTGCGCTCGTTTTTTCTTCGTAAAATATTTTTAACCTCCCGAGATGAGATTCATGGGAAAGAAGGCTAATTATAGATTATAGCACGATTATGGCTTCATTCTGTTATTGAGTCCGAGCCAAACTTCATCGCTTTCATCGGGTCGCTGACAATTAGAGCCTTGTTATGATTTTTTCTTTTTAATATCCCCGCTGAGATCGATTTCAAAAAAGCGATGTTACGTCGTTTATCTCTCTTGCCCCCGGTTCCAAGCACTTCAACGATCAGTGATTTGGAGCAAAAATCCTCGGTAAATCACCCATGAAAAAGACAATGAAGTTCCTGTTCACCTCCGCCAAGGCTAGTTGCCTCGTCGGTCTTTTATCCCTCTTCTCTCCGTCTTCAGTGGAGGCCGCCGCCAGTTCGGAAGGTTCCGGAGAAGTCGCGATTTATACTGAGGCCACTGGCGCCGACGTCCTCACCACGGCAGACTTTATCCACGACTTTGATACCAACGATCGCGAGGACAGCGGCAGCTTCACTCGCAGCGGCGCCGATATCACGCTCAACCGCCCGGGGCACTACCTTGCGATTTACAACACTCGTTTCGATTCAGATGCTGCAACTGCAAACACGAACAACCAGCGTGTCGAGATTCAGAGCCACCTCACAGTTGCGGGGAGCACGCTCGCCAATGGGTGGTCGCAGGGCATCATCCGGCGCCAGAACAACCAGGCCGAGACGATCACCTCAGGAATCGCGTTGATCGAAGCCGCCGCTTCGGACGTGCTGCAACTCCACTCATTTCGCACCGACACGACGACAGTCGGGTCGGTCAGCCGAGCCGCAAATGCCTCCGCCATCCAGTTGATCAAGCTCGACGAGATCAACATGAGTTATGCCCGACTCAGCCTCGCCGCCAACCAGGCCGGCCCTACCAATGCTACGGCGGTGAAAGTCGCCTACGACACCACGGACGAACTCGACGCGGGCTTCACCCACAGTAATCCAGGTGATCTTACTCTGGTTGGCGCTGGCAAGTATCTCGTCATGGCCAATACCTACCTTCAAGGTGCGACCAATCGCACTTCGCTTGTCCAGAGTCTCACTTTGGATGGCTCTCCGATCAGCGGTTCCACGACTACTGCTTACCTGCGCGGCATAAGCACCCAGAACAACAATGAAGGTGCGGCTGCGATTGGAATGATCATCGACGCTACCGCGGGCCAGGTGCTCTCGGTGGAAGGTTTGCAGGATGTCGGGGATGCTGGGGGACTGGCCGGAATGAACTACATTGGCGGTCGTTGTGCCCTCACGGTAGTGAAGCTGCCATCGCTTGCCGATGGCACTGCCGACGCGGATCCAGACTTCCTCCGCATTCGCCACCTTGCGAACCAGAATGTCAACACCGCGACAGATACCGCATTGATTTTCGACACCAACGACGAAGTTGATGCCGCAGGCTTCACGCACGCTGTGTCAGCGAGCACCGTCGCGGTGCAGCAGGACGGTGACTACCTTTTCCTCGGTTCTGTTTATTCAGCTGACGACGCCACTCAACGAGGTTATGCCTCTCAGGGTTGGTCAATCAATGGCGCAGCAAGGCTCGCGATTGGCCAGACCGGACGTTATACAAGAGATCTGCAAGGGGCCGATCAGTTCGGCAACTTCGGCGGCCTCATCGCCTCGGGTCTAACAACGGGCGACACGGTCGAGTGGCGTTCCATTGCTCTCGGGAATAACGGGGTCAACAATGCCAATCCGATCGCACTCCAGGGGGTTCGTGTTTCATCTTTGTTCACTGCTCCCGGCTTCGAAGTTCTCATTGACCCCGTCGCAGTCTTCACTGTCGAGGGCGGCGCGACCGCTACCTACGTCATGAAGCTCGGTCAGGCTCCCGCTTCTGGATCCATCACCGTCACCATTTCACCGGATGCACAGAGCGAAGTCAGCTCAGATGGCACCAACTTCTTTACGACTCTCGACGTCATTTTCTCTGACACGACGCCACAGACGATCACGGTCCGTCCGTCCGATGACGCCGCTGTTGAGGGGGCACACAGTTCGACGATCGCCCACGCCATCACCGCTAGCTCAGATCTGACGAACTACCCGCTCTCACAGCCCGTCCCAAGTGTCGGCAACAGTATCGAAGACAATGATGTTGTGCCGGTCACCGCTGTCGCCGATGCCTCCACTTCAAACGTGAGTGAGGATGCGACAGCGACCGAGGCGATCCTCGCGCCGCAGGCCAACTTGCTCGCCAACGATACTGACGGGTTCGCCAATTTCGTCAGCGCCTCTGATTCAGTCAGTGCCTTCGGTGCGGCGGTCAGTGTGAATTCAGACGGAACGTTCACCTATGATCCAAGAAACGCACCGGGCGCTCAGATGATCGCCACAGGTGCCACGGGGGTAGATACCTTCTCCTACACGGTTCAAGATCAAAACGGTGACACCAGCACCGCTACCGTGAGTATCACAATTGATGGTGCCAACGACAGACCTGATGCAACTTCTGATTTCCTCAATGACGGACCGCTCGAGAGCGCTAGTTCGTTTATTAGCACCCTCGATCTTACTGCGAACGACGGAGTCCTGCGCACGGCCGAGGTCTCCTTTCCATCTGGTAGTGATCTGAGACTGCTGCCTGGCAAAATCGTGACGCAGACGCCAAGCGTCGGCACACCTCCTGGTAACGGTTTTCCTGACAATGCTTTTGATGGTAACACGGCTACTTTTACTCACACCGATGCAAACAACAGCGCGGTCGATCACGTATGGCAGGCAGACTTCGGCCAAGACGTTTCGCTAGAGAATGTGACCGTTGTCGGACGCACTACCAACACGAATCGCTTCCGCGACATCACAGTGACGGTCTTGGATAACGTTGGAGCAACCGTATTCGATTCTGGGCTTCTCAACCCCACCACTGATCCCTTGACGATCGTGCCTTCCCTCTTTGTGGACTTTGGCGGGCCCATTACTGGTCGGACCTTGGTTGTCACACGCACGCCCGATATTACCGATGCTATTGCTAGCGAAGGTAGCGTCCTTTCGCTTGCAGAGGTGACTGCCGTGGGCAGCGTTGCTGGCACCTATACTATCTCGAAAGGTATGTTGCTCAACTACGAGGCTAGCCAGTCGGCTGGTAATGGCCGCTGGGAGAACCGCGGTGAGGTCGGCGGATCCGCGATCGACTGGATTCTTACCGATGTCACGCTCGAAGACAGCCTAGCTAGCGCGCGCGCCGGAATTTCGGCCGCCTACGAATGGGACAACATTGCCGACCGGGCCCTTTTTAATAACAACGATTCGATTAACGACCTCGTTCCTGGTGACCCTGATGCAGGCGACGCAACTTGGGAGTTCTGGGTGAAGCCGGCCAATACGACGGACGTAATGACTCTCTTCGAGACCGGTGGTGGCACTGGGTTCGGCTTCATTATTAACCAAGGAGTCTTGGAGGCCGCGACCGAACTCGACGGTGCTACACAGAACGGTAGCTACGTCAGTTATGATCTCGTTGCCGATACCTTGGCGCTCGTCGGTGGTGATCCTACCACGGAATTCAACCAGTATGCTGTGACCATTACCGATCTCGGTGGCCTGCAACTCTACGTCAATGGCGTGAAGGTCGATGAGACCACGAGTGGGGTTGGCGGTGACTGGGATGGCGGTGACGGAGCGGGCCTTGGTCGTTTCGGTGAGACGAACCACGGCGGATTCGCGAACGGATCTGCCGCAGGCACCTATGATGCACCGTTCCTCGGGCAGATGGCGATCGTCAGGCTCTACTCCGGCGTTCTCAACGGGGTTCAGATCTTGCAGAACTTCAAAGCAGTGAATGTCGGCACCGATATCGATGGCGACGCGATTTCGACCATCGGCGTGCTCGGCGTGCTCGACGGCAACGATGTCTTCGTCGCCAACGGTTCCCCGGCAACTCTTGCCTCCGGCGCGATTGTCACGATGAATAACGACGCGACTGGCGGATTCGACTACAACCCGAATGGTGCCTTTGCCTTAGGAACCGGCTTAACCGCGACTGATACCTTCACTTACCGCGTCTCCGACGGAAACCTCGGCACCGCTGAGGCGAATGTCACAGTGACGATCACCGGTGTGACCGACGCAATCGACGATAGTCTGTTCGCCAAAGAGAATCAGATGTGGATCTTCTTCGCCAACGCACTCGTCGGCAACGACGACGAGCTGCCAGTGGCCGAAAACCCTTATGTCTCGCTTACCCCGGCCAACATCTCCGGCACGGTCTGGACGAACATTGGCACGGCCGGAGCAGCTGGCAACGGCGGGGGAGTGAGCTCCATTGCGGCACCGGATCTCGAGAGTAATTTTGGCCAGTTCGGGCAAGCTGTTACGACAGCAACGTCAGCGAGCTTTGCGGCGATCGCGGCGGAAGATGCCACCCTTGAGGTCTGGTTTAAGCCCGCTGCTGGCCAGACGACCAAGAGCACGATCTTCGAAACCGGAGGCAACGGCATCGGCTTCTCACTCGTGTTCGATCCGACCACGAACGAGGTCATCGCTTCAATCGACGGCGGCACCGACGCTGGTCAGCCTTCCAGTCAAGAAGTGACCGCCACCGTGGGAGGCATCGTGACGACTGACTTCAACCAGGTCATCGTCACCTTCGATATTGATGGCGGCGCTGAAGTAGGTGTCGCAACCGGAATCTTCGAGGACATCATGACGGTCTACTTGAACAACGACCCCACTACGGCATTCGATGCCACGGCCGATGCGACGATTACCGATCCCGAAGGAGACGCGGACCTGTGGTCAGGCACCGATGGGATCGGGATTAACCGGGTCAGCGGCACCTCCGCGCACAATGAGAACTTTGCTGGCATGGTCGGTGAGGTCGCTATCGTCCGCGCTTACGAACGTATCTTGACTCCAGTTGAGATGGAGATGAACTACGACGCTGCGGTCCTGCCGATCAGCTCAGTGAGCTCTCCGACTGCAGTTCAAGGATCGACTGTCACGCTCAACGCGGATGGCTCGGTCACGGTCGACTACTCCGGAGTGTCACTGGATCCTGGAGCGTCCGTGATGGACTCCTTCACTTACACGACATCAGTTGGAACAGCTACGGCCAACGTCTTGATTGAGGGGAATACCCTCCATGAAGATTGGCGCTTCCGCTACTATGGGGATATCGCGAACAGCGGTGCCGGTGAGGATTCAGTGACGGTCGCCAACGGCCTGACCAATCTGCAGAACTTCGCGCTCGATCTCGATCCGACAGCAGCTGCGGGCACCCTCGATGTGAATGCAGGTGCAGGAACGATCACGACGCTCGGCCCGCCAGCTGTCTGGACTGACCCTGCAACAGGTCGGATCTACCTCCGCCACACCCGCCGCACTGATTTTGCTGCGATCCCGCTGACGATTACCGATCAGTTCAGTCGTGAGATGGTCAGCTTTGAGGATAGTGCGATAGCTCCCGCGGTCATCGCGACCGGAACAGGTGATAGTGGTGCAGCCATCGAAGCAGTGCAGACCGAGTTTCCGCTCATCCTCCCATCCGGAGGCAAAGGCCGCTATGGCCGTATCAACGTGACCACTCCCTAAGATCAGTGATCATCATAGAGCCCAATAAATTCTTACCTCAACCTTGCTCACACTTATGCGAACGAAAATAACAAGCCTCACCGCAGCAGCGGCTCTGGTCGCGGCATCTGCCTCCACCTCGAGCGCCGCCGTGATCTTATTCCTCGACCAGGAGATCCCGATCCCAACCACCTTTGCCGGGGTCGTGGTGAATTTAGAAACCGGAACGACCGAAACTGCGGATGCTGGAGCAGTCGGGGCCGATATGAATTTTGTATTCGGAGGTGAGGGAATCACCAATGACGCCGATGAGGCAGGGATTGCGCCAACTTGGCAGCCAGTGCGAGCAGCCGCACCGAACAGCTCGGTGATTGTGAATCTGGGAATTGATACAGTAGTTGATTCGAGCTCTGAGCTTGCGACTGGCTACGGTGGCTCGACAACTCATTTAGTGCCATCCGTCGATTACGATACCTTCACATCGGGAGTCAAAGGCTACATCGGCTTCTCAGTGGTTCTAGCAGATACCACGGTGGCTTACGGTTGGGCAGAAGTGACCTTGCAGGACGACAACACGCCGGGAGTGATCCACGGCTGGGCATACGAAGACGATGGAACATCGCTCAGAGTAGGCGCGATCCCGGAGCCTGCTTCTACGCTGTTGATCGCCTTAGGTTTCATGGCTTCTGCTCTGCGTCGCCGTCGCTAGACGAAAATTGATCGCCTGAGTCCTAGTTTCTTCTCCGCAAAAAGTGGAGGAGAGTGAATTACGCTCCTAGGATCTAGGTGAGGCACCGCGACAGAAAATGCGATTGTAGCTCGGCAGTAGGTCAATGTTGGGTTAGGTTGAAGAGATATTTTTTTTTGCGGCCATCACTGCGGTCTTAATCCTTTGTGGCCAGCTTTTAGCTCAAGAGAAGATCCCTGAGCCCGCGAAAGAAGCCTTTGCCGTTGAGGTGAAAAAATTCGGCAGGCCCATTCTCTGGCTCAAACCCAAGGCCGACTCGAATGGAGCTCTGCCGGTCTAGGTGCTCACTGATTTTCTGGAGAAAGTGAGCGAGGGCGATTTGGAAAATGCTCAGAAGATGTGCTACATCGCGGGAGGTAGCTCAAAAGATGAACCTCCGACCGTCACTGACAATGAGTTCAAACTCTTTATCTCTCAGTTCCAGGACCCTGAGCTCACGAGAATTGTTCTTTCTCACTATGCCGTTAGGCAAAAAGGCGGGAGTATCAGCGTCGGCTCCAAGACGACAAGAGGCGGAGAAGTCACCCGGCAGAAATGGCATTTTCTCTCAAGAGAATCAAAGGAGTTTGGAAGGTAGGAACTATTGGTCGATGAGATGTAGTTCGGAAGCGCTCCTTGTTACTCCTGCCTTAGCGCGTCAATGGGATCCAACTTCGCTGCTTGCGAGGCGGGATAGATGCCGAAGATAATTCCGGTGAGGCCGGAGATTCCGAAGGCGAGGAGGACGGACCAGGGGGTGATGATGGTTTTCATCTCGGTGAAGTAGGAGACGCAGACAGGGACGAGGATGCCGAGGAGGACTCCGATGATCCCGCCGCCGATGGAGAGGACGATGGTCTCGATGAGGAACTGGACGATGATGTCTTTTCGCTTCGCTCCGAGGGCGCGGCGGACGCCGATCTCGCGGGTGCGCTCGGTGACGGTGGCGAGCATGATATTCATGATACCGATGCCGCCGACGAGGAGAGAAATGGCAGCGATGGAGCCGAGGACGATGTTGAACATGCGCTTGGTGGCCTCGGCCTCGCGGAGGAGCTGGAGCGGGACAATGAGTTCGAAGTCCTTCTTCTCATGGAAGTGGCTGAAGAGGTGCTGGATCTGCTGCTCGCCAGAGATGACGGCCTGAGGATTGGCCATGCGGATGATGAGGCGGTGGAGTTCGACGCGCTCGGCGCTCATGCTGCCGGAGGACTGCTTGACGAGGAGTTCGCCAAAGCGGGAGCGGGCGGTGGAGAGGGGGATGTAAATGTTGTTGTCGACGGCTTCGCCTTGGTTATCGCCCATTTGGGGACGTTGCTCGGAGGTTCCGGTTTCATCGACCACGCCGACGATGTCGTAGTAGCTCTCTTTGACCCGGACGGTGGATTCGAGCGGGTCTTGGTAGGGGAAAAGTTTCCTCACCAGGTCCTCGGTGATGACGCAGACATTTCGCTGAAAGCGCTCATCGGTGGGAGTGAGGAAACGGCCGGCGACGAGATCGAGATTATGGACCAAGGCATAGGAAGGGAGAGTGCCGATGACTTGGCCGGATTCCTGGCTGCGGTCGAAGCGGATGTTCTCGCGGATGATGCGCATGGGGACGACGCGCTCGACACCGGGGATGGTGTCTTGAATGCGGGTGACATCTTTATAAGTGACGCCGTATTCCACTGAGAATGATCTGCCGCTGGCATTTTGCTGATTGTCCTCGGGCGGCTTGATGCTGTTGACGATGATGTTCTCGCTGCCGAGTCGCTTGATGCGTTCTTGGGCCTCGTAGGAAGCGCCTTCTCCGATAGCAAGCATGGCGATGACCGAGCAGACCCCGAAGATGATGCCGAGCATGGTGAGACCGGAGCGGAGCTTGTGGAGGAGGAGACTTTTAATCCCAAGCTGGACGGTGTTGAGGAAGTGCGAGGAGATCACGATGGTGGGGCGCTTCCGGGTGAGGGGTTGACGACTTCGCGATCAATGAGGCCGTCCTTCATGTGAATGACACGGTGGGCGTGGTGCGAGACGATGTCATCGTGCGTGACGAGGACGATGGTGCGGCCTTGTTTGTTGAGGTCGTTGATGATGTCGAGGACTTCGATCTCGGTTTGGGAGTCGAGGTTTCCGGTGGGCTCATCGGCGAGGATCATGAGGGGCTCGTTGACGAGGGAGCGGGCGATGGCGACACGCTGCTGCTGACCGCCGGAGAGTTGGTTCGGGCGGTGATCGAGGCGGTCATCAAGACCAACGAGTTTTCCGAGTTCGATGCAGCGCTCCTTGTGCTCTTCGAGATCCTCTTGCTGATAGATGAGGGGGACCTGGATGTTTTCAAGAACGGTGAGCTGGGCGATGAGATTGTAGGACTGGAAGATGAAGCCGAGACGCTTCCCTCGGACTGCGGAAAGGGTGTCGTCATCCATCTGCGCGACATCTTCACCGCCGAGGAAATATTCTCCCGTGGTCGGACGGTCGAGGCAGCCGAGGATATTGAGAAGGGTGGATTTTCCAGAGCCGGAAGGGCCCATGATTGCGACGAACTCGCCTTGCGTGATGGTGAGATCGATCCCGCGAAGGGCGCGGACTTTGACCTCGCCGACCTCGAAAGTTTTTTCGACCTTCCGGATGCGGATGACCTCGGTTACTGGAGAAGAGTCTGGCATTTCGCTTACTCTTTGGTGGTCTCGCCGGTGAGGTTGGCCCGGTTATCGAGAGGGGGATTGAGCATGACTTCTTGGCCTTCCTTAAGGCCGGATTTAATCTCGATATACTTTGTGTTGAACTTTCCCACCTCGACTGGGATGGGCTCGAGATCTCCGCCGTTGTTTCGGAAACAGACTTGCTGGCCATCGACAGAGGTCACAGCTTGGATGGGGACGGTAAGGACGTCGGTGAGCTCCTCGATGATGATTTCGGCCTTGGCGGAGACACCGGGTTTGATGCCCTCGATGGTGTCGGTAATGGTGATCTCGGTGGCATAGACTTTGAGATCTGGATTGGACCAATTGCGGTCGCTATCGGGAAGGATGGCGACCTTGGTGACCTCGCCTTCGAAGCGCTGGTCGGGGATGGAATCGAGGACGACGTAGGATTTTTGGCCCTTTTTGATCTGGCCGATCATGGATTCGTGAATCTTGATCGAGACTTTCATCGAAGAGACATCGGGAATGGTGATGAGATTCGAGCGGTTACGGACGACTGAGCCCTCGGCGATCTGGACGTCGTCGCCCCAGCGGCTGCGGGGTTTTGCGTAGATGACGAGGCCGTCTTGCGGGGCTTTTACTTTGGTGGCCTTGAGCTGTTCGATGCGCTTAGCGAGGCTCTCTTCCTTCAGCTTAAGAGTGATCTTGGCGGAATTGACGTTGGCTAGGTCTTGGGCGATTTTACTTTCGCTCTGCTTTTTGGTGCGCTCGAGTTTTGCGATGGCTTCCTTTTTCTTGGAGACAAATTCGGTATATTGCTTTTGAAGGTCGAAGGTTTCGAGCATCTGGTGAGTGCTCTTGGCGGTTTCGAACTCCTTGGATTTGAGGCTGACGTCGAGCTTGTCGCGGTCGACCTGGGTTTTGGTTTCGAACCCTTTTTCGGCGAGTTTTATGGACCATTCATAGCGCTGCTGGGCGAGCTTGAGTGCTTCCTCCGCGGTATCAATCTTGAGCTCGGCTTCGCGGGTTTTATGGACCCTTTCGAGCTGCTCGAATTTTTCAAGATCCATGGTGGCGAATTTGACCTCCAGGTCGGCTTTGCTGAGTTCGCTATCAGCGGTGCTTCTGGTAATGATGAGGTCGTTCTCTGCTTTCACGAGACCGGCTTGGCGGGCTTCGACCTCGACGCGCTGTTCCTCGACATTTTTCTCAGCTTCTCCGGTGTCGAACTCGACGAGGAGATCGTCTTTCTTCACGTAAGTTCCTTCCGGGATGAGCCAAATGATTCTGGAGTCACCATCAATGGTGTTTTTGACGACGACTTCGTTGACCGCTTGGAGCGTGCCACCTTCGACGATGGAGATGACGAAGTCCCCGCGAGTGACAGTGTGATTCAGGGTGGCGGTGGAATCGTCGCCCCCTTTATTGATGAAGAAGGCGAACAGAAGTGCGACGACGATGAGGGGAATGAGGACCTTTTTTTTGAAGAGAGCTTTCATCGGAATAATTTATCGGGCGAGATGACGGTGTCGCCGACTTCGAGCGGCAGGGCTTTTTGGAGCGAGGGCGGGGCCTGCTTGAAGGTGATGTTTGAGGGGTTTTCTTTCAACCAGTAGCGCTTCTGATCGGTCTGGAGGACGCCGAGATCGATGAGGAGGTTGAGGCGAGCGCTGAGGTAATCGACGAGGGCGCGGGTCTCGGCATTTTGCGCGGAGATGAGGGCGTCCTGCGATTCACTGAGGCGGCGGAAAATGACAGTGCCGGCCTTGAGGCGGAGTTGATTTCCTTCGACTCGTTTTTTAGCGAGGACGACGGCATTTTGCTGAATCTGATAGGTCTGGCGGAATTGCTCGAGCTCGCGGATGCGGAGATCGAGGAGGTTACGGAGTTCATCGAAATTTTGGCCAAGAGTGCGGGTGGCTGACTCGAAGTTGATGAGGGTGGCGCGGTAGTTATTGCGCTCACGGAGGCGATCGAGTGGGAGATTGAGCTGGAGGCCGACGGTGGTGCGGACGTTTTTAAAATCGAAGTCGGTGTAGTCGGTGGCGCCGCCATCGTTTGCGAGCGAGCTGCTGCCGACGATATTGAGATCAGCCTTGAGCTGGTTGGCGGCGATGGCGACTTGGCGCTTGTTGTCCTCGAAGCGGTCGATCTGATTAAAGAGCGGGAGGCGGTGATCGAGGGCGACGAGGAAGGCTTCTTGGCTAACAAGGTGGAGAGACTTAGCGCCCGCTTTGCGAATGAGGTCGATCTCTTTGTCCTCCAGTTGGAGCTCAGTCGTTTGAGGAAGACCGAGCGTAATCTTGAAGCGGTCGAGCGAGTTTCGGTAGCTCGTGATGGAGCTGATGTAGCGATTTTTTGCCTGGAGTTCGTCTTGCTCGGCATCGCCTTGGGCTTCGGGCGATTCACGATCCTCGCGGGCAGTGAGGTATTCCCGGTTTGCACGGCGGGACTCGTAGTTATTGTATTCGTTAAAGATGACGTTCTTCTGCTGAAGGAGGTCGAAATAGTCGTTCACAATCTCGACTGAGAAGGTGTTTTGGAAATGGGTGTAGTCGCGGACGGCGTAGACGACGTTTCGATTGGCTTGGGTGAGGCGCTCGGCGGCAATTTTCTGTCCTGCGCCACGGAGGAGAGGCTGGGTGATATTGAGACTGAGGACGGACGCGGCGGAGCGGCGGGGGTCGCCGGTGAAATATTTCAGGAGGTCGTTGGCGATATTGATGCCGAGACTTCCTCCGGCGAGGAGGGCTTGGTTGGCTCCGACGTCTGAAGAAGCGGTGCCAGTGCGCTCACCATCGCTCAGGTGCGAGTAGTCGGTGCGGGTGCCGCCGAAGAAATTGGGGCGGAAGTTGTGTCGCTCGCCGGTGAGGGTGAGTGCTGTCAGGTAGAGTTTTTCTTTTTCTGACTGATATTCGCGGCTGTTGGCGATGGCGTAAGTCAGGGCTTCATCGAGGCTAAGAGTGACTTTGCCACGCTGGCTCCGAGCATTAAGGACTTTTACGGAGGTGACATCCTTTGCCTTCTTTCCAGAGCTGATTGAAAACTCAGAGGATTTCCCGAAGATGTCGGCCTCGACCTTTTTTAGAATCGCATAAACATCCTTATCAGCCTGTTTTTTGTAGTTGCTCTGGCTACAGCCCGTTAGGAGTAAAAAGGCGAGAAGAGCACCAAGGGATAAGGGGCGGACGGACATTTAAGATGATAATCGGTTGCGAAACGGTGCTTGGGTGGGGAGCGAGGATAACTAAGATAACGGTTTGGATTCGTCTTTTTGTCATGTGATTGTCAAAAAGCGCTAAATAAGCAGCCTTCAGCGATATTTGTTTTGATGAAATGATGATTGTTTAGAAAAAATGATCTTTTTTGGCGAAACTTTGATCGTCTCCACGGAAAAATGAGCTGGCTTACCGCTTGAGTCTCTTCCTCTCATCGATGCCCTACTTTCAGCGCCTCAGCGCGAGTGACTTTGGCTTTCACGTGGGGAATCTCCCCGGCTACGCGGCCTCGCACGGCTGCATCCGGATGCCTTGGTCAGGGGCGAAACAGTTCTTCAGCCTCCTGACGGTCGGCGACTACGTGGAGATTATTCCATAGGGGATAAGACTGGAGCTTCAGAGGTGTCCTGCTAGCATCACCGGAACTGCATGAAGCGCTTTCGACCTTACTTGAAATACTTCCGCCCAGTGCGTCTGCACTTCATTGGCGGTGTTCTCGCGGGCTTACTTTATGCCGTGGCGACTGGTGCCGGGCTTCCGCTTGCGACCAAGGTCGTTTTCCCGATGCTCTTCCCGAGCAAAGAAGAGCCCAATGAGGATATTGGGAAGTATCTTCAAGCAATGAAGGATTGGCTCGGTGAGTTGAGTGCTGATCACCTCCTTCTTGTCACCTGCATGTGGCTTCCCTTCGTCTTTCTGCTTCGAGCGGTTGGCGGGTATCTCAATGCCTACCTGATTAACTACGTGGGCTATCGCGTGGTGGAAGGGATTCGCCATCAAGCCTTTGCTCGTATCCAAGCTCTTCCGGTGGCCTTTTTTCAGCGCTTCCGCTCCGGTGATCTTCTCGCGCGTCTCACGGGTGATGCCGAGATCTTGCGCCAAGTGGTGTCTCAGGTCAGTGCTGATATTATCAAACAGCCGGTGACTCTGATCGCTGCGGTCGCCTTTCTGGTAACTGAGGCAGTCTCAAATGACGGGAACTTTGTCGTCATCATCGCCCTCATTACCGTGCCGCTCTGTGTCTTCCCGATTCGTCTCGCAGGGAAAAAACTCGCGCGTCGGGCAAGGCGCTTACAGGCGAGCGCGGGCGACCTCAGCGGACAGCTCGCCGAGAGCTTGCAAGCTCCGCTCGAAATCCGCGCTTATAACTTACAGGAGACTACGCTTGAGAAGTTTAGTGCTAAGGTGAATGAGTTGATTCGATACTCGATGAAGGTGGTTAAATATCGCCAGTTCATCTCGCCCGCAGTGGAGGTGGTGGCAGTGACCGGTTTCACGCTCGCACTCTATCTCGGGGTGGGGAAGAACCTCACTCTAGAAAGCTTCATGGCCATCGGAGTCGCGCTCTACATGACTTACGATCCGGTGAAGAAGCTCGGAAATGTCAACAGCCTCATCAAGCAAGGCGAGGCTGCGCTCGATCGCATCGAAAGCATCTTTGACGCGAAGGACGAGCTGGTCGAAAGCCCCTCCGCCAGTGTCCCCGTGAGTTTTGAAGGCCGTCTTGAGTTTCAGGATGTCCGCTTCTCCTACGGAAAAGACGAAGTCCTCGGTGGCGTGACCACTTCAGTCAAAGCCGGCGAATGCGTAGCCCTCATCGGGCCAAGTGGCGCGGGGAAATCGACCTTCTTTCAGCTCATTCCGCGCTTTTACGATGTCACCTCAGGCTCTGTCACCATCTCCGGCCTCGATGTCCGCGAGTGGAAAAAGAAAGAGCTGCGGGACCACATCGCCGTCGTCTCCCAGACCCCGATCCTTTTCAGCGGAACGATCCGCGAGAACATCCTCCTTGGCCGATCCGGTGCGACAGACGCAGAAGTCGAAGATGCGGCACGCAAAGCCAATGCCCACGACTTCATCCTAGAGCAAGAGTCCGGTTACGACACCGCTGTTTCCGAAAAAGGCACCAGCCTCTCCGGTGGCCAGCGCCAGCGCATCGCCATCGCCAGAGCCTTCCTAAAAGACGCTCCGATCCTTCTTCTCGATGAAGCCACCAGCGCGCTCGACAACGAGAGCGAAGCAAAGATCCAAGAGGCCCTCGGCCAACTCGTCAAAGGCCGCACCACCCTCCTCATCGCCCACCGTCTCAGCACGACCAAGATCGCGGATCGTGTGATCGAGTTCGACCGCGGCTTGATTGTTTCGGAACGAACCGAAGCTTAAGGCTTTCTAAAATTGGGTCCGATTAAAGGCTTAAGAAAGAGCGCACCATCGACCGAGAGATGGTGGTTGTCGTAGTAGAGCACTTTTCCATTTTCTTGAACCTTGGTGTGGCCGTTCTTGAGGGAAAAGAGCTCAAGTGGATCGAGGATGGTCACTCCTGGCCCTGCAAATGAATCGAGGAGTTCATTCACTGCTTCCTGCGATTGCGAATGCTCGGTGATCGTCACCCCGACTTGATCTTGATCGCGATCTAAGCGCGAGGCGTGCCAAAGCGAAGCCGAGGGGTCGAGGTGCTGTGAGGGAACTTGTTTGAGAATGACGACTTCGATTCCTTTTTCTTGGAGCGCCGTGATGGTGCGCTGGAATCCTTCTTTGAAGACCTCGGGAGCGGGGCGTCGGGTCCCTGTTTCATCGATGAGGGAGGCCTGCTGGGAATTATTTCCGAGCTGATAGTAAAAGTTCCAGCGACCCACGAGGAAGACGCGCTTGATCGCATCAGAGTTGATCGCGGCAAGGACTTGGTCGTTGTGGGGCGAGAGGGTTTCGTTGGTGGACATGTTTATCCCGAGCAGGGGAGGCGTGCTCGGTCGGCAAGCGGCGTAGATTTTGGACTCTCCTTCGCTGCTCAGATGCTGAAAAAGTGGAAGGATGTGGCGGCCATGGCTATCGCCCCAGAGGAGGGTGTCACCTGGTGTGAAATCTGATTCATCCAAGACGGGAGGGATGCTGTCGAAACTACCCGTGAGGTAGCCCGTCTTTTTACTGACGCTCGATGCCTCAAGGAAGCGTTCCGCATCGCCTTGGAAGCGGGATGGGATTCCATCGAGCTTATAGATGGCGGTGAAACTGACTGCGACGACCACCGTGATCCAACCGAAGCCTTTGAAGAGGGACTGGCGGGTTGGGAAGATTGCTTTTCGGCGGAAGGGCTGCTCGATGAAATGGTAGGAAAGAATGGCGAGGAGAAAGGACGCGGCGAGCAGAGCGGCGGTCGTTCCCGAGCTGAGGCCGTGCGGGCTCAGGTGGCGTCCGTAGACGAGAAGGGGCCAATGCCAGAGATAGAGAGAGAAGGAAATTTTCCCGATGTAGACGACCGGAGGAAGAGAGAGAAGTGAGGCGCACCAACTCGATCCGCTTCCTCCTGAGTAAATAAGCAGAGCAGTTCCGAGGCAGGGAAGGATCGCATTGTGGCCTGGGAAGGGCGTGGTGTGGTTGTAGAAAAAAAGCGGGTAGAGAATACAGGCCAGTCCGGTGAGAGCGATCGCGTTCCTTAGGGAAATGCTCCCGAGCTTTGCGAGTGGGAGGAGGGCGAGTAGGGAGCCAAGGAGAAGCTCCCAAGCCCGGGCCGGAAGCAAGAAAAAGGTCGCCATTTTAAAATGGAAGACCCCATAGAAACTCCAGAGGAGGGAGAGGGTAAAGATGATGCCTAAGACAAGCCGCGTGCGAGACTCACCGCGGGCCATCAGCCCAACAAGAAGGAGGGGGAAGAAGAAGTAAAACTGCTCTTCCACCGCCAAGGACCACATGTGAAGCAGCGGCTCGAGGTCTGAAGGGCCTGCGAAGTAGCCGTCTTGTTTCCAAAAGTAAAAGTTCGCAACCATCCCGATCTGCGCGAGTCCTGCCTTGGCCAGTCCGCGGAAGACCAGTGGAAGGAGAATCCAAGCGCCCGCGATCACGGTGATCAGGGTGACAAAAAATGCGGGCGGAAAGATGCGGCGGATGCGTCGTTCCCAGAATCCCTTAAAGGTGAAGGTCCCTTGGATCATCTCCCGTGCGATGATGCTGGTGATGAGGTAGCCGGAGATGACGAAGAAAATATCGACCCCAACAAAGCCGCCGGTCATCCCGAATCCCGCGTGGAAAAGGAGCACGGGGATGACTGCGAGGGCCCGTAACCCGTCGATATCCCGTCGGTAAGCGAAGGGAGTGCGGAGGTTGGCGAAGTCGGTCTGGAGCATTTTTACGATCGATTTAGTCCAGCTTCATCGCTTTCCGAAGAAACTTGGTGATGAGCTCGCCGTTTTCTTTCTCGGTGTATTCCGGATAGATCGTTTTGTAGGCGATATCCACGAGCCCAGATGAAGTCTTACTCATCGTATCGCTGTAAGCTTTCTCTAGCTCCTCGTGGTTGATCGGGGTGTCGGTGATCTCGGAGAGTGCGAGATCGGGTCGCCAAGAGATGACCCCCGGGAGCTTCTTGAACCACACGTTTCCAAAAATGAGGGCTGGCTTTCCTCCGCTCACCGACTCCCAGCAGGCCGTGCCTGTGATACTGGCGACAAACTGGCAGTTTTCGAGCAGCTCGTAGGTGTCGATGGAGGTGTTGAGGTAGTGACAATTTGGGATGCGCTTGAAGCGCTCGAAGAAGAAAGTGTCGCGCTGCTGGAAGCCTTGTTTGGGGTTTTCCTTCGCGTAAATGTGCCAGTCGTCGGGGATGATCGCGGATAGCCTTTCGAGGGCGAGGAGTTGGTCCGAGAATTCGTTTCCAAGCACCGAGGTCGTCAGCTCAGGCTGAAGTTGGAGGGGGAAGTAGACATATTTACGCTCAAAATCGACGCTGGCCTCGGCGTTCTTTTTGAAGAGGGAGGTGTAGCGGATGCGACCTCCTTGTTTCTGGATGACTCCGCCGAAGTTGATGGGCTGTCGTCCCATGCCAAAAGACCACCAGATGTCGCGGAAAAAGCGGCTCAGGAGCCAGCCCCGCTTGTTGGGAACCTTGGACATGTAGAAATGTTTCTTCTTATAGGTCTTGGGAATCGTGAGTTCGATCGGTTCGCCAGTTTCGGGCGTGGTGTCGAAAGTGCCGAAGTCCTTGATGTCGCGGACGCAGAAAAAGCGATTTGGGATCGGGCTCTGAAGCGTGAGTAAGACTTCGATTCCGAGCCGCTTGGCGGCGCAGTAGAGGAGGAAGTCTGCTCCCGCATGGGGCGCGGTAAAGTAGATCACGGTATCGACCTTTCCGTCCTTCAGGATTTTTGTGAAATACTGGTAGTAAAGATGGAAGAGGTTGAGGTGATTAAAGTAGTCCTGACCCTTGGAGTAATTGACGCGTGAGTAGATGTCTTGAAAGTGCTGGAACTCGACGGCGAGTTCTTCCGGCGGGATATTAAGATGGACGCTCTTGTCCACCTCCTGCTCGGCGAGATCCTTCAGCATGAGCTGGGGGATGTAGGAAAAGTGTTTTGTCCGGTGGGTCTTCTTTCCCTTTCGGGTGAACCAGCTGATGACTTCGGCGTCACCTGACTCCACGAGATTGGTGATGGGAATGATGGAAGGGTCGTTCGACCAGCTCCAGACAACGAGGCGTTTCATAGGGTGGGTTGCTGAAGTTTAGGGAGTGGTTTTTCCCTTTGGAAAGTAAGGAGCAAAGAGGGGCTTAAGTGCCATGACACCCGCTCTAGAAAGGTGGTTGTCATCAGAGTAGAAGATTTCATTTCTCTCATGCACCTTGGTGTGTCCGTTCTCATGTGAGAGGATGGAGAGAGGGTCAAGAATGTGAACTCCGGGCTGGGCGAGGGAGTCGATAATGGCATTTACCTCAAGTTGGTGTGCCTGGTGCTCGGTGATGGTGACTCCGGTTTTGCTGGGGTCGTATCCGAAGCGCTGGGTCATCCAGAGCGAGGAAGGAGGGCTCCGGAACTGGAGAGGAGCTTGCTTCATGATGATGATCTCGATGTCTCGCTTGCGGAGTTCATCGATGGTGTGCGCGAGTGCTTCGCGGAAGACGACTTCTGAAGGGCGTCCCCTAGAGTCGCGGTCGCTCAGGGGATCTTGTCGGGAGTGCTTTCCCCGGTGAATGTATTTTGCCCAGCGGCTAATCATGATCACTCGGCGGATCTTATCTCGGTCGATGATCTCCAGAACGTGGTCGTTGTGTGGAGCTAGAGAGTCGTCATTTGGGAGGAAGTTGACGCCCAGAATGGAGGGTGTGGATGAGCGACAGGCATAGTAGCCATTGGTGTTGTTTTCCTCACACATTGCACGGAAAAGCGTCACCATGCCACGTCCGTGGCTATCGCCCCAGATGAGGAAGGGTTCTGGCTTTGCCTCCGAATCGGGGAGGAGAATCGGGAAGTCGGTGAAGGATTTTTTGAGATCCTTAGCGTCGGAGATCTCCATGTTGACCTCAGCAAAACGTGCGGTCTCTCCTCTGAAGCGGGAGGGGAAGCCATCGGCTTTATAGATGATGGTGAAGCCTGCGATGAGAATGATAGTGGCCCAACCGAAGAAGCGGAAAAGCTGGGGCCGCTTGGCACCGATCTTTCTCTTTCTGAAGGGAGTCTCAACGAACATCCAAGTGAGAATGGCGAGGACGAAAGAGGCTGCCACGAGTGAGATTCTCAAGGCGGGACTCATTTCCTGAATCGAGAGGTGGCGTCCGTAGACGAGGAGGGGCCAGTGCCAGAGGTAGAGCGAGAAGGAGATCTTTCCGATTAAAACGACGGGAGCAAGACTCAGAAGACGGCCGATGGGAGAAGGGCCTCCTTGGTGGGCGTAGATCAGGAGAGCGGTGCCGAGGCAGGGCGGGACGGCGGCGAGTCCGGGGAATGGAGTGGTGAGATCATAAGCGAAGATCGACCACAGGATGAGTGCAAGACCTAGAAGGGCCACGGCAGTTCGCGCTGCGCTGGAAGCCAAAGAACGGAGGGGTAGGATGGCGAGAAGTGATCCGATCGAGAGCTCCCAAGCTCGGGCTGGGAGAAGGTAGAAGGTCGCCATTTGAAAGTGAATGACGCCGTAAAGGCTCCAAATGAGTGAGAGGAGGGTGATGGCGATGAGAACCTTACGGGTGGTTCCTTCGCCTCGCTTTACCAGTGCGACGAGAAGGATGGGGAAGAGGAAGTAAAATTGTTCCTCCACGGCAAGCGACCACATGTGAAGGAGCGGCTCCAGATCAGAGGGGCCGGCAAAGTAGCCATCCTGCTGCCAGAAGTAGAAATTGGCCACCATCGTGAGCTGGGAAATTCCCGCCTTTCCGAGTGAGGCAAAGGTGTCCGGGAGGAGAGCCCAAGCGCCGAAGATGACCGATACAAAGGTGACGAGAAGAGCGGGTGGGAAGATCCTCCGGATGCGGCGCTCCCAGAATCCACGATAGGTGAACTCCCCCTTTGCTATTTCCCGGATGATGATGCTGGTAATGAGGTAGCCGGAGATGACGAAGAAGATATCGACTCCCACATAACCACCGGAAAAGCCTAAGCCAGCGTGGAAAAGAATCACCGGAATGACGGCGAGGGCGCGGAGGCCATCGATATCAGGTCGATAGCTGAAGGAGTTTTTGAGGTGAGAAAAATCCTGATTCATATCGCTGCGGTGCTAGCCGAGGTGGTCGGTCGAGAGAGGAGTGCCGAAGGGAATGTCGCAAGAGGCCGTTTTTCCAAGAACGGAGGGAAGGTTTTTCGGAGCGAGTCCATCTCCGGGGCGGATGACGCGCACGTTTTCTGGGGTGAATTTTTCGCCCGCGGCGATGTCCCGTGAGGCGAAGAGGGAGCGGCGGAAGCGGAGGCTTTTTTCCTCGGCCTTGGTAAGGGAGAAGTCGGCTGATCCAATCGCTTTTTCGGTGATGCGAATGGCTTCAGCCATCGCCTTGAATTCGTGCGGCTCCATCGAGAATGCACTGTCTGGTCCGGGTTCGCTGCGGGAGCGGCAAAAATGTTTTTCAATCACTTGAGCGCCGAGCGCGACTGCTGCGATGGGAACGGTAGCGCCCATGGTGTGGTCCGAAAGCCCGGTGCGCACGCCGAAGCGCTGGGCCATGTCGGCGATACGAACGAGGTTCGCTTCGTTGGCAGGAGCTGGATAGGAGCTGGTGCATTTGAGGAGAGTGATCTCGGGGCAGCCTCCCTCGCGGAGGACTTGGACTGATTCTTCGATTTCCTCGAGAGTGGACATGCCCGTGGACATGATGACCTTGCGGCCGGTGGAGGCGATTTTTTGCAGGAGAGGGTGATCGGTGAGCTCGAAGGAGGCCACTTTATGATATGCCGGATTGAACTGCTCGAGAAAGTCGACCGCGGTGGCATCAAAGGGTGAGGAAAAGCACTCGAGTCCGTGAGCTGCGGCTTCATCGAAAATCGCCTGATGCCAGTCCCACGGGGTGTGGGCCTGTGCGTAGAGATCGTAGAGTTTTTGTCCGTCCCAGAGGGTTCCTCCCTGCACGATGAAGGGCTCGGCATCGCAGTCGAGCGTCATCGTGTCCGCGGTGTAGGTCTGAATCTTGACGGCATCGGCTCCGGACTCAGCGGCGAGGCGGACGATTTCGAGCGCAGTGTCGAGCTGGCCGTTGTGGTTGGCGGAAATCTCGGCAATGAGGTAGCAGCGCGGCATGACAGAAGAATTAAGGAAGAAAGTGGAAGGACCAGTGGGTCGCGGTCTCGGTGGTGGAATCGAGCTGGAATCCGAGTCCCTCGAACAATGTTCGAGAGGCGATATTCTCAGGCTTGATGACGGCGAGATAGTGCTGGATTTGATGGCGGCGGGCAAGCTCGCTCATTCCGAGTTTGATCGCCTTTTCAGCGAAGCGCTTGCCACGGGCGACAGGACTGATCGCAATTCCGATTTCCCAACCTGAGTCGCGCTGCATGAAGCGCAGAGTGCCGCAGGGTGTTCCTGCAAGGTCCTCGATGACGAAAAGGTGGGCGATAGATGGATCAGTATTTTGTTTGAGCCAATCGCAGTGAGTCTCCCAAGAGATTTCAGCAGTAGAGAATCCGGCGGAGCGGACGCTTGATTCGTTCGCGAGCTGGAAGGTGAACTTAGCATCGTGATGAGGATCGACGGAACGGATCAGGCAGTGAGAACCATCGAGCACTGCGATGACGCGATCAGCGCCTCGTCCGTCGATGAGGGTCGAGGCGAGTTCAGGATTGGTGGAAAAGCTGGGGTTGTGGAGCCATTTGCGCAGGACATCGCTGCGGCTTTCTCCCCGTGGCCACCCGAGGCTAAGGGCGATTCTTTGACTCTTCAGCTCGGCGACGCTTTCTTTCTGATTATCAGCAATCGTGAGCACCGCTCCACGCAGCCGGTAATAGAGCCACTCCCAGCAGGAGCTACCTCCGGCGGAAATGATGGCGTCGGCCCAGATGTATTCAGCGGGCATTTCTTTGACGTCCGTCCTCCACTCGATCGGGAAGGGAAATGAGTGAGCAAAGAGCTCCTCGCGGTGAGTATTACAAGGTCCCACGATGACGCGGACTTGCACTTCGGGTTCGATGACTTTTTCCAACTCCTTCAGTAGCCAGCCGGTGGCATTCAGTGGGTCAGATCCTCCGAGTGTGATGAGGAGCTTGCGGACTGGGCCAGAAGGAGCTTGGAAAGGGGGCTGATCGAGAAATTCCTCACGAAGAAGGGCGACGCGAGTGCCCGCCATCGTCGGTGGAATCAGTGAGGCTATTTTTTCTGCGCCTAGGTTTTGGTTGAGGAGTGCATCGCAGTGCCACTTCTCGCAATGACCGAAGTCATCGAGGCAGAGAACCTTCCAACCGGTGGACTGGAGTGCTTGGTGGTAGCTTTCTTTAAATTGATAGCCATCGATGATGAGCCAATCGGGGTTCACTTCCTTGCAAACTTCCCCGGTGAGCTGAGCATCGGACGAATTTCCAGGAGTGGGAGGGGTAATTTTCTCTTCGGTGAACCCTTCTTGGGTGAGCCGTTCGCTCAAAAAATCGGAGCACAAAGCGGTTACGAAAATCGTGCGGCCTCCTCGGCGGCGGTTTGCCTGCGCGAGTGCGATCATGCGCATGATGTGCCCCGTGCCGATGGTGCTGGAAGCATCTGCCCGGATCACGATGGTTTGAGGGGAGATTGAGGAGGTTGCCATCGATGCTCGAGAGCTTTACTCTGGGGAGAGAGCAAATGAAGAAAAATCAGCAGGAGTGGTGTGGGAAGTTCGTTCTCGGGACGGTGCAATTCGGTCTCGATTATGGCGTGAGTAATCCTGCCGGGAAAATTTCTACGGAGGAGGTGGCTCGTATTTTGAAGCTCGCTCGGGATTCTGGTGTCAGTGGCTTGGACACCGCAGCGGCTTACGGGAGCAGTGAAAAAGTGATCGGAGATTGCTTGGGTCAGGGGGCCGCGGCCTTTGACATCATTTCAAAGTTACCCGGTGGTCTGGCCGGAGACGCGCTCATGGCGGCGCTCGATCAATCGCTTGAGCGACTGCGGATCGAGCGGCTCGATGCTTATTTGGTGCATGCCCCAGCGGAAATGCTGAAGCCGGATGTGCAGGAGTTCCTGGCGCGCTCAAAGGCGGAGGGGAAAGTGAAGAAAGTGGGGGTCTCGGTTTATCAGACGGAGGAGGTGGAGCAGCTTTGGGAGCAGGGGATCGATTTCGATATTTTACAGATTCCCTTCAGTGTCTTCGATCAGCGCTTCGCCGTGCTTTTTGATCAATTGAGAGCACGAAAGGTGGAGGTTCATGCCCGTTCGGTGTTTTTACAGGGCCTTCTTTTTATGAAGCCTGATGAACTGCCGCCACATTTTGCGAGCGTGCGGGAATCGATCAGAGAACTTCACGAGCTTGCTGAGAACTCGGGTTTGTCGCTGTCATCGCTGCTCTTGAGTTTCGCGATGGCACAGCAGGGCATCGACCGGGTTCTCGTAGGGGTATCAGGTCTGAGTGATTTACAGGAAAACTTGGAAGCCTTTGACGACTTGGAGAAAGTCGATAAGCTCCTTCCTAAGCTCGAGAGTCTTTCGATTACGGATGAAAATATCGTGCTGCCCACAAACTGGAGTTGAATATGTCTTTATTTAATCTGAGCGGAAAAATCGCAGTCATCACCGGCGGCTATGGCCATTTAGGAAAGGCCATGAGCCAAGGTCTTCTCGATGCGGGAGCAAAGGTCGCAGTTCTGGCGCGGTCCGGGGAGAAGTGCGCGGAAGCATTTCCCGACGCTGGTGAAGATCTTCGATTTTTCGAATGCGATATCGCTTCGACAGATTCGGTAAAGGCGGCCTTTTCTAAGGTGGCGGAGAGCTGGGGAGGGATCGATATTTTGATTAACAACGCCTTTTATCTGAAAGGGCAGACCCCTCTAGAGATCAGCGATGAAGAGTGGGCGGTATCGATGGATGGTTGTCTTGGGAGTGTCTATCGCGGCATTCGAGAGGTTGTTCCTTATTTTGAAAAAAGGGAGGGCGGAAGAATCATCAATATCAGCTCGATGTATGGCATGGTCTCACCTGATTTTGAGGTTTATGCGGATTCACCTGAGTTCCTGAATCCTCCGCATTATGGGGCGACGAAGGCGGGAGTGATTCAGCTGACGAAATACTTTGCCTGCTATCTGGGGGCGAAAAACATCCTCGTGAATTCCATCTCGCCTGGGCCTTTTCCAAGTCCTGAGGTTCAGAAAAAAGAGGTCTTCATTAAAGATCTCAATCAACGGACTGCTCTGGGGAGGATCGGTCGACCTGAGGAGCTTGCTGGTTCGTTGGTCTTTCTTTCTTCTGAGGCTTCGAGCTACATGACAGGGCAGAACTTGGTCGTCGATGGAGGGTGGACCGCATCATAAAAAGATGAAGATTGGTGCAATTATTCAAGCGCGGTGCGGTTCGGAGAGATTTCCCCGCAAAGTGCTGATGGGGCTCCCAATGTCCGGAGGACCAAGCGTCTTAGCTCATATTTTTCAACGGGTGGCTCTTTCGGCGGTCGTCGATTCCTGTGTTGTGGCGACGTCGATTGATCCTGCGAATGATGCCATTGAAGAAGCATTTCCGGGACAGGTTTTTCGTGGCGATGAAGAAGACGTTCTAAAACGAATGTATGAATGCGCAAAGAAGAACGGGTTCGAGACCATTGTGCGGCTGACGGGAGACAATCCCTGCATCGATTTTTCTCATCTTGATGAAATGATTTCCAGCCACGTGGAGGAGAAGGCTGATTATACTGTCACCAGTGGATTGCCTCTGGGGATGAATGCGGAAGTGGTTTCTTTTGCGGCGCTTGAAGCGGCCCATCAGGAGGCAGAAGATCTTTATGAGAGAGAGCACGTGACCCCTTTTATCGCACGGAGACCGGAACGGTTTTTAATGCGACGGGTTGAGATGTTGGCTCCGAAGAATACGAAGGATTTACGGTTGACGATGGATTATCCCAGCGACTACGCCTTGCTCAATCTCTTGTTTGATCACTTTGATGAAAAGATGTTTTCGCTCGCTGAGCTGAGCGAGTTTTTAGGAGAGCACCCGTGGGTTGGATCGATCAATCCGAATCATCAGAAACGTGATTATCCCACTGAGAAAGAAGAGTTCGAAGCCGCGGTCTTGATGCTGAGAAAAGCGGAACTCCACCGTGCGGCAGATCGGCTTAGTTCGTAGGGGCGAGGCGCTTGATTCCGTCAATGACGTGCGCGACATCCCCGTCAGTCATTGCCGGATAGAGCGGAAGGCTGAGAGCCCCGGCATAGTAGGATTCTGCTTCGGGACACTTCCCCTCGGCGTAGCCATAGGTCTTACGATAGTAGGGTTGGAGGTAGACCGGGATATAGAGGACCTGAGATCCGATAGAATCTGAGCGGAGATCAGCCATGACGTCGCTCCGTGTTTTTCCGAGCGCTGGAAAGTCGATGCGGATGGTGTAGAGGTGCCAGGAAATGTGCTGGGCATCCTCGGATCTGAGAAGTCCGGGAGTGCTGAGCCAAGGAAGATCTGAAAGGGCGGTGTTGTAGCGGGCCACGATCTCGCGGCGTCGCTCGATAAAGCGGGGGAGCTTCTTCAGCTGGCTAAGTCCCAAGGCGCACTGGAGGTCGGTGATACGGAAGTTATAGCCGAGCTGCTGCATCTCGTAATACCACGGCCCCTTTTCTGCGAGAGCGGGGGTCTCACTGCCGAGTCCCTGCATTGTCTCCGCTTCACGGGTCATTCCGTGAGTCCTGAGGAGGCGAGCCTGCGCGGCGTAGTCGTCATTTTCAGTCAGAAGAATTCCGCCTTCGCCCGTGGTGAGGGTTTTAACGGGATGGAAGCTGAAGGTCGTGATGTCGGCCCAAGGGTGTCCGCCTTGTCGGTAAAAGGTGCCATCCACTTCGAATCCGCCGCCAGTTCCGTGGCAGGCGTCCTCGATGACGATCGCACCTCGCTGATGGGCCAGCTTTGAAATGGCAGGCATGTCGGCGGATTGGCCTGCGTAGGCGACTGCGACGACAGCTTTGATGTCATCCGTCCACATTGCTTCAAGTGCCTTCGGGCAGAGAGTGTAAGTCTTCGGATCGATATCGCAGAAGTCAGGAATGGCTTCCACGAAGGCGGCACAGTTTGCCGACGAGAGAAAGGTGTTTGGGCTCGTGACGACGCGGTCGCCTTTTCCAATCTCTGCCACCAGCATTGCGAGGTGGAGAGCGGCGGTGGCATTTGCCACCACGACGGCGTGTTTTGCTCCTACGAACTCGGCAAAGGCTTTCTCAAAGGCCTCTATCTGAGGACCGCAGGTGAGAAAGTCAGACTGAAGCGCAGCGCAGACCGCATCGATATCATCTTGATCGATGCTCTGCTTGCCGTAGGGGATGAAGGAGCGCTCGGCCATGGCCTGTTAGGTGGGGACGAAGTTCGGGTCGCAGTGCTTCACGATGAGTTCGCGCATCTGCTCTGCATCAAGCCAATCGGTGTTGTCGCCGGAGGAGTAGCAGAAGTTCGCGGGGACGCTTTTGGCTGAGTAGTTATTTTTGTAGCGCTCCATCGTGTCGTCATAGCTGTGGCCCATCAGGTTGGGCACGATGACGTAGTAGCGCTCGGCTTCGATGGTGTTCGGCGAGTCACTCGCGGTGATCATTTCCTCGTGGATTTTTTCGCCTGGGCGGATGCCGACGATCTCCTGTTTGCAGCTGGGAGCGATGGCGGTGGCGACATCGGTGATGCGGTAGGAAGGAATCTTGGGAACAAAAATTTCACCGCCGATGGCGTGCTTCGTGGCATAGAAAACCATGTCGACACCTTCGTCGAGAGAGATATTAAAGCGGGTCATACTAGCATCGGTGATGGGGAGAATGCCGGAGTCGCGCTTGTTTATGAAGAAGGGGATGACCGAGCCTCTCGAGCCCATGACATTTCCATAGCGCACTACCGAGAAAGTGAGGCCACGACTTCCGATCATATTAGTAGCGGCGATGAAAAGCTTGTCCGAGCAGAGCTTCGTCGCACCGTAGAGATTGACGGGAGCTGCAGCCTTATCGGTGGAAAGGGCGACGACTCGTTTCACATCGGAGTCGAGAGCGGCTTCGATGAGGTTTTGCGCGCCCATGACGTTTGTCTTGATGCACTCAAAGGGATTGTATTCCGCAGTGGGAACCTGCTTTAACGCGGCCGCGTGAATGATGGTGTCGATCCCTTCAAGCGCTCGCTGAAGACGGTCCTTATCACGCACATCTCCGATGAAATAGCGGAGCTGGGGAAACTCTTCCTGGGAGAAGGTCTGTGCCATTTCGAACTGCTTGAGCTCGTCGCGCGAGTAAATGACGATGCGCTCGACTTCGGGGTAGTCGTTGAGAATTCGGGAGACAAATCGTTTTCCGAAGGATCCGGTTCCGCCGGTGATGAGGATGGATTTCATAGGTTGATGAGACGAGGAGGCCACTGGAGGGACGCTATCGGAGAATTTCTCGATACTCAATGGCACATTTTGAGGGGGTGGCAAAACCGTTGCATTTAAAAATTGAGCCAATTAGCGTCCTTTTATCAATGGCTGAGAAAAAATTTGAGGAGCTTTCGTTGGCCGGATTCAGTGGCAAGGTGCGCTCGGATCTCGCTAAAGTCTTTTCGTCATCAAAGCTCGCGGGTTTTGCCAAGGAACTGAGGAATTCCGACCTAAGAGTCCTCGCTGCAGGGAGACACCGCATCATCGTCCTTCCACTGGAGGTCGATGGGAAAGCGGATTTTGTGGTGGTTAAGCAGTTCGGGAAGCAGGCCGGCTGGAAGGATCGCTACGATCAGGAACGTGGGTCAAAGGCGGCGCGCTCATTTGAAGCTGCCGAGTTTCTCATGCGGCACGGGGTCGGAACGCCGGAGCCGCTTGCTTATTTCGAGCGATGGGAGGGGAAGCAGCTAGTGGAAAGCTACTACCTTTCCCGCTATCTGGATTCGCTCACTAGTTTTAAGGATGAATTGATTCGTCTTTATGAAGAGCAGCCGGAGTGCGATCGGATTGTGAGCCTGCTTGACCATGTCGCTCGCTCGATGCGAAAAATGCACGATGCTGGCTTCTATCACCGCGATCTAGGGAACCAGAACATGGAGTTGCTTCCTGCTAAGAATGGAGAGTGGGGAGAGGTGCAATTTATTGATCTGAATCGTGGGAGAATTAAGGAGACGCTGACGCTCAAAGAACGTGCGGTTGATTTTTCAAGGATCACGCTACCGGGTGTGCTGCTGGCGATCCTGATGACGATCTATTGGGATGGAGATCCCCCGAGGAAGTTTAGAAAAAAGGTAAAGAAGCTCCGTCAGATTTTTTATCTAAGGCAGCAGAGCCATCGCTGGCGGCATCCCTTCCGGACGCCAAAGGTGGGGAATGGTCCGGCATATCCCGAGGTGCAGAACATCTGGATCTGGGACAAGCAGTCTGCTCAAGCGACGATCACGATGGACCGCAAGGAGCGGAAGAAGCATTACCCAAAAGGAAGGCACTCAAGCGTCTTTCGGGAGGTCCTTCGGTCGGGAGGGCGTATTTGGAATGAATATCAAAGCTTGTTGCCACAAGCCTTCGCGAATGCCGTGAAGATGGAGGGCTGTTTCGGGATGGCTCTGGAGTCGACGGATCTTGATTTCAAAAAACAACAGGGATTTCTGACCGGACTGGGAAAGATTCCCGTTCTTTTACGCTTTTGTCATCACGAAGGGGCTTCCCAATGGCGCGTGGGTATCGAGCAGGTCAAAGCGCTCCATGCGGCAGGGCATGAAGTGATGATCGCGATGGTGCAGGACCGGAATGCGGTGTTGGAACCGGAGTCATGGGCTGCCTTTTTAAATGAGGTCTTGATTGAAGTGGGAGAGCTGGTGCGGACGGTGGAACTTTGTCATGCGGTGAATCGCATAAAGTGGGGTGTCCACTCGCCAGCCGAGCAGCGGATTCTCTTAGAGTCCGTGACGGCGTTGCAGAAAAAGTTTCCTGCGATTTGTTTTACCGGACCCGCCTGTATCGATTTCGAGTATCACTATGTGCTCTCTGCTTTAGGCGAGACGCCTGATGGACTGCACTATGGAGCTCTGTCTCATCATCTATATGTCGATCGACGTGGTGCTCCTGAGAATCGGCAAGGTGGATTCAGCACGCTGGAAAAGTGCGCTTTACTGCGTGCGATTTGCCGGAGTGTTCCTCAGTGCGATGATCGCTTGATCGTATCTGAGGTGAATTGGCCTCTGAAAGGAACAGGGGTATGGTCGCCCGTTGCCGCTGGTTATATTCATCCGGGAGATCCCGAGCATCGGCTTAATGTCTCGGAGCTGGAGTATGGCCACTTTATGCTCCGCTATCTCGTGCTTTCAGTGTGTTCCGGATTTGTGGATCAGGTTTTCTGGTGGCGATTAGTTGCCCATGGTTTCGGTCTCATCGATGAACGTTCGGATAATGGCTGGAGGGAGCGACCGGGCTACCGAATGCTGGTTCAGTTTTTTAAACTGTTAGGCTCGGCAACGTTCGTCGAGAAGTTTGACATAGAGGACGACGTGTATGCACTGCGCTTTGAGACGAATCAGGAAAGCGTGGTGATGGCTTGGTGCAACGGCGGGACCTATCGCGGCGACCTTCCTTTTTCTCACTCTAAGATACTGGATGTCTATGGATCAGAAATCAGTGACTCGACTCTGGGCGAGGCACCTATTTATCTTAGTTGTCCGATCAGATCAGCGATCTCCTAGGGTTTCTCTTTTAAGCGGTATTCAAAATAGGGAGCTAGATAGAGAGAGCCATGCAAATTGAGGTGTCCTCGATCCGAGTAGCAAGGAATCCCTTTTTGTAACCCGCCAGACAAGTGGTCTTCTGGATGCCAGAGTTGAAGGGTGGGCTCGATTTCCTGTAAGCGAATCATGATGTGTCTCATCGGAGTCAACTGTGCGCTTAAGAGTTGAGGATCGAATGAGAGCAAGGTCTCAAGGTCGATCGTTCTGGGAAAAACCCAATTCATCAGGTGGGTGGGTTCGAGGAAGCGAATTCCATTTCCACTGAGCGGTGGCGCCTGCCCGATGATGCAAACCCCTTTATCTTGTTCGATTAAAAAACGAACCGTGTCTGCTAGCGCTTTTTCATAAAGCGGTTTGTTTTGGTAATCACAGTGATTTGCAGCCAAGAAGACATGTTTGATCTCAGGATGATCAAGAATATAGGCTTTGACTCGATCTAGGTGAGCCTTCTGACGGTAGGAGAGAAACTCGTGAAATTGATTGTAAATTAGGAGAGGAGGCGTCCCTCCCTTCGAGAGCAGCTTCGAGGTGACGTTTTGTTCTGTAGACCACGCTTCTACCATCGGTGCAAAGTGCTCTGAATGAGAATCTCCCGTGAGTAAAATATCCTCGGTAACGACTTCGCTGTCGAATGATCTGGGGACATCGATGTCGAAATTGTTGAGGTTGATTTCGTTAGAGAAGGAAATCAGCCGCCAGCTCTCTTTCGCTTGTGCTTGACCCAGCTTAGCGAGGCCCATGAAGCATATGATGCAGATTGCGCCGATCATAAAGGTGTGTTTGTTGGAAGCTTTGGAAGCGCGATACCGCTTTTCGATGTGTGTGTAGGTGGCTGCGGAGAGAGTCCAAGTGACGGCTAAAACGATGATGACTCCAATTGTAGTGAGAGACTCTGGCGCAGAGATTCCTTTGCTAGCGTGGTAAAACTCAGAGATGTAGTTGTAGAAGACGATGACTGGCCAATGCCAGAGATACAGAGAGTAGGAGAGAGCTCCGATATAGAGGAGTCCTTTGCAAGAAAGAGCTTTAGCGATCAGAGTTTGATGGTTGAGAGAGCTGTAGATGATCCCCGCGACTCCTATGCAAGTGAGCAATAGATAGAGCAACTCGAATTGAGCGGTGCTAGAGGCAAAGAAGAGAGGAAGGGAAATACAGAGAATACTCATTCCTCCAATGACTTCATTGGTCAATTTACTCGTGCTGGATCTCAATACTCCAGCGGCGAGGAGTGCGCCGATCGCGAATTCCCAAGCCCTCGCATAGAACATGAAAAAATACTGCATTGATTCAGCATTCTTGAAGTGCCACATCGCGCCGAATGAGCTGGTGATGACGAAGGCGTAGAAAATAGATCGAGGGATACTCAGCCTAGATACCAGTATTAAAAGCAGGGGCCAAACCAAGTAGAACTGCTCTTCCACGCCGAGTGACCAAGTGTGCAGGAGCACATTGAACTTACTTGCTAGATCAAAATATCCGCTGTGCCCTAAGAAGAAAAAATTCGAAGCCTGAGCCGAAGCATAGCGCAGGGAGCGAAAGTAATAGCGGTATTCTTCGCTCGATAGGATGAGAATGGATGCAATTGAGCAAACAAGTAATACGATGAAGAGTGCCGGAAGAATTCTTTTGATTCTCCTGGCGATGAAATCCCCAAACTTAAATTCTCCATTTCTTTGTTTTTCTAAAATGATTCGGGTGATCAAAAATCCCGAAATGACGAAGAAAATGTCTACCCCTACGTAGCCAAATGGCATCCACGCTTTGTCTAGGTGAAAGACGATGACTAAGATGACCGCGACGGCCCGAAGCCCGTTGATTTCAGGACGGAAGGAGAGATGACGCGGCTGCTCGGTCATGATAGCATTTTTAAGAGAAGTCTTCCGGGCTTGCAACCGGAATTCGGCCCGCTACTTTTTTGAGCGTTGGAATGAAAGTTTGAGCGCAGCAGTACAGGTCGACGGGGTATTTTCCGGCGTCGCTTAGCTGATGGAGCTGCGCTGCGAGCTCGTCAGTCGGCGCGTCCATATTGAGGTCAATGACTTCAACCGTGGCCAGATTTTTTGGCAGGGAGATCATTGAGGTCGAGGCAATCCTGAGGGGCTTGGTGACCGGGTGTGCTGGATCCAGTGTTTCTAAGAATGAGAGCGGTTTTTTTCCGGTCAGTCTCCAGCGATCTTGGAACCAGAAGACGTCAGCAGGGGAGCTGCGCCAGGCTTTTTCTAGGCTGTCAGCGCAGGATTGGGCGGAGGCGTCTTTGATCTCAGTTAAGCTGACGATCCATTGGCCTGGCTCGCTGCTTCGGCAGTGCATTCCCATGAGTGCCGAGTCGGTCCGCCTTGCAAGAAGCTCGGGGAGGGGGGAGAAGGTTGTGGGTCTCCCAAAGAAGACGACGGGGTCTCCTCGCTTGGGCATCCGCTGGTCGCCGAGGATGCCGAGGCCGGCATTTTTCCGAAGGAAGGCTGTCAGCTTATGGCTGGAGGAGTGCTTGGCAAAGAGGTGGGTGCCTCGATGTGCGCGTCGCCTCTCGATGAGCTGGTCCATGAGTGGATTATTCAGCTTGCGATAAAAAGCTCCGGCAAGGGCCTCTGGCTTTAGGAGTGGAAGAGCTTGTGCGAGGAGTTCCCAGTTTCCCATGTGTGGGGCGATGATGATTGTTCCTTTTCCGAGAGCGTGTTTTTTTTCGATGAGCTCTGCATTTTCAAAGGTAACGTGCTTCAGTATTTCGTCATCGCTGAGAAGGGGGAGTCGGATGGAGGCAAGGAGGTTGCCGCCATTTCGCTCGAAGACTTCGTGGAGAAGGTCTTCGATTTCCTCTGGTGACTTCGCTTCGCTATAAGCAAAGCGGAGGTTGCGCAGGACGATGCTGCGATATTTTGGCAAGATGCGGATCGCGATACGCCCGAGGAATTCGCCGAGCGAGACGGTGCTTCTTACCGAGAGGCAGCACAGTGCTGTCTCGAAGGCACGGTAGACTCCGTATTCGATGCGATGGCTGATCTTGATGCGCGGCACGTTTTTTAGGAATTTTGGATTTTGCGGTAGAAATCGCAGAGCGACTGCGCTTCGCGGTCGATGGTGTAGTGCTCCTCGACGTGGCGGCGTCCGGCGCGGCCCATCTCTAACAGTTTTTCATGATCGGAGATCAAGGTGGCGAGCTTTTCACGTGTTGCGGAGACATCGCCGCAGGGGGCGGTGAAGCCGTGGACGTCCTCGGAAATGATGTCCTGCCAAGCTCCGGCGTGGCTCGCGAGGACGGCGGCGCCGGATGCCATCGCTTCGAGCACGGTGAGGCCGAACCCTTCATTGCGACTGAGCGCGGCGACGAGTGACATTCCTTGGAAGAGGACAGGGAGTTCAGAACCAGGGCGCTTCCCGTGAAAGATGACGCGTTCGCTCAGCCCTGCTGCGGCCACTTTTTGCTCAAGCGCCTGTTGGTAATCGCGGAACTTGGGCGTGGTCTCGCCGACGATGACGAGAGTGGGTGCGGGGTTCTCTTTTAAAAGAGGAACGGCGGCGTCGATGAGGACGTCGATTCCTTTCTGCGCGCGCACACGACCAAAAATTCCGATGCCATACTCCCCAGGGAAGCCGAGTTTTTTCCAGGCTTCTGCTTTGCACGAAGGTGGTTGGTAGCGCTCGAGATCGACCCCGTGCGGGATCATGATATCGGCAGGTTGATCGAGATAAGAGGCGGCAGCCGAGCAAGTCGTGATGATGGCATCCATGCGGCGCATGAGGGCCTTGGTGAACTTGCTGTGGTGACGCTGGGCAGTGGAGGTGAAGATGATCTTGAGGTGGGAGCCGAAGAATTTTTTCGCGGCGAGGGCTTGGATCATTTCGTCGTTCCGTCTCGCATGGAAGACGCGGGGGAGGCCAACTGGGAGGGATTCGCGGCAGAGCTTGGTGAACTCGCAGAAGCTGAGAACAGAAGCTTCCTCTGGCAAATGATGCGGCCCCAGGACAGCGACGGGAACGCGCTTGCTGACGCCGGGGAAGGTCTGAAGCATCGTCGAGGTCACGCCCGAGAATCGACGATTCGAGTTTCCGAGGATGACTTCGGGAGTGGGCATGCTTTTGACAGGCCAGAGGTAGCGGGATGCAGAGGCTGAGGCAAGCCTATCGCTAGGTGCTAGTCGCGCTTCAGCACGAGGTAGTTCCGCACTTCCTTATTGATCCACGAGCGGCGGGTGACAGGGCCGCCATTGACAGAGGAGCTGACCCAGAGGTCGGAGGAGCGGCCACCATCGAGATTGAGGGCGTGATGGATTTTGAAGCCGGAGATGGGTTGTTTGCTGAGTGCGCTTGCGAGCGAGGAAAGAGTGGCGGAATTGGCGTAGCCGATGCCGAAGTGCTCGCGGCCATCCCAGAGGAGGAAGGAGCGGGGGCGGTTCTCGCTCTTTTGGAGGCCGGACATCGTTTTGCCACCCCAGACGAGCCGAGGGCCGGCTTGGAGGAGGTTTTTTGTGCTGGGCTTGGTGGCGAGGTAGGACTCGCGAGAGATGAGTCGTTCGTCGCCACCAATGAAGAAGCCGGAGCCGAGCGAGGAGGCGCGGTTGAGGCCTCCTGCACGCTTGCCATTGGATATGACGAGGCCGAGTGGTTTGCCTTCGGGGGTGAAAAAGCCGCCATTGATCGTGGCCAGCGAACCCACTCCGGCCTGTTGCGAGCTGGTCCACTTTGATCCGAGTCCGTCCTGATCCGCCACTAATAGACTGAAGTCGCGTCGGTCAAAGCTGACCACGGTGAGGGTGATTCCTGCGGCATTGGTAGTGGTGCTTTTGAGGCTGTGACGCGGAACCTCAGGGAGGGGAGGGGGCGGAGCAATCTCTGGGATTTCTTCGACCTTTCGCTTGATGACATCGGTGATGTGAATGGGCGCACTTGTAGGAGCCTGAATCTGTGGGGCTGGTGGGGGAGGGGTCGGGATGCTGGGGGCACAGCTTGTTAGGATGATCCCACCTAAGAGGGTCGGAAAGGCACGCGCGAAACTCATCCTTTCAGCAAACCCGACCCGCGCGACGATGCAAGGCCTACTTGCTGGCAGTCCCAAGAAGCGTCTGGAAATGGGGCGGAGCCGATTCGCGATCTACCACCACAGTTTCCGGGTTCTTGAAGCCTGCTACCGAGATCATTTTTACCAGTTCCACTTCGGAAAAGCCCAGCCAGGTATCGAAGTAAAGTTCGCGCGCCTTTTCAAAAGTATGCTGGAGAAGGTCGAGAATGATGAGTCGCCCGCCCGGCTTGAGAATGCGGTAAGCTTCCTGAATAGCCTTCTCTGGGTGGTCCGCATGATGAAGCGCTTGTGAGAAAATGGCGAGGTCGACCGAGGAGTCATCGATCGGTGGAGCTTCGATGTCGCCCAAGCGATACTCGAGATTTGGAAGCTTATTGTCCTTCGCTAGTTTTTGGCCGAAGGCGACCATCTTTTCAGAGTTGTCGATGGCGATGACCTTCTTCGCCCGTTGAGCGAGAAGTTGAGAAAGGGTGCCCTCGCCAGCGCCGAGGTCAGCCACGGTGTCGTAGTTCAGGATTTTAAGCATCGCTTCGGCAAGTGATTTCCAAGAGCGGCCGGGAACATATTCACGGCCGAATTTTCCGGCGAGTTGATCGAAGTAAGCTCGCACGTGATCCTTCCGCTTCTGGAGGATGTGCTTCAGCGAGGCGAAGTCTTGTTTGATATCGGGCAGTTCTTTTCCTGCCTCCTGCGCCAACTTTTCGAGCTGTTTCGGGAGCTGAGCTGAATAGATATTGTTTTTCCCTGACCGCTGATCATCAACCAAGCCTTCCTTCTTAAGCTGCGAGAGCTGAGTCGAGATTCGCGACTGCCCCATCCCAAGAATTTGTTGGAGTTCAGCGACCGAGAGCGACTCGGTCATGAGCAGCAAAAGAATCCTCAGACGGGTAGGATCGGCGAGGAGTTTTAGGGAATTCAGTATTGACGGCATCGGCTGAGGGGAATAGAGACGCATCAACAAATCACGATTTGTAGATACCAAAAAGAAAAAACTATGAGCAAGTCTTTCATTTTCTCCTCAGAGTCAGTCGGCGAAGGCCACCCTGATAAAGTCTCGGACACCATCTCCGATGCCATTCTCGACGCCTGCTTGGCGATCGATAAGAAGAGTCGCGTCGCTTGCGAGACCTTCGTTAAGTCGAATCAGGTCGTCGTTGGTGGTGAAATCACCATTCCCAAGATTGGCGCAAAGCCCATCGGCGAAGCAATCAACATTGAGAAAGTCATTCGCGAAGCAATCCGCGGCATCGGCTACACAAACGATGACGATGTTTTCCACGCCGACACGGTTTTCATCTCCAACTTTCTTACCTCCCAGTCTGCTGATATCGCGCAAGGTGTGGATGCAGCGAAGGCCAAGGGTAAGAAGACCGAAGAGCAGGGTGCTGGTGACCAGGGCATCATGTTCGGTTACGCCTGTGATGAGACTCCTGAGCTCATGCCTGCACCGATCATGTTCGCTCACCGTCTCGGCAGTAAGCTTACTGAGATCCGTAAGGCTGGTCGTCTTGCTAAGTGGCTCCGCCCAGATGCTAAGTCTCAGGTCGCCGTCGAATATGTAGACGGCAAGCCTGTCCGTATCGTAAACGTCGTGATCTCTACCCAGCATGCTGCCGGAGTGGATCACGCAACCATCGAGAAGTTCTGCATCGAGAAAGTCATCAAGAAGGTCCTTCCTAAGAAGCTCCTTACAAAAGACACCGAGTATCTCATTAACCCAACTGGTCAATTCGTCATCGGTGGTCCTCAGGGAGACACTGGCCTCACTGGTCGTAAGATCATCGTAGACACCTATGGTGGCACGGGCCGTCATGGTGGTGGTGCATTTTCTGGAAAAGATCCATCAAAGGTCGATCGCTCCGCAGCCTACATGGGCCGCTGGGTTGCCAAGACCGTCGTCGCTGCTGGACTTGCTTCCAAGTGCGAGATTCAGTTCGCCTACGCGATCGGCCACCCACAGCCTCTGAGTGTCAATATCGATTCCTTTGGAACTGGTGATGACGATAAGATTCTCAAGGCTGTCCTCAAGGTCTTCTCTTTCAAGCCTGCTGATATCGTCAAGCAGCTTGGTCTTCTTAAGCCAATCTACTCTGCTTCTACCAACTACGGACACTTCGGAAAAGAAGATGCCGATCTTCCATGGGAGAAGCTCAACAAAGTCGCTGCCCTCAAGAAGGCAGCTAAGTAACCCTCAAAAAATAAAACAATGTCAGATTACAAAATTAAAGATATCGGCCTCGCTGCCTTCGGTCGCAAGGAACTTGACGTCGCCGAGCACGAGATGCCCGGCCTCATGGCTACCCGCGAGAAGTATGGTCCTGCCAAGCCTCTCGAAGGTGTCCGCGTCATGGGCTCGCTCCACATGACCATCCAGACTGCTGTCCTCATGGAGACTCTCCGTGCGGTTGGTGCTGATGTCCGCTGGTGCTCATGCAACATCTTCTCCACTCAGGACCACGCTGCAGCCGCCATGGCTGAAGCGGGCTACCCTGTTTTCGCTTGGAAGGGTGAGAGCCTCGAAGAATACTGGTGGTGCACTTGGCAGGCCCTTCGCTTCCCAAATCCTGCCGGTGGAAATCCTCTCGGGCCTCAGATGATCGTCGACGACGGCGGCGACGCCACCCTCCTCATCCACAAGGGCTACGAGCTCGAAGATGGATCTGACTGGGTCAATGAGCCAGCCGCCTCCACCGAGGAAGCAGTTATCAAAGGTCTTCTCAAAGAGATCCACGCTGAATTCCCCGGCATCTTCCACGAGTGGGTTCCTGAACTCAAGGGTGTCTCCGAGGAGACCACTACGGGTGTCCACCGCCTCTATCAAATGCAGCGTGATGGAAAGCTCCTCTTCCCTGCGATCAACGTGAATGATTCCGTCACCAAGTCTAAGTTCGATAACCTCTATGGTTGCCGTGAGTCTCTTGTCGATGGCATCAAGCGTGCCACTGACGTGATGATCTCAGGAAAAGTAGGCGTTGTCTGCGGATACGGAGACGTTGGTAAAGGATGTGCGCAAGCACTTCGCGGTCAAGGTGCTCAAGTCGTCGTGACCGAAGTCGATCCCATCTGCGCCCTTCAGGCTGCCATGGAAGGCTTCCGCGTTCTTACCATCGAGGACACCCTCGGCTGGGGAGACATCTATGTTACCACCACCGGTAACTTCGATATCATCCGGGCGGACCACATGGAGAAGATGAAGGACCAAGCGATCGTTTGTAACATCGGACACTTCGACAACGAGATCCAGATCGACAAGCTCGAGGCTCTTGATGGAGTTCAGAAGCTCAACATCAAGCCGCAGGTCGACAAGTATACCTTCAAGGCAGGCAACGCGATCTACATGCTTGCTGAAGGTCGTCTCGTGAACCTCGGTTGCGGAACCGGTCACCCATCATTCGTGATGAGTAACTCCTTCACCAACCAGACCCTCGCGCAGATCGCTCTTTGGGAGACCAAGGACACTCGCGAGATCGGCGTCGAAGTTCTTCCTAAGGAACTTGATGAAGAAGTAGCACGCCTCCACCTTGATAAGATCGGTGCAAAGTTGACCAAGCTCACCAAAGAGCAGGCCGACTACATTGACGTCAGTGCCGAAGGACCCTTCAAGCCTGCTCATTATCGCTACTAAGCGATTCTGAAATCCCTCTTCAAAAGCCCGCCCGTCAAACGGCGGGCTTTTTTCGTGATCGACTTTTGAGAGGGATCTTTAAAATGCGGGCATGAGTGATAATCCCTATCTGGCCCCGCAGACCAATCCCACGCAAGCGACTGATGATGTCGCTCGCCAGATGCAGGGGCTGCAATGGCCACTGAAGCTTTCTTTTAAAGTTCTAGCTTTGGCCAGTCAGGCCACCGTGACGGATGCGAATGGAAAAGTGGTCTGCTACACGAAGCAGAAGCTCTTCAAATTCCGTGAGCACGTTGAGATCTTTACCGATAAAACAAAGACGACTCTCCTCGCCGAGATTAAGACCAAGAAGATTCTCGATTGGTCTGCTCGATATCATTTCACTGATGCAAAAGGCGGGGATATCGGGAGCGTCGGTCGTCGAGGCTGGCGCAGCATGTGGCGTGCGCACTACGAGGTCTTCAATCCTGGGGACGAGAATCCCGACTTCTCGATCCGCGAGGAAAATGCTGCTGCGAAATTTTTCGATAGTCTCCTCGGTGAGATCCCCATCGTAGGAATGCTCACAGGTTACCTCTTCCATCCTCGCTACGCCGCTACGAAATCTTCGAGCGAGGTCATGATGCGCATGACAAAAGAGCCTGCCTTTTGGGAAGGGAAATTCATCGTCGAGAAGCACGGTGATCTCACCGAGCGCGAAGAGCTCAATCTCGTCATGTCCTACCTCATGATGGTTCTTTTAGAGCGCAAGCGGGGATAGGCAATTTTGCGAAGGCAGGAGTTGCGGCCTGTCTCACTGACAGCACACTCCCATAAGAAAGAGGAGCGATTGTTCAATCGCTCCTCTGTTACTTAAACTTTAAAGAGATAAGCTGCTGACTTAGATCCGGCGGCGGCGAGTGATCCCTGCCGCAAGAGCAAGGAGGGAAAGCACCGCTGAGGATGGTTCCGGGATGACGACGGGCGCTCCGGTGGGGTCCCACGCGACCGTATGAATCGCGCCGACCGTTCCGTCGTCTTGCAAGGTGACCTTCATGTAGCCGTAGATCGTCGTCGCAGGCTGACTTCCGGGGGCAAAGCTCTCAGGCTCGATTCTAAAGCCAATGAAGCCCGCTTCGCCGTTGTCGAATTGCTGCGCTCCCGTTCCCATATGTCCGGTTGAACCCGAAGAGCTTGTCGGATAGTTCAAGCTTCCTGAAACCGTATCACTCGGTGCCAACCCAATAACCTCGGAGAGAGTTGCGGAAGCTGCCGTTACGGGCTGTAGGGTGTCGCTGTTTGCGATTGCTGCTCCACCAAAGAAGAAGTTCACATCCCAGTCAGCTGGTTCCATCGTTGCGGTCGTGAAGGATCCTGGATCCGTGAAGTCCTCGAAGTCGAGATAGATCCCGTCAAAATCGGAGGGAATGACGATATCGGGAATATCGACAAATATGACTGCCGCGGAGAGCGGAGCGACGGAAAGGAGACTGATGGCTGAAGTAGTGAAGATACTCATGTGATCGAGAGCGCTGTTTAATTTCTATTTGAGTGTTTCGAAAAAGGGGAGACTAGGGGGCCAAGGTGACATCGACGATGGCAAGCATGGCATCTGCCTTTCTACCGGTGGAGTCAAAGAGCGGGAAAGGAACTTCCACCACTTCGTAGTCACCTGCCTGAGTCGACACAACCGTCGGCGTGGGGGCAGAAGGGTCTACGATGTAGGCTCCAGTGGAGTCGATAAAGCGTGGGCTGTATGTCAAACCTGCCGCAACGTGATCTTTTCGACGTGCGTAACGGAAGGTCACCGCCAGTGGACTGAAGGCAACATCAACCACGGGTGTTCCTGAGGTGAAGCTCGTGCCATTAACAATGGAAAGAGGTGCGTTGTCACTGACGTTTGGATCGGTTCCGTAGGCGAACTCGAGGAGGTTATTGAGGCCGTCGCCAGCTCCACCACCTTCGAGATCAGCGGTGGTTGCTGCATCAACTCCGGCAAGGCCGTTGCTCGTCGCCCAGACACTATAGTATGATTCGATGCTAAGAACGCCGGTAGCCTGAGTAAAGGTCCAGAAATTTGAACCGTTTTCCAAGGTCCAGACACCAGCGCTATTCGTGAAGGCTCCCAAGGAGCTTGTCACCGCAAAGGTGCCACCGTAGTTGACGGTCAAATTGGCATCGTCCACGAGAAGCCAACTATTCCCTGCCGTGGTATCAGCACCGCCAAGGTTGATGTTCAGCGCTCCGTCGAGGTTGATGGTGCCCGTGTTGGGGGCTCCGCCTTGGATGACATTGTTCACGCCATTTGCAGCAGGAACCATGGCCAGTTGACCACCATCTGCGAGGGTGATTGCTCCGTCTTCGACTGTCGTATTACCCGTGTAGGTGTTGAGGCCAGTCAAGGTCTGAGTTCCTGTTCCCTCTTTGTAGAGTTGAGCAGGAGCAGCCGAATTCTCAATAACTCCGTTGAAAGTGCCGCTGCCGTTGTCCACACCCATGGTAAATCCATCATCGTAGGCAGCGTTATTAGCGAAGCCTGTCCGAAGGGTGCCATCGCCCGTGATGGCATCGACCCGGATACTCGCTTCCACGCCGTCGAAGGTCGCCAAAGAAGCAATATTCAAGTCCGACAGGTTGGTGGTCCAGTTTTCGTTGGCATTCGAGCCTCCTCGGAGCATTCCTTCCTGCACGTCAATGAGAGCGCCAGAACCCAGATTGAAGGTTGCTGTTTGGCTTCCCCAACGAATTTGCGAGTCACCCGTCTTCTTCAAGATGCCGGTTCCGGTGAAGCTTGTGCTCACAGGATAGGTCACCAAGACATTTCCGTTCACGAGGGCGAGATTCAAGGTCGCCCCCGAGGCAATATCATAGGAAGAAGATCTGCTATTTACGTCTAGGACAAGTTCACCGGCTGTGATGGTGGTTGCGCCCGAGTGGGTGGCTGCTGCAGTGAGGGTGAGAGTTCCAGCTCCTTGCTTATCCAAGGTGCCGGTTCCTCCGACGACACCCACTTGACTCACGGCGGCGGCATTCGTGAAGACCACCGCACCGTTATTGACGAGAGCACTGTCATTAATGGTCCCGGCGCTGGTCCCGTCTCCGATGTTCAAAGTGCTGCCAGCATCGACAGTCGTGGTGCCGGTATGAGAGTGGGTGCCGAGCAGGGTGACTACGCCTCCGCCGTTAACAGAAACATTGGAAGCGCCGGTGATCCCGATGGCATTGGGACTGGTCAGGGTGTAGGGAGTGCTGCTGTTGGAGAAATCAATGTCGCCAGCCGAGACGCCCGCGGTGTCAATGGTGATGTTAAAATGGCTTGGCGTGACCGGGGTGCTTGCATCGAAGTAGCTGTCGGCGAAGGTGCCTCGGTCGGAGGTCGCGATCGCGTTGGCGAAAGTATCCTCTGCGAGAGGGTCCACCTCATTATTGGTGCTAAAGTTCACCGTGGTGCTCTGGTCCCAAGTCGCACCGCCGGTTCCGGTCCAGAGATTCGGATCAGGAGCCTGCACAACTGTTACAGTAAAAGTAGTCCCATTGTCGGTGGTTTCGAAAAAGGAGTCCGCCGCGCTGTTCACGAATTTGGTGCCAAGAGCAGCGTTCACCGAGGCAAAGTCGAGGAAGGCATCAGTGGTGCTGCCAGCAGCAGCATATTCGGCAGTAAACGTTCCTCCGATTGAGAGAAACTCGACAAAGCCATCGTTGAACCCGGTAAGGTCAATCTTGTCATTAAAGGTCACCGAACCTCCGTCGATAAACACAAAAGCCGGCCGACCGGCTGCCTGCCCCCAGCGGTTCAAGTTGCTGTTCATGATCAAGGTTCCATCGGAATTGACCCGGAAGTGGTGGACGCCGTTTCCATGACGATTCATGCGCAGGGTTCCACCAATGGTGAGAGTGACATCCTCGTTGGCTCCAGAAACACCATCACCCACGGTTAAAATTTCCCTCGAAACCCCACCCTGGTTGAGATTTGTCCAGAAGGAGTCATCGTGCCCGACGTGGGTGAAGCTGATCGCGCCTCCGCTGCTCAGCACGAGAGCCGGCGAGCTTTTCGCGCCCGTGCCAGCCACTACCCCGTCGTAAACACCCCCGTAGCTCGGAATGTTGGTGGTGGGCATCGTCGTGGCCGAGAAGATGATCTTGTCAGTTGCGTGAAGTGAGAGTCCGTCGTTGTTTCCGGTTCCAGCTGAGTCATCGACGGGCACGCCATTGGCATCCCAGTTTCCGGCGTTGTTCCAGTCGCCATCGACCGAACCGTTCCAAGTGTAGTCGACCGCGAGGCTATTGGAGGAAAAGGCGGCGAAGGCCAAGAAGGAGAGTGAGGCGAATTTAAAATTTCCGATGGTCATGGAGTTACGAAGTGTTTGCTGGGGGAGCGAATGAAAGGAATTCATGATTTTTTTAAAAAAATTCATAAGTTACTAGGGGTTTCGTTTTCTCTTCACAAGGAAAATAGGAACTTATTTAGAGGGGTGTTGAGATAAAGTTGTTTTTAAGAGGGGGTTATGTTGGTTTTTTCTTGTTTTTTTTGAGGTCGAGATAGTTAGGATACCATGATTTTTGATAGTTAGGATACCATGATTTTTAAAGCCCCTGAAATGAGAGTAAAGTGTGGCCGAATCCTTGCTGATGCCTCTTGAGAAGCGAGATCTTCACGGAGTTGGTCGTGTCATCCGAATCTCAGGGGTGGGAATCACTCCTAGAACTAAGGTTCTCCTTTGGTGAAAAAATTTCAGCTCATTCTATGGCGGACAACCGGAGAATGCTCTGATATTGCCAAGTGATGAAGCGCTTTGTTTTTTCACTCCCATTTTTTCTGTTTTCCCTGTCCGGTTTGCGCGGGGCCGAGGAAAAGATGAATGTTCTTTTCATCATCTCGGATGATCTCACTGCGACCGCTCTTTCCTGCTACGGGAATCAAGTTTGTCAGACCCCAAACATCGACCGTCTCGCAGCTCAGGGGACACGGTTCACGAAGGCCTATTGCCAAGGCACTTACTGTGGGCCGTCACGAGCCTCGTTTATGAGCGGCTACTATCCACACGCGATCAAGATGCTCGGCTACGGGTCGCCACGACCCGCGATCGGAGACCGCGCGACTTGGGCTCAGCACTTTAAAAATTCCGGATACTACACGGCACGGGTTTCAAAAATATTCCACATGGGCGTTCCTGGAGGGATCGAGAAAGGAACAGACGGAGCGGATGATCCTGCTTCCTGGACAGAACGTTTTAATTCACAAGGGCCTGAGTGGCGCGCGCCGGGAGATGGCGAAACTCTTGAGAGTAATCCCGATGGAAAAAAGCCGGGGCCGGTTGGAGGCAACACCTTCGTTGTGGTCGAAGCCGATGGCGATGACCTCGTGCACTCAGATGGAAGAACTGCAGTTAAGGCGGCAGAGCTGATTAAGCAGAAAAGGGAGAAGCCCTTCTTTCTCGGGGTGGGATTTGTTCGCCCGCACGTGCCCTTTGTCGCTCCCCGAAAAGACTACGAGGCATTTCTCCCTTACGATAAAATGGCTCTTCCTGAAAAAATCGAAGGTGATTGGGAGGACATTCCTAAAGCGGGGATCAATTATAAGACGAGTAAGAACATGAAGATGGATGTCCGCCGACAAAAGAAAGCGGTCGGAGGTTACTATGCCTCGGTCGTCTATATGGATCGGATGGTGGGACAAGTTCTCGATGCTCTCACGGAATCCGGCCTCGATGATAAGACTATTGTCATCTTCACCAGCGACCATGGTTATCATCTCGGGGAGCATGACTTTTGGGCAAAGGTGAGCTTGCATGAGGAATCTGCCGCTGTGCCCCTCATCATTCGGGTGCCCGGCAAGAAGCCTGCGGTCTGCCACTCTTTAGTCGAGCTGCTCGACCTCTATCCTTCTCTCTCAAAAATGTGCGGGCTGGAGGTGCCCAAGCGCATTCAAGGAAAGGACTTCTCTCAAGTCTTTGATGATCCAACACATGAAGTCCGCGAGGCTGCCTTCAGTGTGAATGGTAAGGGCTTCCTGCTTCGTGAACATGATTGGGCCTACATTCAGTATGGCCGCGAGGGTAAGGGCGGCGAAGAACTCTTCGACATGAAGAAAGATCCCAAGCAATACACGAACCTCGTCAAAGATCCCCAGCATGCCGAATTCGTCAGCCGTTTTCGCAAAAAGATGGAGGCCAAGCTAAAGGAGGTCCGAAGTAATGACTTGGGGCTGAAGTATTAGAAAAAGTCTGACATTTTCTATTTTGAGTGCTTCGCTAGCGTCCGATAAATCTCCGTAGTTTACTTCCTGTGAGCTTTTGGGTCTTGAGTCTAGGAGCTGCGTTTTGGTGGGGGACTGATCGGGCTTCAGCGCCGCGGGGAACTCACGTAGTCCACCCGCTTGCTCAAGAAGAGGGTGATTTACGCAATCTCGGGGAGCGCTCGGCGGCTCCTCTGACTCTCAGGGAGCGTTTGAAAAGAAAGGAAGTCTCTCAAGAAGAGCTTCGAATGCTCATTGCCGAAACCAAGGGTCCGAACCTGAGGAAAACTTACCTTTTAGCTGCTCTGGAAACTGCCACTGGGGAAGAGTTCGCTGATCTTTATCGCCAGCTAGAAGGATTTTTAGATCACGAGCGTCAGCTTGCCATGCGCGCTTGGATGCGCGCTTGGATGCGCGCTGATCAGGTAGGCGCACTTGATTTTATCTTGGAGGAGGATCGAGACAACCTAGAGCTGGCTCTCGCCGAAGCTCTTGCGGAAGACAGTGGTGGTGCGATTGCTTGGTCGGAGCATACCAATGTTTTTAGTCTCAATATTCTTCGTTTTCGGGACGAGCTTCCTCGTGAAGAAGACGTCGATGCTTCAGATATTCCTCTGACGGAAGTTTCAGTCGCTGCAGTGAATCAGAAATGAATGGCGGAGATTCCTAGGGGAATGAGCGTCGCTGGCACGGTCCGTGAAGTCATTCAGCTAGCTTCTAAGTCTCCAAAAAAGGCGCGTCATTGGCTCTCTCATACATCTGATCAACGAGCCGCCCGAAGGGTGGCGGCAGATGTCGGCTGGGATTCTGCCGATATAGATGAGCAGTCTTTTCAAGATTGGCTTGCGATGCTCACTCCGGAAGCGGCGCAAATGGCTATCGAAGGTCGTTTGGAGCGAATTTCATCTGATAATCCCGAGGGGCTCACGGCTGCGCTTGACGAATATCAGGATCAATATGACTTGGACTATTTTACCTATCTGATGGTCGCTCGCCTTTATGATGAATTCCCGGATGGAAATCTCGTGGCCGCGCCTGAGCTGATTGCGAGGATCTCGTCACCTCAGTTGGCTGCGCTGGCCGAGGGTTTGAGCGCTTCGTCGCAAGTTTCTTCATCGGCGTCGGTTGCCATGGGTATCAAAGGATCAGTGAGTATCGAAGAATCAAGCAGCTCTAGAAGTATTGCCATGGTTATGGATGCATGGAGGAATGAAGACCTTAATGAGGTTCTTGAATATTTGGCTAATCGAGAAGACTTCGATCAAAGGATGTTGGAGCGCTTGACCTCAAATAGGTTGAGACCCTAGTCGTCATAGGAAATTGGATTCTAGTAGACTCTAGTTATTTTGCTCTTTGGTCAGAGCAGTGAGCGTGGCGATGAGATATTCAGTAGCGCTTTCGTGTTTCACCTTCTTCGCGCCGGGGTAGACGAGTTCACAGGGGACGCCTAATTTTTTGCAGCGCTTCTGGAGTTCAACACCGAAGATTGCGGAGTGCGTAGGGTCTCTCTCCGTCTTGCTCGCGGCAGGAGGAACGATGAAGAAGAGGTAGGTGTCGGGATCTCCGGCATCCAAAAGTGCGTAGGGGGAATATTCGTTGATCAAGGGGAGGATGGTGTCGCGATCAGCGAGGAATTGGTCGAAACTTTTTATGCCGAAAGCGTGCGCCCCGTATTTGCTGTTCGAGATCCATGACTTCATCTGCTTCGGATCCAGCGTGGTCTGCGCTCGGATGGCGGCGACACATTTCAGTCGGGTGGATTCGCGGGCTACGGGATCTTTGCTCTCCGGATCGGCAAGGTCATCGTGGTAGGCCAGCCAGAGGCTTGTGCAGGCTCCGGCGGAACCACCGGTGGCGGCGACGCGGGTTTTATCGAGATTCCACTCGTCGGCCTTACTGCGGATGAACTGGACCGCGCGGGCGGCGTCAGTCAGTGGAGCGAGAACGGGTGGCTCGAGATCCTTGCCGTGCTTGATAAAGCGGTAGTTGATCGAGACGACGGAGATGCCTGCTTTTAGTAATTCGGCGGCATTGACGAAGCTGTCGAGCTGGGCCTTGTTGCCGCCATTCCAGCCACCGCCGTGAATGGAGATGACCACTGGGGTCGGTTTGTCTGTGGGAGCTTGCCAGAAATCGAGGATGTTCCGGTGTTGGTCGCCGTAGCGGACATCTTTGAAGGTCGGTTCTGGAACGGACTCATGGTAGATGCCTTTTTTCCAAAGGGGTTCTTTTTTTTGAGCGTGCGCAGAGAAGGGGGTGGTCAAAAAGATGACAAAGCAAGAGATCGAGAGAACGGAGGGGGGACTTTTTTTCATTTTTTAGGACTGGATCAGAAAGGAAATACTCAGGATTTGGAAGACGACGAAGTGTGTGTGATTTAGAATCAGGATTCTAGTCTTTCCAGTGGCTGTGAGATTTGGTGTATCCGAGGGGTGACTGCGAGTGATCCAGAAGAAGAGGTGAAAGTGAGGGTTCCAGTTAAGATTGAACTGGAGCCCGAATTTGAGGCGCTAAGGGAAATTATCGAGGAATTCGAGGATGGTCACCAGAAGTTGAGTAATAAGAGATCGCTGGAGGTGGCTTTTGCGAAAGGTCTCTATCCCTATGAGGAGAAGATGCGTAATGCCGAGTATTCGGCTGAGAAGTTCAAGTTACAAGCTGAGCTGCTGAAGGTGCAGCACTGGGTGAAGACGAGCGGGAAGCAGTTGCTGACCTTGTTTGAGGGTCGGGATGCTGCGGGAAAAGGGGGCACGCTTCAGCGATTTATGGAGCATCTGAATCCCCGTGCGGCACATGTGGTGGCGCTGGAGTCGCCAACGGATTTTGAGCGAGGTCAGTGGTATTTTCAGCGCTATATCAAGCATTTGCCGACGAGTGGAGAGATGGTGTTTTTTGATCGCTCTTGGTATAACCGAGCAGGGGTGGAGAAGGTGATGGAGTTCTGCACGAATGCGGAATATCAGGAATTTTTACGACAATGCCCGCTGCTTGAGCGGATGTTCGTCAACAGTGGGATCCACCTTTCTAAATACTGGTGCTCGGTGAGTCGCTTGGAGCAGCTCCGGCGATTTCATGGGCGGAAGAGTGATCCGCTGAAGCAGTGGAAGCTGAGCTCGATTGATATGGAGTCCCGCGATAAGTGGGATGACTACACGGAGGCAAAAGAGGCGATGTTTTTCCACACGCACACTGCGGATGCGCCATGGACGGTGATTAAGTCAGACGATAAGAAGCGTGCGCGGATTAATTGCGTGAGACACTTCCTTCAGTCGCTCGATTACCCGGGTCGCGATCCTGATTTGACGCCTCCTGATCCCAAGATCGTCTTCAGTGCCTCAAATGCATTTGATGGCGAGAAGGACTACTAGTCTGAGCAGGGCTAAGGCTCTAACCTGCTAGCTGGCCGCATCCAGCTCCGACATCGATCCCTCTCCGCTGACGGACGGTGACGGGGATTCCGGCGGTCGCTTTGATGATGCGCTGGAACTCTAGGACGCGCTCTTCGGAGGGCGGTTGGCCATCGAATCCCTCGGTGGGATTGAGGGGGATGAGATTGACGTGGACTTGGCGGCCCTTGAGAAGCTCGGCGAGTCGAGTGGCGTGGTCGTCGCTGTCATTGGCGCCTGCGATGAGGGTCCAGGCGATGAGGACTTTGCGCTCGGTCTTTTCCGAGTAGGCACGGCAGGCGTCGAGCAGGTCGGCGATGGGCCAGCGCTTGTTGACGGGGATGAGGACGTCGCGCTCGTCATCGCTCGCGCCATGGAGACTGACTGAGAGTTCGTAGCCTTTTCCGGCTTCCGCGAGTTTTTGAATCCCGGGGATGTGGCCCACCGTGCTGATCGAGATGCGGGAGGGTGCGATGCAGATACCGCGCGGCTCGCTGATGATCTCGAGCGCGGTCATGAGTTCTTTGAAATTATGAAGGGGCTCGCCCATGCCCATCATGACGACGTTCCGGAGGGGCTCTTTCCCTTCGCTGGCGAGGTGGGTGTTGAGGAACCTGACCTGGGCCACCATTTCTCCAGCGGAGAGGTGACGGGTGAAGCCCATCTTACCGGTGGCGCAGAAGACACAGCCCATCGCGCAGCCGACCTGACTGCTGATGCAGGCGGTGTAGCGGCCGCGGTAGCCCATGAGGACGGTCTCGATTTCTTGGCCATCGGCAAAGCGGAGAAGGAACTTGCGGGTGTAGTCATCGGAGCTCGCGAGATCGCGCACGACGGTGGTCTCGACAGGCTGGCGCTGGTTGACCCAGTCCTGCACTGCTGGGACGAGATTGCCTGATTTTTTATAGAGCGAGCGGTAGATTTCCTTGGCATGGAGCGCCTTGAGTCCAGCGTCTTGAAGAGCTTCTTCGAGACGGGAAAAGGTGAAGTCGTAGAGCGAGTCCATGAGGGAGGGGAGGCTTGAAGCATTTTTTTTCCGAATTGGGAAGCCCACTCCCGCAGTTAGAGCGGGGAAAGTTTTGCCCAAAAGTCATTTTCGGGGTGCATCGGAGGGGCGCTCTCGTCCAGACTCCTCCCGATGTCCGACTCCTTCGTCCACCTGCACCTCCACACAGGATATTCGACGCTCGATGGAGCTTGCCGGACGAAGGATGTCGCGAAGCGCGCCAAGGATCTAGGCATGCCAGCGGTGGCGATGACGGACCACGGGAATCTTTACGGCACGATCGAGTTCTACAAGGCCTGCACCGCTGCGGGTGTGAAGCCGATCCTCGGCTGCGAGATCTACCTCGCTCCGGAAGCGATGACGGACATGAAGGAGATCCCCGGGCGGCCTTCCTCGACCCACCTGACGCTCCTTGCGGAAAATAACGAGGGCTGGGTGAATCTTCAGAAGCTGGTTTCGGTTGGTCACCTCGAAGGATCGTATGGCGGCATCCCACGAGTGGATCGTGAAATTTTGAAGAAGCACTCGAAGGGGATTATTTGCCTTTCCGGTTGTATCTCAGGGCCGATCAATGAGTGGATTCTTAAGGACCAAGACGACATCGCCTACGAGACTGCGGAGGAACTCTGCGGGATCTACGGGAAAGAGAATTTCTACCTTGAGGTCCACAATCACGGGCTTGAGCCGCAGGAGAAGGCGCGCGAAGTGCTGTATCAATTTGCCGAGCGACTCGGAGTGAAGACGGTCGCGGCCAATGATGTTCATTTTTTAAATAAGGAAGACTACGAGGCGCACGACGTCCTCATCTGTATCGGAATCGGCCGCCTCATCATTGATGAGAACCGCAAGCGCTACTCGCCCGAGGTCTATTTCAAGACGCCCGAGGAAATGCGCGCGCTTTTTGCCGACCATCCCGAGTCGTGTGATGCTACGCTTGAGATCGCGGAGCGCTGTAATGTCGATTTCGTCCTCGATCCCACCTCTTCGGCAAAGTATCCCGAGTTCCCCACGCCCGATGGCTCCCCACGTGAGGAATATTTTCGCAAAGTCTGCTACGAGGGTCTCGCAAAACGCTACGGGCAGGAAAAGGCCGATACCGACCAGGAGCTCCGCGACCGCCTCGACTACGAGATCAAGACCATCGCCGACCTCAAGTTCGCGTCCTACTTCCTCATCACCGCTGACTTCATTAACTGGGCCAAGGAGCAGAATATTCCGGTTGGCCCCGGTCGTGGTTCTGCGGCGGGATCGCTCGTCTCCTACACCATGGGCATCACCGATATCTGCCCGATGCGCTTCGGTCTGCTCTTCGAACGATTCCTCAACCCCGAGCGTGTCAGTCCGCCCGACGTCGATATCGACTTTTGCCAGACGCGCCGCGTCGAGGTCATCGAATATGTCCGCCAAAAATATGGCGAGCGCTGCGTGGCCCACATCATCACCTACGGCACGATGGGGGCGAAGAGCGTCATCCGTGATGTCGCTCGTGTCATGGGCGTGAGCTATGGCGAGGCCGGCATGATCGCTAAGATGATCGAGGCCAAGCCCGGGGTGAAGCTTGCTGATGAATTTAAAGAAAAGGCGGAGCTGCGAGAGGTCATCGAGTCCTCTTCGACCTACCAAGAGCTGTGGGACTTCGCTCTGAAGTTGGAGGGCCAGTCGCGGAACGTCGGAGTCCACGCGGCCGGAGTCGTGATCGGTGATCGGAATCTTGATGAGCACGTCCCGCTCACGCGTGGAAATGAGGGGGAAGTCGTCACGCAATACGACATGAGCGCCATCACCGATGTCGGCCTCCTTAAGATGGACTTTCTTGGTCTCAAAAACATGACCGTCATTCAGGAGGCGGTGGATCACATCCATCTCCACACTCCGGACTTCGACATTTATGAAATTTCCCTGGAAGACCAAACGACTTTCAAGATGCTCAATGCCGGAGAGACCATGGGCGTCTTCCAGTTGGAATCCGGTGGCATGGTCGAGACCTGCCGAAAATATGGCATCAATAAGATTGAGGACATTATTGACCTTCTAGCGGTTTACCGCCCTGGGGCGATGCAGTATATCGACGAGATGATCGAGGTGAAGGAAGGCCGCAAGCAGCCGAACTACGAGCACCCGATGCTTGAAGAAATTTGCGGCGACACCTATGGGGTCATGATTTATCAGGAGCAGGTCCAGAACTCGGCTAAAATGCTAGCCGGTTACACCCTCGGTGGCGCTGATATTCTTCGCCGTGCGATGGGTAAAAAGGACCCTGCCACGATGGAGAAGCAGCGTCAGATTTTTGTCCAAGGAGCAGCTGATACGAATCAGATCGATGAACACACCGCCAACCTCATCTTCGATAAAGTCGCTGGATTCGCGGGCTACGGATTCAACAAATCTCACTCCGCTTGTTACGGTTTCATCTCCTATTGGACCGGGTTTCTGAAGGCGAACTATTCCGTCGACTTCATGTCCGCGCTCCTCTCAAACGAGATAAAGAACACCGACAAGATCGGCGTCTTCGTCTCCGAGTGTCATCGGATGGGGCTTGAGATTCTCCCGCCAGACGTCAATAAATCGAAACTCCGCTTCTCGCCCGAAAAACTCCTCGGAGGGGCAGAAGGCATCCGCTACGGACTCGCTGCCATTAAGAATGTCGGTGCCGCGGCCATGGAAACCGCGATCAAGAACCGTGAGGAAAATGGCCCCTTCGAATCACTCGATGACTTCTGTGATCGCCTCGACTCTAAGGTCATCAACAAGCGCATCCTCGAAAACCTCATCAAGGGCGGCGCCATGGATTGGACCGGCGAGACCCGCGCCGGAATGACTGAGCGCCTTGAGAAAGTCGTCGCCAGTGCCAGCAGCGCCCAGCGCGATCGTGCCGCAGGGCAGGGGGGGCTCTTCGATACCATGGAATTCAGTGGCGGAAGCGAATCACAATCCGCTTCTCCCGATCACCCGGCCATCGAAGAGTGGTCAAAAGACGATCGCCTAGAGCACGAGAAAGAACTCCTCGGCTTCTATGTCACCGGCCACCCGCTCGATAAATTCCGCGGCGTCGTCGACTCAGATCGTTTCATCAAAATTGGACTCCTTGATGAGATCGATATCGGAAAGGACAAGCGCGCCCGCTTCGGCTTCGCCGGAATGGTCCGCAGCGTGGAGCATAAGATGACCAAGAGCGGGAAGCCATTTGGTGTCGTCACCATCGAGGACTTCACCGGCTCGGTCGAGATGCTCTGCTGGAGTGAAAGTTACCTTCCTGCCCGCGATGCCGGGCTCATGGCAGCAGGCCAAGTCATCCGTTTCCAAGCCCAGATAAGCATCGATGATCGCACCGAGCAGCGCCGCCTCACCGGTTCTCAGATCAAAGAACTCAAAGCCCGCCGTAAGAAAGCCGGCGGCGGTCTCGAACTCACTCTCTGGACTGGTCGTCATAACAACGACGACCTTCAAAAAATCAAAGCCATCCTCGCTGAATATCCCGGCACGGTCCCTGTTCAGGTGCACTTCCAGAGCGGCGCGGGAAATAGAGCCACCATGGAGCTCCCCGAGACCATGTGTGTCGCAATGAACCCTGCCTTGGAGCGAGAGATCGCCCCCTGGCGCACCGTCTAACCCGATGAAACTCGGCGACGATCTTCCTCCCTTTTGGATTTACCTCAAAGGAGCTCTCTTTCTCCTCATCCTGATTCTTTCCTCAGGTCTCGTTCTCGTTATCTCGCCCTGGTCTCTCCGCATTCTACCGCTTCTCTGCGTCATCTGGAGTTCCGCTCGGCTTTACTACTTCCTGTTTTATGTCATCGAGAAATATATCGATCCGCAGTTTCGATTCTCGGGCCTCTTTTCCGTCCTTCAATATCTCTTCAGAAAGAAGTAAGCTCCTGCCTCTCCATGATTAGGCTCCTTCTCTTCTCACTTCTCCTGTCGCTTGCAGCTCAGGCAAAAGAAACCGTCGTTCTCCTCCATGGCCTCGCCCGGAGCGCTAAGTCCATGGAGGAAATGGAGCAAGCGCTGGCGAAAGAAGGCTATCAGGTCCTCAATCTCAATTACCCCTCGCGCAAACAATCGATCCACGAACTCTCCGACTTCGTTTCTGAAAAAGTGGCTCCTCACGCGGCCAGGGCGAGCAAGGTCCACTTTGTCACCCACTCTATGGGAGGCATCATTGTGCGCCATCTTCAGAAGAATCAGCCTGTCAAGAACCTCGGCCGCGTCGTGATGCTTAGCCCTCCGAACAAGGGGAGTGAAGTCGTCGATAAAATCGGCTGCTACAAACTAGTCAAGTGGGTCAATGGACCTGCCGGGGGTGAACTAGGGACTGGTGAGAAAGCAACTCTTCTCGTTCTCGGTCCGGTGAATTTCGAGCTCGGAATCATCACCGGCGACCGCAGCATCAATTGGATCAACTCGTCTATGATTCCCGGAAAAGACGATGGGAAAGTCTCTGTTGAGAGCGCTAAAGTTGAGGGCATGAAGGCTTTTCAAGTCGTCCACGCTACCCACCCGATGATTATGAAAAAGAAAAAGGTCATTGCTGACGTCGTTACCTTCTTGAAGGAAGGACGATTTCAAAAATGATCAATCAGGCAGCAAGCAAAATTCTCCTAGTAGGAGATCTCCATCTTTTCGCGAGGCGTTCTCGTGGTATGACACATTGGGAGGGGTTGCCTAAAATGATCAGTGAAAGCGGAGCGACCTGCTGTGTCTTCATTGGTGATATTTTCGATTTTCCGTGGGCCCGCCAGTTCGAGAAAGATGCCGCAGTGACCCAAGCGGCTCTGATGGTTGAGGAGCTTGTGCGTCTCTTTCCTAAAGTCACCTTCCACTACCTCTTCGGAAATCATGACCAAGATCCAGCCTTTGAAACGGAGCTTGAGAAAGTTCGCAGGCAGGTTCCGAACCTCATGAATCATAACGTCTCCCTGCAACTCGGATCCACCTTATTTCTTCATGGAGACGCGGCGGATCATCGTGAGATGAATGTCGAGACTCTGCTGCGTCGCCGGAGAGAGCGGGCCGCAGGAGCACGACACGGCCGTCTTCAAGAATCCCTCTACCGTGTCGCCGTCGCGCTGAGAATGGATGAGGCGCCTAGTTGGTTGCCCTTTTTTCCAAACCTCGTGCATCGCCGCCTCATTAGATTCATCGAGCGCGAAGGAATCGAGGGAATCCAGCACGTCGTTTATGGTCATACCCACCGGAAATTGGAGCAAAACACCGATGGCGTCAGATTCACCAATGCGGGAGCTCCCATTGGCTACCGTGATTACAACCACCTCACCTTTTCAGAGCTGACCACGATTACGGGATGAAGATCATTCAGGCTCACCAAGCATCTTTTAAGAAGTCACCTCGGGTGGTGGAGGGCGGAGTCGTTCAGTTTCTTGATGACGATCCTAAAAACCCCGGCTGGTTTCTCGGAATTGATGGAGACGGGACGCGTGGTTATTTTCCGAAATCATGGTTCAAGGTCGATACCGCTGCGGCGACCGCGCTCCGTGATTACGATGCCTCTGAGTTGTCCGTAGCTGAGGGAAAAGAATGCACGCTTATCGAAGAGTGCGGCGCTTGGGCACGAATCACCTGTGAAGAGGGCACCGGTTGGATTCCGTTTTCGTGTTTGAAAAAATGAGGATAGCCACCACATCGCTAAGCAAGCGCTTCCACCGCTCTCGCTGCTCTTAGGATCGCCTTCTCACCAAGGTGCGGTCCGAGAATCTGAAGACCCACGGGGAGGCCATCGACAGGTTCGAGAGGCACCGAGATTCCACAGTTCCCCGCAAGGTTCGCGGAGATGGTGAAGATGTCGGAAAGGTAGTGCTTGAGAGGGTCGCCAGACGCTACGCCCATCTTGGTCGGGGGCTCAGGGGAAACTGGAGTCAGGATCGCGTCTACCTTTTCAAAAGCTTTTTCAAAGTCCTGACGGATCAAGGTGCGGACCTTGAGCGCACGGGTGTAGTAGGCATCGTAGTAGCCGGAGGAGAGGACGTAGGTGCCGAGAATGATGCGGCGCTTGACCTCGGAGCCGAATCCTTCTTCACGGCTCTGTTGATAGAGGCTCAGGATATCGGCGGTATTTTCGGTCCGGTTTCCATAGCGGATGCCATCGAAGCGGGAGAGGTTCGAGGAGGCCTCGGCGGGGGCAATGATGTAGTAGGTCGCGGTGGCATACTCGGTATGCGGGAGCGAGATCTCGACGATCTCAGCACCTTGTGCCTCCAGATCGGTAGCGGCTTTTTCGACCCGTTCACGGACGCGGGGGTCGATGCCATCGGTGAAATATTCTTTCGGTAAACCAAGCTTCATTCCTTTCACTCCGGCATCGAGGCCTTCGGTGTAGTCCGGCACGTCGGCATCGAGACAAGTCGAATCACGAGGGTCTGGGCCGGCGAGGGCTCCGAGGAGGAGGGCGGCGTCTTCCACGCTGCGGGTGAGGGGGCCGATCTGATCAAGCGAGGAGCCGAAGGCGACTAGGCCGTAGCGTGAGACGCGTCCGTAGGATGGCTTAAGTCCGACCACGCCGCAGTGGCTCGCAGGCTGGCGAATGGAGCCGCCAGTGTCAGAGCCGAGAGCGGCAGGGACAAGCATCCCGGCAACGGCAGCAGCAGAGCCACCGGATGATCCTCCTGGGATGTGTCCGGGAGCGGCAGGGTTATTGGTGACTTGAAGCGCGGAATTTTCCGTGGAGGAACCCATCGCGAATTCATCGAGATTGGCCCGACCAAATGGAATCGCTCCAGCAGCGCGGAGGTTCTTGATGACTGTGGCATCGTAAGGAGAGGTGTAAGCACCTTGGAGGAACTTGGACGCGCAAGTGCAGGGCTGGCCGAGGACATTGATGTTATCCTTAATCCCGATTGGCAAGCCGCCGAGGGGAAGGGAAAGGTCCGCCTTTTCGGCTTCCGCGAGAGCGGTTTCGGGATCGTGCGAGATGAAGGCACCGATCTCGCCATCGCGAGCGGCGACTTGAGCGATGGCATCCTCGACAATGTCGCGAGAGGAAATGTCACCAGCGGTGAGCTGACGACGGAGGGAGCTGAGAGTCTGGGCAGCGAGAGACATGGAAAGAGAAAGGGGAAAGATTAAGCGTCAGGAAGACTATGCGTTTATGCGTCGACGACTTTAGGAACACGGAGGAGGCCATTGGCCTGGTCGGGAGCATTTTTGAGGATGCCATCGGGCCCGAGGCTTTCGACTGGAACATCCGGGCGGACTTGATTGAAGACAGTGGCGGCGTGAGAAGTGGCTTCGATGCCCTCGATATCGACCTCAGAGAGCTTTTCGATATGCCCCATGATTCCTTCTAGCTGCGTGCCGAAGCGCTCGATCTCTTCTTCACTGAGGTCAATGCGGGCAAGCTTGGCGACATAGCGCACGTCGATGGATGAATCGGCCATGCGCGGAAGATGAACGAGGATGATGAAAGAGTGAAGAGTGAAGCGAAAAAAAGAGATCTCTGTGAAGACGTTCGGTGCTTGATGAGTGATCGGAAAGACGGGATAAAAAAAGACCGCCTTGTGAAAGGGCGGTCTTTGAAAGCTTTGTCTCGGAGAGACGAAATTACTTACGACGACGGAGGCCGAGGAGAGCAAGAGCGCTTAAACCTAGGAGAGCGCTTGAAGGCTCGGGGACATTGTTTTCGACGCCGACATTATCGAAGCCAACGATGTTTCCTCCCGCTGCTCCCTCTGCATAAAGCGGGACGAACTTAATTCGTGTCGCAGCTGCGTCGATTGTGTAGTTCGTCGTGTAGGTATCCCAGTTAGAAGTGATCGCAAAATCCCGGTCTCCACTGTCAGAGATTGCTCCAGTTTCACTCCAGCTCTCGATCTTTATGCCACCGATGTCTGTGGTTCCGCCCAAACTGATCATATCCAAGCTGAAGGCGTAGGCACTTCCAGCAACGAGACTAAGATCACCGAGAGGAATTCCACCCCCAACTGCTGGGCTTGCTCCTGAGCCACCTTCGGCGACGAGCACGCCACCCCATGCACCAGCGGTATTATCGATTCTTCCATAACCTCCGGTATTTCCACCGGTGGCTGGGTAATCGATTACGGTTCCGCCTGAAGCTCCCTGGTTCCAAGAATCGCCAGCCGCAGTTTCGAAGTCACCATTTGGGACCAGGACGAAGGCTGCGTGAGAGACCGAGACGCTTGCGATGAGTGCGAATGTTGTTGTGATTTGTTTCATATTTTATTTTTGTTTTTTAATTTCGTGGATGGGAGCGACAGGCCCTCGTTTTTTTAGACTAAGATCTATCGCCCAGAATCAGAGCAAATTCCGAACCGAGTGGTTCCAGTGATTCGCACTATCTAATTGCATTCAATTGCACAGATGTTCTCAGGTCAACGACATTTTTCAGATTTTTGGAGCGGGTGTCAGTCAAATTTACCAGAGCCCTTCGGTATCGAGAAATGGCCACAGGACAGTGACTATTGGCCAGTGGAGCCACCCTTGAGGGTGAGGGTGGTGTTGACCGCTGATGAAAGGTCACGCTTTTCGGTAATTCCATTGGGCCAAGTGACTTCCACCGATTTGATTCCAGTGGCACTTTCAAGTCCAAAGTGGGCGACTGGAGCATGCTGAGCGAGGAATGAGTCTCCACTGACGATCCAGCGGGTTTGGACCCGGCCCGATGCATCGGTGACGGCGATTTTTGCTCCGTTGGGCGAGTAGCCCGGTCCGGGGGATTCTTGGAGGCGGATTGCGATCCAGTTGTGGGGCTGGCTCGTTTTGATCTCATTCGCGAAGGCACGGATCACGAGCTCGGTGCCACGGCCATTCCAGATCGATTCGGCGACGATGAGGTCAGGGCGGCCATCCGCATCAAGGTCGTCTGAGATCACCGAGCGAGCATCGTATGAATGGGCTGCTCCGAACATGAATGAGCTGTTCTTGAAGCGTTCGGGTCTTTCCTGATTATTGACGAAGAGGACGTTCTTCTCATAACCGTTCCAGGATATTTCATCGCGATTTAGGTCACCTAGGGTGGACTGAAAGACCTCGAGGAGGAGGGGGCTCTTGCTGGAGTTTCCGGTGTAAATATCGTGCCGCCAGAAGGTGGAGCAGTAGTCCTTGGATGACTTTCCGCTGCGGTGACCATTTGCGACATAGATGTCTTGGTCTCCATCGAGATCAAAGTCAAAGGAGGTCGCTCCCCATGACCAGCCAGTCCGAGCGACGGCACTCGCGACATCAGGTTTCTCGATGAATTTCTTTTCCTTCGTTCCGAAGTAGAGGCGGTTTCCGTAGCCCATGGGGCCTCTCATGGGGTGAACGTCTGGGCGGTCTTCCCGCCCCAGATTCAGGCGGTCGAGACGGCGAGCGGTGGTCGAGGACATGCCGATGACGTAGAAGTCGAGCAAGCCGTCACCATTATAGTCGCCAAAGGTGTGGCCCATACCGAAGAAATGACGCTCATCGACGTAGGCCTCAGTGTTGAGGTCAAAGTGACCCTTGCCATCGTTCTCGTAGATGTCGAGTCCGGCGTAGTCGGAGACGTTGATGAGGTCGAGGTCGCCGTCTGAATCGAGGTCAATGAAGGATGCAGAGTAGGTTCTCCGGTTTCTCAAGGGAGCGAGCCCGGCGGATTCCGTGATGTCGGTGAAGGAACCAGAGCCATCATTTTCAAGGAAGAAAGAGGGGAACCCGTCATTGGCATCGTAGTAGGGTGTCGGCATCTGCCCGTCTGCGAAGGAGAGCTCATACTGAGTCATCCAGAGGTCGAGGTCGCCGTCACCATCGGCGTCTCCGGCGGTGATGGCGGTGGGCATATCGAAGTGGATCTCAGCACAGGCGATCGGTTTACTTGGGAATTTTCCTTTTTCGTTTCCGGCGTAGAAGTAGGGCGATCCATCCTTACCCACGGTGATGAAGTCGGCATTCCCATCGCCATTGAAGTCCGAGAGAATTCCGGCTTCCCAGATCTCTACGGGTTCATCTAGGAAATTACTCCTTCGAAACTTGCGGCCTCCTTGGTTCCAGTAGACTCGGTTCCAGCGAGGGAGGATGATTTCCGATAAGCCATCGCCATCGAGATCATAAGTGAGCACCGGATAGGCAGAGATCCACTCGTCTCTGCTGTGTCGTGCTTCAAGAAATGGCTCAAATGACCCGTCTGCGCTCCGCTGTTGGAGGCTGAGGTTGGTGACGGTGATGGAATCGGCGATGGGATCTTGTTTCGAGGCATCACCTTGCGCCCACTTGACCTCAAGGTCTCCCTTGATGGCAAAGCTCGTGCTTGTCTCCTCCTGAGAAGCATGGATGGCGAAAGAGATCGTCGATTTAGCGGCCTCGGATTCTTTTGCCGGGACAAAGCGGCTGTGATGCCACTCGGTTTGGACAACCTTGATTCCGGATTTCTGGAAGGAGTGCACAAAGGCTTTCCATTCTGTGGGGCTAAAAGTCTGTTTTGGCTCAGCTTGAAAGGTCGTGAGGGTGATTCCGTGGTCGAGAATCTCGACTGGGTTCGACTTGCCGAATGATAGCTCATTGTTGAATGGGAAATCGGCCAAGGCCTTGATCTTTGCCGAGTCATAGCCATCCCGAATTCGGTCCCAAAGGCGGACAAAGACGGCTTCATATTGCTGGGCTTCGACTTCATCTCCCCAGATTGTTTCATCGAGTTTTTCGCGTTCTTCCAAGATGTCGTGAGCCGCGGGCTCGCTGGGAGGAGCGAGGTCGGGAACCTCGGTGGTTTCTGGATCCTGTTTGTTGCCATCGCAGCTTGAAAGCAATGCTAGGATGGGAAAGACGCCTGCGGTGATCACTGCGCGTCCTGCTGAGCGGAGACGATCAGGAAGAATAGAGATCGCAGAGTCTTCGATAGCTCGTTTTTTAAATGAAGAAGGAGAGAGGTTCATGCGCACTGGAGATAGCAGCTCGGTTGAAGCTGAGGGGCGAATATTGAATTGGCGAATCACGGGATGACAAGGATTAAGAGCGAGAAAGCTCTATTTACGTGCGTAAAATTGCACTCCCTATTTTGGGTCAATGACTTTTGTTTTTGGAAAGTTTTCGATCCACTCATACCACTTTGCGATGTAGCCATCGAGCAACTCGAGTTTGCTGGGGTGATCTTTTCCCGAAATGGTCTTCCCCCAGATGTTCCAGTGGTTGCCTCGCTGGTCCGCCATGATGAGAGGGTCTTTCGAGATTGTATTGAGAGTGAGTTCGACGCCATTGAGCTCTCGCTTGTAGGCTCCGACTTCATATTCATTTTGAAGCATGATGAGCACGGGAGAGTTCTCAAAAGTGGATTGGAAAGGCGATTTGGCCCTTCTAAGCGAGTTCAGAGTGAGAGCCAGCGGGGCGTCTCCCTTTTGGGGGATCATTCCAAAGACAAGCGTCTGGCCAGGCATGAGTGCCCTCATGGGGTTGGGTTTAGGGTCAGTGATCTTTTTCAAGAACTGCGGATTGAAGGTCGAATCTGCCGCCATCATGCTGGCTCTGCCATGTGGACGCATGCGCATTTCATGGGTCAAGACGGCGACGCTGGTCTCGGGGTGCTCTTTCTTCCAATCTTCCCAGGAGGAAAAGTAGGCTCTGATGCGGACGAGCTTCGTTCCCTTGAGTGGCCCTTCAAAGGCCTCGCCAATGAAGGGATACCAGAGGCTCCCTGTTTGGAAGTCGGTGCCATACCAGGTTCCATTTTTGAGGCCTCGGGGTCGAATATCGATGATGGTGCCGGGAATGGTGGCGAGAAAGGCGGCTCCTCCATTACAGGCCTCGCATAAATTCACGATGATGGGCTGGTTGTCGAGGATGTCATTCGCGGCATGGTAGTTTGCCATGAGGGTCCATGGGTAAGCTCGGGCCTCGTCTCCTAGGATCACCCCTAAGACGGTGTCTTGGTCCTCCATGAACTGTGCTCTCACGGCGGGAACGTGGGGTGGGTTATTGAGCGGGAGATTGTAGGCACGAGTGACATTCCAATTGAGCTCGGGGAGTTCAGGGACGGCCGCTTTGAAGGTGGGAGTTTCATCTGCTTTCGCTGCTTCTTGGGGCGCTTGTTCACGACAACTCCAGAAGGTGATGCATAAAGCGAGGAGAATGCTTTGCGTGAAGAGAGAGCGATAAGACATGGGGTTCTTTTGTGAGGGGTGAGGGGAGATCAGCCTTGAAGGTCTACTGATCAAAGTGCCTGATCAAGGAGTAGGTGCGGGTGTTGAGTTCCTTCATGGGGGTGAGGAGGTCTTGATAGGGAAGGTAGCGGTTGGTGACGATGCCTTTGTTTGCGTCGAGGTTTGAGGGATCGCGGCCTTTTTCTTTGGGATCGTTGTCTGAGTAGCGGAACCAGTGCCAGCCGATGCAGGAGCGAGATTCGAGGAGGGCGAGGGTGAAGTTTTGATAGAAGTGGGCTCGGTCTTTTTGGGTTTTGACGAGCCATCCGGCTCCGCTGGTGTTGGCCAGTCCGCTGTTTTGGGCTTTGGCATACCATTCGGTGATGAGGACGGGTTTTTGGGATTTTGTTTCCCAGGTCTTCATGAGGTCGAGATCGGGAGTCCAGGCGTGGTAGTAGTTGACGGAGATGACATCGAGGTGGCGGCCGGCGGCTTGGAAGAGGGCGGGGATTTTATTGGCGCGTCCGTGGAAGCGGGAGCCGAGGATGAGGTGATTGGGATCATGTTTCCGAATGGCGGTGGTGACGGCGGCGAAGTAGGTGTCGGCGGCGAAGGCGAGGAAGTCCTGGCGGTCTTTTTCGGCGATGTCGGAGAGCTTTGGCTTGGGGCCGTGGCGCTTGATGAGCCATTGAGCGGCGGCGCGGTGGCCGGGATCTTTCGGGGGGAGCTTGAGGTAGTTCTCGAGCATTTCGAGTCGCCAGGGGAGTTCGTTATCGGTGAAGTGGCCGAGGAGCCAGGGGTCGTCCTTGGTGTCGGCGAGTTGGGCGGCATGCTTGAGGCAGAAGGCGGGGAATTCGGGGTCGAAGATGAAGGGACAATTCTCAGGGTATCCAGTGTGACCAGGTGCTTGGTGGGTCCCGCCGCGTCGCTTGCCGTAGGCGGACATGAAGTTCCAAAGCTTGGTGTGAACGAGGGAAACTTGGGGACTGGGGAACAGGTAGTCATCGCACCAGGGGCCGAGGCCATTAAAGTCGTGGTCGAGGAGGAGTTGGCTGGTGTCGGCGGCCCACTTTTCTGGGGTGCCGAATTTTTTAAGGAGGCTCTCTTTTGCGCCGGAGGTGCGGAGCATTTTGAGGGAGGTGACGCCGCGATGGATGTAGGGATGTCCTTCGGGATCGATGAGCCACCAGCGGTCATCGATTTTCTTGGTGTAGAAGAAGCCGGTGGCGGGCTGGGTGGCTTCGAGGATGCCACCGAATTTACCGGAGGGCGGGTCGGCCTTAAGGGTGGGGAGGTCGCCCAGGGTGCGGGTGTCTTTCGGGATCCACTTTTTACCGGGACCGCGGGAGACGAGGGTGGGGTCGGCGGAGAGGCTGAGGATGGCGAGGAGGAAAAGGACGAGTGCAGCGCGATAATAAAGCATCGGTGAAGTGGGCTGATTGATTATAATACGGAATCTCAATTTGAGCCGAACTTAAATAAGTCGCCAAAAAAACGACGGGCCTTGCGGACCGCTGTCTTGAAGATTGAAATGAAGAGGCTCTATGCGAAGAGAGGTTTCATGTGGCGGTCGAGGAGATTGCCGGTGACGCACTTAGAGATGACTTCGTCGTTTGCCTTGAGGGCGTCGAGGTAGCGGCCACCCATTTGGGCGGCGATCTTGAAGCCGACGTGGAGGAGCTGGCGAACGTTGGCATTGTAGCCGGGGTTGCTTTGGTCGTGCGTGAGGGCGCTGACGTATTGCTCGCTGGTCCAGCCGTTGACTTCCTCGGCGCTGGGGAGTTGTGAGTGATCGATGTCGATGACGGTGGCGTAGGGTTCGCAGAGGGCTTCTTTTTTGTCGAGAGCCTTGGCGTAGATTTCCTTGGCGAGGTCGAGGGCATCTCCGCCAGCGGTGGCGAGTCCGATGACTTCTTCGAGCCAATTGGTGCCTGCGGTCTTGATGTGTAGACCTGCGCCGGTGCGGGCGATGGCTTTTTTGATGGGCTCGTAGATGGAGAACTTATCAGAACCGGAGTGGACGCTGAGTTTGAGGGTCTCGGGGAGGCCGTAGGCTTTGATGGCGTGAGCGAGGACGGCGAGGTCGTCGTTGAACTCTTGCTCGAACTGGGCGACGTCGCCGACGTAGTCGACTCCTTTATTAAAGCGGCCGGTGAACTTGGGCGCGATCGTCTGGATGGGGATGCCTTGGTCAGCGATGGCGGCGAGGATGATGAGCATCTCGGCGGGGACCTGTGGCTTGTCGGTCTCGTCCATGGAGACTTCGGTGACGAAGTCATCGGTGCCACCTTTAGCTGCAAGGATGTGGTCGTAGATGGCCTTGGCTTTTTGGGTGGCTTTGAGGAACTGGTTGGCTGTTTTTGCGACGAGTGTTCGGGAGATTTCGAGGGGGGCGTCGATGCCTTCGACTTTTACTGATCCGATGAGTTCGGGGTGTTTGGCGATGAAGGCGTCGACGTCGGCAGGATTGGCGGGGGAGCCGATGTCGTCTGCGACGTCGAGGGTGAAGAAGTTACAAGGAGCAACGAAGCGGTCGACGGTGGAGAGGTTGATGTGGTCGGCATCGAGGAGGTATTCTCCGGTCCAGCCGAGATCGGCGACGGCTTTGTCAGCGGCGTCACGGGTGGTTTGGGGTTCGGAGCCGATGATTTCGTGCTCGCGGTTGGACTTGTTCCAGGTGGGGCAGATGTCAACGCCGAGTTCTTTGGCGGCGATGAAGGCTTGAAGTTGAGCGTGTGCGCCGTGGGCGAAGCGATCGCCGACACCGAAAGTGAATTTAGGACAGATTTTCATGAGAGGTAGATTTTTGATTGTGGCTCAGGCAGAGACGCGGATAGCCATACTAGGCGCTTTGGGCTCAGAGGGCTTCGATGGTTTAGGCCGCTGCTGGGGAGGGTTTAGGCAGAAATTGTCAGACAGGTCAGGGATATTTTTCCTTAAGTTTGTGGAGGTGGGGGGAGATGACGAAAAAAGCCCGCTGATGGGCGAGCTTCTGAACGAAAACGGGGGGGATACTTCAGTCTTCGAGCTGTGGCATGCGGAACTTGTGATCGGGGTTTGGGTCGTTTGGATCGCGCACGAGCGATCCGGGTGGGATACCGCGGACATCAACGTTTCCACCGGTAAAGGGGTTGGTGACGTAGCCGGGTTTTCCTGGGGTGGCTTTGGCTGTTTTATACTTACTCTTTGGAAGAGGTTTAGGCATCTCGGGATCAGGCTGAGATGGTTTTTCGGACTTGGCTTGGGAGCTCGAATGATCGGCGGAGGGAGAAGTTGGTTTTGCTTTTTCGGTTTCTTTTGAAACAGGCTCTTGCTCTTGAGTGGTGGCGGGAGAATCGCTGGAAGGTGGCGCTTCGATTTGAACCTCTCTGTTTTTACAAGAGATGAGAAGGGAGGCGGTCAGGATGGTGATGGTGTGTTTTATCATGGTCCATTGATGAACGAGAGCAGGGAGGGGATTTGTGTTTTGAAAGAGGGACGATGGATATTAGGAAATGAAACCGATGTCGGGTTCGGAGGAAAAATTCTCCAGATTTGGGAGGACGGCGGGCATTTGTCCTGAGTCGACTCCAAACCAGGTGGCCATCTCACCGAAGAATTTGTCGGTGGAGGTGGTGGGGAGGATGCGTCCTCCGTTGCCAATGTCGTCGTCGCCGCCATTTTCTTTAAGGGCTAGGTCGGGGAAGGTGCCGTGGACTTTACCTGAGTCGATGGGTGCACCCCAGACCATTTGATTTCCGCCCCAGGCGTGATCGGTGCCACGGCCATTCGAGCGGAGGGTGCGCCCGAAGTCGGAGGCGGTGTAGGAGATGACATCGTCTGCCACGCCGAGAAGTTCGAGGGCTTGTTGATAAGCGCCGATAGCTTCGGAGAGCTCGGCGAGCATGCCAGCTTGGGTGTTGAGGAGTTCGCCGTGGTGATCCCAGCCACCGCGCTCGATGAAGATGGTGTTTCGGCGGAGGCCGAGATCTTGGCGGGCTTTGATGGTCTTAGCAGCGGCGAAGAGCTGCTTGCCGATGTTGCTGCTGTTGAGGGTATCTCTAAGGGCGGTTGGAATGACTGAAATATCGACGGCGTCGTAGACTGCTTTGAAGGCTTGCTGAGCATCAAAGGACGACTTCATGTGCTTGGCGAAGGACTCTTGGACGAGGTTGTTGTAGGTGGCATTGATGAGGCTATCGATGCCCTGATTTTTCCGCCCGGTGGTGGTGGTCAGGCTGGCTAGATTTCCGGTGGGGAGAAGCGCGCCGTCTTTTGTGATAGCGAGCTGGAGGGTTTCTTTTCCGATTTGGAAGACGTTGTTTCCGGAGAGTGAAACCGACATCGAGGTGGCCCCGGTGTTGTAGTTGGAGTGAATGAGGTCAGCCATGCGTCCTGCCCAGCCGGTGAGTTCTGGCATGCCTTGAGGGATGGAGGTCTGCCACTGGTTGATCTGGTCGATGTGAGAGAAGAGGGATTTGGGGACGGGGATGGTGCTACTTGGATTGTTATATTCCGAGACGCTCAGAGGGTGGATGAGGGTGCCGACATTGGAAACGAAAGAGAGGCGGCGGCCGTAGCTGGAGAAGGCTCCGGTGCCGTTGAACATTTCAGCGAGTTCCGGGCAGGAGGGGTGAATGCCGTATTGGTTGCCATCGCCACCGGTGGCTTGGGTGAGATTGGTGAGGGCGCTGGCTCCGCCGGAGTTGTGGCCGAGGGCCATGTCGGTTCGGGAGGCGGCGTAGTCGCTGTAGCCCGAGTCGCGTCGGACGAGGAGGTTGAAGGTGTCCGAACCTCCCGCAAGGAGAATGCAGACGAGGGTCTTGCAGTCATCATCGGGATTGAGACCGGCTGCGGCAGCTTGATTTGCCAGCTTGAGATTGAGGAGAGATGAGAGCGTGGAGACGCAGCCGATAGAGGCACAGGATGACTCTCCGAGGAATTGGCGGCGGGATTTTTTGGAGGTCATTTTTTCGGAGGGTTGAGGAAGGGGCTCACGCAGAGACGCGGAGACGCAGGGGCTTGGTTGAGGAGTTTTTGAACCGCGGATGGACGTAGATGGATGGGATGGGTTGAGGGGGAGTTGACCGCGAATCTGGCAAATTTTGCTAATTGTTGAGGGGCTTGGTTGGGGGGTAAGCGGGCGGGACGCCCTCTCTCCTTATTTGAGGCAGGTTCCTTCGGGGGAGATGAGGACGAGGAAGGCGGCGAGGCGGGCGCGGTTTGTGAGTGATGGTTCGGTTGAAAGGATGGATGAGATGGTGGAGCGCGACTCGGCGCCGAGGGTTCCTGCGCAGTAAAGAATAGAGAGGTGATCGAGGAGGGAGGGGATGTCATTGGCCATCGATTCGAGCTCGGAGAGATCTGGGGGAAAGGTTTTGTTATCGACCCAAGAATCTCCGTGGGGGAAGTCGAAGCCATCGTTACAAACTTTCCAGAGGTAGTTGGTGAAGGAGATGGAGGAGTAGGAATTGACGATGCCGAGGGCGGGTGAGTCGAGTTGTCGGTTAGCGAGATCGCCGAAGAGTCGGTAGTCGGGACGGTAGAAGTTAAAGACGGTGGGGGAGTTCATTGGCTCCTGAAGGGATTGCTCCTGGTAGTAACCCCAGTCCCACCAGAGGAGTTGACTGTATTGGTCGATTTTTAAGACGCGAGCGAGATGAACGACGCGGAGGGTTGGTTCGCGGAAGTGGCCAAAGTGTTCGGTCTTCAGGTGGTTCATCGGGTTGCGCGCTTCGTCATCAAGGAGAATGGCTTTAATGACCGCTTCGAGGTCACCCGTTTCGCCGGAGCCATCATCTGAGAAGACGGCTGAGACACGGCCGACATAGGCAGGTGATGGGTTCGAGGTGATGAGGAATTGGATGAGTTGGCGGGAGATGAAGGGCGCGGTGTTGGGGTGGTGGACGAGTTGATGGACGACGTCTTCGATATCCTTCAGCGCATTGGCATCGGTGGCAGAGCGGGCGGGGATGGTGTGGTAGAGGCGGTCGCCATTGGCATCGATTCCAATGGGGATATTTTTTGAGCTGAAGTCGTGGTGGGAGGCGAAGACTTTCATGGGGGTGGTCATCCACTCGTTCGGGAAATCGCCATCGTCTCGCCAGCCGCCGCCGAAGCTATTCGAGGCGTAGTTTGTGCCGGTGAAGACCTTTGCGAGGGCGGTGATATCGCTATTGCTGTAAGTTGGGATAGGTTCGTCATTCGAATCGAGTTTGCGAGTGCCATCGGGATGCAGCTCCCAGAGACCGATGGTGAAGAGCTGCATGATTTCTCGAGCGTAGTTTTCATCCGGATAGCGGCCGGCAGCGGGGTCTTCTTTTTGGTTCCCAATGTGGCTGAGGTAGGTTCCCATGTAGGGAGAGAAGGTGACTTTGAGGAGGAGGTCTTCAAAGTTGCCGAAGGCATCATTGATCATGAAGTCGTAGTAGTTGGCAGTGGCGCGAGGTTGGTTAGGGAGTCCCGCACCCGAGCGGGAGGCAACGACGATTTGAGAGAGAGCGAAGGCAACGCGCTGGCGGAGTTGGTCAGGACCTCGGAGCGCGGAGCGCATCCAGGTTGTTTTAAAATTGGGTCCGCCGACATAAGGGCTTCCACCCCCTCCGCCATTGATCTGATAGCCCGAGAGGGTTGCGTTGGTCCACTCACCGACGGGAGCTTGAGCGATATCGATTTTGATGGCATCGATGTAGGGCTGGGTGAGAGAGGGAGCGACGGCGATTTGCTCATCGATCCACGCTTCGGCTCCGATGGATGCGACGTAGTCGACTTGCTCCATGCTGCCAGGTCCGAAAGTGGTTTGAAGGAGGAGGCGAGCAGCTTGGGCCCGGGTTAGAGCTTCTCCCGCTATGGGGATGCGGTAGATTTCATTAAAGGCGGCAAGGTCACCCGTGACGGAGGTGTCGAGGCTGCCATTTCCATCGGTATCATAGGATTGGCCTTGGTAGACCGAGTCGGAATCACCGATGGCGCTGGAGAAGCCGAGGATGGGTTCGAGCCAGTCTGGGACGCCATCGTTATCGAGATCGTTCGATGAGTCTTGAAGGCGGAAAAATTGAGCGGAGAGGGAAGTGGGGAGTTCGAGATTCCACATGCCGTTGGACTGAGTAGGTCCGCCGGAATGCGTGGCCCAAGAGGTGGTATTTCCTAAGTCGGTGGAGCTTTGAAGAATGCCGGGGCGGTTTGGGAGTGCAGTCCATGAGAGCATGAGGTTGTTCGCGCCTTCTGGTGCGATTTTGAACTCCATCTTGCTGCTGGGATCGAAGGGGTCGGTGCCAAAGCTCGCTTCCACAGCATTACTCGCACCATCACCATCAGAGTCTGCGGTGGGGGAGATCCCTTGTGCACTATAGAGGGCTTCCCAGATGTCAGAGAGACCATTTCCATCCTGATCCTGCTCGGTTGGGCTAAGGGTGATGCCGTGGGGAAGGAGCTGAATGATTGGCGAGGGAGGTTCCGAAGCACCGATGAAGTAGGAGTAGGTGGCATTCGAGGGGACCAAGGTGGTGGAGCCATCGCTGAGCGCCATGTAGAGCATGAGATCCGACGATCCGATGGTGGCATTGTGGACTTGGCCGGCGAGGATGTTTTCCCCGACTCGGAGTGCTGAGTGATCGATGGTGATGGTGGGGGCATTAAAGGTGCCGCCATTATCTGTGGTCGCTCCATGACCATCTTCAGAGCCTTGATTGTGGGAGTAAAATGTTCCTTCGGAGCCCATGGTTCCTCGACTAACTTCGGATCCGTTGAGATAGGCGATGTAGCCGTCATCGTAATCGACGGTGAGTTGCAGCTGGGTGATGGCGGCGAGCTGAGGTGCGGTGAGAGTGAAGGAGGTTCGCATGTAGACCGACCACTGGCTGTTCTGCATGGAGCTTAGATTGGTGCCGAGCGCGTAGGGATTGCTCCCGCTTGTTTCGTAACCGATGGGTCCGGCACCAGTGGGCCAGGAGGAAGCATTGTATTCGGGTGTTCCCCAATTGACGTCAGCGCTTGCTCCGGAGCCGAGGAGGAAGAGTGTCACCAAAGCGATTCTCAGGGAGGATTTCTGAGACGCTGATGTGGTTTGATTCATGATGATGTGGGGGAGATGTGTTTCTAGGTCACTTTGCTGCAATGAGATGAAGCAAGTTGATAGCTGAAACCCGAATCTGAGCAAGTTATCGAAAATTGAGCAGGATCAAACAAAAAAGCCCGC
>JBDMZE010000039.1:0-102156 GCA_039769075.1 Akkermansiaceae bacterium | reverse complement strand
TGACCGATCAGATCAAAGGGCTGGTGATCACCGCACTCATCGGAGCTCCGCTCATGGCGCTCATTCTGTGGATCTTCCTCTCGGTCGCGAATGCCTGGATCTTCGCTTGGCTTGCAGTCACCGTCATTTCACTAGCTCTGACTTATCTCGCACCATCGCTCATCCTTCCACTCTTTAACAAGTTCACCCCCCTCGAAGATGGAGAGCTGAATGAGGCGATTCAAGCGATGGCGAAGAAGTGCGACTTCCCGCTCACTGAAATCTCAGTGATGGATGGTTCGAAGCGCTCAGCCAAGGCAAACGCCTTTTTCACTGGCTTCGGGAAGCGCAAGAAGATCGCCCTTTTCGATACTCTCGTTGAAAAACAGACGACCGACGAGCTGGTCGCGGTGCTCGCGCATGAGATTGGACACTTTAAGAAAAAGCACATCGTGCAGCGGCTCGTCCTCTCGGTGATCCAGACTGCGGTCATCTTTTTCCTTCTCGGACTGGCGACGAACCAAGACTCAGTCTTCGGTCAACAGCTCTACTCGGCTTTTGGAGTCGAGCATTCCTATGCAGTGGGGCTGGTGCTCTTCATGATCATGTTTAAGCCCGTCTCACGTATCATTTCGATCTTCATGAACATGCTTTCACGGAAGCACGAGTTCGAGGCCGATACCTATGCTTCAGAAGCTCAGGGCACTCCGAACAACTTGGTCTCTGCGCTAAAAAAACTCTCAGCAGAAAATCTTTCAAACCTCACCCCCCATCCGTTGGAGGTCTTTCTCGATCATTCGCACCCACCGGTGCTGACGCGAATCGAAGCTCTTAAGGGTCGATCTCCTCAAGCATGAGTTGATCGAAGTCGGCTCGCACTTTTTCAAAGAGCGGAGCCGGCCCGAAAGTAGCGTCATCGAAATGGGTGACGCGCTGAAGCTTACGGGTGCTGCTGCTGAGCCAGATCTCATCCGCTTGGGAGAGATCGGAATATAGAATCGATGTTTCACGACGGTAAATCCCTTCTCTCTTTAGAAGATTCAAGATCAGGGCGCGGGTGACACCAGCGAGGCAACCATCACCCAGTGGCGGGGTCAGGACTTCGCCTTTGCTGACGACGAAGACATTTGATCCGCTTGCTTCGCAAAGATTACCATTTCGATTCGGCAGAAGAACTTCATCGAAGCCACGATTTTTCGCCCCTTCCATTGCAAGGATGTTTTCGGCATAGGAAAGTGACTTTTGCCCATCAAGCGGGCCGGAAAAATCACGAGCCGCAGCCGAGCAAACCACCGCCTCAAGTGGGAAGTCGACAAAAGGTGTCGTCGTAATAAAGGTAGTTGGGGGCCCTTTCCGAGTGACTCCGGGTCCCCCTACCCCACCGGTGACGGTGAGGCGGATGCGAGCAGTCTGGAATTCGTTGTGTGTAAGGAGCGAGATGATCCCTTCGCGAAAGATTTCGGATGAAGGAATTTCGAGATCAAAGATCTCAGCAGCGCTTATGAGACGCTCGTAGTGTCTCGTCCAAGCGAAGGGCTCACCGCGCAGTGCGATGAGAGTTTCGAAAACTCCTTTTCCAACGGTGAGCCCGCTATCGAAAGGTGAAAGCCGCACCTCCTCCTCGGGGAGAAAAGCTCCATTTTGCCAAACCGTCATGGGAGAAGTTTATTGAGCGGTGGAGATTTAGAAAGGAGGAATGATGCTCCCGCCCGCTCATTGACAGGAATGAGCGATGGCCTTACCTCTTGACTCTTGAACTTTCTTGCTCATTTCCATCTCGCCGAGCGGACCGATGCCTCGCAGATCGGCGCGCTTCTGGGTGACTTTGTGCGCGGGACGCCGGAGAGCCTGGCAGATCGTTTCCCCGCGAATTTAATCGAGGGGATCATGCTGCATCGGGCAATTGATCGCTTTACCGATGATCACCCTGTTTTTCTGCAAGTGAAGAAGCTTCTCTCACCAGAAAGACGCCGCTTTGCCGGGATTGTCATCGATATTTTCTTCGACCATTTCCTCGCGATCCACTGGGAAGAATTCGGCGAGGGCTCGCTGGAGGATTTTATTAAGCAAAGGTATCTCCTTTTAGAAAAACACGATACTTGGTTAACGCCGGGGCTGAGAGAAATCGTGCCGCGAATACGTGATGAAAATTGGCTCGCAGCTTATGAAGATCAAGCGGGACTCGCGCTGACTTTTCGAAGAATCAGCAAGCGCAAAGATTGGCTTACCCCGATCGTAGGAGCGGAAGAAGATCTCTACGCACACTACGTAAAATTCGAAGAGGCGTTCCGGAAGTTTTATCCCGAAGCGGTCGCTTTTTCAGCAGGACTCGCACAAGAGAGCTAAAGGGCTACTTGGATTGCGACCCGACTAATTCTGAACAGGTCGGTCGCATTGCAGACACCTCTTCAATTGCGCTAGCTATTCTGCTCTCCAAATCTCCTCGAATAAAAGACCAGTGAGTCCCTCTTCTTTATAAGTATCAATAAAACTTTCGCATTCTAATCCGGACCACCCTTGAGACACTAAGATTCTTGATTTAACGAGTTCTGGAATCTAAAAAAAAGACGATCCAGTTAAGCAATCCGGATGAAATGCACAACGTTTCACGGAGCCCTTAGCTTGCATATTTTTCTCAATATCCCAATAGACCGAGTATTCAGATTTCTCTTTGTCTAAGGCGTTCACGCATTCGGTAACATTTAAAATATAAAGACCCTCCTCTGTCTCAAAAGTGATTGGTAATATTTCACCATCCATCTCAAGAGAATCAACCATACGATCGCAATTCCAGACCTTTTCGCCAAAAGCGATGCAACCTGCGCCAACGTGAAAAAAATCGCCCTTTTCGAGGATTGGATTATGTATGTAGTACTCGTGAGGATTCCAAGTTGTCATTCTTGATCTCCCCTCAAAAACGAGACCGCGGTTTGGGACAAAATCCTTACTTGAAGGCATTGCCCACTGGCAGTGATCGATATCTGGTTTAATTCTGAATATTTTTACGGCATCAAGGTTCAATCTACTTTGGTAAAGGCGAGGAAGACAGCCAAGATGACTATCCTATTGCAGGAGCGACTTAGCCATCTCGCGAGCGGAGTCTCCTCCTCCGCCTAGCATGCGGACGAGTTCGTCGATGCGACCTTCGCCACTGACCTCAGTGAGGGATGAAAGGGAACGACCACCTTCAACGCGCTTTTCGACAACGAAGTGCTGGTGCGCGACAGCGGCGACCTGTGGAAAGTGGGTGATGGAGACGACTTGGTGGCGCTCGCCGAGGCTCGCCATTTTAATACCCACCGCTCGGGCAATCTCGCCACCGACGTTGGCATCGATCTCATCAAAGACCATCAGCGGGGTGCTGTCTTGGTCGGCGAGAGCATTTTTCACGGCGAGCATGACGCGGGAAATTTCTCCAGAGGAAGCGACTTGGCGAAGCGGCTTGAGCGGTTCACCGGGATTGGGACCAAAAAGGTATTCCACATTTTCAAGACCGAGACTGCCGGGCTCCTCGCGAGGGCTAAGAGCGACCTCGAACTCGCCTTGCTTGAAGCCGAGGTCGATGAGGTGAGTGCGAATTTCCTTCGCGAGCGCGGGGGCTGACTTCTTTCGCTTGGTGCTGAGCTTCCGAGCGGCGGCCCGGAGTTTTTTGAGGGCGGCTTCGACCCCATCTTTCAGACCGGAGAGCCAGGCTTCACGGTTCTCGGAGCCTTCGAGTCGTTGACGTGCTTCCTCGGCGTGCTCGATGGCGTCATCGAGAGTCGGTCCGTATTTGCGCTTAAGAGTTTCTACGAGGTTGAAGCGCTCTTCGACTTGGCGAACTTCCTCGGGATCGAGATTGAGTTCACTGAGGTAGTCGGAGATGCTGCGTTCGAGTTCCTGCATCTGGCTCGCCGCGCCCTCTACCTCTTCGCTAAGCTCAGAAATGGCTGGGTCAATTTTGCTCAACTCGTGCGTGATGCGCTGAAGCTCCTCAAGACCGGGAGTGACGGTTTCGCTCAGCAACTCCCCTGCTTTTCCGGCGAGTTCACCGAGGCGGCTGGAATTACTGGTGCGGCGGAAGCGCTCTTCGAGATCCGCTTCCTCGCCCGGTTTAAGTTCGGCGGCGTCGATTTCTTCGACTTGGAATTTGAGAAGTTCTTTTTCCTGATCGCTGACCTCACGTTGGGCGCGGGCAGTCTCGTATTCATCCTGAGCTTCACGCCATTTGGCCCATTGATCACGATAAGCCTGCATCTCAGGAGTCGCTCCGGCATAGGCATCGAGCATCGCCATTTGGCGCTCGGGTGACAGCAGAGATTGATGATCGTGCGGGCCGTGGAGATCAACGAGGTGCTGCCCGAGGCGCTTGAGAACACCGAGGGTGGCGACGCCATTGTTAACGAACTGCTTGTTACTCTTGCTGCCAACGACGCGACGAATGATGAGTTCGTTTCCCTCACAAAGGTCGAGACCGGAGTCATCCAGGATCTCGTTAATCATCGAGACATCCGGAAGATCAAAAATAGCTTCGACGGTGCACTGATCTTCCCCGGTGCGGATGATCCCCTTGTCCGCACGTTCACCGAGAACGAGCTTGAGGGCGCCCACGATGACAGATTTTCCAGCGCCGGTCTCTCCAGTGACGCCCACGAGCCCTCCGCCGAGATCCCATTCCAAATGATCGACGAGGGCGAGGTTACGAATCTTAAGCAGAGTGAGCATTCCTTTTTGCGGTGAGGCGGCGATTATGGCAAGGTCCGGCGAGCTTGCAACCATGAGCGAACTTTTCCATCCCCCGCTCACCCATCTGCGCTTTCGTTTTTTGGGAACATCGACCTCGGTGGGCGTCCCGGTCATCGGCTGCGAGTGCAAGGTCTGTCTCTCGCAAAACCCGAAAGATGACCGCTCGCGGAGCTCGGGATACCTCGAAGGACCATTTGGAAAAATCCTGATCGATGCGGGACCTGATCTGCGGCAGCAGGCCCTCAGAGAGAACCTCAAGGAAGTCGACGCGGTGATTTATACCCACGCTCATCTCGATCACGTCGTTGGATTTGATGAACTTCGCGCATTTTGCTGGCGGAAGGAGGACCCCCTCCCGCTCCATGGATCGAAGGAGACGCTGGAGTCTCTGGCGGCGATGTTTCCGTGGGCCTTCACTAAGAAAAAAGTAAATTCGGGTTATGTTTATCCGTCTCCAATTCCTTTCGAGGGACCTTTTATGATCGGTGAGCTCAAAGTGACCCCGATTGAGGTTCGGCACGGACGAGTACGAACTCACGGATTTCGCTTCGATCATCCAGACTCACTCTCTTTCGCATACATCTCGGATGTGAAGGAAATCCCCGAAGAATCACGCGCCCTCCTACGTGGGATCGACATTCTCATCATTGATGCTCTTCGTGAACAGGAACATCCCACCCACCTATCGGTTGCGGAAGCGCTTGAGATCATCGAGCTTCTTGGCAGCCCCCGCGCTTACCTTACTCATATCTCTCACGAATTGGACTGCGCCACGCTCAGTGCGAAGCTTCCCGATTCGATCTCGATCGCCTATGATGGCCTCACCCTAGACCTTCAATCTTAGTTTTTTTCATGACCCTCCGCTCCCTTCTTTTCCTTTGCCTTACCGCGACCGCTCTGGCCAACACGACACCTCTCCAGCCGGGGCATGTTGCGGTGGTCTATAACTCTACCATTCCAGAGTCTCGTGACTTAGCAGAATTCTATGCCCTTAATCGAAATATCCCTCCTGGCAATCTGGTCGGACTTATTTTGCCAAAAGAGGAAACAATCACCCGCAGTGCATTCGAGAAAAGAGTGCGCGACCCACTGCGAGCGGAGTTCGACAAGCGCGAGTGGTGGACTCTCGCCCGGGATCAAAACAACACCATTTTACCAACGAGCTGCAAGATCCGCTGCCTAGCGATTATTAAGGGTGTCCCACTGAGAATTGAGCGAATCGCAGTCCCCGCGGCCGAAGCGGAAAGCAAAGCGCAATTTAAGGAAAACAACGAGGCGGCAGTCGACTCCGAGCTGGCGATGCTCGGTGTGCGTGGACTCCCGATTGGCGGCCCATTGCAAAATCGCTACTTCACAAAGGACATGTCTTTCATCCAGGCCCCGCTCCCCTACCAACTTCTGGTTGGCCGGATCGATGCCAAGAATTACGACACCTGTAAACGCATGGTGCTTGATGCTCTGGATGCCGAAGAGCAAGGACTCTGGGGCCGGGCTTATGTCGACTTTGCAATCAAAGGCGGAGCCTTCGCGATGGGTGACCAATGGCTCGAACTCATTGCCAAGCGGTCGCTCGCAGCGGGTTTCCCGACCATCACAGATCGAAATAAAGACACCTTCGTAACGAATTATCCGATGCAGGAAGCGGCCATTTATTTTGGCTGGTATACCTTTCATCGCAATGGGCCCTTTCTTGATCCTTCGATGAAGTTCCAGCGCGGTGCCGTCGCGGTGCATCTTCATTCCCTCAGTGCCGGGCAGCTTGGTGATCCCTCGAAAAACTGGTCCTCCGCGCTTCTGGATCGGGGCGCAGCGGCAACGCTCGGGAATACATGGGAGCCTTTTCTGCAAATGTCTCACAATTTCGAGATCTTCCATGACCGTCTCTTAAAAGGTTACTCACTCGCGGAGTCAGCAGCGATGGCGATCAACGTCCTCTCTTGGCAGAACCTCGTCCTAGGAGACCCGCTTTATCGGCCTTTTAAAAATCGTGGCCAGAAGCCTGCTGATCTCAAATTCGACCGTGACTACAAGATTCTTCGCATGGTCTACGAAAACTGGAGTGATCCGGCCGAGCGAACAACGAAACTTGAGGGTGCGGCGGAACGAATGAAGAGCGGCATCATTTACGAAACACTTGGCACCAACTTTCTTGAAGCCAAAGAATACGTGAACGCGCTTAAGCACTTCACCAAGGCTCGTGCCGCTTACCCTGATGGTAAAGACAAGCTACGACAGGTTCTTAATATCGTAGCACTCGAGCGCCGTCAGGGCAACAAAAGCAAGGCTCTCTCAATGCTGCGAGCCGCTAGAAAAGAGTTTCGCCAACTCCCTCAATCACAGGCTATCGACGCACTCATCGTCATTCTAGATCCCCCTGCGCCACCGGCAACCAAGCCTAAAAAATAGCGATCTATGACTTACGCCGAACTCCTCCGGATCACGCTCCCCACGGACCAGCTGTGCGAGCCGACAGTGGCGGTGCTTCCCGATGAAATCGAGGTGCAGTCGCGCTGGTTTGCGGGTTACTTTTCGGGTGAGCAGATCGATAACCACGGCCATCAGATTAAAATCATCTCACCAGGCGAATGGAATCGCGGAGCTGGGCCGGATTTCATTGGAGCCACCGTTGAGATCGATGGCGAGCGCCATCATGGCCCCATCGAACTCGATCTCAATGCACAGAACTGGGATCTCCACAAACACAGCGAGAACCCCTCCTTCGATGATGTCATTCTTCACGTCGTGCTCCACGATGACGGGCCGACTTATTTCACGAAAACCTCCTCGCATCGTGAAGTTCCCCGCGTCTGCTTGAGCGAGGATTCGGTAGACCTTGCGCTCGGACGTCCACGGCTCGCACAGGCGCTGGCCCGCCCCGGAATCTGTCTCACCCCGCTGGCCCAGATGTCCGAGGACGCTGTCCACTCTCTTTTAAAAGAAGCTGCTCTTCACCGCGCCTCACAAAAGGCGTCTCGCTACCAACAACAAGCTGAATGGCACAGTCCTGCGCAGGCACTTTGGGAAGCGATCGCCGACAGCTTGGGTTTCTCCGCAAACCGCCTCCCGATGCGACTTCTCGCCCAACGGCTTCCCATCGCGACCCTTAAAAAATTCCCACCCACTGAAATCGAAGCTCTTATCTTTGGCTCGGCGGGATTCCTCGCTCCTTCGCTTCATGAGGACGCCCCAGAGGACTCACGCGATTATCTTGAAGGTCTGTGGAAACACTGGTGGAAACATCGCTCTGAATCTGAGTTCGCTCCCGAGCGACAACTCGCATGGTCCACCCGAGCGACACGACCAAGGAATCACCCACAGCGTCGCCTCGCCGCCCTCGCAGCAGTCGCTTGCGATTGGGCAAAGATCGAGAGCTTCGCAAAATCGCCATCACCTTTTTTCGAACTCACGGAAGCTCTGTCCGAACTGAGCCACCCTTTCTGGGACTTCCACCACACCCTGCGATCCGAGCGCACTGAGAAGCGATTACGCATCTTTGGACTCTCCCGCATTAACGAGTTTCTCATCAACACACTCTATCCCATTGAGCTTGATCATCAGTGGAGCAGCTACGCAAAGCTTCGCGCAAGTGCGCCGAATCAAAAGGTAAAGCGCTGCTGCGAACGGCTCTTTGGCTCTCTAACAAAGGCCCAACCACATCTCAACCGTGCGTGGAAGCATCAGGCGCTGATGCAAATCTATCTCGATTTCTGCCTCGAAGACCTCTCTGACTGCGCCGACTGCCCCTTCCCCGCACAGCTTCTACAATGGGAGAGCTAAGCTTGTTTTTCTTTAAAAACAGACCATCTTTTCAGCAACTGCCTAGCCTCATGCGTCGCTTTCGCCGATACATTATCCCTGCCTTTTTGCTCCTGCTGACTTACTCGGCTTGGCAACTCTGGGATATCGAACGAGTGGGCCATCTCGATCGCGATGACAAGGCGGAATGCGCCATCGTTCTTGGCGCCGCAGCTTGGCACAACAAACCCTCGCCCGTTCTTAGAGAGAGACTCAACCACGCAATCACCCTTTTTAAAACAGGGCGAGTGAAAGCACTCATCCTCACAGGTGGTCACGGAAAAGACGCCCCCTTTTCCGAATCGGAAGTTGCTCTGAATTATTGCGTCAAAGAAGGGATCCCAGCGAATGCCATCCGAATCGAGACCGACTCACAGACGACTCAGGAAAATCTCGTCGAAGCCAAAAAAATCCTCTCCCAAGAGGGCTGGACTGACGCATTACTCGTGAGCGATCCATGGCATTTAAAGAGAGCCAAAATGATGGCCGAAGACCTCAAACTTGAGGTCTCAATCTCGGCGACGCCTTCCTCTAGATTCCGCTCCTTTGGCACCCGCACGCGCTTCCTCCTCACCGAGTTTGCGATGTTGCATTGGTTCCTGATCTCGGGAGAATAGCGTCTTGGAACTTTTTGGCACAACGCACCTTCTAACCCTTCTCATCGGGGCCCTTTTCGGAGCTGCTTGCATCATGGCGCGTCGCAGAGGTCACTTCTGGCCTGTAGCGATCCTCGCCTTCTTGAACCTCTCGGCCTACGCTTATAATCAGTGGGTCTACGTAAATTTGGGCCATACTATTCCGCTCGATAACATCCTCCCCTTCCACCTCTGTGATATCGCGGCCTTCCTCGCCGGATTTGCCCTTTTAACCCCACGCCCACTGGTGCGAGAACTTTGCTACTGCTGGGGGCTCGCTGGCACCCTGCAGGCTCTTCTCACGCCGAATCTTCCCCACCTTTTCCCTCATCCGATCTTCTTCAGCTTCTTCATCCACCACGGGATCATCGTCATCACGTCCGCTTTTCTTACTTTGGCAGAGGGCTGGCGGCCACGCCCTGGGACCTTTCCTCGTGTTCTGATCTGGAATCAGGTCTATTTTTTTGCAGTCTTGGCCTTCAATTGGCTCGCCGGGACAAACTTCGGTTTCCTCATGCGAAAACCCGAGGGCGCGACACTTTTTGACCATCTCGGGCCCTGGCCATACTACCTTATTTGGGTCCAACTTCTCGCCTCAGCGATGATCGCGCTCTTCCTTCTTCCCTTCTCAAAGCGAATTAACGTTTGGCGGTTTCGCTGATGCGCAGTATGGCTCTCCCATGAGCGATTCTCCTGCCCCGACCAAACGTAAGCGTGTGAACGTCCGCCGTCCGGACGTGATGACTCTCGTGCAAGCCGAAGTCGAGAAGCACTATTACTCTCCTATCGTGGGAAAACTGCGCGACCGTGGCGGCTCGTTCACGATCGGAAAGACCACTATCCGGCTCGCGGAGCAGTTTGGCTTTTGCTACGGTGTAGAGCGCGCCATCGATCTCGCTTATGCCGCCCGCCGGGTCTTTCCCGACCAGCGCATTTTCCTAATCGGCGAAATCATTCATAACCAGGAAGTGAATCAGAAGCTCACCGAGATGAATATCGTTTCGCTTCCCTGGAAGGAAATCACCGAAGAATACGACCAGCTCGAATCTGAGGATGTCGTCATCGTGCCCGCCTTCGGCGCCCCCACTGATTTTACCGAAAAAATCGAACAACAAGGCTGCCATATCATCGATACCACCTGCGGTGATGTTATGAAGGTCTGGCGTCGTGTCCGCACCTACGCAAAGACTGGCGTCACCTCCCTCATTCACGGAAAGCGCGGCCATGAAGAGACCCGCGCCACCGCCTCACGAGCGATTGGAGAAGATAAAAAGGGTCACTATCTCATCGTCCTCACTCTTGCTGAGACCGAAATCGTTACTGATTACATCAAGAATGGCGGCGACAAAGCGGAGTTTCTCGCACAATTTGAAAAGGCGCACTCTGACGGCTTTGATCCCGATGTTCACCTCAAGGAAGTGGGTGTGGCGAACCAGACCACGATGCTCAAGAGCGAGACTGAGGAAATCCAGCGGCGCGTGCGCACGGCAATCTCAGAGCGTGATGGTGGTGCCATCGATAATTTCCAAGTTTTCGACACGATCTGTGGGGCGACTCAAGAGCGACAGGATGCCCTCTTCGATATGCTCAAGAAACCAATGAATGTCCTTCTCGTGGTTGGTGGATACAACAGCTCGAACACCGCGCATTTGGTAGAGATTGGAAACGAAAATCTTCCGACTTATTTCATCCGCGAAGCATCCTGTTTGGAATCGCTTGAAAAGATCGTCCACTTTGATCTCGAAGAAGACGAGGAGATCACCTCCAAGAATGTCCTAGCAGGATTTGATGACAGCGAGGCGACAATCGGAATCACCGCCGGAGCATCTTGCCCCGCGAACCTAATCGAGGAAACGATCGTGCGCGTGCTGAACCTGAGGGGTATCGAGCGCAAGACCGTCGAAGCGCTCTAGCTCTATTTTTTGACTTCCTCAATCTGCTTCGCGACCTTTGCCGCCGACTCATTCTTCCCCAGTTTTAAGAGAGCGGAGCGATAAGCCCGGAGGATGTCGATTTGGTTCGGCATCCGGTCGAAGCCTCTTCGGAAAGCGCCTGCTGCCTTTTCAGCATCGCCTGCATCAAGGTAGTAGTTTCCGACACGCAGTTCCATGGGATAGGCAATCGCAGGCGGGAGAAAATTTAGTACCCCTCCTTGGCGATCCACGGCCGCTTTGAAAAAATTGAGAGCAGCCATTTTCGAAGCGCCCGTCTCTTGCATCTTGATGAGGCCGATGAGTTCGGTCTCCAGCGTGATAATGACACTCTTTGCGCGAAGCCACTCGGAGAAAGAACTGGTATTGCGTGCGAGCTTCCGGGCCTGGTCAAAAGTTCTCCCCTTCTCGGTGAAATCTCGCTGGAGAGACTTGGCCGCCGGGAGATCTTTCGCAAGAAGCGCCTTCCTGACTCCGATAGCATGGCCAAGACAGTCCCTATATCCCAAGGACATCGACTTCCCTGGGAACCATTGTTTTTCATCGAGCGCATCGAGCATCTTCAAGCCAGTATCAAGATCAGCTTTGGTGTTCCGGAGGAGCGAAAGTCGTGCCCCGAGCGTGCGCCCCTCCCACATAATCAGTGCTGCACCCCGCGAAAAGACGCGCGCTTCGGTGACCACCATCTTTGAAAGTTCTGTCGAGATCTGGACTGATTTTTCGAACTCTCCCTTCGTTGCCAGAAGACTGGCGAGATAGACCTTGCATCGAATGAGGCCTTCACAATCGAACTCCGTGACCTTCTCAGTCTCCATGTAGGTCTCGTAGAGCGAGATGGCTTGCTCGCAATATCCGATGGCCCGCTTGGCGTGACCACAACGTGCTTCGACGTGCGCAGCAGTGAGATGGAAAGGAGGAAAATCGGGGTGAAGTCGCGCAAGCTTTCGCGCAAATGGGAGCACATCATTTTCGAGAATCGCAGCATTCAGGGGAGCCTCCGACTGACTCGCAACCCAAAAGGCGACGATCGGAACACTCTCAGGGTTCGCCTTTACCATCTCGAAAAGTCCATCCCAGCAGGCCTTCTGACCTTCGCGCGGATTGCCGAATTCGTCGAAGCCATCCCGACTTAAAAACAAGCCTAAGAGCTTGGACTGCGAGTCATTGGGATACTTTTTCGAAATCGCGCTGAAGATGTCACCAGCCGCTCGCGAGCCGTTGGCATAGAGGCGACCCGCCGCCTGAACATAGCCTTTTTCAATATCAGTTCCTACATCCACCTCAACGAGATCGAGCATTCGCTCAATGGCCGCTTTTCGCTCAGCGAAAAATTCGTGATTGCGACCCGCCAGCGACATCGAAATCCCCCAGTAGGCCATCAGGCAATCCGGATCGGCCTTGGCCGCTTCGCAAAAGTGACGGTAGGACTCAAAGTCCCAAGGCGCATTTAACTGAGCGATTCCCTGAATGACGTGCGCCGAAGCCTTTTCCGACTTTGTGCTGACCGCGATCGGGATCACTGAGAACTCAGGCCGCACCTTGGGAGGCCCAAGCTTCTGGACCACCGGGTGAATCACGGTGAGCGGATCAAACTGGGCGGAAGAAAATTGGGCGGAAGCCAGAAGGACCAGAGTAAAAAGAAGAAACGAACGCACGGCTGAGTTTTCGAGGAAAACTTCCCCGCTGGCAATGTCTTTCCCTCGACAGCTCGGCTCCACTTCGATTCACTGCAGCTATGAAAGTTGGCCTAATTGGTTGTGGAAAGATGGGACAGGCGCTCGCGCTCGGTGCGCTGAAGGCCGCGGCACTCAATCCAAATGATCTTTTTCTCTACGATTCCTACGCTCCGGCACGCGATGATCTCGCCGCGCAGAGTAAAGCAAGCGCGTGTGATGACCTCGCATCTCTCATCGAGCAATCCGAAGCCTTGCTCCTCTGCGTCAAACCTGCCGATGTTGCCGACGTTTTAAAAGAGATACCGGACTCCCGTGAACTCCTTGTCTTATCGATTGCTGCGGGAGTCACTCTCTCCCAGATGGAATCTCAAGCAGGAAAAGCCACCCGCGTCGTCCGTGCCATGCCGAACACCCCTTCGCTTGTCGGCGAGGGCGCGGCCGCATTTTCTCTCGGCTCGCTAGCAACTCCTGATGATGCCGACTTCACCAAAGCTCTTCTCGGCTCGGTTGGAAGCGTCCACGAAGTAAAAGAAGTCCTGATGGATGCCGTCACCGGCCTATCAGGAAGCGGACCTGCTTACGTCTTCACCTTTATCGAGGCCCTTGCCGATGGTGCTCTTCTCGAAGGCCTCCCGCGCGAACAAGCCCTCGCTCTCGCGACCCAGACCGTCCTCGGAGCCGCCACCATGGTTCGTGAGACCGGTGCCCTTCCCGCCGATCTGCGTGATAAAGTCACCTCACCCGGAGGAACCACCATTGCCGGTCTCGCAGCCCTAGAGGCCGGAGCGTTTCGATCCACGATCATCAGCGCAGTGAGCTCTGCCGCACGCCGTTCACGAGAACTGGGCACACAATAATCTCCTTCATCAGTCGTTTTTTCTTTCGATCTGATCCGCTGAAAGACACTTTCTTTTTTCCACCCAAATTTCCCCAGTAGAATGAGAATCATCGCCATCGCCAACCAAAAAGGAGGAGTGGGTAAGACCACCACCGCGATCAATCTCGCTGCGGGCCTTGCCGTAAGAGGAAAAAAAATTCTACTTCTTGATCTCGACCCACAGGCCAATGCCACATCAGGACTCGGCGCAGAAGCCAGCTCGGAGAACTGCATGTATCACCCTCTTCTCGGTGATGCCAAGATCGAGGAAAAGATCATCGCGTCCCGCATCGAGAATCTTTGGCTCGTGCCCGGCGACATGGATCTTGCCGGAGTGGAAATCGAACTTGCCCAGATGGATGATTATCTTTCGCGCCTCCGCACCATCCTTGAGGAACTGGCTAAGAATAGCTCATTCGACTATTGTATCCTCGATACTCCTCCATCGCTCGGAGTTCTTATGACCTCTGCGCTCGCTGCGGCCGATGAAATCGTCATCCCGCTTCAGTGTGAGTGGTTCGGACTCGAGGGTCTCGCCAAGATCGTCCACGTCATTGAGCGCATTAAGGAGGCTAATGTGAACCCCAACGTCGTCCTCGAGGGCATCCTGATGACAATGTATGACGCGCGCACCAACCTCTCCCGATCTGTCGTGGAGGAGGTTACGAAATTTTTCCCCGAGCAGCTCTACCACGCCATCATTCCTCGCTCGATTCGCATTGGCGAAGCTCCCAGTTACGGACGCACGATCTTCGAGCATGACCCTCAGGGTGCTGGATCCCTGGCATACGCCGCATTTGCCGATGAATTCATCAATCGGCGCGCCGGAGGCCCTTCCTAGGCCCGATTCGTCCTCGAAGGCTGTGGAACAGTGATGTTTTCGGTGAGGAACACCGGAATCCTCCTTGACCGCGCTCGCCCTCCTCACGATACTGCTGCACATAGGTGCCGGGAGACGAGTCGATCTCCCAGCGTTTTCGTTGTTTCAAAAGAACGGATGCCTTGATAATCAATTTCTTTCGACTCTTTCTAACCAACTCAATTTTAAAGACTCAACTAATGTTTGCTAAACTTTTTGGCATGATGTCGAACGACATCGGCATCGATCTAGGCACCGCGAATACCCTCGTGAATGTCAAGGATCACGGAATCGTGCTCCGCGAACCCTCAGTGGTCGCGGTCCGCGCAGGAACCAACGAGGTTCTCGCAGTGGGTGATGACGCCAAGCGCATGCTCGGCCGCACCCCTGGTAATATCATTGCAATCCGCCCTCTTAAAGACGGTGTGATCGCTGACTTCGAAGTCACCGAGGCTATGCTTCGTCACTTCATCAAGAAGGTCAGTAATAAGCGCCGCGCCCACCCTCGCGTGGTCATTGCAATCCCCTCCGGTATCACCGAGGTCGAGCGCCGCGCGGTGAAAGAATCCGCTGAACAAGCAGGGGCCCGCGAGGTTTACCTCATCGAGGAGCCCATGGCAGCCGCCATCGGCGTCGGCCTTCCCGTTCAGGAAGCTTCTGGAAATATGATCGTCGACATCGGCGGTGGCACCACCGAGGTGGCCCTTATTTCACTCTCCGGCATCGTCTACGCCCGTAGTGTCCGCACTGCTGGCGATGAGCTCGATGAAGCGATCACGCAATACATGAAGCGCGCCTACAATCTCATGATTGGTGAGCGCACTTCAGAGGATATTAAGATCCGCATCGGCTCCGCCGCTCCGCTTCCAAAGGAAACCGGAATGGAAGTGAAAGGCCGTGACCTTGTCTCAGGCTTGCCCAAGACCGTCACCATCACCTCTCAGGAAGTTCGTGACGCGTTGGCCGACCCACTCAACACCATCGTGGACGCCGTCCGCACCACGCTTGAGCGCTGCCCGCCCGAGCTTGCGGCAGACCTTGTCGACCGAGGCCTCGTCCTCGCAGGTGGAGGAGCGCTCTTGCGCGGCCTCGATAAGCGACTTCGTGAAGAAACCGGACTCCCCGTCCACGTCGCTGAGGATCCCCTCAGTGCAGTGGCTGAAGGCACAGGTAAGGTTCTCAGCGAGATCGGATTCCTCCAGCAAGTGACCAACGCAGAGCGCTAAGCGAGCTCCGCCGGAACCGGCCATGAGACCTCTGAACTTCCTCGCTCTCCTGCTTTTCTTGGCAGGCTCGGTGTGGGTATTTACCCTCAGCGGAAAAGCTGTGCGGAAGGTTCAAGCAGGATATTACTCCGCAATCTCCCCCTTCGTCTCGAAGGGCGGTGAGGTAGACGCCTTTGCCACCTCTTTCATGGAAGAGGTGGCTCACTCCGAGGATCTTCGTAAAAAACTCGACCAGACTCAGCGCGAACGCGACCGCTTCAAGCTGATTGCTTCCCGCATCCGCGAGCTGGAGATCGAGAATAACGAACTTCGTAATGCACTCTCTTTTAAAAGAAAGACCCAGTTTGATGTCATCGCCGCCCGCGTCATCCGGCGGCAGCCATTGACTTGGGGGAGCACTGTTGAGATTAATCGCGGTGAAGAGGATCACATTGGAGTTTCTCTTCCCGTCTTGGCTTCCAATGGCGGCCTCGTAGGTAGGATCATTCAACCTGGCGATGAGGTTTCCTCTGTCCTTCTCATCACCGATGAGGCTTCTTTCGTTTCAGTAAGAATTGAAGGCACCGCTGAGGTCGGAATTTTAAGTGGTCGTAGGACCAATTACGGCGAGACGCCACGTTTGCGTCTGCGCTTCCTCTCGAAGAACGCAGTTCTTCAGAAAGGCATGAAGGTTTACACCACTGGGCGGGGGGGACGCTTCCCCCCAAATATCCCTGTCGGGACAGTCGAAGACTTTGAGGCCGGACCGGTTTCCGGCGAGGCAGAAATCATTCCCTCGGTAGATTTCAACAACCTCAAAACTGTCTTCGTGATTACCGACTCCTCTGGAGATTAACTCACGAAAAAATGTTTCTCTACCATATCAGCCTGATTGGCCTTCTCCTGCTGAGTTGCATTGTTCAGCAATTCCTCCCTCCCATTAATGCGTGGTATGATGCCCGCGTCCTTCTCGTCCCTCTCGTTGTTGTCTGCAGCGCGGCCACCGTGCCCACCCCAGGAATGCTTATCCTCGTTTTCCTCGGCGGCTTTCTCTGGGATGCCCAGCAGATTCTCAATCCTGTCGGTGAGACCACCGAGGTCTACCATAGTCAGGTCGAGTCGATGAAATTTGGCTACTCCATCCTCCTCTTCGCCTTCATGGGCTTCCTCATGCAGGGAATTCAGCCTCTTTTTAAACAGGGTAAATGGTATCTCTCCGCCATGCTCACTGGAGTGGCTATGTTTCTCTACCTCACCGTGGAATATCTTCTCCTCAGCTTTTTCCGGGGCGGATTCGATATCGCCAGCGGGGTCTTCAATCAAATCGGTCTGACTTCGCTCATCACCATGCTCGCCTCCCCCATCGTCTTCTGGATTCTTTTCCAAATCGCAAATCTGTGCAGACACGAAATCAGTTACGATTCGCTTCGTCAGCGATCCTATTAACTTAAGAATCTCATGGAACCGAAATACCGCTTCAGACTTTACCTCCTCAGCGCCCTCGTCCTCGTCGGCTGCGGTAGTCTTTTGTCCCGCCTCCACGAGTTCCAGATCGAGAAGCGCGCGAAGTTTGTCGCGAACATCCCTACCACCCACACCGTGCGAGTCCGCGAGCCCGGTATCCGAGGAGAAATCACCGACCGAAATCAGCTCGTTCTGGCCGGGAACAAGCGCAGCTATGAGGTCGTCTTTAATCTCGAAGACATCTACAACAGCTGGCGTCTCCAGAATAAAAACTCCGATGACGCCATTCTTGAGGAGGAGCAAACAGACGCCAGCGGCATGCCGGTGATGCGTAAAAAGAAGGACATCGTCAAAATTGTCAACGAATGGACTATTCCTCGCATTCAAAATATCGGGCTCGAGGGGAAGCAATTCTCCAAGGCCTTGGCAGTTCATTACAACACCCACGGCGGCTTCGTCCCCTTTTCCTACCGGACCGATCTAACCTACGATGAGTTCGCTCGGCTTGCTGAGGCCACCCTAGATCTTCCCGGAGTTTCCGTAACCGTGCGCCCGCGCCGTGTCTACTCCTACGGCACCTTAGGCTGCCACTTCCTGGGACGAGTCAATCAGTGGGAAAAAATAAATGTTCCCGAAGAATTTTCCGGATCCCGGAATCACTATCAGGGAGACGATTGGGGCGTTGCTGGAATCGAAGCGACGATGAACGATGAACTCACTGGTGAGGGTGGAATCAAAACCTACGTCCGAAATGAAAAGAATAAGGTCATTGCTGTCGAAGACTACACCCCTCCCACCGAGGGCGCCCGTGTCGAGCTCAGCATCGATGCTAACATTCAGTATCTTGTTGAAAATATTCTACGCAAAATCGGCCGCGGAGCAGCAGTGGTTATGGATCCCAATACCGGAGAGGTTCTCGCGATGGCCTCCGTGCCAAACTACGACCCGAACGATTTCATCCCCAGTATCCAGAGTGAAAAGTGGAAAGCCTACCTCGACAACAAGGCTGATCCTTTTATGAACCGCGCGATCGCGCCCTACACCCCTGGTTCGGTTTACAAGCTGCCTACCGCGATCGCAGGTGCTCGCTATGGCAAAGTTGGATTTGGTCATAACTGTATCGGCTACACCCTCTTCGGAACAGACACCAAGATCCGCTGTTGGAAGACCGGAGGCCACGGGCCACTCGGGCTCAGCGAAGCCACCCAACGCTCCTGTAATCCCTACTTCATGGCGATGGCCGGGAGTCTTCGATCCACCAAAATGGTCGATACTTTCGAGCTCATCGGCCTCGGCCGCCGCTCAGGCATTCGCCTTCCCGGAGAGAACTCCGGCATTGTTCCCGGTAGCACTTTTTGGAAGCGGGAAATCAAACCTGGCGCAGTCATGACCTCTGCTACGCTTGCTCAAATGGCCATCGGCCAGTCCGACTCCATGGCCACTCCTCTCCAGATCTGCTCAGTGGCCGCGACCATCGCAAATGGAGGCCGCTACTACCAGCCGCGCATCGTTCGCCGCGTCATTGGACGTGATGAAAAAGGTGATGAAAAAATTCTCGTTGAGAATATTCCCATCGTGAAAGCGAATCTCCTCTCTGAAGGACTCACCGAGCATCGACTCGAAGTCATTCGAAAAGGAATGTGGAAAGCCGCAAATGAACAAGGCGGCACCGCCGGACGAGTCAGCGCTCTTCTTAAAGACGTTTTCGTAGCAGCGAAAACCGGCACCGCCCAAACTGGACAACCGGATTCAGGGGACAAGAACAACGCTTGGACAGCCTCATTCGGTCCCTATGAAAACCCTCGCTACGCCATTAGCGTCATGGTGCGCAACGGCCGAAGCGGCGGAAAAGTCGCGGGGACGCTCAGCGGCATGATCTACCGAGGCATCTTTAATATGGAAGCTGGATTCAAGCCCCGCCTCACCAAAATGGGGGTCTACCAAGGTGACTTCCTCGCCATCGAAGATATCGAACTCCCCGAAGGCGAATTTCTCGACATTCCCTTCGAAGACGTTGGCGAAACCGGCAACGAACTCGACACCGAACTCCTCGAATCCCTACAACCAATCAAGGTCAAACCCAACACCGTCCCTCTTCCCACCATCGCTCCCGAAGAAGATTCCGAAAGGACTCCCACACGCGCGCAGATCGTGGACGAAGAATAATTCTCCCAAACCACTCTCCAACATTTCACACATAATTTTTTCAATATGATAAAACAACTTAAAACCGCCCTAGGACTCGGCAACCCCGATCCGAACAAAGGCCGCACCATTATTATTAACTCAGAGCGCCTTGAGCGCCGCGTCGCTCTTCTCGAAGATGGAATTCTCGAGGAATACAATGTTGAGCGCGAAGGCGATGACAACATCGTCGGCGGCATCTTCAAGGGCCGCGTCAAAAACATCGAGCCCGGCCTCAAGGCCATGTTCGTTGATATCGGTCTGGATAAGAACGCCTTCCTTCACTTCTGGGATGCCATTCCCGCCGCCCTCGATGGAGGCCTTGAGGAAATCCGCCGTGACGGACGCCCTAAGAAGAAGCCTAAAAAGATCACCTCAAAAGACATCCCGAGCATCTACCCTATCGGCTCGGAAATCATGATCCAGGTCTCGAAGGGCCCAATCGGAAATAAAGGTCCACGCGTCACCACCAATGTTTCCATGGCTGGACACTACCTCGTCCTCATGCCCTTCTCTGACCAGTTCGGTATTTCCCGAAAAGTCGATGACCCGAAGGAGCGCCAGCGCCTCCGGAAAATCATGCAGAAACTCAGCGTCCCGGAGGGCATGGGCATCATCATGCGCACCGTCGCTATCGGCGCCCGCTACCGCCACTTTGTCCGCGACCTCGCCATGCTTCTTGAGCAGTGGTATGAGATCGAGGAAAAGCGTGACTCAAAGCAGGCTCCCGTCGTTTGCTATCAAGAGCCCGATCTCATCGAAGGGACCGCCGTCAACTTCCTCACCGATGAGGTCGACCAGGTCCTCTGCGACGACGAAGAAACAGCACTCCACGTCCAGGAACTGGCCGGAAAAGTCTCCCGCCGCGCCAAGCGCCGCATTCACTACCTTCCCGGAAAACAGACCATTTTCGAGCGCTACGGAATCCAGAAACAGATTGACGAAGCCTTCATGCGCCAAGTCTGGCTCCCCTGCGGCGGCTACATCGTGATCGATGAAACAGAAGCCCTCATTTCCATCGACGTCAATACCGGCCGGAACCGCGGCTCGAAAGATGTCGATAAAATGCTTCTCCAAACCAACGTCGAATCAGCCATTGAGGTCGCTCGCCAACTTCGCCTCCGTAACATCGGTGGACTGGTCGTTGTCGACTTCATCGATATGCGCCATCGCCGTGACCAACAGACGGTTTATCGCACGATGAAGGATCGTCTCAGTCGCGATAAGGCCAAGACGCAAGTCCTCCAGATCTCCTCGGTCGGCCTCATGGAAATGACGCGCCAGCGTCTCAATGAAAGTCTTCTCGACTCCACCCTCGAGCCTTGTCCGTATTGTCAAGGCCGTGGTCGCATCAAGAACACGATGAGCATGAGCATCGAGATCCAGCGCCGTCTCAACACCGTCATCCAGCGCCAGCAGGATGCCAATGACACCGGCGACCTCATCGTCTCCGTGAACACCGACGTTCTCAATCGCTTTAAAACCGAGGACTCGAAACTCCTCATGGAACTTGAACGTTCCCACGCCGGCCGCCTCATTTTCCGCAGCGACGCCAGCATGCACCGTGAGCGCTTCTCCATTATCGATGCGAAGAGCGAAAAAACCCTCGTGCAGGGCTAAAGCTACCATTCGATCAGACACTCAAATAAAGGTGACGAGGTAATCCCGTCACCTTTATTTTTTAAGAGAAGCTTGATGAAACGAACTCTATTTCAGGCTTCCTCATGAGGCTGAATAACGAGACAACTTAGGAATGAAGATTCTCTTCTCCCTCCTCCTCCCAGCCACCTTAATCGCGGCAACTCCCAAACGGCCCAATATCATCCTCGTCATGACCGATGACCAAGGCTGGGGAGAGACCAGTTACAACGGCCACCCCGTCCTCAAAACACCCAACCTCGATGCCATGGCCGCCAATGGCCTCCGCTTCGACCGCTTCTACGCCGCCCCAAACTGCTCTCCCGCCCGCGCCTCGATCCTTACCGGTCGTTCTAACGACCGCACCGCCGTCCTTAATCACGGCCATGCCCTACGTCGACAAGAACAGACCCTCCCCGCGGCCCTCCAAAAAGCAGGCTACGCCACCAGCCACTTCGGGAAATGGCACCTCAATGGCTTCAGCGGCCCCGGTGCCCCCATCCTTGCCGACGACCCCTACCAGCCAGGGACCTTCGGCTTCGACACTTGGTATTCTGTCACCAATTTTTTCGATCTCGATCCACTCATGAGCCGCAATGGCAGCTTCGAGGATATGAAAGGCGATTCATCCGCCATCATCGTAGACGAAGCCCTCAAGTTCATTTCAGAAAAATCAAAAGAGAACCGACCCACCTTCTCCGTCATCTGGTTCGGCTCCCCCCACGTCCCCTGGCGCGCTAGCGAGGCAGACAAGGCCGCCTTTAAAGATCTCTCGCCAGCATCCCAAGAGCACTACGGCGAACTCGTCGCCATGGACCGGAGCATCGGCAATCTCCGCGCGGGACTCCGCAAGCACGACATCCACGAAAACACTCTCATCTGGTTCAATAGCGACAACGGAGGCCTCAAAGGCGTCAAACCCACCACCGTCGGCGACCTACGCGATTTCAAAGGAAGCATCTTCGAGGGTGGCATCCGTGTTCCCTGCGTCATCGAGTGGCCCGCAGGCATCCCAAAGTCTCGCACCTCCCATCATCCTTCTGGAATCGTCGACATCTTTCCCACCATCGTCGATATTCTAGACCTGCCAAAGTCCACGATGCTGAAACCCGAAGATGGTTCCAGCCTCCTCCCCCTTTTTGAAAAGGAAACAGGGCCTCGAAAAAGCCCTCTCTTCTTCCGACACACCGGTCGTCTTGCTGTCATCGATAACGACTTCAAACTCCTCAAAGAAAAAAAGAACGCCAAGAACTACCAACTCTACAACCTCGCAACCGACCACCGCGAACAAAACAACATCATCTCCAAGCATCCTGAGATTGCGAGAAAGCTCATCGCAAAGCTGACCGCTTGGGATAAAACCGTCGATCAAAGCCTCGCCGGAAATGACTACCCAAAAGACGTCACCCCTGACCCCATCACCACCCGTCGCTGGCCCACCTCTCCTGAGTATGCTCCCTTCATCGATCAGTGGAAAGAGCGCCCCGAATTCAAAAGCTACCTCAAAAAACCAAAGCCCAACTTCAAAAAGTAATCTGATGAAGCTTATCCTACTTTCTCTGGCCCTCACCGGCTTTACCACCTCCTCGATTCTCGCCAATGACCGACCGAATATCCTGTGGCTCTCCGCCGAGGACATCAACGATCACTTTGGCTGCTACGGAGACCCTCACGCCGTCACCCCAAACCTCGACCAACTCGCTACCGAGGGAGTGCGCTACACCAATGCCTACACTGCCGCCGGAGTCTGCGCCCCTTGTCGCTCCACCATCATCACTGGCATGTATCAGACCACCATCGGCACGATGCACATGCGCAGCAGCACCACCATGCCAGAATCCATAAAGGCCTTTCCCAATTACCTTCGCGAAGCCGGATACTACTGCACCAACAACTCCAAGAAGGACTACCAATTCAAGGAATCAAAAGACACATGGGACACCAGTAGCAGCAAAGCCCATTGGAGCAAGCGTAACGAATCAAGCCAACCCTTCTTCGCCGTTTTCAACTTCACCGGCTGTCACGAGAGCGGCATCGAAAACACGTCAAAATACCAAACCGTCACCAAAAAACTCTCCCCCAGCGAACGACAAAATCCCGAAAAGTTCACCAACCTTCCGCCCTACTATCCCGACACCCCGATCGTTCGCGAAGACTGGAAACGAAACTACGAACTCATCACCGCCATGGATTCTTGGGTGGGCGACCACATCCAGCGGCTCAAAGACGACGGCCTCTACGAGGACACCATCATCATCTACTGGTCAGACCACGGAGTCGGCCTCCCCCGCGCGAAGCGATGGCTCTACGACTCCGGCACCCGCGTCCCCCTCATCGTCCGCATTCCAGAAAAATGGCGCATCAAAGAGCAAGCCAAACCCGGCAGCGTCGATCACCAACTCATCAGCTCTCTCGACTTCGGCATCACTACTCTCAATCTCGCAAACCTCCCCGCTCCTCTCATCACCCAAGGCCGCGCCTTCCTAGGCAAGGACCTCTCCCCGCCGCGCGACTACATCTACGGCGCCCGCGATCGCATGGACGAGCGCTATGACATCATCCGCTCCGTCCGTGACCAGCGCTACCGCTACATCCGGAACTACGAGCCCCTTAAACCCTATTTTCAATACATGAACACTCCTGAAAAAGGAGCCACCATGAGGGAGCTTCGCCGTATCGCCAGCGAAGGAGACATGCCTCCCGCCATGAAACTCTTCATGGCCGATCGCAAACCCGTCGAAGAATTTTACGACCTCAAAAACGACCCTCACGAGATCAACAACCTCATCGACGATCCCGCCCAAAAGGAAACTCTCACCCGCTTCCGGAAGGCCCACACGCAGTGGAGCAAAGACACCCGCGACCTCGGCCTCATCCCAGAACCCGAGATGGAGCTTCGCGAAAAACAAGCCGGCTCCCGCTACGCCATCCTCGCAAACACCACTGACAAAACCCTCCCCGAACGCCTCGGAAAAATGGCCGACCTCGCCTCCTCCGGCCCCGAAGCTCTTCCCGCTCTGCTCACTGGCCTCAAGGACCAAGACTCCGCCGTCCGCTACTGGGCGGCTACCGGCATCGGAAACATCGGCATCGAAGCAGACGAAGCAGTCGGCAGCTGCATCAACCTACTCAAAACAGAACCTTCCACCGTTGTTCGCATCGCCACCGCCCGCGCTCTTCTCCGCATGAAGGCCAGAGAGAATATCGCTCTCAAGGAACTCTCAAACGCCCTCGAATCCGCCGAAGAATGGTCCCGCCTCCATGCCGCCATCGTTCTCGATGAAGCCGATGAACAAGCCCGCCCCGCACTTCCCGCCCTCAAAAAAGCCCTCACCAACCAGCCCAACAAATACATCATCCGCGTCGCCAACAAAGCCGTCAACGACCTCGAAGGCACCAACAACAAAGTAAAGTAGCCCCAAGCCCAAGCACCGCCCCACTCAAAAAAAATCTGCGTCAACCAAGCTTCCTCACCAAAGCCCCAGCCTCAGAAAAATCGGTGTCAATCTGTGCCCAATCCTCTTCAATCTGTGTAAAAAATTTCCCCCATTCCACCAGCAAACCTCTCAACCAAAATTCGCGTAAATTAGCCTCATTCGCAGTCAAAAAACTCCTCAACCCAGCGCCTTCATCAAAGGACAACCCTTGCTCCCCCGCTGCCCTGAAGCCCTATAACTCTGCAGCAAGCGCCGCGACTCCTTAGCCAGCATCCGCCGCACCTCACGCCGAGCCCCTTTCTCCCGAGGAATCGTCATATGATCATAAGCAGTCGTCTGATGACGCATCCAAGCGATCACTGCCGACTCTGCACGCTTCTCAATCGGAATCCGTTGCGTCCGCGCCACCGTCCCACTCCCCACCGGAACAGCATGCTCGGCAACCGCTCTCGCCATCTTGTTTCCTAGCTCCAAATGATCATCATGAAAGCCGAGAAACTGAAACACCGCCTGCTCGAACTCCTCCGCATAAACCTTCTCCGCCTTCGCCCGACGAGACCTCCCCGCATCAAGTTTCTTGAGATACTTGGGATCCTTCTTCTCCGCCTCCCGCTCCGCTTTCAGCAGCTCAATGCGCTCCGCTGGCGCGAGAATCCCGTGAGAAAATTTCTTACGTCGCTTGAACTCCACCACCGTCCAACTCGGCCCCTCCATCTTCACCCTCCGGCTCAGCGCCGCATCCCCCGGCGGCAAGCGTCCCCAGTCCGCAGGAATCTTCATCGGCTTCCCCTCAACACTGGACACAAAGCCCTCCTTCTCACCTAAGCGAACCTCAATCGCCTCTTCATTACTCTTACTCATCGTGAACTCTGACAGGACTCTCCCATGTCACAAGTCGCAAGCCCAGCTTTCAAATCACCGGTATCCAAGCCCATCGACATCTCCAAGATCGGCCTCCAAAAGACGCCCTCAATTTTTTCAAAAAAATCTTCGTCAATCGGCGAAAATCCTTCCAAATCGGCGTTAAAAATCCCCCCCACCACCAACGGTGTTGCGACCGTCTGAACCACCCAAGCTCAAGCTCTCAAAAAAATCTGTGTCAATCGGTGCAAATCCTCTGAAATCTGTGTTAAAAATCTCCACTTCGTTTCGGCTGTGTAAAAAAACCTCCCCGCCAACCTCGAGTTTGTCCCGCTCACGATCAACCAAAGGAAGGCGGCTATTCCTTTGGGCCAACCCCCTTTCTCCCCCCTCCGCTCCGGTCCAAATGCGCCTTCAAGGCCCTCCCACCAAAAGTAAATTCCTAGCAGTAACTGAATGAGTCAGGTTCAGTGGCAGCTTACTCCCACCCGAAGAGAAGAACCTGCATCAGGCGAGCGATGTTAGGATTTTCATAGAGGGAATCGATCATGCGGACGTATTCATCGGTGAAGGCTTGGTTTTCGGAAAGATTGCCAAAGACAGCCTCCAGTCTAAGGAAAGACAGCTTGTCTTTGCGGGTTCCCGCCGCAGCGGCGTTGAGTTCGGATTTCATCTCGTCGACGACCTCCAGCGCCACCCCATCCTTGCTAGCGTTCTTGTCGGAGAAGTAACACCAGGCCGCAATCACGAGGGCGGCGTATTCGGTGCTCCCTCCCTTGGCGAGATTCTCGTTGATAGTCGGGAGGAGAAACTTGGGAATCTTGGAAGAGCTCTCCAAACAAATGCGAGCCAGGTTGTCCTTGATGTTGGCATTGCCAAAACGCTCGATGAGAGAGGCTTTGTAATCTTCCAAATCGATTCCCTCCACGCGGTCGAGGACCGGAGTTGCTTCCACATCCATGAAGCGCCGGAGATAGGTGGCGAAAAGCGGGTCCGCAATGCAGTCATCGATGGTGCTATGGCCATCAATCGACCCCAGTATCCCCAGCACCGAGTGACCGGCATTGAGCAGACGAATCTTCATCTTTTCATAGGGCGTGACGTCGGGAACGAACTGAGCTCCGACCGCTTCCCACGCCGGGCGGCCAGTAGAAAAATCATCCTCGATCACCCATTGGCAAAAGGGCTCACAAGTCACCGGCCACTGGTCTTGCAGGCCAAACTTGCTTTGCAAATGCTCTATATCCGCTGGAGTGGTAACGGGAGTGATGCGGTCCACCATCGCGTTCGGGAACGCCACTTCCTTTTCGATCCAAGCCGCCAATTCGGGGTCCTGCTCTCGCGCAAAAGCCAACAACATTTTGCGGGTGACCGCGCCATTATGCTGGATGTTGTCGCATGATTGCACCGTGAAGGCTGGAAATCCGTTCTCACGTCGCTTGCGTAAGGCTGCCGCCAAGTAGCCAAAGACCATGCGCGGACTTTCGGGATTCGCAAGGTCGTGCCGAACGTCGGGGTGAGCGACATCAAACTCACCATCAGCGGGCCTCACGAGATAACCGCCCTCGGTGATGGTGAGGGAAACAATCTTAGTCTCCTCACTCGCCATCCGTTCAATCACCGCCGCGGGGTCATCGCTGGCGAGCATAAACTCGATGATGGAACCAATGACTCGGTTCTCGATACGGCCATCCGGGTGCTTCACGATCAGGGTGTAAAGATAGTCCTGTTGCTTTAGAACATCACCAATCTTGCGGTCGGCATCGCGCAGACCAACTCCGCAAATCCCCCACTCATGATTGCCCGGCTCCGCAAGCAGTTGATCAGTGTAGTAGGCTTGGTGCGAACGATGAAAGCCCCCCACCCCGATATGCATGATACCAGCGGTGAGTTTGCTGCGGTCGTAACTCGGCCGAGCAATCTCCTCAGGAAGTTCATCGAGGTTACTTTGAGTGAGGGGAATCAGAGTCTTCATCTTGGATGCGCGAGATTTTGATTTTTTGAGAGAACGTCGTAATTGGACAGACAAATTATTGAGCATCCTTATCCTTGCGCGCAGCGAACCCGACATCCAAAATACAAAACAACTCCCATGTTCAAACCTTTCACCCCCCCCATCGCCCATGAGGACGCGAAAGAGCAAGCACGAACCATCGTAAGTCAGCTGACCATCGACGAGAAGATCTCCCTGATCGGCGGCCACAACGTGTTCTTCACCAAAGGATTTGAAAAGTTCAAGATACCCGCCATGTACCTCTCGGACGCCACCCAGGGCGTAAACATCCGCCCGCACTTGGACGACCAGCTGGAAAAATCGGTGGCTTTCCCCAGTCCGATAGCCCTGGCGAGCACCTGGAACAAGGAGTTGGCGGGTGACTACGCAAAATCCATCGGTGAAGAATGCAGAGCCGGAGAAATTGCGGTGCTGCTGGGGCCGGGCATGAACATCTACCGAATAGCGCAGAACGGCAGAAACTTCGAGTACTTCGGTGAAGACCCTTACCTGGCCGCCCGCATGATCGAGAACTACGTAGTGGGCATGCAAGTTACCGGCACCATTGCTACTTTAAAACACTTCATCGCTAACAATACGGATTACAAAAGAAGGACTTCTAATTCCGTAGTGGACGAGCGGGCGTTGCGCGAAATCTATATGCCGGCCTTTGAAGCAGGCGTCAACGCGGGCGCAATGGCCGTGATGACTTCCTACAACTTGGTCAACGGAGAATATACCGGACAAAGTAAAGAGGTCATCACCGGCCTCTTGCGCGAGGACCTGGGATTCAAGTGGCTGGTCATGAGCGACTGGTGGTCGGTATACGATTCCGAAAAAGTGATCAAATCCGGACTGGACCTGGACATGCCCGGGGAGCCAAGGGATGAATACCCCGATTACATGAAGAAAGACGCGTTCTTTCTCCGTTTTTCCGCAAAAGCCCTGCTCGCGGAAGGGAAGGTGGAAGAGGCCGACATCGACCGGATGGTCACCAATATCCTCACCACGGAAATTGCGATGGGATTGCTAGAGCGTCCGATCAAAGACGCTTCTTTCTTCAACAACTTCGGCCGGCACGAAGCAGTAGCCCTGCAAACCGGAAGAGAGAGCATGGTCCTCCTGAAAAACAACGGTGTTTTACCCATCGCCAATAAGGACGGCATCTCGATCCTCCTCACCGGAGAGTATTCCGATAAAATTCCGCACGGAGGTGGTGCCGCCGAGGTCGTAGGTTACGACCACGTAACCATGCTTGCCGCGCTTAAGGAGGTCTACGGCGACAAAGTAGCCTACCTTGAAACCCCGGCCGACGAAAACGTAAAAGCAGCGGATTACGTAATCTACAGCGCCGGAACGTTTGATTCCGAAGGTTGGGACAAGCCGTTCGACTTCCCCGAAGAAGTCGACAAAGAGATCACCCGCATTGCTTCCCTGAACGGCAACACCATCGTTGCCGTCAGTTCCGGCAGCGGCATGAACATGACCGCGTGGAACGATGCCGTTGCCGGATTGATCTACAGCTGGTATCCGGGGCAAATCGGGTTCAGAGCTTTTGCCGAAATTGTGGCCGGCATCACCAACCCCTCCGGGAAACTCCCCATCACCATCGAGAAATCGTTCAAAGATTCGCCAGGCTACGGTTACCTCCCGGAAGGCAAAGAACTGTACTCCGGTTGGGACGAAGACCACCGGATCATAGACCCGATCGTTGACGTGACGTACGATGAAGGCGTATTCGTCGGTTACCGCTGGTACGAACGCAAAGCCATCGAACCGCTTTACGGCTTTGGCTTCGGCTTGTCTTATACAACTTACGAATACAGCAATTTGAGGCTCGAACAATCAGCGATCAAAGCAGGCGCGTCGCTAAGCTTTAAGATCGACGTCAAGAACACGGGAGCGGTGGACGGGCACGAAACCGTCCAGGTATACGTCCGGGACGTAGCGTCTTCCGTGGAACGCCCCGTAAAAGAGCTGAAAGGCTTCCAGAAAGTGCAGCTAAACGCAGGTGCTAAAAAGACCCTGCACTTTACGCTGACGGAAAGGGACTTTGCGTTCTGGGACGTGAAAACGAAGAGCTGGGTGGTGGAGCCGGGGCAGTTTGAGGTGCTTGTGGGCGCTGCTTCTGATGATATTTTGGCGAAAGGTTTGCTTGAAATAGGGTGTTCCTGATGATGGCACGGCATAAATTCTGGCCTGACGACGGTCCTCCAACGTTAAGCTACAATTACCTGCCAAAATCATTGAAATTGCTAATACCCCCTTTCTCCCCCATCCGATCCGGTCCAAAGGCGGCTTCAAGGCCTTCCCGCCAAAAGCACGTTTAATTTCCCGCACTAACTTCATTCCTCCCCTTTACTGGGGACCTTTTCTCATCCAATCCCCCATTCTCCAAAGAGCTTGTCTGAAACGGTTCTTCTCGATCCTCTACTGAGCAGGAGTAACCTGAGTGTATTGATGGGAGTCGTTAGAATCGACGACTCCGAAACAGAAGGCGGTAATTCCTTTGGGCTTTTTCAGATGGCCTCTAAGTCCGTCTTCGCTGATTTCTGCAGGAGCGCTCATTTGAGGAAGCGCCACGCTCACGGGAACCTCTTTATAGACTTTCGAGTGCTTCTTTGTCTTGTAGGCCTTTCCATCGGCCGCAGTTGTAAAGGATCTCTTTACAACTGCATCAACGATAAGCTCTGCTTTCACTCGATTCGAACCTTCAATGACTCCTTGACAGTTGCCTCCGGTCTTCGCTTCGCTTCCTCAGAAATAATCGGCGTAAATCATCTTAATCTGCGGATGAAATAGCGGAGATTGGGAACTTGTCCGAGGAGAGGATGTCACTCAGTCTTTTGTCATTGCTATCAATCTGATCAGGTCCGTGGCGGTGCTGAACATCTTGCTAGGCGGTCTTTTCCCGCTGGCCACTGCGCGAAACAATCGCCCCTCTTCTTGATCAACTTCCTTCAGAAAACGAAAACCTATGCCTTTCAAAAAATTATTCCGCGCCCTCTGGATCGGCGGAGCATTCTCCGCCCTCGCCGTAGAGAAACCCAATATTCTCTTCATCATGGCCGATGACTTGGGCTGGGTCGACATCGCCGCAAGCGCCGCGAACATGGGAAACGGATCTCGTTACCATGAAACCCCCAGCATCGACCAACTCGCCCGCGAGGGCATCTCTTTCACCCACGCCTATGTGCAGCAAAATTGCCAACCCACGCGCGCCGCAATCCTGAGTGGACAGTATGCCGTGCAGGCGATGAATAGCACCTACAACGTCGGCTCTCTGAACCGCTACGATCAGCGCTCCAAGGACTGGCCCAAGATTCCCATCAAGCCCTACTCACAGCAAAAAGACGGAATCGATCCCTCTTCCACCTCCCTTTTCGAAATGCTCCAAGCCGTCAACTACCATACCGCTTGGTTTGGGAAAAATCATGGCTGCGGACCCAATCAAGACCTGCCGAAAAACCATGGCATTGACCACAACTTCGCCACCAGAAAGAAGGTTAGAGGGACCGTCAAAGGGAAGAAGGAATCCTCCAACTATCTCGCCCTCCAAGACGACGCCAAAGGCTGGCTCTTCGATGGACCCATGGCCAAATATGCCCAACCCTACACCACGAAATACCTCAAGAAACACCTCCTCCCCCTCGCCAACGAAAACGACCCGATAAGCTTGCTCGGCACCCCCAAGCACTACACCGATGCTATCGGCGATGCCGTCATCGACTACCTCCGCGAGCGAGCCGCCGCACCATCCCCTTTCATCGCTTACGTCCCCCTGCATGCCGTTCACTCCGGGATCGTCGCTCGCCCCGACTTACTGGCGAAATATCAGGCCAAGCCCTCTACCGATCAGCGGCACCCCAACGCGAAGTATGCCGCCTTTGTGGAGCACCTCGATCAGACCGTCGGGCGCATCCTGCGCGCTCTTGAGGAAGAGGGACTCACGCAAAACACCCTCGTCATTTTTACCTCCGATAACGGTGGCGTGAAAGGCATCACCAGCAATCAACCGCTCCGCTCCGACAAAGGCTCCTTCTACGAGGGCGGCCTCCGCGTCCCCTTCATCGTGCGCTGGCCCGGAGCAGTGACGCCCAACACCACCTCCTCCCAACCCATCCACTGCATCGACCTCTACCCCACCTTAGCCAAAATCGCAGGCGGCACCTTACCCAACCCCAAAACCCAGCCCCTTGATGGAATTTCCTTCGAACCCATTCTACGCGGAAAACAAAAATCCTTAGCACGCGAATCTCTCTTCTGGCACTTCCCCGGTTACATGGATGAGCGCAATCATCCCCGCAGCCTCATTCAAAAACGCATCGGAGAGGACCTCTACAAACTCTTCTTCAACTACAGCGACGGCAGCTACGAACTCTACAACATCACTCAGGATTTATCAGAGTCTCAGAACCTGCTCGAAGCAGCCAATGATAAGATCAACCGCATCGCTCAAGAAATGAACTCAGACCTCCTGAACTGGCTCACCAAGACCAAAGCCCCCACCGGAACATGGCGCATCAACGGCACCCCAGTCCCCTATCCCTCCGCCGACCGAAAGTCCTATCACATCCCCGATCAGAGCGGATTGAAACGAATCAAAGCTCGATAAAATTGGAAAGATCGACGGCTTTTACCACTGAGGGTGTCGCGTTCCCTATTTTAGTAAGAAGAACCTCACGCTTCCCCTCGATTCGAACCGTTAAGGATTCCTTGACAGTTGCCTCCGGTCTTAGCGCCGCTTCCTCGAAAATGTTCTTCGCATGGAGGCTGACGTTTTGCTTTGTCGTTTGGAAGAGCTCGGCGATTTCGAGCTGAGTGAGCCATATCGTCTCCCCCTCGATCCGGAGGTCGAGTCGGGTTTGTCCGTCATCAGACTGGTAGATAAGGAGATTGCCATTCTGTTCTTCCATGATCAGCTGGCCAAAGCTAATATATGTTCAATTGAACTAAAAGAAGAAACTCGGCAACACTGGAACCAAATCTCTCCCTCTCTCCTAAGCGAACCTCAATCGCTTCACCATTGCTCTTACTCATTCCACACTCTTGATCACTTCCTGAAGAAGCTCCGCATCCATTTCTAAAAGATTCCCCTCTTCCGGAAAAGCCCCCTCTTTCACATCCGAAATGTATTCCCCAAAAGCTGCAATGCGCTCTTCTTGAAGCCTGCGATGTTCGCCTGCAAAATCTCGATAAGCTTTCGCATGCCTTGGTAAGCGCTCGTCGTAGTCTCCCAGAATATCGTCCGAGAATAGAAACTGAGTATCGCAGCCGCTTCCCGAGCCTAGCGACATCAAGAGCATCTTGGTTTGTGAAGACAAGTAGCTCGCCAAGTTCGCAGGGACACACTCCAGCTCTGCCGCATAGGCCCCGGCTGACTCCAGCTCCTTCATCTGCTGATACAGACCTTTTGCTTCTTCGGCAGTCTTCCCGATTCCCCGATAGTTCGTCCACGTGACATGACGTGGAATCATTCCCAAGTGACCTACGACGGGAATCCGCTCCCGCGTCATCCCCTCAATAATGAATGGACTGGCAGAACAGTAGACCGAGCTGGCCCCCATTTCTAAGGCCTTGAAGCCCACACGAATCGCCTCCTCCTTCGAAGCGAGCCCGTGCGGAGTGGCGCAGGAAAGAAAGCTATTCGGCGCCGCCTCAACCAAAATAGGAAGCCGTGCCTGAGCTTCTGGAGAGTCAAAGCTACAACTCATGACATCCACCCCCGCCTTTTCCGCAGCTGCAGCCTCTTCAGGAGATTTCACATGAATATGGGTAAGGCAGCGCTTCCCCTTTAATTTTTGGAGATCGTAAACTGTGTATTTTTTTCGTGGCCGGAGCATCTTGAAGACGAAACTAAGGCTCTTATGCCAATCCTGGCAACCCCAGCCTTCCTGTGAAATAGCCATCACTCCTCGCACCATTCACCGACGAGAGAAAAACTTCCTCGAAAGTTGCAAATTTAGTCTTGCAAGAAATTCATCTCAATCGTATCCCATCGCCGCTGCTGCGAAGCAGTCCACGAACAACATTCCGATGTTAAATTGGGTAGATGGCCGAGTGGTTAAAGGCGGCAGACTGTAAATCTGCTCACGTAAGTGTACGAAGGTTCGAATCCTTCTCTGCCCACCAAAAGCCCGACTTAGCTTGCTAGGTCGGGCTTTTGGTTTCTAGCGATGTATCATCTCGCTCAATGCGAGCATCGAGTAAATCGATCATCCCTCAGCTCTTCTCCGTGCTAATGTAGAAGATTGAAAATTCACCTCGCTCTCGTCTTCCTCTTTTCCAGTCTCGCCGCCCAAGGATCTTTGTTCTCGAAGAAGAGCCCCCACCCGAATTACGAACGACTTCGAACAGGTGATATCGTTTTCCAAGATACCGGCGGTGCTCAGGGCGAAGCAGTGCGGGCGGCTACGAAGTCTCCCTTTACTCATTGCGGGGTCGTTTTCGAAACTAACGGCCAATTTTACGTGTTGGAGGCAGTTCAACCGGTTCAGGTGATTCCTCTTAAACGATGGAAAGCGCGCTCGAAGATCTTCCATGCGCGCAGACTGAAGAATCCTCGTCCGCTCGATGCTGCGGCTATAAAAAAGGCCTCCGCTTGGGGAAATGCGCAGCTTCGCAAGAATTACGACAGCCTTTTCCAATGGGGAGACGACGAACTTTACTGCTCGGAACTGGTCTGGAAGGTCTACAAAAAGGCGGCGAACATCGAATTATGTCAGCCTAAGCCCTTCAGCGCTTACTTTTTAAATGATCCCGCTGTGCTCAAAATCGTGCAAAATCGCTACGGGGCGCTTGAGAAGCTGCCGAAGGATGAGCCGGTTGTGGCACCCTCTAATCTCGCTGATTCAGCCCTTCTCGTCGAAGTTCCTCGCCGATCCAAAAAGAAGTAAGCTTTGGGAAGCCGAGAGACTTTGTGAAATATTTCACAAAGTCGCTTTACGGGGTGTGGCCATCTTTGCATAGTGCCGCCGCGACGGGGCATCATTTGTCCCATTTTAACCCGCGCCTACCATGAGCGAAGACGCAACGGCCACTGCCGAACCAAAGCTTCCGAAGGATCTCGCCGCTGAAAAGGGCTTGGTCAATGTGCAGATTGATGGCCACTGGATTCAAGTTCCAAAAGGCACTCGCATGATCGAGGCTGCCAAGATCGCCGAAAAGGAGATCCCGCATTATTGCTATCACCCTAAACTTTCCTCTCCGGGAAACTGCCGCATGTGCCTTGTGCAGATGGGCATGCCCCCCCGCCCTGCTCCTGGCGAAACTCCGACTTTTGGAGACGATGGCTATCAGGAGATCGGCTGGATGCCCCGCCCTGTCATCGCTTGTGCGAACACGGTGGCCGAGAATATGGGAATCCGCACCACTGGCGAGCTCGTTGAGACATGCCGCGAAGGTGTGATGGAGTTCCTTCTGATTAACCACCCACTCGACTGTCCGATCTGTGATCAGGCCGGTGAGTGCAAGCTTCAGGAGTTTTCAGTCCAACACGGCCGCGGAGTTTCCCGCTTTCAGGAAACCAAGATCAAGAAGCCTAAGAACGTCGATATCGGAAAAAACATCCGCCTCGATGACGAGCGCTGCATCATGTGCAGCCGCTGCATCCGATTCATGGAGGAAGTTGCCGAGGAACCCGTTCTCGGATTCTCGCAGCGTGGCACACACACTTCGGTCACGGTGCACCCGGGCCGTCGCCTTGATAACAATTACGCGCTCAACACCGCCGACATTTGCCCAGTGGGTGCGCTCACCTCAAATGACTTCCGCTTTCAAATGCGGGTTTGGTTCTTGAAAGAGACCAAGAGCATCGACCTCAACTGCGGCACCGGTTGCAACACCACCATTTGGACCCGTGGCAATGAAGTCTTCCGCGTCACGCCTCGTGAGAATAATGCGGTTAACTCCTCATGGATGCCGGACAGCCATCGTCTTGCCTTCCACCACCTCGAGTCCAAGGCCCGGCTCACAAACCCGCTTGTAAAAAAGGACGGCCAGCACGCCAGCACTTCGTGGACTGAGGCGATTGCCAAGGCTGCAGAGGGTCTGAACATGCGTCAGCCAAAGGAAGTCGCTATCATCACATCCGCTCGTATGAGCAACGAGGAACTCTACCTCGCAAAGAAGCTCGCAGATGCCCTCGGCACCGATCTTATCAGCACCGTGGCCCGCATCGGCGAGTCGGATGGCAAGCTCATCTCGGCTGATCGTAATGCGAACTCGACGGGTGCTGCTCTGATTTTTGGAAACGATGACCCGGCGGAAAGGCTCGATGCCATCCGCGAGGGAGTTTCCTCTGGCCGCATCAAAGCGCTTGTCGCCCTTCAGGAAGACCTCCTCGAAGAAGCTGGCTTCAGCGAAAAAGACCTCGCCGGACTCGATCACCTCATTTCGTCCAACATTCTCGCCAACCCCACCGCCGCTGCCTCCAAGGTGGTGCTTCCGGGGGCCGGCTTCGCCGAAAAGCGAGGCACTTATGTGAATGTCACCGGCCGCCTTCAGCGCGCCTTCCAAGCGACTCTCGCTCCCGGCGAAGCTCGCGAAGACTGGGAATCACTCGCTGCACTTCTAGCAGCGGTTGAGAAAACCTTCACCGCTCCTGCCTCAGTAGATGGCGTGATCAAAGCGCTCGCCGCTGAGATCCCCGCCTTTGAATGCCAGAACTTCGGCAGCATCGGCGACCAAGGCGTCCAGATCACCGAAACGGGCGTCACCATTCCTCTCCTCGAGCAAGAAAAGGCACGCGTCGAAAGCGGCCTGATCAACGGCTAAGTTCTTAGATCCAGCATTGCACCATGGATACCATCCTCATCATCGCCACCGCCGTAAAGATCGGCGTCTTTCTCGGCCTTACTCTGACCTTCGTCAGTATCGCCGTGATTTTCGAGCGTCGCTTCTCGGCCATCATTCAAGACCGTGTCGGTCCTAACCGAACGATGCTTCCGATTTCGATCCTTGGATTTAAAAAGGACCTCGCTCTGCCCATCGGTGGACTGACCCAGCCGATGGCGGATGGTCTCAAATTCATCTTAAAGGAGGACTTCACCCCTTCTTATGTCCGCAAGGCCTTCTTCTGGCTTGCGCCTTGCATGACGATGGTTCCGGCGCTCATCACGATGGCCGTCGTCCCTTTCGGTAGCCCGATGCAAGTCGGCGAGCACCTCATCCCGCTTGCTGTTGCCGATCTCAACGTCGGCCCCCTCTTCATCTTCGCCATCGCGTCCCTGTCGGTCTACGGAATTACCCTTGCTGGTTGGTCCTCGAACTCGAAATACCCGTTCTTCGGTGGCGTGCGCGCTTGTGCGCAGATGATCTCCTACGAGATCGCTCTTGGCCTCTCAATTATCCCCGTCCTCATGATGTATGGTGATCTCAATCTCGGTCACATTGTCGAGGAACAAGCCAAGAATGGCTGGCTTCTCCTTCCTCTCTGGGGCGAGGGCTGGAGCTGGGAGCGATGGATTACTCTTCCGCCGCTCATCATCACCTTTTTCATCTTCACCACTTCCATCTTCGCGGAGACAAACCGGACGCCGTTCGACCTTCCTGAGTGTGAGACCGAACTCGTCGGTGGCTACCACACGGAATATTCCTCGATGAAATTCGCCCTCTTCTTCCTCGGAGAATATGCCGCGATGATTATCGGATCGGCACTCATCGTCACTCTCTTCCTCGGTGGTTGGTCGATTGGCTTCGGCATCGATGGAATGCTGCCAACCGGCGTTTGGTGGGTCAGCCTCATTCACATGGGCTGCTTCCTCACAAAGGTCACCATTTTTATCCTCTTCTTCGTCCTCGTTCGCTGGACCGTCCCCCGCTTCCGCTACGACCAGCTCATGGATCTTGGTTGGATCGTCTTCTTCGAAGCCGCTCTTATCAATATCTTCCTGATGGCGATTCTCATGTCTTGGGAGAGCCTTAGAGGATGGACTTTCCTGGCAGCAGCTATTCTCATCGTCGCATCGATCCTCCTGATCAAAATCGCCAAGTCAGCGACCAAACCTCCTGCCTACAAGACACGCCCCGTCTAAATCCTTCCTGCTATGGCAACTATTAAAGTCAAACGTCCTGACCTCTCCGCCGGAGAGAAGATCTACTTCGGATCGATCTTCAAAGGGATGCTCATCACCCTTCGCCACGCTTTTAAGTCCGTCTTCGGAAAAAGTGTCGGCGCAGACGAACTCGCGTCCTCGGGAGTAGGTGTCACGATGCAGTATCCCGAGCAGAAGTGGGACGAGCACCTTCCTGAATATTACCGTGGCACTCCCGCTCTCGTCACCGATGAGCAACAGCGTGAGCGCTGCGTCTCCTGCCAGCTGTGCGAATTCATTTGCCCGCCCAAGGCGATCAAGATCACTCCCGGCGAGATTCCCTCGAACGACGAGTGGGCCAAGGTCGAGAAGCGCCCCAAGGCTTTCGAGATCGATATGGTCCGCTGTATTTACTGCGGCATGTGCGAAGAAGTCTGCCCCGAGCAGGCCATCTACCTCCGCCCCGACTACATCACCGTCGGCACGAGCCGCTCGGAAATGGTGCACGATAAAGAACGCCTCTACGAGATCGGCGGAGTGCGCGTAGGACTCGTCAACAAGTGGAACGACCTTAAATAAGTGATGGACACCATTATTTTCTACCTTTTCAGTATCCTCGCCGTCGTTGGCGCGGTTTTGCTGGTTCTTTTCCGCAACCCGGTCTCGAGCGCTCTTTCGATGGTCCTTTCCTTCGTGGGAATGGCCGGACTTTTCATCGGACTGAATGCCTACTTTGTGGGAATCATCCAGATTCTCGTTTATGCAGGAGCGATCATGGTGCTCTTCATCTTCATCATCATGCTTCTTGATCTGAATGAGGAAACGAAAGCCAAGTTCAAGACTTCGACCATCATCGCCGGAGTGATTCTTCCTCTAATGCTCGTCGTCCAAGTTCTCGGAGTTCTCCAGTCGGGCGAAGACAAAGAGTTCACGCCGATCACCAAAGAATCTCTCGCCATTTCCGCTGAAAACGAAAATCTCGCTGGGCAAGAAAAAATCCGCGAGATCATGACCCACCCCACCACTCCTCACCTTCCTGATACGAACCTGATCGGAATGACGATCTTCCGGGGATTCAACTTCCCTCTCCAAGTCATGGGTGTCCTCCTCCTCGTCGCCACCGTCGGTGTCGTCGTTCTCTCCAAGCGCAGTTCTAAATCTACTAAATCCTGATCTTTACTGAAATGGCTACGCTCAACGATTTTCTCTTTGTCTCCGGACTCCTCTTTGCCATCGGCCTTGCCGGGGTCATGATCCGCCGGAACATCATCGTCATCTTCATGTGCCTTGAGCTCATGCTGGCGGCGGCAAATATTACCTTGGTCGCTTTTTCGAGACACCACATGTCTGGCGGCCTTCCTGACTACGACGGTCAGGTGCTCGTCTTCTTCATAATCACGGTAGCGGCTGCGGAAGTCGCTGTCGGACTCGCGATCATCGTGGCGCTCTACCGGGCGCGACAGACGATCAACGTCGAAGATCTCACCTCAATGCGCGGCTAACTTTTACGAACCATGGATTCCTTCGCTTGGCTTCTCCTCGCACTGCCGCTTCTATCGGCAGCTACGATACACATAGGACTGAAACGACTTCAGACGGTCTCGGCAATTGTGTCGACGGCCACTGCTGGAGCGATTCTCGTCATCGCCATCCTTCTTCTCGGTGCGGACGACACAACCTTGGCCTTTCACTGGGCCAACGTTCCTGGAGTCGATATCCAGATCGGCCTTCAGCTCGATTCTTTCGCGAAAAACATGATGATCGTGGTGACCGGAGTCGGTTTCCTCGTCCACCTCTTCTCGCTCGCCTACATGAAGGATGACTCGGCGAAGGCGCGCTACTTCGGCGCTCTTTCCCTCTTCATGTTCTCAATGACGGGCATCGTGCTCGCCTCGAACTTCATCATGATGTTCATCTTCTGGGAGTTGGTTGGATTGAGTTCTTTCCTCCTCATCGGACACTGGTATGAGAAGGACTCGGCGGCGGACGCGGCCAAGAAGGCATTCCTCGTCAACCGCATCGGTGACTTCGGCTTCATGATCGGAATCCTCATGCTCTGGGGAATCGCGGGAACCTTCACCTTCAGCGAAATTTCCGGCGGACTCGCCGCGAATTCTTATTCGAGCTTCTTCCTCGGGACGGCTATCCTCTGCATCTTTGCAGGTGCTATGGGTAAGTCAGCTCAAGCTCCTCTTCACGTCTGGCTTCCTGATGCGATGGAAGGCCCCACTCCGGTCTCCGCTCTGATCCACGCCGCAACAATGGTTGCCGCTGGCGTCTTCATGATGGCTCGCCTCTACACTTCGATTGGTGTTGATGTCATCGGTGAACTTTGGGGCGTCCACACCATCGCTTGGATCGGCGGCATCACCTCTCTTCTCGCCGCACTCATGGCGACCCAGCAGGACGACATTAAAAAGATCCTCGCCTACTCCACGCTCTCACAACTCGGTTACATGGTGATGGCGGTCGGCCTTCTCGATCCCGCCGCTGGAATGTTCCACCTCTTCACTCACGCTTGGTTCAAAGCGCTCCTCTTCCTCGGTTCCGGTGCCGTCATCTACGCATGCCACCACGAGCAGAACATCTGGAAAATGGGTGGCCTTAAAAAGAAGATGCCGATCACTTTTGTGACTTTCGGGATCGGAACCCTCGCTCTCTGTGGATTTCCACTCACCGCTGGTTTCTTTTCTAAGGAGCAGATCTTTGAAGCTACTCTTCACGCCGGAAATTACCCGCTGTTTATCCTCGCAGTCCTAGTCGCAACCTTGACGACGTTCTACATGTTCCGCCTCTTCTTCATTGCTTTCCTCGGAAAGAATCGGAGTGAGAAATCAGACCACGCCAAAGAGGTGGGCCCGCTGATGCTCATCCCACTCGTCATTTTGGCGATCATGGCTATCGCTTCCGGTTACACCCGCGGACTCGCTCCCGGTGACACCGCGGCTTACCACACGAATTGGCTCGCCCTTGGTGCATCCATCGGAGCATTCGTCATCGGCTTCCTGATTGCCTTCAAGCTCTACTTTAATGCTGAGAAGGATCCTCTTGCCGACAACAAGGTCGCCAAGGTCTTCCGCAATAAGTTCTACATCGATGAGTTCTACGCCAAGCTCGTCGGCTACCTCCAAGACGGCGTCGCAGCCGTCGTTCACTTTATCGATGAACTCGTCATCGGCGGTCTTCTTGTAGGAGGCTTCTCCCGTGCCGCTGGCGGCATCGGTCGTATTTTCACCCGCATGCAGTCTGGCAACCTCCAGACCTACGCAAGCCTCTTCGGCGTCGGGGTCATCCTTGTCATCTACCTCACGGTCTTCGTCTCATGAGTGTCATCTTCGTTCTCATTCCCCTTCTCGCAGCCCTCCTCATCTTTTGTGGTGTTAAGGCTCGTCTCACCGCGCTCATTGCTTCTGGCCTGACTCTCTTCTTTGGACTTGGCACCGTCTTTAGCTTTGATCATGGCATTTGGTCGATGTCGCTGCAGGTTCTCTCGGTTCCGAATATTCATCTGGCCCTCGGCTTCTACGATGGCATGAGCGTCATCATGCTTCTCCTGAGCGTGATCGTCCTCTTCGCAGCCATTCTCCACGGTGGTGCCCCTGAAGGCCGCGAAAAACTCTGGTATGCCTCTAGCCTCCTCATTGGAGCGGGAGCGATTGGAGCCTTTCTTTCGACCGACCTTTTCTTCTTCTACGCGTTCCACGAGCTCGCCCTCATCCCGACCTTCCTCATGATTGGAATGCTTGGAAAAGGTGAGCGTAAGGAAGCCGCTTGGAAGATCACGATCTACCTCGCCTTTGGCTCTATCATCTTGCTTGCCGGTCTCCTCATGCTCGTCAACTCTTCAGGCTCTGAGGCGTGGCTCTTTAGCGATCTTCTCGCTTCCGAGATTCACCCTGAGGACCAGAAATGGATCGCTGCTCTTCTTATCATTGGATTCGGAACTCTGGTCTCTCTTTTCCCTTTCCACTCATGGGCCGCTCCCGCCTACGCCGCCGCTCCGACTCCGGTTGCGATGCTCCACGCCGGTGTTCTCAAGAAGTTTGGTCTCTATGGTCTCATCCGCCTCTACCCGATGGTTTCCGAAGGAATGCAGGTCTGGCTTGGCTGGCTCATCCCCCTTCTCCTCGCAAACATCCTCTGGGTGGGCTTCGTGACGCTCAACCAAAAGCGCATCGACACTCTCCTCGGAAATTCCTCGGTGATGCACATGGGTTACATTTTCCTCGCCTTCGCCGCACTGGTCGAAAGTGGAAGCCTAGCGGCGAACACAATCGCGGTTCCGGCTGCAGTCACTCTGATGTTTGCTCATGGAATCAGCATCGCGATGCTCTTCTGCCTCGCCGACTCCATCCAAAAGCGCACCGGCACACTTGAACTCGCCGACCTCGGGGGCCTCGCGAAAGCAGCTCCCAAGCTCGCCTTCCTCTTCGGCCTCGCCGGAATGGCTTCGATCGGTCTCCCCGGACTTGCGAACTTCTCCGGTGAAGTCCTCGTTTTCCTCTCAGGATTCGAATCTTACAAAGGCGGAACCCTTGGATGCGTCCAAGTCGCCACCATCCTCGCTCTCTGGGGCGTGGTCATAAGCGCCGTCTACATGCTCCGCGCCTTCCGCAAGACCTTCCAAGGTCCAGCAGTGCCTAACTCCACTGGCGTCTCTGATCTGACGTTCTGCGAAAAGATCCCCGCTCTTATTCTTGCTGCTGCCCTTCTGGTCGTCGGTCTCTATCCCAACAGCCTCCTCAACCTCCTCAAGGGAAGCGGATGGGAGGCTATCCCCGTCAGGACCGAACAAGCTGACAACTAATCCTTTTTCTTAACTTTCGACTCCCACCCTCATGCCTGCTCACTGGTTAGAAGCATACGTCGTCCTCGCCGGGATCGTCCTCCTGGTGCTGGAAGCCTTTCTCCCTCAAAAGGAGAAATCCCTTATCGCTTGTCTCGGAATCGGAGCACTCGTCTTCGGACTCGTTCTTCTCTTCGTCGTCGATCCTCCCTCGAATAATGCAGAGATGGCCCGCTTTTACGCCTTCGATGCCCAAGCTAAGTTCTTCAAAGGCTTTACTCTCGTTGCCAGTATTCTCGCACTGATCCTCTGCCTCGATTACCGCAAGGTCCTCGCCAAGTTCACCGCGAACCCTGATTCAGAGGACTCCACCGGTGAATATTACTGCCTCATCCTTTTCGCCTGCGCCGGAATGATGTGGATGGCCTCGGCCAAGGATCTCATCTCCCTCTTCGTCTCGCTGGAGCTAACAACCATCACACTTTACATCCTCGTCGCTTACATGCGCCGGAACGTGGGCTCGCTTGAGGCCGGAGTGAAATTTCTCATCCTCGGAGCTCTCTCGACGGGCTTTCTTGTCTACGGAATCTCATGGCTCTACGGAGCAACGGGAACGACTAGCCTCGCTGGAATCGGTGAGAGAATGACCGAAGAGAACTCGACCTATCTCCTGCTCGGACTCTCCCTCATCCTGATCTCTCTTGCGTTCAAAATCGGAGCAGTGCCTATGCACCTCTGGATTCCTGATGTCTACCAAGGCGCGCCGACTCCGACGACCGCCTTCCTCTCCGTCGCTTCCAAGGCATCCGGCTTCGCTGTTGCCCTTCGTGTTCTTGAGCCATTCTTTACAAACCCTCTGACTGCCGAAAAGACGACCTTCATCGTCGCGGTCCTCGCCGGTGCCACCATTCTCCTTGGAAACCTTGCCGCCATTCCCCAGACAAACTTCAAGCGCCTTCTGGCCTATTCCTCGATCGCTAATGCGGGTTTCATCCTTCTTGGCATCGCCTCCTGGAATAGTGGTGGTCAGCTTTCAGCTTTCCAAGTTACCGGCTTCTATCTCTCGGTCTACCTTCTCATGACCTTCGCGGCCTTCTTCATCCTCGCTGCTATCCATAGCGATAGCGGCTCAGATGAAATCGCAGCCTTCGAGGGACTCTCCTCTCGGAACCCCGCTCTCGCTCTGCTCACCGCCATCGTGGTCGGCGCACTCGCGGGCCTCCCGCTCACCGCCGGATTTTTCGGCAAGCTCTTCGCCTTCCAAGCAGCAGTCAGCGCTAATCTCTGGATTCCAATCCTCCTTGGATTTGTAGGAGTCGCGGCAGGCTTCTACTACTACTTCCAAATCATCCGCGCGATGTATTGGCGGAAGTCGCTGGAAACGAACCCCGTAAAAGTTCGCCCACTTTCGTTCTACGTCATCGCCACGCTAACTGCGCTGATAGTCATCCTTGGATTTTTTCCCCAGCCCATCTACTGGTTTCTGGGAGCTTAGTCCCAACGAAGAAGGACAGGTAAGGAGCTGCGTCTTGTGCTTAGACCCCGATGGGGTGCCAAGTGGTCTTGATCTCCTGGAAGTCGAGAATGTGATACGGGCTTTCCTTAAGAGCCGCATCCTTTTGGTGGATGACGCGCTTAAGGTTTTCCGCTGACTCAAGATCGGCGATTTTCTTTTCTGAGGAGTCGTCCGAGCAGAGAAGGATTGAATTTACGTCCATGTGCTTTGCGAACTCATGAATGAGCTCGTCACGGTGCCCCGTAAGGATATTCACAACGCCACCTGGAACATCCGAAGTTGCAAGAATTTCAGCAAAGGTGATCGCACTAAGCGAGCTCGGGCTTGCTAAGACGATGGCACTATTTCCTCCGACAATTACAGGAGCGAGAGCAGATATGAGACCCGAAAGACTGCCATCGGACGGACTGATAATGCCGACTACTCCGGAAGCCTCGGGAACCGAGAAGTTAAAGTGTGAAGACGCCACCGGATTGACGGTGGAGAAGACCGACTGAAATTTATCACTCCATCCCGCGTAGTGAACCAAGAGATCAATCGACTTGGTCAGCTCGGACTTCGCGCGTGCGGCAGTCCAGCCCCCCGCGGTGAGCTCAGCCTCGAACTGGGCGCGGCGCCCGTCGAGAACCTCGGCAATGCGGTAAAGAATTTGCCCTTTGAGATAAGCGGACGATTTCGCCCAGCCTCCCTGTGCCTTGCGCGCTGCGACGACGCACTCGCGGAAGTCTTTTCGGCTCGCGCGTGAAGCATTCGCGAGGAGTTCGCCGTTCTTGCCGCGCACTTCCAAGACGCGCCCGGACTCGGTGCGAGGGAACTTTCCTCCAATGAAAAGCTTGTAGGTTTTCTTAATAGTCATGTCGGAAGAAATTAGAGGTTCAAGTAAGCTGCAAGCCCGTGGACGCCGCCTTCACGGCCAATGCCACTTTCCTTGTAGCCGCCGAAAGGCGAGGTGGGATCGAATTTATTAAAAGTGTTGGCCCAGACAATTCCGGCATTTAGGCCAGTCGTCATTTTGAAAATCTTAGAGCCCTTATCAGTCCACACCCCGCCGCTCAGACCGTAAGGAGTGTTATTCGCTTTGGTGAGCGCTTCATCCGGCGTGCGGAAAGTCTGGATCGCGAGCACGGGGCCGAAGATCTCTTCCTGCACGATTCGGTGGCTCTGAGCGCAGTCGCTGAAGAGGGTCGGCTTGAACCAGTTTCCCTTACGAGGAACTCCCCCGCTCGGCTGCCAGATCTCGGCGCCTTCTTTTTCACCCGCCTTCACGAGTTCCTTGATGCGCGCGAGCTGCTCAGGCGAATTAATCGCTCCGATGTCGGTATTCTTATCAAGGGGATCGCCTACGATGAGCGTCTCCATGCGCTTCTTCAGCTTGCGGATGACGGTGCCAGCGATGCTCTCCTGCACGAAAAGACGTGAGCCCGCACAGCAGACGTGGCCTTGATTGAAAAAGATACCATTTACGATTCCCTCGACCGCTTCATTGATCGCCGCGTCCTCAAACACGATATTCGCAGCCTTCCCGCCAAGCTCCAGAGTGTAGCGCTTATCGGTTCCGGCGATGGCGCGACGGATCGACTTGCCCACTGCCGTGGAACCAGTAAAGGCCACTTTATCAACATCGGGATGCTCGATTACGCCCTGCCCCGTGGGACCAGCTCCGGTGACGATATTGACCACTCCGGGAGGAAGTTCGGCATCCTCAAAAATCTCCGCCAGCTTCAGCGCGGTGAGCGGCGTTGTCTCAGCAGGTTTTAAAACGACCGTGTTTCCACAAGCGAGAGCGGGCGCAATTTTCCACGCTGCCATGAGGAGCGGGAAGTTCCAGGGAATGACCTGCCCGACCACTCCGATGGACTTAGGCTTCAAGCAAGGAAAGGCGTAGTCGAGCTTATCGGCCCATCCCGCATGGTAGAAAAAGTGAGCTGCCACGAGTGGAATATCGACATCACGACTCTCGCGGATCGGCTTGCCGCCATCCATCGATTCTGTGACCGCCAGCTCGCGCGAGCGCTCTTGAATCAGCCGCGCGATGCGGAAGAGATACTTCGCGCGCTCTGCGCCGGATAGCTGGCCCCATTCACCTTCGTAAGCCTTACGAGCAGCCTTGACGGCAAGGTCGACCTCTTTTTTAGAAGCCTCCCCGACCTCCGCAATCACCTCATTGGTGGCGGGATTGATCGTCTTAAATCGCTTCGTGGGCTTCACCCACTTGCCATCGATAAAAAGGTCATACTGACTCTTGATCTCAAAGTGATCCGTCGACTCCGGCGCAGGAGCGTAATCGCCGAAGATAAAATTGTGTGGTCCTGGTTCTTGCTTAGCCATCGTCTTAATCCTTTGTAAAATAATCACCGCTCTGGTAGCGCCCGGTCTCTTGCTTGCGGATCTGCATGAGGAGGTCATTGGTGAGCGAGCTCGCACCGAAGCGAAACCACTCGTTCGTCAGCCACTTCGGCCCTAGCACTTCGCGCACCATGACGAGATATTGCAAAGCGAGCTTGGCATTGCTGATGCCACCGGCGGGCTTCATCCCCACCATCTTTCCGGTGCGGTCGTAGTGATCCTCGATCGCTTGCAGCATCACGAGCGTCACCGGAAGCGTCGCCGCGATGGGCACCTTACCGGTGGAGGTTTTGATAAAATCGGCCCCGGCTGCGATCGCGATATCGCTCGCCCAGCGGACGGAGTCGTAGGTGATGAGCTCACCTGTTTCTAAAATCACTTTAAGATGCGCATCTCCGCAAGCTTCCTTACAGGAGGCAATTTCATCGAAAATGGCGCGGTATTCTCCCTGAAGAAATTGCCCTCGAGAAATGACCATATCGATCTCATCCGCCCCCTGACTGACGGCGTAGCGGACTTCAGCGAGGCGTTCTTTTAAGCGCATCTGACCGCTGGGAAACTGAGTTGCGACCGCCGCGACCTTCAACTTAGAGCCGTCAACCGCTTTCGCAGCCACCTTGACCATACGAGGATAGACACAAACCGCTGCCGCAGGCCCGATGGAAGGATCCTCAGGAAGTGGATGGAGCGCCTTCTGGCACATCTGCCGCACCTTTCCGACAGAGTCCGCCCCTTCGAGCGTCGTGACATCGAGCATCGTGACCGCGAGCTTCAGCGCGGACATCTTCGTCTCCTTCTTCATCGAGCGCGCACAAAATCGCTTCGCTCGTTCTTCCACGCCCACTTGATCGATCGACGGACTAGCGCGCCGATCCGGGAAGGTTACTACTCCTGCTTTCACGAGTGGAAGCTAACAAAGTATTCTGGGGAGACAAACTATTCAGTAGTGAAAGCTGAACTTCGGTAACCATGCACGCGCCACCTATTTTTTAGGAGTTTCCACTAATGTGTCCTTTTCGACAACGACATTCAACTTGAGAAGAGACGTCTCAAATTTCACTAAAGCTTTCTCTGGCATGCGAAGATGAAGCACAATCTGTTCTTCAGCAGTGATGATGGAAAAGCTCCGACGGGCTCCCAGATCGCACATCTCGCGCGCCATGAAGATGCCATACGTCAGCCCCAGCTTTTCTACCTCTGACCATATTTCAGAAAACATATCTCCGACTTTTTCTGTCTGCTTCAGGGTGATTTTTTTTGATTTCAACTCGCCAATTTTCACCAAGGTATCGAGAGAGTCGACAATCACTTTGAGATCATCTTCATGCATCGAAGGGTCCGCCGCAGTATCCTCGCCCATCAACATGAGCTGGTAGTGGAGATTCTGACTTCTTGCTGAGAGCGCACGCCAAGCATCTTCCTTCTCTCCGGCTACTAGGCATTGGGAGGAAAAGATCAGTGACATGAGAAGAACTTGGAGATGCTTCATGATTTAGGAAGGTGTCGTGCGATGGGGAAGGGTAGTGTTACACGGTAATCGTTGATCTTATGATCAGAACATCGGCCGATTACCCATTGTGACATCAAGTGATACCCTTGGTCCATCAATTAGCGCACTCTCTCAAATCTGCAGCGATGTCTCAATGAACGATCCTTATCAGCGACGACAGAAAGTTAGTAGTGAAAACGACACTGTAGAACGATGAGTTGGTCTTTCTCGCTCCGATAGACAAGGCGATGCTCGCCTGTGATTCGGCGGGACCACCAGCCTGAGAAATTTGCTTTGAGAGGTTCGGGCTTGCCGAGTCCGTCGAAGGGATCGCGCATCGCGTCTTTGATGAGAAGATTCAGCCGCTTTAGGGCCTTTTTATCGGTCTTCTGCCAGTAGAGGTAATCCTCCCAACCGCCGGGAAGCCAGACCAGCTTCATGCTTCGACGAGCTTACCGTTCACAAAGTTTTCATCCGCGTAATCTTTGAGCCCCTGATTCAGGCGCTCGCGATTTTTAGGTGAAGACATGAGATGAAGGGTCTCGGACATGCTCTCAAACTCATCCATCGAAATCATCACGACAGGCGCGTGGCCATTGCGGGTGATGACGATGGGTTCACGATTTTCGTCTGCTTCCTTCATGACGGAAGCGAGATTATTTCGGGCATGGGTGTAGGTATGAGAGGTCATCTTTACCTGCACAGAATATTGGCACTTCGCCTTAGAATCAACATTTAATACTTCACCTTCTTCGGCTTCCGCTCGGGCTGTTCGATTCCGGCGCGCTTCTTGAGCTCCTTGATTTGATCGCGGAGATGGGCGGCTTTCTCGAACTCGAGCCTTGAGGAGGCCTTTTGCATCTCGTCTTCCATCTCGCGGATGACTTCCACGGCATTGTAGACCATCTCGTCTTCCGCGACCATGGACTGGTTGAGCTTGTCTCCCTCGGCAGTTCCTTTTCCACGCTCGTGGAGACTTTTCTGAACCGCGCGCACCACGCTCTTCGGCTCAATGCCGTGCTTTTCATTATACTCTTGCTGCACGCGGCGGCGATGCTCCGTGACATTGATGAGCATCTGGATCGACTCGGTGACTTCATCACAAAAGAGAACACACTCGCCATTGACATGACGGGCGGCGCGGCCTGCGGTCTGGATGAGACTGGTTTCGTTTCTGAGGAATCCCTCTTTATCGGCATCGAGGATGCAGACGAGCGAGACTTCGGGAAGGTCGAGACCTTCACGGAGAAGGTTGATGCCGATGAGGATGTCAAACTCAGCGGCACGGAGAGCTCGAAGGATTTCGACGCGCTCGATCGCGTCGACATCGGAGTGGATGTAGCGGCACTTGAGATCGACACCGGTAAGGTATTCCGAGAGATCTTCGGCAGTTCTTTTCGTCAACGTTGTGACAAGGACGCGCTCGCCTTTTTCAACACGGTCTCGGCAGAGTTCGATCGTCTCATCGATCTGCGCTTTAAGAGGGCGCATCGTGAGAATGGGGTCGAGCAGTCCAGTCGGACGAATGATCTGCTCCACGATGAGTTGGCGGCCTCCTCCACGGGCGACATCGAAATCCTCAGGAGCTTCGGCTGAGCCACTGGGGTCGATATTAAGCCGTTTATAAAGTCCGGGATCGAAGTCGTGATCATTGCGCGACTTGATGGGGATGAACTTGGGGTTATCTGGGCGGGAGTTGATGATCTCAAAGGGACCTGGCGTGGCGCTGACGTAGAGTCGCTGCTTGGTCATTTGCATGTATTCGTCAAAGCGGAGGGGCCGATTATCCATCGCGCTGGGAAGACGGAATCCGTGATCAACGAGAACGGACTTTCGGCTCTTATCGCCCTCGAACATTCCACGAACCTGCGGGAGCGAAGCGTGGCTCTCATCGACCATCAAGAGGTAGTCATCGGGAAAGAAATCGAGGAGGGTGTATGGGCGATCACCCTTCTTCCGGCCCGTGATGTGACGCGAGTAGTTCTCGATCCCTTGGCAAAAGCCCATCTCCTGCATCATCTCGAGATCATACTCAGTCCGCATGCGGAGACGCTGCGCTTCAATGAGCTTGTTGTTCTTGTCGAACCACGCAATGCGGTCGTCGAGCTCTTGCCGAATCGCGACCATCGCGGTCTTGAGCTTCGTCTTTGAACTGACGAACTGCTTCGCTGGATAAAAGACGTATTCTTTCACCTCATCGATGACATGCCCGCTGCGGACATCGATCGAGGTGATGCGGTCGATTTCATCACCAAAGAACTCCACCCGAATTGCGGTGTCCTCAAGATAAGCAGGGCGCACTTCGACGACGTCTCCCCTCACCCGAAAATTCCCGCGCTCAAAGGCGATGTCATTTCTCTCAAAAAGGAGATTCACTAATTCGCCAAGAAAGTCGTCGCGCCCGATCTCCATCCCGGCCTTCACGCAATACATCATGTCCTTGTAGTCCTCCGGATTTCCCAAACCGTAGATGCAGCTCACCGAAGCGACAACGATGGTGTCCTGACGCGTGATGAGAGAGCCCATCGTGCTCAGGCGAAGGCGCTCGATCTCCTCGTTGATGGCCGAGTCTTTTTCAATGTAGGTGTCGGAGCGTGGGATATAGGCCTCCGGTTGGTAGTAGTCGAAATAAGAGACGAAATACTCCACCGCATTATCAGGAAAGAAGGCTTTGAACTCTGAAAAAAGTTGCGCAGCGAGAGTCTTATTATGACTCATGATCAGCGTCGGCCGCTGGATCTCCTGAATCACGTTCGCCATCGTAAAGGTCTTCCCCGAACCTGTGACGCCGAGGAGAGTTTGGTGACGATTCCCCGCTTTGATAGATTTCACCAACTTAGAGATCGCCTGCTCTTGATCGCCCTTTGGTGAGTAGTCGCTGGAGAGTCGGAAGTTCACAGCGGGAGATTAAGAGAAGTCTGCCACTTGTCCACCGGAAGGATTGGACTCACTTGACTCAACACGTTTTAATTGGCCATGCGCAAGCACCTCCTTTTTGTCGTCGCGATCGGATTCATGATCGGCCTAATCATGATCCTTTTTTACAAAGGACCTCAGCCGAGTGAACAAAAAGAACCCGTGGTGCTCTCCACGCCCCCTCTGGAAGAAGCACAGCCATCAAAAAAAATCTCGGGCGAACAGCGCATGGGTGATAAAATCCTCGCCGATTATGGGAGCCCCGAGTCTGATGGAAAAAAGGACATAGGACTTTTTCACCACTACCTCAGTAGCATCTTCATGCTCATTAAGAGCCGCGATTCCAGGCAATATGCCATCAATGAAGATCTCGCTGATTTTCTACGTGGGAAAAACGACTACAAGACTCCGTGCGTCTCAAGCGACTCTCACATTTTCAATGACGAGGGCATGATTATCGACCGCTGGGGCACACCGATCCACATTCACACAATCTCGCACGATCGCTTCGAGATTCGTTCCGCAGGAGAAGACAAGAAACTTTTCAGCGAGGATGACCACTTTTGGCCACCTCCTCAGCCAAAGCCACCAAATCTACGCGTGGACGAGTAGGATCGAGTCCACTGCGTGATCCTGATGGAGAATGTCTGAAATCACGACAAGCGGAGTTCCAGGAGCGATGTCGCGCTGATTTTTCAAGAGATCAACGGAAGCAGAAATCGTATCGCGTGGCTTGTCAGAAAAGGTCACTTCAAAAGAGCGGACACCGCGCGAAAGTGTCAGTGCTCGGCAGATTTGAGCATCCGGTGCAAAGGCAAAAATCGCCGACTTGGGACGAAGAAGTCCGCACTGATGCGCGGTGCGTCCTGATTTGGTGAAGACCACGATCAGAGCATCGGGAATCGAATCGGCCATCGTGAGCGCCGCTTTCACCATGCGCTGTTTTTCAGAACGAAGATTTGCTTCGAGACCAAACCCAAGTGCCCCGGAGCGCTCAATGCGACGAGCGACTCGATCCATCAGCTCGACACAGCGGATGGGATACTTCCCCACTGTTGTTTCACCAGAAAGCATGATGGCATCTGCTTCCTCGAAGACCGCATTGGAAACATCGGTCACCTCCGCACGAGTGGGCGTCGGGTTATTAATCATGGACTCCAGCATGTGGGTTGCCACGATCACACGACGTCCGAGCTGGTGGCAGCGCTTTATGATACGGCGCTGGATGATGGGAAGTTCTTCAACGTGAACCTCGATTCCGAGATCACCACGAGCCACCATGATCACGTCAGATTCGATGATGATGTCGTCGAGGTTTTTCATGCCCTCCTGATCCTCGAGCTTCGAGACGATCTGCGACGAGCCCCCAAGCTTTTCCATTTCCGAGCGTAGCTCGCGAACATGGCCGGCATCGCGAACAAACGATCCCGCCACAAAGTCCGCCCCGCATTCGACGGCGACCTTTAAATCGGCGTGATCTTTATCAGTGAGCGCTGGAAGATTCAGCCGCACCCCGGGGAGGTTGATGTGCCGACGCGACCCCATCGAGCCAGTGGTGAGCACTTCACAAATAATACGATCTTTCTGAACGGAATCGATGCGCATGAGCATCTCGCCGTTGTCCACTGTGAGTTCATTTCCCTCGGAGACATCCTCCATCAGCCCGGGGTAATTGACAGTGGTGCTTTTCGGGAGCGAGGCTTCGGTTCCCTCCTTCCGAATTTCGATCTTATCCCCTTTCTCAAGTGGGATCTTGCCTTCGACATCGCCCGTGCGGATCGAGGGGCCTTGGAGGTCAAAAAGAACACCTACCCAGCGTCCGCGAGTGCCGGAGATGGTCCGAATTCGCTCCACGATATCGCGGCACCAATCATGCTTTGCATGGCTCATATTCAGCCGAAAGACATCAGCCCCAGCGTCGATGAGTTCGGCGAGTTTTTCGTTCGATTCGGTCGCAGGACCGAGAGTGCAAATGATACGGGTTTTTCTGACAGTGGCCACGTTGGGAGATTGCCATGCATCACTCATGCCAACAAGCTTGCTAGCGCGCTCTTCCTCCTTTCGCGCCAGCAACGAGAATTTGGCCATACTCACTTGGAATTGCCCCCTCCTTCGTCGAGATGTCTTCCGGCTCAAAAGGCCGCTCCGGCAATGCCGCGAACTTCAACTCCGACTTCCACCTCACCGATGTGCATGGCCATGTCGTGAAACAGATCTTGGCATAGGAGAAGCTACTGACTCGGGAGTGGATGATGCGCTGCCTTAATGATGCCCTGCATCTCTTTCACGAGATCAGGCTTCTTTTTTGCGAGGTCGTTTTTCTCGAACGGATCTGCCTCAAGGTCGAAGATCTCCATCGGCTTCTTCACTTGGAGATAGGCTTTCCATTTCCCCTTTCGCACCGCTTGAGAATAGATCTTTTGGGTGCCACCTTTGCAAAACTCCCAGTAAAGGTAGTCGTGCTCTTTTTGGCCCGACTTCCCTTTCAGGGTAGAAAGAAAAGAGATCCCATCGCTTCCCTCCGGAGTCGGCTGGCCGATTAGTTCGCTCATGGTCGGAAGAACATCCCAGAAAGCGCTCAGGTGATCACTCGTTTTCCCTGCTGGGACTACGCCAGGCCAGCGAGCAAGCATCGGGGTGCGGATGCCGCCTTCGTGCATGTCTCGCTTCATCCCGCGGAGACTGCCGGTAGAGTTCCAGAAATCAGGATCGTGCCCGCCTTCTTTATGGGCGCCATTGTCACTCGTGAAAATAACGAGCGTGTTATCATCGATTCCAAGAGTCTTGAGTTCCGCTAGGATTTCGCCGACTTGATTGTCTAGGTTCTCCATCATCGCGGCGAAGCCTGCGATGGGATTGACAACATCTGGTGTGACCTCGATCCCGTCACCACCATGGACGGTGTATTTTCCAATCACCTCATTGAACTGCGGAAAAACCTTCTGCCATTTCTCGTGAAGCTCCTTCGGCGCGTGCATCGCAGCGTGTGGAACCGCCGTCGGAATATAGCAGAAGAAGGGTTTCTTCGCCTTGGCATTCCGCTGCACGAATTGAAGTGCGCGATCCATGATGAGATCGTGAACGTAGGTGCCGGGTTCGAGAGGAATCTCCTTCCCACTATCTACGTAAGTGGTGGGATAATAAGTGTGCGCAATCGTCTGACTCTTCCAGCCTACGAACTCATCAAAGCCGTGAGTCAGTGGATTGGGATCCCCCTCAAGGTTCGTATGACCGAGTCCCCATTTTCCAAAAGCACCCGTGGCGTAGCCCACCTTCTTAAAAACCTCAGGCAAAACCGTAAGCTCGGGATCAAGAAGTCCCCCTCCCTTTTCAGAAACATTCCCTCGGACACTCACCTTCCCCGGCTGATGACCGGTCAGAAGAACCGCCCGCGATGGACTGCACACCGTGTTTCCGGAGTAGTGCCCCGTAAAACGGAGCCCTTCCTTAGCGAGACGATCAATATTCGGCGTGGAGAATTTCTTCTGCCCGTAGCACGAGAGATCCCCGTAGCCGAGATCATCGGCAAGAATGTAGATCACATTAGGCTGACTCTCAGCGGAGAGAGACGCTGCGGAGATGAGAGGGAGGAAGAACTTAAGAAAGGTCATCTTAGAAATGATTACCTAGGAAATGTCGTCAACCTATCCAAACAAGAAGAAATACCTTTGTGAGTGCCTGATGGTTTTAGGATACTCATTCGCGATTCCGACACCGTCCTCTCGGTTCGTCGCCCTCGTGAAGCACCACTTCGGAATGCAGAAATTCAGCCGCATCCGCGGACTCCTTCACTTTGGTAGCACTGCGCTCCAGCATTTCGGCCTCAAATTCAGTCAAGACACTCTCCCGCACTCCGACTTCCCGCCAGTTGGATCGCGGACGACATCCTCTCGTGATTCCGCGGGCCAGCGCGAGCGCATCGAGGAGAGCTTGATTCGCGCCTTGTCCTTTGAAGGGACTCATGGGGTGAGCTGCGTCGCCGAGCAGGGTTACGTGAGCTCCTTTTTTCAATGACTCTGGTGTAAGCAGCTCTCGGTCATACACGGGATAGCCAGAAACCTGAGCCGCTTGAGTCGCGGCTAAGATCTGGGGGACCGGATCGTGCCACTGACATCTCCGAGACGCTTCCTCCTTGAACGCTTGAGGACCTTGAGCGCTCAGCTCCTTCGCTTCCTCTTCCGGCATCGGAAAACTCAGCTGCCACATCACCGATTCTGAATCATAAGGCATCATGTAGATCCGCTCATGGCCATTGGCAGTTTGGAAAACGGTCGCCGAGTCCAGAAGAGGACTCTCAAGACCTTCAAGATTATCCAAAGGGCAGATCCCCAAAATCACAAGGCAGCCCAAGTATTGTAAAGGCGAGTCATCGTCACCCATCAAGAGTCTCCGCACCGAACTGCGAATCCCATCCGCGCCCACCACAAGATCCGCCTTCGCTCTCTTCGTCTCACCCTCGACTTGAAAACTCAGCTTCACACCTTCCCCCTCCACTTCTTTAAAATCAACTAACTGGTGTCCCCACTGCACCGCATCGTGTCCCCCGAGCTGCTCAAGCAGCGCGAATCGCAGGGCCTGCCGCGCGATGTGGATATTGGTGCGCCTTGGTTCTTTTTTCTCACCCTCCTCGCCCGATCCCAGCCATTTCCTGATCCCCCATTCCCCGACCACTTTTCCCTCGGGCGTGTGAACAAGGTGGCGGGTTGAAACAACCCCCTCGTCTAAGGACAAAATACCCAATCCCTCGATCGCCCTACTCGCTTGCTGCAGCGTGAGCCCATAGCCCTGAGAGCGCTCATCGAATCCGCCATCGCGCTCATAAAGAGTAAAAGGAATCCCCCGGTGCAAGCAAGCCACCGCGAGAGCCACTCCTCCGATCCCTCCGCCAATGATGGCCACGTGCGGGTAGTTTTCTTCATCCACTGCCGGAAAGTCCACAGATGGAATCAACCCCGACCCCTTGCAATCCAAGCAGGACTCAAGATGACCCTTCGGGCGAACCGGAGCCGCGCCCTCGCTCCCCCCCGTTTCAAATTGATCCAAAGCACTCTGGTAACGGCGACGAGCCTTACTTGAGAGCCTCCTACTCTTCTTCCCACGCCCCTGACATGCGAGACAGCTCGTCCACCTACCCTCCTTATTTTTCGCATTCTCCACCACTCTGTTGTTCATGGAGAAACTAGCCGATCAGATCTCGTGGGCCAAACTAAACTTTCAGCGCGGGATGGGGAAGACGCTAGAATCGACGCCTTTCCTTTTAATGTTTACCGTGAATTACTTGGAAGCGACCTCCTAGGGTCATAGCGCCGATCGCATCGTTGTAGAATCCGATCTTTTCTTCGGCGTATTCAAACTCAATTGAAACAACATCCTTATCAGTATACCATCGGCGGAAATAAAACTCATCACCATCTTTTTTAATGCCGCTTATCGCATACCAATCTTCCCAATTGGATTCATTTGAGGGGCCTAGATAGTTGACGGTAGCTCCTTCTTCTTGGAGCCTTTAAAGCTCTGCTTCTCTTCCCAACCGAGGGCTGTCATGAGATGGCAAACGAGAGACTACGACTAGAACCTCTTGTTTTCGATCTCGCGCATGGAGCGGGATCCGACCTTCATTCTCGTGGGTAGTGTCGACCATGAGAGCGGCTCGTGGATACGGAAAGCAGACGCCTAGAGATTCACTATAATGCCAAGCATAGTCCAACGCCGGATTGAGATCTTTGAGAGAAGTGGATGACACAGGACGGAAAACCATAAGTAATCCTGCCACAACGATGGGCAGCGCAACAACAGTTGTTGCTATCAGCACCTTCTTCTGTCGCTTGAGTGCCCGCAGGATTTGAGCTTGATTGGGCGCAGGGCGACTCTTTACCGCAGCCAGAATTAATGGAAACTCGCTCTCCAAATCTACAGCGCTAACAGCATGCAGATGACCAAATCCCATCGGAGGTTCAGAAAAATTCATAGTGACAGGCACAAGCTTACCGTAATTATTTGCCCTTTGGGCTTCGTCGACAACAAACGTCGATTTCACGGAGTGACTCGTCCAGAGAACGATTACCTTATCGGCTAATTTCAACTCCTTTGAGATTTCCTGCCGGTAATCTGAACCTGCATGGATCTCTTGATCCCACCACACGACGTGCCCGCATGACAACAGAAAATCGGCAAGCTTCTTTGCATGCTTTTCGTCTTCCCGTGAGTAGCTAATAAAGACTCGTTTGGGTTCGCCTTGAGATGTCACAGTTCAGCTTGTCGTAGAATCGGATTCTCTGGATAATAGTATTCACCACTAAGCCTTTAGGGATTACCACCTCTGATAAATTTACTAGCCAATAATGTCTAAATCCCCTCCATCCACAAGGACTTCATAGACAGAGAAGAGTGATGTCAGATATACTTCGAGCTATTTTTGAGTTCTCAGGAATTGCGGTAATATCCGATGGTGCGTCTATCCAAGTCGCTAGGGCATATCGGCTGTTTCAATCATACTCCCTCGATTTTCACTTCGCTCACCTGAGGGTAACAACTGTGTGGTTTGGACACCCTGTATTACGAAGAACCATCGCGGGGTTTGTCATTCCGTGAGATTTGGGTATTTCTTGGGCATCACTATTTCGGAGACAACTTTTACCGCGATCGACTTCGAATCGGCGGGGACCGCGAAGGGTCGGACTGATGCGCCGGTCCAGATTGGGCTGGGGACTTGGTCTGTAGCTGATGATATCTCGGAGCCTTTTGTTTCCTTCCTCCACTGTGATCAGGCGATCACTTGGGCGGCGCAGAAGGTGCATGGGATCACGACGGATGATCTTACTGAAGCCCCGAGTCTGCTTTCGCTTTGGCCTGTGTTAAAAAGCCGACTTGGAGCAGGTCCGGTGGTGGCGCATGGACATGGGACGGAGAAGCGCTTTTTGCGGACTTTTCCGGGGCATCGATTCGGTCCGTGGATCGATACCCTCCAACTCGCGCGTGCGGCTTGGCCGGATCAGCCATCGCACTCGTTGGGTGATCTTTGCGAAGCGCTGGGGCTGACCGAGTTTTCCCAGCACGCCCCTGACCGGGGCTGGCATGATGCGCTTTACGATGCGCTTGCCTCGCTCGCGCTTCTCAAGCAGCTTGTAGATGAATTCGATCTCGCGGACCGTCCGCTCGATCTCCTACTCAAACCCGACACCTCAACCTGGCACCGCCTCCGTCATTCATGAACTCCGTCCACGTCGATCTCGGCGACCGCTCTTACGAAATCCTAGTAGAACCCGGTCTTCTCTCTCAAACAGGTGAACGGATCCTAGCCGCTGGGCTGAAGGGCCGCGCTGCGATCATCACCGATACCAATGTCGCGCCGCATTATTTAGAAAAGGTGGAAGCCTCACTCGCGGACGCAGGATATGAGACGAGCACGCACGTTGCGGAAGCTGGGGAAGCCTCGAAGTCGATGACGGAAGTGGAACGACTCTCTCGCTCACTCATTCAGGCGGGGCATGATCGTTCGTCCTTCGTGGTAGCGCTGGGCGGCGGAGTGGTGGGAGATCTCGCAGGCTTTGTGGCGGCCATCTTTTATCGCGGGATTCCTTTTGTGCAGATTCCTACCACGATTGTCTCGCAGGTCGATTCGGCAGTGGGTGGAAAGACGGGAGTCAATGCGCCGGAGGGAAAAAATCTCATCGGAGCCTTTCATCAGCCTCGTCTCGTGCTGACTGATCCTGAGACGCTTCTGACGCTTCCGGGTCGCGAGTTCCGCGAGGGCTTTGCGGAGGTGATCAAGCATGCCGCGATTCGAGACTTCGCGATGATTGCTGATCTCGAAGCTCTCGATCCACTCAATCAAGATGTCCCAGCCGAACTGATCGCCCGAAACGTCGCGATCAAGGCCCGCGTGGTCGAAGAAGATGAAAAAGAGACCTCGGGCACGCGAGCGCTCCTGAACTTCGGCCACACCATCGGCCACGGGATCGAAGCTTCGGTCCCATACGGGACGCTCTTGCATGGTGAGGCGATCTCGCTGGGCATCCGTGCCGCGCTGAAGCTCTCGGAAGACCATGCGGGGCTCAAGCCAGAGGAGAGCGATCGCATTTTAAAACTACTGGGACACTTTCAACTTCCGCTGCGACTTTCGGATGACATTTCATCTGAGCTCGTGCTGGAGAAGCTAGGACGCGATAAGAAATTCTCAGGAGGAAAGCGGACGTTCGTGCTGCTTGACCGACTCGGAAATGGCGTCACTTGCGACACCATTCCTACGGAAGCGATCCTCCCGGCCATCGAATCCCTTCGCTCTTAAGACTATGGAAATTATTACATTTACTGGCGGTGCGGTGCAGACGAATGGCTACTTTGCCAAGACTACCGCTGGCAACCTCCTCTTCGATGCCCCTGCTAAGATCGACTCTTTTCTCAAAGGGAAAGACCTGAGTGTGGATCACCTTTTCCTGACGCATCAGCACTTCGATCACGTCGAAGATGCCGATATCATCGAGGCGAAGAAATACTGCTACGAGGCTTACAATTGCGAACTCATTCGCGACAAGGAAGCGCGTGAGTGGGGGCTCGATGTCTCGGTACCTCCTTTTGAAGTGAATGAAATTCTCAAAGAGCGCGAGTCGCTCCAAATCGGCGACCTTGAGATTCAGCTGCTTTATGTGCCCGGCCACTCGCCAGATTCGCTCGCCTTTTATCTCCCGTCTGAAGGAGTGGTTTTCGGGGGCGACGCCCTTTTCGAAGGAGGCATCGGACGTCCCGATCTTCCGGACGGCGATGAAGCAACCTTGCTGCGCTCCATCTCTGAAAAGCTCTACGTCCTCCCTGACGAAACGATCGTCTATCCCGGCCACGGCCCTTCCACGACGATTGGCAAGGAAAAGAGGAGCAATCCTTTCATCCGGGGATAGCGGCAGGGCATCTGCGCTTGGATTTCAAATCCGCAGATGGATGGGATGGACACAAATTTAGAAGGAGAATGAGGCGGTTTTCATATTCTAGCTCATAGATCTGTGTCCATCCCATCCATCTGCGGTTCATTTCTCTTTGACCGGGAGTCCCCGGGGATAAGCGCCATCGTCCTTTACACCGAGCGGGAGCGCTCACATAATCAGAGATGCGTTGGTTCATTGCCCTCCTACTTGCCGCCTCGCTCTCGACGACTCTCCATGCCATGGGGAAAAAGCCGCCGAAGAATCGGATCACCTGCCATATGCAGGGCCATCAATCAGAAGGACCAAAGATGGTCTACCCGCAGGCGCTCTATGGCAAAACGATCTTTTTCCGTCGCAGTCCGGAACTTTTCACGAAGGACATTATCGCCTTCGAGCCCTTCGTGGCTGACGATGGATCGATCGGAGCGACATTTTTCCTCTCGAAGGTGGCCCAACGGCGCTTCGCAGGCGTCACGACTCAAAATCAGCGCAGCTGGTTCATCGTGATGCTCAATGGCCGCCCGACCGATGCCATGATGGTCGATAAACCAGTGACCGATGGAAAAGTGGTGGTCTGGCAAGGCATTCAGAGAGCCGAAGTCGCACAATTCGACCTCATGATGCCCCGCGCTGGTGACAGCAAGGAGCAGTGGAAGCTACGGAAGGAAGTGGTCAAAGAGAAGATGAAGAAACAAGCGAAGAAGGTTAAGAAATGAAGCTCCTTCTCCTTTTCCTCATCCCCCTTTCCCTGCAAGCGGCCGAGCCACTCAACCTCTCGCTGCCGACTGACAACCGCGCCATCTTCGATGGGAAACCGGAGGACTTCTACATGTGGGTCCCCCGCTCTTTCGATGGAAAGAGCAGCAAACCATGGAGCGCCGGTCAGTATGGCTTTGTGCGGACGCTTGTGAACACCACCAATGAAGGAGTGATTGCGACGAAGTTCCATGAGGGACTCGACATCAAGCCGACAAAGCGGGACAAAAGCTTCCGCCCTCTCGACACCGTCAGCACCATCGCTGCGGGCAAAGTGGTCTACACCAGCATGAGCGCAGGCGGGAGCAACTACGGCAAATATGTCGTGGTAGAACACAACTGGGGATACGGCCCTTTTTTCAGCCTCTACGCCCACCTTTCCGAGATCTCGGTGAAGAAAGGGCAGCGTCTTCTCGGTGGCTCGCCTCTGGGTAAGATAGGCTACACCGGAGCAGGAATTTCGCGTGAGCGAGCTCACCTTCATCTGGAGCTCAACCTTCTCACCAGTAGTAAATTCGATGACTGGCACGAAGAAGTCTATAAGGGCAAGAACCCCCACGATTTCTACAATGGTATGAACCTCATTGGGATCGATGTCGCCTCGCTCTTTCTAGCGCAAAAGAACAATCCCGACCTCACCATTCCGGCCTTCCTCAGCGGGGCCACTCCTTATTTTAAAGTGACCGTCAACCGTGACGCGCCTCTCGAAATCGTGGGACGCTACCCTTGGTTGAAAAAAGGCGACCACGAAGCACCCAGCTCCTCTTGGGAAATTTCCTTCACCGATTCCGGGATCCCCCTCTCGGTCGTGCCGAGCAATCGCGCAGTGAAAAAACCGACGATCAGCTACGTCCGCACAACACGCTCGAAGCACTCCTACTACACGCGCAAGCGCCTCGTCGGCGAAGGCCGCCGCGCCAGCCTGAGTAAATCCGGGCTGAACTTCATCGCTCTTTTTACCAACTCCCACTCCAAGTAATCTCATGACTCCTGAAGAACGCATCACCGCCCTCGGCTTCACTCTCCCAGCCGCAGCCGAGCCTGTCGGTTCTTATGTCAACTGCGTGCGGAGCGGCAATCTCCTCCACATTTCTGGCGGCCTCCCCATCGTCGGCGAAGAATCTTATAAAGGTAAAGTCCCTAGTGAGTGCGGGATCGAAGACGCCCAAAAGGCAGCTCGTCTTGCCGTCCTCACCCGCCTCGCTGTCGTGAAGGCAGAAATGGGAACTCTCAGTGCTGTGAAGAAAATCGTCAGTCTCAGCGGCTACGTCAACGCCGAGCCCGACTTCACCGCCCACCCACAGGTGATCAACGGAGCTTCCGACCTTCTCGTCGAAGTCTTCGGCGAAGCCGGGAAGCACTCGCGTGCGGCGGTGGGAGTCTCATCGCTTCCGCTCGGTGTTTCGGTTGAGATCAGCTTGGTGGTTGAGGTGCTTTAGAATTGCTGCTCGCCTCAGAGCTGCTTTGCGTTCGTGAGTCGAATTTTTATGTCCTCTTCCATTACATTCAGAGAAGACGTCTCAGCTACGGTCTGGAACTCAACATTCAAGATCATCCTACGAAAGCTGGAAGAGTGTTCGAGCGTAAATAAAACTGCGACTTCGATTCTAAGAGAAAATCCAATCGCGGCACCAATTGGATCACTAAACCTTAAAAGTCTTACTCGCCGGATTCATTCAACTCCTATCCGGTCTTCGAGATGAAACTGAACGAATCACAGAAGAATGGAATTTGCCTCAGCAAAGGGCTCAGTTTCCGATCGACCTCGAATCTACGATCAAAAAAGCTCAACAAGTAGCTGAGTCACTCTAGCCATGCGCCAACCCGAACGTGTCACCAGCCCCCTTCACTTGGGAGAATTCCGCGACATCATCGATGTCCGTGCGCCTCATGAATTTGCGGAAGACCACATCCCGGGCGCGATCAATCTACCTGTCCTCAATGATGCGCAGCACCACGAGGTTGGGTTGCTTCATGCCTCCAGTCCATTCGAAGCACGGCGGCTCGGCGCCACTCTCATCACCGAAAACATCCACGCCCATCTTGCCACGACCTTGGCGGAAAAGGGCGCCGACTTTGACCCCCTCCTCTACTGCTGGCGTGGCAACATGCGCTCCAGCTCGATGGCCGTCATCTTCCGTGCAATCGGCTGGCGTGCCCGCATCCTCGATGGCGGCTACAAAGCATGGCGAAAGTGGCTTCTCGCCAATCTGGGAAACACTTTTTCACCCACGAAACCCGAACTGATCGTCCTCGGGGGACTCACGGGCTGTGGCAAAACCCGCCTCCTCCACGAACTCGCCCGACAAGGCGCGCAGGTGCTCGATCTTGAGGGACTCGCCAATCATCGTGGATCGATTCTTGGAACCGACCCCACCCGACCCCAGCCCAGTCAGCGGCTTTTCGAATCCAGCTTGTGGGCTGCCTTTCAAGGCTTCGATCCTACCCGCCCCGTCTTCACGGAAGCGGAGTCGAATCGCATCGGATCAGTCCACCTCCCGAGCGACCTCTGGAAAAGACTCGGCGGCGGACGACTCGTTCTCCTCGACCTCCCGCTTCTCGAAAGAGCGAAACTTTTGGCCGATGACTACGAGCACTTCATCGAGGAACCCGACTCGCTCAAGTCCACTCTCGATGGCCTCCGCCGTCTCCGCGGGAATGACCAAGTCGACGAATGGCATCGCCAGATCGAAGCACGCGACTGGCCCGCCTTTCTCAGCTCGATCCTCGCCGATCACTACGACCTCGTTTACCGCCGCCCCGGTTCGGAAGACTCGGTTTACCCGGTCCCCGAACACAGCATCGATCTCCCGAGCTGCTCGTTCGATGATTTTGAGAAAGCAGCCTCTGACCTCATCGCCCGATACCACTCGTGTTGATCGACGCCCATAATCATCTCGCCGACCCGCGCCTCGAAGACCAGCGGGAGCAGATCATCGCCGAGATGAAGAAAGCCGGAATCATCCACTGCGTCGTCAATGGCACCCACCCGGACGACTGGCCCACCGTGGCGGAACTGGCCGAGCGCCATCCTGATTTCATCACCCCTTCTTTTGGCCTTCATCCCTGGCGAGTGAAGGACCGAACCTCTGATTGGCTTCCCCTTTTTAAAAGCTACCTCACACGCTTCCCTCGCGCTGGGGTCGGTGAGTGCGGCCTCGACCGCTGGATTGCCGAACCAGACTTTCCTGCGCAGCTCGAAGTCTTCCAGATTCAACTCGCGCTCGCAGCGGAACTCGACCGCCCTGCCACGATCCATTGCCTCAAGGCCTGGGGACCACTTCTCGAAACTCTCCAAGCGGCTCCGACCCTCCCACGATTCCTAGTCCACTCCTACGGCGGCTCCTTAGAAACTGCACGACAGCTCGAAAAGCTAGAAGCCCACTTCTCCTTCTCAGGGTATTTTCTTCACGAAAAAAAGGCCGCCCAGCTCGAGATCTTTCGCCAGCTCCCGCAAGATCGCCTTCTTTTCGAAACGGACGCGCCTGACATGCTCCCGCCCCCTAGTGCGCGGAGTCACTCCCTCGGCGAACTCAATCATCCCGCCAACCTTCCCCTGATCGCTGAGAGTTTTCTAAAAGGCTCTGAAAGCACTCTACCTAAACATTTTCCCAGAACCGTTGCTTTCTTTAAAATTCCCGATAATTCTCGTTAGCTTTCCCATAAAACACGCGTAACATAAGAAATGAAGCATCGTGCATTCGTAACTCTCGCCGCAGCCCTCGTGGCCCCACTCGCCCTCGCCCAAAATGGCGACCGAAAAGGCCACGACAAGATGGCCGATATCGTCCCTGAAGAATTGATCCCTGACGCCCCCGTCCTTTCGGTCGAGGATGCGCTAAAAGCCTTCACCATCCACAATGACTTCATCATCGAGGCTGTCGTCGCCGAGCCACTCGTGGATAAGCCTGTCGCGCTCAGCTTCGATGGCCAAGGACGCATGTGGGTTGTCGAAATGCGCGGCTACATGCCGAATATCGATGGTAAGGACGAGGACAAGCCCGTCGGTCGCATCGCGATTCTTGAGGACACCACTGGCGATGGAAAAGTGGATAAACGCACTCTCTTTCTCGATAAAATTCTCCTCCCCCGCACCATCGCTCTCGTCTCAGGCGGCGTTCTCTACGGCGATCAAGAACAGCTCTACTTTATCGAACGTGATGGCGACAAACCGAAGGGCGAAGCCATCGTAGTCGATAACAACTACTCCCGTGGCAGCAACGTCGAGCACAAGCCGAACGGCATGATGCTCGGCATGGACAACTGGATGTATAACTCCAAGTCATCCGCCCGCTATCAGTGGAACGATGGAGAACTCACCAAGGAGCCCACCTCCGCACGTGGCCAGTGGGGTATCACAAAAGACGACGCCGGTCGCCTTTTCTACAACTCAAATAGCACCCTGCTGATCGGCGACCGCGTCCTCCCTAATCTTCTTTTCGGAAATCAGACCGTGAAAATGAAGACCCGCATCGATACCCGCGTCAGCTCGAATGAGGTCCACCCTGGTCGCGTAAATCCCGGTCTCAACCGCGCCTACATTTCCACGCTGAATGGTTATAAGGACAACACCATTTCACCGAAGGACTTTAAGCTCATCAAGGCTACCGGAGCATGCGGCCCGGTCATCTACCGTGGCAACCAATTCCCTGCAGAGTTCCACGGCTGGTCTTTTGTCTGCGAGTCAGCAGCCCAGATGGTGAAGGCCATCAAAGTCGAAACTGGAGATAACGAAGTCTCCGGCAGCCACCCTCTCGGCAACAAAGAATTCCTCACCTCCACCGATGAGCGCTTCCGCCCGGTCAATCTCTACACTGCGCCCGATGGCAGCCTCTACCTGCTCGATATGTATCACGGCATCATCCAGCACAAAACTTACATGACCAGCTATCTGCGTCGTCAAACCCTCAGCCGAGGACTCGAAGGTCCCGGATTCGGACACGGCCGCATCTACCGCATCCGTGCTAAGGACAGACCACTTGAGAAGATGGTGAATCTTGAAAAGGTCGATGCTAAGACTCTCGCTGCCACCCTTCTCTCAGAGAACGGCACCCAGCGAGATCTCGCGCAGAAGGAAATCATTGATCGGAAGCTCACTGACGCAGCTCCTTTCCTCCGCAAGCTCATCGCTGGTGACTTTTCCAACGTCGCAAAAATGCACGCCCTCTGGACACTCGAAGGCCTCGATGCACTCACCGCAGCCGACATCAAGCCGGTTCTCAGTGGTTCCGATGAAGACCTTATATCTTCCGCTCTTTATGCTGCTCTCTCTCTGAATGAGGCAGATCTGAATTCGCTGACCAGTGACGTCGTCTCGGTCAAAAACGATGACGCTCTCCTCCCCTACAAGAGCCGCGCCCTTGCCGCGTCTTCCTCCACGGATGCTCATCAAGCGCTTGTCACTTTGCTTAAAAAGAACGGCAAAAAGCCCTTCGTCCGCGAAGCTGCCATCGCCGGAATGTCCAAGACCGCTGGGACCTTCGCAGCCGTCAATGCCGGGAACTACAAAGAAAAGAACTTCGATGAGTGGGTCAAAAAATCACTCACCGGCCCCATCAAAGAGATCGACCCGATGACTCTCCTCAAAGGCGAGCACCAAGCCTCTCATAAGCGAGGTAAGGAACTCTACATGGGTCGCGCCGCCTGCATCGCTTGCCACGGACCAGATGGAGCCGGACTCCCCAACCTCGGACCAATTCTGGATAACTCAGACTGGGTGCGTGGCGATCACGAGCGCCTTACTAAGATTCTCCTCCACGGCCTCCAAGGCCCGATCATCGTCAATGGCAAGAAGTTCACACCACAGGCCTTCATGCCCGGCCTCGCACAGAATCCCACCATCACGGACCAAGATCTAGCTGACCTCATGACCTTCCTTCGCAGCGGCTGGAGCAATCGCTCCCCGCTCGTAACAAAGGATCAAGTCGTCAAGATTCGGGAAGCGACCAAGGAGCGCAACGGCCAGATGTATAGCCAGGAAGACTTCACGGAGTAATTCTCCTAAGTCTCCGAACTTGGGATCCTTTCCAAGCTAGGAATTCTCTACTCTCCCGCGGGTCTCGGCCCCGGGATTGCTTCGCAGGCCTCCCTCCAATTCGGGAAGTTCCAGCGATTGGGAAATCCTTTACACTGATCCGGCTTCACATCCTGAAGCCGACAATTTGCACCATCGAGCATGATGCATTCGGTGGTGCCTTCTTTATCGATGATCGAGAGACCGACACGGCTCTCGCGGAGACGGGTGTAATCGTGCACAAAATCGTAGAGTTCCATGCCGAGGAACTTCGCGATCTGATGCGTCTCATCATCGGTAATGACGACATCACCTTCCCACTTGCAGCAGTTGGTGCAGCGCTGGCATTGATACCAGACCTCTTCTTTCTCTGCCATTCTTCTAGCGTCCGGTGATCTGGCGATGGTAGCCGCTCACCTTATTTTGGAAGGCGCGCCACTTTGCTCCGGGGCGTCCATTATCGAGAAGGAAATGTGGGCAGTTCTTATTCCCAGGTGACTTGCCTTTGCGAGGCCACTTGTAGTGAGGAACAACGCGGGAAATGGGAAGGTCGTAGCGATACATCAACCAAGCAGCGAGCTTGGCGGTGCGCTCGGTAGTTGCGGCACGATTATTTCCCCGGTTCTCACACATTTCGATACCGATGCTGTAGCGGTTTCCGGGTCCATCGTAATCCGCATGATTCCCCTGTTCGGTCGTCGGAAGGTGCTGCACCGCCCGACTGTCATCCGTCGTGTAGTGCCAAGAAAGACGACCGAGCGCTCCTCTTTTCAATGCAAGAGAATGCCGATTAGCATCCGCTCCTTGACTCCAGTTTTGCGTGCTGTGGATCGTGATGTATTTCGGACTCATCGCCTTGCGGGAGCGACCACGAGCACCATAAGAGAGGAAGTCTTTTTTCACCTTCACCTCACGGTAAAGCGAGGAAGCACTCTTGCTCGGCTTCTGCCCTGATGTCTGAGGGACAGGCTGAGAAGGATAGCTGTTCCGATTGCTAGACAAAGCAGCTGTCGAAGGGCTGGCATATTGCTGATGATAAGCAGCGGCAGCAGGACTCTGACCCGATCGATTTGGGACCATTGTGACACCGTAAGGGACATAGGCATCAGTCACACTCACCAAGGGCGGATCAGGTGAACAAGCAGCGAAAATGGCGACTGCGGTGACCGCAATACCAGGAAATATCAGAGAACGATTTCTCATTAGGCTGGAAAACTAGCACAACTGAGTCGTGGTGGAAAGAACGGAGGCCAGAAACCTTCACTATTATTTAATACCCTAGATGTGGTTTAAAGCTCGAAGCGCAACAGGATAATTTTGGATCTTGATTTTTTCGATCATGCGGCATCCCCTTGCTCCAGTTCATTCAGGAAATCCCACCCACCAAAAGCCCTTCAGTGAATCCGATTTTGTTTGGGTTCTGTCAGTCAATCAGACAGCGTTGTCCCCTCAACCTTGAGACCGTAGCATCATCACGAAAATCCGGTTTCGCACTTTTCCTACCATGCCAGAAAATCCAGAAAATCTTGAGCCAGACTTACAAACGATCGCAGCCCAAGCGGAGGCCATCGACTCCAAAATGTCGAACCTCGCTCAGGATCTCTCCTCATGGATCAGCAGCCAAAATTGGGTTCCGGACTCTCTGACCCATGCCCTTGCCCTGCTTATTCTTTTCCTCGGCATCCTAGCCGCATCCTCACTGATCTACTTAGTTTTTCGTCCTCTCGTTCTTCGCGGGGTGTCTCGTTTTGTGAACAAGAGCAAGACCAACTGGGATAATCAGCTCATGGGACACGGAGTCTTCCGGTGGCTCACTCACCTCCTCCCCGGCATCTTCATCTACCTTGTCGCACCCGGTCTCTTTGAATCTGCCCCCTTTCTCGCGAAGGTCATGCGGACCGCTTCTTCGCTCTACATAATCATCTCCTGCTACTTGGTTTTCGATTCTATCATCAACGGGACGCAGGCGATTTATTCCAAAACTCCCGGAGGAAAAAAAATCAACCTCACCACCTTCGCTCAGGTCGCAAAATTGCTGGCGGCGCTGATCGCGATCATCCTTGCCCTCGCCGTTCTTCTTGGCAAATCGCCCCTCGTTCTTCTCGGTGGCCTTGGAGTCTTCGCGTCTGTTCTGATGCTCGTTTTCAAAGATGTCATTCTGGGCTTTATCGCCGGCATCCAACTTTCCACCAACCGAATGCTTGCACTGGGAGATTGGCTGGAAATGCCGAGCCATCAGGCCGATGGAAACGTGGAGATGATCGGACTCACCACCGTCAAGGTTCGGAATTGGGATAAGACCGTCACCACCATCCCTACTTATGCTCTGATCAGCGACTCCTTCAAAAACTGGCGAGGAATGTCAGAGAGTAGCGGACGCCGCATCAAGCGGAGCTTCCAAATAGACACTAATTCCATCCGACTGTGCGACGACGAAATGCTCGCTCGCTTCCGTAAAATCGAACACATCTCCGCCTACCTCGACGCCAAGGAAAAGGAAATCTCGCAGTCCAACTCGAAGATCGATGAAGCCCGCCTCCAAAACCGGGTCAACGGAAGACGCCTCACCAACATCGGAACCTTCCGAGCCTATATCGAGCTCTACCTCAAAGCCCACCCTGACATCAATCAGGAGATGACGCTTCTTGTCCGCCAGCTGAGCACCACAGGACGTGGCATCCCGATTGAAATCTACTGCTTCAGCTCAAACAAAGAGTGGAATGCCTACGAAGGGATTCAGGCTGACATCTTTGATCACCTGCACGCCGTCGCTCCAGAGTTTAATCTTCGAATCTTCCAGGAACCCACCGGGAATGATTTTCAACAGCTTACTTCGGCGCAATAGCAGTCGGCTCACTGATCCAGCTCAAAACGGGAGCTATTGAAAACTGAAGGTAATCAAGCGGACCTCCTTGCTTCGATACATCGAGATGGTATAGCCCTGTTCGATGAGCGGCGGTTCCCCAAAGGACCTTTGGCGTGGGTTGGGTCTGCCCACGTGGGGAAAACTGCGTCCGCGCATCAGTGACTCGAAGAAGTCTCCGCTGGTCCTAGGCACCTGCGACCCAGCCGCGCAGGGCTACCTCATTTCCTCACTCCTCGGCAGCAAGCCGAAGCACCGGATCTGGATTCTCTGCCCCCACGCGCGCCGACGCGACCAGCTCGCCGATGAGTTCGCCTTCTGGAAAACTCCGACACTCATTCTCGCTGATCCAACAGTGGTGGTGGAAAATGAAATCGTGGATCCGGATCGCGAAGCTGAGCGGATCTCTACCTTTCATCGTATCGCGGCAACTCCGATTTCTCCGGTTCTACTCTCGCGACAGTCCTGGCAATCGCCCGCACCGCAGCGGGATAAACTTTCTAAAAGTGAACTCACCCTTGAAGTCGGTCAGCAAATTTCTCCAGAGGAATTGATCGAGTGGCTTGAGGAGCGCGACTTTGAGGAGAATCCGCAGATTTTTCAACGTCTTCAATTTGCAAAGCGCGGTGGCATTCTCGACTTCTTTCCGCCGCAATCGACGAGCCCGCTGAGGGTGGAATTCTTCGGCGATGAGATCGAATCAATCCGCGAGTTCAGTGTCGAGACTCAGACCACGACGCGCCGAATAGAGCGCGCTGAAATTGGATCGAAGCCACCGGATCTCGCGGAGCCTCTCTCGAGCTGGATGGGCCCGGACGACATCATCATTTCCGTAGATGAAGATGACAATGCGGTGGCCCACGTTCTCGTCACCCAAGCGCCCGATGACACGTGGAACGCCGACCTCTTTCCCTCACCCGCAGCGGGTTTTGAAGCAGGTGACTTTGTCCTCGCTGACTCCAGCCGAACTCTTTTTCTCGCGCAGCTCGCTGATTGGAAAAAGGATGGCTGGAGCATCGGGCTCGTCGCCCCGAGCAAGGCTGAGCAGCATCGTTTTCTAGAAGTCATCGAGCGAGAGAAAGGTGACTTCCTCTGTGTCGAAGGTCGCCTCGCAAAAGGCTTCGTGGCCCCCCATCTCAAGCTCGTCGTTCTTTCCACCCTAGAGATCTTCGGTCGCCAGCACCTCCCTGGCGCTCGCCAAAAGGAAAAGCTCGCCCAACAGCGAAACTCCACTGCCCTCGCGGGCGTTCACGAACTCGATGAAGGCACGCTCGTGGTCCACGCCGATTATGGCATCGGCGAGTTCATCGGCCTCATCGATGGCGAAGACGGCCGCGAGGAACTCGGGATCGAATACCAAAGCGGCGCCACGCTCCACGTCCCCATCGATCAAAGTCACCTCGTCTCGCGCTACGTGGGTCTTGGCGGAGGCAAGCCTAAACTCAACAAACTCGGCGACAAGAAGTGGAAAAAAGCGCGCAAAATCGCCGAAGCTGCCGTCCTAGATTACGCCGCGCAGATGCTCCGCATCCAAGCCGAGCGCGATTCGAAAACGGGCCGCGCCCACCCGCCGGACGGCCAGTGGATGCAGGAGTTCGAAAGCGCATTCCCCTACACCGAAACCCCCGACCAACTCAAAGCCATCGAAGCGGCGAAGGTCGACATGGAATCGACCCGCCCCATGGATCGACTCATCTGTGGCGATGTCGGCTTTGGTAAAACCGAAGTCGCCATCCGTGCCGCCTTCAAGGCTGTCACCGGAGGCTCGCAGGTTGCCATTCTTGCGCCGACCACCGTGCTTGCAGAGCAGCATGCCCGCACCTTCCGCGAGCGCATGAGTGACTATCCTGTCCGAATTGATGTCATGAGTCGTCTCCAATCTCCTGCTGAGATTCGGGAGACGCTGGAGGGGCTTGAAAATGGAAAAGTCGACATCGTCATCGGCACCCATCGGCTTCTTTCGGGTGGAATCATTTATAAAAAGATCGGCCTCCTCGTGGTCGATGAAGAGCAGCGCTTCGGCGTCCGTCACAAGGAACTTCTCAAAGAGCGCTTCCGCCTCATCGACGTCCTCACTCTTTCCGCCACGCCCATTCCACGCACCCTTTATCTCTCGCTCATGGGCGCGCGGGATATGTCCACCATCGACACTCCCCCGCCTAACAGATTGCCGGTGCAGACCTCCATCGTGAGCTACGATGAGCGACTCATCCGCAATGCCATCCGCCGAGAACTCACGCGCGGCGGGCAGGTCTTTTTCCTCCACAATCGCGTCGGCACCATCGAGATGATGAAGTCGAAGATTCAGGATCTCGTCCCGGAAGCGAAGGTCGTCATCGGCCATGGGCAGATGGATAAAGAAGACCTCGAACAAGTGATGCACACCTTCGTGGCGGGCGAGGCCGATGTCCTCCTCGCCACCACCATCATCGAGAGTGGCATCGACATCCCGAATGCCAACACCATCCTCATCGACCGCGCCGACCGCTTCGGCCTAGCCGATCTTTACCAGCTTCGAGGCCGGGTGGGCCGTGCCGGTCGCCGCGCCTATGCGCTCCTCCTTTTACCCAATGACCTGATCGCAGGCGGAGATGCCAAAAAGCGACTCTCCGCGATTAAACAATACACCGAACTCGGCTCGGGATTCAAGATTGCGATGCGCGACCTCGAAATCCGTGGCGCAGGCAGCCTCCTCGGCACCAAGCAATCCGGCCACATCACCGCAGTCGGCTTCGAACTCTACTGCCAGCTACTCCACCAATCGATCGACCAGCTTCAGGGAAAAACGAAGGGTCTACGCGCCGATGCGGTGGTCAAAATCGACTTCCTCGAGTTCTCCGAAACCGCGCATTTGGAAAAAAAGACGCGCCTTCCCGCCTTCTTTCCTCGCACTTATGGACCCGACCCCGAGATGCGTGTCGCGGCCTACCGCCAGCTCGCCTCGACCCAAACCGAGAAGGAGCTCGATCAGCTTGCGAAGGACTGGCGGGACCGCTTTGGCCGCATTCCGGCGCCTGTGCAGGCAATTTTAGAGGTCAACCGCATCCGCATCGTCGCTTCTTCCAAGTCCGTGCAAGCAGTCGAAATCAAGAACGATCGTCTCATGCTCATGAAAAACGGCGATTATTTACTGCCCGCAGACGGTAAGTTTCCCCGCTTGAGTTCCGTAAGACTCCCTACTAAACTCAAGGAAGCTGTTCACCTCCTCAAAACCCTCTAAACTTACGAAATGCGATTTTTAGCAACCCTTTCTCTCGTGGCGGCAGCTGCCACGGGCCTCTCTTATAGCGCCGTCAAGGTCAATGGCATTGCCGCCAAGGCAAATGGCGAGCTCATCACCATGAATGAGCTAATGATCAAGCTCGCCCCGATGCAGTCGATTCTCATGGCCCAGTCACCGCGACGTGGCCCTGCCTATGAGAAAACTCTCAGCGAGATGCGAGACAAGCTCCTCGATGAGCTGATCGACCGCACCATTATCTACTCAGAGTATAAAGATCGCCTTCAGGCCATCCCGGAACACGTTGTCGATGAGGAGATCGAAAAAATCATTCAGAGAGTCTACGCCGGAGACCGCAAGCTCTTCCGCGACTACCTTAAGGCCACGAATCTAAGCTACGCTCAATTTAAGGAGCAGCAACGAAAGGAAATCCTCGTCAGTGTCATCAAGAGCCAGCAATTCGGCGATCCTCCCCCGGCCACTGATGCCGAGCTTCGGAAAGAATACCGTGACTGGGCCATTGCTAACCGCGACCGGAAGAAAGATGTCGCAACTTATCGCAAGATCTACATTTCCAAAATGGATCCTTACGACATCTCAGTCACTCCAGAAAGCCAGCTTTCGCTCGCTGAGAGCATCGTGAGGAAGATCAAAGGGGGGGCTGATTTTGCAACTCTCGCCAAGGAACATTCTAAGGACTCCAAGTCCGATGAAGGCGGCCTTTGGGAAAACGTCCCTCGCACCGATCTTAACATGGAATTCGGTCACCTCGTCTTTGAGACCGTGGGCAACGAAGTGATGGGGCCCTTCGAAGACCAACGCGGCTTTACCATTTTCAAAGTCATCGACCGAAAATTCGGCCCGGCCAAGCCCTTCGCCCCTGTGAAAAAGCAAATGCAGACCCGGGTGAATAATAAGAAAAAGAACGCCAAGTTCGAGGTCTGGATGAAGAAGCTTCGTGATCGTGTCCCAATCAAAAAGATGATTAAGTAGTGCCCATGCAAACTGCCGTCTATGCCGGGAGCTTCGATCCTCCCACCAATGGTCACCTCTGGATGATCAGACAGGGCTTGGAGCTCTTCGATCGCCTCGTCGTCGCGATCGGTAGTAACCCGGGGAAAAGCTACACCTTTTCCACGGAAGAACGTCTTGAGCTCCTCCGCGCGTCGATCCCCTCTTGCGAGCGGCTTACCATCACGAGTTTCGACAATCGCTATCTCGTCGATTACGCCAACGAAGTAGATGCCCAGTTCATCCTTCGTGGTATCCGCTCTCCGCAGGATTACGAATACGAGCGCATGATGCGGCACATCAATGCCGATATGGCCCCCGAAATTCAGACTATTTTCCTGATGCCTCCGCGTGACATTGCCGAACTCTCTTCCAGCATGATCAAGGGCCTCACCGGTCCTGACGGTTGGGAAAAGACGGTCCGTCGCTACGTCCCCCCTGCCGTCTTCGACGCGCTGGAGGAAGACGCTAAGAAGAAATCATGAGCACCCTTGCCATCGCGGTCGGAGCCTTTGTCCTCTACCTTGTCGCCTATCACACTTACGGGAAGTGGTTGGCGCGAAAACTCTTCCGCCTCGATCCCAAGGCGGTCGTTCCATCGATCGAGCTCGAGGATGGAGTCGATTTCGTCCCCAGCGATAAGAAGATCATTTTTGGTCACCACTTTACCTCCATCGCTGGGACTGGGCCGATTGTCGGACCAGCGCTTGCAGTGATCTGGGGCTGGGTGCCCGCGCTCATCTGGGTGCTTTTTGGATCAATCCTCATCGGAGCGGTCCACGATATGGGGGCGCTTGTCGTCTCGCTGCGCAACAAAGGCCAGACCGTGGGCGACATCGCCGGACGGGTCATCACCAAGCGGACTCGAATTCTCTTTTTGAGCATCCTTTTCTTAGCGCTCACCATCGTCCTTGCGATCTTCGGCCTCGTGATCGCGGCGGTCTTCAAACAATACCCTCAGTCGATCTTCCCCTGTCTCGTCCAGATCCCTCTCGCCGTTTTGATCGGTCTGACGCTGCATCGAAAAGGGACAAACATCCTCATCCCCTCGCTCATCGCGCTCACTCTCATGATGCTCTCAGTGGCATTCGGAGATTTCGGCGTCCTCGGGAAGTTCAATACCGCAATGGCAGGGATCTCGATCCTCGACTGGTGCGCCCTTCTCCTCGGCTACTGCTTTTTTGCTTCTGTCCTCCCCGTCTGGACTCTTTTGCAGCCTCGAGATTACATCAACAGTCTGCAACTCCTCTTTGCGCTCGGTCTCGTCGTGATCGGACTGATCGTGGCGGCCGTCATCGGTGGAGCCGCGCCCAGCCCTGAAGCTGCCCGCGTTCCGCTGGAAATTGTCGCTCCGCCGATTAACCTCTCTCCCGAAGGTGCTCCCTCGATCTTCCCCTTTCTCTTCATCACCATCGCTTGCGGTGCGATCTCGGGATTCCACTGCCTCGTTTCCTCAGGGACTACATCCAAGCAGCTCAAGTGCGAGACTGACGCCCAGTTCATCGGCTACGGCGCAATGCTTACCGAGGGCTTCCTTGCGGTGCTCGTGATCTTAGCCTGCGTCGCGGGACTCGGGCTGGGCGCAAACTCAGCGGAAGGCACCCTTTTTGGAGTGGAAGCTTTCCAGTCCCGCTATTCTTCTTGGTCCGCTGCCGGTGGACTCGCCGCGAAAATTGGGGCTTTTGTCGAGGGCAGCGCAAACTTCCTCAAGGCACTCGGCATTCCCGCCTCCTTCGCCGTCGCGCTGATGGGAGTCTTCGTGGCTTCCTTTGCCGCCACCACCCTCGACACGGCTTGCCGCCTTCAGCGCTACGTTGTGCAGGAACTCGCAGCTACCTTGGTGAATCCTAAAAACTCCTCGGGATGGAACCCGCTGAAGTGGCTCACTAATCGCTACACCGCCACCCTTTTTGCCATTCTCGTGGCCTACTTCATCGCCCGTCTTCCCGGAGCCGATGGCACCCTGGGAAAAGGAGGCACCATTCTTTGGCCCCTCTTCGGTGCCATCAATCAACTCCTCGCCGGACTCTCCTTCCTCGTCATCACCTTCTGGCTGCGCCGACGTGGCCTCCCCATCATCATCACCCTGCTCCCCGCAGCCCTGATGCTCGTCCTCCCCGCTGTCGCGATGACGATGAATCTTCGCAGCTACGCCGATTCCAATAATTGGCTCCTTTTCGGACTTGGCTTCGCCACCCTCCTCCTCGAAATCTGGATGATCGTGGAAGCCTCCATCGTCTGGAAAAAAATCAAAGGTGTCATCGAGCCCGAAGCTGAGGCAGCCACCACAGACACCGAAGCTGGACGATCTTGTTAGATGAAAACCCGGCACCTTCTTTTAGCTCTCAGCTTTACCCTCTCTCCACTCCTTGCTCAAGAGGCAGCTCCAGCCTGCCGATGCTGCGTGCTCAACCGAGTTTACGCACCCTATCTCAAAGATCTCCCACCTCCGCCGATGCGCGAGGGAATTGGGAACAGCTCGTTGAAGATCATCACGAAATCAAAGGCCGCCCAGAAGTGGTTTAATCAAGGATGGAATCTCCTCTATGCCTTCTGGGAATTCGAAGCCTACCGTGCCTTTCTTCAGGCGGTCGAAGCCGATCCAGACTGCGCGATGGCTTACTGGGGAATCGCGATGTCACTCCCCGGAAAGAACCCAGAAGCCTTAATTGAGAGAAAAAATGCTCTTTAAAGCGCACTAAAGCTCTCAAAAAAGACCTCAGAGACCGAAAACTACTACATTAACTCACTCGACGCGCTACTCTCTAGCGGCCCCACCAAAGCGCGTGGCGTCATGCGCGAGTATCTGGAGAAGTATCCTAAGGACGTCGAAGCCGCAGCCTTTTTCGCCTACTGGTCACGCGATGGCTACGATAATTCCGGGCTTCCAAACGAGGGAACCAAAGCGGGTCTCGAAGTCATCGACCGCTCCCTAAAGCACTCCCCGAAGAACGCTGGACTCTACCATTACCGCATCCACCTCATGGAGCCCGGACCGGATTTTGCGGAAGCACTCAGTTCTGCGATGCTCCTCCCCGAACTCTGCCCAAATGCCCCGCATCTGGTCCACATGCCGGGTCACATTTTTTATCTTCAAGGGGACTACCACCGTGCCGTGCAGATCTTCCAGCTCTCCCATCGCGTTGAGGAACGTTACCTCAAGAGCGAGAAGATCCCCGCAATCGATCCGCCAAACTACCTCCACAACCTCCATTTCCTCTCCTCCGCTGCCATGGAGAGCGGCCAGGTCGATCTCGCAATGGAAGCGGCAGCCACCTTTGCCAGCCTCGAAGTTCCCGAAGACCGCGGCCGCGCCATCGGATCAGCTCAAGCGAAGTATCTCGGTCAGCAGCTTACCTCGCTCACCCATGCCCGACTCGGCGATTTCGAGGAAGCCGCTGAACTCATCAAACCGGAGAAACTCTCGCTCGATCCCGCCCCGCGCCTTTTTCTGGAAAGCTTCAAGTGCTACTTCGAGATCCGCGCCATGCTCGCGCAAAAGGAAGCTGCTTCCCTCGCTGACCTTCTTAGGGCCAAGATTAAGTTCCGCCCGATCATCCAGCAGTATCGACAAAACAAACCGATCGTGGGCTCGGTCGCTGAGACCATGCCCTATGAAACCAGCTTCGTGACCATGCAGCTTTTGTCCTCCGAACTAGAAGCTTATCTGGAATCAGCGGAGGCCGATGACGAGTCGCTCGAATTCACGATGGAGCTTGCCGCAAAAAAGCAGGAAGCCTACGCCTACATTGAGCCCCCTTTTCTCCCTTGGTGCCTTGAGGAGCAATTCGCCGATCTCTGGCTTCAGCGTGGGAATAGGGAAAAGGCCGCCAAGTGGTATCTCAAAGCTCTCAAAGTCCGACCAAAGTCGGGGCCCATTCTCATCGGACTCGCTCGCTCTACCAGCAAAAAGGAAGACTACGCCGCTTTCCTGAAAGCATGGGAAAATGCGGATGGCAACCGCCCCGAGCTTGCGGAAGCTCGGGCAGCAATCGCCGATTTTGAAGTCGAAGGAGAAGCCAAGTAGGCTCCTAGATATTCGCTGGCTCGTAGTGCGGATCGTCATCAGCGACTTCCACGGTCACGAACTCGTCAGCCGCATCGATCATCTTCGCACAAGATGGGCTGAGGTGACGCAGGCGAATCCGCTTTCCGGCATTCTTGTAGCGCTCGGTGATGGCATTGAGCGCCTCAAGACTTGAGAAGTCAGCGACACGGGCCTCTTTGAAATCAATGATCACCTCATCAGGATCATCGGCAGGATTAAGACGCTCGCCGAATTCACGAACGGAGCCGAAGTAGAGAACTCCCTGAAGATTGTAGATCCGCGCGCCATCTGGAGTATCGTATCTGCGAAGTCGCACGTGCTTCGCGCTTTCCCAAGCGAAGACAAGCGCTGAGAGAATCACTCCCGTCAACACGGCCAAAGCCAAGTTGTGCATAAACACCGTGATCAAGGTCACTGCGACGATTACGAAAATCTCAGAAAGCGGCACACGTCCGAATGTCTTCAAGGTGGACCACTCAAAGGTCCCGATCACTACCATAAACATCACGCCGACAAGAGCTGCCACCGGAATATTAACAATGAGAGGCCCTCCAATCAGGATGAAAATGGCCAGCGTCAAAGCGGCCACAATTCCTGACCAGCGACCACGACCACCAGACTTAATGTTAATGAGAGATTGTCCAATCATGGCACATCCACCCATTCCTCCAAAAAGACCGGAGAGCAAATTCGCTCCCCCTTGAGCAAGACATTCACGATTTCCAGATCCACGAGTCTCCGTCATGTCGTCGATCAGCTGCAGCGTCATGAGGGATTCGATAATTCCCACCATCGCAGCTGAGAACGCCGTTCCAATAATCAAGATCGCAACCCCTTCCTTATGCCAAGGGATATCAGTTGGTAACGAAAGAACAGGCAAGCTGTCAGCAAGCTCCCGAGAGCCCCAACCTTCGAAGAGAACATCTGAAATCGTCTTCGTCTCGATGAGACCAGAGTAGCTGATGCCTCCCACGACCAAGATCGCGACCAAGATCGACGGCACCGCATTGGTCAGCTTGGGCAGGAACTGAATGATCGCCATCGTCAGAAGCGCGAGACCGCCCATCGTCATCATCTTACTCTGACTCATCCAAGTCATGACCTTCTGGCCATTCTCAAACACAGCGGCTCCCTCTTCCATCAAGGGAGTCTTAAAAAATCCAAACTGGCCAATCAAAATGACAATCGCGAGGCCGTTCACGAACCCCATCATGACAGGATGTGGAACAAGCCGAATAAAGCGTCCCAAACGTGCGAGACCAAAGAGAATCTGAATCACTCCGGCAATCATGATCACCGCGAACAGGTATTGGATTCCCAGGTCCTCCACTCCTATTTCAAGGCCGTGCCCATTTCCAACACGCACCACGACCGCAACCACAATCGCAATCGCACCCGTCGAACCTGAAATCATCCCGGGACGACCACCGAAGGCCGAGGTAATCAAGCCCAAGAAAACAGCAGCCCAGAGACCGACGAGGGGTCCAACTCCTGCGATGAAGGAAAAGGCGATAGCTTCGGGAACGAGCGCAAGCGCCACGGTGAGTCCGGAAAGAGTGTCGTCTTTCCAATTGCCGTTGCGCTTTCTGAGAAGGTTTAAAATCATAATATGAGAGGAAAAAGAGCTGTCCGACAGACAGTAGTGCGTCGGCTTTAGGCTGATGGAACGACTTTTTGCAAGAGATACCTGTAGCGAGATTCCTCTTCCGTGATGGTTATTAAATCGCTATTTTTTGTCTCATCCATGCACCATAAGGAAGACCATCGTATCAATCGCTCAGGCTGGCTGAGGGCTGCCGTGCTGGGTGCAAACGATGGCATCGTTTCCACCGCAAGCCTCATCATGGGTGTCGCTGCCGCCGACGCCGACCGGGGTTACATCGTGCTCGCTGGAATTGCGGGACTCACTGCGGGAGCTGTTTCAATGGCTGCGGGAGAATATGTCTCGGTAAAGTCGCAAGCCGACACTGAAGAAGCGGACCTCAAAATGGAGGCGTGGGAACTGGAGAACTATCCCGAGGAAGAACTCGCCGAACTCGTCCGCATTTATCAAGAACGCGGTCTCGATGAAGAACTCGCAAAAGAAGTGGCCCGCCAGATGACCGAGCACGATGCACTCGAAGCCCATGCGCGGGATGAGATCGGCATCTCGGATGCCCTGAGCGCCCAGCCCATGCAAGCCGCGATCGCCTCGGCAGCGACCTTTGCCGTCGGAGCCGCAGTTCCCCTGATGATCGCAGCCATCGCTCCTCTCCATCAACTTCTCTGGCTCATCCCCACAGTCGTCGTCGTCATGCTTGGGGTTCTAGGAGGCTCCGCCGCAAAAGCCGGTGGCGCACCGATCCTCCGTGGAGCCATCCGCGTCTGCCTCTGGGGAAGCGCCGCAATGGGACTCACCGCGCTGGTAGGTCACCTGTTTGGGGTGACGCTTTAGAAATGTCACCTCTTCGGCGTGACGATCTAAAAATGTCCTGATGGGAGATCGGTCCAAAGCTTGGGATTTCAACCTCGCTAATCGGCTCATCGGGGAGAATCATCGTAGAACATTAAGCCGGATATCATTCTCACGGACCGCTTCACACACAGCCTCAGAAGGCAAAGACTTTCCTTCCACACTCGTGATCTCCCTCATCACTCTCTTGGCGAGTTCCAAGGCTCTGCGAGCTGCAGGCAGCGAGCCTAGCACAGCTTCATAGAAGAACGTTTTCCAGTGCTTGCCAGTGAGTTTCTCCACCTCTTTCTCGCCCCCGATCTTCATTACCATCACCGTGGACAATTCGGGATAAGCTTGTGTGCAAACGAGATCATAGAGCGGGGCTAATTCGGCAGAATCTCCGTCATAGAGAAATGAGAAATTCTTTCCATGTGCATCGTTATTTCCAACCAAGAAGTTGAAGATGACTGCGTCAAAGAGAGCCAATACATCGGCTCCGGGATTTGTCGAAACTGAGCGAACCAGCTCGAAGCATTTTTTGAGACTTGGTCCCCCTTCAGTCTGATATTTCAGCTCCGGAGGAATCGCCAATGCTTGGCAAAAATCCTCCTGATGAATCCGTCTCAGCTGTTCCTCTTTCTCTGAGGCACGATCATAACGTAAGATTTCCAAGTAGCTTGTTTCGACTGCCTTTCCGATCTTCACCTTCGCGAAATTCAGCCCAACGGCCTCGGCGAGCTTCATGTAAGTAAACTCATTTTCTACCAGACCCTCAAAACGAAGGATCTGAGGCTTAATGATATGGCTACTTGGAGCCCCTTCCAAAGGGAGAGCAATCTCGCCCTCGCGAATCATCACCGCGAGCTTCCCTTGCGCTCCGGCGAGAGAAAGCAGCATTCCTGCTTCCCCCACTAAAAGCGGTCGAGTGGGAAGCAGTGCCATTTTCTCAGCCAATTCAGATAAAGAAATTTTGCGGTATTCATCAGCAGCAACATCGGACTTCTCGTCTTCTTCGTGAAGGCACACCGCCCCGGCGCACTCCGCTCCGATTTCAGCCAAGAGGGCAAAATCATTCTTGTCGCTCACTCCAAAATACCGCGCAACAAGAACCCTTCCTGATTCCTCGGAAAGCAGTCCCGCGAAAAATGGTCGGCATTCTCTCCGATGAAAAGGCTCTTTTTTGAGAGGCAAGGAGGCCGAAAGCGGCCTCGCCTCACCAGAGTCGAGCCAAGTAGAATCATAGGTGAAAGACAGGTCACCTGAATCGTCTTGAAGGAGGCGTCCAACTTTGGAGTTTCCCAGATAAACCTTGAGTTCCCTGCTCATAGCCTCATGCACCCCGCCTGAGAGCCGCGGATTTCGCAGATTTGCGAAAGAAAAGATCTCTTTTTTGTAACCGAAGCCAGATCCGCCGCGTCACTCCCTATGAAAGCAACGATCCCAAGCGACCATTCACTTTCACTGGTTCAAAAAACCATGAAACTTAAATCACTATTCATCATCGGAACCTTTCTATGAAAAAATTAATATCATTACTAGGAATCCCCCCCCTATTGTGCATCTCTAGCGAGGCGGCGCTAACCTCCTCATTTTTAACAAATCAAGGGGTTACTGTCGTGAATGTCTCAGGAACAGGAATGATCGACTCTACCGACAACGGAAGCTATTCATCAACTAACGCAGTCGCATTTTCAGAGATATCGGCAAGTGGTTCGAGACCTGATGGGACTGACCCAGATCTGCCGCCTTGGGAGGTGACGGGGTCAGCTCCATATAAATTAGGATTAACTTCAGCGGGAATTAATATGAGTTGGACTATTTTAATGCTGACAGCCCCTTCTGTGGGGGCTGGTCTACACGCTCCAGATGAAGATGATTTTGTCTTCGATTTCTCCGGTATACATACTACCATCGACGGAAACAATGTTACCCTCGAATTCTGTCGATCATTAGACACTCCAAATATTTTAGAGAATAGAATTGACGATCAAATTCCTTTTGCAGATCTGACCCTTGGAACTTATCTAGAACTTCCTGACTATTCGTTTAGTAATTTAGGTAATAGGGGTAGTGTGTTGTCTACACCTATTGCTTTGTCAATATTTCTACTCATTGGAATGACTGGACTATCATTCCTGATAGGGCGGGAAATTAATGCGGCCGCCAATTAGACGGCTGAGGGGTGAAATTCCAGCACTTAAGGTAGCGGCCGCTCGTCCGAATCGGGAGGTCATATCCGTAGATCTCTTTGACGAGCAATCGCACGGCATCACGCGTCCAGAGAGCAAAAGGCATCTTCAGCTGATCCGGAGACTTCTCGATGGGGCTCTTACGAATTCACTCCTGCTCGAAGGTATTGAGCCGCAAGCCACTTCCTTTCGGCGTTCCTCGCGCTCCGACTTTGAGTGCTTTCATGCCGCCCTCTTGCCACATGGCAAACCAACGTCCGCCCACGTCACGACGACGGACACCAACGATTTGAGCAATCTCAAGAAAACTCATCCCTGTCTTACGCAGAGCAACGGCTTGCTTGCGGCGTTCATACAGTTGCTCAGGAGGAATAGTGCGGAAATCTCGAAATCTCATAAGAACCTATTAAAAGAATACTTCGTGCCGTCTATTTAATAGCCGAGTTAATAAAATCGCTACTATTGAACTTTGTTCAGCTGAGAAAAAGTATAATGGGACATATCGTCAATAATTTGATCGAGGAATTTTGTTCGGAATTCTCGGGAGCAAAAAAAGTCTTCGTGGGATCTGTAATCCCAAGAGCTAAAGCATTGGGTGCCACTACAGCATCCGCTCCGTCAGGCGACATTGATAACGTAATTCCCCTTCAGGACAACACGTTTTTTGGATCATCAAAATACGGCATCGTAGTGACCGAAAAAGAATTTTTATTAAATCAAGAAGAGACCGAAAAACCATGTCGAGTTTCACTATCTGCAATCCACCAAGTCACCTATCCGAAAACGTTTTGGTCAGAGAGATTGTGGATAAACGATCAACTTGTGGCAACAGGGACAACGAACAACCTCGCTATGTGGTTTCGGTTTCTGGAACGCATTTCAGAGTCAGTTAAACCTCCAACAAAACAATAGGAGACTACTCAATATTCGGAGAAAGAGACTCGCGAGCGATTGGCTTCGCTAAAGCGCCTTCACGACGACGGCTTTTTAACCGAAGAAGAGTATTCCGAAAAGCGGACGACAATCATCGATTCAGTTTAGATACGCGACCCCAAAAACAAACAAGCAAATCAATGGCATCCGAAACTCACATCGATAGGACTTTTTCATCTGGGTCATTTCAAGAACCCCCTCCATTCAACTCAAAGGCACGGCTTATCGTTTCAAATAATGGAGCTGGTATTTTTCTTCAGATTGGTGACCTAGCAGCAAAGCCAGAGAACATCGAAGCTATCACCTTGGGCGCTGATGGAGCTCGAGGGCTGATCTGCGCTTTAAAAAATGCCCTTGATAATATCGGCGAGTAACTTCCGACCAACCCCAAATTGTCGGGAAACAATCTCGTCACGAGTATTGGTATTTATTTCTTCTTGGCCAATAACTAAAGGAGCTGGCTCCAAAATTTTGAAACGATCACAGACCAACGCTACAGAAAACCCTAGCGCTCAAGCAGCACTTCCTCACCAAGGGCGACGAAGTCAATTGAGCCCTTCAGCGTCTGATTGTAGAAGGGCGTGTTCGAGCTTTTTGACTTCATGAATTCCTTGGTGAAGGTGGTCTCCCCTTTCGGGTCGAAGACGATGAGGTCGACGTTTTTTCCTTCTGCGACTTCGGCGACTTCCAGGCGCATCATGCGGCGGGGCTCGGCGGAGTAGCGCTTGACAATGATATCCCAGCCGAATTCGCCTTTGTCGACGAAGCGGTCGAAGAGTGAGACGAGCGCGGTCTCGAGTCCGGTGATGCCATTGGGCGCATCGACGAAGGCCTGAGACTTTTCAAACTCGGTGTGCGGAGCGTGATCGGTCGCGATGATGCGGAAGGCGCCCTCCTTGAGCCCCTGCAAGAGTGCTACATTATCAGCTGCGGTGCGCAGCGGCGGGTTCATCTTGTAGTGCGTGTCGTAGTCGCCGATGTGCTCATCGGTAAACATGAGGTGGTGCGGGGAGACTTCACCGGACACCTTCGCGCCGCGCTCATCACGCCACCATTTGATCTGTTCCATGCCAATCTCGGTGCTGACGTGCTGGATGTGGAGCTCGGCTCCGGTGGCGTGGGCGAGCGCGAGGTCGCGGCTCATGGAAATTTCTTCAGCGAGCGCTGGGGTTCCTTCGATCCCGAGACGATAGCTGATCGCGCCTTCATTGAGGGCACGAGGTCCCGCAAGCTGGGGTTCCTCGCAGTGGCTGGCGAAGAACATGTCCATCTCGCTACCGTATTCCATGGCACGTTTTAAAAGAGCCGCATCAGGGACGGCGTCGCCATCATCGGTGAGCATGAGGACACCGGCTTTGCGCATACCATCGATTCCCGCCATTTCATGACCGGCTCTCCCGACGGTGATGCAGCCGGAAGTGAGCACGGGAATGCGGCATTTCGATGCGGTATCGAGAACGCGCTGAACCACAGTAGCCGAGTCAATCGCGGGGCTGGTGTTTGGCATCATGACAACGCCGGTGATGCCGCCATTGATCGCTGCTTCACTGCCGGTGAGAATGTCTTCTTTATGCTCCTGACCGGGATCACGAAAGTGGACGTGGGCATCGAACATGCCGGGCATGACGACTTTTCCGCTGACGTCGATGACACGGGCGCCCTCGGGCTCCGCAAGATCTGCGCCAACGGCTTTGATGACGCCATTTTCGATCCAGACATCCGCACGGACAGGCGTGGCATTTTCACTGGCGACTTCGCCACCTTTTAAAAAGAGATTCATGATGTTTGAGGCTTCAGTCCGTAGAGGACGGACATGCGAGCGGCGATGCCATTCTCGACTTGTTGGGAAATGAGGCAGCGGTCGTAATCTAGGACGGCATCGCAGAGCTCCACGCCGCGATTGATCGGGCCGGGGTGCATGATGTAAGTCCCCTCACCCGCAAGCTGGCGGAGGCGCTCATCGGTGATGCCGAAGAGATTGTGATACTCGCGGTCGCTGGGGAAGAAGGGCGCGGACATGCGCTCCTTCTGCACGCGCAGAAGGTAGACGGCGTCGGGCTTCCACTTCATCGCTTCCTCGTAATTGGTAAAGCGCGGGATGTCCTGCGGGCCCGCTTTTGGCACGAGGCTTCCGGGTCCAAGGAAGGCGACATCGACTCCGAGTTTTTTCAAAATGGTGCTCGTAGAACGAGCGACCCGGCTGTGGAGAATATCGCCGACGATGAGCACGCGCTTTTTCTCCAGCTCTGGGTAAACCTCGCGGAGGGTGAAGGCATCGAGGAGCGCCTGAGTCGGGTGCGCGTGGGCACCGTCTCCGGCATTGATCACGGAGGCTCCGGTCTGGCGCGCGATCGCGGCTGGCTGGCCGGAGAGGCGGTGGCGGACGACGATGTAGTCCGCGCGCATTGCTTGGAGGGTGTCGATGGTATCGCGGACCGACTCCCCTTTCGTGACTGATGAGGAAGGAACATCGAAAGTCGTGACATCCGCCGAGAGGCGCTTGGCGGCGACCTCGAAGGAGGAGAGCGTGCGCGTGGAGGGCTCGTAGAAGAGCATGAGGACCGTCTTACCTTTGAGAGCGGGCACCTTTTTCACCGAGCGGGTGAAGAGATCTTTAAAGGGCAGCGCTTGATCGAGTAAATCAACGATTTCCTCGCGGTCGAGGGAGACAATATCGAGGAAATCTTTACGGGCCATGATTTAGGATGTTCGAGTCAGTTCTACGCTGTCTTCACCGTCTGTTTTCTCGAGCTTGACGATGACGTGGTCAAGTCGTTCGGTCTCCAGCTGAGCGCCGACGTAGCGAGGCTCGATGGGGAGTTCGCGGTGACTTCGGTCAATCAAGACGGCGAGATCGATGCTGGAGGGACGCCCGTAGTCGAAGAGAGCGTCGAGAGCCGCGCGGATTGTGCGGCCGGTGAAGATGACATCGTCGACGAGGATGACGTGGGAGTCGTCGACCGGGAAATCGATCTCGCTGCTCTGCAGCTTGGGGTTCTCGCGGCGGTGCTCTAAGTCATCGCGGTAGAGCGAGATGTCGAGGACGCCAAGACGAACCTGCGCGCCCTTTTCTTTTAAAAGAGCGGCCACTCTTTCAGCCACTTCATCGCCACGGCTACGAATGCCGATGAGGTCGATGGTGGAATCTCCAGCGGCCAGAAATAGCTGGTCCGCAAGACGGCTGAGGGCCGTCGAGATCGCCGATTGATCTAGGGCAATACTCATTTGATTCGCGGGTACAGCCTGTTTCGGATCATCTAAAAATGCAAGCGCCCAATATCCGAACGACGTTGTGAGCCGTCAAAGGTGACCTTTGCCGCTTCAGCGTGCGCTTTTTCCACAGCTTCCTCACGGGTCTCGGCTCCGGCGACGATCGCTAAGACGCGCCCGCCATTTGTGGCCCATTGTCCGTCCTGCTTCTTGGTTCCGGCGTGGTAGATGCGCGCATCGCTGACGTCTTCGAGACCGCTGATGACATCACCCGCACGGGAGGAATCAGGGTAGCCAGCCGAGGCGAGAATGCAGCAGACGCTCCAGCCTTCATTAAAGGTGAGGAGTTCGTGCTGAAGGTTTCCTTTCGCGCCCTCGAGGCAGAATTTGGCTAGATCGCCCGAGACGAGAGGCATGACCGCTTGGCACTCGGGGTCTCCGAAGCGGCAGTTGTATTCGATGATCTTAGGGCCATCGGCAGTGAGCATGAGACCGAAGTAGAGGAAGCCTTTGTAATTTAGCTCGTCTTTTTCGAGACCAGCCACGGTTGGTGCGACGATCTCTTTTTCGATCTGCACCATGAGTTCAGGATCAGCCAGCTGCCGACTCGCGACAGCGCCCATGCCTCCGGTATTTGGACCCACGTCCCCTTCTCTGATGCGCTTGTAATCACGAGCGGGCGTGAGAATGAGATATTCAGGACCACTTACCGCGGCAAAAATAGAGATCTCCGGCCCAACGAGGCACTCCTCGACCAAAAGACGCCCTTCTCCAAAGCGGCGCTCCTCCATGACTTCCTTCAGGAACTCTTCTGCAGAAGCTTCGTCAGGACAAACGGCGACGCCTTTTCCGGCGGCGAGGCCATCAAATTTTAAAACCGTAGGATATTTCCCTGCGATTGCGGCTCGTGCTTCATCAGCAGTGGCACAGCCAGCGGCAGCGCCCGTAGGAATGGAGTGGCGCAGCATAAACTCTTTCGCAAACTCCTTGGATGCTTCCATTTGCGCTCCCGCAAAAGGAGGCCCCCAACAAGGGATCCCGACATCCGCACAGCGATTCGCGAGCCCAGCTTCGGTCACGAGGTAACTCTCTTCGCCAGCGACACAGAGATCGATCGCATTCGCCGTCATCCAGCTGATAAGGCTCTCCAGGTCATGAGCATCTACTTTTCCAGCTCCCTCAATCTCATGGATCGCTTCGCTTCCGGGGAAACAAAACACCTCAGGAGCACTCTCCGACTCACGAAGGGAACGAATCAACGCATGCTCACGACCACCTTTTCCGACGACACAAATCTTCACGCCTCGGGAGATAGCGAATGCTCCTCCAATTGGCAAAAGCGAAAACAAGGAACCTCCATTTAAGATGCCCCTTTTGACGACTCCGGTCATTTCCTAGACTCACCCGTTAATTTTACGCCAACCAGCAACTCGCTAACTAGCGACTCGCCAACTAGCGTAAAATACCTTTACCCCGCTCGCCTCCTATTTTAGACTATGCCCATGAACCCCTTCATCTTCGGTCGTGTCGTCGACACCCGTCATTATTGTGACCGCGATTCACTGGAAGACTCAATCGCAGGCCGTCTCATATCCGGCCAGCACATGTATCTTTCAGGCCCTCGCCGGGTCGGCAAAACCTCCGCCATCGAGCACGTCCGCGCGACTCAGCTCAAAAACAACTCCTTCCGCGTCGACCTCATGGCCGTCAAAACCCCTGCCGAAGCCTCTACTTGGTTCATTGAGGCCTGGCTGAACTATGAGAAGAAACAGCGCAGCTTCTCCAAAGCCATCGACTTCCTCAGCTCCCTCAACATCGATTTCACCCTTCTAGGGCAGCGCATCAAGATCGATAGCTCAAACCGAATCGACCAACTCAGCCTTGAAAAGATCCTCGTTCGCTTGGACACAAAACCCAAAAAAGGCTCGCCGCCCTTCCTCATCTTTTTCGATGAATTCCAAGCCCTCCTCGAGCTCGATCGGCGAGACCGCTACGACTTCCTCGGCCAACTCCGCAAGTCCGTCCAGCATCTCAAGCACGTCCGCATCATCTACGCCGGTTCCGTGCGGCACGCGATGCACGAGATCTTCCAGCACCCAGACAGCCCCTTTTATAACTCCGCCGATCACCTGGAAGTCGGCCCCATCGACCCTCCCGAGCGCTTCCGCAGCTTCCTCACTCGTAAGTTTAAAAAAGGCGGCCGCACCGTGATGAAGGAAATCTGGGAGATCATCGAAACAATCACCCACCGGAACCCCAGTGACATGCAGCGGCTCTGCTCCGCAATCTGGGAAACCTCCGATATCGACTCCATTCTTGATGCCAGCTCGGTCGAAAGCGGCCTCGAGCGCGTCTTCGACCACCAGATCGGTGCCAGCCAGAGCATTATCGAGGCCTGCACCGCGCTCCAGAAACGAGTTCTCATCGGAATCGCCTATCACGGAGGGGAAAGCCCCACCTCTCGGGATTTTCTCACAAAAATCAACCACACCAGCACCTCTGCCGTCGTCAAAGCCCTCGAAGCCCACATCAAACGGGACACTCTCCGCAAAGAAGGAAAAACCTACCATTTCAACAATCCCTTCCTCCGAGAATGGCTCATCCGCTATCAATAGCGAATGCATGGAAAAAATCATTCCCCTTTCGTTGATCATTGGTCACATTTCCGCTGTGCTTTTTCATGGACTTATAGCTCTCGGCTTGGCCTGCCTTTTCACCTCCTGCCGGACACAGTCAAATGTGGCCGAAGCGAATGAACAAGGTATCCTCATTGTCGGAAATAGTAACGAACCCAAGGGCCTCGATCCTCACCTCGTCTCGGGCGTCCACGAATCCAATATCATTCGCGCTCTTTTCGAGGGTCTCTGCATCCAGCACCCCTCAGAGGATAGCGGCGCCCTCCCTGGTGTCGCCCTAAAATGGACCCCCAACGAGGGGTTTACTGAATGGACCTTCGACCTCAATCCCGAGGCCAAATGGTCCGACGGAGTGACCGTCACCGCCCACGACTTCGTTTTCTCATACAGACGAATGCTTTCCCCCGATCCAAGCTGGCCCGCCAAATATGGAGAAATGCTCTACTTCCTGAAAAATGGCCAAGAATTTAACAAAGGTGAGATCACGAACTTCGATGAAGTCGGAGCAAAAGCCCTCGACGACCACACCCTCGTCCTCACCCTCCGAGGCCCCATCCCCTTCCTTCCCCAGATCATCAAGCACTACACTTGGACCCCCGTTCCAAAGCACGTCATCCTCCGTCACGGAAAAATCAACACTGCCTTTGCCTCCCCCTGGACCCAACCAGAAAACATCGTCTCCAATGGTGCCTTCCAACTGAAAACTTGGACCACCAACCACATGATCGAGGTCGAAAGGAACCCCCACTACTGGGATGCCAAAAGCGTCTCACTCAATGGCATCCGTTACCTCCCCATCTCGAACTACTACACCGAGACCCGCATGTATGGTGATGACCAGCTTCACTTAACTTACTCGGTCCCCTCCGAGCTCATTCCTTTTGCTAAGGAAGAATATCCTGAAGAGCTTCGTCAAGAAGCCTACGTCGGCGTCCGTTTCCTCCGCGTCAATACTCTCCGCAAGCCTTTCACCGACCCCAAGGTCCGCCGTGCCTTCGCTCTCGCCATCGACCAAAAGGCCATCTGTGAAAAAATCATGCAGGGCGGCCAAACCCCCGCTTCCGGCATCACCCCTCCCTTTGGCAAATACAACCCGCCAGCGGTCATTCAGTTTAACCCCGAGAAAGCGAGAGCGCTCCTAGCCGAGTCAGGATATCAGTCCACTTCCTCCTTCCCCGACATCTCCATCCTAACCACTGATTCCGAAACCGGCCGCCGCGAGGCCGAAGCCCTCCAAGCGATGTGGAAAGAGCACCTCGACATCAACGTGCGCATCATCCAGCGCGAGTGGACCACCTACCTCCAGAAGCAATACGACGCCGACTACGACCTCGTCGCCGGAGGCTGGATTGGTGACTACCTTGATCCCACCACCTTCCTCGAAATGTGGATCACCGATGGTGGAAATAACAACACCGGATGGGGCTCCAAGACTTACGAAAAATATCTCAACGAGGCCGAAAATACCGCAGATATCACCCAACGCATGGCCACCCTCGCAAAAGCCGAGCAGACCATTCTCGATGACACTCCCGTCCTCCCTATCTACTGGTATACCACCAATTACCTCATTCGCCCTGAAGTGAAAAACTGGGACCCTCTCCTTCTCAACAATCACCCCTTCAAGTTCGTTAAAATCGAAAAGGACTAACTACCGCTCCCGATGCTTCGCACTATCCTCTCCCGCCTCATCCAAACTGTCGTGGTGGTTTTCCTCCTCGTTACCTTCACCTTCTTTGCTGTTCGCGCCATCCCGGGAAATCCCTTTGCTGACGCCAAAGCGAACTCCCCAGAAGAGCAGGCCGCTCTCGAAGCCTACTATGGCCTCGATAAACCTCTCCCTGTCCAATATTTCAATTGGTGGAAAAACGTCGCCGTCAATGGAGACTTCGGAGACTCCCTTTCCATGAAAGGCCGCAAGGTCACCACTCTCATTTCTGAGTCTTTCCCAGTCTCACTAAAACTCGGAATTGTCTCACTCATCCTTGGCATGGGAATTGGCATCCCGCTCGGAATCATCGCCGCCTTATTCCACAACAAGTGGCAAGATTACGCCGCGATGGTGGTTGCCATGGCCGGCATCTGCGTCGTCACCTTCGTCCTCGGACCGATCTTCCAGATCAATATCGCCAAGCCTCTCGTCTCTCTCAATGTCGCTGGATGGGCTCGCTCATCTGACATCATCCTTCCCGCCATCACTCTCTGCTTCGGAGTCGCTGCCTACCTCGCACGACTCACTCGTGGCGGGATGCTAGATGTCCTCTCTCAGGACTACATTCGCTCCGCTCGCGCCAAGGGAGTCGGACCTCTTCAAGTCATCACCACCCACGCCCTCCCTCCCGCCCTCATGCCGGCTGTCACCTTTCTCGGGCCTGCATTCGCCGCCATCATCACCGGCTCCTTTGTGGTGGAGAACATCTTCCTCGTCCCAGGCATGGGCCAATTCTTTGTCCTCGGTGTCACCACCAAGGACTACAATCTTGTCCTCGGCCTCGTCCTCTTCTACGGCATCCTGATGGGCATCGCTAATCTCCTCTCAGACCTCGCTCTGATCTTTATGGACCCCAAGCTTCGCAAAGCCTGATCCCTCACCTGACTCCATGAGCAATCTTCCAATCAAAGTCGACAAAGGAACCAGTCTCTGGGCCGACGCCTTCGTCCGCCTTAAGAAAAACAAGCTCGCCATGTTAGGCGGGATTGTTGTCATCACCATCCTCCTTGCCTGCTTCATTCTCAGCCCCATCCTTGGTGCCTTCGGACTCAGCGCAAACGACCAAGACCTCTCAAACCGCTTTGCGGCCCCTGGTCAAACAGGCCTCTTCGGCACTGACCAACTTGGCCGCGACCTCCTCATGCGAGTCCTTGAAGGTGGCCAAATCTCCCTCCTCGTCGCAATCATGGCCACGATCATGACCGGCACGATCGGCATCATCTATGGTGGCATCGCCGGATACGTCGGCGGCTGGATCGGGAACGTGATGATGCGAATCGTCGACGGTCTCTTAGCGATGCCCTTCCTTATCATCGTTATCCTCTTCCGCGAGCTCATCTCCGGACATGTCGATGACATGGCTCGCTTCCTGATTAATGACTGGGGATGGAAAACCTCCTTTGTCCTGCGCTACTCGAACTTGGTTCCACTCACGCTAGCCATTGCCGGATTCGGCTGGCTCACCATGGGTCGTATCGTCCGAACTTCAGCAGCCTCTCTGGCCAAACAAGAATTCGTCGAAGCCGCCCGCTCCCTTGGCCTGAGCCACGCTCGCATCCTCTTCCGACACATCCTGCCTAACATGCTTGGCCCTGTTATCATCTACGCCACCCTCACCATCCCCAGCTTCATTCTTTATGAAGCGACTCTCAGTTTCATCGGTCTCGGCATCGAGCCCCCGAACTCATCCTGGGGAACCCTCATCAAAGAAGGCGCAAACTTTCTCGAAACAGAGGTCACCGTCCTCCTCTTTCCCGCCGTCCTCTTCTCGCTGACTCTCTTCGCCTTTAATTTCCTAGGCGATGGTCTCCGTGACGCCCTCGATCCGAGAGCTTCTAAGGACTAACACCCTCAGGTGTCCTGCTTCGCTTTTTCTACTCTGCCCATCAGGCGGTAGCGGTTCTTTGCGATCAGCCGGTAGCCCCATTCCCGGAGAGGGAGCGGAGTGAGCAGGAGAATAATCGAGCCAAGCCTTGCGACCCCCCCGCACTCCCAGAGAAGGACGCGCACCGCTTCGCTTCGCAGAAAAGTCTCCCCGTCACGGACCACCGCCATCGTGCCTTCTTCGAATTCGAACCCGCGCCCTTTCCCCTCCTCAAGTGAGAGATAGCTGAGGCGGCCTGCGACATCGAGATGCTTCACAAGCGCGACAGATCTCACGCAGAAGCCACAGCTTCCATCGTAGAACACCAGCGCCTTTCCTTCCTCGCTCACGATTGATAACTTGCCACCGATCTTGGAAAAATCGAGACTCGCCTTTGATGAGCGAGAATAACCGCATTCACGATATGCCCAGCGAGGACCGCCCACGCGAGAAGATGCTGCGGCACGGAGCGGGCGCCCTCTCAGGAGCCGAGCTTCTCGCCATCTTCCTCCGCACCGGGACCAAAGGTACCAGCGCCATTGAGATCGGCCGCCAGCTGATCCAAAAATATGGCAGCCTCGCAGCGTTGGGATCTGTCGATATCAAGCAGCTCAGCAAGGAACACGGACTCGGCCCCGCCAAATCCTGCCAACTGCTTGCCGCCTTCGAACTCGGTGCCCGTGCCGTCCGCGAAACGATCTATAAAGCACCCCTCTCCACCCCCTCGGAAATTTACCAATATCTTGCACCTCTCTTAGGGACGCAGAGAACAGAAACCCTCTACGTTCTCACCCTCGACAACAGGCTACAAACTATCCGCATGGTTGAGATCTCCCGAGGCTCCACCAACCAAACCATCGCCCACCCACGCGACGTTCTTCAGCCCGTCATCACTGACAGCGCAGACGCTTTTATCATCGCTCACAACCATCCCTCCGGCCAAGCACTCCCCAGCAAAGCCGATGATCGTTTCACCAAGTCTCTCATCGAGGCGGCTAAACTCCTTCAGGTGCGCTTTGTCGACCACATCATCATCGGCAAACCCCTGAATGGAGCTCAACCTTACTATTCCTACCGTGAAGAATCCGGTCTCATTTTTTGATGAATGGACCTTCTCACTTAAGAAATAAAGTGCCAAGCTGCGGGACACTCAGGAGGATATCCCCTTCCTTTTCACGTCCTTCGACACCTATGAAGTTGCTTTCTCTCCATTTCTGCCTGCTCATCCTATTTTGCCTCACCGCATTCGGTGGCACTCCGAACGTTGAAAAAACATTCAAAGAGAAATATCCCGACATCGAAGCTCCTCGCTGGAAAGCAGAGTCCAATGGACTCTGGGAAGCGCATTTTGAAATCAACGGGATCAAATACCGAGCTGACTTCACAACCGAAGGTAATTGGGTCGAAACAGAACACAATCTCACCTTCTCCCAACTTCCTCCCGAAGTCCGTTCCGCCATTAACCTCAAGTTTGACCCCAACGACATCCGCGATATCGAGGGCGTAGACAGCCCCACCCACGGGATTTTCTACGATGTTGAATTCCAGCAAGGCTCGGAAGACGTCGACGTCATGTTCGATGCCAATGGAAAAGTTCTGGATCCGGTGAAACCTCCCACTGAAAAAGGATTTTTCAATTATTGGGTCAGCGAGGCCAAAACCGACACCGAAATCTCCGGATCAGGGATAAGCCTCATTTACAAAACTCTCTTCAACCTCCTCGCGATCTTCATCTATGCCTACGTGATCTACTACCGGAGACATCATGATCACAAGATGTTGTTCCTCCTCCTCGCGTTCAACCTCTTCCTCTTTCCCATCTTCCTATCCAGCTCCCTTGTCACCGCTGGATTCGGTTTCACCATTTTCGCCCTCCTTGCTCTTGTTCGACTCCGAAGTGAGGCTTTCGATAAAGCGGAAATCGCCTATCTTCTAGGTGCGATCTCTCTAACCTTCGTCGACACGATGTTGCCAACTCTCGTGGGCATCCCCTCTGCCATCCTCATCCTTCTCACGGCTTACCTTGCCGACAAACCATCAGTTTGGCACGACAACTTCCAGAAAATCGATGTCGATTATCGTATCTCCGAAAAAGAACGCATGCTCGATTACGTCTTCCTCCGGAAACAGCTCTCCGAAGAGTATGTCATTGATGTCAGGCAAGTCACGATCAACCGAGTTTTCAAAAACGAAGTCAGGCTTTCCCTTTTGTATCGGGACCTGCCCAGTCAGAAACGAGCAGAACTTGTCGCCAGCAAAGAACAGGAACGTGAAGCTGAAGCGGCCGCGAAGTTAGCAGCCCAAGAAGTAAGTAAGCCAACCGAAACCAACGGGTAAAAAGGTTCAATTTTACAGGAGCCAAAGTTACCCTGAGCCAATGTCGCATTAGCTTCGTCTTTTACTTCCACTCAGACCACACCCCCAGAGCGGACGACATGTATTAGCGTCACTCGACCTCACTGCGTTCACAAAAAAGCCCCGCTCGCTTTCGCGACCGGGGCTTTGAAGTTTTTTAGCGGATGAACTTAGCTCACCTCACCACGAGCCATGCCCTTTTCCTCGAGCGCTGCTTGCGCTGCGGCAAGACGTGCTACGGGGATACGGAATGGTGAGCAGGAAACGTAGTTGAGTCCGGCGCGGTGGAAGAATTTCACCGAATCAGGATCTCCGCCGTGCTCGCCGCAGATACCGATCTTGAGGTTCTTCTTGGCCTTACGACCACCTTTGACACCCATTTCAACAAGCTGGCCAACACCCTCTTGGTCGAGAGCGGAGAACGGGTTGTTGTTGAGAACTTCCGCATCCTGGTAGATTGGGAGGAAGCTAGAGGAGTCATCACGGGAAAGACCGAGGCCTGTCTGCGTGAGGTCGTTGGTTCCGAAGGAGAAGAACTCAGCGTGCTCAGCTACTTTTTGAGCAGTGAGACAGGCGCGAGGGATTTCCATCATGGTTCCGACGGTGTACTTCAACTGAGTCTTTCTGAGACCGAGTGACTTACGAACTGCATCAGCAGTTTCATCGATGACCTGCTTCTGGAGCTCAAGCTCACGTGCGTAGGAGACGAGAGGAACCATGATCTCAGGGAGAACCTTGGTACCTTTGGCCTGAACCTCAGCAGCAGCTTCGAGGATGGCCTCAACCTGCATTGCAGTAACAGCCGGGTAGCTGATGCCGAGACGGCAACCACGGTGACCAAGCATTGGGTTCTCTTCGTGAAGAGAGTGAATACGCTTGGTGATCGCAGGAGCGCTCATGCCGATCTTCTTGGAGAGATCCTTCTTCTGAGCGGCATCCATGGTGCCGATGAACTCATGAAGAGGTGGATCCAGAAGACGGATAGTCGCTGGGCGACCGTCGAGTGCTGCGAAGATGCCGATGAAGTCTTTCTTCATGAAGACCTTGATCTTCTTGAGTGCCTTGGCGCGACCTGCGTCGTCGTCAGCGAGGATCATCTCACGAACGGAGTCTATGCGGTTGCCTTCGAAGAACATGTGCTCTGCGCGGGTCAGGCCGATGCCTTCAGCACCGAACTTGATGGCTTGCTCAACCTGCTCCGGGGTATCGGAGTTGGTGCGGACCCCGAGGCTTCGCAGCTTGTCAGTCCAGCTCATGAGTTCCATGAACTTCTTGTAAGTCGCGGAGCGCTTTGCAGCGGCTTTGTTCTCAATGAGACCCTGGATCACCTGGGAAGGAGAGGACTTGATACCGCCCTTGTAGACGTTTCCAACGAATCCGTTGAGGGAAAGCTCGTCGCCTTCCTTCAGAGTCACGCCGTTTCCGTAAAGAGTCTTCTTAGTGTAATCGATGGTCATTCCGTGTGCACCACAAACGCAAACCTTACCCATCTGACGGGCAACGAGAGCAGCGTGTGAACTCGCTCCACCTTCAGTGGTGAGAATTCCGTCAGCCGCGATCATTCCGCGAAGGTCCTCAGGAGAGGTAGCCTGGCGAACGAGAATGACTTTCTCTCCTTTTTTAGCAGCTTTAACAGAGTCTTCCCAATTGAAGTAAATCTTACCGGAAGCCGCACCAGGACCAGCAGGAAGACCGCTACCAACTTTCTTGGCAGCTTTCTCAGCTTTGGTGTCAAAGATGGGAGCGAGGAGGTGACTTAGGTCATCAGCAGGAATGCGAAGAATTGCCTCTTCCTTTTTGATGAGACGCTCTTTCACCATGTCGAGAGCAATGTTCACAGCAGCGAAACCTGTGCGCTTACCATTTCGGGTCTGAAGCATCCAGAGTTTGCCTTCTTCGATGGTGAACTCAACGTCCTGAACATCGCGGAAGTGTTTCTCAAGTTTCTTACGAATGACGAGAAGCTCTTTGTGTGACTTCGGAAGGTCCTTGGCCATCTTAGCGATCGGCTTAGGTGTGCGAACACCGGCGACGACGTCCTCACCCTGTGCATCGATGAGATACTCACCGTAGAACACGTTTTCACCAGTCGCAGGGTCACGGGTGAAAGCCACTCCGGTACCGGAGGTCTTGCCTGTGTTACCGAAGACCATGGCCTGGACGTTGACAGCAGTTCCCCAAGCGGCAGGGATACCATACTTCTGGCGGTAAACCGTCGCGCGGTCATTCTGCCATGAGTTGAAGACGGCGCTCACTGCTCCCTTGAGCTGCTCGCGTGGATCTTCAGGGAAATTTTTACCGGAACGCTTTTTAATGAGCGCTTTGAATTTGGCGACAACCTCACGGAGAGCTTTCTCGGAAAGTCCGGAGTCGTCCTTCACCTTGGCCTTGGCCTTGGCTTCATCGAGGATGACCTCGTATGGGTCGTGGTGCTCACCTGCGTGTGCTTCCACTTCCATCACAACACTTCCATACATCTGGAGGAAACGACGGTAGGAATCCCAAGCAAATTTTCCGTTGCCAGTCTTTTTGGCGAGAGCTTCGACAACTTGGTCATTGATTCCAAGGTTGAGGATGGTGTCCATCATTCCAGGCATCGACTCGCGAGCACCGGAACGAACAGAAAGGAGAAGTGGGTTTTCGAGATCACCGAACTTCTTGCCCATGGCTTTTTCGACCTTGGCGATGTTCTCCTCGATCTCCGCATCGAGAGTCTTAGGATAAGACTTAGCGTTCGCATTATAATAAGTGCAGACTTCGGTGGTGATTGTGAAGCCAGCAGGAACGGGAACTCCGATGCTGCTCATTTCGGCGAGGTTTGCGCCTTTTCCTCCGAGGAGGGCTTTCATCGAACCGTCACCGTCGCAAGTTCCCTTGCCGAAGTAGTAGACGTTTTGCTTTTTCTTGGAGGGCTTTTTAGCAGCCTTTTTTTTGGTAGCCATGGTCGTATTCTCTAAGTGAGTTTTGATCAAAGAATTCCGTCGAGAATCAGAATGATGCCCCGCCGGAAAGCGCGGACCTTAGCAATCAAAGCCTTGCTGTCAACTCACGTGTTCCACGGGTTTTCACCCTTCCCAACGCCCCATCCTGAGAAACTATTTTCCAAGCACAATCATCCTCACTAGCTTCAGTGAAGCCCGATCAATTTTCATTCGTTATGTCGACTCACTCCCGCACCTTTGAGGTGTCAAAACACAGACCAGAAGGACGCACCTCTCTTCCGGATCAACTCGCAGTTGAGGAACCACTTCAAGTCGTCATCGATGGCCGCCCTCTCGCGGTCCTCATGCGCACGCCCGGAGACGACGAAGTCCTCGTTCTAGGCTTCATGCTTACGGAGGGCATTATTTCAAAAAGCACCGATGTCGTGCGGATTGACTTGGAAGCCCGCGACAATCACGCGCTCGTATTCCTCACCGACGATCACCCCATGGATTGGGAACGTCTCACCCGCCATCTCTTTTCCGCCTCCTCCTGCGGGCTCTGCGGAAAGGCCACCATCGACGCGATCCTCCAAAGTCACCCACCAGTCGACTCCACATTTTCAATGGCGTCTCAAATCCTGCTCGAAGCTCCGACTACGATGCGTAAAGCCCAAGACACCTTTGAGTCCACCGGCGGTCTTCATGCCTCCGCTATTTTTGATTCGGACGGCAAGTTACTTACACTCCACGAAGATATCGGCCGACACAACGCGCTCGACAAAGTCATCGGTCACTCACTCGAGTCGAGTATCGATCTCTCTAACTCCTTCCTCCTAGTTTCAGGCCGAATTTCCTTCGAACTCATGCAAAAGTCTCTCGCTGCTGGAATCCCTCTCATCGCAGGCATCTCAGCCCCCTCTTCTCTCGCTGTCGAGTTCGCCTCCGACTCTGGCCAAACTCTCATCGGTTTTCTTCGCCCACCGACTTTTAATATCTACCACGGAGGAGAGCGGCTAAAAGAGTGACCTTAAAATCACTTGATCGCTTGCTAGAACGGCTAAATCCGCCACACTGTTTCAATGCCGAGCGCAACGAATCAGGACCTCATCGATCAGTGGAAAAATGAGCCCGCTCCCCTGCTCCCCCTTCTGCACGCGTTTCATAATCGTGACGGATACCTCTCCGATGATGCAATGCGCTCCGTCTCGGATGGATTAAAAACCCCCCTCGCCGACCTCTTCGGAACGGTCACCTTTTACCACCACTTTTCCCGCGTCCCGGGTGGACTTGAAGCCCCCCGTGTCTGCACAGGAAACATCTGCTGTATGCGCGGTGGGAATGAAATCCTAGAGACGCTGAAAGCACAGGGTCAAGGAGCTACTGAGATGCCTTGTTCTGGCCGCTGTGACGCGCCAATTCCCGTCCTCACCGGACACACGACCCTTTCCGGAGAAAGCGCCGATGATCTCAAACCGACCCCTTCCCCTCTCCCTCCAGTAAATCCCGGCGGGATTGAAGAGGCCCTCTTTTCAAATATCCGGAAAGAAGGGCACAACACTCTCACTGGTTACCAATCCCATGGCGGCTTCAAGGCGCTAGAAGATGTTTTAAAAGACGCCCCGGAAGCAATCATCGAGACCATTACCGAGTCCAAACTCGCTGGTCGTGGAGGCGCAGGGTTTCCAACAGGTTTGAAATGGAAAGCAGTCGCCGAGTGTGACCGCCACCCAAAATCGATCGTCTGCAATGCGGATGAAGGTGAGCCCGGTTGCTTTAAAGATCGTGCGCTCATGGATTACGATCCCTTCGCGCTGATCGAGGGCATGATCATCGCCGGTTTTGCCACCGGCGCACCACGCGGATTCATCTACCTCCGCTACGAATACCCCGAGACAAATATCCTGCTAGAGAAGTGCCTTGCCGAGTGCCGTGAAGCTGGACTCCTCGGAAACAATATTCTCGACTCGGGCTACACCTTCCACCTCTACGTCCGCCGTGGCGCAGGAGCCTACATCTGCGGTGAGGAAGGCTCTCTTCTCAACTCGCTCGAGGGAAAACATCCCTTCCCTCGCAACAAGCCCCCTTTTCCCGTGACCCACGGCTTTGAAGATAAGCCGACTGCGGTCAATAATGTCGAAACCCTCTGCGCCGTCCCTCACATTATCAAGAAGGGCCCAGAATGGTATCATTCACTCGGCCTCGGCGATCACGTCGGCACCAAGCTCATCTCCCTCTCCGGCGACATCCTTCGCCCCGGCAACTACGAAGTCCCCTTCGGGCTTCCTTTGAAAACTCTCCTCTATGATTGGGCCGGTGGGCCGCTTGAAGGCCGCAGCGTCCAGGCCGTCACCATGGCAGGACTCTCAGGAGGCTTCCTCGGACACCAAATCCTCGATGGACTCACGCTCGACGACCCCTGCATCCGCTCGCACGGCTCCTTCCTCGGCGCGGGCGGCATCATGGTCTTCGATGACACCCGCGACATGGTCAAAGCGGCCCATGACGCGATGGCCTTTTTCGCTCACGAATCCTGTGGCAAATGCTTCCCCTGCCGCATCGGAACCCAGCGCCTCACCGAGCGGCTCAATGGCAAAGCCTCCGAACTCTCCCAAGAAGAATGGACCACTGAGGTCGAAGACATCGGTGAAGCGATGAAGGCCACTTCTGCTTGCGGACTGGGCATGGCTGCTCCATTTGTAACTGATTCACTTTTAAAATATTTCCCTGATCAAGTTGCGAATGCGACCTCGCAAGCCCCGTCCAGCCTCTAAACTGCTGCCTAATAAAAATGAAAATTCTAGCACTCATCGCTTTCGCTCTGGCCTCAGTCGTTCAGGCAACTCCCCTCACCTTGAAGGATATAAAAGGGCGTGAGATTGTTGCCGAAATAACTGCTTATGATGAGGACACGGTTACTTTTAAAAAAGGATCTAAAGACTACACCGTTCCCTGGAAGACATTCGACGACGCCTCCATTAAAAAGATAAAAAGCACCCCACTTCCCAACCCGAACAACAAACGGACTGAGAAGAAAGTCACCCTTCAATTAAAAGACGGCGAACCCAAGACTTTGGAAACTACAACCGACGTATATTTTAATGAAAAAGGAATACTAGAACTCTATCCTGGTGACGTCGTCCATCTTGAGTTTGAAGAGGTCGAAGGAGAATTAATCAACCCCAAGGTCGTCAAGGAAGCAGTCAACCGTGACCGATCCTTCACCTTCAAGTTTGTCCAGAATGCTAATGCATCCATTCTTCATCGTTCTCCTGGTCTTAAAAAAACAGCGGCAGTCGATTGCTCCTTTCGCGATATCTCAGGTGATCAATTTGAGAGCAAAATTCTCTTCCCGACTGAACAAGGTCGCTTAGTTGTCGACGTCTTCCCCGGCACTGTCTGGACCATTCGCGTCAGTAATATCGAGCTCTCAGACAAGCGAGCTCAGACGGTCGCCAAAGAACGAGAAACCAAGCAGTAGCCCCTCACGTAATCATCCCTTTCCCATGATCAACGATCCAAATTCCACCGTCTCCGCCCAGCTCTCCATCACCATCGATGGAACAGCGACAACCTTTGATAAAGGCGAGACCATTTACGAAATTTCAAAACGTCTGCAGAAAGACATCCCCACCCTTTGCTACGATGACCGACTCGAAGCCTTCGGCGGCTGCCGCCTCTGCGTCGTGGAAGTCGAGGGCATCCGCAACCCCATCGCCTCCTGCACCACGCAGGCGAACGACGGCATGATCGTTAAAACCTCCCCGCCCAAAATCGAGAAGATGCGCAAGACGCTCCTCGAACTGGTCGCGAGCGAAAACAAAGACGCGGAAGTCGACCCCCTCCGCGGACTCGCCTCTCAAGAACTATCCACCCTCGTCAATAAATACGGCGCGCGCAACGGCCGCTTCAAAGGAAAGCAATCCGGCACCTCGAACACCGACGACCTCAACCCCTTCATTCTCCGCGATTACGATAATTGCATCTCTTGCTACCGCTGCGTCCGCGTCTGCGCCGAGCAAGAAGGCGACTACGCCATCACCATGATGAATCGGGGTTTCGAGACCCAGATCACCACTGAATTTGGCAACGACCTCCGAGACTCCGACTGCACCTTCTGTGGCCAGTGCGTCCAGACCTGCCCCACTGGAGCTCTCGCTGACAAGAAGGCCCTCCGCGCCGCCGACCTCGTCGAGCCCATTGTAAAAACCCGCACCGTCTGCCCCTACTGCGCCGTCGGTTGCTCCATCGATCTCATGACAAAAGGCGACAAGATCGTCGGCGCTCAACCCGCCATGGACGGCCCCGCCAACAAGGGAGCCCTCTGCATCAAAGGACAATTCACTTACGACTTCATCCAGCATGAAGACCGCCTTGCCAAGCCGCTCATGAAGCAGCCCGATGGCTCCTTTAAAGAAGTCGAATGGAACACCGCGCTCGATGCTGCCGCCAAGGGCTTCGCCGACGCTCGCTCAAAATATGGCCGCCACTCCGTCTTCGGGATCGCCTCAGGCCGTGCCCCGCACGAAGCCGCCTACACCATGCAGAAATTTATAAGGGCCGGATTTGGAACCCACCATATCGATAACTGTAGTCGAGCCTGACACGCTCCCACCGTAGCCGGTCTGGCTGCTCAAATCGGAAGAGGCGCAATGTCCAATCCTCTCGAGGACATGGACAAGCCCGACACCATCTTCGCCATCGGCACCAACATGACCGAGTGCCACC
>JBDMZE010000038.1:0-113570 GCA_039769075.1 Akkermansiaceae bacterium | reverse complement strand
TGCATTAGAATAGTTTACTTGTCCCGTTGGTCAAGAAGGAGAGCTGCGAAGGCTCCATCGGTGCCGTGGGTGAAGGGGAGGATCTGCTGGGACTCGGTCATCATGAGATGCGAGTGAGCGATGGCGACATCGCGGACGAGGTCGCCATTTTCCTCAGGATCAATCGAGCAGGTCGAGTAGACGATGCGGCCGCCGGGCTTGAGGCAGGTGATGGCATTTTCGAGAATCTTAGTCTGAATTTCGACGAGTGCGACGATGTCTGCCTGCTGGATGCGCCAACGGGCATCGACCCGGCGGCGGAGGACTCCAGTGTTCGAGCAGGGGACATCGAGGAGAATGGCATCGAAGTGATTATGCCACTCGGCCGGGGCGGGTTCGAGCCAGTCGTGGACCTTCACCTCGGCGATCTCGACGCCACAGCGGGTGAGATTTTCTTCTAAACGAGGAAGTCGTTTTTCATTCGAGTCGGTGCAGACGATGCGGCCCTTGTTTTCCATCAGGCCAGCCATGTGGACTGCTTTTCCGCCGGGAGCGGCGCAGGCATCGAGCACGATCTCGCTGGGCTTCGGCGCGAGCAGAGTCGGCGCGTGAGCGGTCGAGGGATCGGTGATGTAGTAGTGGCCGGAGGCGATTGCCTCATGAGCATTGTCCGGCTCCGGTGCTCCCTCGGCGGGTGGGTTGAGGAGGTTGGGGCGGTAGAAGGTCTCGGCCGGTTGGTTATTCCAATCCATCAGGGCGATGGCTTTGTCTTTCCCGTAAGCCTTCTTCCACTTTTTAAAGAGCCACGCGGGATGCGAGTAGAGTGTGACCGGATCGAGCTCGCCCATTTCACGGAGGAGCTTCATTCTGACGGTGGCGGCTTTGCGAAGCACCGCATTGATGAGGCCACGGACAGGTTTGCGTGCGCACTCGACAGTTTCATTGATCGCGGCGTGATCCGGAATTTTGAGGATAAGGAGTTGGCAGAATCCGACGCGAAGAATATCCCGCACTTCGGGGTCGATTTTTCCTCTTCTGAAGCGGCCGATCCAGTGGTCGAGCAGGCTGCGGTTGCGCAGCACGGCGAGGAAGATGGCTTGGAAAAAGGCGCGGTCTTGTGAGGAAAGGTGATTGCGCTCGGCGTGTCGCTCGATAAGCGAGTCGGCGTAGACGTGGCCTTTTGACCAAGCACGGAGTGCGTTGACGGTGGCGCGGCGGACGTTTTTATCGGGTTTAGCCATTAGGAAAGTTCGGTTGCGAGTTGGGCCCACTCATCGGCGAGCGAGATGGTCTGAGAAGGGACGTCTTTTCCGGCCCGATTATACCAGTAGGAGGCATTGCCGAGGTCGCCTTCCTCACGGTGGAGGTAGGCGTGGATCCAGGAGCCTGCGGTGCCGGGGATGCCATCGCAAAGGTCGTGCGAGTCGTCCCAGCGGCCTGCTTTGACAAGCCACAGTGCCTCAAGGGCTTGGGAGAGTCCAGGGGGTGGGGAGTCGTCCTCTAAAGCGGACTTTGCGAGATCAGCTGCGTTCATGCCCGATCTTCTAGCGACTTATCCGGAAGAAGAAAGGCGGAACGCTTACGGGTTGAGCGTGAAGGTGAGACGGAGGTAGGAATTCGCTTCAGTTCGGGCTAGCTCAAGGCCTGCGGCGGTTTTGGTAAAGGCGGCTGCAGACCAGTTCTGGAGATCGGAGGAAACCTCGACTCCCAAGGTGGCATCGCTGCGGTCGGGGAGTGCTCCGAGCGCGATGGTGAGGAGATTCGCTTCCACCCGTAAGCGTGGGTCGGGGCGGGAGCTGGCATCGGAGGGATCTTGTCCCAAAAGATACTCGGCGAGGGTGCTCCAGCCATCCTTGTCGGCATCTCCTTCGGGAGACTGGGGGGATTGAAAGAACTGGGCGCTCCAGGTTTCGTAGCTGCTGCTTTCAATGATCGTAAAAGTGACACTCGCGCTCGCTCCCGGGGCGAAATTTTCCGCATCTCCCGGGATGCTGAGGGTGAGGGTTTCGCTTTCTTCAATGGAAGGGCCAGCCACGGCAGAAAGAGTGAGCGTGGTCGTGGTCTCGCCAGCGGGGAGGGTGAGGGGAGTGAGCCCGCTGACATCTGAAGCGTCACCATTTCCAGAAAGAAGGAGCGTGACGGTGATTGGATCGAGGAGGGGAAGCGCGCTTGTGAGTTGGAGATCGGTAGAGTCACTCCCCTCGACGAGTGTGTTCTCGTTGGCGGTGATTTCTAGCTCGGGACGGTGGGGTTCGCAGAATCCTGAGCTACTTAGAAGAGTGATGTCATCAAGCAGCCAGCCTTGTTCGGAGACGGAGGCATCATGGCCTAAAAACCAGCGAAAGCGGACCTCTTGTCCGGCCCATTCTTCGGGAAGCTGGAAGGCAGATTCGACGAACCCATTCGAGTCGCCGGTCCAAGCGAGTCGTCCCGCGAGGCCGCTTTCGCTGGAAGGCCGCATCGTGTCCGAATACCCGTTGCTGATCACGGTAACGGCGGCATTTTGGGGGAGATCGAACCAATCGCCATCATCGAGCGAGGCTTCGAGCACACCGCCATCCCAGCGGGTCTCGTGATCATAACTATGGGAAAATCGAAGCGTCGCTCCCAGGTCCCCGAGCGTGAAGGAAGGGCTGATGAGAGTGGATGTCGAGACCGCCGAGACGTTGTCGGCGAAGGCAGACCGTGATCCCGCTGAGGCATCCACTGTGCTGGGGACCCAATTGATTCCGGCACCTGTGATGGAGGTGCTCCAGCCGGAAGGTAGCGCGGCGGCTTCGAAGCTCTCGCTCATGAGAGTTGTGCTGACTTGCTCCCCCACGGGGTTGGTGAAAGTAACCGCATTCTCATAGCCGCTGCCGTCGCTAAGGTTCATTGTGATTGTGAGGTCGCGTCCGCAGTTTCCGGCTACCGCGAGAATGATCTCGGCTGTGCCGCTCTCTCCTACTGCGATTTCTGGAAAAGTGACCTCGGGGGTGAAGAAGGTGACGCCGGGGACTGGATCGAAGGTTGCGGTGAGGTTGTCCGTCGCTTGATCGCCGGAATTTTCAAATTGGAGCGCGATCTTTACCGTCTCGTGCGCATCAATGCGGGAATTTTTCACCACAGAGGATTCGGCGATGATTGTCTGGCTTGTCAATGAGAGCGATGGCTCGGGCGGGGCTCCGGAGACTTCAAGAGAAAGGGAGTAGATCTGGGACGAGTTCGTGTTTCCCCCATTGATGCGAAGGTAGTAGGTGCCGTCTGTTTCGAATTCATATCCAAGCAGCGACTCTGCCTCACCGATCGCGGCGCTGTTTGCCGAGGCGAGGACGGTGATCCCATTTTGATCTAGCAGATCGATGGTGAGCTTCTGCTGGGAGGACGCGATGAAGTTTGCCACGCCCGTGCAGTTCTCCGTCTGAGGGCCTTCGAGATAGCTTTGAGAACCCGGGTCCACTGTCGCCTGGAGCTGGTCGAATTGCCTTGCGGGAAAGGAAAAGTAATCAATGTCGCTGTTGTTATCGATGCTCAGCCAAGTCTCCGTGGTGATATCGTCGGCATCGAGGGTGAGCGGGGTCGCTTGTTGCACGCTGTTGTTATTGCTTTCTCCATCTGCGATCTCTAGCTCGTCGCCATATTGACGCTGAAGGGAGTAAAATTCGTCGAATTGAGGCCCGCGAAAGCTGCGGGAAATGAGCGGTTCCATCAGCTTCGTCTGATTCACTGGGCAAACATGGGCGAGGCCGATGGCGTGGCCGAGTTCGTGGGTGAGCGTGTTGAAGAAGCCGATCGAGTCCGAGGTTTGATTTTCAAAAAACGAGTCTGCCGAATCGAGAATAATTTCGCCGTAGTCGGGCGCATAGGCAAACCCCAACGTGTTCGTGCGCGCCACGGGATCACCCTCATCATCAAGGGTGCGTGCTGAGATGCGGATGTCGCCACGGGTTCCGATGATTCCGCGGTTCTGATTTCTGATCTCTACGCCGTCATCATTTGGTTCGTAGATAAAGGTCATTCCTGAGCGCTGCCCCATCGCCTCAAAAGTGCTGCTCAGAAGCGCGAACCAAGCTTGCTCAGATGCGACCCCGTTGGCGCTTCCGCCATAGAGACCACTCAACCAAGCGCGGAGGTTAGAGGAGCTCGTAGGAGCATTATCGAGACCCGGTGTCGGAGTGCCATCTGGCACGATGCTCCAGGTCACGGCCACGGAATTACCCTGCGCCCCCGCATTCGTAGTGCCGCTCGCCACGCTCGTCCATTTTCCCGAGCCGAGAAATTGATTGGCCAAGATGCGCACCCCGCTCTGTGCCACCGCTCGCTCCACCTCATGATGAGCCATTGCCATTTCAGGCGCGCTGTGCTCATCGAAGCAGGTATACCGTCGCTCACCTTGTGCTGCTTCCGCCAGTCGATTCTCTAAAAAGGAACTCAAGCGATTCCGCTGTCCTTCACTGAGTCGAGCGATGACATGGGCGGGTAAATTTTTCCAAATCTCCTCAGCTGTCACGGCAAGCTTCTCTGCCGTAGAGGATGAGATCGATTCGGGAAAAGAGATCTTATCCTCAAGCGCGCGAGCGGTCTCATGGTATCCCCGTTCGCTCGCGAGAGATACACGAGCCCTGTTTAGAAAGCTCCCATTCGTTTGTTCGATGGCCTTTTTATCTTTTGAAAGAAGGGGATTGTTTGTCTTCTCGGTGGTGCTCTCTCGTTGCTCGCCCACGAGAAAGATCCCTAAGCAGAGCAATGGGAGAAGGAGCGTGAGGAAGCGGGAGGTCATCGTGACTACGACACCATCCCATCCTTCAAGGCCTCCGTCATCTCTAAAAAGAGAGCTTAGTCTGTCACGCTTTGACCCAGCATGCGCTCGTAGAGCTCGATGTAGTCTCGTGCCGTATTCTCATGATTAAAGCGACTCGCCGACTCAACCATGATCCGACTGATGTGGCGCTTCTTCACCTCGGCTGACTGACGGTGAAAGTTAATCGCTTCATTAATCGACCAGTGCAGTCCTTCCGGAGTGTAATGCTGGAAAAGGAAGCCATTTCCAGAGTCGTTATCGTAATTGAATGGATCAACTGTGTCGTGGATGCCACCCGTGTCGTGAGCGATCGGCAGGGTGCCATACTTAGGGCTCACCATCTGCGGGAGACCGCAAGGCTCGAAGCGCGAGGGCATAATCATGAAGTCCGAGCCGGCGTAGCCAAGTCGGGAGAGAGGTTCGGTAAAGTCTACCAGTGCGACCCGGCCAGCGAGCTGATGCATCTCGATGATTTCTAAAAAGTGCTTCTTAAATTCTCCGCTCGCGACAATTGCGATTTGGAGATCCGCATGCTCTTCGGTCAGCATGTGGATGATGTGGCTGAAAAGCTCCGTGCCCTTTTGAACGGGATCGAGGCGGGAAGGCCAGAGGAGGACGGGCGCATTCGGGTCCTGTTTGAGTCCGAGTGCTTGCTGCAATGCCGCCTTGTTTTTCGCCTTCCCCTCAGGGTGATCTTCCACGCCGTAGTGGTGCTCGAGATGCGGATCGAGTGTCGGGCAGAAGCTCACATCAGGCGCGTTGAGAATTCCGCTGGCATTTCCCGATTGGCACTTCTGCCAAAGCTCATGATTGATGTGGCTTGGGACGAAAGAATGGCGACCATCGACGACTTCCGATAGGAAGGTCGGGCTTACCGAGTTCACGTGGTCCGAAGCAAAGATTCCTGTGGTGAGAAGATCCACGTGATTGCTCTCACGGGTTTCTTCATAAGAGTGTGGTTGGCGCATGTAGTAGCACTCTTTCCAAAAGTCTGCCGCATCGATTCCCCGATCCTCGATTTGCGAGAGAGGAAGCCGCTCCGTGTGAATATTGTGGAGGGTGAAAAGTGACTTGATGCCATGACGCTTCGCGACCGCTGGGATCAGTCCCGTCATCCAGTCATTGCAGTGGATAAGATCCGGGCGCACTTGTGGGATCGTGTGATTGATCACCTCCCGCTGGAAGGCCAAGGCCATGTTGTGATTATCCTTCGCACTGTAAACTCGCGAGCGGTGGAAAAAGATGCGGTCTTGGGCGAGGTGAATGTGCTGCTCTGGAAGCGCTTTTTCAGCCTCATGATACTCGGCCTCGTAGACGTTTTGCTCCTCAAGGTTGAACATCCGACGGAAGTTCGGCAGCGCTACGTGGACATCAGCCCCTTGCTCATAAAGTGCATTCACCAAAGAGGCCGAAACATCAGCCATTCCGCCTGCCTTTGCCGAGAGCCGCTGAGCTGCGTTGCCCATGCCCTTTGGGAGGTAGGTGATCTCTGGGGTGACGACGAGGATGGTGGGCTTTTTTCGTTTAGAAGACACAGAAATGGAAAGGTTATACAGAATCTAGCAATTCATGTGCCTACCGACAAGAAGCAGAAATTAAAAAGAGAAGGTTGTCAGTTAATCAATCAGGGTTTTCTCTCTCTTTGATGTCAGAAGTCCCCGTCATGGATCAGCCCGATGAGCCCTCCCTCCCATTCATTCGTCGTATGATGAAGCTCCTCCTCGCTGGAATGGCGACCGTCATTCCGATCCTCGCCACTGGCTGGATCGTCGTCATGGTCTTCAAGCTTTTGCACCGTATCGGCCTGGCTATCATCAATACGATTCTTAAGCTCCTGAATGCCGTCAGAGGCGTGAAAGAGCCGAGCGAGGTAACTGTCGAGAAGGTCAAAGAGCCGAGTGAGGTAGCAATCGAGAAGGTCAAAGAGTCGAGCGATGCCGCGGCTCAGAACCTTCTGGAATCGAGCGATCGGGCCTGGACCATTGAGGGATTTCCTGGCGATGCCTTTCTCTGGCTCCTGATCCCGCTCGCTCTTCTGTTTCTCGTCGGTCTCGCCGTTACTAATCGGCCGGGCAAGCGGATCGTTGGCTGGATCGATGGCGTCGTGACGCGCATCCCAGTCTTTGGCTTCATTTATTCCTCTATCAAGCAGTTTGTCGATGCTGTGCGGAACCTAGGCGGCCCGAAGAAGTTTAAGGGCGTCGCCTACGTGGAATATCCCAGCCCTGGATGCCGCATGATCGGCTTCATCACCGGCCATTTTAGGGATCCCCAGACGCAGAAAGATACCACATCAGTCTTCATTCCTACTTCCCCTAATCCCATGACTGGCTTTGTTATTCTCATTGATGACGAAAAGGTCTTCCACAGTGACATGACTCTAGAAGAAGCGGGAAAAATGATTCTCTCCGCCGGGCTCGTTGCTCCCGAGTCTTACGAGGAACTCGACCCCATCAAGCAGGACCACTAAGCGGGCTTCTGTGAGCGCAACCCTTGAAGGGTTTTGCCCTCCGCTTCCCACTGGAGTTGGAAGTCTGTCTTCGGATAAAAGAAGGCCTCATCGGGCCACGGCAGCTTCTTGAGCGCTGGGAAATCATCGAGCTGCTCTTCTGACCATTCGAAGTATTCCTCGTGGTCAGTTTTGAAAAGAAACTCCCCGCTCGGCTCCAGCACTCGCATCAGCGATTCCAGAAATGGTTTTTGAAACATGCGTCTCCGGTGGTGCTTTGCCTTTGGCCAAGGGTCAGGGCACAGCAAATGGAGCCGACTCACCGACTCCGGCGGAAGGAGCCACTGCAAAGTATAGAGGCTCTCCAAGCGGAGGACCTGTAGATTCTTCAGCCCCATGCGATCCGCCTTTTTACAGACCTTACGAACTCGCCCCAGAAGGCGCTCCACTCCGAGAAAATTTCGCTCGGGATACTTCTCCGCCATTGCCAATAAAAACGACCCGTCACCACAGCCGAGATCAATCTCCAGAGGTGCCTCCCTCGGGAAGTGAGCCGCCATGGGAAGCTCCGCAAAGTAATCCGCTGGGATCAACTCATGGGGCTCTTGAGCCCTCGTGAAAGACTGGAAAAATTCCATGCTTAGTTGGTTTTATGCCACGTCCCGTCGATCCCGTAGCCCGTTGTCTGCGAGCCTGCCGTGAAGCGGCTGATGCGCTGGTCGAGAAGGGTTCCACGACGAAAATCGAAGTTTAAATTAAAGAACTCAAAGGGGAAGTAGTTAGGCGCTCCGGCGGTCACCACTGGGACATCATTAATCACAAATCTTCCGCGGTAGGGGTCGCTATCCGACTCGTAGGTCGCCTTGAAGGTTCCTTGGTTATTGAAGGCTGGGAAATTTGTCGTCGTCCCGTTCGGCATCTCGATCGTCTTGGCTGGAAGAATCACTCGAAAGGTTCCGAAATACTCGTTTTCGGTCACCTCCGCCGGGACATTAAGAGTCAGTAGCACCGAGCCGCTGAGGGTTCCTGTCTCGGTGGCATTGTCAAAGCGGAGAATAGCACCGGGAAAACTAAACTGCTTGGAATGCCAGTCGGGAATTTTGGACCAATAAGCTCGGAAAAAACTCTTAGGTTGGATTGCGAAAAAAGGAGTCATATCCAAGCGGCTTTCCTCTAGCTCAGAAGGGGGGCTTGATGAGAAAAATGGGATTTCTTCAATCGTGGGATCAGGCCCCAGACCAGTCGTTGTAATAAAGATCTGTTGCGAACCCGGTGTCGCGGGAGTGATCAGCTCAACGATCCCATCGGTCCGCTCGATTCTCAGCGAAAGGGGGGTCGACTCACCCGGAAGTTCTTCCTGCACCAAGTGAGGGTAGAAGCCAAAATCACCATCGCTCAGACGCGAGATCTCGATCGTCTGGATGGTGATTTTCGCACCTGGAACTCCGTCCGGATCTGTCGATGAACCGAGAATTAAATTAACGACTTCGCGGCTACTGATTGCTTGAGCGTCATCTGGGTCGTCAGATGGACGATTTTGTGTCAGCACGGTGCCAAAAGCGGTGTAGCGCTTATTCCATTCTTTCATTAACAGAAAGTCGCCGGGTAGACCTGTAATGAAGAAGCGGCTCCCGTTTGAGTTCCCTTGCCGATTATCCATCGCCAACACATAGCCGCCTTGGCTGAATTTGTTTCCCCAAGGTGGATTCGCCGGGTAGTTGGGAGCGATCTCATCGGGGAAGCGGTAGCCCACCGTCTCCGCCGGATTATTGGTAAAAGTGCCTGCGAAAAAGCGACGCCCGTCATTACCGTTGTCAATCTGGGTGACGGGCATATTGCGATACATCGGCGCGTCTTTCAGAATTTTAAAGCGGTTATCGAGCCACTTCCGCCGATGCTTGATCACGATCGAGAAATTGGTCGTCCCAAGTTCTTGATGAATCTCAACAAGGCCTTTTCCCGAGAGATCGTGGAAGATTCCTTGAGAGTCCTTGAGGGTGCTGACGTGCGCGAGTTCGGTAGATCCTTGGCGGATGATGTATCGATCCGGGTCATCCGGATCCGCGGCACCTGCTCTCCCTTCCCAAAGGACATTCAGGGTAAGTCGCCCTGTCTTTCGATAAAGATAGCCCGGGCGATTGGGTGAGTATTGCACATGTTGGGTGGGAGTTTGCAGCGTCCCCCCGATCTCCGTCCATTCATCATCTGGGATTCCCGCCAAGAGCATGAAATTCGCCGTAGCGAGAGGCATATTGTGCTGGTCCAGCTCCACTGTGAAGTTGCCGACGTTGGTCTTAAAAAGAGCCTCAATCTGCGCGGATGCCGTGCAGAGACTAATAAAAGATAGTAAGAAAATAAATCTCATGGTTTCGGGGTAAGTGAAAATGTCCCTGTCAAAGAGGTCGGGTTGTTAGTAAAAGCAGTTCCGGTCATTCGTCCTGACGGCTCTGAGCCGCTTGGAAGGTCAGCGCCAAGGCGGAATCGAAGTGGGACAAGTCCATCGGAATAGATGAACAAGGAGGTGCCATACCCGTCTGAATCGATCGAGCTCGACTCCATGTTGATCGAGGATGTTTCAGGAATTCCGGAAAGATCGACCGTAGCGGGATCACCGAGATCGATCACGAAGGTTCCCACGTTCGAGTCGATGTTGATAATAAAGTTCTCAAGATTGCTAGGAAACGAAGCCTCCGCGCTCCATGTCACGAGGGATGCATTCTGGAAAAATTCCCGTGTCTGAGGCTCATCGGTGTCTAGCTGATTCGAGCTGGCATTCCCAGAAGAGAGATAGCGGGAGAACGGCTCCCATGTCGCGAGATCAGGGCTGCGCGAGAAGTTTAAAGAGGTGCCCGGGTTCTGAGTAAAAAGAAGTTGAGGGATTCCCTCACTAGAAACATCAAGTTCCAAAGACGGCTCGCTTACGACTGGGAGGCCTTGGGCTGCGACGCCAAAAGCGATGGCCTCTGGGCCGACTCTGCGAATGGTGATTCCGGTAATCGAAACATCGGTGACCGGCCTACTGCTCACTACGGGCACTTGATTAATGGAGTCAATGACATCGGTGCCTTCGGTCACTTTTCCAAAAACCGTATGAACGCCATCTAGCCAGGGAGTGGCATCCACCGTGATAAACATCTGCGAACCGTTGGTATTGGGACCGGAATTTGCCGATGATAGTAGGTAAGCTTGATCATGAAGGACATCATTTCCCACCTCATCAGGGAAATTGTAGCCAGGGCCATCGGAACCCGTGCCTTGCGGAGAGCCTACCTGATTCATGAAGCCTTCGATCACCCGGTGAAAGATGATGCCATCGTAATAGGGTTCGTTTTTTTTGACCTCATCAGTCGCGGGGTCGATCCAGTTTTTGGAGCCTTCCGCGAGCCCTACGAAGTTAGCAACGGTCATCGGAGAATCTTCATAGTAGAGTTCTATCGTGAAGTCTCCCAAGGTCGTTGATACGTCCGCATAAATTTGCGCCTGAAGGGGAGCAGTGCAGAGAATGATCAATCCGGTCAGGAGTTTCATGTTCCAAGTCTGAACATATCGCCGATGAGATTGAAATTCCATTTTTCCTCTCATCCGCTACCCAGTCTTCGTGAGCAGCCCGCAGGAGAACGTCCTTTTCGATCTCGATCAGACCATCGTCCCTTGGGATACCCAGCTTGTCTTCCGGAGCTACGTCCTCCAGCAGGAAGGCTGGCGGCGTGCTCTGACCCTCGTCTTTATTCTCTTTCTCCCTCTTAATAAGCTTCTTGGAGCCGGGGGGATGAAGCGGGTCTTTCACTGCTACCTCTGGGGCATGAAGCGCGAGCGACTCGAAGAACTCGCGGCCTCATTCGTGCGGGACTGGCTCCCGCTGCTCACTTATCCCGAAATTATTTCTGAGATCGAAAAACACCGCGCGGAAGGCCGTCGCCTCGTCCTCTCCTCTGCGAGTCCCGAGCTCTGGGTGCAGCACATCGGAAAAGAACTCGGCTTCGATCTCAGCCTCGGCACCCTTTTTGAATGGGGCGATCAAGTGGAGTTCTTCCCCGATCTCATCGGTGAAAATCACAAGGGCCAAGCAAAAGTCACTCGGCTCGCCGAACTAGGGATCACCAGTGGGGTCGAGGGCTACAGCGACTCCCGCGCCGATCTTCCGCTTCTCGCCCTTTGCGAAAAGCAAACCCTCGTCAACCCGCTCCCCGGAGTCAAAGCCCACGGAGCAGAGCACGACTGGCGTCTCCTTGAACCCCCACGCCCGTGGAAGGACCGCCTCGCCTTCGGCTGGGGCTGCACACTCCAACTTTTCGGGCTCTGGAAACCATGATCCGCTGTCTCCACGGTGCAGTAGGCATGGCTCGGGATTGGGATCAATTCCCCAGTCACCATGGCATCGATCTCTGGGCTCTGTTGGAAAAAGGGGAAGTCTCCCTCGAAGAAGCAGGCCGCCAGATTGCCCGAGACGCAAACGATGGCGACACCCTCATCGGCTACTCCATGGGCGGCCGCCTCGCCCTCCACGCCCTCCTCAGCAGCGAGTGTGCTTGGAAAGAAGCCATCATCATCTCCGCCCACCCCGGCTTGGCGACAGGCCAAGCCGAACGCCTAGCCCACGATGAGAAATGGGCTAAAAAAGCAGAGTCCGACTTCCCAAAATTCCTCAAGGAATGGAATTCCCAATCCGTCCTAAAAGGCAGCCCTCCAAGCTTGCCCGACCGCGCGGGCCTCATCGACCGCCGCCAAGAAATCGCCCGCTCCTTCCGCTGCTGGTCTCTAGGAGCCCAAGCCGACCTCCGTCCTCAACTCAGCAAAATAGAGTGTTCCGTCCGCTGGCTCGTCGGCGAGCACGACTCAAAATTCACCGACCTTGCCAAGGATGCTGTCCCTCTCCTCAAAAAAGGCTCTCTCGAGATTATCCCCTCCGCAGGTCATCGCGTCCCGTGGGACTGTCCTTCGGTCTTATAAAAGGGGCCCTGTCTTATACTTGCACCTCCGCGCTAGAATCCCCACACTCCAGCAGTAGATGAAAAATCATGTTTAAAAGATTAAGCAACCTGGTCAGAGGATTCCTAGGCCTCTTCGTAAGCGGAATGGAAAAGCGCAACCCCGAGGCTCTCCTCGAAGTTGAAAAAGAAAACCTCCGCGCCCAGATCGCAGAGTTCAATAAAGGTCTCGCCGCCCATGCCGGACTCGTGGAAAAACTCATCTCCCGCGTCAAGAAGCTTGATAAGGAAGAAGCCGAGCTCCGCACCAAGACCGCTGCCAATCTCAAGGCAGGCAACCGCGAACTCGCGGGTAAGCTCGCCCTTAAGCTCAAAGGTGTCGATTCCGAGCACGACGAGGTCAAAGTCCAGATGGAAGAAGCCGAGGTCCGCTACAAGGAACTCGTCAAAGCGCGTGACGTCTCCGTCAAGACCGCCAAGGAGCGCATCGAAACCCTCGTTCGCGATCTCGATGAGATGAAAGTCACCAAAGCGATGGCCGACCTGAATGAAATGGCCTCCGGCATGGTCACCTCCATCGGTGGAGCAGGGGATACCCTCAATCGTCTCGAAGACATGGTTGAGGAAGAGCGCACCAAAGCCGCTGGCCGCTCCCGCGTCGCGAAGGATCAGATCGACATGAGCGAGATCAACGCAGTGGAGTCTGAGCAGGAAGCCCTTGCCGACATGGCCCTCGCCGAGTTCGCCGCTGCCGAAGGCATTGAGCTCGAAAAAGATCCCGCCGCTGCTGCGCCTGCTGAAGCCGAGTCCGACACTACCAAGTCGTCCATGGGGCCTCAGAGTGAATCTCAATAATCATTCATGAAAAAGGCCCTCATCTGGCTCGTCGTCGTCATCCTCTTCATCATCGGCGGAAGCGCCTTTTGGATGAAGCTCAAGATCGATGAAGCTCCTGAGAATATCGAGGACCCTGGACTCAATATTTCAGAGGACCTCGTCATCCCTGACCCAGAATGAGCAGCTCCCTCCCAAACTGGTCTCAGGAAGTCATTGACCGCTACTCCAGCGGGTCCGCCGGATGCTTCGTCCTCCACGGAAATGTCAATGACCGCATGCTCCTTGATCTCAAGGAGCCTCGTCTAGGCACTCTCGGTGACTACCTCAGCGAAGTCCTCGTCCCACGCTTCGATGTCGTCCTCAGCTACGATCTCGGAGCCGGCGTCCGCGTCGAGCGCGGCCGTGAAGAATTCGCAAAGTGGTCCGATGGCGACTACCCACTCGCGCCCCTCAGTGCGATGCGCTTTTTAAATAGCTACCTCATCTACGTCCGCAACCTTCAAGCCATCGGAGCGGCTTCGCCAAAAGTTGCCGTCATTATTAAGGGCGCCCACCTCGTCTGCCCTTCGCTTCCGAATGCGCTGAATTATGACCTCCACGCCCTCGCCTCCATCTGGCGCGCTTGGGCTTCCGAGGTCGACCTCCCCGCGCACGATGAAGCAGTCTTCCTCCTTTCTGAGAGCCTCAACGACCTTCATCCCCTCGTCGCCAAGAATCCCGCCGTCGCCGAGATCGAGGTCCCGCTCCCCGATACCGACCAACTCTCCGGTGTCATCTCCTGCCTCGCCAAGACCTGCGCGAACGCTCTCACCGAGGTCAAAGACCGCCATGAATGGGCAGCTTCCCGTCTCCGTGGAGCCACCACCAGCGCGGTCGAAGAACTCCTGCGCCGCCGCCACCACGACCGCGAACCCATCTCCGAATCCGATTTCGGAAAGTTAAAAAAAGAACTCGTCGAGCGAGACTGCGGAGGCCTCATTGAGTTTGTCGAGCCCGACCGCTCGCTCGACGACGTCATCGGCCTCGATGGCGTCAAAGACTGGCTCAATCAAGACCTCGAACTCTGGCGTCGCGACCAGCTCGAAGCCATGCCCATGGGCTACCTCTTCTGCGGACCCGTCGGCACCGGTAAGACCTACCTCGCCGAATGCCTCGCCGGATCAGCCGGCGTCCCCGTCGTCGTCCTCAAGAACTTCCGCGACCGCTGGGTCGGCTCCACCGAGGCTAACCTCGAAAAAATCTTCTCCCTCCTCCACGCCCTCGGCCGCTGCATGGTCTTTGTCGATGAAGCAGACCAAGCCCTCGGAAAACGTGCCGCAGGCTCTGGTGACTCCGGCGTCTCCAGCCGCGTCTACTCCATGATGGCCAAGGAAATGTCGAACCCGCGCAACCGCGGCCGCATCGTCTGGATCCTCGCCTCCAGCCGCCCCGATCTCATCGAAGTCGACCTCAAGCGCCCCGGTCGCATCGACGTCAAAATCCCCATCTTCCCCGCTGTCGAAAAAGAAGAAGCCCTCGGCCTTTTCAAAGCTCTCTGCGGAAAGCGCGGCCTAAAACTCAGCTCCGAAGAGTGGAAAAAGCTCACGCCACTCCTCCCCGAACTCGTCACCGCAGGCGGAGCCGAGGCCCTCGCCGTCAAAGCCCTCCGCCTCGTCAAAACAGGGAGCCACCAGCCCCTCGAAGCCCTCCTCCACGTCTTTGAGACCAGCCGCCCGCCCATTCCCGTCGAGACCCTCAAATTCCAAATGCGCCTTGCCGCCGATGAAGCCACCGAATCCGGCTTCGTCTCCCCAGCCGTCCAAGCGATCCTAGATCAGTAGGTTAGGAATAAGGAGAGCGGCCGTCCCGCCCGCTTTGCTTGACTCGTCGGAATTCGTTAGGCACTCCTAGTCAAAAGTGATCGCCGCTGAGTCTTTACAGTCCATCTCAAGGAATTGTAGTTAAAAAGCACGAAGGTCGACGATCTGGTTGCTAAAGGAGGAGACAGTTCTTATCAGGGTAGGTGAATAAATCTTACCAAAAATACTGGAGCGAATTCCTAAGCGCGACCGGCCGAAATTCCTCCGATCACGAGGGAATTCCTGTCGACGAGTTCGGCGACAGCCCCGAGCTCGCCGACGCCCTCATCAAACTCATCCTCGAAGGAACAAAGAGCGCCACCTGCGGTCTTCTCATCGCCCACGAGAAAGAAAACTACCCGATCCCCCCAAGTCGGAGACATCGGTATGTTCCTAGGAATCGATCCGTGTCTGTTAGAAATTGAAGAGCTGTTGGCCTCGTCTTCCGATTGTTATTTTACCCATACCTACGGACCAAAACCGACTTTGTGAAATTTTTCACAAAGAATACTTGCTTGAAATCGCCGCTCTGGCTAAATCCCGCCCGTCCTCATCCCGAGGCAAGGTCTGATGTCTTCATTCTACCGTTCTCTTTCCCTCATCTTCGGAGTCTTCATGACTTCCGCAGCTTCTCTTGGTGCCGCAGAAGGCGGAGGCCACAAGCTTCCTCTCAATGCCGAGGCTCTTCATGACGCTTTTCCTGTGACCAACTCCACGGTCATGGTTTGGATCACCACGCTGATCATCGTTCTTTTCTGTCGCGCGGCAGCGGGCAAGCTCGCCATGGTTCCTGTTGGGTTCCAAAATTTCGCAGAGTGGCTCATCGAGGGTCTCTACAACTTCTTCGGTGGCCTTCTTGGCGATCACCTCATCAAAAAGACCTTCTGGTTCTTTGGGGGGACATTCCTCTTCATTCTAATTAATAACTGGCTCGGCCTCATTCCTGGAGTCGGAACCGTCGGCTGGGATATCGAGCTTGAAGGGGGAAGCTCCACTTTCCTAGCCCTCATGCGTGGAGCAAATGCCGACCTTAATATGACCACCGCGATGTCGGTCGTCTTCATGATCTGCTGGACCTACTGGGCCATTACCGAGAACGGTATCAAGGGCTTCATTGGTCACATCTTCGCTCCGAAGGGTAAATTCAACGGCGGAATGCTCGTCGGAATGGTCGTCGTCTTCTTCATGGTCGGTCTTCTTGAGGTGATCTCGATCCTGATCCGCCCAATCGCACTTTCCTTCCGACTCTTCGGGAACGTCTACGGGGGTGAGCAGACACTCGAATCCCTTATGCACCTCGTGCCAGCGAAGCTCGCCTTCCTCCCGGCCCTCCCATTCTACTTTGTCGAGATTCTCGTTGGACTTGTCCAAGCTCTCGTCTTCACTCTTCTCGGTGCGATTTTCCTCGCCCTCATCTGCGACCACGGCGACGAAGAGCACCACTAAAAATTTCTCCGGTCGGACCATGGGTAGATAACCGTGGAGGCTGGAGTTCAAAACAAAAACAAAACTATGATTACTGAAATCCTCCCAATGCTTGGAATGATCCTCGCTCAAGCTGCTGAAGTTAAAATGCACGTTGCTTACGCCGCTCTCGGTGGTGGTATCGGCATCGGCCTCCTCGGAATGAAGGCAGCTGAAGCGACCGGCCGCAACCCAGGCGCTGCGACTCCAGTCCTCGTTATCGCAATTATTCTTGCGGCTCTTATTGAGGGTATCTTTATCCTCTCAGCATTCGCTGTCTAAGCTTAGTGCTTTTCCCGTGCTCTCTGCGGAGAGCACGGACCCCTTTTTTTTTTCTGAGTTTCCCAAACACTAGTTACCATGTTCCACGTTCTTGCTGAATCCGGAGGCCTCCTCGACACCGCTGTTGAGATTGGTCGTAAATTTGGATGGAAGCCTGCCTACTTTATCGCGCAGGTTATTAATTTCGTTCTCGTGCTTTGGGTTCTCAAAAAATTCGCTTTCGGCCCTATTCAGGAACTTCTTGAAAAACGTCAGTCTCGCATTGCAGACGGCGAAGCTAAGCTTGTTGAAATTGAAACCAAGCTCGCGGAGAGCGAGGCAACCACCGCAGCGCTCATTGCTACCGCAAATGACGACGCCAAGCGTCTCATCACGGAAGCAACCACGAGTGCGGCAAACCTTGGTGAGCAGAAAGCCCAAGAGGCTGTCGCGGAAGCCAAGAATATCATCGCTAAGGCTGAAAAAGCAGCTCAAGCGGAGCGCGCCACCATGGCTGCGGAACTTAAGCAAGAGTTCGGCCGTCTCGTTGTCGCCACCACTTCCCAGGTTTCTGGTAAGGTCCTCACTGCGGATGACCAAGCTCGTATTAACCAAGAGGCGCTCTCCAGCGTCCAAAACTAATTTCCCTCTTTCCCTAATCTTACGATGAAAGTTTCCAAGGTCGCTGCCACCACTGCTCGCCGCATCTTCCGTCTCTGCTCGCAGAACGGACGCATGAATGAGGAGCATCTCCGGATGGCGATCGCGAAGCTCGGCACCGAGAAGCCCCGCGACTACCGCGCCATGCTTCAGGTTCTTCGTCGTCTCATCTCGGCAGAGCTCGCCTCTAAGCAAGTCACTGTCGAGAGCGCCACTGCGCTCGACGCCGCAACTGGTGATCAGCTTGCCAACTCCCTGCGCTCGCAGTACGGCCAGGATCTTACTTTTACCTTCAAGACCATACCCGAGCTTCTCGGCGGTCTCCGCATCCGCGTCGGAAACGATGTCTTCGATGGCTCGGTTAAATCCCGCCTCGATCGTCTCACTAACGCATTTTAATCGCCCAAATCTTTCCCAAATATTGTCATGAGCAGCATTCTCCAGGAACTGGAAGCCCAAATTAACAACGTCAACACCTCCGTTGAAAAGTCCAACGTCGGTATCGTCCGTGAAACGGGTGACGGTGTCGCAAAAGTCGAAGGTCTCAGCGACGTTCAGCTGAACGAGATGGTCGAGTTCCCCGGAGGCCTTACAGGTCTCGCCCTCAACCTTGAGGAAGGTGAAGTCGGTGTCGTGTTCCTCGGAAACGGTCAGCACATCACCGAAGGGATGGAGTGTAAGACGACTGGAAAACTTCTTTCTGTTCCCGTTGGCGAGGCTCTCCTCGGCCGCGTCGTGAACACTCTCGGTGAGCCTATCGATGGCAAAGGTGAGATCGCCGCAGCCGCTCAATATCCTGTTGAGAAGATTGCCCCTGGTATCATTAAGCGAAAGTCTGTTTCGGTTCCCATTCAGACCGGTATCGCTTCCATCGACGCCATGATCCCCATCGGTCGTGGTCAGCGTGAGCTCATCATTGGTGACCGCTCCACTGGTAAGACCACCATCGCGATCGACACCATCATTTCTCAGTCCAATCAGAACAAAGCAGCTGCTGAAGGCCGCCTGAAGGACCACAAGCCCGTTTACTGTGTTTACGTCGGTATCGGCCAGAAGCAGTCAAACATCGCCCGCACGATCCAGACTCTGGAAGACGCTGGCGCTCTTGAGAACACCATCATCGTCTCCGCGTCCGCTTCGGACTCTGCGACAAACCAGTTCCTTGCACCTTACTCCGGTTGCGCCATGGCGGAATACCTCATGGACCAAGGTAAGGACGTCCTTATCGTTTATGATGACCTTTCCAAGCAGGCTGTTGCTTACCGTCAGGTTTCCCTGATTCTTCGTCGCCCATCTGGTCGTGAAGCTTATCCTGGTGATGTGTTCTACCTTCACTCCCGTCTCCTTGAGCGCTCCGCGCGTCTCTCCGAGAAAGAGGGTGGTGGCTCAATCACTGCGCTTCCCATTATTGAGACTCAGGCAGGTGACGTTTCGGCCTACATTCCTACCAACGTGATTTCCATCACCGACGGTCAGATCTTCCTCGAAACTGATCTCTTCTATCAGGGCATCCGTCCTGCGATCTCTGTTGGTCTTTCAGTTTCCCGTGTGGGATCCGCTGCTCAGACCAAGGCGATCAAGAAAGTCTCTGGAACCACCAAACTCGACCTCGCTCAGTTCCGCGAACTTCAGGCTTTCGCCCAGTTCGGATCTGATCTTGATGACGCCACCAAGGCGAAGATCAACCGTGGTCAGCGCATTGTGGAACTCTTCAAGCAGAACCAGTATTCTCCGCTTTCCATGCAGATGCAGGTTGCGGTTCTCTGGGCCATGCAGAACGGCCACTTCGACGATGTCGATGTCGACCGTATCCAAGAGTGCCAGGCTCAACTCGAAGAATTCCTTTCCACTCGTAAGGCCGACCTTCTCCAGAAGATCGCTGACGAGAAGGCTCTCTCTGATGACATCGTCGACGGTCTTAAGACCGCCCTCAGTGATTTCAAAGGCACTTGGAAGTAAATCCCTTCATTTCTCCAATCTCCTAATTCTTCAGTAAAAGATGGCCAACCTTCGTGACATTCGCCGACGCATTAAGTCGGTCAAGAGCACCTCGCAGATCACCAAAGCGATGGAGCTCGTTGCGGCTGCCAAGATGAAGAAGGCGCAGAACCAGGCCCTAGCTGGCCGGGACTACGCTGACAAACTCAATAAGGTTCTCGTGAACCTGAAGGAAAATACGGATGAGGATAGTCATCCGCTTCTTGAAAAGCGCGAAGGCGGCAAGGAGTTGATGCTCGTCATTTCCACCAATCGTGGACTTTGCGGCGGCCTCAACACCAACCTTTCTAAAGCTGTTCGCGGCGCTGCGACCGAGGAGACTGAATATGTCACCGTCGGCAAAAAGTTGCGTCAGCAGCTTGCGAAGGCTGGTGGAAAAATCGTTACCGATTGGGAAACAGGAGATCCTGTTCCATTCGGAGACGCCAAGCCGATCGCCAAGTTCCTTACCGAGAAATTTCTCAGTGGCGACTATGATCGCATCACGGTTGCCTTCAACAACTTCGTCTCCACGCTGACCCAGACTCCACACGTCGCTCAGCTTCTTCCAATCGAATCGGCAAGCCTTGCTGAGAAGCAGGACTATGAGGGAGTTGGAAAAGACGAGGTCACTGAGACCGATACCGCAGCTGCACTTGGAGTCGATTACGAATTCGAGCCTAGCGCAGAAGGCGTGCTCGATAAGCTTCTCCCACTTTACATCAACTTCCAGATCTACCAGATGCTCGTCGAAGCGCGTGCATCGGAGCACTCCGCTCGTATGGTAGCGATGAAAGCTGCTACCGATAATGCAAACAGCATGATCAAGGATCTCACCCTCGAGTATAACAAAGCTCGTCAGGCTGCGATCACCGCTGAACTTCTTGAAATCACCACCGCCATGAAGGCGATGGAGTAAACCTACTCTGATTTCTTTCTCACTTTTCGCCCTTAAGAGGGCATCCCAACCACTCCATAACCTTTCCCTCAGTAACCAATCCTATGAGCAACCAAGGAACCATCGTTCAAGTCATCGGCGCCGTCGTTGACGTTGACTTCTCTGCCGCCGACAAACTCCCCGAGATTTATAATGCGCTCGAACTGAACTACCATCTCTTCGGAGAAGATGTGAAGCTCGTGCTTGAGGTGCAGCAGCACCTTGGAGACGGCTGGGTCCGTGGCGTTGCCATGAGCACCACTGAAGGTCTTAAGCGCGGCATGCCCGTCACCAATACCGGTGCTCCTATTTCTGTTCCTGTTGGAGCAGGTGTGCTTGGTCGTATTTTCAATGTCACCGGTGATGCGGTTGACGAGCGTGGTGAGGTGACTCACACGAAGCGCTACCCGATTCACCGCGAAGCTCCTCCTCTTGTGGATCAGGCGACTTCTGCTGAAATCCTCGAGACCGGAATTAAGGTCATCGACCTCATTTGCCCCTTCACTAAGGGTGGTAAAGTGGGCGCCTTCGGTGGTGCGGGTGTTGGTAAGACCGTTGTTATCATGGAGCTCATCAACAACATTGCGAAGAACCACGGTGGTTACTCCGTCTTCGCAGGTGTGGGTGAGCGAACTCGTGAGGGTAACGACCTTTACGAAGAGATGTCAGAAGCTGGCGTCATCGATCAAGCTGATCTTTCCAAGTCCAAGGTGGCTCTGGTTTACGGTCAGATGAACGAGCCTCCAGGTGCACGTCTCCGTGTTGCTCTTTCTGCCCTTTCCATGGCTGAGTATTTCCGTGATGAAGAGAACCAGGACGTTCTTCTCTTCGTGGATAACGTTTTCCGATTCTCCCAAGCTGGTTCTGAGGTGTCCGCACTTCTTGGCCGGACGCCTTCTGCGGTGGGATACCAGCCTACCCTCGCTGAGGAGATGGCCGGACTTCAGGAGCGAATCACTTCTACCAACAAGGGATCGATTACTTCCTTCCAGGCGGTCTACGTTCCTGCGGATGACCTGACTGACCCTGCTCCTGCAAACACCTTCGCTCACCTCGACTCCACCGTCGTTCTTGAGCGTGCTCTTGCAGAACTTGGTATCTACCCTGCGGTTGATCCTCTTTCTTCAGTGTCCAACGCGCTTTCACCAGACATCGTCGGTGAAGAGCACTACAAGGTCGCTCGTGGCGTCCAGAACGTCCTTCAGAAATACAAGGACCTTCAGGACATCATCGCGATTCTCGGAATGGACGAACTTTCTGACGAAGATAAGCTCACGGTTTTCCGCGCTCGTAAGATTCAGCGCTTCCTTTCCCAGCCGTTCCACGTTGCTGAGATCTTCACCGGTTCACCTGGTGTTTATGTCTCCATCGCAGACACGGTAAAAGGCTTCGGCGAGATTCTCGACGGTAAGCACGACAGTGTTCCTGAGTCGAATTTCTACATGAAGGCAAATATCGACACTGTCGATAAGGGCTAATTGAGGGGAAACCCTAATTTTTAAAGAGCATCATGGCATTCCAACTCGATATCGTAACTCCTGAGAAGACCATCTTTTCCGATCAAGTGGATGATGTTTATCTTCCCGGAAGCGAAGGGGAGATGGGCGTTCTCTCAATGCACTCCGCGATGGTGACGCCTCTCCAGCCTGGAGAGCTCCGCTACCTGAAGGATGGCAAAAAGGAGGATCTTGCTATCGGCGAGGGCTTCGCTGAGATCACTCAGGAAAAGGTGACTGTGCTCACTGACCTCGCTGTCAACGACGCAGAGATTGATGAAGCAAAGGTCGAGGAAGCAATGAAGCGCGCTCAGGATGCTCTTGAGGGCGTCGCAGACAACCAGGATGAAATGGCGGCTCTTCAGGTCGTCATCGCCAAGTCTGAGGCAATGCTCCGTCTCAAGCGCAAGGGTCGCTAAGATCTCTTTCGATACAATTTACAAAGCGGCTTCTGGAAACAGGTGCCGCTTTTTTGTTTTCCTCAAGCACAAGAAGCCATTTCCTGATGCCGCGATCATGCTTTCTAAAATGTGGAAGATGGTTGGAAAGCAAGGCGGCATCGTTACAGGAGATGTTCACTTTTTCCAAAGCCAATCGATTCCAGAATCTCGCCCTTGAAATCCTCACCGCCGAGGCTTGCCGCCGCCCCACCTAGGCGATACATCGGGGCGTGGCATTTTCCGTCGAGAGAGCATACGAACTGGTCGAGTCCGCCCATGAGCGCGGTCGGCTCGCGCATGCCTTTCTCATCACAGGCCCCAAGGGCAGTGGTAAGGAGGCGCTTGCCGCGCAGATGGCCGATCTCTTAAATGGTGAAGATGATGCCGGTGGCGATCTCTGGGGCGAACCCGAGGTCAAAGAAGCGCCTACTCTTGAGGGGGTCGAGGGGGAGTTTGTCCGCGTCATTCGCCCGCGCTCGAAGTCCCGTATCATTCGCGTCGAGGAGATGCGAGGGATCGAAAAAATGATGAATCAATCAGCTCCCAGCAAGAAGTGGAAGATTGGAGTCATCGCCGATGCCGATCGCATGAATGAATCATCGGAGAACGCCTTTCTTAAGACGCTTGAAGAGCCTCCTCAGCAGAGCCTCCTCCTCCTTCTCTCCGGCGAACCCGAGCGGCTCTTGCCCACCATCTGGTCCCGCTGCGTCCACCTCCCGCTTCTTAAGCCTGTCGATGCCGTGCGCGGTGAGGAAGTGGAAGCGCTCCTTCCGATTCTCGATACCGCCACCCGCGATGGCCTCGGCCAGCTCGATGCCGGCCTCCTCGTGAAGGCGGGATTCGAAACCCTCCTCAAGGAAAGAAAGGCCATTATCGCGAAGGGCTACGAGGTCACTTTTAAAGAAGAGTCCGCCAAGTATAAGCAGGCCATCGAAGGTGACTGGCTTGCTCAGCGCGAAAAAATGTATGAAGCGCAGACCGCAGCTGACTACCTGGGCGAGCGCTCCCGCATGATTGATGCTCTCCTTGCTTGGATGGGCGATCTCATCCGCATCAAAGCCGGGGCGGCAGGGCTCGAGTTCAACGACTTCGCGCCCACATTCTCTGCTGCCGTCGCAGACGAAACTCTCGACTCTCTCCTGCAACGTGTTACCGCGGTGGAGGAACTCCGGCGCTTGCTTGAGACCAATGTCACGGAGGCACTCGCTCTTGAGGTCTGCCTCATGAAAGCCTTCGGGCCTACTCACGCTTAATTTTAAGAACTCATGAAAGGGGATAAATCATTCGTCGACCACATCCGCATCCGCTGTAAATCCGGCGATGGCGGAAATGGTTCCGTCAGCTTCCGTCGCGAAAAATTTGTCCCCCGTGGCGGCCCCGATGGCGGCGATGGTGGCGATGGTGGTAAGGTCATCCTCATTGTCGATGAGAACACCGACAACCTCCGCTCCTTCCACTACGACCCCAAGCTCATCGCTGAAAATGGCGCGCAAGGCCAGACCTACAAGCGCCACGGGAAGAATGGCAAGACCGCTATTGGTCGCGTTCCTCCCGGCACCGTCATTTATAGAAGCCCCGCGATCACCGTCACCGATGCCGTGGCGATGGAGCGCAGCGAAGACGGAATCGATCTCCAACCGGTCATCGATCTCACCGAGCACGGTCAGGAAATCGTCCTTCTCGAAGGAGGAAAAGGCGGCCGTGGAAACTTCCACTTCCGCACCGCGACTAACCAAGTCCCGCAGGAACGCGAAATGGGAACTGATGGTTCGGAAGGAATCTACTACCTCGAACTCCGCCGCATCGCCGATGCAGGACTCGTTGGTTTCCCAAATGCCGGAAAATCCACTCTCCTGGGCAAGCTCTCTGCCAAGAAGCCCAAGGTGGCTTCTTATCCCTTCACAACTCTCACCCCGCAGATCGGTGTCGTTCCTCTTGGCGGGCACGTCCGCTGCACGGTGGCAGATATCCCCGGCCTGATTGAGGGTGCGCATGAGAATCGCGGCCTCGGGCACGAGTTCCTCCGTCACATCACTCGTTGTCGCGTTCTGCTCTTTGTGGTCGATATGGCCGGAAGTGAAGGCCGCGATCCGATCGAAGACATTCAGACTCTTCGCACTGAGATCAAAATGTATGACGAAGACCTCGCCAAATTCCCTTGGATGGTCGTTGCTAACAAAATGGACCTCGATGGCGCTGAAGAAAATCTAGGCTACTTCAAAGCCCGTTTCCCAAAGGTGCAGGTCGTCCCGATCTCCGCCGAAATGGAAGAGGGTCTCGATGCCGTGAAGGCGACACTTGAGGAAATTATGGAGAAGCAGGAAAATGCCTGATCTCATCTTCGTCTATGGAGCGCTTCGCAAGGGTGCTTCGAATGACTGGCGCATGAAAAAAGCCCGTTGGCTTGGCCCGTCCGAAGTCGAAGGCACCCTTCTCAAGATCGATTGGTATCCCGGCCTCGTCCTCGGTTCCGGCGGTCTTGTAAGAGGCGAAGTCTACGAGATCTCGGCGGAACTTCTAAGTGAGCTCGATGCCTTCGAGGGCATCGGCTTAGAAGACGATCGCAACGGCGAATACCACCGCGTGCGGAAAGAAGTCTCTCTCGATGACACCCCCACCGAAGTCTGGATCTACGAATGGCTCAAGGGTATCGAGGACTACGAGGTCGTCGCATCCGGCGATTGGTTGGCCAGTTCGTAGTGTAGACTTTAGCCGAACCTTACGGAGATTAATGGCAGAGAGTTCGGCTAAAGCCTCCACTACAAACTGACACCTAAGCAATCGGATCCGGGCAGGTGCTGCGGCGCTGGCATTTCTGGCAGAAGTCGCCGAGGTAGAGTGAGTCGACCCACTCCATGAGAGGGTTTAGATGGCGAGCTTCATCAGTGACAAACCCGGCTTCGAAATTTCTCCTGAGCGGGCTTTTTGCACCGACCCCTGCACCGGTTAGATTTGCAGATCCGATAAAGGCTTCCTTGCCATCGACGATGAAAGCCTTGGTGTGGATCCGGGGGCAGAGAATGCGCTCGAAAAGGTCGGATTCGATGAGCGCGGGATATTTATCAAAGTCGGCGCGGAATTTTGGGCCGGGTTCCTTGGCATGGAAGAGGCGCACCGCGACTCCGCGATTGACCGTGTCGGATAGGATTTCGAGAAAGGGGACAAAGCGTCTTCCTTTCTTCACATGAAGGTCTTTGACGTCTGCCGTGACGACCCAGAGAAACTCATCCGCCTTGGGGATCATCTCTACGATGACGCGCTGGTGGATTTCCTCATTTAGAACGAGATCATTCATGAGAAGTGATTTTGGCCGCTGGAGGACTCTTTTAGAAGGGATAATTTGAGCCGTGACAAGGGAGGGCTTTTCGGGGAGCTTCGGCAGGTGAAGATCACGTTGGCCCTCTTCCTAAGTTTGCGACTCGGACTCTAGTCCGCAGTCGCCTCGTTCTTTGGTCAACCATCCATCTCCCGACTGTTGCGGAGAAATCACCGTCCAAGGAACAGGACTTACCGAGTGCTTCCGTGCTTCATAGATCCTCACTTACTGAGATTATGAAAAGCGAATCCATCAATAAATACCGTCCATTCCCGGCCGTCGACTTGCGCGACCGGACATGGCCCGACCGTGTCATCGACTCAGCTCCCATCTGGTGCTCGGTTGACCTACGTGACGGTAACCAGGCGCTTCCTATCCCGATGACGGTGGAGGAGAAGCTGGAGATGTTTGATATGCTGGTCGATGTCGGCTTTAAGCAGATCGAGATTGGCTTTCCCTCGGCGAGCGATACCGAGTTTGCTTTCATGCGACGTTTGATCGATGAGGACCGCATCCCAGAGGATGTCACGGTGCAGGTGCTGGTGCAGACGCGGCGGCATTTGATCGAGCGCACCTTCGAGGCGATCAAAGGAGCGAAGCGCGTGATCGTGCACATTTATAATTCTACTTCGACGCTGCAGCGTCGCGTGACCTTCGGCGATGCTTCGCGGGAGGATATCAAAGCAATCGCGGTGACTGGTGCGGAGGTGGTGAAGGAATTGGTTCCGACCATTCCTGAAACCGAGATCGTCCTGCAATATTCTCCCGAATCCTTCTCCGATACCGAACTCGATTTCGCACTCGAGTGCTGCGAAGCGGTGATCGATGTCTGGGAACCGACTCCAGGTAAAAAGCTGATTTTAAATCTTCCTGCGACGGTCGAGTGGGCGACACCGAATGTCCACGCGGACCAGATCGAGTGGATGTGTCGTCAAATCTCGAAGCGGGATTCGGTCACGATTTCCCTGCACACGCACAATGATCGGGGAACCGGAGTCGCCGCTACCGAACTGGGCTTGATGGCGGGTGCGGACCGGGTGGAAGGAACTCTTTTTGGAAATGGCGAGCGCACGGGAAATCTCGATATCGTGATTGTAGCGCTCAATATGAACAGCCACGGCATTGAGACTGGGTTGGACTTTTCAGATCTCTCGCGCTTGCGGGAAGTTTACGAGCGCACCACGCGCATGGTCGTTCCGGATCGGCAGCCTTATGCAGGGGAGCTGGTCTTCACCGCTTTTTCGGGCTCCCATCAGGACGCGATTAAGAAGGGTTTGGATCGTCGCACCAAGGAAGAGTCTGATAAGTGGGGCGTGCCTTATCTCACCATCGATCCTCATGATATCGGGCGCAGCTACGAGGCCATCGTGCGTATCAATTCCCAGAGTGGAAAAGGGGGCGTCGCTTACATTCTCGATCAAGAGCACGGATTTGATCTTCCTAAGACGATGCATCCGCAGGTCGGGAAGCGGGTTTATGATCTCGCCGATGAGCGAGGGGAGGAACTTTCCGCTGAAGAAGTGGGGAAGGTTTTCTTAGAAGAATTTGCCAATGTTTCGACTGAGATGAAGATTCTTGATTACGATCTGAATCATCACGCGGCGGGTCGCGGTGAAGTGCTTTGCACCGCGGAGATCGAAGTCAGCGGTGAGACGAAGAAAGTGCAAGGGATTGGAAATGGTCCTATCAATGGCTTCGTGTCGGCGCTTGATAAGGCGGGCTTGAAGGATTTTGTTCTTACTGATTACCGCTCCCACGCAGTGCGCGGTGGCTCGAGTTCAGACGCTGCTGCTTATGTGCAGCTGCGTCATGATGACGGTCGTATTCTCTGGGGAGTTGGAGTTGATCCCAGTATCGAGATGGCCGGACTCAAGGCGCTTGTGAGTGCTTGGAATCTACTTCGAGCTTAAGCGTCTTAATCCCCAAGCATCATCCGTCGTGATGGTTCTTGGGGGATCTCTCTTCATCGCTTTGCTGGGCCGATCGTTCCACCCAGAATGAGTTCGGCTGGGATAAAGGACTGTCGCACATCTTTCTGCCCTTTGCTCACCCTACCTGCCCAACGATCCACCCGCTTCACGAGTAATTTTCTATCCCAGGAAAAATGAGATATTTTCGGCTGACACCAGGCTAAGGGGAGGACTTCGTTACTTGCGCAAATCATCGAAACATCATCGGGCACTACGACCGTAACTGTGACGACGAGCACCCTTTTTGGAAAATCGGTTAATCGACCGGGATCAACAGATGGAGATCCGGTGGGTTTCACCTATGAGCATCCTCTATGAGGATCTTTTACATGCCACAGGGGCGGCAGGAGCGCTCACGATCGAGGTCGCAGGGTTATTTTCAGATACAAAGTATGAGTTTACTCTCTATGCGTGGAATCCTGCTGCGACAGATAGCTCTGACAAAGTATGGGATGTGACTGCTGGAGTAGGCCTACCCATGTCAAATTCGGTGAATTTTCAGGACGATCCGACTGATAACGAAGCTTTTGGACTGGTCTACACCATCACCACCAATGAGGGAGGATTCCAAATCACGAATACCGCTGGACTTCCGCAATCAGCAACCAATGGATTTAAGTTAGTTGCTTTGGGTGATCCGGTGAAGCAGGGCTCGTTTGGGGTTACCTCGATCGGATACCTTCCTGATACTGACGAAGTGTCTCTCACCTGGAACTCAGTTGCAGGGGTGAGCTACGTTGTGAAGTATTCCTTCGACCTTATTGACTAGGACAACAGCCTCGGTGATGTCATCACTGCTGGTGCGGGGGTGGCGACTAGCCGAACCTTCAATCTGCCGAGCGGCGGTCCTAGTGATGCCTCACGCTTATTCTTCAGAGTAGAGGAGTCTCCAATATTGACGTAGAGTAAATTAAGAGGTCGTTGGTGTGTCTCTCGGGATGGGATCTTCCGACAAAAAACCCAGGCGCTGCCCTGGGCTAAGTTGGTTTGGCCCGTTGTGCCGTGGGAAATGAAGGAGTGTCCTACTCCGTCGGCCAGTCCAGCTCTTTGAGGAGGGCATTGGTGGCGTGGCCATATTCCACGTAGGAGTCGTAGCACTGCTGCCAGTCTGGCTCGGCGCCATCGACGGCGTGGAAGACGGTGGCGACGTGGGGCTCGATGGCGAGGCCGCCGGTGTAGCCGTCGTTTTTGAGTTCGGTGAGGATCTCACGGACCATGGCTTGGCCGTCTCCGGGGAGGGTGTATTTTGCGGGCTCGGTTTCGCCTTCGGGCGGGTTGGTGCAGTCCTTGATGTGGACGTGGACGACGTGCTCTTTGACCTTTTGGTAAAACTCGAGGGGGTCTTGCCAAGGGAAGGGCTCAGCTTTTGAGCGGTCTTTTTGGAAGACGGGATTGGCGGTGTCGAAGACGAGCTTGAGGCCGGGGACTTCTTCGATGAGGCGAAGGGTGTGCTCGGCTGAGAAGCCGCCCCAGTTCATGCAGTTCTCGTGAATGGCTTGGAGACCGGCGTCTGCGAAGCGGGCGTGGATCTCGCGGAGGCGACGGAAGCGCTCGGCTTCGTTTTGATCATTTCCCCAAGGTTCCTGCGCGTAGGACATGATCCGGACGAGGCGGGTCTGGAGACGGAGCATGCGTGGGATGGCGCGGTCGATCTCGGAGAGGGTGATATCGAAATCAGAGTCGATCTTCTTTCCCCAGTTCCCGATCAGCGATCCGAACTCGGGGATGGTGATGCCGGCTTCGTCGAGCTGGTCGGCGACTTTTTCAAACTCCTCCTGGGGGAGTTCGTGAATGTTGGATCCATTGACGCCACGAGCGGAAATTTGACTCCAGCCGATTTCCTTGGTGGCTTTAATTTGGGTGGCGAGGTCCTTGGCCGCTTCGTCGGCAAATCCGGTGAGATACATGGGTTGGTTCTAAGTTTTAAATGCGAGATGAGGAACTCTAAAGATGGCGGATTTAGAGAAGTTGTTGTCCGAGCGCGACGCAGCCGAGAAGTCCGGCATCGTCGGCGAGGGTAGGGGGGACGATGAATTCGCTGAGGTCGCCTTGAAGCGAGGGGTGGGCGAGATAGCCGTTGAGATCGTCTTTGAGACGCTGTCGCACCATTGGGAAAAGGTGCTCTTGATGAGGGACGCCGCCGCCGAGGATGATGCGGGCGGGCGGGGCGATGGTGAGGAGGTTGAGGCAGGCTTGCGCGAGGTAGTCCGCCTCGAATTCCCAGGCTTGGTGATCGGGGGCGAGCTCGTGAGCGGGAGTTCCCCAGCGAGCTCCGATGGCACTTCCGGAGGCAAGCCCCTCAAGACAATCGCCGTGAAAGGGGCACTGACCTTTAAAAGAATCCTCAGGGTGCCGCTTCACGCGCATGTGTCCCATCTCGGTGTGGCCCATGCCGTGGATGAGCTGTTCGTCGATCATGACCGCGCCGCCAATCCCGGTGCCGATAGTGAAGTAGGCAGCATCTTTTAAGCCTTGAGCGGCTCCCCAGCGGGCTTCGCCAAAAAGGGCGGCGTTGACATCGGTATCGAAGATTGCCGGAACGCCGAGTGCGTCTTTGAGAGGGCTGAGCAGATCAGTGTCGGTCCAGCCGGGTTTCGGGGTGGCGGTGATGTGGCCGTAGGTTGGCGAAGCAGGGTCGATGGCGGCGGGGCCAAAAGTCCCGATCGCTAGGCAGGCGGGATCGCCGTGCTCAGTGATCGCCTTTTTAAAAAATGACACCAGCGCCGTGATTGTTTCTGCCGGAGTGGTGGTTGGAATGCGGGCTCGGATGCGAATGTCATCGGGCCCGGAGGCGAGGGCGGCGACCATTTTAGTCCCTCCGGCTTCGAGCGTGGCGATGAGCGGTGGCGTCATTTTATGTACTTAGCAAGAAGGGCTCCCGGCTGCGACTCAGAATTCGACATCCGGCGAGATCTTTACCACGCTGAGGACATGAAATATCTCCTCTTCTTCTGGGTTTTCCTGATGCCTCTGGCTGCTGAGATACGGATGAGTGAGGCGCAGGCGAAAAAATTCGTAGACCTCGCGCTTGAGGGTTTGGCGAAGGAATATCCCAATAAGATTTCGGTGATGCTTCGCAGTGAGGCCGATCTGAAGACTCCCCAAGAAATGTTCCCCGTCTTCTACGGCCACTTTGATTGGCATTCATCGGTGCACGGCCACTGGACGCTGGTGCGGCTGATGCGGATGTTTCCAAAGGCACCTTGGCAGGAGAAAGTGCGGGACGGGCTTCGGGTGAAATTCAGTGAGGAAAAGTTAAAAAAAGAAGCGGCTTATCTGGAGACCAATCAATCATTCGAGCGCATGTATGGCTGGGCTTGGGCGCTCCGGCTCGGCATGGAACTTCGTCTTTTAGAAGATGAAGAGGGGAAGCGCTGGGCGAAATGGTATCGTCCGCTAGAGGAGGTGATCGTGGCGAATGCGAAGATCTATTTGCCGAAACTTGACTGGCCGATCCGCTGTGGCTTCCACCCCGAATCGGCTTTTCCGCTGGGGCAGATGTTGGACTGGGCGCGAGCGACAAAGGATCAGGAGTTTGAAACGATGCTGCTTCTCAAAGCGGATCACTTTTACTCTAAGGACAGGGCTTACCCCGTGCGCTACGAGCCGAGTGGAAATGATTTCTTTTCGGCAGGGCTTAATGAGGCTGACCTGATGCGTCGGGTGCTGAGTGAAAAAGATTATGATGCTTGGTTGGCCGGGTTCTTTCCGAAATACGATCTTGGGAACTTGGCTGAGCCGGTTTCGGTGAGTGACTTAGAAGACGGCCACTTGGTGCATCTCGCTGGGCTGAATCTGAATCGGGCGTGGTGCCTGCGCGGGATCGCTTCTTCGCTTGAAGGTGCGCAAAAAAAGCGCTTTCTTGGCCTTGCGATGGCGCACGAAAAAAAAGGACTAGAGCAGATTTTTAGCGGGAGCTATGCCGGTGAGCATTGGCTTGGATCGTTCGCGACTTATCTTTTGACCGGATCAGGGGAGTGATGAAGAGGCTGCTTTTTCTAGTCTTGAGCCTGTTGGTTTGCTCACCGCTCTGGGGGCATTACGGGAACCTCGTGCGTGCTGAGATGCGGGTAACAGAGGATTCCTGGGAGACGACTTTTTGGATCGAAGCGTGGATGTTTTATCCGGAGGATGGTCCGCTGGCGCAGGGTGATCCTACGATCGCTGGTCGGTCTGGGAAGCAATGGATGGATTCGCTCGATGATGAGGCGTGGGCGATCATGAAGGACGCTGCGGAAGCGGACGTGCGGGATTTTTTTGAGGCTCGCTTGGGGGATGAGGAACTTGATTTTGTGGTCTCTTTTCCAGATTTGGAGCGGAAGAACCGCATGTTCCATCAGAACGAGAATTACAATTCACTCCTGCGGATCCGTGCTACGGGTGAACTTTCGGAAGATTCCGTGGGGGGCTTTTTGGTGGACTGGAAGGAGCCGGATGAGGCTGACTTGGTGCTGACCGTGCGTGGGCGGAACGGTGAAAAGGAAGCGCGCACGATCGAGTCACGGAGCGGACCACAAGAGTTGGTCGTTTTTTCCACGGAAGCAAACCCGGAGGTGGTGCGGGCCTCGCTGTGGGATTGGGTGAAGTCGGGCTTTGAGCATATTTTACCGAAGGGGCTGGATCACATCCTTTTTATTCTGGGTCTCTTCTTACTGGTGCCAAAGATGAAGCCGCTGCTTGCGCAGTCGCTTGCTTTTACCGTCGCTCATTCCATCACGCTGGCGCTCTTGGTGCTTGGTGTGATTACGGTGCCGGGTCGTCTGGTGGAAGCCGCGATTGCCCTGAGCATTGCCTATGTGGGACTCGAAAATCTTTGGGTGAAGGAGCTGAAGCGCCGCCGCTTAGTGTTCGTTTTCGCACTCGGTCTTCTTCACGGGATGGGCTTCGCATCCGTGATGCAGGAGCTTGATCTGCCAAGCGGGAGTCTTTTGAAACCGCTGATTGGCTTCAATATCGGAGTGGAGCTGGGCCAGATCACCGTGCTCCTAGCGGCCTTTGCGCTGACCTTCTGGGCACTTCAGAGAAAGGGCTTCGAGCTGTTCCGAAAAGGTGCCTCACTGGTGATCGCCGTGATCGGGTTCTACTGGGTCGTCGAGCGGCTTTCCTAGAGCCGCTTTAGAGATGCCCGCGCGCGGACTTTGGCTTCGGCGTCGTCTGCCTCGCGGTTGGGCTTTGCGAGAGCTCGGGTGAGAACGGCGCGGGCTTCTTTGTCACGGTCCATCATGGCGAGGACGCGACCGTATTCGAGCTCGTGGATGAGCCGATTGGGCTGGAGCTTACGAGCGGTCCCGAAGTGGTTGAGGGCAGAGGCGTAGCTCCCTTTAGGAACGGCACCGTAGATGACCTTGGTGATCGCACGAGTGGCGAACCCCATGTCGGCGATGTTTTGATGCCAACGGCCCAGAAGATGGTGGGCGTAGTCGCTCCGGGGATTCAAGTTTAGCGCCGTTTCGGCTTCGGTTTTGATCAAGCGGGAAGTCTGAATCTTTTCCTTATTCCCCATGAACTCGACCATTTTCCCGAGAGAAATGGCGACTGCGAGGTGCGCATCGCTATCCTTTGGGTTGGCTTTCAGCGCTTGGCGGGAATAGGCGAGTGACTGCTGGCCGGCGCGCTTCCTCGCGGCTTTATTGCTAAGCGAGGCCATCGAGTCGCCGTATTGCTTGGCGATTTTCGTGAGGGTGGGGACTTGGTTGGGTTGCTTTTTATTAGCTGCGAGATAGGCCTGCAGAGCTTGGGAGGTCTTACCAGCTCTATCCAAGGCATCACCCTGTTTGAGAAGGGCATCGGCGGATTGTCCGAGGAGGGGACCACAGGAAAGCAGGAGGATTGCGAAAAGGAATTTCATCTAGAGCAGATAACTTCCTACAGGCTTATTCGGATGCAAGGGGTTTTGCTAGAGCTTATCCGTTCCTATTTATTCTTCTCCACGGGTTCGATCTTCAGGATGATCGCGTCGAGCTTTTTAGCGAGTTCGGTGTAGCCTCCAGGCTTGAGTGCATCAATTTCGAGCCTGAGAGCATGGATGCGCGCTTCGTCATACTTTTTCCTAAAGCTTCCGAGCTCGTCTATTTTTTCAGCTTTTTCAAAGAGGGGCTGCCACAGCTTCATTTTCTCGGGGATGGAAACCTTCGATTCCGCAATCTCATCAAAGCGAGCTTTGAGTTTGGGATGAGCTTGAGCGGCATCACGGAGTTCCTTTCCTGCAGCTCGGGTCGCCTTATCCGCTTTGCGTAACTCAGGATACTTGATGGTGAATTTCCTGAGAGAAACTTTCTCTTCTCCGTAGAGTTGCACCATTTGAAATTTCGCCTGCTCGATGGAAAGAGTCTTCTTTTCTTCAGCGGCCATCGCACCCTCGCCGAATACTAATAGGGAGAAAGTATCGATAAGGGTTCTTCGGAGGAGGCAGTTCATGGAAGTGAAGGTAGAGCGTCGGGCCTCATTTCTCAACGGACATATTTTAGTTCCAGTCCCTGTGACGATAAGGTTACCTGCTGAGGCACGTTCTAAGTGCCAACGATGTTTATGATCACTTATCCGATACGTTTTTCCACTGCCTTGTGTCTTGTGCTTTCCTCTCTTATCGGGCCAGTAATCGCCGATGAAGACAGTGAGGCAAAGGCCGCCTATCCGGGTCACTTTTCCCGTCCTTCATCGATGGGGAAGGACTACGATACTTGGGCCGATGCTATTGGGCCTGATGTGGGTGAGGCAAAGGTCGCGATAGATCGTCTGCCCTCACGCGTCGATAACTCCGCTCGTCCGCAGTATCCGGCAGTTTACAAACAGAAGTGGGGGGCTTGTGGGCAGTTTGCATCTGTGGCGTCGATCTTTACCTACGAGATGAACGTCTTGAATGGCACCATCGCAGACACGGACGCGACGCGGTTTCCGGCTCACTTTTCGTGGAACATGATGAATCGCGCCGAGAACGTGGGCTCGGAGGCTTACCACGGCTGGGAGGTGGCGAAGCGCATCGGAATTCCTACCGCGAAGTCTTACGGCGGAGTCCGTCTCGATAAGATCGGCGTTTGGCCAAACGGTTACGGGATCTGGCGCGAGGCAATGGAGTATCGTGTCTCGGGCTATCGCTACTCTCCGGCGAATACTGTCGACCAACTCGACGAAGCGCGTGGTTGGCTCTACGATCGGAATCAGCCAAAGAAGGATGCCATCGGCGGGTTGTTTGCCTTGGACGGACGCATGGGTGAGTTGAAAAAAGTCACCGTGACTATCCCGGAAGGGGAGCATCGAGCAGGCGAAGACATCTGGACCCGCTGGGGGCCGACTGGCTACGGACATGGAATCACCTGCGTGGGATATGATGATCAGGTGGGCTACGATTTAAATGGCGACGGTAAGATCACGAACGACATCGACACCAATAGCGATGGCAAAGTCACCCTCGCCGACTGGGAGCGCGGCGCTTACATCGTCGTCAATTCATGGGGTGAGAAGTGGTCTAAGGACGGCCGAGTTTATCTCCTCTACAGCGCGATGATCGACTCGACATGGAAGCGTGGAAACTATCTTGGTCGTGCTGAAGTGACTCGCTGCCAACCGCGCACGACGTTGAAGCTCAGGCTCTCCTGCAATGATCGGACGGATCTAAGAATGACGATAGGGATCGCTGGGGATAAAGATGCCACCGAGCCAGATCACGAATTCTCCCCAGAAGCCTTCAACGGCTGGCCGCTCTTCAAAGGAGGGAATGCGGGCCACGTGCCGATGGCCGGTCCGGATGATGACTCTCCACTTGAAGTTGGGATTGATCTCACTTCTTTCCTGAAGGACTTGGGGCCTGATCAGGACGGCCAAGGGAGGTTCTTTTTGCGTCTTAGTCGAGCCGATGGGAGCGAAGCCGTCGGTGAGTTACACGAATGCGCCATCCGCAGCTATAATCAAAAAGGGGATTTTCTCCGTGAATCGAAAGTGGAGATTAAAGAAGGGAAGTTTGGCAAAGAAGCACTTAGGATCGAGACGACGATTCGAGATCTCAAGCCTGATTAATTCTCAGCCAGCCCCGAAGGAGCGCCGGCCTATAGCCCCGAGCCTCGGATCGGGGTTTGTATCCAAAGCTAAAGATCAAACTCCGAAGGAGTGTCGGTAGACTCAATAATTCCCGCCAGCTGAATCGAGATAGTTCTTTGTATCCTGAATGACCTCGTCGAGACAACCTGGTTCGAAGGGGGAGCGCAACCCCGCTGACTCTAGGAGGCCTGACTGAGAACTTTGACTGGGGCATAAAGTAGACGCCAATCGAGGTAAGGACTGCAAGGAGGAGAAGGTAGAACAATTCGCCTAAGAAGGCCGCCTTGATAAAGGGCCTCTTGAAGGGGACCGAGCGGGCACGTTTCTCAAACGGGAGTTTTTTCTTAGAGGTGGAAGCCATAAGCTTAAGAAAAATTAATCAAACTGCGGCGGATTGGCAAGAACGGGGTTCACTCTCTCTCCGGGACGGTTTGAGCGGGGACCTGCCAGCTTGGAAAAGAATTCACGAGACGGGACCGGAAAATAGAGGCTCTTTCGACATCGCTCAGCTTTTCGGCAGACTGCGCAGCCCAATAGAGAGCTTCGGGAGTGACGGCGGGGTCATCGACAGCAATGCTGAGGGTTGTTTCGAAGTGATTGAGTGCCTCTTGATACTTCTCATTCTGGAATACGACCTGACCAAGAACGAGGTGAAGTCCAGCGGTGTGGGCTCCGGGGATACCGATATCGAGCCCGGCTTGCGCGGATTTGGTCGCTTCGACAGGCATCCCGAGGCCGAGGTAGGCTTCTGCGATGTCGAGTTGGCTGTCTGCCTTCCAACGGGGTTCTTTTTCGAGTGAGAGGACGATTTTTGCGGAGCGGAGAGCCTTACTGGATTGCTTGAGTTCGTTTTGTCCCTTTGCGAGTGAGCGCCAGACGTTGACCTCCGATCCCTTGGGTTTTTCGGGATCAGTGGCGCGATCAAGGAAGCGGACCGAATCGGCGAAGTTTCCGACGTGGAAGAGCTGGAGTCCGAGCCAGGTGAGCATGTGATTGGGGATTGTTTTGCCCGGGAAATCGGAGAGGAGCCTATTGAGCACCTTGTTCATTTCATCCGCCTTGCCCTGTTTGAAGTTCAGCAGGACGAGAATGTTTCCGGCGGGTTCATTGTAGAACTCGGGAATCATCTCTTGAGCTTTTTCCAAGTATGGGCGGGCATCGTCATACTTTTCTAGCTTGTAGTAGCCCCAGCCAATCCAGTAGTTGGCATTGCCCATGGTGTTGGTGGGTAGATCGGAGAACTCGGTGAGGAGGAGGCGGTAGCGCTCTACCATGACGGCATATTTTTTTTCGTCCCTCAGGACGCGGGCGCTGCCTTGGAGGGCGACTGAGCGGAGTTCGGGCTGAGGTTCCGCCTTGAGAAGGGTCTCATAGTCGCGCAGGGCTGGCATGCGGTCGCCAAGCATTGAGAAGGCATCCGCACGCACTGCGAGAGATTCGTGATAGCGGGGATCATCTGGGAAATCCTTGATGAATTCGGAGAGATTTCTTGTGGCGCCATTGTTGTCGCCGATTTCAGCTTGGCACCAGCCACGTTTAAACAGGAGTTCGGCGCGGCGGTTGCGGGGGAGCAACTCGACATCGACCTCGCTGAAAGAATTCGCAGCAGCCTCGTAGTCGCCGACGTGGTAGAGAGTTTCCGCTTTTAAAAATGCGGCCATGTGGAGATTCGGGCTGACACTGAACCGATCGCCGTAGAGTCCCAGAAAGACGTTCACCCGATCGGGGAGGTCGCTATTCTTCATCTGGTAGTCGCAAAGGAGACAGCGGTAGGCTGCATCGAAGGCTTCGGGAGTGTTGGGCACCGAGCGGTCCACGCGACGGAATGCGGAGCGCGCATCGTGGAAGCGCTTGAGACGGTAAAGAGACTTGCCAGCGGTCATCGAGCGGCGGGCCTCGGTGCGTCCGGTTGCTCCAAAGTCGCCTAGGGTGAAAAGTTTGGCCACTTCGCTGTAGTCTTCTTTTTTAAAGTAAAAGCTCATCAGTCCGGTCTGGGCCATCGCTTTATTATGCGCGATCTGCTTGCGCTGCTCGGAGGTCAGGGAGGGGTTGGTTATCGACACTGCGAGGACCTGGCGGAGGTAGTCCTGAGCATCGTCATCGCGCCCGAGTTCGACTGAGGCGAGTCCGGCGTAGAACATCGCTTGGGCACGATAAGTGCCGGCGGTGCTCGCCGAGGTGAGGGGTTTGAGGATCTCGATCGTCTTCTCAAAGGCTTCCATCTGGTAATACTGGTAGCCGAGCATGAACTGCGCCCAAGCCATGTGGGGGTGGCCGCGCGCGGTGGTGATATTTGCCAAAGCGTCGATGACGTCTGTGTCGCGCTCGAGCTTCATGAGGCATTCGACTCGCTTGGTCAGGGCACTGAAGCGGACTTCTTGATTGGTGACATTTGCCGCGCTGGTGGCGAAGAATTTTGCAGAGTTGGCCCAGTCCTCTTTACTGAAGGCGAGCCAAGCGAGTTTGTTGGCAGCAAGTCCTACGGAGTTTCCCTTTCGGTAGCGCTGGATGACGACCTTATAGAGTCGTTCGGCATCATCGATCCGGCCCAAGCTCTGCTCAGCAAAGCCTATGTGATAGTAGGCTCCGGCGGCATTTGCGCCATTGGGATATTTATCGAGGTATTCTTTAAATAAGCCGATGGAATAGTCCATGTAGCGGGCTTTTTCATAGCGGTCGACGACCTCGGTGCCGTACTTGAAATACTGCTCGGCTTTTGTGTAGAGGTTCCCGTCAAAGCCACCCGTCTGGGCCTGGATCGGTGAGACGAAGCAGAGGAGAACAAGCTGGAGCTGCAGCAGGGCGGTAGGAATACGCATGGATCTAGAGAAAAGGCCGAGCGGGTGACGCAGCGGATAGAAGTTGGCACAGCGTTCCTGAAAAATCAATCACTTGTGTTCCGGCAAGATTCTTGCTCGAAGAGGAGCATGCGCCTACAAGCAGCGGCATGGAACACCATGTTTACTTCTGGCTCGGCGCGGATCATCAGGATGAGAGCTCACGAGCAGTTTTTGAGTCCGGTCTCGATACTCTCTGCACTTCGCCCTTCATCGCGGAGCATCACTGGGGAAAACCCGCTGCGACAGCGGAGCGTCCGGTCACCGATCACTCCTGGGACTACGCTGTTTCGCTGAAATTCTCCTCAATGGGAGACCACGATTCTTATCAGGAGGGCGATCCAATCCACGATGCTTTCATCGCGAAATTCAAGGAATGGTGGGCTAAAGTGCTTGTGATGGACCTCGCTTAAGAGCGTCTGCTATTTGCAATGACCCGGATACACAAACGGAGGAGCGGGATTAGAACCCACTCCTCCGTCTGATTGTCTGCGAAAGGACAATGTAATTACCAAGTCACAATATCCATTTAGAGAAATAGGTCATTTTCACGAGGGCACAAGGGGAAAATTGAGATGTATCGATATTGTTAAAAAAGTGGAGCCTTGAGGCAGCCCGGAATCGAGGCTAAGTTTCTCGGGATGAACCGCATCTTTCTCCTCATTCTCTGTCTTCCGATCTCCTTTGGACTGACAGCGTGTTCGTCTAACGTGTCCTCGGAAGTTGATACGGGCGAGGTGAAGGCCACCGCCGCAGCGGAGACTGGTGGGGAATATAGCCTGAATCAAAAAAATCCTTTCGAGTGGAGTGCTGATGACGTGGAGCGTGGCCAGAATGGCAACTTTGAAGGAGGAAAGCGGAGTCAATATGATGGGAAAAGCTCATCGGCATATGGCAAGAGTCGTGAAGCGCCGGGCTACCTCTCGCGTAAATATCACTCGGCGGCTTGGAACGGGAATAAGGATTACTCGACGGGTTCATATAGCTCGGGTTCCAAGAAAAGCAGTCAGGGAAAAAAGTCTTGGTTCGGTTGGAATAAGAGCCGGGATTCAAACAAGGTCGCGCGCTCCTCGGGGCAGAATTTTAATACCGGAAGCTACACCACGGGTGCCGCGCGAGAGTCGGGGAATGTGACGGCGAGCCCCACTAGTGGTTACGCCAATGATCGCCAGCGCATTGGCGCAAAGCCGACGATCATTTATAGCCAACAGACCTATCGCCAGATGTCGGTCGATCAGAGTCGGGTACTTCTTGGGAAACCCTAGAGCGCTTCCACGAGAGGGAGAAGGTCGGGGCAGCGGACCCGCTCATCATTGATGGCCGCGATAAGCGCGGCGTGGATGAGACGGCGGGCGGTTTCTTTTTCACCGTCGCGAGCCTTTTTTAGGGAGAGTCGCTTAAGGAGTTCGAAAGAAGAATCTTCAGCAGAGAAGGAGAGTGCTTTTTCGAAAGCTTGGTAGCCCTCATCGGCGCGTCCCGCTTGGCCGAGCGCCTTTCCGATTCCGATCCAGGATTTGGCGTCGTCGAGCGCAAGTTCCTGTGAGCGGGTTGGTTCTTCTTCGGTGAGTATTTCGCGGAACGAGTGAAGGAGCGGTGAGGTGGGTGAAATGGCGAGCGCGATGTCGCATGCGCGAAGACGTTCGGTGATGGGAAGTTGACGATGAGTGATTGCGGGGAGCAGGAGGTGTCCATTGTCTTCGAGCCATGCCTTTTTTTCGAGTGCGGAAATCATCTCAGGTCGATGTAAGTAGATCGCCATTTCCTGCAGGGCCTTTTTTTCAAAGAGTTCGTCTTTTGAGAGCACCTCGGCGGCGTTTTCATAAGCCCCTGACGAGTCGATGAAAGCGATCGCTTTTCCGATGGCTTCAGCCGCGCTCAGCTTAGGTTCCTTTTCCCAGATTCGGTTCGTCCAGAGTGCCATCGCCATGCCACGTCCGGGGAAGAGTGAGCCCATATCTCCTACCATTTCGTGGGTGCTGAAGCCGGGGCGGATGAAACGGCTGAGTTTTAGCGCCGTCTCTAAATCATGGGTGCGGTAGGCGAGTGAGACCGTACGCTGGCGGTGGCCTACGCGCTTCGGAACGTCATCGAAGAGGGGGGCGAAGGATTTTTTAGCAGCCGCGAGTTCGCCTTTTTCAAGAAGCCCGTTTGTGAGGAAGAGGCGCGCTTCAAGGATGTCATCGCTGCCCTCGTTGCCCTCCAATTCTTCGAGATAGGTGAGCGCTTCTTCATCTTCCCCCTGAGCCAGAAGAATCGCAAGCACCCGCCGGTGATTCCCTGTGTCATGAAGCACCTCGATCGCCTCCGCAGGGTGCCCAAGCGCCACGAGAACCTTCGCAAAAGTCTTTGGATCGCCATAGCCGTTTGCGCGAAGAGCTTCGATATCAGCCGGGGCTTGTCCGCTAAAGTCGCGGAGGACGATTTTGAGAATCTCACTCTCTTCTCCTGCTTCGATCAGCGCAGCAAGGTCACCCTCGATCAGCAAGGCAAGACGTTGACGATCTGCGTCTTTTTTCATCGCAAGAATGGTTTGGGTATCTTCTTTTTTACCGAGAAGAAGTGCTCCTCGAGCGAGGCCGAGGAGGAGATCATCATGTTCGATCTGTCGGAAAATGGTCGCCTTTTTGAGAATCCTAAGGGGATCCGGGAGAGCGAGCCTTACCGCAATTCGGCGTTCTTGCAGGCCCTCGTTTGCAAGCGCTGCGACAAGCAAAGCTCGGCATTCCAAGCTGAGGGGGATTTCCAAGCGTCTGCTATTGAGTCTCTCGTGGAAGAGGACCTTGCTTGCTAGGACTTCGAGTTCCTCATTGCTGAAATCTTGATCTTGGGCCCAGCGATTCAGCAGGCGGATCGCGACCTCAAAGCCTCCTTGTTCATCCAGAAGACGCTCCATTGACTTTTCCCGCTGGGATTGCTCGGCTGACATCGCCGCCTCCGCGACCGCGAGAAGCTCTTTTGGTGAATCCGGGCGTAGCCCCAAAAGAATTCGCTGGTGGAGAAACGTCGCTCGCGAACGGATCTCCGGGTCATCGCTTTTTAAAAAGGTCTCCACCAGTGGCAGTGCTTCCTCCCCAGCTGTCCAAAGTTCCTGTGTGAGGGCCGTGCGCGCCTTGCTATTTCCCTCCACAAAGGTTCGACGCGCTTCCTCGATACTAGGAATTGCCCACACGGGCATCACGATCACGAGAGACAAAATCCACTTCACTCTTTTCGAATACAGACAGCGCACTGGTTTGTAACGATGAAAGGTGCTAGAATCTTGGGCGTGGAATCCCCCGAACAGGAAAAATCTCTGCGCGAGCGCCTTTGGGCCATTGTTTTTGAGGCCGAAACTCCTCTTGGTAAGCTCTTCGATCTCGTCCTTCTGGTCGCGATTTTGCTCAGTGTTCTCGCTGTCATGTTGGAGAGCGTCAGTAGTATTGCGGCAGAATGGGGCGCGCTGCTTGGCGCTGCGGAGTGGTTTTTCACTGGGCTCTTCACTCTTGAGTATCTTCTTCGTATCGCCTTGGTCCGTCGGCCACTACGCTACATGCGTTCCTTTTATGGAGTGGTAGACCTTCTCTCCTGCCTTCCTTTATATCTTACCTTCTTCTTCCCAGGGGCTCACTCGCTTCTTGTGATTCGTATTCTGCGTCTCCTACGTGTCTTTCGGATTTTGAAAATGATGAGCCACGTCCGCGGTGCGGAGACCATCATGCGGGGGTTGATCGCAAGTCGGGCAAAGATCACCGTTTTTTTTATCTCTGTCCTGCTGATTGCCGTCCTTGCTGGCACCTTGATGTATGTCGTGGAAAATGGTGAACAGGATACTCAATTCACCAGCATTCCGATGAGTATTTACTACGCCGTGGTTTCCATCACCACGGTCGGCTTCGGAGATATGGTGGCGGTCACTGTTCTTGGTAAGTTGATTACCACCATTCTTGTTCTCTCCGGTTATGCCATCATCGCCGTTCCTACTGGAATCGCGATCACTGGCCTCATGAAATATCAGCAGGGAGATCAGACAACCGATGCCTGCCCCGGCTGCGGAGTTCACGGCCACTTACCGGATGCGAAATTTTGCCGCCGCTGTGGCGAGAAATTGGATTAGGGCGTTGCGAACTCCTCGTTCCCGCATGATGATCCCCGCATGTGGAACGCAGCCGCTGAATTCGAGGATATCAAATACGAAAAGACCGCCGATGGCGCGATCGCCAAGATCACCATCAACCGCCCCGAGGTGCGTAACGCCTTTCGGCCCGTCACCGTCGATGAACTGCTTAAGGCCTTTGAGATGGCGCATCATGATCAGGAGGTCGGCGTCATCATTCTCACGGGTGAGGGCGAAAAAGCGTTCTGCTCCGGCGGCGATCAAAAAGTCCGTGGCCATGCTGGCTACCTTGGCGAAGACGGCGTCCCGCGTCTCAATGTCCTCGACCTTCAGAAAAAAATCCGTGGTCTTCCTAAGCCCGTCGTCGCGATGGTGGCAGGCTACGCCATCGGCGGGGGCCACGTCCTCCACATCGTGTGCGACCTCACCATCGCTGCTGAAAATGCCCGCTTCGGCCAAACAGGACCTAAGGTCGGTTCCTTTGATGGCGGCCTTGGCTCAAGCTACCTTGCCCGCATCGTAGGTCAGAAAAAGGCGCGTGAGATCTGGTATCTCTGCCGTCAATACGACGCGCAGCAGGCCCTCGACATGGGCCTCGTCAACACTGTCGTCCCGCTCGAAGATCTCGAAAAAGAAACCGTGCAATGGTGCCGCGAAATGCTCGCCCATTCTCCACTTGCTTTACGCTGCCTCAAGTCCGCTCTCAATGCTGACTGTGATGGCCAGATGGGCCTCCTCGATCTCGCCGGAAATGCCACCCTCCTTTATTACATGAGCGAGGAAGCGAAAGAGGGGAAGCAAGCCTTCATCGAAAAGCGCGATCCAGACTTCTCAAAGTTCCCCCGCGTCCCTTAAGGTGACATTTAGATGAAACCGTCTCTCCTTCTCTGGCCCGCTACCCTCCTCGCGGGAGTGGGGATCGGATACTTCATTCCGAAAGTGACGCCTGTCTCTGATGGGGAAATAGCGCCGTCGGTCTCAACGTCGGGTCAGCGCAATTTGTCGCGACCTGCCCTTCAGGAAAGCAGGGAAGTGTCTCACGCCTTTCTCGATGCCATTACCCAGGATGATTCTGACGCGCTGAAGTCATTGCTCGCGGAGATTCCCTCGGGCGAGAGAGCGGCTCACATTGATGCCCTACTTGATACTGCCTCGCCTAAGGGGCTTTCCTATTCGTTGAAGAGAGCGATTCGTGATCTTTTAAAAGCAGAGTTTTCCGAAGACAGTGAAGCAACCCTCGCTTGGATTTTTACGAAAGAAAAGTCAGGCACAAGGTACTATCTTTTTGAAACTCTTCTTGATGATGGAGATGCCAAGAAGTGGTGTCAGGAGAATTTCGACTCTCTCTTGGCAGGTGCTTTGGTTCTTGAGAGGCCTCACGAGGTTCTCAAAGAACTCATCAGCACTAAGAAAAAACTCGATCCAATGGCCGCCGTTTTGCTGTCGAAAGAGCATCTGAAACAAGCTGACGGAAGCTATGATTTCCCCTCGGGTCTCAACGCAGAAGCGATCACTCACGGCTGGAACACCGCCTTTGAATACTACAAAGACAACTGGAAGGCTGGAAATAGCAAATCCGGTTGGAGTTGGGGTGGTGAGTTTCCCGAGGGCTTCAATTTTTCTTCCTTTGCCGAGAGTTGGCAGCAGCACGAAGTGAGTATCGGGGCGGATGGAAGCAATGGCGGCTTCTTCAAGCCATCGGTTAAGATTTGGAAGGAATGGGCTAAAAGTGATCCCGGGGAAGCCTTTGAATTTCTGACATCGGGAGGTTCCAAGACCTTTGAACTCGATGATTACTTCGATGGCTACACGAAATCAGCGACTCCGGAAGAGATTTTTGAATTCTCGAAGAACGTTCTCGCCGACCCACCTGAGATGGAACTCGATCTCGGGAGAGAACTCGTCGATTACCTGAATGGGAATCAAGCGGTAATGAGTTCGTTTTTAAAGTGGGGGGAGGAAGCTGAAAATCGGCAAGTGGTCACGCAGGCGATCTCAAACCTCTCCGCTTGGCAGTCATGCCAGAGCGATCTTGGTGCTAATCTCTTTAAGATCCTACCGGAAGGGGAGCGCCTCCCAGCCTTGAGGGAAGCGATCACTAAAACTGGTCGGGACGGCAGCATTTATATCAGGGTGAGTGACAAGGAGAGCGAATTCTACCACAAAATCCTCGAACCTCTCGGGCACTCCGCCGCCGAGATCGATGCTATCCTCGCTGAATAATCTCCCATGCATCTTAAAGCTTGGCTCCTCGCCGCCCGCCCGAAGACTCTTCCGGCGGCGATTGTCCCCGTGTGGTCCGGCTGTCTCTACGCGCAGTATTTTGAAGGCGTCTTCGATCTTCGCCTCGCCGTCTTGACCGTCCTCGGGGCCATACTCATCCAGATCGCCACCAATTTTTTTAACGATGTCATCGACGCCGAAAAAGGAACCGACACCGCCGCCCGCCTCGGTCCTCAGCGCATGACTTCCTCTGGACTTCTTTCGCCGAAGAAAGTCTATCTCGCCTCCGCCGTCATGCTCATCTGTGCGATCGTTGTGGGCTTCCTTCTCATTCAAGCCCGAGGCTGGTGGGTCGTCGCGATCGGCCTGCCCTCACTTTACCTCAGCTACGGCTACACCGGAGGTCCGTTTCCTCTCGCTTATCGTGGGCTCGGCGAGGTCTTCGTCATCCTTTTCTTCGGTCTCATCGCGGTGGGAGGAAGTGTCTTTGTTCAGACTGGGCAGTGGCTCCCCGGCGGCTGGATTTTGGGCCTACAGATCGGCCTTCTTTCCGCCGTCCTCATCGCCATTAATAACTACCGCGATGTCGAAGAGGACCGCGCTGCAGGTAAAAATACCATCGTAGTTCGCTTCGGCCGGCCCGCCGTGCGCGTGCTTATTTTCTTCATGACCATTGCTCCCTACATTCTGATCCCGCTCCACGGCGTCTGGGCTTGGATGGGGCTTGCGATCTTACCGGGAATTATTTTCAGTCTGCTGAATCTCTGCCTTCTCGGGCGCCCCGCAATGCCCAAGGCTCTCCTCGGTCTCGCGGCTCTCCATCTCATTCTCTTTGTCGTGATGCAACATTTCGTCATGACATTGACCTACGGCTAAAATCGGGGTAAGATTGGACCAAGTCACCCACGATCATTTTGAAACCGAACGGACAGGTCCTCACCCGCCAATTTCAATCCATCTTCTGGGTCCGCCCCGAAGGGAAGTGCACCTTCATGCTGAGCCCTAGTATCAAGGACTCAGTCGAGGCAAAAATCGAATCCGGCACGAGTGAAATCGTCGTTGATCTGGAAGCTTGCACCGGTATGGATTCCACCTTCATGGGTATGCTCGCTGGCATTTCAAACAAGCTTCGCAAGGCCGGTGGAGGAGTGCTAAGCATCGTCTCTCCCGGTAAAAAAAATAAAGATTCGCTTGAAGAACTAGGCCTCTCCCAGCTGATGAGTATTGATCCCGCTGAGGGAGCTTGGGTTGGTAAGCTTGATGAAGCTCGAGCTGACCTGAAGCTTGCTGGAGGAAAGAATTCCCCAGGGAAAGAAGGCCATATCCTCGAGTGTCACGAGAATCTCTGCGAAGCAGACTCTGATAATAACGACCGCTTCCAAGCCGTTCTTGATGTTCTTCGCACCAGCAAAAAATAGAAGCTACATTTTTCGGTAGACCTCTTCCAACTCGCTCAAAATGATGCGTCCGTTCTCATCGAGATCGAATTGAGTAAATGCTTCTTCCAAGCGCCTGCGCACAACGGGAGACTTCTCGTCCGAAAACTCCTTGAGCGAGAGCATCCGATCCAGATTCTTGTCGCGTTTTTCCAGAAGTTCACCAGGGCTCGTAGGAAGACGAAGTCTATCAGCCAGTGTCTCTTTCTTTTGAGGCTCCTTTTTCTGAGATTTTTCCGCAGGTTTCTCAATCACGGTAGGGGACTTTTTAGCCACATCTGATTCGTCGTTTCCCTCGGGCCAGAATAGAAATGCGACAATCAGAACCCCAATAATCATTACGGACCAGAGCCATTTCGGCTGGCCACCCGCTTGGCTCGACATCAGAACGGGCTGGGTGGTCACGTAAACGGGTGCTGTTCCTGGAATCTGCAGCTGCATCGTCTTCGTGCTCGGAGCGACGTCCGCCTGCACCGCCGGAGCTGCTTTCAGCCGAACCGGATGCGTGATCATTTCTACTCCATCTGGAGCGGCTGGAGTGAAGGTTCCCTGGCGCACTCCGAGCAACTGGCTTAGCGCTTCCTCACAAGAATTCGGCCGCTTCTCTGGTCCACGCGACATCAGGCTCATCACCCAGTTGCAGAGTGCTTCCGGCAAGTCGGGTCGATATTCCCGCAAATCCTTGTAGTGACCCTGTAGGTGGGAAGCCATGACCTGCGCCACCGATTCTCCATTGAAGGGATATTCTGCTGTCAGCGAATAATAAAAGACCGAGCCTAGCGAATAAAGATCGGTCCGGGCGTCGAGCGGGTGCTGCTCGAATTGCTCAGGCGCCATGAAATAGATCGAACCGAAGAGCGAGTTCCCGTGTGCGATCGTTTGGATCGATGGCTCCGTGGCGAATTTTGCCAAGCCAAAATCAAGAAGCTTCAGCTGCATCCTTCCACTCGGAAGCCACGTAATCATGATGTTACACGGTTTAATATCCCGGTGGAGCAGGTTGGCATCGTGCGCCGCCAGCAGTCCTTCGAGACACTGCTCCGCCACGCTTACGAAATCCCCCTCGATCAGCGGTGCCCGCGAAATGAGATCTTCCAAGGTCTCCCCATCCAGAAGCTCCATCACCACGAAGGGCCCGTCTTGATCCTGTCCGATATCGAAAAGGCTCACGATGTTTGGAGAGTTCAGCGCAGAGAGCGAGTGGCACTCCCTCATCAAATCATCGACCTCTTCCTGCGTGTTATCACCTTCCGTCAGGAGCCGCTTGATCGCGACTTTCCGCTGTAGCTGATGATCAAAGCCCTCAAAAACCGCGCCCAAGCCACCTTGGCCGAGCTTTCGTTTGATTTCGTAGCGTTCTTGCGGGTCCATAAGGTCGGGTAAAACCTCCCTGAGTTAAGGAAATAGAGCGTTCGCACGAAAAAGAAAGCATGGAAGCGGAAGACGGGAAATATTTCGGTTGCCTCAGGGCAGTTTGCTCGATAGCTTCCCGCCCGCAGCGACCCTGCTTATCTGGACAGATGTCAGAGTGGTCGAATGAGCTCGCCTGGAAAGCGTGTGTGGCAGTGATGTCACCGTGGGTTCGAATCCCACTCTGTCCGCCATCAGCCCCCCTTAGCTTGCTAAGGGGGGCTGATGGCTTCCCGGAGGTGGGCTAAGAACCCCTGGCGAGTCTCAGCTCGCCACCGGGTTTGAGCCGCAGAGAGCCTAGGCGAACGGAGGGAGCGTGAGCGAAGCGAGGGCAATCCCACTCTTGTCCGCATCGGTAGGGAGGCTTCCGTCCTCCAGATCCTCCGTGTTTACGACAAGACGGATGCCTCAGCGAGGCACCTCTACCATCATAAAAAATTACCGTTCTTTCGTCTCGTCGCACTCGCCCGCGGTCGTCATCCTCTTCCTCGATGAAAGCCCTCCTTCTCTCCGTCCTCCTCTGCCTCACCGCTTCCGCCGATATCTACGAACTCCGCACTTACACCGCAGCGGAAGGAAAACTCGAAGCCCTTCAGTCTCGCTTCCGTGATCACACCCTCGCGATCTTTGAATCCCACGGGATCAAAAATATCGGTTACTGGCTCACCGAGAAAAAAGAAGGCGAGATGCAAAAACTCGTCTACCTCATCGCGCACAAGGATAAGGCTGCCGCGAAAGCAAGCTGGTCCGCCTTCGGGAAAGATCCCAAATGGAAAGCTGCGAAGGACGCATCGCAAGTCGATGGTCGCCTCGTCACGAAGGTCGAGAGCCAGTATCTCACTGCCACCGATTACTCCAAGCTGAAGTAGCCTAGTCCTGCTCCTGCTCCGCAGTATCGCGGATGTCAGTGAGCGCATCAATGAAGTCTCCGAGGATTTCCGCAGGCACCATGATGGTGTCGCGATTTCCTCCGACGTCTTCCGTGATTTTCACCACGCGTCCGCGCTGGTTTTCCTTGAGATCGAGAAAGAAGATCTTCCGATCTGAGATGATTTTTTCGGTATGTAAAATGTCCTGGTCCACCTTTTCCTTGTGTTAAATGAGCGGCTTACGGTCTCGCTTGGACCTGCTCAAGTCAATGGGAAACTTGGGAAGCTGTTCTCACAGAAATTGCGAGAAACCGCAGAAGAGCTTTGAGTTCTCCGACGGAAGTTCAGGAGCTGCATCATCGTGATCAAGGAACTCGCGGCAGACGGAGAAGAACTCGTCGGGTGTCTTTACCCTTCGGATGGCGTGCTCGAACTCGGGGACGTGTCCTTGGACGATGTAGACGAGGTAGCGCTTCATCTTTTGCACGTGCTTCGCTTCGACAAAATCGCTGTGCTCGCGGCCGGTTTCTTCGTAGAGCATCGTGATGTAGTCGAGGACCATGCGGCCACTTACCACGGGAATATTTTCTCCTAAAAAGGCGGCGCGGAGTTTGGGGAAAATCCACGGATGGCGGATCGCGCCGCGGCCGATCATGAGGCCAGCGGCTTGGGTTTCTTTGAGATAAGCGAGGCCGGTCGCGACATCCACCACGTTGCCATTTGCGATCACGGGGCAGGGGAGTTCCTCGACGGCTTGGCGAATTTTCTCGGGATGCACGGGAGTCTGATAGCGCTCCCGCACGGTGCGCCCATGGATGGTGAGGAGATCGATGGCGTGTTTTTTAAAGATTCCTAACAGCCCATCGAATTCATCAGGCGACTCGAAGCCGACCCGTGTCTTTACGGTGAAAGGGAGATCGCCGCAGGCCTCGCGGAGCGCCCCGAGCAAGCGGTCGACCTTCTCGGGCTTTCTGAGCAAGCCGCCTCCGGCATCCTTTCGGTAAACGACGGGCGCCGGGCAGCCGAGGTTGAGGTCGATCCCTGCCACGGGATGTTTTTTGAGCTCGTTCACCGTCTTCACGAGCGACTCCTCATGCTGGCCGATCATCTGCGCGATCACCGGGCGGCCCGTCGGATTCTCCGTGACGGATCTTAGGATGTAGGGATTCAGCGGAGAGTTCTCGTAGACGCGGAAATACTCCGTCACATAGACATCGGCACCCCCGCAAGCGGCCATGACCCTCAGAAAGGGCAGGTCAGTGACATCCTGCATCGGAGCGAGGAAAAGGGCAGGGCGATCTGGAGGGAGGAGCGTCATTTTATCTCTCTACCATTTCAAGTTCAGTCGCCTTCATCTTACGGAAGCTCAGAGCTTTTTTCCCATATTTGTGCTGACGAACATCAATGAGCAGCGCGTTCCGCTCCCTGAGCACTTGCTGCCAGGCATCCGGCTGCATGTCGGAAATAATGATCAGGGCATCGCCTTCCGGCCCGGCTTGAATGGCGGCGGTCAGGTCATGCGCTTCTGTGTCCGCAGTCCGTTCAGCACGGGCGAGTGTGGTGAGCGCTTCGCGCCACGCGTCGGTTTGAAACGTTGGCATCGTTTTCCAGCCGATGAAATCTGCGCTCAGCGACGCGGGGATTCCGATCGCGCGCAGATGTCGTAAAGTTCCGCAGAGCAGAGAGAGAGCCCGCTCGAAGTAGTCGGTCCTGATGAGCGTGCCATCGGTTCCGAAGGAGTGAAAAAGAACGGTCGCGCGGCGAGGCCGGAGTCCGGGCGGGTCCATCTCACGAATCCTTGGTGCACGACCTCGGGCGAAAGCGCGCATCGTGGCTGGCCAGTGAATGTTCTTGGCTGGATCACCGGGTCGGGCTGGACGCAGGCCGCGTGGTTCGCCGGGTGAGTCGCCTGCTTCCAGGCCCTCGCCGTGCCAAGCGTCATCGAACTCGCCACTTGAGAAGAACTCTTTCGGCACCAGCGCCTTGGGGAAGACGAGCATCTCTTGCTGGACCATCGTTTGCTCCCGATGTTCCAGCACCCCGAGTGGGAAGGTGGAGCTGAGGCGACAGGGATGTTTAGAAACAGCGCCTCGCGAGGGGATGGAGCCACGCAGTTTTGAGGTCGCCGAGGAGCGAGCAGCCGTCCACCGAGCGTGGCTATGGATCTGGGCGCGTTCAGAAAGGGCGAGCCGCATCTGGATTCCGTGGGCGTCGAGTAGGCTTCGCCCATTCATTAAGGTGAGACGGAAATCAAAGGAGGTATCGGCGAAGACCCGCGCGGGAGCCTGAATCACGACTTGGAGTTTCGCCAGATTCCATCTGCCCATGATCATCACTACCAGCATGAGAAGAAGCCCTGCTACGCCGATTGAAATGAGCGCGCCATCGATCCGAAAAAACCCAATCACCAACAATGCAATCGCTCCTCCAAGGAGAGCTGCGCCGCGTGGGGTGAGAGACATGGATGGACTCTGAACCCAGAAGCGCGAAGAATGAACTCTGAAATTTTTCCTTCTTCTGTTCCCGCACCCCTACCGCTTCTGAGAAAACATCCAGTCGAAGAACTCAGCTGAAGAGAGAACGAGCCTTCCCGCTCCGTGGCCTTCTTCGGGAAAAATCCTGAGCTTAGCCTCTTTGCCGCCTGCTTTTTTGATTGCGGTGATCATGGTCTCGGAGCGCTTGGCTGGGACGATGCGGTCCTCGGCGCCGACAAAGGCATAGACAGGAACCTTTGCTAAATTAGCGGCCCATTTTTCCAAATCGGGAGTCACGTCTTTCGGCCCACCGGGGCCGGTTCCGCCAGAGATTGGGGCGATGGCGGCGAAGTGCTCAGGGTTGTGACCGCCCCAGGCCCAGCTGCCGTAGCCGCCCATGCTATTACCAGTGAGGTAGATTCGTTTTTCGTCGATCTTGAGCGTGGCCTTGAGATGCTTGAGAAGTATATTGAGGTCGCTAGGAGCCCATCCGCCGCCTTCTTTGGTAAGCTTGATGCTCTGGGGGGCGACGATGTAACAGGGTCCCTTTTTGAACTTCTCGACTCCGCGCATGAGTTTAAGCACCTGCCCCTGAACTCGGCGGATGTCCCTAGCGATTCCGCCTGCGCCATGGAGAGAAATGATGAGGGGAATGGGCTTCTCGATTTTCTCAGCAGGGGAGAAGACGAGGTATTCGGGGTTGAGAAATTGCGTCTCCTTTTGAAGATCCTCGCTGAGCTTTACGACGTCGGGACCTTGGCCGTGGGCGAGAGGAAAGGTGAGAGCGAGGGTGAGAACGAACTTTATCATTTCTGAAGGCGTATCAGGATCATTGCGAGCAGTCCCGTCCGAAGTGTCCACGCGGCGGTGCGGATCCAGTTACTCGCGACCAGCGCTGGAACTGTCGCGATGCTGAGCGCTGCATGCTGGGGCACTTGGATGAAGGCGGTCGAAAGCCAAGCGACTCCGAGGAGGGCGGCGGGGAGGAAGAAGGTCTTCTTATCGCCGAGGAAAAAGCAAGCGGCACAGCTTGCGGCTTCGATGAGCATCAGGGGCGCGATCACGATCGTGACCACGTCCATATAGTGCGCGTGGTAGGTGTCGAAGTTCTCCGCGCTGAGCTTCGCAAAGAGCGGATAAACGGCGATCTGCACGAGCCAGATGATCCCGGTCATTGCCGCGCTGGCGATGAGCTGGATCAGGAGAAGGTTTCTAAATGACACGGGCTTGGAGGAGAAAAGGCGGCTGGTGAGCCGCCTTTTTTTAGAGGAAGATGACGGGGCGAAAAGTCCTGTCTCCTTTTACTTGTAGACCTTGAGGTAGGCCACCAAGTCAGCGACGTCTTGGGCGGTCATACCAAGTTGGTCGGCGGAGAGCATGAGCGAGGTCTTCTTTTTAAACTGCTTTTTAATGAGCTTCTTGGGAACGAGCTGGGTGATGCCACCAGTCGAGGTGATGGAAGTGGGATCGGAGTTTGAACCTGCGAGACCATCGATCTTGCGTCCGTCTTTGAGCAGTAGAGTGGCTCCGCCGTAACCGTGTGAGATGTCAGCGGAGGGTTCGACGATTGCACGTGCGATGACGTCGGCAGGTTGCGCTGTTCCCCAGCCTTTGAGGCTCGGGCCGTAGTTGATTCCCGCGCCCTCGAACTCATGGCACATGATGCAGCGCATTGCCGTGCTCTTGCCTTTGGCGGCATCGCCTTTGAGAGCGAGGACGTCTTGGACCGAGAACTTGGGCTTCTCTTGCTTTGGCACCGTGATCGCGGTGAGCTCGACTTTGTCCTCATCGTATATACCGCGCTTCTTGAGATCCTCGCGGAGGTCGTAGTCGCGCCAGTCGCCAGTCATGTTGCGGAAGAGCCAGTAGGAGGCGTCTTTCTTGGTGAGGGGATTGTCGGCGAGGTTAAGCATGGCCTGAGCGGCCTTCGGGCCTTCGATGAAGGCGATGGACTCGATGGCGAAGGCGCGCGCTTCCGAGTTGAGTTCCTTGGAAAGGGCGCGAGCTTCAAGATCGGCGAAGGCCTCGGTGGGCCAGAGACGCCAAGTGAGGCGGGTGAAGCGCTCGTCCCATGCGGTAGGTGCGCCGGGCTTCATCGCGGCTTTGAGCGCAAGCCAGACTTCGTTCTCGCGGTTGGCCGCGCCGAGCCCGATGGCTTCGAGGGCGTTCTTGTCATTCACGTCCACTTTAGAAGCGAGCGTGACAAAGATGGCCTTCACTTTTTCGTCCACGGTCAGGTCACGCATGGAAAGGGCGACATCGCGGCGGACTCCCGCATCAGAATCTGAGGCGAGTTTTTCGGCATGAGGAATCACATCCTGACCAGCCCGGCGCAGGGCGCGGTAGGCCGCGATGCGGAATTGGGGATCGCTGTGATCGAGGAGCTTCACGCAAGCAGCGCGTCCTTTTTCGCCAAGGTGAGGCATGAGCCAAACCCCGCGAACTCCGATGAGCTTGTTCTCGTGAGTGAGGAGTTTTTCGACCGCTTCGAGGGCGACGTTTCCGCCATTTTTCAGCTGCTGGAAGCCGAGGTAGCGCGTGTTGATGGCAGGGGAGGAGAGCGCCTCGATTCCACCTGCGACGGTGGTGAGGTCCAGCTCCGGAATGCTGGGCTGGAAGCCTTTTGGCGCAATGCGGTAAATGGTGCCTGAGCAGGAATCATCGAGGTCGGCATGGCCACCGACGCGTGGGTCGAACCAATCGGTCACGTAGATCGCACCGTCAGGGCCAACGGTGACATCAGACGGGCGGAACTTGAATTTCTTCTCCTTCGCAAGCTTCCGTGATCCGCCTACGAAATCCGAGCCGAAGAATTCATCGGTTTCATTCGTGGTCAGGAAGGTCTTCCGGTTGAGCACGAAGTTCGCGCCCTCCGGGGTGGGCTTGTAGTGGAAAATTTCATTGCGTCCTGGCTCGCAGGATAAAAAGGAACCGACGAAGTCAGGCCCGAGCGCGCCATTTTCATACATCGTTACTCCAGTGGGCGAGCCTCCGCCGTAGATGTCTCCGGCGTCCATCGTGCCAGGATCGTCCTGACGCCAGTGGGCGCGGCCGTGGTCTTGGCCGGGGCGCTTCACTTCCTTATAAAATTGGCGGGCATTGCGGGTGAAGTAACCGGCATTGCCATATTCCATGATGAAGGAGACACGGCAGGCCGGTGGATCGTCATTGTCGTTTTGGAAGGCGTCGCCGAAAGAAGTGAGCGATTGCTCGTAGGAATTCCGATAGCCATGGCCTGTGATCTCAAGATTCGAACCATCGGGATCCATGCGCACCGTGAAGCCGGAGGACCAGACGTGGCCATCATCCGAGCGCTTACCCGCGACCTTGATATGATCAGCGAGAAACTCACCACCACCGCCCTTGTAGGCGCCGGTCATGTAGAAATTATTTCCCTCCTTGTCCTTGAAAACCGCGCCGCAATTTCCGTTGTTGAAATAGAGCTTTCCGTCAGGACCAGCGGTCACCGAGTGGAGTGAGTGATCGTGATTCCGTGCGTTGAATCCCGAGAGGATGACCTCGCGCTTATCAATGGCGGGGTCGAACTTTAGGTCGCGGTCGACATCGGTGTAGCGAAGAAGCTCGGGCGGCTGGGAAACCCAGATCTCGTTATCAAACACGGCCACGCCAAGCGGAGCGATGAGACCTTTTTCCTGCACAAAGGTGTGGGAGGAGTCGCACTTGCCATCGCCAGTCGTGTCCTGAAGCACCGCGATGCGGTCACCGCCGGGGCGACGGCCATTGTGACGCCGGTAATTGACGCCCTCCGCGACCCAGACCCGGCCCTTGTGGTCGATGTCCATATTGGTCGGGTTATAAAGATGCGGCGTGGACGCCCAGACAGTGACTTCTAGGGCGCCCATCGCTTGAAAGGCGGACGTGTCGACGACTTCGGGGCTGATTTTAGGTTTCCAGTCTTCCGCAAAAAGCGGGGCGAGTAAAAGGGACGAGAGAGTGAGGGCGCGTGTCATTTGAAGAGATGCTCTGATACGTGAAAGCACTCGTAAAGATTTCAGTTGTGAAACAGAAACTCAGTTCGGGGGAATCTACGTGTCCCTAGAGGTGATGTCGTCGTCTGTTCCTGATTCGCCGTCGGGGCCCGAGGACCAGATGAGGAATTTTAACCAAATTTTATCAGTCCCAGGATTACTGACGAGTGGCATGAAATATGGGTCCCCCCATGGATCGAGGAAGTCAACTCCTTCCTCTGATTCAGAGATGCCCGATTTACCACTTCGGGCGTCTTTGAAATCAAGGAATGAAATCTCATAGGGACTGTTTTTGGGTTGATCTGGATTGTATAGGATGTCGATCAACCCACCTTCTGTTTCTTTCGTTGAGAGTGTCGCGCCTTGAGTTAATTCTTCAGAAAGAGGTAGTTCGCCGTATTTGTCGTAGTAGAGCAAGCAGGCATCTTCCAATGCTTTTACCCCCAATCCTGCGTCTACTTTCTTCGAGAAATCCAGACGTGGTTTTGTGTATAGAATGAATGCGGTGACGGGGATGGAAAGAACTGCGGCAATGTAGCAGAAGAGAATAATTTTAAATCGGCGGGTCATCGTTTGTGAGGGCTTTGCCATTCTGTTGTAGAAACCCCAAGGGGTATTTCGAGTTTGGTTAGGTGAGCAGGGACTTGCGACGGTCACAGAACGCCGCTAGAAGTGAGGACGTGATTGACGATCTTAAAAAACTCCTCGGGGAGGAAAAAGTGAGCGCGATGTCTGAGGTGCTCGAGGAGCATGGGACGGACCGTTGGAATTTCTCGCACTTGCCGGAAGTCGTCGTCTTCGCGGAATCGCGTGATGATGTCGTGGCGGTGATGAAGTTCGCCAATGAGCGGGAGATTCCGGTGACGACACGCGGAGCGGGGATCGGTTACGTCGGCGGCTGTGTCCCGGTGCAGGGCGGGATCGCTCTCTCGGTGGCGCGCATGAATCAGCTCATCGAGATCGCGCCTGCCGATGGCGTGATCGTGACTCAGCCGGGTGTCATTTTAAAAGACCTTCAAGATGCGGCGAGCGAGATCGGTTGGTATTATCCGCCCGATCCCGCTTCGCTCAAAGAGTGCTCCATTGGCGGGAATCTCGCCACCAATGCCGGAGGGCCGCGCTGTTTAAAATACGGCGTGACGAAAAACTACGTCCTCGGACTCGAAGTCGTCCTCGCCAGCGGGGAAGTCCTCAGAGTGGGCGGGCGCTGTCATAAAAATAAGACCGGATTTGATCTCCTTCACCTCTTCGTGGGGAGCGAGGGCATGCTCGGCGTCATCACGGAAGCGACGCTCCGCATCATCCCGCATCCGCAGGAGCGCGCGATGCTCACCGCGACCTTTGCCGAATTCACCGATGCCGCCGGAGCGGTGCAGGCCATTTTAAATGGCGGCCATCTTCCCTCCGCGCTGGAGATTACTGATAGTTTCACCCTCAAAGCGGCGCGTGATTACCTCGGCCAAGATTGCCTTCCTGGAGGCGAGGCGCACCTCATCGTAGAGATCGATGGCCGCGCTTCCGCGATCGCTAGCGAGCTTCCGGAGATAGAAGAGCTCCTCAAAAAAGTGGGAGCTCTCTCTACCCAAATCCACGGTGATGCCGAGGCCTGCGAAGCGGTCTGGCAGCTGCGTCGCGACTTCTCCTATTCTCTTCGCGCCACCGGACTGACGAAGCTCAACGAAGACATCGTCGTCCCACGCTCCAAGCTCGTCGAACTTGCTGACTTCGCCAGAAGCCTTCAGGAAAAAATAGGCATCCCCATCGCCTGCTTCGGTCATGCGGGGGATGGCAACATCCACACCAATCTCATGGTCGAGGATTACGATGACCCCGTCATCCGTGAGAAAGCCGATGCCGCGCTCGATCTCCTCTTTAAGTGGATCTTAGCAAACAACGGCGTCATCACCGGCGAACACGGCGTGGGCCTCGCCAAGAAGCGCTGGATCAAAGACGCCCTCGGCGAAGTCGGCTTCGCTACGCACCTCACGGTAAAAGACGCCCTCGATCCCAAGGGGATTCTCAATCCCGGAAAGTTTCTTGGGTAGGATAGACGTCCCGTCTGTCTTCTCTTCGCAGAGTTTGGTCTCACATGCAGCTGACTCTGACGAAAACCTTCGTTCGCGAAGAATCGGTTACCAAGGAATAGAGCCAGCTTGCTTCCTCGTCATAATGAGAAAATGCCTTGGGTTGATCCCACGTCTCCATCTCTAAAGGATGATAGTGCGGTTTCAATTCCCAAGATTTATCATGCTCAAGCTTCATTCCCAAAATTAGACGATCAACTTCCTCTGGAGAAGTTTGGAAATAATAAGTATCGTGGTAGTCAGCGACTCCGCCTCCGCTAAAAAAGTGCCGTAACTCTTTCGCATTTTCAGGGAGTGCGGTTTTCGTAGTCCACTCAAAGCGAACTGAAGGAGTAGGAGGTCTCGTGATTAAAGAAGAGAGGTTGATCACCGTTATCACGATCGCTGGCGCTAAAATCCAGCGCGATCGATAGCGCTTCTACTTTTTCCAGCGATAGAGGTAGACTATCAGAATTGTCCACGGGATAAAGTAGATGAGGGCCATGAATGGCGCCGCGATTGCCGCATGAAAGAGACCATTCATCAGTCCATGTAGCGGGTCAGATCAGGACTTTTAGTGGTTCAAGAAGTAGGAAAGGGGGATCAGGGTGCGGGTTACAGGGGGAGACGCCACCGGTGGGGGTGCGGTTTTTTCTAGCGATGGGCCTCTATATAATAGGGTGTTGAAGACTCTCGCATTCATCGCGGGCATGAAGAGTGCGCGCCGAAGGTTTGCTGATCCGATCTTGGTGATGGGAGTTGTTGATCTCCCTGAGGTGCCACTGACGAAGCGACAGGGCGTTGACTCCGGCCCAAGCCGCGAGCTCTCTCGCACTCTTAAAAAATGAGATATCAGGAAGCTCTGCGATCATGATCTGACAGGAGATCGTTCCCATGCCAGGAATGGAGGCGATGAGGCCATTTTCTCTGATCTTCTGGACAGCGATGCCCTTCAGTTGTTCGTCCTTGAATCCGGCTTCGAGTAGCGCTCTTCGTTTAGAGGATCCCTTTGCGATGCCCTTTCGAAACGGCTGCGGGTGCGTTTCTGACCTCCAATTTTTGGTAGATGTGCTTGATGTGGTAAGCGACCGTGGAGACGCCAATGTTGAGCTCAGCAGCGATCTCCTTTTTGACCATTCCCTCGCTGAGGAGGTTGAGGATTTCGAGTTCTCGGCTGGAGAGGGCCTTTTCGAGTTCGGCCTCTTGGGGCTGCCCCTTGAGTTGGTTCAGGATGAATTTGGCGACACTGGGGTCCAAAGAGGCCCTTCCTTCTGAGACGATTTGAATGGCGTCTTTGATTTGTTGGGCTGTGGCTGACTTGAGAAGGTAGCCGGATGCCCCCTGGGAAATGGCAGAGAGAACATCGGCTTCCCTGTCAGATTGAGTGAGAATGATAATTTCGGAACTGGGAGAATACTTTTTGAACCATGGAATGGCCTCGAGGCCGGAGATCCCAGGTAGGTTGAGATCGAGGATGAGAATGTCGGGAGTTCGGTCCTTTTGGAGTTTTTGAATCTCACGCAGTGCGATTTCCGCCGTGCCGAATTGGTGGAGTAATTCGAACTTCGGACTACTCTGGAGTGTTCTCGCGATGACTTCACGATACCCGGCGTGGTCCTCAATGAGTAAGACTTTGATGGCTTCTGACATGTTCTTAATCTGTGATAGTGTCCGATTCTTTGCGATCAGGATTTGCTGCTAGAACCTGAGGTAGAGTTCGATGCAAGTGCCTCCTTCAGGCGAGTTTTTGGCTTTCACTTGACCGCGGAGGAGGCGAGCACGCCTCCTCAGAGAAGGGGGGACTTCATTTGGGATGCCGTGTCCGTTGTCGGTGATTGTCAGAACGAGTTTCTTGGGGCTGGCTTCGAGTAGGGAGGCAACGTGAGTGGCGTGTGAATGGCGCAGGATATTGACGAGGCATTCTTTATAAAACAGATAAGTGTAGATGCGTCTCCTTGGCTTGAGGTTTTTGATGAATTCGATTCCTTCAAAATTTAGGTCACGGTCGATGTCGGCGAGAAGACTGTCAGTGGCGCGCTTCATCTCCTCGACGAGGTCTTCGCAGAGTCCCCGAGCTTCTAGGGACTTAGACCAATTTCGAATCGCAAGTCCGCTGCGCTCAGTAAAGAAACGAGAGCGCTCGAGAAGTTCATGGCGTTCTTCGGGCGACTCGGTTTCTCGTGCGAGGTCTCCAAGCAGCCCGATGGTGTGAATGTTGGCTCCCAGTTCGTCGTGCAGGTCGGCTGCGAAGCGCTCACGCATTTGGGTCGCTTGTCGTAGGCGAAGGAACCGAGTGATGAGGATGGTGAAGCCAACCGCAGCGGCCAACAGCGCGGCGACCCAAGTCATGAGTGAGAGGTTTTTCTTTTGCTGTCCATAGCGTTGGGCCAATGCGGCCGCCACGAGCGGGCGTTCGGACTCTAGGGTATGGCGTCGGGAGAGTTGCTGAACCCATGAGCGAAGGGGGAGAATCTCACCATAGAGATTACGACCATCGGTTAAGGCCGAGAGATCTCGTAAGCTTTCTTCATCGGAGGGTAGATCACTCTCGCGATGATAGGCTTGCTTGTGGAGGGCGACGTTTCGTCCTTCGGAGAAGAGTTCAATTTCGGCAAATCCGAAGCGAGATGGAGTCTCGAGATTGGGGCATCGAATCCGCACGTAGCGGCAGTTTGTTTCTTTGAGAGGCCACATGATGATGGGGCCTACTTCCGTGGCTTCATCAAGGTCCACTTTTAGCATCACGGTCCCATCTGAGAAGTCGGGGTTTAGGGCTCCTTCGATCAGGAGAGTTTTGGGGAGACCTAAATCGCCAGAATAGGCTTGGGGAACAGTATCGCTTTGGTCGACGGTGTGGAGGTGAATCACAGAGAGGGGAAAAGCCTCTTCCAGATCGAGAGTGAGCGCAGGATCCTCGCTCATTGCTCTGATATAGGCGATGCTTGAGCTGCCTTGGGGGGTATTCATCAGATAGGGCATATGGCCATCGACGAGAAATCGTCTCCGCCAGGGGTGAACGAGATACTGAGGGTGAACCGAGGAAGCCTTGACCTCACTGCGAAGGGCGATATTGCGCTCGCCACTGAAGACCATGAGTTCGGAGAGTTGGAAAACGAATTTTTGGTCAAAAGATCGCTTCGACAACTGAGTGACTTCGATTCGAATCCAAGAGGCAGAGCGTCCCTGAGCGGCAATCGTCAGAGGTGCAATCCGGGGGAGGAGTTGATCGGTGTTGTCGTATTTGGCGACGAGTTGGCCTTCCGTCGTTTTACCCGTGCCCGCGAAGACACGAAATTCTCGAGGAAAGCCATCTGATTTGAAGCCTGTGTTTGAGTCACGCGAAAGGGTTGGGACAAGCACAATCTCATCGATGGGGTAGGCCTTGTCGAAGGCCACTTGGACCCATTCTGTGACTCCAGAGTCTTGTTCTCGTGTCATCGACCGGAAGCCAATGGCTCCCACTCCGCTGCGCAGGCTGCAGCGGGCTAGTTTGGAGAGCTCGCTATCGATTTGGGTCAATCGTTGTTCGAGATCAGGTAGGGAGAGGTTGTGGGGAGGAGTCTCAGCCTGAGCGGCAGGGAGCAAGCCCACAAGAATTCCGGCGCGCAGAACGGAGCGCCAAAGGGTGGACAACCGAAGCATGGCCAGTGATATCATGCGTAGTAATCTCTGACTCGGACAAAAGTCTGAAAATTGAGAGGAGTGGCTCTCGCGAGGAGAGTGCGCGTTCCAAGAAAAATGCGTGAGACGGTCGCCAATTGATGCCGTCTCACGCATTGATGAGTGGGAACTTGCTTACTACTACCTCCGACGTCTGAGCGTCAACAGGCCTAGCGAGCCTAGCAGCATCGTCACGGCGCTGGGCTCGGGAATGATTTCGACCGTGAACGCGATATTATCCATGCGCCATCTTTGAGGGTTGGAACCAGCAATGGTTGATCCTGAGGAAACATAGAGAGTTCCGGAGACAGGGCTCGCGAATGTGTAGGGTGTGGTGTTGTTGAATGCAAGTCCTTGCAAATTGCTTCCACTTCCTATCACTGCCTGGTGTCCAAAGCTGGCGCCCGTCTCGACCCCTGTTAAGCCAATAAATGCGAGCAAGTCTGCCTCGTAGGCTCCTGTGCTGGTGGTGACACTGAGGTTTTGCATTGAGAGTTGGATAGTCTGCCCAATGGTCATCACGGCGTTGCTCACGGAAAAACCGTTTGCTGAAAGGAAAACGGCTGAATCGGTCGTTCCGATGGTGGCTGTTCCGTCAGAAAACTGATTCCCCGGGTTATTTGCTCCTGAAGTGGTTGGTGAAGTGATCGTTCCGCCCGACCAGCCCTCAACGAGAATATCGAAACTGAGGGTGTCGTTCGTCGCATCACCGTCGTAGCTGGCTCCGGTGTAGGTCACCGAGTAGATGTAATTATTGCCGTTTGCTACTCCGGTTACAGTCAAATTGGTTGCAGCACCATCAGCGAGCATGCCATTGGTCGCGGTGTCGGTGAGAGCTGTTCCGAAATCGGAGAACGCTACTGTTGCCGCCTGTGTGGTCCCTATCAGGATTAGGGAAGAGCTTAAAATTGAGAGTGTCTTTGTCATGTTTGTTGTGGGTATTGATACTCTTTGCGTAAGGATCAAAAGAGTGGTTAGCAAAAAACTCTTCCTCGTAGACTAGGTAAGTTTCAAAAACCTGCATACCCCCTGTTTGGGGGGGCGGGTGGCCTAGGCATGGGGGGGCGGGTGGCCTAGGTCAGTTTTTTTAATCCCCCCTCTAAAAAGGGGGTGGACAGGTTTTGAGACAGAGTGAGACTATGAAGATTGGTTTAATGATCAGTTTCTTTGGGGCTTTCCTGAAAAAATATGACACCGCAATACAATATGAAACCTAATTTTCAAATCAGCAGTAAATTCTTAATGTGTCAGGCCTTCTGCCTGATTATAGCTGGAAATGCGTCAGCAGCTACCTTCACCTGGGTTGGAAACGGAAATAACCGCTGGTCGACAGTTACCAACTGGGCGGATGAAAATGGGGTGGCTACTGCTCTTGTGTCATCTAATGAAACCGATTTAGTGTTCGCGGATTCCCCTCGGGATGCGGGAATCGTGACTCGAAATCCTTATACTGTCCGCAGCTTGACTTTTGATGGGACGATTGGCGCGGAAGGACATGCTTTTACCATTTTTAGGTCCGCGACTTTCCAGCGTAATTTGATTTTGGAGTCGAGCACTGGGACCGCATCGATTTCGGTTGATGCCGCTTCCACTGGAAACATTCTCATTGCTGGAGGGAATGTCGGCCTCGCCAATGAGGGGCTCATTCCCCTGCATGACCCCTTGGAGATTACCCACAACGGAACCGGGATCCTGACCTTCAACGCGGCGTTCACTCAGCAAGCTGGTGAGGCGAATGGCATCACCAAATTAGGCACCGGAAAGGTGGAAATGAATCGAGCCAATCTCTACACGGGCAATACGGTGGTTGAGGCAGGAGTGCTTGAGGTCGGCCTGGCTGGGCAATTTTTAATTGTTCCAGAGGCGAATGGAGTGAGCAATTCAATCAGTGGACAGAGTGCTGCTACTCTCTCGATGAATGGAGTGTTGAATTTTGATTTCAGTGGAGCTGATCCCACTGTAGGTAACAGTTGGCTGGTGGCAGATGGGAGCAATCTCATGATCGACTATGATGACACTCTTGCGGTGTTGCCTGATGTCTCAGAGAAGACCTTTCAGGTGACGAGCTCTCTCGGTGACTTCAGCGATGATGATGAAGATGGAATTTGGGAGTTGGGAGCAGGAACGATCGTTTGGCAATTCGATGAGGCCACCGGACTGCTCACGGTGGAAGAAGGGGGAATCATTGGTTTTTGGACCGGGGATATCAGTAACGTTTGGGATCCCGCTATGACGGCCAACTGGTCGAGTAATGAAGAGAGCGATCCGTTGGCGAGCGTGACCTTCGATGTCGCTACCGCAACGACTCAGCTGGCGACCTTTGCTGATACCTACCCGAATAGTGGTCAGACATCGGTCACTCAATCCATGGTCGATATTGCGCTTGGAGGCGTGGAAACCAACCAACTGGTTTTTGAGAATGACACCGTAAATTATCTTTTCACAAGCCCCGACACGGAGGGGATTACCGGATCGACTTCAATTTCTCTCGAAGGAATGGGAGAGGTCACTCTTCTTGGCACTCATGCCACTACGGGGATGCTCTTTGTTTCGACGGATAGCACCTTGAACTTAGGAGATGCGACGGCAGACGGTTCGGTGAGTGGGACGACCATTGTGAATGATGGGGTGCTCAATTTCACCACTGCGGGAGCGATCACCCAAGATGGAGAAATCTCAGGTGAGGGCTCTCTCGATAAGCAGGGGGTGGGGACCGTGACGGTATCTGCGAATACCTCTTATTCTGGCGGGACTACAATTGATGGGGGAGTTTTGACCCTTCAAGGCCTCAGCTCTTCACCTTCTTTCACGATTGCTGCTGGCGCGGTTATGGAGTTTTCGGCGTCCGTGACTCGTTTCAATCTTAGCGATACGATTTTTGAAGGTGATGGAACGATTCTCAAGACGGGATTAGGTCAGGTTGGTTGGGTGGAAACCGTGGCTACGTTTTCACTTAATTCAGGTTCTCTGATCGATGTGCAAGAAGGGCAGTTCCGCGCTGGTGCAAGTGCGGCGGCCGATGTCGCTGGAGGAAATGAGATATGGACGGATAATCTTTCTGATTTGAATATCGCCGCTGGAGCTCTTTTCCGTGCTCGGGAGGCCAATGTGCGAGTCGATGCCTTGACTGGGGAAGGAATGATCACTTCAGGATATCATACCGACTACCAGCAATTCACCATTGGGGTTGACAATGGCTCGGAAGATTTTGCAGGTCAGATTGCCGATACCTCCATTAATAACCTCGCTAATATCACTAAGGTCGGAACGGGAACTCAATCTCTTTCGGGCTTGAATACATACACCGGTAATACCGTGATTGAAGACGGAGTGATTACGGTGGTTGCTGGCGGCCAGCTGACCATGAGGCCTTACGCTGATGGCGTGAACAATGTCATCTCTGGAGGTGGCGCGGGAACAGGCACGCTGAACTTTGATGGAGCTCTCAATATCACCTTAACCGACGCTGTTGTCGGTGGCACTTGGGTGTTGATCGATGACACTGCTTTGGAGTTGAATTACGGAAGTACTTTCAGTGTTTCCGGTGCCAGAGTTGTCGATGAAGAGCTCACTACCTATGCTTTCACTTCTGATGGAGCTGCCGTAGGATCGGGAGTCTGGACTCTTGTGGAGGAAGGTGGAAATACTTGGGTCTACAACGAGGCCACACGAACCCTCACTTCAGGCAAAGCCCCAGATCCTAATAGTATCGCTTTCGGCGTCGAAAATGATCCGAATGTTCCCGGGAATCTACTGTTTGCTTGGGGAGGGGAAGCTGGTGTTACCTATAAGATTCTTGGTAGCACAGATCTCAGTGTTTCTCCGACTTCTTCTTGGGCGGACTTCCTGACTGATATTGATGGGGTTGATGGTTTGAATACCTTCAGTATTGTTCGTCCAGAGGAAGCGAGAGCGTTCTTTGTTCTAACGACAGAAGAGTAGTCTCTGCCGGACTGTTAGTTCTAATCAATATTTTGATTTAGCAGTGGGGTTGCTGTGTATCAGTAACCCCTCCCATCGGGGGGATCCTTGCAATTGAAGAATCTCAAGACTTGAAAAATTGGATTCAAGTCGAGAGTCTTTCGGGTGATGGAAGGCCGTTTTCAAGGACGATTCTTCCTGAGAAGAGAGGCACATATTACCGTTTGAGGCTCATCGATCAGAACAATTAAGTCTTTGGTTCGATCCCAAGCGCCGGAGCCATATGAAGGTCACGTTTTCCATCTGGCTTATTTCTTTAAGATGGCTTTTCCTCTGGAAATGAAACCGACCGAGCTTCAAAAAATTCGAGTGTTCGATGCGCACACCGAGGGAGAGTCGACACGTGTGATCATTTCTGGAGTGGCTGAGCCTGCTGGGGAGTCAATGGCTGAGAAGCGTGAGGATTTTGCCGAAAATTTCGATTGGGTTCGCTCGGCGGTGGTTTGTGAGCCACGAGGGCATGAGGCGATGGTGGGGGTGATGCTTTGTGAGCCGGCGGCGCCGGACTGCGTCACGCGGGTGATCTTTTTTAATAATGTAGGCGTCTTGAATGGATGTCTACATGCGACGATGGGAGTGGCAGTGACGCTCATGCATCAAGGCAAGATTAGTGCCGAGGTGGTTGGTTTCGGTGTTATCGTCAATGGTTGACGAATGCCGGGCTTTGGACGTGGAACAGTTGGCTTGGATTCTCCGGACATAATTAAGTTTGAAGATTTGGAAAGGACGGGCAAAAAGTGAAAAGGAGGCCACGCTTGGTGAGAAATTCTCGGATGGGACGGCAGAATTTTAAAATAGCCATGACCAGATTTTGACCAGATTTTTGAGGAAAAATGAGGTGAATTAGGACGAAATAAGGGATTGATCGTGGGCAAAAAAATTGGCACGATATCCTCTTAAAGCTTTATTCTACTTATGTTTTTAGCTGGCAGGCCCGAAGGGAGTCGAACCCCTATCTATGGTACCGGAAACCATTGTTCTATCCATTGAACTACGGGCCCTTTCAGCAGGTGCGGACCGTATCGGGGGGATGGATGAAGTCAACTCCAGATGACACCCCAATTCACAGGAAACGGTGGAATTTCTGGTCGTAAATAATTTCTGGTAAAATCGTGAAAGAAACTCTAGAAAGCCCCCCCGTCATGCCAAACTCTGAGGGTCAATCCGACCTAATTACTTTCGAGAGACGTTCGTTTCTCGCCAAATCTGCGCTCGCTGTCACCGGTCTTGTGGCCTCGACAAGTGTGAGCAGCGGCTTCCTTTTTCGGACCTCGCGTCCGCTTGATCTGGGCTTTCTTCCCTCCGCTTGGGTGAAGAAAGAGGGGGAGCGGCAAGTACAGGCTTACGGGGAATATTTAGCGTCACTTCGTCTGAAGTTCGTGACTCCCCAGCAGGTCCTCAAGGCTCACGCCCGTCAAAAGGGCTCGCTCTGGAACAGTCTTCCAGAGCGTCACAGCTGGCGCTCGATGGGTGCATCACTCAAGGTTGCCGACCGTGTCGGTGCCACTTTGGGAATGCCTGTTAAAGAAGTGACTTCCGCTTACCGTAGCCCCTCATACAACCGCCGCTGTCCTGGAGCGAAGCCGAATTCTTGGCACATGCGGAACTACGCGCTCGATCTTCAATATGGCACTTCTCCTAGGAATGTCGCCGCTGTTGCTCGTAAACTTCGCGATCAAGGTTACTTCAAAGGTGGGGTGGGACGCTATAGCAGCTTCACTCACATCGACAGCCGTGGATCAAATGTGGACTGGTAGAGGTTTTTAAGCTTTCTCAAGACGCCGTCTTTTTCTGAAGACGGCGTTTTTTTGTGCCTTGACGGAGGCCTTGATATCTAAGCATTCTTAAGCACCCTATGGCTGCGAGTTACACGGAAGACGACATCAAGAGTCTTGATTGGCGGGAGCACATCCGGCTTCGCCCCGGTATGTATATTGGAAAGCTGGGTGATGGTTCTTCGGCGGATGATGGTATCTACATTCTTCTCAAGGAGGCACTGGATAACTCAGTGGACGAGTTTGTCATGGGCCATGGTAAAGAGATTCGTGTAAATATCGATGACGAAGGCCGGGTCGAGGTGCGTGACTACGGTCGCGGGATTCCGCTTGGTAAGCTCATGGACTGCGCGGCCAAGATCAACACGGGTGCGAAGTATGACAGCGAGGCTTTTAAAAAGTCGGTCGGTCTCAATGGCGTGGGGATCAAGGCGGTGAATGCCCTAAGTGAGTTTTTCGAGATTCAAGCTTGGCGTGAGGGGATGACCAAGGCGATCGAATTTAGTAAGGGCATGGTCGTGGATGAGATGAAGGATCCGGTCTCGGATCGCGAGGCTCAGGGGACGCGTCTTGCCTTTGATGTCGACCGTAGTATTTTTCCGAAGCGCACGAAATTCCGCGAGCCCTTCGTGGAGAAAATGTGCCGCTATTACTCCTACCTGAATCCGGGCTTGGCTCTTGTCTTCAATGGTAAGAAATTCCGCTCCAAGAATGGTCTGCTCGATCTTCTTCGCGAGGAGATGGATGACGAAGCCCTCTATGACCCCATCCACCTGACCGGAAATGATATCGATGTTTGCTTCACGCACACGGCCGGGAGCAGCGAGGATTATTATTCCTTCGTGAATGGGCAGAATACCCATCAGGGAGGAACCCACCTAGCGGCTTTTCGAGAGGCTTTGGTGAAGGTGATCCGTGAGTTTTATAAGAAGAGCTACGATCCCTCGGACATCCGCTCCGGAATTATGGGAGCAATTTCGGTGAGGATCGAGGAGCCGGTTTTTGAGAGTCAGACGAAGACGAAATTAGGCAGCGCCACCATCGCGCCCGAGGGTGAAACGGTGCGGACTTTCATCGCGAATTTCCTGAAGGAACAACTCGATAATTACCTACATAAGAATCCCGTGGTGGCCGAGGCGATCCAGAAGAGGATCATGGCTGCTGAGAGAGAGCGCAAAGAACTGAGCGGGGTCAAAAAACTTGCTCGTGATCGTGCGAGGCAGACCAAGGTGCACAATAAGAAGCTCCGCGACTGCCGCGTTCATTTAAATACGAAACATAAGCGCCGTCTCGATACCACGGTCTTCCTGACTGAGGGAGATAGTGCGAGTGGCTCCATTACAAAGTGTCGCGATGTTGAAACGCAGGGTGTCTTTTCGCTGCGCGGCAAACCTCTGAATACTTTTGGTTTAAGTAAAAAAGTGGTCTACGAAAACGAGGAATTCGCCTTCCTACAGGCGGCACTTGGAATCGAGGATGACATTGAGGGCCTCCGCTTTAATCGAGTCGTGATCGCGACTGATGCTGATGTCGATGGAATGCACATCCGACTTCTGTTGCTGACTTTCTTCCTCCAATTCTTTCCCGAGCTCATTCGTGAGGGGCACCTTTTTATCCTCCAGACGCCGCTCTTTCGGGTGCGGAATAAAAAGGAGACCCGCTACTGCTATGATGAGGCCGAGCGGGAGAAGGCGATGAAGGATCTGGGAAAAAATCCCGAGATCACGCGATTTAAGGGACTTGGTGAAATTTCACCCGATGAGTTCAAATTCATGATTGGGAAAGACATGCGTCTCGATCCCGTGCTGATGGAAGAGGGGAAGGGTCTCAAAGAGATGCTGACTTTTTATATGGGAAAAAACACCCCGGATCGGCAGGGCTACATTATCGAGAATCTTCGTGAAGACGTTGATACGGCAGAGGTTTAGTCTGCAGGTGACAGGTTTGCCATAAAGAAGGGTTTGCAGCTGATTGTTGGCGGGGTATATCTGGCACAGATCATGTTTACGACTAGTGCCTAATCTCCTGCCAACATCATGAAAAAATTACTTTCACCTTTCCTGGTTTTCTGTTCGCCCTTCGCCTTAGGCGTAGAACTCTACAACGCCGATTTTTCAGTCGATGGCCAAGGGTCTACCCACGATAGTAGTGGAGCCGATCCAGTCGAGACAAGCCCTGTGAATGGCGCGAATTGGTTAATCCGCTGGGATGTTGAACCCGCGACAGACTCCAGCGGGAATAAGATAATTACGGAGGCAGGCAAGTTGGTTTCGACCGACTGGGGTGGCGAGTCCTTTTTTGAGACTGCAGCGGTTGATGTTTCGGCTCTTGGGTCCGTTGTCATCACCACCACCGGAATCACTCTTTCCCAGCCCTTTTCTAACTCTGCTGAGTATTTTCAATGGACCTACTCGCTCGATGGGGCGGCGCCAGTCGTTATTCAGAACTATGGAAATGATGGAGCTTCGTATGACGGAGCTATTGATATCACTGAAGTCGTAGATGTCTCTGGAGGCAACTCACTAGTTGTCGGTTTTGCCTTTAATGTGAACGGCGGCGGTGATGGTTTCGAGGTCTCTACCGTCAGGGTAGATGATGAAGTGCCTGTTGCACTGAGCATCGTGCTTAATCCGACCTCTGGAGCGGAGGATGTAGCTAACCCAGTGGGAACCGGAACGGTCAATCGAGCGGGCGATACCTCAGCTGCGCTTGAGGTGACTCTTGTGAGTTCTGATGAGACAGAGTTAACCGTTCCCGCAGTGGTTACGATTTTGGCTGGGCAGGGTTCTGCTTCCTTTGATTTGACGGTGGTGGATGATGTCGATCTTGATGGAGATAATGAGGTTTCGGTGACTGCGAGTGCCGCTGGGTTTGTTTCTGCTGGTGCCACATTTACTGTGATCGATAATGAGATGCCACTTCCTCAGCTGAGTCTTTCTGCTGATCCTACTGCTATTTTGGAAGCTGGTGGAACCTCAGTGATCACGGTTGATTCTACCACGAATCCTGATGCGGGGACTTACACCTTCGATGTCACTGTTTCTGACGGGACTGAGCTGAGTGCACCTGCTACTTTTGTGGTGACGGGAGCGTCAGCAACTGGATCTTTCACAGTGACTGGCCTGGATGATGTCGAGTCCGATGGTTCCCAGCCGGTGATTGTGACGCTTACCGAGCAGACTGGAGCATTTCAAACTGCGACCATTACCATCATGGTGACTGACGATGAGGCAGTGAGTTTCCCTCCGTTCGTGCTTAATGAGATTCGAATCGACCAGTTTAGCAATGACAATGACGAGTATTTTGAGCTGTATTCGACCGAGGCGAATGCCTCGCTTGATCGGCTCAGTTTGATCGTCCTTGGTGATAGCTCTGCTGGCTCTGGCTCGATCGAGGCCATCGTTGATCTTGACGGTCAGACGATGAACGGAAATTTCTTTCTGGCTGGGGAGAGCTCCATGACAATTGCGATGCCAGATTTCGTCACGAATTTGAATTTTGAGAACGGAGATAATGTCACCTTTTTACTAGTGAGTGATTTTAGCGGATCCCTTGGTGATGATCTTGATATCGAAGATGACGGTGTCCTCGATTCTACTCCTTGGGGATCGATCCTTGATGGGGTTGGCCTGATCGAAGAGGCAAATCCCCCGTCAGGCACCGAGTATGAATATGCAACCGCATTAGGATTTACTACGGTGGGGCCTTTCGATGGTGACGGTATCTTGTTTCCTCCTCCGCATACCTACAAGAATGGACAAGGTGAGTGGGTTGTTGGGATCGTAGAATTTACCGATGACACTCCCGGTGTAATCAATCCGGACGGGAATCCACCGACTACAGGTCCTCCTACAATTCTGTCTCTCTCGGTCAACACATCTAACGGAGAAGGCGAAATGGTGGTGACTGGCTTGGGTATCAAAACCTTCGTGATTGAAGCTTCCGCTACTCTTGGTGAAGGGCCCAGCCCATGGGTTATTCTTGCCTCAGGATACACTGAGATCGACAATCCTGATGGGAAGGTGACGTTTAGCTTTACCGACGCTACCATTCCTGGTCTTGCACAGCGCTTTTACCGAATCAGCGAGGCTCAGTAGCGTGGGTAATTCCACTTTTTAAAGTAAACCGGAGGGGCTGATCGGCTTCTCCGGTTTTTTGGTAGAAGGGTGAGGTGATTTTTGAATTGGCACGGGTTAGCTGATAGTTCACTTTCCTTAGGAATCCCGACTGCTGAATGGAAGACCTTGATGAACCCCGCGAAAACCTGTCCCTGGGGGGCATGTATTCTGAATACTTTCTGGATTACGCAAGCTACGTGATCATGGAGCGGGCCGTCCCGCACTTGGGAGATGGTTTGAAACCCGTGCAGCGTCGGATTCTCCACTCGATGAGGGAGTTGGAGGATGGCCGTTACAATAAGGTGGCAAATATCGTGGGCAACACGATGAAGTATCACCCGCACGGGGACGCTTCGATTGGCGATGCCATGGTGCAGATTGGTCAGAAAGATCTTCTTATCGATTGCCAGGGAAACTGGGGGAATGTGCTGACCGGTGATCGGGCGGCGGCGCCCCGATACATTGAGGCGCGGCTCACGCCTTTTGCGCTTGAGGTCGCTTTTAATCCAAAGACGACCAATTGGACGCGGAGTTACGATGGCCGAAATAAAGAGCCGGTGACCCTTCCGATGAAGTTCCCACTCCTCCTCGCCCATGGGGTGGAGGGGATCGCGGTCGGGCTCGCTTGTAAAGGGCTGCCTCATAACTTTTGTGAACTCATCGAGGCTTGTATCGCGGTGCTTCGGAAGGAGTCCTTTGAGCTTTATCCCGATTTCGCGACAGGCGGCTTGATCGATGTCAGCGACTATCGGGATGGCTTGCGTGGGGGGAAAGTCCGTGTGCGTGCACGAGTGGAGATCGAGAAAGCCAAGCTCCTGCGCATTTCCTCCGTGCCCTACGGAACGAATACGGGCTCGCTGATGGATTCCATCGTGAGCGCGAATGAAAAAGGTAAAATTAAGATTTCGAAGATCGAGGACAACGTCGCGGAAACCGTCGATATTCTGGTTCACCTTCCTGCGGGAGCGGATGCGGAGACGACTCGCGAGGCGCTTTATGCCTTTACCGATTGTGAGCTCAGTATTTCGCCAAACTCCTGTGTGATCTCGGATGGACGACCGCAGTTTTTGGGAGTGAGCGAGATTCTCAAAGCCTCCGCTTTTCAGACGAAAGAACTCCTCCTTCTTGAGCTTGAGATCCTCCTCGGGGAGCTTCAAGAAAAGTGGCACTTCAGCTCGCTTGAGAAGATTTTCATCGAGAATCGAATTTACCGCGATATCGAGGAATGTGAGACTTGGGAGGCGGTCATCGAGGCGATCGACAAAGGGCTCACTCCATTTAAAAAACTCCTCAAGCGCGAAGTCACGGTGGAAGACATCACGCGTCTTACCGAGATTCGAATCAAGCGGATTTCGAAGTTCGATGCCTTCCGTGCAGATGAGGAAATCAAGGGGCTTGAGGATCGCATTGAAGAGGCTGAAAAGAACATCCGAAATATCACCCGCTTCACGATTGCCTACTATAAAAACTTGCTCAAGAAGTATGGTAAAGGGCGGGAGCGCAAGACCGAGGTCGCCGAGTTCGGCGTGGTGAAGCGTTCCGCTGTTGTGGTGGCAAGCGAGACGCTCTACCTCGATCTTAAGAATGGTTTTGCGGGCTACGCCTTGAAGAAAGACGAGCCTGTCGAGAAGTGCTCGACGCTCGATGACATCATCGCCTTTTCGCAAGACGGACAGATGCGCGTCATGAAAGTGGCGGATAAAGTATTTGTCGGAAAGCGCCCGGTCCACGTCGCAGTCTTCCGGAAAGATGAGGAAAAAATTTACTCCATGATCTACCGCGAGGGGCGTGACGGTCCGGTGTATGCCAAGCGCTTCCGGGCCGGCGGCGTGACGCGTGATAAAGTCTACGAGATGGGGAAGGGGACTTCGGGATCACGCGTCCTCTACTTTGCAGTGCACGAGAGCGAGGAGGCGAGTGCTGACAATGTTGTGATGGTTCATCTCAAGCCGGTGCTTCGCCTTCGAAATGTCTCTCGCCAGTTCCATTTCGGTGAGATTGCGATCAAGGCGCGGGCTTCAAAGGGGAATCTCGTCACTAAGCACACCGTTGACCGGGTCGTGCGAGCGAGTCCTACTAATTTGGGAGAAAGTTAACTCTTGCTAAATATCCGGAAAATATTAAGTTGTTCGAGTGAACAACTTTAATTGGAAAATCCGCCTCATTTGGGCTCGTTGGCGCCTGAAGATTCTTCGTAGCCGCGTCTGGGGACTGCGTCGTAAATTGAGACTTCGCCTGCCTCACGATAGAAATCAGCTTGAGCTGCCATTTCGTTAATCTCTGGAGAGGGAGATATTTCGTGATTTTCGGCTTATCGGATCGCGAAATCCCCGTTATATCCTCGGGTCCTACGATATGCCTCGATTGACTCCTACAACCCGCCGTCTCCTTGCGGCTTCGCTTTTTGCCTCCGGCGGATTGCTCCATGCTCAGGATAGCATCGTCACCCGTGAAGTCGCTGAGCGGGCCGAGGCCGGTCAAGATGCCTACCAGCTCCTTAAGGATGGCGATCAGGCTTATAAAAAAGGGGACTTTGGAACTGCAGCAGAGAGGTATCGTTCTGCGCTTTCACAGCTTCCCCGTCAGGGGTCTGAGATGGCGGTGATCCGAGCTTCGGCTGTTGAGCGATTTTCCCAGGCTGCGGTCCAGCAGGCCCGCGTTCTTTCACGGACTGGCGACTACGAGGCTGCCAATGATCTTCTCGATGAAGTCGATGCAGAAGACGTTGATCCCGGAAATACCGCCGCTGATTTGGTGCGGAATCAAATTGCTGATCCTATCCGCACCAACCCCGCTCTGACCAAAGAGCATAGCGCAAACGTCGATCAAGTGCGCCGTCTTCTCTACATTGCAGAGGGTCATCTCGATGCCGGTAAGTTTGACCGCGCCCAGATGACCTACGAGGACGTCCTGCGGATCGACCCTTACAACAAAGCTTCCCGCCGGGGAATCGAGCGGGTGGATTGGTATCGCAGTGATTATGCTGCTGCCGCTTACGATCATACCCGGGCTAAGATGCTTCAAAAAGTAGATGCCATTTGGGAGGATCAGACCTATCTCGAGCTTCCCAGTATTTCGACTCTCAACGGTGACATTGATGGACGCAACGTCGTGGTTTCTGCTCCGCTTCTCAAGTTACGCTCGATCATGATCCCTATCGTGGACATGCAGGACACGACTTTGACCGAAGCGCTTGAGTTTCTCCATGCCGCCTCCGTTGAGCATGACACCACCACCTTTGATGAGACAAAGAAGGGTGTCGATTTTATCACCCAGCTCGGAAGCTCGGATCATCCCGATGTTCAGCAGATCCTCGCATCCCGTATCAGTCTTCGTCTCGAGAATGTGCCGCTCATGGAAGCGCTTAAATACGTCACGGAAGCAACTCGCACCCAATATAAGGTCGATGAGTTCGCTGTGATCGTGCGCCCGATCGGAAGCAATGATGAAACTCTCATCCGCCGTGAGTTCCGCGTCCCTCCCGATTTCCTGAGTCGTGATTCCATCAACAGCCAAGGTGACAATGAAGATGTCTTCGCCGATAACGACGATGCGGATGCCCCGCTTCTTCAAAGGAGGTTGTCCGCTATCGAAAAGCTCAAGGCACTCGGGGTTCGTTTTCCTGATGGTGCAACAGCCCGCTTTAACTCGAACTCAAGCACTCTCGTCGTTTTCAACACTATCAGTAACCTTGATTTTGTTTCCCAGATCGTCTCGGCTGCCGCTGAGACCGAGCCAGTCGCGGTGGTGATCCGCACGAGCATTATCGAGATCAGCCAAGAGAATCTTGAAGAGCTGGGATACGACACCATTTTAAATGAAATGAGCCTTGGTGGCTCGGATCGCCTTTTCCTTAACGGCGGGAGCGTTGGAAATGGCTCTTCGCTAGGCGATCAGCTCAATGGAAATCCAGTTACTTCAGGAAATCGGAGTGGAGATGAGGGAGTCATCGTCGATGGACTCGACGCTCTTCTGACACGAACTCCTTCGCAGACACCCACGGGCCGCGTGACAATCGGTTCTGCCGGAATTCAAAATAACTCATCGCTGATCATCCCACCTCCGGGAGGGGGTAACACCGCGCGTGCTCCGGGAGCAATTGCCGTTCGAGGAATTGTAGATAATTCCCTCCAAGAAATCATGCTGCGTGGGTTTTCTCAGAAAAAGGGAGTGGATCTAATGACGCAGCCCTCAGTTGTGACCCGCTCGGGTCAAAATGCGGTGATCAAATCGGTGCAAGACTTCCTTTATCCTGACGAATACGAACCCCCCGAGCTTCCAAACGATTTTGGAACCACCACGATTACCGATGCCGCCACAGGTGAGTCTGTTAGCCTTGGTGGTAACACAGTCGTGACACCGGCGACGCCTACGTCATTCTTAGAAACAGAGCTAGGTGTGATTTTGGAGGTGACCCCAACCGTGAGCGCGGACCGCCGCTACATTGAAGTATCAGTGAGGCCTCGAATAAGAGATTTCCTAGGATTTGTGAACTTTGGTTCGCCGATCACGGGAGCGAATAGCTCGGTCTCTCTCAACTTGGGAGGCATTGGAAATGCGGGAGCAGACACTTTTACGACGACTGCTGATGTCGGAGAAATTACCCCCAATGCGATTCTCAAACCGCTGATCCGAAACATCGAAGCGAACACGACGGTCACCGTCATGGACGGAAGCACCATCGTAATCGGTGGCCAAATGCGCGAGACCGTGCAGAGATTCGAGGACGGCACGCCTATCCTAAAGGATCTCCCGCTCGTCGGTCGCTACTTCCGCTCGGAAGGCCTTTCCACGATCAAGACAAACCTTATCATCATGGTGCAGGTTGAACTCCAAGATCCCGCCGGAAATTTATATCGAAATCGATAAATGAGCCAAATCCCGCCTCCACCCCCAGGCCCGCCTTCTGTTCCACCGTCTAATAGTCAGCAGGACTCGGATCCGTCTTCCGCGAATTACTCGCTAGATGACATTATGAAAACTCTCCGTGAAGGGGAGCGCAGAAAAGATGAAGAAGGAGAAGTCGTCACCCGTGATGATGGAAGCGTAGCCAGAAAGGTGCGCAAGAGAAGGCGTCGCTCCGAGCAGACGAAGAACAGCGCACCAGAGAAGGAGAAGAAATCTCTTGTCCTCAAAGCGTCCCTATTTGTGGGAGCGTTTTTGCTGCTCTTGATGGTTGGGGTCTTTACGGTAGCTGCCTTCAATAGTGGGTCCTATACTGGTAAAGTCGAAGCTCGTGCCAGTGAGTGGACCGGTGCCGAGGTTAAGATCGCAGGGCTCAGGATGATGCCCGGAAATATAAGTGCGACCAAGGCCGACTTCCGGTGGGACGAATCCTACTATCTCGATCATCTTGAACTGAAGACGATCTCGGGAGATGCGAAGCTGACTACTTTTATGGGAGCAAAACTCGGTGGACAGCAAGTAGGTGGAAATGCCGGCAGCTTGAGTGTTCGGGTTCCTAACGGGACGAGAGAGTTAGGTGAGCCAATCAGTGTTGGAGATTTTCCTTTCGATTTTTACCGTTACTTTTGTAACTCGCTCGATGTCACTTTCGGTGAAAATGATGACCTGGTAGTGATACGGGCAGAAACCAGCTTGCGCCACATCAATGGCGAAGGCTTCCGCCTCACTGCGGGTGGGGGACAGCTCGCCTTAAAAGGGTGGGATCGTTTTCCGATCGAAAATGCTCTCCTGAAATTTTCTCCAGGTGAAGTGGATCTCGTTTCTCTTCGCCTCCTGAGTCCCCCAAGTAAAAATCAGACAACGAACTCGGTGCTTTCTCTTTCTGGGAAGATCCCTCTTGAACTAGGTGCGGAAGCGCAGCTCGATGTCACTACGGAAGGCTTCCCCTTCGATGTCCTGATGGGAAATTCATTGGGAAGTTTTTTCCCAGGAATGATTCGCCGCTTCGAAAAAGAAGGGGTCGAGATGGGAGTGGTGAACTTCAAGGTGGGCGACGCTGGTCTTAAGAATATCATTCTCCCATTTGATGGGAATTTCCTCGAGATGAAGCGCTTTGGTTTCCTCTCAGATATCGAGCAGCTTTTTGTTAATTCAGGGAAAGGAGCCTTCTTTTTCGACTCGAATATCAAGGGAACCTATCGCTGGACTCCGGAGGGGTCAGGGATCGAGGACTTGAGTGCGAAAAATGACAATTTCCAGGTTTCGGGGAACGTCATTGTAACCTCCAAAGGCGAGCTGCGAGGAAGACTGACTCTTTTGATCTCGCTCGGTTTGATCAAAGGAGATGACAAACTCAAGCATCTTCCCGGGTTTCGGAATACCGCCGATGGTTACGCGAAGGTGACCATTAATCTTGGTGGCACGGTGAGCCAACCGAAAGATGATTTCAAGCAAGTCACGGGGGTTCAACTGACCCCAGCTGACAAGCCGCAGGAGAAAATGCCAGGCTTTGATGACTTCTTTAATGATAAATTCTTTGAAGAAATCACGACTCCAGACGACGAGTGATAATCAATTCGCTCTGCCCTTGTCTTATTTTGATGACCGTTTAAAAGAGATCTGAAACCCCCAGTTTTCACAAATGCCCAATCCCTTCGGTTCTACCTTTGAGTCCTTCGGGGTTCCCCGCGGTCCTCTTGTTGAGGCCGTTCACCAAGATCAGTTTAAGACCCTTTCTGGTCTTCTCGATTCGGGTGAAGGTCAGCTCATTTCCCTCCGCGCTCCGCGCGCGGGCTTTGGGAAAACAATGCTGCTTTCTCGTTTGCGTCAGGCCCGTCAGGCACAGGCGCTCTTTGTCCCTGTCCATCTCTCGGATGGACGCCGGGTGGAAGGAGAGTTTATTTTGGAAGAAATTCTGACGCAGATGTCGGAAGTTTTGCCAGCAGGTGGCGGCCTCACACGCCTCGATCTTCACACCCGCAAGCTATTTGCACAGGGGTTGATGCCCATGGTTTATTCTGGCGAGGTGCCTTGTCAGGACCGGGAAGGAGCGATTGGCAGTCTGCGGGATCGCCCGACCGAGGCATTTGACTTTCATCATGAAGGGGCGGCCATCGCCCAGTGGAGTAGGGAGCAGTTTGGGCTTCTTGGGCCACGTCTTTCTTCCGTGCTGAGTAAATCAAGCGGCGCTTCCGGCCGTGATATCGGCTACTGGATCGATCTCTTTTTTAACTACGCGATCCGTCCTCCCAGTGATGTCTCGCGCACTGCTGATCTCATGGACTCTGTCTTCGGTGATCGGAGCCGCTTCCATTCGGGAGCAGGTTTTCTTGAAGGCTTGGGATCATTTTTGAATCTCATCACCTTGGTTGAGCCAGTGATCTTGATCCTCGATGAGGTGGATGGGCTGTCCAGCGATTCGGATGCTGCACTGCGGGCTGCAAGCTGCCTGACTTCCCTCTGGGAGGCTGCTCCACGTGTGAGTGTCATCTTATCGGTCAACGATGACGTCTGGGACTCCGCTTTTGTTCCTCGTCTTCCTCTTGGATTGCGTGATCGCTTGGAAGATGTCGTAGTGCGTCTCGATTCCCTCACGGAGGATGAGGCGAAAGCTCTCATTATCATTCGTGCCGGAGATGAGGCTGAAAAGGTGATTGATCGAGTCGATCTTGATGCGGAAGTTCTCTATCCCCGTGGAGTTTTGCGCGAAGCACGGGAGGTTTGGGATCGCCGTGACGAAGCCCTGCCATCGGCCTCTCCAGTGAAGGAAGAAATAGAAAAGGCTGAGAAACCTGAGCCTTCGGCACCGGCACCAGTAAGAGCTCCCGCTCCCATGGTGCAACGTCTTGTGGCTGCCACCAATTCACGACCGCAGCCAACTCAGGAGCAGCCAGCGACATTCGAGCGAGTCGAGCCGCCTACCGAAGCTCCTCCGCAGCAGATTTCGCCATTTACGAATGCTCCTGTCTTTGAGCCTGTGGCTCCCCTCGCTCAGCCTGTAGCGCAGGCTCCAGCAGTTCAGTTACCGACTGCGTCACCTTTTGCAATCAACTCTAATCAAAACTCGGGAATGACCGCAAGTGCTCTGCCTCCAGCGAGTCCGGTCCGGGAAGCTCCAGCAGCACAATCTTCTGCAGAAGCACAGCCCTTTGCGGTAGCCCAGCCTTCTACAGAAGCGCAACCCTTTGCTGCTGCTCCGGCATCGCCTTTCAGTGTCTCATCACCTGATGCTTCACCGGCTGCTCCGGAGCAAGCAGTGTTTGATGATCCCGCAACTCGCCTCGCTGACAATGCAGATGCGATCGATGATCTCCTGCGTCAGTTCCGTGACCGGAAAGATGGTTAAGGCAGTTTCCACGGGCCTCGGAGGCTCGTGTATTCCGCTTGTGGAAGCAGGATGTAGATCGGATTTTTCGCAGGGTCGATCCACGCGACGAGATTTTTGAGAGTAGACTCGGGCATGGTGGTGCAGCCGAAGGTAGACTTGGATCCTCCGCCTCGCCAGATGTGGAAAAAGACTGCTGACCCTGCCCCAGGTGTCGCCTTGGGTGGCGCATTATGAGCGATGAAGAGCTTGAGCGAATGAGCGTGATCATTTTGTTTCATCTGCGCCTTTTTTTCCCAAGTCGATTTTGGGTCGTGTTTGAGGATGAGGTGCTGATTGTAGTAGGGTGATTTTGAATCTTCCACCCAGAGGTCTCGTGGGGTGACCTTGCGGTAAGGAAGTGAGGGGTGGCGCTTAATCTGGGCAGCGTCTCCCCAGGCTCCGCCGATCGAGAAGACTCCGGCGGGTGTCTTTTTATCTCCTTCTTTTTTTAAGATGCTCCCTTTTGGATTGGCGTGGATTCCTTTTCCCCAAGCGGATCCTGATCGCCCCAAGCGGGTTTTCCATGGGCCCGCGACTTTGATCCAGGAGCCATCCTTCTTTTCGTAGAGGTAAAGATTGGCGTGAGAGCTCGACCATGAGCTGGTGATGCCGACGACGGCTTGCTGGTTCTGATCCGTGAGTGCAGAGAGGGGGAGGATGCTTAGCAAGAGGACGAGAAAAACCTTCATGAAGTCATTTTAGCCTCTCTCTTGAATCTAGCATTAAAAAACGACCTCAAGACTTTGTCTGCTCAAGGACTTTGAAAGCCTCACTCGCCCCGCCGAGATTCGCTTCTGGGCAGAATTGGGACTGGGTGAGGATGTCTGAAGCTTGGAGTTCGATTTCATTCCCCCAAGCGATGAGGTCCTCGAAGTTTACATCAAAGGTGAGGTCTTGGTGGCTCGGATTTTGGTAAGCCTCGGGAGGGTAGAGAAGTTGATGGTGGAAATAGGCACGGAGGGTGCCGCTGGGTCGGCGATGGTAGTTTTCCTCAGCGGTGCCGCCGTAGTCGATGGTGAGGACTGCTCCTCTTTCTAGGCGGGTGAGTTCCTCTTTTATCCAGAGGTGGACGGATTCCGCGACCTCGAAGCGCTGGTTGAGTTTCCATTCTTTTGAAAACAGGGTGGAAGGGGGGAGCTCGGAGGTTGTTTTCCAAACCTCGTCTTGTTGTTCCCCGAGGTGGAGTTCTTCGAAACTGTCTGCGCTTCTTCGAAAAATGCGGACGGGGAAGGCGTCGAAGAATTCATTTGAGATGACGAGGGCTTCGGGGCCTGTTTTCTCTAGGGCGTGGATGAGGGTGCTGTGCCAGTGCGCTTTCTTGCCGAGGCGCTCTTGCTGTCGCTCGCTGAGGTGGGGGGAAATTTCTACGAGGTGGTAGCGGAGTTTGCGGCGCTGGAAGAAGCTGAGTGCGGCGCGGATGTCAGCGGCGAGGGAGCCATCCCCCGGGCCGAGTTCGATGACGGGGAGGGCTTTGCCAAAGTGAGCCCACTGTTTGAGAATCCACTGGGCGATGGATTCAGCGAGCGCGCTGGTGAGCTTAGGGGTGGTGGTGAAGTCTCCGCGCGCGCCTAGGATGGTGCGGGGGGAGGTGTAGTAGCCGGAGGGCCCGTAGAGGGCTCGGGCCATGAAGTGATCGAATCTTTCTGGAGGCATTCCTTAGCGCAGCTCTTCGGCCATCGCTTGGCAGGCTTTGATATCGAGTTTGCCGGAGGCGAGGACGGGGATGTGATCGGTCGGGATGATCGTCTTAGGGCACCAGAGGGAGGGTAGGCCTTCATCGAGAAGCTTGTAGCGGATATCGAGGGCTTCCTGCTCGAGTGCTTCCCCGGCGATGGTGGAGAGGAGGAGAATGGCCTCTCCTTTCTTCTCATCAGGGACGCCGACGATGGCGATCTTGCGCTCGGCTTCGTTATCGAGGCCGAGGACTTTGTTGACGGCAGCTTCGACAGTTTCGTGAGGGACCATTTCTCCGGCGATCTTCGAGAAACGGGAGATGCGGCCTTCGATATAGAGGAAGCCATCGTCATCGACGCGGCCGACGTCGCCACTCTTGAACCAGCCATCTTTGAGGATCTCTTTGCTGAGTTCCGGCTTGTCGAGGTAGCCTTGGAAAACGTTGGCGCCTTTGAGCCAGATGATGCCGGATTCGTTGAGCGCGGCGGGCTCGTCGGTGGCGGCATTAGTGATTTTCATCGCGACGCCGGGGAGGTTTGGTCCGACGGATCCGGAGCGGTGCGCGGGGATGACGGCGGTGCCATCGCCGGGATCTTCGAGCGGAAGGTTCACGTTTGAGCCCGGGGAAGTTTCGGTGAGTCCGTAGCCCTCCATGGGGAGTTTTCCGAACTTGTCGTAGAAGGAATTGGCGAGATTCTCGGGTAACTTTTCCGCTCCGGTGATGACGATTTTCAGCGAAGCGAGCTGCTTGGCCTCAATGCGGCGCATGTAGCCACGGAGGAAGGTTGGGGTGGCGAGGAGGAGGTCGACGCTGTGTTTTTCGATGAGCTCGGCGAGGCGCTTGTTATCAAGCGGGCTTGGGAAGGTGACGAGATCAAGGCCCTCAATGACGGGGAACCAGAGGGTTACGGTGCAGCCGAGGGAGTGGAAGAGGGGAAGGCAGCCGAGGAGTTTTGCGTCGTTCGGTAGGCGGAGCTGAGAGCCGAATTGGGTGACATTCGCGAGAAGGTTCCGGTGGGAAAGGGGGACACCTTTTGGCTCGCCCGAGGATCCGGAGGTGAAGAGAAGGATTGCTTCGTCATCGCCTTTTTGTCTGCCCACGCCAAGGATCTTGGCGAGCATGGAGGTGGGGAGAATCTTAGAAAGGACGACCCACTTGATGATGCGCTTTTTGATCTGGGGGAGAAGGCGCTCGATAAAAATAAGGTCGCGGTTTGGAGGCCAGGGGAAATCGGGGACCTTGCGAACGAAGGGATCTGCGGTGATGAATTTATCAAGATCAGCCTGACGGATGCTGGATTTGACCGCTTCGCGAGAGGCGGTGAAATTGAGGTTCACGGGGATCTTCCCGGCAATGAGAACGGCGAGGTTCGCGACTAAGCCACCTTTTCCGGGGGGGAGGAGGATGCCGACGCGCTTCTTTTTGGTGGCGTTCTTGATTTCTTTACTCAGGGCGATGGCTGCGCCGAGGACCTTATCGAAGCCGAGCTCGGAGTCGTCGGTGCCATCGAAAAGAGTGGTGGATTGTCCGTGCTTCTTTAGGCCGTCGATGAGTGCTATGGTGAGGGAGCCATTGAAAAATTCGCGCTTGGAGAATGACTCCTCGGATGCTGCGAGAATGGCCTCGCGGTAGCTTGCGGGAGTGACTTTTCCGACGGGGAGATCGTTTCCAAAGTTCAGAACCGCAGAAGGGAGCTTCGCCTTGTTCTCTACGGAGAGGGAGGCTTCGGCTGGGACGGAGATATCAAGTGGCGAGACGGGGAGTCCAAGTTGGCAGAGGGCAGCAATGGTGTCCAAGGGAATTTGGCAGGCGGTGGCGGGGAGGCAGGTGACTTTTCCCGGGACGAAGATGATGAGGGCGTCGCCGCTGATCTTCGAGGAGAGGGTTTTGCCGATCTCGGCAAGGGAATTGTCCTTTTTTGAAAAGGACGCACCGCTTTTGCCACTACTCTGAAGGAAAGCTTCGAGGGCGGGATCGAGAGTGGTGGATTCCTCAGCGAGCCAGGTGACATTCCGGTTGCCGAGTGCTGCGAGCAGCTCGCTGGCCTGTGCGGGATTGAGGCGGCCAGGGATGATGAGGGCGCCTTTGGAAGGAAGACGGTCGAGATTGTGGACTTGGGCGGGGCTGCTCATTGGGAAAATGGGGTGCTGGGGCTGACCGAGAGATACACGAAACAGGCTGAGAGGTAACGAAAAAGGCCATTGGGGCCGCTTTCTTTCTTCCAGCCTGATCCGTCGGTTGTTAGACAAATAGGATACGACAGCCCCTATGAGTAACATTCAAGGAAAGAGCGACGCCGAAGATCGCTATTGGAAGGCCAACCTACGTTGGTTGGTGGTGATTCTAGGGGCCTGGTTTTTTGTTTCCTTCGGCTGTGGGATTCTCTTCCGAGGTTGGCTCGATGAGAATTTCTTCAGAGTAGGGACCGCGCCCTTCGGATTCTGGATGGCGCAGCAGGGATCGATTATTTCCTTCGTCCTCCTGCTCATCGCTTACGCGAAAATCATGAACGGGCTGGATGCGAAATTTAAAGTAGACGAGGAGGAATCGAAATGAGCCAAGACATCTGGAACTACATTTTTATTGGGGCGTCATTTGCGGTTTATATCGGGATCGCTTTCAAGCAGAGGGCGGGCTCGACTAAGGAGTATTACACCGCAGGTGGTGGGGTCTCGCCTTTTGCCAATGGCATGGCCACGGCAGCAGACTGGATGAGTGCGGCGACCTTTATCTCGATGGCGGGGACGCTGGCGAGCAGTGGCTATGATGGATCGCGCTTCCTGATGGGTTGGACCGGTGGCTTCGTGCTGCTGACGGTGCTGATGGTGCCCTTTCTACGGAAATTTGGAAAGGCGACCGTGCCGGACTTCATCGGTGATCGCTATTACTCGAAGGCCGCTCGACTAGTCGCGGTGATCTGCGCGATTTTCATCTGCCTGACTTATATTATGGGCCAGATGAGTGGCGTGGGAATCGTCTTTTCCCAGCTCTTTGGCATCGGACAACCTGCCGGCGTGATCATTGGCGCGACGATCGTCTTTTTCTATGCCGGACTGGGCGGGATGAAGGGGATCACCTACACGCAGGTCGCGCAATATTGCGTCATGGCCTTTGCTTACACCATTCCGGCGATCTTCATCGCGATTGTGCTGACGGGGAATGTCGTTCCGCAGCTCGGTCTCATTGGAAATTTCACGGCTGATGGAGGAGTAACTCCTTTTCTCGAAAAACTGAACACTATCAATACCGATCTTGGCTTCAGTAAATACACCGATGGCTCGCTTTCGAAGATCAATATCTTCTGCATCACTGCGGCGCTGATGTTTGGAACGGCGGGCCTGCCTCATGTCATCGTGCGCTTTTTCACAGTGAAGGATGTCAAAGCGGTTCGTAAATCAGCTTGTTGGACTCTTTCCTTCATTGCGGTCATTTATCTCACCGCGCCTACCATCGGGGCCTTCTCTCGGGTGAATCTCATCGGTGAGCTGCACGAAACTTCTTATAAAGAGGCACCTGCTTGGTTCCAGGATTTCGAGGAGACCGGTCAGATGGCTTGGATTGATAAAAATGGCGACGGCAAGATCCAGTATTTCGGTCCCGGTAAGTCCGAATCCGGCAAGGCTGGAGCGGTCTTTGAGGGCAAGAAGCCCGCATTTCAAGAGGCCCGTGGAGCCAGTGGTGAGCGCCTTCTTACAAATGATTCAGCGGTAGAAAGTCCGAATGAACTTTGGTTCGGAAAAGACATCATGGTGATGGCGAATCCGCACATGGCAGGCTTGCCGAAGTGGGTCATTGCGCTGCTCATGGCGGGTTGCATTGCTGCGGCTCTGTCAACTGCTGCTGGACTCTTGTTGGTGCTCTCGACCTCGATTTCGCATGACCTCATGAAGAAAATCGTAAAGCCGGATCTTACCGATAAGGAAGAAGTGAAATGGGCACGTGTTGCCTCGCTTGGAGCACTTCTGGTAGCGGTATTCTTTGGGATCAATCCTCCGGGAGCCTTCGTCGCAAAGACGGTGGCTTTCGCCTTCGGTCTGGCAGCGTCCTCATTCTTCCCCGCGCTCCTGTTGGGAATCTTTTCTAAGAGAATGAATAAGGAAGGTGCAATCGCGGGAATGGCGACGGGGATTCTTTTCACTCTCAGTTACATTATCTACTTTTCGTATCTCGGCGGAACCGAGGAGCAGTGGCTCTGGGACATTTCTCCCGAGGGCATCGGCTTCGTGGGCATGATTGCGAACTTCGTCGTGGCGATCACCGTCAGTCGTCTCACCCCCGCACCTCCGCAGGAGATTCGGGATCTCGTCAATCGTGTTCGTCATCCATAAGTCGTGAGTGGAGTCGATTTTTCAGACCCTTTTCGCGAAGCTCGCGAGGAGGGGCCTGTTTTGAAATGTCCTTTTCAAGGCGAGGACGTGCCCATGATTCTTGGGCACGCCGATTTGCGGGCGGCAGCCAAGGATTGGCAGACTTTCAGTTCGGATGCACCTTTCCGGGTGCCCATTCCCTCCGAGGAATCGATGCGCACAATGAGGCAGCTTCCCATCGAGCACGATCCGCCTGAGCACGGCGAGTATCGCAAACTGGTGGAGCCGTTTTTTAAAAGAGCACGCCTTCCTGAAGTCATCGAATCCGTTGAGTCACTCATCGCTGAGTTGATCGATGACGCTCTTTCTCAGAACGAAATCGAGATCGTGCGCGGCTTCGCCCTTCCGCTGCAATCGCGCGGACTCACCTACCTTCTCAATGTTCCCGAGTCCGAAGCTGAGACTTGGATCGGGTGGGGGATTCATGTCTTCCACGATGGAGAAAAAGGGAATGCGCTCGAAGACTACCTTCATGCTCAGTTCGACAAAGCGGGAGAGGGCGATGATTTCTTCAGCGCCATGACTCAAGCGACCTATCAAGGGAACCCGCTCACCCGTGATGAGCAGATGGGCTTTGCGAATCTCGCCTTTGCCGGGGGTCGCGACACCGTCATCCACACCGTGTCTTCAGTCATCGCCTACTTCGCCGAGCATCCTGAAGCACTCACGGAACTCCGCGATGATCCCAAGAAGCTCGTCCACGCCAGCGAGGAATTTTTCCGCGTCATCAGCCCGCTCACTCACATCGGGCGCGTCTGCCCTGTTGCCACCGATGTTCACGGAGCCACCGTTCCGGAAAAAGGGCGCGTCTCCCTCGCTTGGGCCGCCGCGAATAAAGATCCCGCCGTTTTTGAAAATCCTGAGGACGTTCAGCTCGCCCGGAAACCGAATCCGCACCTCGCTTTCGGTTTCGGCGCGCACCTTTGTCTTGGAGCTGCTCATGCGCGGCTCATCCTGCGATCCCTGCTCGGGGAACTTTCCCAGCGCGTCTCTGCGGTGACTGTTCTCTCCGAGGAAAAAAACGTCGAGAAGCAGGCTCACTACACCCGCAGTGTCGGCTACCAATCGCTCAAGGTTCGCCTCACGCCAGCACAGGAATACGACCGTCCGGCGTGAGCGCCTCCGCAGGCGGTCCCTCGAAGTTATCACGCACAAAGCGATCCCACTGATCGCGCGTCTCCGCCGAGAGCTTTTCCTGCATTTTCATCTCACAGATCCCGCACATCATGCGCGGGAAGGGGTCGAAGATCATCCCGCTATCGAAGACCAGCGCAGCGATCGAGTAGTCCTTCAGCTGCTGCACCGGGGTCTGGCAAGTGAGGCAGGTCTTGAGCCAATCGGTGTGATGTTCACTCTCCGCGAGCTCATCCGAGCGCTTCTCGAGATCCACGCTTTCATTATGAAAGCTCTCCAGATTCTGCCGGGATTCTTCCGAAAAGGACTGCACCATTTTCAAGTGGCAGCTTTGACAAAGGCAGTATTCAAAGATGCACTCTGGCCCACGGAAGGTCTTGCTGATGATGTGTGGCACCGCCATTTCATCGAATTTCCCCTCGCAGTTTAGGCACTTGGAAAAGGGACCGTCGAACTCGACGGAGTGGAAAATGCGCGGCACGTCGCTCATGCTGTGACGCTACCTCTGATGCGCCTCAGGTCTAGCCCGATTTCAGTGCCGAACTCGTCCCTCCGGTATAATTTTCATCGAATTTTATCACAGGACATTGTCCCGAGAGCGCTTATCCTCCAGAAAAGCATGAAGAAAAAACATCAGTTCATTCTTATCGGCGTCCTTCTCCTCATTCCGGATCCCATTCCTTTTATCGATGAGGGAGTGCTTCTCGCCTTCTTTATCAAGACCCTCACCGACATCGTGAAAGAGCGCAAAATCGGCAGGTCCAAGCGTCAGGAAGAGGAAATCGATGACAATGGGCCAATAATTGATATTGATTAACTTCCTTTCATGGAAAGAATTTCGATGGGAAAATCGTATTTCTCATCAACACCCATGTCTGAAGAAACTACTACCAATGAGCAAGAGGCATCGTCTGAAGAGGGTAAAGCCGGACTTGTTTTCCTCACCCTTTTCATCCTGGCCCTCGTCGCTGCGCTTGTGGCGATGCCTTTCTCGGAAAAAGTAGCCGACCTCGCGAAGCTTCTCTCCAGCGATGATAAATACCTCGCCGTCTTCGGGAACATGCACCCCCTCGTGCTTCACCTACCCATCGGAATCGTTTTCCTGACTCTCGTGATGGAGTGTCTCGGCTGGATTTCCTTCGGACGCTATCGTCCGGTGACTTCCGTAGGGCTGTTTCTTGCCGTTTTCACCGGAGCCCTGGCTTGTGTCACCGGCTATGTCGATATGCATACGGACGGTTATGCGAGTAACGACATCTGGGACTTCAACAAACCTTGGAATCGTCACATGTGGCTTGGCATTCTCTTCGTCGCCGTCCTCGCTCTTGCCTTCCTTTCCCGCGTCTGGGGTGGTTCCAAAGGGTCACGGAATCCGATCTACGCGATTCTCCTCTTCATCTCTGCCGGAGTAATGGGCTTCGGTGCCCACATTGGTGGAGAAGAAGTCCATGGACCTACTGGAGTAGAAAAGATCGTTAAGGAACTCACTGGCCAGACCGAAGGCGATGTTGCCGATGCTGATAGCGATGCTCCTAAAGTGATCAAGGCCCCCGCAGACCGCCTCGCTTACGCCGATGTCGTCGTTCCGATTCTCCAGAGCAAATGTCTCGCTTGCCACGCTGTCGACACCAAGAAAAAAGGCGGCCTTCTCATGGATTCATGGGAAGCCCTCCTCGCCGGAGGTGACTCGATGCCCGAGTTTCCAACTCTCGTCCCAGGTGACGTGAAGATGAGCTACATGATCGAGGTTATCCATCTCCCGCTCGACGATGAGGACGACATGCACATGCCACCTCCCAAGAAAGATCAGCTCGAAGACTACGAGCTCGCGATCCTCGATTGGTGGGTCGGTGCACTTTCTAAGAGCGATGTTCTCGACGATAAAACTCTTACAGAAATGGGAGCTCCTCCGGAAATCATCGAAGCTGCGAGCAAGCTCGTCAGCCCCGAAGAACTCGCAGCTGCTGCAGCCGCAGAAGAAGCTGCTCAGAAAGCCGTCGTTGATGCGAAGGAAGCTAAGCGTGAAGCTCTTGATTCCGCTCTCGGCGAACTCAGGCAGGACCCCCAGCTCAAGACTGCAATCAACTACATTTCTCAGGACTCCTCAGACTTGGAATTCACCGCGATCAGTCTTCGTAAGGCGATGACTGATGAGCAGTTTGCGAAGCTTGCCCCGGTATCCGAGGCGATCACCTCCCTTCAACTTGGTTCTACCTCAATCAGTGAAGCCGCCGTGGAAGAGCAGCTTCCCAAAATGACGAATCTCAAAAAGCTCAACCTCAGCCAGACCGCCATCACCGATAAGGGTCTCGATGCAGTGGCTCAGCTAAAGGATCTCGAGTGGCTGAACCTCTACGGCACAGAAGTGACCGACGCAGGAATTATGAAGCTCAAGAGCCTCACCAAGCTTGAAAAAATCTACCTCTGGAACTCCAAGGCCACCCCCGCAGGTGGTGAAGCCCTCCAGAAAGAACTCCCGCAAGTCGAGATTATCTTCGGCATCAACTAAGCGCTTCGATTTTTCAAAAAGCCTCGCCGTAGAAATGCGACGGGGCTTTTTTATGTTTTAGAATTCCAGGTGGCTTCGAGCGTCAATAGCGGGCCTATACCGGAGAGTTGGGCAAGTACGAGATTAACGAAATTCGGGTTTTAGATTTCACTACCCTTTGTTTGTTTCAAAATTGTGTGTGAAGAGGCAGGTCGCAAGACCTGCCTTTTCTCTTGCACTGAGAGCTCACTTCCCGAGCTTGCGCTCGAAGAAGTCGCTGATCGTCTTGGCGAGATGGAGCCGGCCGTTGGTCTTGGCGATGCCGTGCTTCTCTCCGGGGTAGGCCCTGAATTCGAAGAGTTTCGCCTCCTCCTGAAGTTTGCTGACAAGTTTGGTGGCATTGGTGAAGAGGACGTTGTCATCAGCCATCCCGTGGGGTGACTACGTGGTCGCTGAAAGCCTTGAGGATATCAAAGGATTCGTGGACGAAGGGATTGGTTAGCTGATCCAGCAAGACGTGGAAACAAGCTTTGGGGGCTACTCGACCTCGGCTTTTAGCGATTAGCCTGTAGCTGTTAGTTCTTGGGGGATGGGAGTTCGTTGCATTTTCATGAACGAGTCCCCCCAAATTAGGGTGCATCAGGTGGTCAGAATTTAGGAGGCTAACAGCCAATTGCTATAAGCTAATCGTTCAAGCCCCGCAGACCACAAAATTTCCTTTTCTCTAGTTTCTAAATTCCACGCAGCTCCCGATTTGCATCGCCGACCTTGGTGCTCTTGACACCGAGACGCTTGAGCATTCCGACGTAGAGGCTACTGAGTTCCTCCCCTCCGGTTTGGAGATGGCGGCCAGGTTTGAGTTGGCCGTTTGCGCCTCCTCCGAGAATGATTGGGAGGTCCTTTGTGGCGTGCGCATTTCCATCCCTGATGCCGGATCCGAAGAGGACCATCGAGTTATCGAGAAGGGTCGAGTTCCCCTCGGGGATGTCTTTCATGCGCTGGAGCATGTAGGCATATTGCTCGGTGTGCCAGGTGTTGATCCGCTGGTATTGATCGAGCTGCTTTTTATCTCCCTTGTGGTGGGAGATCGAGTGGTGCCCGCCACTGACACCATCGAGGAAGGAGAAATTTTTCCCTGAGACGGCATTGCCGAACATGAAGGTAGAGACGCGTGTGGAATCGGTCCAGAAGGCGAGGACCATGAGATCCATCATGAGGCGTGCGTGCTCGGTGGCATTAATCTTCTGGCGTGAGCCGAGGTCTTTGTCGCTCTTCGCGCCCGTGGCCTTGTTGATCGCGTTGTTGAGGATTTGAAGTTGGGAAAGAGCGGCGGGGCTGAGCTTTTGCCCGGCTCCGAGCTTGGAGGCTTCATTCTCCATGCGGCGCTCTACTTCACGGACGCTCTCGAGATATTGCTCAAGCTTGTGGGAGTCTTCTTTTCCAAGGGTGCGCTGCAAGGACTTGGCGTCATCGAGCACGATATCGAGCACCGATTGGTCGGACCCAGTGGCACTCTTCCCACCTTTCTGGCTGTTTCTGAAAAGACGGTCAAAGGCGACGCGAGGATTGATCTCGCAAGGGAGCGGGACGTCCGGCTTCTTCCAAGAAATGTGCGAACCATAGAGGCGGGTGAGATTGACGTTCCGATCAACTCCGGAAGTCACTGGCTCGGTGCCCAGTTCCATCGAGGGAAGGCGGGTGTTCTGGCCGATGGCCTCGGCTGCGATTTGATCGATCGAGATTCCATTGGCGCTGACATTCGATCCCTGAGTGGCTTCGATGGTCGTGCAGGTGAGCCAAGAAGCGGTCTTGTAATAGTGGCCGTCGCCTTTCTTGGAAGGGCTATTGCTAAGCCCGCTCATTACCGTGATGTGCTGCTTAACCGCTTCGAGCGGGCTGAGAATGGGAGAGAGTTTAAAATTGTCACCTTTTCCGCTCGGGGTCCACTTATCGGGGCGCACGCCATTGGGCATGAAGAGGCAGGCCATCCGGATCGGGTCGCTGGTGGCTGCTGCTGATTGCCCATAGGCGGCCATGGGGCGCATCGCTTCGAGAAAAGGGAGGGCAAGGGTCGCTCCCATGCCTTTGAGAGTTTGACGGCGGGAAAGCTGCCAGCGCTTGGATTGAATATTGGCCATGGTCTTAGCGGATTGAAGGGCGGTTTAGAAAAAGGCGAAAATTGACGATTTCGAGTATGATGTCGCGGGAACTGTAGTCATTAATTCTAAATTTCGCCATGATCATATTTAGAGCTGATTCAGTCCTGTTATTCGAGGGGATTACTTTCTTGTATCCTAGTCATCAGGATTTGTTTCGGTGGTTGCTTCCTTGTCTTAAATCCAAGTCACTTCTGGCGGCATGTCGACGAAGCTGCCATCGACGCAGAATGGCTTGCCGTCAAGAGTGACGAGGGAGCCCTTGGTGAGTGAGGCGATGAGGTCCCAGTGGAGGGCGCTTTTGTTGACGTTGCCAGTCTCGGGATAGCCTGCTCCGAAAGCGAGGTGGAACGATCCGCCCATCTTCTCGTCGTAGAGGATCTGACCTGTTGCTTGAGAGATTGCGCGGTTAGTTCCGAAGGCGACTTCGCCAATTCGGCGTGCGCCGTCATCTTGGTCGAGCATGGAGATGAGGAAGTCCTCGCCTTCTTCGGCGGTGACGTCGGTGGCTCGACCTTTTTCCATGACGATTCTGGCGTTACGAACGGCGTGGCCTTGGTGAACACAGCGGTTGTCGAAAAAGACGATGCCATCCGCGCCGCCGTTCTCTGCCTCAAGATTCGGGCCGGAGTAGACTTCACCATCGGGAAAATTTTTCCTTCCCGGACTGGAGAGCCAGCGCATTCCGGTGGTGTCAACTTTGAGGTCAGTTCCGGCAGGGGTTTGAAAATGAAGTTCACTTCCGGTCATGAGCTTTTCGGCAAGCTCGCACTGCCAGTGGTCGAGGCTTTCCCAGAAAGCGACAGGATTTTCTTGGTTGAGTTGGCAGGCGCGGATCACGAAGTCGCTGTAATTGCTGAGGCTCATTCCGGCGTCTTGCGCGTAGGCATTGGTCGGGAAAAGGGTGGTCGACCAGAGGAGGGGAGCGAGTTCTGAATCGATGGACGGGTCGTCCGCGACGGCGGCGCGCTGGAAGAAAAGTTCGCGCGCGTCTTTTTGCGAGCGTGCGGCTCGCTGGGTGGTCGCGGTATCAAATTTATCGAGCGCCCGTAGGTTGGTGATGGCGCTGATGTTGATCGCGGCGTCGATTGTCTGCGCTTCGTGGAGGGCGAATGGATTGGGCCAGTCGAGTTGGTCGCCGTTTGCGAGTTCATAGAAGGCCTCTCCAAGGAAATCTGGGCGGCAGTTAACGATGGGATACCCGCCTGCTTCGAGAACTTTTCGGTAAACTGCTTCAAGCAGGGGCTCGGCTGCCGATTGGGCATTGATGCGGACGACGTTTCCGGGTCTGACTTTGGTCGCGTGCCGGACGAGAACATCGGCCCAGCGGTCTAGATGGAGTTGAGTTAACATGGGCTGAGCTAAGCAAACTCTGGATTGTTGTCGATCCTATGCGAATTCGTCGTCGCCTCGGCGGTAGGCAATAATGTCTCCGTCGCCTTGATAGATGAGGAGGATGGCGTCCTCTGAGGCAACGGCGTTGAAGAGGTCCATCATGAGTTCCTCTTGGCCGGGCCAAGGGTAGGCGAAAAAGAGATCCACTTCGTCTGGATCGAGGCCGTCGTAGGTGGGCGTGGTATCGATCGATTCGCCGCGTGAAGTGGTGGCTTCGGGTGTGAGAAGATCTTTCCCACCGATTCCTTCGCATTCCTCGTAGCCTTCGGGGAGGTAGCTGGTGCAGAGGATTTCGACCGGGGTGTTTAGGTCTTCGGCGAGTTGGATTGCAAGATCGGCCAGTCCGGGTTCGATCTCGATACCGTAGGCTTGGTAGCCGATGAGGGAGGCCATACAGGTGGCGACGCCAAATCCACAGCCCCATTCGCAGAAGACATCGCCGCTGATATGGCCGGACTCTTTGAGAGAGACCATGGCTGCATGAACAACGGCGGGATCGCTGGGGAGGTAGCGCGGATAGCGTCGGCCGAGGCCAGCGTCAAAGAAGTCATCGCAGCGCCGGTCGGCCTCGGCAAGCATGGCTGCGACTTCCTTTGGAACGTTACCGGGCTTGAGAAGGAGAGGGAGTTCTTCGAGGGGCATGGCGTTGAGTGATTGAGTCGAGGGCGACTTGTGGTAATATCTTTCGTATTAGTCAAAGAGGGACTTTCCACCGATAGAACGAACCGCTTGGATCAGTAGTAATGGGGATGGTGTTTCACCGAATCATTGGGTGCTTGGGAATGGCTGCGGGCTTAATCTTTGGCGCCGAGGATGAATGGGCCTTTGCTCCAGTCAAGGATCCGAAGCCTCCCGCTGTCGGGAACACTGTATGGGCGCGAGAAGCTCTGGATCACTTTATCTTGGCTGGGATCGAAGGAGGAGAAATCCATCCGACCAAAGTTGCTGAAAAACGAACCTTGGTAAGAAGGGCCTATCTCGATCTCCATGGTCTTCCTCCCAAGACGGAACAAATCGCGGCTTTTGTCCAAGACGATCGTGATGGTGCTTGGGAGCTCCTCATTGATCAACTTCTGGAATCCCCCCGATACGGGGAACGCTGGGGGCGTCACTGGCTTGATGTCGCGCGCTACGCCGATACCAATGGGATGGACGAGGATATCGCCCATCCTTCCGCTTGGCGCTATCGGGACTACGTCATCTCTGCCTTCAATGAGGACAAGCCCTTTGATCGCTTCATTATTGAGCAGCTTGCGGGCGATCTTCTTCCCGCCAAGGATCTCGCGGAAAAGCGCGCGCAGACCGTGGGCTTAGGCTTTCTTTCTGTCGGCCCGAAAATGTTGGCGTGCGACGACCCCGATAAGATGCGGCGGGACATCGTGGATGAACAAATGGACACGATGGGGCGGGCTTTTCTTGGGATGACGATTGGTTGTGCGCGCTGTCATGACCACAAGATCGATCCCATTTCGATCAAGGAATACTACGGACTCGCCGGGATCTTCATGTCGACCAAGACGCTCACCAAGTATTCCGTGGTGGCTGAGTTTCATGAGCACGATCTTACCGAAGAGAATCATCGAGAGAGCTGGAAGGAAGTGCGGCGATTGGAATCGGTGAGGAAGAAAAAGGAGACTCCGAAGGAAGAGAAAGAACTACTATGCCGAAGATAAGCCAGTTCACTTTCATGATCTTCATGCGACGATTCTTCATATGATGGGAATCGATAACGAGGAATTTACCTATCGTTATGCCGGTCGGGATTTCCGCCTCACGGATGTGGCGGGGAAGGTGGTGAATGGAATCCTCGCGTGAGGGGCCTAGTCCAGAGATTGCTACCGCGTCTTAGAGCGGTAGAGGAAGGGGCGCGAGTTGACGACTTCGAGGACGAGTTCGTGCATCGAGTAGTCCTTTTTATCGAGATTGGCGACGATCTTTGCCACGACGGCTTCGTCGTAATATTCGAGACCGCGCCCGGTGGAGTAGGAGATCATCTTGCGCGTCATGTTGCTGGCGAACTTTTCTTTTCCAAACATGACGAGAGCTTTGAGTTCCTGTGGGGTGGAGAACTCGATGTCGCCCGGGAGGACTGCGGAGCTATCGATGGGCTTACCATTGGCATCATTGGTGCGCCAGCGGCCGATAGCATCGTAGTTTTCAAGACCGAAGCCGAGCGGGTCGATCCGGGCGTGGCAGTTCGCACAAGTGGCTTTTTCGCGATGGGCTGCGAGCTGCTCCCGGAAGGTGAGGCCGCCCGCCTTAGTGTCATCAGCTGGGAGTTCTCCGGCATTCGGTGGCGGTGGTGGGGCGGGGTCGCCGAGGAGGGAATCGAGAATCCAGACGCCGCGATGCACCGGGCTGGTGCGGAGGGGGAGGGAGGTTGCAGTGAGGATCGCTCCCATGCCTAGGACGCCCCCGCGGTTTTTGTCATGCAGGGTCACTTTTTGGAGTTTCTTTCCGCTGACCTTTTCCTTGAGTCCGTAATGGCGTGCGAGAGTCGAGTTGGCAAAGGTGTAGTCGCTATCGATGATGTCGGTGATCGGGCGGTTCTTGCGGAGGATGTGGGAGAAGAACTCGATTCCCTCGTAATACATTGAGCGTCGGAGTTCGGCATTGAACTCAGGGAAGCGCTTCGCGTCCGGCTCGACCTCATCGATCATCTTTTGAAAGCCGAGCCATTGCCCCGCGAAGTGGCGGGAGAGGGAGGTCGATTTCGGGTCCGCGATCATCCGGAGGGTTTGCTCCTTGAGAACCTTTGGGTCGCGGAGTTTACCTTCGTCAGCGAGGCGGAAGAGCTCGCGGTCTGGCATAGAAGACCAGAGAAAATAAGAGAGGCGCGTGGCAATCTCGAAGTCGTTTAGGGGCCATTCGTCTTTGCCTTCTTCATCGTGCTCGGCACGGAAGAGGAAGCGGGGGTTGATGAGAAGGGCGGTGAGAGGAGCGCGCATCGCTTCCTCGTAGCTGAGACCGGCCTGCTTTCCTTTGGCAAAGGCGGAGAGGAGGGGCTCCATGTCTTCTTCCGAGACACGACGCCGGTATGCGAGGGTCGCGTGGTAAGAGAGCACCTTTTTGGCGGTTGCCTTTGCCTCGGTGGCTTTCTTAGGCGATTCGAAGATCACTTTTCCCTTCAGCGCAGGGTTGGCGTAGACCGAGGCGACGACTTTTTTGGCTGCTCCGAGATATTTTTCAAGAAGGGTGGGGGATGAAAAAAGGGCGTCGGCCATGTTATCGAAGCCCTCGCCGCCTGCGCCATCGGCGGGGAAATTTTGTCCCGGGTTAAAGTTCACCCCGAAGAGGTCGCGCACCGTCGCATTATATTCGTTCAGGTTGAGGCGTCGCAGGGTGGTGCGGCCGGCGCGCTGGGGAATGTCTCCTGATTTGATGCGATTTGCCACCTTAGAAAGAGCGTCGATGAGCTGCTTCCGCTCAGCATCGGTAGGGAGCACCTTTTGGTCATCAGGGGGCATGTCGCCGTGCTCTACCTGATCGATGATGTTCTCGAGGAACTTGTGCTTTTTAAAGGCGTCGTCGAGCGAGTTAAGATCATGTAGCGTGATGCCGCCCTTTTGCTTTTCCTCGCCGTGGCACTCGATGCAGTGCTTTTGAAAGATCGGCTTTGTGGCCTGTGAAAATTCATCTGCTTTCGCGCAGGAAAGCGCGATTGCCAAGAGTGGAAGTGACCGAAGAAAACGCATTGGAAGAGAGGGACTCATTTACCCGTAAAAATACGGGATAGAAAGGAGACTTTACCTACACGGCCACATCTCTTCATTAATCAGTCATTCTCCATCCATGAACTTACACCTTCCCTTGCTCCTCTGTAGCCTCTTTTCTCCGCTAGCGGCGAAGCAGCCCAATATCCTCATTCTCTACGCCGACGACCTCGGCTACGGCGATCTCGGCTGCTACAATCCCGATACCAAAATCCCCACGCCCCACCTCAATCAGCTTGCCAAAGAATCGATGAGCTTTACCGATGGGCACTCATCTTCAGGGATCTGCACTCCCTCGCGCTTTGCTCTCCTCACCGGGCGTCACCACTGGCGGGATTTTCATGGCATCGTGAACGTCTTCGGCTCCTCCGTCTTTAAGCCTGAGCGCCTCACCCTTCCCGAGATGCTTCAGGAAAAGGGCTACCACACCGCAGGGATCGGGAAATGGCATCTTGGCTGGGATTGGGATGCCGTTCGAAACAAAGAAGTCAAAGCGAGCATCGTCATCGATGGAAAACGGAAAAAGCAGCAATTGGGTCCCGATGCCTTCGATTGGAGCAGGCCCATCCCAGACGGTCCACTTGCCCACGGTTTCGATCACTACTTCGGCGACACCGTCATCAACTTCCCGCCCTACTGCTGGATCGAGGATGACAAGGTCGTGAAAGCTCCTGACACGATCATGGATTCCAAAAAATGGAAGCCGATCAAAGAAGGGAACTGGGAATGCCGCCCCGGACCCATGATCACCGGCTGGGACCCTTATGAGAACATTCCCACCACCACCAAAAAGGGCGTGGAATACATCAAGGCGCAGAGCAAGACCGAGCAGCCTTTCTTCCTCTACTTCGCATACCCCTCACCCCACGCACCCATCATTCCAAATGATGAGTTCGATGGGAAATCGCAGGCCGGTCCTTACGGCGACCTCGTCAACGAAACGGACCACTCCATCGGCCAGCTCCTCGCCGCCCTCAAGGAATCTGGCCAAGCCGAAAATACCATCGTCATCTTCAGCGCTGACAACGGTCCTGAGCACTATGCTTATCAACGGGATACAAAATACGACCATTGGTCCGCGCACCCTTTTCGTGGTCTCAAGCGTGATATCTATGAAGGCGGCCACCATGTGCCCTTCATCGTAAAGGTTCCCGGAGTCACGAAGCCCGGCTCCCGCTCCGATGCGCTCGTCTCCCAGATCGATATCATGGCCACTCTCGCGGCGATCACGGGTTACGAACTTCCCGATAAAAATGCCGCCGAGGACTCCCACGATCTTCTGCCCTTATTAAAAGGTGATGTTGCATCCGTGCGGAGCACCCACATCCATAACACCAATAAGAACGCCTATGCGATCCGCGATGGTGACTGGGTTCTCGTCGACGCTAAGTCGGGCTATCATTCCCCTCGCAAGAAGGATTGGGAGAAGAAGCACGACTATCCAAGTGAGGAGCGCAAGACTCCGAAGCTCTTCAATTTAAAAGAAGACATCGGACAACGGAATGATCTCGCTCCGAACATGCCGGATAAAGTGAAAGAGCTTCAGTCGCTTCTTAAAAAAATCCGTGAGCAGGGTTACTCCGCTCCGAGGCTTGCGAAGTAGGTTTTGGTCAAAGCCGGAGCCCGGGAAATCTGTGGAATCTGGTGAAATCAAAACGTGTTATCTGGCCCAGCAAAATCTGTGTAAAAGACTCCCCGATACCAATCCCAAGATGGTTGAATTTTTATCACAGATTTTACCGAATTTGAGAAGGATGACGCAGATTCCCCCTGTCCTCCGCTGAGGATTTATTCCCGTAACTCCGCAGAAAAATCCATTCGAAAACTCCCTTCCGACTCACGGATGGAAAAATTCAGCACCTTGGTGGGTCGGCCCGCTTTCCACTCGTCCACCTCGCCTAACCAAGCGTCGAATTCCTTATCGGGTCCGGTCACGCTGAGGGCGACGTCATTTCCATCCCGCGAAGCCGCGATCACTTTCAGCTCGGGAGGAAGAACCGGTAGCCCACAGGCGCTCACAATTTCCTCGGCGAGCCCCTGCGCACGCCATCCTTCATAGAAATGGCGACCCAGCAGGGTGAGGAGGATCACGATGACGAGATTGAGTCCCGTGCGGAGCTTGCGGAGTTTCGACATGGTGCGGGTTGAAGGCTTGCGGGAAGGCTAGGGGAGCGCTACTCATTCTCCAATGATCTATTTGGATAACCACGCCACGACTCAGGTCCACCCTGAAGTCGTCGATGCCATGCTGCCTTTTCTTCGGGATCACTTTCACAATCCCTCCAGCGGCTACCGTGCTTCGAGGATCGTGAAAAAGGCGATTGCGACAGCGCGTGGGCAAGTCGCTCAGCTCATCGGGGCGAAGGAAGAAGAAATCGTCTTCACCGGTTGCGGCACGGAGTCGAATAACATGGTGCTGAAGTCGCTTGCCCGCATCTACGGACGGAAGACCTCGCGCGTGATTACCGGAGAGATCGAGCACAGCGCGGTCCTGCGTCCTTGCGAAGCCATGGAAGCGGTCGGGTTCGATCTGGTCCGCTGCGGAGTCGATTCCTCAGGCCGGGTCGAGATCGAAGAATTTGAAGTCGCCTGCGATGGATCCGAGCAAGGCTTCGCTAGCATCATGTGGGCGAATAACGAAACGGGCGTGATTCAGCCCATCGCCGAACTCTGTGAGATCGCGAAGTCGAGCGGCTACGCCTTCCACACCGACGCGATCCAAGCAGTTGGGAAAACTCCCGTGAACGTGCGTGACGTCCCCGTCGATTTTCTCAGCATCAGTGGTCATAAATTCTATGCGCCGAAGGGTGTCGGCGCACTCTACCTCCGCGAGGGAACCCGCTTTGAGCCGCTCATTCGTGGCGGGGGACAGGAAGATGGTCGTCGCAGCGGAACAGAAAATGTGCCCTATATCGTCGGCCTCGGGCACGCCGCCCAGCTCGCTTATGAGGCTCTCAAAAAAGATGGCCATCAAGGCATCACCGAGTTGCGTGACCATCTCGAAGCGCGCCTCAGCGCAGAGATCGATGGCGTCACGCTCAACGGCTCACGCGAGCACCGCGTCCCGACCTGCGCGCATGTTTCTTTTGAAAACTGCGAAGGCGCAGGCCTCCTCATCCTTCTGGATGAATACGGCGTGCAAATCTCAACCGGCAGCGCCTGCATGACCGGGAAGCAGCAGCCGAGTCATGTGCAAAAGGCGATGGGAATCAGCGACGATCAGGCCAAGAGCAGCCTCCGCATTTCTCTCTCAAGCTTAACCACCCGCGAGGAGATCGATGAAGCCGTGGAAGCGATCAAGAAGGCGGTCAAGAAGCTGCGCAACGTCCAAGGCAGCGGGGGAGTGGGTCCGGTGATGGTTTATTCTTAAGCGCTTTGATTAGTTTTTTGATCGCTTGTTTTTCACCTTTCTCGAGGCTGTCCATCTACGGCCTATTTTAGCCACAGTATTTTTAATATCTGAGGGAGTCTCTATTCCAAGATGGTTCAAGAGGTGATTGGCATCGGGACTTCGAGCCCACCGCATTGGCTTGCCGTCTAGAAACACGTCCTCTGCGATCTCGCGAAACGAGTCATTACCCACTTCGACCGTCTTGACCGGAAGAGATCGAAATTCTTCATCTGTCGCTGGTCGGCGTATGTCATACCCTATCATGATCTCAGTCCCTAGCAGAGAAGGTAGAATCGGAGGGATCTTGATGCCATCAGCTTCTAGCGGAAGAAGAGCGACAATTTTCGATTAGGAACCTCGGAACGATCGCACGTTAAAATCGCCCTGCCATAAGACTGGTGCTCCTGAAATTTCATCCACCGTGGGGGGTGTTTTTCTGTGCCATTGGAGCAGCGCTCCCCAGAACAGATTTGTCCTGCGCTTACGGTGTTTTCCCTCGACGCAGAGCACTCTTCCGCAGGCGTAGCTGCCATCCCGAAGAGCAATATCCCAAATCATGCCTGGTTTCAGGAAGGAGGTTGATTTGGGGGTGAATGGATAATCTGGGGGTTTGGATGCCATGTTTCTATTTATTGCTGAGCGGTCTGTATTCGTAGGGGCAGTCCTGCGATGGGATCGTGTCAAGGTCGCCATGACTTGAAAAGTTCATTCCAAAGCAAGAAGACCTGTGGGTGGCGCCCTTTCAACATGCGCATACTACATCTTCTTTTTCTTAGCATCTTTTTTTGTTCGGCGGAAGAGGTGGTTTTTAAGGGCACTACTTTTCGCATCGTTCGTGCGGCGCCCGAGAAGGTGCGGATTGCGCTGAAGGATGAGAAAGGAAAGTTCCTGCATTCACTGCGGGCGGCGAAGAGGCACTTTGAGAAGGAGGGCGAAAAGGTGACGGTGATCATGAATGGCGGAATCTATGAGCCGGGGCTCGTCCCGAGTGGGCTTTATGTGGAAAATGGGAAGGTGCTCTACCCTCTGAATTTAAAGCCGGGAAAGGGGAACTTTTTCCTGAAGCCGAATGGGGTTTTTCTGATTGGCGGCAAGCCGTTGAAAGCCTCGGTGGTGACGAGTAAGGAATACCAAGGGGAGGGCGTTCAGCTTGCGGTGCAGTCGGGACCTATTCTTCTGCGAGGCGGGAGAGTGCATCCCGCCTTTAATGAGGGATCGAAGAGCAAGCTGGTGAGAAATGGGGTGGGCGTGGATGCCGAAGGGCGCGTGGTCTTCGCGCTCGCGGACCGTGAGAACAAGTGCAACCTCTGGACCTTTGCCAAACTCTTCGATCACCTTGGGTGCAAGGATGCGCTTTTTCTCGATGGCGATCTCTCGCGGCTCGAACTCAACCCGAAGGATGGGCTGACGGGGCAGGGCTTTTCGACGATGCTAGCGATTGTGGAGTGACCACGTTAGGGGGAAAAGCGGAGTGGAAGGCTTGATCCTCACTGGCGATTAGCTTTTAGCGGTTAGCTGGGAGCTTCCTCGCAGTGGATTCCGGTTAAGAGCTAACGGCTAATCGCTAAGAGCCAGCTTCGCAGACCTTGTGGTGTTCCTTAGCCCCTAGATTGATGGTCTTGCGCTAGAGGATGATCTTCACTCCTGGCATGGGGACTGAGATCTCGGTGTCGGGAAGTTTTTCGCTGAGCTGCTTCTTGAACCAAGCGACGGCGGGTGGGTCGCCGTGGACGAGGAGGAGCTTCTTGGGCTTCATGTTCACCGCGAATTCGATGAGGTCATCACGGTGGGCGTGGCCGGAGAAGTCGAATTCATCGACGATGCAGTTGAGGGGAACCTTGTGGGTGCCATCGAGGCGGATGAGGTCGCCGGTGGAGGCGGCTTTGATGAGCCCGGCGGGAGTTGCGGGATCGGCGTAGCCTACGAAGAGGAGCGTGTTAAGCGGGTTCGGGAGGAAGTCGCGGGCGAAGACATTTGAGACCGTTTTTTCTGACATCATGCCGCTGGAGAGACAGTAGATGGTGCCGGGCTTGTATTCGATGGGTGCGCGGGAGCCTTTTTTATTACCGGTCTTGACCGCCATATCCTTGAGGATCTGGAAGCCGGGTTTGGTGCGGCGGGTGCGGCGGGAAAAGGAGTCGTAGATGATGGTCATCTTTGTGCTCAGGCCGCCGATGATGATGGGGGTGTCCTCGGGGATGAGACCATCCAGCATGAAGTCATCGAGCATGCTCAAGACTTCCTGGGTCTTTCCGATCGCGAAGACGGGGATGAGGACGGAGCCGCCGTCTTCCAAGGTGTTTTGGAGATGCTTGAGGAGACGTTCTTCTTCCTTCGGGCGAACATTTCCACCGGGGCGCTCATCAGTGCCGCGGGTGGTCTCCATGATGAGGACATCAGGCTCCACGAGATCTGGGAAGCGGGCTCCTTTGATGAGGGCATGATCGTTGAAATGGACATCTCCGGTGTAGAAGATTTTCTTTCCTTCCTTTTCGAAGAGGACTCCGGCAGAGCCGAGGATGTGGCCGGCGTCATAGAAGGTGACCTTTGCGCTGCCCTCAGATTCAGGGACGAGGTCGAAGGGTTTCTCGTAGTCACGCGGGGCCCAGTTATCGGTGAGGTAGTCGACTTCTCCGTGGTGGAAGAGGGGGTAGCTGGGGAGGTTGAGCTCGGTGGCCTGACTCGTCATGACATTGATCGAGTTGTGTAAAAGAGCTTCTCCAAGCGCGGCGCAACCGGAAGTGAGGTAGACAGGGGCCGAGGGGTGCTCGCGCTGCGCGAGCGGAAGAGTGCCGAAGTGATCGAGATGGGAGTGGGAGATGATGATCGCGCTCGCGGTGTCGAACTTCACATTCCCGTAGCGTGGGATCGAGTCATCGCCTTCTTCCTTGGGATGCATCCCGGCATCAAGGATGACGGTTTCATCGCCCATGCGGAGGGCGTAGGAATTGGCGCCAATCTCTTGGCGCAGAGTCAGGGACTCAAAGGAAAATTCGGACATGTGGGAAGGAGTGAACAGGGAAGTGGGTGGGGTGGGAACTGAAATATGTTTTTTGAACCGCAAAGTAGGAAAGCAGCGAAGTTATTTAAGGCTTTGTTGAGGGGAGTTTTAGGCACAAAAAAGGCGCACTGTTTCCAGAACGCCTTTTGAAAAATGTTAGGTAGCTGGTTTAACTTGAGACTTTCATCTTTCCGATTCCGAGGACGGTGAGAAGCCCGATGACGACGAAGGCGGTGATTCCCCAATTAGAGGCTCCGAGGCCGCTGGATGGGATCTCAGCGAGAGGACCGGTAGGGATGGTGATCTCTGGAATAGGCGGGAGAAGCATGTCGGCGGTGAGCATGCCAGTGCCTCCTTCAGCGCGGATGGTGGCGACCATCTCAGGGGTTACGATGGGAGCGGAGTTTCCGAACGAGTTTCGCACGTAAGTGATGACTGCAGCGATGTTTTCATCAGTTTGTGGAAAGATGGCGTCGCTGATCGCTGGCATGGCGCCGTTATAGGTCGTTCCTTTTACCTTAATAGGGCCCATTAGTCCCTGAAGCTGGATCTTGACGAGGTTTTCGGTTGGTCCCACGACCCACTCTGATTTGGCCAACGGAGGGAAGACATTGGCGAGTCCTTCGCCATTTGGCTGGTGGCAGGTGACGCAAGAGCCTGCGGTGTCGTAGAGCTTCTTACCCAATTCCATGATGGCGGGATCGACGTTGGAGGTAGTTTCTTCAGGCATGTCTTTCGGTGTGGCTGGAGTTGATGTGGGATTAGTAGGCTCGGGTTTGGCTTTCGCAAGCTCAAGCTCCTTCGCCTGATATGCGGCAGATGTTTCACCGGATTCTTTGGTCAGAGTCAAGAGCCACGCGATGAGATCTCGCACTTCTCCGGGTTTCAGGATCGTTCCCATGGGGGGCATCGAGGAGGGAAGAGTGGTCGTTTTCTCGATATCCTTGTGGGCGATCTTCCAAACGTCTTCTCCTTCCTTGAGGTCGATGGACTCATCGGCATCGCGGAGGATCATGCCGGTCTTTTCCTGACCGTTGTTCAGTTTTACCGAGGCGAGACCGAATCCGGAGGCGATCTTGGCGCTGGGGGCGATCATTGATTCGAGAAGGCCGCGGGCATCTTGGCGGAGCGCGACTCCCATAAGGCTTGGGCCGGCATCGCCGCCCTCGCTGTGGCCAGGTTCATGGCGGTGACAGCGCATGCACTGGGCTGCGCCGTGGGATTGGAAGATCTTGAATCCGGCTTTGGCGTCTCCTCCGGAAAGGGTGGGAGCCCAAGTGGCGAAGATATCGTCTTTCGGAAGTGAGTTGCGGTAGGTTTCGAGTGCGGATTTGATCGCGGGTTCCTCACGGATCTCGGCTGCTGCGAGAAGTTCGAGTGCGGAGGCTTGGTCGCCTTTTCGCGTGGTGAGCTGGCTGAGGCCATCGCGGATGAGAGGGACGGCGTGCTCGGCTGGGAGCTTGGCAGCAATCTTCCAAGCGGTCTGGCGGCGGGGGACGGAGTCGGATTTGAGAGCTCCTTTGAGGGCTGCGACATTGGCGGCAGGGTAGCGCTCGGCAGCGAGCTTGAGAGCGGTGGTGGCGAGTTCGTTATTCTTCGACTTCGCGAGTTCGGTGAGGATCTCGGAAGCATTATCCGGATTTCCTGCGAGGAGGAGGTTGAGCGCTTCGGAACGGGTCTTGCCATCGGCTGATTCATCGCGGGCGAGGCGGGTGAGGCTGCCGGAATCGAGTGAGTCGAGACTGAGGCCGTATTGTGAGGTGAGGGCAAGGGCCTTGCCGAGGATCTCGCTATCAGCGCTTAAAAGGGGAGCCATATTGGCAGCGAGCGCGGCTTTGGTGGCAGCGGTGTCACGTGCGGGAAGCGGGTTGTGCTTGCCGAGTGATTGATCAACGACGTGCGGCTTGTCCCAGATTGAGAGGAGGCGGAGGATGTCGAGACGCTCTTTTTTATCGAGCTTCTCATTGGCCGCGATCTTGATGAGCCGAGCCATGTTTTTCTCTCCCCCGATGCGGTAGCCTGAGTAGATGAGGCGGCGAAGCATCATGCGGGTGAGCGGGCGGCCGGGGCCATCGGCGGCGTAGTCATCGAGCAGCGCGGTGAGGGCCGGGCGGACATTCTCCATTGAGGTGTCGTGGATCGCGCGGATGACTTCATCGGCGACTTTTCCGTCCGAGTCGGTGAGGAAGTTGACCACGCGGTCATCATTGAGGCGGCGGAGGGCCACGACAGCTGAGAGGCGGATGGCGGGGCTTTCATCGGTGTGGAGCGCGGCGATGACATCGGCTCCGGCACAAGAAATGAGCGCCATGGTGGCGGCGTGGCGGAGATAGGGGTCGTAGTTGTTGTTCTCGGCGAGAATATTGAGCAGCTCGGGAGGGGCATCCGGGTGCGGTTTGCGGGAGAGGGCAAGTGCAGCAAGTGCTTGGACGCGGGTCGATTCGTCCCGGAGAAGAGGGATGAGATCGCCGGAATTTTCCAGCGAGGATTCGCCGAGAGCCTGAGCCGCTTGGCCACGGACATTCGCGTCCTTGCTATTAAGAAGACGGGTAAGAAAGCTGGTGGCATTCTTGTCGCTATTCTTCCGCGCGAGCATCCCGAGTCCCCAGACACCGTGAAGGCGTTCGAGCTCGTTTTGATTCTGATTCGCGGCAGCGGTGAAGAGGGCGAGCGCTTCCGTTTTCCCAGCGAGGAAATACTGCGCACGCAGGCGGACCCGCATGTCAGTGTGGCCGAGGAGGTCGGCAAGAGTCTGAGAATCGAAGCTGCTGAATCCTTTTTTGAAGAGAGCAGTGACTTCATTGACGGTGGGGTCTTCTGCGACGCCTGGCTGGGTCATGGTGTAAATGCGACCCGCTTCGTGAGACTTCCATCCGGTGATGAAGTCCGAGATATAGAGCTTACCATCATAGCCCCACTCGACGTCGGTGACGGCGGTTCCCCAGCTGAATTTGGCGGGATTATTGAGGGAGAATCCTGCACCATTTGGCTCGATACCGAAGTTCCAAATGCCGGAGGGAGCAGGACCGCCGCGGTAGTCGCAGATGAGAAACTGATCCTTACAGCCGAGCTCGAATCCGGTGCCGGGATGGTATGCGAGGCCGGAGGGACCGGAGCTGAGGTTCGCAATGGGAGGGAGAATGTAAGCGGGCTGCGTCTCGTTCTGCGGTTCCCACATTTTTTCCTGCATCCACTGGTTGACCGGGCGCTCAGGAATCCCAGCGGTGGTGTGGAAGGAATGGAGAACTTGGTGACCCATGCGCCAGCCGGAGTCGGCGCCATCCATCATGATGACGACGCGGGCGCGGTCGCCTTGGTCCGAGTTGTTATCGACCGAAACGGCGGTGCCATATTTATCGAAGGCAATCTCCTTAGGGTTGCGGAGGCCGGTGTGGACGACTTCGAAGTTCGACCCATCGGGATCGAAGCGGAAGATCGCGCCTTGGCCGGGGTATTTGTAGCTCTTTCCTTCCTTAGTGGTGAAGCTGAAGCCACGATCACCGAGGGTGGAGTAAATGCGACCGTCAGGGCCGAGTGCGAAGCCATTGAGGTCGTGACCGGAGAAGGAGACGCGCACGCCCATGCCATCCTGAATGACGCTGCGAGCGTCGGAGACGAGGTCGCCATTTTCATCCTGAAGCGCCCAGATCTTGGGGATGCAGGCGAAGTAAATGGTGCCTTCAAAGGCCATGATGCCGGCGGCGGTGCCATCGAGGAGGTCGTTGAAACCTTCGGCATAAATCTTGGAATCATCGGCGACGCCATCACCGTCGTTATCGACAAAGACGCGGATTTTTTCCGAGACCTTGGTGAGTTTGGCGATGGGTGTTTTTTTATCCCATTTTTTATGCATCGCGACCCGGTCATCGGTGGTCTGGGCCGAGATGTCATCCATGAGCCAGTAGAGGTGGTTCCGGTTGTCCTCGACGCCGAAGCGGAAGCGGTGGGTTTCAGCGGCGTAGACGCGGCCTTGCTCATCGACGGTGAGCGCGGTGGGCGAGTAGAGTCCCGAGGACTTATTATCGCTGAAAACTTTTACGGAAGCCCCTTTTGGAACGGTGAGTCCGGGGATGATGTCGGTAGAAACGAGCCCTTCCTCGTGAGGCTTGCCGTCCTTTGTGGTAGGAGGGAATTTGGGATTAGGATAATCGGTGAAAAAGAAGTGGTCGGCATTGATGATGCCCCAAGCGCCGCGCTCGTCATCAAGGATGCGGATGCGGGCCTTTTTCCCCTTCAAATCTCCCACGTTCCAGACGAGAGCTTGCATCGTGAGGCTATTCTGCCCGGTGCCAGTCATCGCGACCTTGCCATCGACGAGGAGCTGAACCGCGGTCTTATCGGGATGTTTTCCTCCGGAGATGAGGAAGGCGAGATAGGGAAGATCAATGGTGAACTCCGGTGAGGTGAGCGAACCTACAGAGGCGTCTCCTTGGTGCGCGGAACTGACGTAGTAGTTGTTCGAGAAGTTCTTCACGGCGCCATTCATCCCATCGGGGCTGGAAGCAGTAGGGGAAAGACCGAAGGCCGAGCCCTCAACCTTCCACTCGCCGAAACCATCGGACTCGAAGGCTTCGAAGAGGGCATCTTTGGCATGAAGGCTTCCGGCCAATAAAAGAGGAAGGAATGTGGAAAGGCGCATAAGCATTGGAGAATAAAATTACGGAAAATTGTGAGGAAAATTGCAGGAATGATCGACTAAGGCATGAGAAGAGGCTCGAAGCCTCCCGCAGTCGCTGCTGTTTTGCTATTCGCGGTCTGGAGAACCCCGATCACGGTGCCAAGTCGCTCGCTAAAAATCGGCGAACCGCTCATACCCCCGGCAGGGAAAGTCTTCGCTGTTTTGAAGTAATATTGATGACCGTTGCCTCGTGGTTTTGAAACCACTTCACCAGCGATTTTCTTCTTCTTATTGAGGATGAAAATGCGGTCGCCGACTGCGATGCTGGGATTTTTTACGTAAGGAAGGGCATCGGATGCCGAGAGCGTGCTTTGATCGTATTCCAGAACAACGAGGTCTTTCTGCCGGTGAATCGTTTTACCAACTACTACGGAACCGTCTGATCCTTTACGAAGTAGCTGAGTTGCCGGAGCGCTGCCGCCCTGATGGATCGAGCAGGCGAGGTAGGTCTTACCGCCTGAATTGAAGTGGAAAAAGGTGCCCGGGAGGGTGAGATGGTGGATCGTCTGGTAGCTCGGGACGCCGATGCGCTGCGGAGCCTGCTTGGAACAAGCGGCAAGGAGGAGGCAGATCGCGGGAATGATGAGCTTCAACATGTGAAGACGGTGGCATAAGGAGCGCGGGATGCAAAGGGGAGAGGTGGGGTGGATCAGCCGGCAAGATTTTGGAATATCGGAACTTTTTGCTAAGTATTCTGTCTCTGAAGAGTCTAAGATCATAGTAGCTTATGGATTTAAGATCCTCGTTTTTGCTTTTGTGTTTTCTCACGGCATCTCTTTTTGCTCAGGAAGAGCGTCCCGTGTCGGCAATGTTTCGCGGCGGTGCTTCAACTCCCAAACCAAATGCAGAGCTTCCTTTGCACATTCGTAAGAAGGCGACCCAAGATCTCGCGCTCATTGCTGATGAGACGGTCGATGCTGAAAAAGGGATTCTGGTTTATCTCGTGAACAGTGGAGAGAAAACGATCTCGTTTCCTTCTCAAGACGGCGATCTCTACATGAAACTAGAGATAAAAAATGAGGCAGGGCAATGGCGGCGTGCCCAGGCGCACCTCTCCAGTGGATGTGGAAATAGCTATGGAGTGAGGGAGCTCAATCCGGGGCACCATTTTTTGCTTCGGGGATACCAGCCAAAGTCAGGAAAGAAAGCCAAGGTTCGTTTTCATATCAGTGAGTTCGGCTTGCGCACCGAGGAACTGGACGGGCTCTTCTCAGATCGTGACCTTGCGGATGCCGCTATCGATGTCATGGCGACTCGTGGTGTGCCGAGTATTATCACTTCTCCTTTTTATTACCCTTCCTCATGGGATGTTGAAGGGTTCACTCGTCTGATGAACGATCCGCGCAGGCGGAAGGAATTTCAAAGAGCCCTTACCCTCTGGAAACAATACGGCGCTGTTCCTCGCATTCATGTTTATGCCGGGAAGTTCGTAAAGCAGCTTGAGGAAGTAGTCGCCCTAGAGCCTGTTCTTAAGCCACTTTATGATGAGACGAAGGGGCTTTATGACGCTCCTTTTCATCCAGAAGCCTCTGCGGAACAACTAGCGCAATTCTGCATGTCTCAAATTAACGAATCCGAGGGTTCTGATTTGCTGCCTCTTTGGAGCGCTCTCGCAGATCTCTGCCGAGAGGATGCCCTCCCGAGAACTTCCCAGATCATGGTTTTCGAGGCGGCAAAGAATCAGGAGGTTCCTTACTACCTCTTCGACATGGAACAGAAGGTGGATGATTTTTTCACAACGGATCGTCTCTGGAGAATTTTGGATCGATCGAAAACGCCTCAGTTTCGGAACGTCATTTGGAAGTCGCTCTTGCGGCGCGGTCAGAAGGAGCAAGTTCTCAATAGAAAAGATCAACTTTCGGCAGAGGATCGTTCTCAGATTTTGCGATTATTGAACTGGGAAAATCGCACGTATTATCGCTTTTCATCGCCTGCTGAAAAAGAACTGTGGCGGGCGGAAATGATCGCCAAGCCTCTCGAAACATCTTTCGCCCTTGGGAATCGTTCCAGTTTGAGGGCAAATGATCATCCCTTCGCATTTCTTTATCAAGAGATTCGGGGGTTTTGGTTGGAGCAGCTAGAAAAGTCCGAGAAAGCTCAGGAGGACTTCGCTGTCGATGGTCTCCAGAACTACTGGCTCTCCTCGCTTTCGTTTTTAGAAAGTGTCGAACCGGAATTTGATGCCGAGCTTTGGAGGCGTCTGGCAAAATATAGGGGATACACTGTCGAGGAATTTAGCCGAGGCAGTGGCGGCGCGAGTGTGGATGTCATTGAGCATCGTTACTACGTCCGCGCAAAGGCTGTCGAACTTCTTAAAAAGCATGGTCATGCAGTGGGCGAAGCCTTGCCTGAGAAGAAGGTGATTTCGGAGATTCCTAGGGAGTGAGTTGAGAGAACTTTGGGCATCGCCACGAAAAAGCCCGGGATGTTTCCATGCCGGGATTTTTATGAGTGAGATCATGACCGAGACGGTCATGCTACGCTAGAGATTTGCCACGATAGCCGCACCGATCTCGGCGGTGTTGGCTTTTGTCTCGCCGTCTGCGCCGGTGAAAATGTCGCCGGTGCGGAGGCCGGAATCGATGACTTTTTGCACGGCTGTGTCGATCGCGTCTGCGGCGGCAGTTTCGCCGAGTGAGTAGCGGAGCATCATGGAGACGGAGAGAATTTGCGCGATCGGGTTGGCGATGCCTTGGCCGGCGATGTCTGGAGCGGAACCACCGGAGGGCTCATACATGCCGAAGTAGAGGCCACTGTCCTTGACTTTGCCGAGGCTGGCGGAGGGGAGCATACCGAGTGAGCCTGAGATCATCGCCATTTCATCCGAGAGGATGTCGCCGAAGAGGTTTCCGGTGACGAGGGTGTCGAAGGACGCGGGGCGCTTCACGAGCTGCATCGCGGCGTTGTCGACATACATGTGCTCGAGCTCGACTTCGGGGAAATCTTTGGAGACTTCAATGACGGTCTCACGCCAGAGGACGGAGTTTTGAAGGACATTTGCCTTATCGACGGAGAGGAGGCGCTTGTCGCGACCCATCGCAGCGGTGAAGGCGACTCGGGCGATGCGCTCGATCTCGCTCTTGCGGTAAACCATGGTGTCGATTGCCTCGATGTCGCCATCAGGAAGGGTCGTGATCGACTTAGGCTGGCCAAAGTAAATGCCGCCGGTGAGTTCGCGCACGCAGAGGACGTCGAAGCCGTCTGGGATAAGCTCGTTCTTCACCGGGGAGGCGTGGGTGAGGGCAGGAAGACAAGATCCGGGGCGGAGGTTCGCGAAGAGGCCGAAGTGCTTCCGCAGGGGAAGAAGGGCACCACGCTCAGGCTGGATATCTGGGGGAAGATTCTCCCACTTGGGGCCGCCGACAGAGCCGAAGAGAATGGCGTCCGCCTTCTCACAAGCGCTGATCGTTTCCTGCGGAAGAGGGGTCTCGTTGTTGGTCGCATCAAGTGCGGCACCGCCGACGAGGTGCTCGGAGCGGGAGACTTCAAAGGAGAATTTTTCCGAAACGGCGTCGAGGACCTTGAGGGCTTCGACCATGACTTCTGGGCCGATGCCGTCGCCAGAAAGGATGGTGATGGTGTGGGACATGCGCGGGTTTATCGGGAATTCGGGAATTTTAAAGGGTGAAATCGGGTGCTGGTTTTTTGGGTGACTGGGCGCAGGGGGCTCCAAAGCCATTCGGGCCTTTCAGCAATTAGCTTTTAGCGGTTAGCGATGAGCTTTTCTGGGATCCAGACCCTCAACCAAGGAGCTAAAGGCCAACAGCTAAAAGCTAATCGCTCAAGCCCCGCAAACCCCATTAGCCTCTTACTCTTTGCAGAATCCGGAAGTGCGGCTATGATCAAGGGTGATCAACTCTGTACTTAGCGTCGGCCTCATTGTTTCTCTACTTACCTGCGGCCTCGTCTCGGCCGAGCCAGTGAAGGAATTGATCAATTTTCAGAAGGAAAAGGAGATCAAGATGGCGATCGTCGATGACGGGGTGATGGGCGGTCTTTCGCAGGGGAAAATGAAGCGTGCTGAAAATGGAAACCTTCTCTTCAGCGGTAAACTCTCCCTTGAAAACAACGGCGGTTTTTCTTCCCTGCGCATCAACGTGGGCCAGTGGGACCTGAAAGAATTCGCCGGACTCGAATTGAAGGTCAAAGGCGATGGTCGAACTTACAATCTCCGCTTTGCGACCGACGAGCGCTTCCGCCGCTCGCCGATCTCCTTCCAATCAGGATTTGCGACGGAGAAAGGCGAGTGGACCACGGTGCGTGTTCCTTTTTCTGCTTTGAAAGCAGGCTGGCGCGGAATGGACCTCAAGACGTTGTTCGACCCCGCGAAGATTCAGCAGGTCGGCATCATCTTGGCGGATAAAAATCCGGGCGACTTCTCGCTCGAGGTCGAGTCGATCAGCGGCTATAAAAATTAATCTGATTGGCGTCGGGCATTGCCACTCTCACGAAGGCGATGAAGTTGGGCGAGCGGTTCAATCTTGCTTGTGCGCGAGCTGCAGGAGGCGAAGGATAAAAGGACTCCAGCGGCGAGGGCTGCTGAACTGATTTGGAATCGTAGGTGTGGATTCATACAAGTGAGATAGCGTCTGTGAGATCAGGATTTGTCTCGCAGGCAGAACACGAAAAACCCCAGGCTGTCTTACGACGGGCCTGGGGCTTCATTGATTCTTAGAGGGAGTGCTTAGGAAGCTGCTTTTTCCTCCTTAACCTCGGTCGCACCGAATCCCTTTTTCTTAAGGGCGGCGATGAGGTCCTTCACCTTTACCGATTTATCGGCGGTGACGACGGTTTCAGCATTTGTGCCGGTTTTTGCTCCGACGCTTACCTTTGAGACTCCTTTGACGCTTTTAAGTGCAGCCTGCACTTTTTTTGGGCAACCGCCCGCTCATTTAAGGCCTGACACGTCAAGTGTCACGGTTTGTTCATCGGCTGCGACGACTTCAATAGTCGTGGTCGCACCGATCACAGCAGGAGCCGCAAGGGCGCCGCCGATCATGACTGCGAAAGCAGCCAGCATGGTGGTAGTGGTTTTCATAATTCTAATGATTGAGTGCCGGGAAAGAATTTTCTCTGCACTAAGTGTACTAAAGCACATGAGGGCCGGATCTGCCTAGGAGTTAATTATTCCCGAAAAGTGGAACTATTTTTCACGAGTGGAAAAGTCACCACCGAGAGCAAGGTGGAGATCGATCCGGTTTTGCAGCCTGAGATTGCGCAGGCGGATGAGTGCGGCGCGGGCATTTTCGGCGCGGCGCTGGGCTTCGAGGTATTCGAGGAAGGAGGCACCCTCGATGCCGAGGGTGATGTCATTGAGCGCGCGCTTTTCGGAGCGGTTGGATTGCTCAACTTCTGTTTCGAGGAATGTTTCTTGCTCTCGGAGTGAGTGGTCGGCTCCGATCGCGGACTCCACTTCGCGGAAGGCGAAGAGGGCGGTGCTGGCGTAGCTGTTGATCTGCGCACGGTTCCGCTCAAGGGCGGCGCGGGCTTGGGCTGAGGGTGCTCCGCCGCGGTAGAAGGTCTGGGCGAGAGAAGCTGCGACAGAGTAGACGAGGAAGTTGGGATCAAAGGCGCGGCGGATATCGCTCTCGCCATTTGAAAGTCCTCCGCTGAGGTTGAGCGAGGGGAGGAGGTCCTTGCGTGCAGACTCGGCGCGCTGCGCGGAGGCGAAGAGGTCGGCGCGCGCGGCCTTGAGATCGGCACGGCGATTGAGAAGTTCCGAGGGAAGCCCAGCGGGGACGGTTTTAGAAAGAGTAGGTAGTGTAGCTGATGACGCAATGGTGGCGGAGGGATAGCGGCCGAGGAGAACTTCGAGCGAGCGAGCGGCGTCATCGCGGCTGAGCTTGCGAGCACGGAGAGTCCGCTCTGCGCTGGCAATATTATTGAGGGCAAACTGGACATCGACCGCGCGGAGGGTCTGGGCGCGGTAGCGTCGCTCTACCACAGGAAGAGCCTTTTGATAAGAGACGACGGTGCGTTCGGCGAGAGCGAGCTGGCGCTCAGCAGTCACGAGATTACACCAAGAGCGGGCGGTGTTGGCGGCGAGCGAGAGGCGGGCGCTGCGGTAGTCTGCGACGGTTGCGGCATAGTCTGCTCGGGTCGCGAGATCGATATTACGAAGTCGGCCCCAGAGGTCAGGCTCCCAGCTGGCATTGAGCGAGAGGGAGTAGCTCTCAGAGGAGGAAACATTTTCACCACCGCTGCGTCGGTATCCCGTGGAGGCACCGACGGTGGGCTTACGAGCAGCGCCGCCGATGATGGTGCCCTCTTTTGCGGCCTTAAGCCGGTATCCTGCGGCCTTAAGGTCGAGGTTATGCTCCAGAGCTTCATTCACGAGCGAGGTCATGCGCGAGTCGCCGAACTCACGGAGCCAGCCAGTGCTGATCTTGGCATTCTGACCCGAGCGAGCTGCGGAAAAGGCAGCGGGCGTATCGATCTTCGATACCCCTACGGCCTGCGGTCCTTTGAGCGCCTCGCAAGCAGTGAGAGCAAAGCATAGGAAGGTGAGCGCGAGGGGAAAGCGGGTCATATGGATGAGAGACTAACGATCCGGCGCGATGTGGCAAGTGGTGAGGAAGGTGGAGATTTACTTGGCGGATTGGTAGCGAGGGTCTCCTTGAGGGTGAGATGACTGCCGGGGGCTCCTTGAAAAAGGGGAGATCGCAGGGAGAAAATATCCGAGTGGGAGATGGTCGCGTGGATCGGATCGGGGCTGTGTTTCAAAAGTATCCGGGCATCCACCTGCTCCTTCACCACTCCTGTAATGACCTTGGCGCGCCCCTTTTTCTTCTGCCTTGCCTTAGCCAGTTCTCCGGTCTGCTTGTGCCGATAGCCTCTCTTGCCCTTATTACGCCTTAATTCCTTGCTAATCGTAGGCTGGCTAAAGCCGATTGCTTGCGCGATCTCAGCCTGCCCAAAGTCGGCTTGGTTCATGTTGTAAATCACTTTACGATCTTCCGCGCAGAGGCGGTGGTATTTTTCGTTCATAGTCAGTTTGTGGAAAAAC
>JBDMZE010000037.1:0-18516 GCA_039769075.1 Akkermansiaceae bacterium | reverse complement strand
CTTTTTACTGACGGTTCAAGCTAGGGGATGAAATACTTTTGATCGATTCGTGAAGTTCGCTGTTAATCAGTGAGGCGATCGTTTTTTAAATCAAAGTAGGAAAAAAAAGACCTTCGCTCGACATGAGAAAAGGTCTTGGTTCGAGATATTTCGTGGATTTTTTCTAAACTGTGCAGATGTCGACCGCTTCCTTGAGGGAAGTCATAGGGTCATTTTTTGGCACGAATTCCTGACCGAGATATCCGGTGTAGCCAGCGGCAACGAGAGCCTTGGAAATGCCGCGGTAGTTCAGCTCTTGGTTGTCGCCAATTTCATTTCGTCCCGGAACGCCAGCGGTGTGGAAGTGGGAAATGGCATCAATATTCTTGGTGAAAGTAGCGATACAGTCACCCTCCATGATCTGCATGTGGTAGATGTCATAGAGGAGCTTGAAGCGATCAGAGCCGACGGCATTGACGAGGTCGACGCCCCACTGGGTGCGATCGCACATGTAGTCGGCGTGGTTTACCTTTGAGTTCAGCAGTTCCATCGAGATCGTGATGTTATGCTTCTCGGCGATGGGCATGATGCGCTTGAGACCTTCGGCGCAGTTCTTGAGACCTTCTTCATCGTCCATGCCTCCCCGGTTTCCGGAAAAGGCGATGATCTGTGGGACGTTGCCCGCTTTTGCTGCCATCGGGATGCCTTCTTCGTAAGCTTTGTAGAGAGCATCGTGATTTTCCTTCCGGTTAAAAGAGTTCGGGATGTTACCGACTCCACCTGGAGTTTTCAGGCGACCCATCGCGCAGGTGAGTCCGTGCTTGGCGACAACTGCCCACTGTTCGGGGAAGAGGATTTCGACAGATTCGATGCCGATCTTTTTCACTCCGGCGGCGAATTCATCGAGGGGGATTTTTCCAAAGCACCAGTGGCAGACCGAGTGCTTGAATTTGGCATTCGGCCCGGCTGCTTCTTCGGCTGCCTGAATCTGGGATCCGAGGGATGAGAAAAGAGCGGCAGTGCCGGTGGTGAGGGTAGCGATAGACTTGCGACGGTTCATAGTGCTATTAATACAGCTAAAGAATGGGTTCTTTGTCGAGAAATTGCTACCAGTGCTTTGGGCCTATTGAGAAACTTTACCTACGCTCGCGAGTCCCCATGAATGTAATTCAATCCATTTGACCCTTCATATGCTTCTGCGAGCTTCAATGAATGTCTTCTCTCTGGCAGCGTGGTTCCTCATCAGTTTTTCTGCGAGAGCCGAATTGGTCCGTAATTCCTTGGGGATGAATTTGGTGAAAATCCCATCGGGAACATTTCAAATGGGAAGTCTCCCGAGTGAAAAGGGACATCAAGCTGATGAGGTGGAGATCGAAGTCATACTTTTCTCCTTCTTGGTCCCGGTAGTCCGTTTTTGCCAGCGCTTCGGCGGCCTTGTTATTTGGAGCACGGTGGTTCGTGCTGCAGCTTGCGCTCAAAAGCCCCCCGTGATAATCAGCGATCAATATTTCATGTAATCTGTAAGATTTATCAAAAATCAATCTTCAGGGAAGGCCTAATCCCAATAATTTCCGGACCTAGAGCGAAGGTTGGGTGTTGGAAAGAGGTCACGGCTTGAAACGAGCGATGCTGGCCCGTTGCAGGTGAATCACGGGCTTGATTCTGAGGGTGCGCGCATGGTGAGAATCGAGACCTCGGGCGCGCAGGAGAAACGGACGCGAAGGCCGACGGTGCCGATGCCGCGGCCGACCCAAAGTTGAGCATCATTTTTTTCAAAGTCGCCGTAGATGTAGTTCTGCCCGTAGCGGACTTTAGCGGGGGCGTAGCCGATGAGGGGTACGCGGCACTGCCCGCCGTGGGTGTGGCCTGAGAGCTGGAGGGAGATCGGCTTTACCTCGTGGAGTTGATCGAAAACATCTGGCTCATGGACGAGGGCGATGACGGGGTCGTCTTTTCGATGCCCCTTCCAAGCGCGGGCGGGATCGATGTGGCCGCCCCAGATGGAGTCGAGTGCGGGGATGAAGATGCGCTCGCCTTTGATGTGGAGGGTGGTGCCATCGTTCTGGAGGTAGCTGACGCCGATCTTTTCGAGATGCATCGACAGGTATCTCGGTGAGCAATACCAGCGGTCGTGATTTCCGGGGCTGGCGATGATACCGTGCGGGGCGGAGAGTTCCTTGAGTTTGGCGCAGAGTTCGGGAAAGGTGGAATATTCGTGGATAATGTAGTCGCCAGTGATGAGGATGAGATCGGGCGCTTCTTTCTTCACGGCGGCGATCACTTTTTCAATGAGTTCTTCATCATCGCCCGGCCGGTAGTGGAGATCGGTGAGGTGGGCGATGCGGAAGCCATCAAGCGCGGTGGGCCAGTTGTGCAGGGTAAAGTCCTTCCGGGTGATGGAAAGGGAGTCGGGCTCGCCGAGAAAGGCCCAGGCGGTGGAGGGGATTCCGGCGGCGAGCATCCCGAGGGTGGCGCGGCGGGAGAATTTTTTCAGGGGTGAGTGGCTGGACATGAAGAGGTGATTTCTACACGCTTAACGAATGAACGATGGTCGCTTGTCTATTCCAGAATATTCCATGGCTCTCGCGGAGGTTGCGAGCCTGCGCTCGGAGGACCCTTTTCGGAAAGTGGGCGCGGCTGCGCTGGACTGGGACAACCGGGTGATCGCGACGTCTTACAATGGCCTCGCGCCCGGCTTCGATGCGCCGGATGGTTTTTGGGATGATCGGGACGGGCGGCAGAAATTTATGCTCCATGCCGAAGTGAACCTTTGCAGCCTTTTTAAAAGGGGCGAGGCCAAGATCGTGGCGACGACGACGATGCCATGCACCGCGTGCATGCAGACGCTCTGCGCCTACGGGATCAAGGAGATTTACTACCGCGAGGTTTATAAGGAGTCTGATGCTCCAGAGATCGCCAAACTCTATGGGATCACCTTGGAGCAGGTTGGGAAGTGACGAAATTACTCGCCGTTGGCTGATTCTTGAACCTCAAGATCGCCACCATAGAAGCTCTTAATGTAGCCGAACTCGATCAGGGTGTCCTGCCAAGGTGAGATCATGGCGGGCTGGGTGAAGATACGACCGGCACGTGCGAGCCAGACTTCCGCATCCACGGTGCGCTCTTCAAAGTAAGCGATGGCACCTTTTCCATAGTAAAAGAGAGGGGTGTCATCGAGGAAGGTGGTGTCCTTAAGGATCGCGACTGCGCCTTCCTTATCATCGAGCTTGAGCTTGCAGAGGAGAATCTTGAAGCGGATGAGATCACGCATTGATTCATTCCTATCTTTATATTTTGGGAGAATGTATACCAGTTGGTCGTGAGCGGTTTGCCAGTTTTCGGTGACAAATTCGATCTCGGCTTGATTAAAGAGGACGTTGGGATTGTCTGAATCTTGCTTTTGCGCTTCTGCGAAGACCTTGCGAGCCTTATCAAAGGCGCGAAACTCGACGTAGCAAGCTCCTTGAAGGTTCAGCGACGAAGGGTTTTTTGCGTAGATTTGATGAGCTTCGTTGATGCTTTCGAGGCACTCAAAAATGCGCTTTTGATTGAAGACCTGTTCTGCGCGGATGAGTGCGCTCCAATAGGCTTTTTTCTTTTCAAGAGGGAGGTTATCGAGATCGATCTTGAATTGTGGGACTTCTTTCTTTCCCGCTTCTGGGGAGGGTTTTCCAGGCTCATCCTGAGCATGAAGCGAGAGAAGGGGGAGAAAGAGAGCGACGAGAAGATGTTTCATCAGAGGTGAGTCTAGGAAACAAAAGACGAGGGCGCAAGTCAGCGATCCGTTCAGTAGAGATCTTTTTTCGTGATGAATGCGGCAACCTCGGTAGGGAGCCAGTCAGCGGACTTACCCTCGCTCAAGCGAGAGCGGATTTCTGAGGCTGAGGCGGGGTGATCACCGGGTAAAAAGTGAGCGTGGTAGCCTTCCCGAGGTTTGGGCTCACCATCTCGTCCGACCACGATGAACTCGGCTGCGGCGGCGAGTTTTTCCGGATGACTCCAGCGAGGAAGGGCTTCCCATTGGTCGAGGCCGATGAGGAGGAAAAGATGGCTCTCTTCTAAGAGGTCATTTTTGAGCGCTTCAACGGTGGCCCAAGTGTAATTTGGGAGCGGGCGCCGGAGCTCGAAGTCGCTCACACTGGCCCAAGAGAATTCGGCGGTGGCGAGCTGGAGCATTTCGTAGCGCTCTTGATCGCTGGCGACCGGGCCGGTGGTTTTGTGAGGAGACTTCTGGCAGGGGAGAAAGATGACCTCATTAAGATCAAGTGCCTGCTGAGCCTTTTGCGCGATTTCAAGATGCCCGGTATGAATGGGGTCAAAGGTGCCTCCGAAAAGGGCGATGCGTCTTGAGATGGCCATGGCCGAGAGTTAGTCGATCTGCTTTCGCTCGATCTCGATCTGGCCGAGAAGGACATCTTGGCGCGCCTTGAATTGGTTCATTTTCATGAGCTCGAGAAGGGCAAGGAAAGTAACAATGACCTCGATCTTCGATGTCGCCTCGCGGAAGAGCGACTGGAGGCTGAGCGAGCCGCCCGGCTTGATGAGATTGAGTAGGTGATCGATCTTATCGCTCACGGTATGACGATCATCGACGATGTCGCCAAAGTCACGCGTCTCCTCGAAGCGCTTGATAACATTTTGGAAAGCGCGGATGAGATCGAAAATGGAGACCTCGGCAAGGGGGACGGGCTCGTCATCGTCAGGGCGGGCCTTTTTCTCGGGAGCATGGGCGTAAACCTGTTCCTGAGCGACTTCACGCTGAGCGAGGAATCCCGCAGCGTCCTTAAATTTCTTATACTCGATGAGCTGGCGGATGAGCTCCCAGCGGGGGTCGTCCTCATCCGCTTCTTCATCTGGTGGTTGGACACTTTTCGGCAGAAGTGTGCGGCTCTTAATATACATCAGGTTCGCCGCCATAGAGATGAACTCGGAGGCGAGGTCGATGTTGAGCATCTTGAAGCTCTCGACATATTCCAGATACTGCGTGGTGATGCGCTCGAGCGAAATATCGTAGATGTCCACCTCGTCCCTACGGATAAGGTAGAGGAGCAGATCCAGGGGTCCCTCGAAGAATTCGAGGCTGACCTTGTAATCGACGTCTTCCACGGGGGAGGCAATAACGGACCGACTGCGCTTGCGCGAGTGAAATTCAGAGCCCGTCTGCAATTTCTGCGATTATTTGCTGTAGTAAAGGCGCATTCTTTTCGCTAAGGTTGCTGCGTGCAAGGATCAGTTGATGAGGAACGTCTACTCGAATATCAGAACAGGGTAGCCTCGTGGATTGGGAATCAAGGAATTTTCTTCCAACTCCGCTATGCGGGCATCGTGGGGAACTACTCTCTTTTTACGCAGTTTTGGAACCTTCTGATGAAGCTCTTGGTGGTTGCAGCGGTTGCGATCGGGATCGGCTATCTTCTGTTGAATCGCCACTTCGCCAGTGAGAACTACGGCGAGAAGATTGGCGAAGGGATCTCCCGGGCCCTCGGTGCTGGAGAGATCGAGGCCAGTGGATTATCCCGCGCGCGAGGTCAGGGGGTTTTTCGTGACGTGAAGCTCACAGGCGGGGATGATAGTTTCTACATGCAAGCGGAGATGGATTCTCTGTCTGGGCCTTTTAATTTTTTCGCGGGAGTGACTGAAGAATGGGCACCCGAGGAAGTTCGCATCCGCCAGGCATCATTTCAGTTGAAAGCCGGGGGAGAAGAGGGCGAGATGGAACAGGCTTTTGCTCGCATCATCGAGAGCTTTTCGGGAACCCAGCTGAAGTCGATCAGTATTGATCTCCTTGATCTTGATTGGGGTTACTCGAAGCTGACCTATGGATCGATCACCGATACTGCTTTCTCAGCGAACCTAGTTGAAGGAGATTGGATGATCTCCCTCTCCGGTGGTTTATTCACTCAAAACTGGCTCAAAGATCTTGAGCTGCGTTCCGCTGAACTTGTGTGTGGCCCAGAGGGACTTAATATCGAATCTCTTGAGTTAGAAATGGGCGAGGGGACACTTAATTTCTCCGGGAAAATCGCGGGGAGTCTTGCGATGCCCGAGTTCGATCTCACCGGGAAGTTCGAGTCCCTGCCGGTCGAGCAACTCATTAGACTCACTGGGGTTCGAATCCAGGACTTTCTCTCAGGAACCATTTCTGGGGGTCTGAAGGTGAATGGATCGACAAATCGTATCATTACTACCAAGGGCACCGCAAAGATTGAGGATGGAGATACCGTGACCATTCGTGAGAAATGGAGTATCCTCAGCATGCTCTCAGTGCTTGATATTAATAACACCTATCGACGGGTTGATTTCGAATCGGGGAGCTTTTCCTTTTCCACGGCTGATGGTGGATTAAAGATCAGTGATCTTATTCTTGATGCGGGAGATCTCATGCGTCTTGAGGGGAATCTCGAAACCCGCTTGCCGACGCAAAAAGAAGCGGCTGATTCTCTGGGAATCACGCTGACCGAGGGCTTTGGGAAAGGAGACGATATTACTGATGTTTCTGGTGCTGCCGCGCTCGAAGAAGAGCGGATAAGTCTTAAGCGTGCCGCCGATGGTGGGAAGGTGAACGACCTAAATGTCGATCTCCTCGAAGAAAAGGCAGGTCCACGCAGATCACGGGATGGTCAGTTGAGCGCAAAGCAACTCGAAGAAAAGCGTCTCCGGATTGCTATGAGCGTCCACCGGGTGAGCGGGTCCCTGACGGTAGGCGTCGCTGAGAATGCGTTCTCAGATTACCCGTCGCTGCAGAAGAATTACTCGGTCGATCAAAAGGGCTGGCGCTGGTTGCCATTTGAATTCGATACCACTTTTTCCAAGATTTCCCAGGAACAAGCCGAGCAGCTTAGACTCGAGAGCTTGGCCGGGCGGCGTGCCGTAGAAGACTCGGAGAGAGATTAGGGTCTTTTCAAGGCGGCTGTGTTGCCACTCTGGTCAAGGTCCCGATTCATCAGAGGAGGGGCACGGATTCTTCCCAAAAAGCTCCGGCTGGATCAATTCGCCATTTTCACGGCAATTACAAAGACTAGAACCGAAGCTGCTTCGCGATCTCGGTCGTTCCGCGGCTTTTATTCAGCGTGTAGAGGTGGATTCCTGACGCCTTTTGATCGATCAGGCCCTGACATTGTTCGGTGGCGTAATCGATCCCAGCTTGACGGATCGCCTTGGGATCATCACCTGCTTTTATCAAGACTCGCAGAAGGGCGGCGGGGAAGCGGCTACCCTCGGCGAGATCCGCCATGCGCTTCATCCCGGAAATGGTGGTGATAGGCATGACCCCGGCTACGATAGGGATGTTGATCCCGGCTAATTCACAGCGCTCCCGGTAGTCAACGAAATCGTGATTATCGAAAAAGAGCTGAGTGCAAATGTAGTCAGCACCTTCGTCGGCCTTTGCCTTAAAGTGGTCCATCTCTTGGAGGCGATTCTGCGTCCCTGGATGACCTTCCGGAAAACCGGCTACTCCGATGGTAAAATCATGAGGGTGCTTCTTGATGAATTTGACAAGATCGGAAGCATACTTGAAGTCGTCTCCGCTACGGTCGTAATCCGGATTGTTCCGTGGGGGGTCTCCCCGAAGTGCGAGGATCGTCTGGACCCCATCCTCGGCATAACCATCGAGAATTGAGGTCATTTCCTCTTCGCTGTGCCCAATGCAAGTCAGATGGGGGATCGTAGGAACGCAGGTCTCTTTAATGATGCGTTGCACCACATTTCGAGTCCGCTCCCGGGTTGTTCCGCCCGCGCCATAGGTGACGCTCACGAAGGCGGGGTTTAGTTTTGTGAGTTCATGGACAGTCCCCACGAGATCCTCTGAGCCCGCATCATCTTTCGGTGGAAAGAATTCGAAGGAAAGAGTGGTGCGCTCGGCGTAGAGGAGAGGTAGAATATCCATCTGCGCGGAAAGATAGGGTGCTATATGAAGCAGAGTCTACGGAAAATGCGTCTTTTTGTGCAACCTTCAGCCCGATTCGTGCTTTCATCGCCCAACAAGTCAGCCATGAAATTAGTCTTCGCCTTGATATCTCTCCTCCTCTTCTCGCTAGGGACCACACTTGCTCAGGAAAAAGGGCGTGATGGAAAACCTTCCAAAGGCCCTAAAGGATCAAAGGGTGGTAAGAATCATGCCGAGCTCTTTTTTAAGCACTACGATGCGAATGAGGATGGAAAAGTGACCCGTGAGGAATTTGATGCCGGTCGCCGTGTGAAGGACCTGGAGGCAGAGGTTCGTGATCAGCTTTTTAAACGGCTCGATAAGAATAACGATGGCGTCATTCTGAAGAAAGAAGTCAAGCCACCCGGGGGCGAGCAAGGGCGGTCGCATCAGCAGATGCGGGAGATTTTTGATAAAGCGGATCTTAATAAGGATGGCGAGATCACTCTAGAAGAGTTCTCCACGCATCCCCGCTTTGCGGACATGAATGAAAAGCGTCGTAAAAATTTCTTCGATCATATCGACCGGAATGGTGATGGCGTCATCAATCCGAAGGATCGCCCCGAGCCCCGTCCCAAGGGAGGGAGAGACTTAATCAAGGCCTTCGATCTTGATGAGGATGGCACTCTTTCGCTGGCCGAATTTAAAAAGTTCCCGCATCACAGCGATGAGCCTGAGAAGGAACTACTTCGCCGCTTTGAGAGCTTTGATTCAAATGGCGATGGGCAGCTCGATAAAGAGGAACTTAAAAAAGGAGGGCCGCATCAGCGCCCCGCTCCTGATAAGGAAAAGCCGAAGAGGCCTAGAAAATAACCTCGAAGAGGAGACCGCCGTGCAGCGAGTCTGAATCGTTGCTATCGAGTTGAATATTCCAGCCGACGAAGGGCGTGAAAGCGACCGAGTCTGAGACGGCATAGGTCAGCGAAAAGCGACCGTAGTAGTCGTTCAACCCATCACGATTAAGATAACCGTCCACGTAGCTCAGGCCATTTTCCACGGCGATAAAAGCCGAGTCTGAGATTGGCTTGCTCCAGCGCACATCGAGCGCGGTATAGAAAGCATCATTGCCGAGGTCGTAATAAGCACCCGCTTTCCAGTCCCAGTCGTTATTGATCTGGTAGGTCGTGAAGACGCCTAGATCCACGCCGCTATCGAGCAGCGATCCTGAGAAATGACGATACGTCAGTGAGGCTCCGATGATCGTGCGCTCATCAAGCTCGTGTCTAAAATCGATGAAAGCGCCAGTCTCGGAAAAGTTGCCATCACCCTCGGACAAATACCAACTTCCGAAGTTGAAAGTGTCGGTATTTGAAAGAGCAATCTCGGCTTCGATCTGAAAATCCAGCGAAGTCCGTGCGAGCTCGAAGCCGCGATAGACATAGCCGGTGCGGATTCCGGTCATCGCTTCCACTCCAAGCGGGATTTCATTCTCGATCTCCCCGAAGGCGGGAAGGGTGGTGAAAATGGCGAGGCCGGCGTGGAGAGAGCGCTTCATAATGACTATAATGCCGCTCACTCGGATTTTTGTTTCTCAACGTAGGTCGATTTAATCCGGAGATCGCGCAGAGCGTTCGGCGTAGCGCTTCCTGGGGAGGAAGTCATGATCTCCATTCCCTTGTTGTTTTTAGGGAAGGCGATAACTTCGCGGATGGAATCTTCACGGCAAGCGAGCATTACCACGCGGTCGAGACCGAGGGCGAGACCACCATGGGGAGGGGCACCGTATTTGAAGGCATCGAGAATGTGCTCGAACTCCGTCGCGGCTTCTTCGTCGGAAATGCCGAGGGCTTTAAACATCGAGCTCTGAAGGTCGGACTCGTGAATCCGGATCGATCCGCCACCAAGCTCGTAGCCGTTGAGCACGACATCGTAAGCTTGGGCGCGAAGTCCATCGAGCTCGCCGTTGCGGAGTTTTTCCTCGTCTTCCTTAAGGGGACGAGTGAAGGGGTGGTGGACCGCTACGTAGCGATCTTCCTCTTCGTCATAGGCGAGAAGCGGGAATTCGGTGACCCAGAGAAAGTCGAGGTCGTCGTTTCCTTCGAGGAGATTTTGTAACGAGCAGACTTCCATGCGGATGCGGCCGAGGACTTCGCAAGCAGGCTCCCATTTGTCGGCTGCGAAGAGGATGAGGTCGCCCGCTTCGATGTTGAGCTTCGTGCGAAGCGCTTCCACTTCGGCTTCGGTAAGACGCTTCGCAAAAGGCGAGCGCCATTCGGAGACTTCGTCTCCACGAACCTGAATGTAAGCGAGTCCCTTGGCTCCTGCTTCTTGAGCAAGCTTAGTGAGCTTATCGATTTGACCGGTGGAGATATCGGCAAAGCCTTTGGCATTGATCGCCTTGACCACGCCGCCACTTTTTACTGTGCCGGAAAAGACGCGGAATTCGCAGTCCTTGAGATCATCAGTGAGATCAACAAGTTCCATGCCGATGCGGCGTTCGGGTTTGTCGGAGCCAAAGCGGTTCATTGCGTCCTTCCAAGTGAGGCGCTCGAAGGGGGTGGGGACATCCACGCCGCGTGATTTTGAGAACATCGAGGCGAGTAGTTTTTCAACGATTCCAATGATGTCATCCTGATTGACGAAGGAGGCTTCGATATCGATCTGGGTGAACTCCGGCTGGCGGTCCGCGCGGAGGTCTTCATCGCGGAAGCACTTTGCGATTTGGAAATAGCGCTCGATTCCGGCGACCATGAGCATCTGCTTATATTGCTGAGGTGCTTGGGGGAGGGCGTAGAACTTGCCGGGGTTGATCCGAGAAGGAACAAGGAAGTCGCGCGCGCCTTCTGGGGTCGCTTTGGAAAGAATAGGGGTTTCGATCTCGATGAAGCCTTCATCGGAGAGGAAATCGCGAGCGGCTTTGGTGATGACGTGGCGCTGGCGCAGGTTATTCGTGAGACGAGGACGACGGAGGTCGAGGTAGCGGTGCTTGAGGCGCAGGTCCTCATTAGAAAGTTCCTTATCAAGCTGGAAGGGGAGGACCTCTGCTTTGTTGACGATCGTCAGCGTGGTGGCGACGATTTCGATCTCGCCGGTCGCAAGGTCGGCATTGGTGGAGTCAGTCTCGTCGTTCTTGAGACGAGCGGCGACATTTCCAACCACCTGCACCACGTCTTCTTCACGAAGGGTGTGGGAGAGTTTGGCCGCTTCGGCTGAGTCATCAGGACGGAAGACAACTTGAGTCAGGCCCTCACGGTCGCGAAGGTCGATGAAAATGACGCCGCCGTGATCGCGCGTGGAATTCACCCATCCGATGAGGGTGACAGTTTCGCCGATATGCTCAGAGCGGATTTCGTTACAGTGGTGCGTTCTCATTTCTTCAGGAGTTGGGAAAGGGTTTCGACGAGATTTGGATCATCGGAAAGGGTTTCTTCAGCGCGGGTGGCCAGGATCTTGGCAGAGAGTTCGGGATATTCCGAACCGACCACAAGCGCGATGGATGCACCTGCTTGTTCGGCTTGCTTGAACTGCTTGCCGACTTTCGCGGGAGTGAGGGAAAAGGTGGTCGCGAGTCCGGCGCTGCGGAGTTTTGAGGAGAGCGCAAGTGCCTTCGCCTGCTGGCTGTCGTCAGCGAGAACGAGGTAGATGTCACATCCGGACTCTTCCTGAATGACGGACGCCATCTTTTCCGCAGCATGCGGAGTTTCTTCGATGAGGTGGCGGATGACGACATCGCCAATCGCAAATCCCGCTGCGGGGAGGTCCGTGCCACCGTCGGAGAGAGCGGAGATGAGAGTGTCATAGCGGCCGCCGCCTGCGACGGCGCGGAGGGATTTTTTGGCGTCGAAGACCTCGAAAACAACGCCGGTGTAGTAGGCTAGGCCGCGGACAATCGAGAGGTCGACTTCGATGAAGTCGCCCATGCCGCGTGCCTCGAGATTGGCGAGCACGGAGTCGAGATTCTCGCCGAGTGAGGCGGGGTTTTCGATCGCGCTTTTGACTTCTTCTGTCGAGAGGCCGAGAGCTTGAAGTTTTTCCTCGGTCACCTCGGGTTTCTCGCGCTCGAGCTTATCGACGATTCCTAAAAGGTCCGCGGTCTGCTCTTCGGAGAGTCCTTTGGCACTTCCAAATTCCTGCCAGTATGCGCGGTCGGAAAGACGAATGACAAAGTCGCCCGCCACAAAGCCAAGCTCGCGCATCAGGTCGATCGAGAGTGCGATGAGCTCCGCATCTGCGCCAGCGGTGGATTCGCCTAGGAGGTCGACATTGAACTGGTAAAACTCACGGGTGCGGCCCTTCTGTGGCTTCTCGTAGCGGAAGCACTGCCCAATCTCAAACCAGCGGAGCGGCTTGGGGTAGTTGCGCTGCACCGCTCCCACGAGCCGGCCGAGTGAAGCAGTCACCTCCGGACGGAGCGTGACATCGCGCCCACCCTTATCGGTGAAGCAAAAAAGTTGGCTGTTCAGCTCGCCTCCGGCCTTTTTTTCATAGAGCTCGGTGGGTTCGAGAAGAGGAGTTTCATATTCCACGAAGCCATAGCGTCGAGCGACTTCACGAAAGTTCGCGAAGAGGTAATTACGCACCGCGCAGTCCTCGGGACGAAAGTCGCGAAAACCGGGGAGACTCTGGAAACCTTTTGCCATAGCAGAAATCCCACGAGGAAGCGCGGGCGCGCGAGGATAGGACCCGATTTCTCAATGTCGAGGCGGGATTCTCAGGCCTTTTTAGTTCGGATGACCTTCCGGACGATTTGAAAAAGTCGAGCACGGTTCTGCCACGTCCAGAATCCCAAAGCCACCCCAGAAAGATTGAGGAGGAGATCGATGACATCCTTCCGATCAAACCCATAGAATGTGAAGATCGAAAAGATTTCCGTAAGGGCGGCTAGAGCAACAATGAAAGGCCAGCTTCTGGTTTCTCGCGTGATCAGGAACCACATCCACGTGAGGATGAAAAAGATAGGAAAGTGGAACCAAGCCAAGCCCACCATCAATTTTCTCAAAAGTGAGGCCGCTATTCCTTTATTTTTCGATCGAAGAGAGGTGTTTTCTTTTATCGAAGGGCTGGAACTTGTGGTTCTCTCATCGGGCATTTTTTGTTCCGGGAGAGTTTTAGCGGGGATCGTGTTTTCGGGACGAGATGGCACTATCGTCAATGGGGGTGCTTGAGAGATGAGCTCTTTCTGCTCGGGTGCCGGGTCTTTCGAGATGTGAGGGAGATCTAACGAAAATGATCCAGTGAGGGGAATCAGAAGGGTATTCGTCGTTGGGAAAACACCCAGCCAGAGCGCGGGAGCGATCAAAAGGCAGGCGCTGGCCACTCTGATCGGAGAGTGGATCTGGCATTTCCTGAGAAGCCGAATGATAAGAATGAGCCATCCTAACGAGATCAGGATTGTGGTAAATGGAATCCAAGAGCGCTGTGCCACTTTTGCAAAGCGGAGATTTCTAAGGTCAAGAGATCCGCTTTTCCCCCTGGCTGAAAAATAAAAATGGGTCTGTGTGACTGGCCCGTTGAGCTCTCTCACAACCGCGAGATTCGTCCAAGCTTGAGTTCCGGATCCGTCGAAAAGCCCAAAGTCTGAGGGCTGACGAGAGCTCCCATCTTCCATCTTATCAGAAAGAACCCCCTGAGCCGTCATCCAACTTTTTTCTCCTGGCACGACGTTTTGCCAGCGATAGTCGCAGCTGATGGAGATGAATCGCACAACTTCTAGGTCCCGCAGGGTGACTGGAAGCGCAGGAATTCCTTCCTTATGCATGCGCTCGATGTGAACGACCAGCCCTTGGTCCGTCTCTGTGAGCGAGCAATGGCTTCGATTTTCTGGGGGTAAGGTTTTGAGGTAGTCTTGATCGATCATCGTTGCATTCAACGGGTGATCGGATACCTCAAAGCGATTGTTCCACGTAAGAATGGTCGCGAGCAACAAAAGCGCTCCGGTAATCCATGATTTAAGAACACACCTCGCCACCGGCGCGCATCATCTCTCCGAATCATCTCCTGTCCAGCTCTGCTAAAAGGAAAAGCCATAAGCAACCCCAGGCAGTTTTAGGTCGAACATGAGAAAGGTGACGGTATGATTTCCCAACCGCCGTGAGATAGAGGCATGTTCATCTACCCCGCTATACATCAGCAGGCCGGACCAAGCGCCGCGGCTCCAGTGAATTCCTCCTACAGGGCGGATTTCATCGAGCTCTTTGACGAAAGTAGCCCCTCCATAAAAAGAGACGTTCACCTTTTCCACCACGAAGGCATGCTTGGAAAGTGTCGCGTAGTAGCTGTCGCTATTGATGTTGCCGAAGTCGTCATTGCTCATCCCCGCGATGAGCGCGGGTCGCCATGAATCATCTTCGGAGAAAATGCGCCAGTTGATCAGAGGACTTACATCACCGGTCAGCGGACGCCAGTCGAGTCCCATCCTCAGGCTATCGGTCACTTGATAGCCCAAGTTCATGTAGATTTTCCCATGGTCCGGCTTTTCCGGAATCCAGCGAGAGTAAAATGAAAACCCTTTTCCCTCTTCCGGCTTCTTTAAAAAGCCACCAAGATTCCGCAGCATCGGACTGCTGCTCTCATCGAGAAAAGTGAGGTCTTCAAAGACGTCTCCTCCACCTGAACGGCCACGCACGGTGCCCGCTTCGCCTGGTCACATCACTCAGGCAGGCACCTCGGAGACGGGCCGCTGTGCCTCCGCCATTTGCACGGCGAAAATGAGTGTCATGAGAGTTCGTATGATTGATTTCATCGGTTTACCCAAGGGTGAGTTTTTTGACATATTTTGCAAGCAGATCCGCTTCCAAATTCACGGTCTGCCCGATCCGAGCTTCGCTTAAATGAGTAGCACTGAACGTGTGAGGGGTGATCCAAAAGACCGCCGACTTTTTTTCGAGCTCCGCGATCGTCAGTGAAATCCCATCAATCGTGAGTGATCCCTTATCAAGGCAGATCCCGTGAATCTCCTGCGGAAGGCTGACTTCCAGTCGATAATCCTGTCCCATCGGAGAAAGATCGAGAATCGCTCCGGTGTCATCGACATGCCCCTGCACAAAGTGCCCGCCCAGCCGATCGCCAATCGCGAGCGCGCGCTCAAGATTCACCAGCTTGCCTTCGCCGAGTTCTCCCAGCGAGGTCACTTTTAGAGTCTGCGCGAGGATGTCAAAAGCAACCCTGTCTCCGAGTTCAGCCACCGTCAGGCAGCAGCCATTCACTGCCACTGATTCGCCTAGCGAAAGCTCGCTTGAGAAGGGGATCTCAAGCTCCAGTCGTGCCTGCTCGCCCCGCTCTTCCAGCAGCGCGATCCGTCCCGTGGCTTCGACAAGTCCTGTGAACATGATTATTCAGCGTCGGGGATTTCTTTGAAGGTTCCTTCGCCAATGAAAGTCCCCGTTCCTTCGATCTTTCCGTCACCCTCGAACCGACCGCTTCCCTCGAAGACTCCCGTCCCGGTGTGGTGCTCGATCACGTGTTTTTCAGACGCGGGCTTAGGGTCGTTCGTCATCCCCGAGGTCGGGAAAAGCATGAAGCAAGCGCCCATGATGACCGTCGGAACCAGTGCCGCCTTCAGGAGACCCATTGGCGCGACGCCACCCTTGAAATAACGGCTAAGCACAGACTGTCCGGCGGGGTTCGGCGCATTCGCGATCACGGTGAGGCCACCGCCGGTCACGGCACCTGCTACCACGGCATATTTCGCGCCGATGCTCAGACCCGGAGCTTGCGAGGCAAGATAGGTAATCGCCGCGTTGTCATTGAAGGCAGTCAGCACCGTCGAGCCGATCATGAGAACCCATTGGTTCTCGATCGAGGTCAGCAGCACCGAGATCCACCAGCCCTGCACCCCACCATGAATCACCAGTCCGGCGAGGAAGAAGCCTACCAAAATCGGCCCCTTCATGTTCACTTCGTTCTGGTGATGTCCTGTTGCCTGCGTGAATCCGAGGAAGAAAAGGAAGCCGATGACGAAGAACACCGGGTCGTGGGCAAAGATCACCGTAAAGGCGAGGAACAAGAGGTGGACGATCGTCACCCAAGCGGGGATCGAATCTTCACGATCAATCCAGCGTAAGGGGATGTGCATGTCTTGGCTCACCGTCTTCTTGAGACCTGCGAATTCCTTCTTGAAATAGTAAAAGTAGGCCGTGTTCGCGATCAGGATACCGATTGCAGCTTTCCAGCCGAAGTTGAAGAACATGAAGCCCATTCCGAAGCTCCACTTCTGCGCGATCATCAGGACGGGAGGCGCCGCGAAGTGCGTCAGGGTGCCACCCACCGAGATGTTTACGAAAAGGAGACCAAGGGTGGCATAAGCGAACTTTGTCGAAGGATTGAGGTCGTAGAATTTTTTCGCCAGCAGAAATGCCGCGATCGTCATCGCCGCTGGCTCCGTGATGAAGGAACCGAGCAGGGGAGTGATCGTCAGAGCTGCGAACCACCATGCGGCTGTGCCGCCTCCGAAGAGTTTGGCCACTTTGTCGACCAGCACCTCAGCAAAGCGCACCACCGGCCGCGTCGCCGCGATCGCCATGATGATCACCACAAAGACGGGCTCGGTGTAATTCACATCCGAGCCGATGTAGCTCTTTAGCTGCGTGAAGCCATCGCCCAGATTTCCTGGCGCAATCCCGAAGAAATACAAAACCGCACCCGCAAGCGCGATTACCCAGATCCCGAAGATCGCCTCCACCTCGCCGAGGAAGTGGAAAAGATTCGCCTTAAAAGAGACATCGGGCTTCGCATCCTCGTGTGGCTTGGCCTCCGCCGTGAGCCCCTGTTTCTCAATGTGTTCCTTGTGGCGCTTTTCGTGATGATGGGCCATTTCCAAGAAATAACCTGCTAGAAAGGTGTGAATGATGGCGCAGAGAAAAATGATCGAGGCCACTAAATTAAAGCCACCTTGCGCCCCCGCACGATTCTTCAGTTTGTCCCAGATTCCCATCTCCTCGGTCTCTGTCTTCTCGTATTCTGAGATCGGCAGCGGGAATTTTGCATAGCGGTTTTTGTCGAGACCATACTCGATCGCATCATAGCTCGGCTCCTTTAACCCGCTTGCAGCCCAAGCCGGAGAGACAAAAAGCGTGGCGAACACCGCTACCAAGAGAACCCGTAAAAGGAGAAATTGCTTCACGGCGCGCAAGATACCCACCGCGCCCCAGACCGCAAGCCCGTAGCTACCCGAACAAAGCTCCCCTCAACCAAAACCTTAGAATCCATAGGGCGGATAGGACCGGTAAGACTTATTTACCACCCAAGCTCTCCAAAATCCCATCTATCCCATTAATCTGCGGTTAAAAAAAACTCCCCAAGCAAGTTCCCTCTCATTATTCTCCCACCCATGCGCGCGCTCCTTTTTCTCCCCCTTTTCCTCGTCTCCTGTGGGGATTTCTTGGAAGTGCCCACCATTCGGCCTAAGGCTAAAATGTCAGCTCAAAGCGAAGGCCCCTCTGCTGGGGGATTCGCAGGCCTCGGATACGAGCAACCGCCAGAGGGCGATGCCATCGCAGCCGGAGACGCCCCTGTCGAAGCAGCCGGATACCTCCCAACCTCGGTAAAAGCCGGCGAGGTCAAGATTCAAGGCTACGTCCTCCCCGGAGACGACACTATCGCCTGGTCTGATGAAGAAAAGCCCGAGGCCGACATCAAGCTCGATGAAGCCTTTACCGAGGTCAAGAAGCCCAAGGGCGCTTGGCTCACCTCCTATCCCGAAGCCAGGCGCCTCTCCGCTCGCACCGGCAAGCCTCTCTTCATCTGGTTCACCCGCACAAAAGGAAGCGGAAGCCCTATTTGTGAGACGCTGAAGCGTGAAGTCTTCGACCTCACTGACTTCAGGAGCTGGTCCCTAAAAAATGTCGTCCGTCTTAAGATCGACCTCTCTGGAGCCGGCGGCCCTCGCGGCGAATTTGGAGAAATCATGGATGCCGAAAGCCGCGAGCGCGACTACCTCGAAGGGCTTAAGAAAAAATACCGCGTCCTCGGCCTCCCCGCCGTCATCCTCGAGAGCCCCGCCTTGGGCGTTCTTGGTCAACACCGCGGCTATAAAAAAGGGACCTCCGCCGAATACTTCGGTCAGCTTAAAAACACCGTCCTCACCCACGAGCACAATTACGCCGTCAAAAAGCGCGAGCTCGCCGCCAAAGGCTACCGCACCTGGACTGGCAAAAATGACCAAGCCATCTTTGCCAAGCTCATCCGCTACAGCGCCGGAGATCTCCTCCTCGTCGAGCCCAACGGCAAGAAGGTTAAAACCAAAGAATCCCAGCTCTCCAAAAAAGACCGCCAGTGGATCGAAGCCGCCAAAGCCCGCCGAAGGTAGGATAACCGTCTTAGCGGTCTTCCCCGCCCCCAACCGCGCCGAAAGCCTCGCATGGCGCAGCACAGTCCTAGAAATCCTCATCTGCCCGCCCTACCGTGCTTCTTGTAAAAATTGCCCTCCCACTCGTCCTCGCGTTCATCATGTTCTCGCTGGGCCTTGGGCTGCGGAAGGCGGATTTTGCGAGGGTGCTGAAGTTTCCGGTGGCCTTCGGGGCGGGCTTGCTGAATCAGATTTTGTTGCTGCCGCTGGTGGCGCTCGGGCTTGCCCACGTCTTTGGATTGTCGCCGGAGTTCGCGGTCGGGCTCATGATTCTGGCGCTTTGTCCCGGCGGGGTGACGAGCAACGTCCTTGCGAAGCTCGCGGG
>JBDMZE010000036.1:0-57230 GCA_039769075.1 Akkermansiaceae bacterium | reverse complement strand
GGAGCGGGAACTCAGCGGGACAAAGGTTACCTTTACTTCGAGTTCAATACGTCCGGAAGCACGCCGAACTGGACTCAGTTCGCAAATCACGCGGGTGATGCAAAAGGGCAGATGCAGTGCATCCGAATCGATGACTACATGGGGATTCGGAGGGCGATTTCTGCACCCACAGATAACTTCGAAATCTATGATGCCGTGTTGGATCCGGGTCAGGCGATCAACCTAGCGACTTCATTACCAGATTTACAAAAGCAGATGAAGGAGCTTGCACTTCAGAGCCGCCGACCTGGCACGGTGTCACGTCCCTATGACAGTGCAAATGTTCCGGCTTTCGCGGTTGAGACCGAGGAAGGACTCACCGCGACTTCTTACGAAGGGATTTGGACTTACGTTCCTGAATTCCGCGATCTCTCAGGGGCGGCTACTACGATGACGACGGGGTTTGATCTCAGCGCTCGGTCTCGTGACGAAGACGTGGGGATCCTTTTCGAAGGCCTCGTAGAGGTGCCCACGGCGGGGAGTTACACCTTCTTTGTGGCGAGTGATTCTGGTGCGAATCTTTTCGTACATGATGCGCATGTCATTGATGACGATTTCAATCACAACGGAAGCGAACGATCTGCTTCAATCAATCTAGAAGCCGGTAAGCATCCGATCCGCCTGCACTATCGCCACGGCGTGGGCGTGAATCACTCGCTGAATGTCTCTTGGTCCGGCCCGGGCCTTAGCAAAGAAGTGATTCCTTCCTCCGCGCTTCTTCATGAAGTGCCGCCTTCTCCAGAGCCTACCGCAAATAACGATGTTGCTGCCACTTCTGGGGCGGCGGTGACGATCGCAGTGCTTGATAATGATACCGATGATGGTGCTCCAGCGGCGCTTTCGATCGACTCCGTGACCCAGCCCGCGCATGGGGCGGCTACGATTACGGGAGATGCAATCAGCTACACTCCTGATGCCGGCTTTTATGGGAAGGATCGTTTTACCTACTCGGTAAGCGATGGTGCTTTCACGGCAACTGGCGAAGTCGTGGTGACCGTGACTTTTCAAGCGGCGGATATATGGATTCCACTCAACGAATGTGCGGGTGCCTCAGTTTTCGAAGCGGGCGGTGCGATCGCTGGGGCGATGAGTGGTTTTGCCAATAATGAAGCAGCTCGGATTAATGGGGTTCACGGAAAGGCGCTCGCTTTTGATGGCTCTGATAATCAGGTGAGCTTGAGCGGAGTGGTTTCGGTAAGTCTTCCGACGGGTGCAGCAGCTCGCACGGTCATGGCTTTGGTTCGCGTTGCTCCAGCGCTGGAGAATCAGACGATTTTTGGCTACGGAGGAACCCCGAATGGGCAGCGCTTTTCCTTCCGCACTAATGCCAACGCCGGCAGCCCGAACAATCATCGCCTACGTCTTGAGGTCCAAGGCGGAGCGATCATCGGAGCGACAACCTTAAACCTAGATGAGTGGTATCACGTGGCGGTTGTGTGTGATGACTTCGACAACAGCGGCACGATGAATGTGGACGAAGCGAAGCTTTATGTGGATGGGATGTTAGACGGCGTCTTTAGCGCTACATCCCAAGACATCAATACGGCAGCAGGAAGCAGCGCGGTGCTGGGAGGATCAAACCACAGTGCAGGATATAGCTTTGCGGGAGACATCGATGAGTTGCGTGTTTTTCCGTCCGCGCTCAGTCAGTCAGAAATTCAAGCCGTGATTGATGGTGTAAACCAAGAGGCTGCCGCTTGGCATCGAGCGAATTTTGGCCCGGCAGTCATCGACTGGAATTCCGACGCCGATGGAGACGGCCTGACCCGGCTCGCTGAATATGCCTTCGGCTTAAGTCCTCGCTTGGCAGATTCAGGTTCGGTCACTCAGGCACTTTTTAACTCAGATTCAGGGAAGCTTGAACTCACTATTCCCCGGAGGTTGGCCGGCTCACACAATCTCCTCTACTCACTTGAAGCTTCTCGCGACCTGCAAGACTGGGTGACCTTGAGTGCGACAGAAACAGGCTCCGCCTTTTATCCTGGCGATGCTTGTTTTGAATTGGCGACCTTCGAGGCGAATGCGTCAAACGTCACCGAGCCAGTGCAGTTCATGCGGGCTCGAGTCGAGTTTGCAGATTAGGTCTTAGTGTTCGAGGTAGACGAGCTTTCCGAGGAACCAGCCAGTCCCTTTTGTCACTAACCCGAGAGGGCCGGGGATGCGGTTGCGCTCGATGTCGAGCGATAGAGTGGAGAGGGCGACTTGGGTCTTGAGGGCGTTGAGCTGGCCGCTGAGTTGATCGAGCTCGGTTTGCACTTCTGCGAGTTCTTTTTCGATTTCAAGGGCATCTGAGACTTTGGTCGCTTTTTTAAGGAGGACGCGGAGGCGATCACGGAGCGCGATCTTGTTTTTTAGCTCGGCCTGCATGTCTCGGTATTCGGCGGTGACGTCGTCTTGGCTGACGCGCTGATGGGTTACTTTTCCAATCTGACCGAGTTCTTTCATCACAGGCTTTAGGGAGGAAGAAGGGACGCGGAAGGTCGCGCTGAAATCGTCTTCGGTCAGTTTTGAATTGTGAAGGATGCCGCGGTAGGAGTTTACGAGTGCAATGGATTGTTCCGAGCTCTCCTTGAGCGAGCGGCTCTTCATCGACATTGACCCGGTGTGACGAATTTGCCGGGTTTCGGAAGCGCCTGCACTGTAGGAGGGAGCGGGTGCGCTTGCGGGGACCGAGGCACAGGAGATGAGACAGAGAGCGGGTAACAGAAGGAGTAGCGGTTTCATTGTGCTATAAAAACAGCATTAAAAACAAAGCGGCGCAACCTAAATGTTGTTTTTATAGCATTTAAATAAACCTATTCTCAAATAGACACGAAAAAGCCCGGAGGTGAGTCCGAGCTTTCTGCAGTTTTTTCTGAAGGATTTTGATTAGGAGACGCCCTCGCGTGCGCTCGCTGCGATGTAGTCGCGGTTGAGCTTGGCGATGTGCTGGACGCTGATCTCTTTCGGGCAGACGGCCTCGCACTCGTATTGGTTGGTGCAGTTTCCGAAGCCTTCTTCATCCATCTGGCGGACCATGGCGAGGGTGCGCTTGTCCTTCTCAGGCTGGCCCTGGGGAAGGTGGTTGAGGTGGGAAGCTTTCGCGGAGACGAAGAGCATCGCGGAGGCGTTCTTACAGGCGGCGACACAAGCTCCACAGCCGATGCAGGCGGCGGCATCAAAGGCGGCGTCTGCGTCTGCTTTAGGAATAGGAACGGCGTGGGCGTCTGGAGCGGAACCGGTGCGGACACCGATGTAGCCTCCTGCTTGAATGACGCGATCGAAGGACGAGCGGTCCACCACGAGGTCCTTGAGGACTGGGAAAGCATTAGCTCGGAAAGGCTCGATCCAGATTGTCTCGCCATCAGAGAACTTCCGCATGTGAAGTTGGCAGGTCGTGACGCCACGTTCCTTAGAATGCGGGATACCGTTGATGGTCATCGAGCACATTCCGCAGATGCCCTCGCGGCAGTCATGATCGAAGTGAATGGGGTCCTTGCCATCCTTGATCAATCGTTCGTTGACGATGTCGATCATCTCGAGGAAAGAAGCGGAAGTTGGAATCTCTTTGGCTTCGTATTCTTCGATACGGCCGGAGTCGGACGGATTGTCTTGGCGCCAAACTTTGAGAGTGAGGTTGAGAAGGGGCATGACGATTAGGCGTAGGAGCGGATGGAAGGTTGGACTTCTTCGTAGACGAGGTCTTCTTTGTGAAGGATAGGTGGGGTGCCGGGCTCGGTGTGTTCCCAAGCGGCGACGTATTGGTATTCGTCGTCGTGGCGGCGGGCTTCACCGGGTTGGGTCTTGCCGGCTTGGACTTCGGGATCGTTGTCGAAGAATTGGTGCTCGGAGCGGAAGTGGCCGCCGCAAGATTCTTCGCGGTTGAGGGCGTCGTGGCAGAGGACTTCGGCGAATTCGATGAAGTCGGCGACGCGGCCTGCTTTTTCGAGTTCGACGTTGAGGCCATTTGCGGAGCCGGGGATGCGGACGTTGGTCCAGAATTCGTCGCGGATCGCGGGAATCTTTTCGAGAGCTTCTTGAAGGCCGGCTTTGTCGCGCTCCATGCCGCACTTGTCCCAGATGAGGAGGCCTAGCTCACGGTGGAAGGAGTCGACAGAGCGGTTGCCTTTGATCTCGATGAGGGATTTGAGGCGGTCACGGACTGTGTTCTCGACCTTTTTAAACTCGGGGTGGTCGGTGGTGACGGCTCCAGGCTTTTGGGTGGAAAGGTAAGCTGCGATGGTCGACGGGATGACGAAGTAGCCATCGGCGAGGCCCTGCATGAGGGCTGATGCACCGAGTCGGTTCGCTCCGTGGTCTGAGAAGTTTGCTTCTCCGAGGACGTGAAGTCCGGGGAGGTTCGACATGAGATTGTAGTCCACCCAGAGGCCGCCCATGGTGTAGTGGACAGCAGGGTAGATCTGCATGGGTGACGCGTAGGGGTTGTCGCCGGAGATCTTTTCATACATTTGGAAGAGGTTTCCGTAGCGGGCGCGGATGGCATCTTCTCCATCGCGAGCGATAGCGTCCTTAAAATCGAGGTAGACTCCGAGTCCGCTGGTGGCGACGCCGCGGCCTTCGTCACAGCATTCTTTTGCGGCACGCGAAGCGATGTCGCGCGGGCAGAGGTTGCCGAATGAGGGGTATTTCCGCTCTAGGTAGTAGTCGCGATCTTCTTCTTTGATGTCGATCGCGGTTTTGCGCCCTTCGCGGATGTCTTTGGCGTCATCCTTGGACTTAGGAACCCAGATGCGACCGTCGTTCCGGAGGGACTCCGACATCAAGGTGAGCTTGGACTGGTAGTCGCCGCTGACGGGGATGCAGGTTGGGTGAATCTGAGTGTAGCAAGGATTCGCCATGTAGGCTCCCCTCTTGTGAGCGCGGAAGGCGGCCATGACATTACAGCCCATGGCATTGGTGGAGAGGTAAAAGACGTTTCCGTAGCCGCCGGTGGCGAGAATGACGGCGTCTGCAGCGTGCGACTGGATTTCGCCAGTGACGAGATTCCGGACGACGATGCCTTTGGCATGGCCGTCGACTACGACGAGGTCGAGCATTTCGGTGCGGGAGTGCATTTTGACGCCGCCTTTTGCGATCTCTTTGGAAAGGGCTTGGTAGCAACCGATGAGGAGCTGCTGGCCGGTTTGGCCGCGAGCATAAAAGGTGCGCTTCACTTGAGCGCCACCAAACGAGCGGTTGTCGAGGAGGCCACCATATTCGCGGGCAAAGGGAACTCCTTGGGCGACGCATTGGTCGATGATCTGAGTCGAGACTTCAGCGAGGCGGTGGACATTGGCCTCACGGGAGCGGAAGTCGCCTCCTTTAATAGTGTCGTAGAAGAGACGGAAGACGGAGTCGCCATCGTTCTGGTAATTCTTGGCAGCATTGATTCCCCCTTGTGCCGCGATGGAGTGGGCGCGGCGCGGGCTGTCTTGGTAACAGAAGCAATCAACCTGGTAGCCGAGCTCAGAGAGCGTGGCAGCAGCAGAGCCACCAGCGAGACCGGAGCCCACGACGATGATCTTAAACTTCCGCTTGTTGGCAGGGTTGATCAGTTTGGAGTCCATCTTGTGGGACGTCCATTTGTCGCCGAGTGGACCGGCGGGAACTTTAGAATCTAAGCTCATGGGTAAAGGGGGCTATTTGCCAAATCCAAAAAGGATGGCGATAGGGATGGAGATAAAGCCGACGTAGATGACAAGGGCGTAGACCTTGGCGAAGGCGTTGATGGGCGCCGCAGTCTTTTTTGACCGGAAGCCGAGAGTTTGAAAAATGGAAGCGACTCCATGGCTCAAGTGGGAGCAGAGGAGAGTCATCGCGATGACGTAAAAGATGACGTTGAGGGGGTGACCAAAGCCCTCGATGACCATTTGCCAGGCGTCGTGACGGACCTCGTTGGTCTTTTCGAAGTAAGCCTTATCTTCCAAAGAAGCATAATCGCTGCCTGCCTTCACCGTGAAGTGGAGGATGTGGTAGACGATGAAGGCGAGGATCGTCATACCAGACCAGATCATGATGCGTGAGGACTTTGGCGCCTGCACCGTGGCTTCGTGTTGATACTTGGGCTTTGCGGCTCTGTTCTCTTTTGTAAGAAGAATGGTGAACCAGACATGAAGGACGAGGCAGACGAGAAGACCGATCCGCGCAATCCAGACTCCCGCTCCGTGAAGGACTTCGTGAAGAAACTGCGCGTAGTCATTGAATGCCTCGGGACCTGCGAAGATCAGTAGGTTACCGGTAAGGTGGCCAGCGAGGAAGAGAACCAGAGCAAGTCCGGTGATCGCTACAATGAATTTTCTTCCGATGGAGGAGCGCATCATAGCGCAGAGGGAGCAGGTGGATGAGCTCATGACGTAAAAATTGTCCTAGGCGGACAGACGGGAAGGTAGGGAGGGACCTTGTATTTTCAAGCGGAGAATAGTGCTTCTCGGTCATATTTTCCCTGCTAAACGACGCAGGAGTATACTTCAGCACTTTCGCAGCTTGAAAACGCCATCGCGGCGCTAGAGCGCTGGAAGCGCCATGTTTCGCCCTTCTCGGTCTCATGCAGTGCTCGATCGTCCGCCGTCTAGGCAGGGACTAAGCAATTACTCGACAGAATAAGTTCGTGATAGCGAAGGAAGCCCGCTGGCTTTAAACTGTTGATCAACAGTATCCGCGAGAGTCTGATCGAGATAAATTCGATAAGGAATATCGTCTGTTTCAATTTCGTGGAGGCCATTGACTGGAACTTGAGCCAGAGCCTTTTCCAGTTCCGGGAGGCCTGCGATAGGCTGCCCGTTGACTGATTTCACCACTTGATTGGACATTCTTTCGTATCCGATCGTCGCTTGCGTAGGAATGACCCGCGTGAGCACCACAATCCGGCGATGGTCTTCTTCGAAGTCCTCGGGATTGCTCAAGATATCGAGGAGATTCATGGGCGCACGAGTAGCCCAATCTTTGCCGAAGGCCTTCAGGTAGGGCAGGGAGAGCTCCTGAAAAACGAGGCCTCCTTTAATGAGGAAGGGAGGAGCTTGATCGAAGAGGTGGCTAGCAAGGAGCCGCTCGGTAGGGCGTTTCAGTGTCATCGTCAATTCCTCGATCTTACCGTCACGGAGCACCTTCGCGCTGACTTTTTCGCCAATTTTACGGGAACCTTTGACCAGATGAGTCCAGTAAAGAGTGCCGTAGACGGGATGTTCGTAGTAGCCTTTGCGGTCGATTTTCTGTCCGCCGATTGAGAGGAGGACGTCTCCTTTTTTGATCCCAGCAAGGCCGGCGGAGCTATCGGGGATGACGAGATTGACGTAAAGGCCGCCTTGATCGTCTGGAATTTTGAGCCATTTGCGGAAATAAGGGTCTTCTGTGGTGCTGAACCCCACCCCGAGGCTTGGGAAGCCGTCGTATGAGCCATTCTCAGCGTCTTCCAAAAAGGCGGAAAGAATGTCGACCGAGAGGATGTCACAGATTTGGTCCTTGGCATCGTAGCTTGTGAGGAGTCCGGTGAGTTTGCCCTCGCGGTAGGCGGGGAGGGTGAAGGAATTTCCCTCAGTCTGCATCGAAGCTTTCACTTCATAGCAGAGGAAGTAGCGGCCGGAGACGAAGGTGCTGAGCAGTTCCATGCTGCGGACGATTCCCTCTGTCTTTTGAGATGAGCCGTTATTCTCGAGCTGGAGGATGGTCAGCTTATCATCTGGCTTGGCGGGCGAGCCAAGCGAGGTTGGCGTCATTTTTTCGAGGAATCCGGCTTCGCCAATGGGGGCGAGAAGGGCGAGGTTCGCATCGTAATCGACTGCGATGACTTTGGCTGGGACTCTCTCGGAAGAATCAGCGGATTCGAGCTCTAGGTAGATGTGATCGGCGACCATCTGGGAAGTGGTAAGGACGCGGTTGCCCGAGAGCAGGGCGCCGAGTCCGCGGCGCTTCCGGGGGCTTGTTTTTTCCCAAGGTTGGGAAGGGCTATAACCTTGCAGGGTCGAGTTCACGCGGATGACCGAGTCCTCGATCGCGGCAGAGGAGAAGAGGCTGCTCAAAAAGATGAGCGAAAAGATAAGGAGAGATTGTTTCATGGAATGAGAGGCAAAGGTGATTAGTCGAGGACGGCTTCGCGGCTGATGCCGACCTGCTGCATGATGCGGGGATGTGCTGCTGCGGCCTCGGCCGATGGCATGACAAGGGGGCGCGCGCCTCCGGAAAACTCGATGGTGAGGAACTCGGGGGGATTTTCCTGATGGAGGATTTCGTGGAGCCCCTTGAGACTCTTGATCTCCTTGTCGTTCACCTTTTCCACGACCATTCCGGCGAAGCCTGAGAGGTTGCTGGTGAGCTGATCACTCTCGACGCGGGTGAGCACCACCACGTCTTTGCGATCCTTGTGAAGGCCTTCGGAAATGTATTCATCGTAGAGCTGTCGGAGCTTCCGGTTATCGAATTTATAGGTCGCAAAGAGATTAAAATCGAGCGGCTGAAAGACGAGCCCGGCGTAGACGGAGAAGCGCGGAACTACGCCGTATTTCATGGCGTAGATGCGGGAGGCCTCGAAGGCCTTCAGGGTGACTTTAGCGGTCTTCTGTTCACCGGAGCGGAGGAAGGTAAGGGTCACTTCATCGCCCGCGAATTTCCGTTCGACGACTTCATTCATGTCGAGGAATTCGCCATCCACTTGGATATTTCCGGCGCTATCGATCTCGTAGCCATCGATGGTGAGAAGGATGTCATTGCGCTCAATAACACCCTCAGACTGTGAACCGGGGACGACGCTTGCTACGAGAACACCTTTGCCATCAGGCTGAAGGTTGAAGGCTTTACGCATTGCCGGGTTGAAAAGAGGGAAGGTGGAAAGTCCAATGTCCATGTAGTGGTCATATTTTCCATCTTCGACATCCTTAAGGAAGCGGCTGACGACGGGCATCGGAATGATGTAGCCGGTGTTATCCGCTTGGGTGAGACCTTGGAAGGCGACGCCGACGACCTTGCCGTCTTGAATGACGGGGCCGCCCGAGTTTCCTGGATTAATGGCAGCATCGATCTGGATGACGAGGTGCGAGTCGGCACGGGAGTGCGCGTAAGGGCGAAAGTCGATGCGGGAGACGATTCCGCGTGTGACGGAGAGCCGGTCACCGCCAACGGGGTAACCGATGGCGCTGACCTCGGACTCGAGACGAGGCATGCCACCGAATTTGAGGACAGGGAGTTGTGAAAAGGGCGCGAAGTCTTCGACCTCAAGAAGAGCAAGGTCGCAGTCGTGCGCGATATGTAAGACGCGGGCGGGGTGCTTCTGCGAGGAGCCTCGCTTTGTGATCAGCACGCGGCGGGCATCAGAAACGACGTGTGCATTGGTAAGAAAGCGATTTTTTCCGATCAAAAATCCCGTGCCGATTCCGCCACCGAAGCGACCGGAATTCCAAGGCGTTCCATAGTCCGGGGTTTGCGTGGAGACCTCGATGCGGACGACAGAATCGTAGACCGTGAGAGGTGCGGGATCAGAAGACTGTGCTGGATCGAGGAGTTGACCCGAACTTGAGAGCGGGAGGAGGAGAAAAAGGGTGAGCGATAATAAGAAGCGCATTTCTCCGAAAACTAAGCTGGCTGGCTCTTTTGGAAAGAAGGAAATAATTTCCAAATTACTGATAGTCACTAAAATTTGTCAGTTCAAAATCCCCCATCCAACCGCTTTTTATAAGATCAGTTCTTGTTGCTACTGGATAGCGACTTACAAGCATGCACGGGGGGCGAGGACGCTCCCATGTGCACTCATTGTCATTTTTCCATCATGAAAAAAAATCGGCCATCACGTGCCCGCTACCTTTTTGCTGCCTTCCTCTATTTCGTGAGAGGCCTCGCTCTGCTAGCTGCGGCCATCGGCATCTTGTGGGCCTATGAAAATCCTGGAACGCATTGGGTGATTCAAATCATCGCGGGTGGAATCGGTGGAGTGCTTCTGATCTCGATCATCTCCGCCTTCGTTTCTGGCGGGCTACGTTGTCCGATTTGCAGCGCAAAGGTTTTTGGGTCCGATAGCTGTTCTCGTAATGCCAAGGCCAAGCGCCTTTTAGGAAGTTACAATCTTCCCTTTGCGTTTTCAGTGATGACAGTAAGGCAAAAATTGGAGTGCTAATATTACGGAGCGTCCTGCCGCTTCCGCAGTGAGGGTTCCGGTGATCGCCAGCTCTTGGAACAGCCCTCAGCGGACGACCCAAGTCGTCGCCCGAGAGTCAGGCCAATGTCCGATCGTGGAGTTAAGACGCACTAGACGTTGAAGCGGAACTCGATGACATCACCGTCTTTCACGACGTATTCTTTCCCCTCGATGCGGAGTTTTCCGGCTTCGCGCCCTGCCGCTTTTCCGCCGAGTTCTACGAAGTCATCGTAGTGCATCACCTCCGCGGCGATGAATCCGCGCTCGAAGTCTCCATGGATCACTCCAGCTGCTGCGGGAGCTTTGTCTCCGTTGATGATAGTCCAGGCGCGGGTCTCTTGCTCACCGGTAGTGATGTAGGTGCGGAGGCCGAGGAGGTGGTAGACGGCCTTGATGAGATCAGTGACGCCAGAGTCGGACACGCCCATGTCTCCTAAAAAATCTGCCGCTTCTTCAGGTGAAAGATCGACGAGCTCTTCTTCGATTTGGGCGGAGATGATAATGATTTCCGCGCCGTGGGATTCGGAAGCAAAGGCTTTCACCTTGGCGACGAGAGGGTGGCTCTCGGGGTTGGCGACTGCGTCGGCGAGTTCGCCTTCGTTAACATTGCAGGCGAAGATGGTGCGCTTTGAGGAGAGGAGGAAAAATTCCTTCATCAGGAGGCGCTCGTCATCATTGAGCTCTGCGGTGAGAGCTGGCTTTCCGTCGTCGAGGTGCGGGAGAAGCTTCTCGATCAGCGCGACCTCCGCAGCAGATTCCTTATCGCCGGACTTGGCCTTTTTAATACGAGACTGCTTCCGTTTATCGAGGGCGGCGATGTCGGCTAAGATGAGCTCGGCATTGATGATTTCAATATCGCGGGTGGGATCTACGGTGCCGAGCTCGTGAATGATGTCCTCGTTTTCAAAACAACGGACGACCTGCACGATGGCATCAACCTCGCGAATAGTGGCTAAGAATTTGTTCCCTAGGCCGGCTCCTTCAGAGGCTCCTTCGACAAGGCCTGCGATGTCTACGAACTCAATAGCGGTCGGGATGACCTTGGTGGAGTTCGACATTTCCGAGAGCTTCGTGAGGCGCTCATCGGGAACGGTGACCATGCCGACATTCGGGTCGATGGTGCAGAAGGGGTAGTTCGCTGCCTCGGCATTTCGCGTGCGAGTGAGGGCGTTGAAAAGGGTCGATTTCCCGACGTTGGGCATTCCTACGATTCCGGCTTTGAGCATGATGCCGGGGGAAGTAGCCTAGGAAAGGGCTTCTGGGAACCCTCAAGTCACGCCGGGGCGTGATTATTGCGAGGAGAAGCCCGTGGGAGCGATCTCGGAAGCCTTGGGCTTGGTGTTGAGACTCTCGATGGATTCATCCGTCTCGATACTCGAATTACCACCAAACTTAAGCGGTGGAAGAAGTCCGAGCGAGGGAAAATTAACGGAAGTCGGGTGCGCACCGGCATCGAAATCATCAGGAGCGAAGAACTCACTGACGGCTGAGGGTTGGCCCGAATAGCGTCCTCGCTTCAAGAGAGAGTTGTAGGCGAGAATTTGCTCTTCGCCACTTTTTAGCTCTGTGATCGCGCCCTTTTTGATCTCTACGATTGGTGGAGTGGGGCGGCGAAGTTCCTTATATTTTTCTTTGCTCAGTGCGGCGATGTTTGAAACTGATCCGCAAGAGCAGAAGAGGCCGGCAAGAAGGCCGAGGCTAAAAAGCCGAAAAATCATGGCAAAAGAGAGGGGGGAATTTGAAAAACGAAAATCGTCTTGCAGTTCTTTAACAATAAAATCGGTAGGTTCGCTCAATAGGTAATGGTATTTTTTTCATGAAATAATCGGGATCTCCTAGACAAACTGCTGGGATCGCCTTCACTGCCTTAAATGAGCGATCTCTACGAAAGTGATAAACTTCTTCATGAATACCTGCTTTTTCACTACGGAGAGGCTGATGAAATCCTTGGCTGGAGTGGAGGGCCAGCGGACGCGCTCGATTTCACGCTGCGCACCGTGGCACATTTTTCGGGAAAAGAAGTCGCTCGCTCACTTGATATTGGCTGCGCGGTGGGACGCTCGTCTTTTGAGATGGCCAAGTCGTCCCAAGAAGTGATCGGGATCGATTTCTCGGGAGCTTTCGTCGGCGCTGCGCAAAAGATCGCTGCGGGAGAATCGCTTTCATATCAGCGGCTTGAAGAAGCGGGGATCGAGACTTCGCTCTCGGCTTCGCTGCCCGATGGCTGTCGACCGGAACGGGTGAGTTTCGAGGTCGGTGATGCTACGGATCTCCGCGCAGATCTTGGAAGTTTCGACCGCGTCCACGCTGCAAATCTGGTCTGCCGCCTCCCTGAGCCGCGTCATTTTCTCAAACGACTTCCTGATTTGGTCAAACCGGGAGGCGAGTTGGTTCTTGCGACTCCTTGCACCTGGCTGGAGGAATTTACTAAAAAGGAGAATTGGCCCGAGGGCCGCACCCGTGACTGGTTAGAAGCGGAGCTGGGGGAGCATTTCGACCTCATCGAAACTGCTGATGAGCCCTTCCTCATCCGTGAAACCGCCCGCAAGTTCCAGTGGACTGTCTCGATGGTCACAAAGTGGGTGCGCAAAAGCTAACTCGCTCGAAAAAAGTGCGTTCTTGCGCAACCATTCTGACCGAGAGAACATTTCCTAATGATGGAGGAAAAACCGCGTCTCTCTTTTTGGCAGATCTGGAACATGAGTTTCGGATTTTTTGGTATCCAGTTCGGCTGGGGTCTTCAAATGGGGAATATGTCCTCAATTTACGAATATCTTGGGGCCGAGGAAAGCCAACTCCCACTCCTCTGGCTTGCGGCTCCCATTACCGGTCTCATTGTTCAGCCCATTATCGGGCACATGAGTGACCGGACCTGGTGCCGTCTTGGGAGACGACGACCTTACTTTTTAGTAGGTGCCATTTTCGCCTCGATAGCGCTCTTCTTCATGCCGAGTTCTGGGACCCTCTGGATGGCTGCTGGTCTTCTCTGGATGCTCGACGCCTCGGTGAACATCAGTATGGAGCCCTTTCGTGCCTTTGTGGCTGATCTTCTTCCTGAGAAACAACGCACGGTAGGGTTTGCGATGCAGTCTGTCTTCATCGCGGCCGGTGCCGTCATCGCTTCCAAACTCCCCGGTTGGCTCGCCGATTCGGGAGTGAGTGAAGAAACTGGAACTCAGGCGATCCCCGAGACGGTGCACATCGCTTTCACAGTGGGCGCGGTCGTGTTTATCGTGGCAGTGCTCTGGACCGTCATCACGACGAAGGAGCACCCGCCGAAAAATATGGAGGAATTTCAGAAAGAGAAGGAGGTGGGCGGGATGTCCGAGATCTTCACTGCCTTCGGCCAGATGCCCAAACGCATGAAGCAGCTTTCGGCGGTGCAGTTTTTCACTTGGATGGGGCTTTTTTGCATGTGGATCTTTTTCTCAGTAGCGGTCCCGCGCGATATCCTGGGCGCAACTGATACCGACTCGCTCCTATACAAAGAGGGAGTGAATCTCGCAAACGACTGCTTCGCTTCCTACAACTTGGTCGCCTTTTTTGTGGCAATGTCCTTCCTCTGGCTCGGGCGGAAGGTGAGCGCGAAGAAGATTCATTTTGTCTCCCTTCTCCTCGGAGGGCTGGGTCTTGCCTCGGTCGGCTGGGTGACTGATCCGACGATCCTTAAATGGGTCAGTTTCACCGGCATTGGGATCGCATGGGCCTCTATCCTCTCGATGCCCTACGCTATGCTCGCGAATTCGCTGCCCGAAAATCGCATGGGTGTTTACATGGGCATTTTCAACTTCTTCATCGTGATTCCCCAGATTCTCGTCGCCATCGTCCTTAGTCGAGTGATGGAAAATTTCGAGGGCTTCAGCCGTCTGTCTGCGGTAGTGATCGGCGGTGTTTGCCTCCTCATTGCCGCAGCTCTCACTCTTCTGGTGAATGAGCGTGAGCCGAAAATTATCATCCCGATCGCGAAATGATCTGGTCTCGTTGGTTTAAGAGCTGCTTATTGGCGGCAGTGAGCATCTCTGTCGGTCAAGCTGAGCGCGTGAGCATCTATCAAGTGATGCCGCGCCATTTTGGAAATGAAAATTCCACGCGGAAGGTCGATGGCACCATGGCCGAGAATGGTTGCGGGAAATTCTCTTCCTTCAATGCCAAGGCACTCTCCGAGATCAAGGCGCTGGGATTCACTCACATCTGGCTCACGGGAGTCATCGAGCAGGCCTCTGGCACGGACTATTTGGGCCGCGCTGCGGATGTCAAAGATCTCCTCAAGGGCAAGGCCGGGAGTCCTTACGCGATCCTCGATTATTTTGATGTCTGTCCGGATTACGCGGTTGATCCAGCTAAGCGTCTCCCTGAGTTCAAAGCTCTCCTCATGCGCTGCCGCAGCGCAGAGCTAAAAGTCATCATCGACCTCGTCCCGAACCACGTCGCCCGCAGTTACCACTCGGATGTGAAGCCCGAGCTTTCCTTTGGCGAGGGCGATCAAAAGGACGAGTTCTTCCATCGCGATAATAACTTTTTCTATCTCGATGGCGATGGACCGCTCACTCTCCCTTCGGGAAATGTCTACGAGCCGGAGCGCGAGCACGGCCGCGTCACCGGAAACAATTCCATCGCTTGGCAGCCCTCGATCAATGACTGGTATGAAACCGTGAAGCTCAATTACGGGCACGATTTTACGACCGGACGCGACACCTCGCATCTCGAAAATCTCGCCGATGAAGAAGTCCCCGACACTTGGAAGAAGATGGATTCCATTATCGCCCATTGGCAGTCACTTGGAGTCGATGGCTTCCGCGTCGACATGGCCCACATGGTGCCCATGCCTTTTTGGAAATGGTCGCTCGCCAAGGCTAGAACGCGCGATAAGGGCGCCTTCTTCGCCGCTGAGGCTTACGACACCGATCCTGCGAAACTCGTCGATGGCAACGTCCTCGACGCTCTCCTCGAAAATGGCTTTGACGCCGTCTATGACGATCAAACCTACGACCTCCTCATGGACATCTATGACGGACCGAAATGGGCGAACGACATCGACGCCCTCCTTCACGGAGGTCGCCTCCACCAATCCCTCCGCTACGCGGAAAATCACGACGAAGTCCGCCTGGCTAGCCCCAAGACATGGGGCGGCCTCGGCATGGATGTCGGACGCCCCGTGACGGGTCTCCTTTTCGCCCTTGGTCGAGGCCCCAGCATGATCTACTCCGGCCAGGAAGTCGGCGAACCTGCCGCTGGACCCGAGGGTTTCGGCGGCGATGACGCCCGCACCACGATCTTCGATTACTGGAGCATGCCCACGCTCAATCAGTGGACAAATGACGGTGCCTATGATGGCGGAAAACTCAGCGCCGAGCAGAAAGCGCTCCGCAGTTGGTATCGTGACCTTTTAAAAGTGACCTCCCGTCCCGCCTTCGCGAATGGCGAGTTCTACGGGCTCAACCACGCGAACCAAGAAAACCCTGCCTTTGGGCGTCTCGATGGCGAAACCAATAGTGGACACTGGACCTACGCTTTTCTCAGAAGTGAGCAGAAGGAGGGCGGCCAGACCGTCCTCGTAGTGGTTAATCTACATCCCACGGAAACCTTTGAAGAGATCACCGTGGTAATCCCCGATGACGCTCGCAAGTGGGCCAAGCTCCCGGAAAAGATTCGGCTGGAATCCCTGCTCGGAAACTCGATAGGGGAAGCGGACTCGAATCAGGTTCGTTTCAACAGTCTACCGGCTCTGACAATTCAATTTGTGGAGCTGATCGAGTAGTTTTGTCTACGCGAACTGGCTGAGGAAGCGCGTGTCGTTCTCGATGAGGAGGCGGATATCGCGGATGCCGTATTGAATCATGGCGAGGCGATCGAGGCCCATGCCGAAGGCGTAGCCGGTGAGTTCAGCGGGATCGAAGGCAAGGTCGCCGCGGCTTTCATTCACTTGGGTGAAGACAGCGGGGTCGACCATGCCGCAGCCGGCGACTTCGATCCACTTCGGAGCTTCGCCTTTGACGTGGAGTTTCACATCGATCTCGAAGCTCGGCTCGGTGAAGGGGAAAAAGTGAGGGCGGAAGCGGACCTCGGTGTTCTCGCCGAACATCGCGCGGTAGAAGAACTCGAGAGTTCCTTTCAGATCGGAAAGGCGCACGTCTTTGTCGACATAGAGGCCCTCCAGTTGATTGAAGACCGAGAGGTGAGTGGCATCGATCTCGTCACGTCGGTAAGCCGAGCCGGGGGCGATGATTTTGATCGGTGGAGCGGCCTTTTCCATCGTGCGGATCTGCACGCTGGAAGTGTGGGTGCGGAGGAGTTTTCCTGAATCGAAGTAAAAGGTATCGGAGTCGTTTCGCGCCGGGTGATCGAAGGGCGTGTTGAGGGCATCGAAACAATGGAACTCGGTTTCGATCTCGGGGCCATCGGCAAGGGCGAAACCGAGACGGCGGAGAATCTGAATGGCGCGATCCTTCACGACCGTCAGCGGATGCAGGGCACCGGAGGGAAGAGTGCGAGCGGGGAGAGAGGGGTCTAGGTCTGCCACAGATGCAGCGTCTGCTGCGTCCTGAAGAGTTTGTTTTCCAGCGTCCAGAGAGCCGGTGATCGCTTGGCGAGCGGCATTAAGAGCAGCACCCAATTTGGGTTTCTCTTCATTTGAGAGGTTTCGCATCTCACCAGCGAGGGCGTTGAGTGGGCTCTTCTTGCCAAGAAATTTCACGCGGGCATCTTCGAGCGCGGCTTCCGTAGAGGCGGCGGCGATCGCGGCGAGGGCATCGGCTTGAATTTGGCTCACTTGCTCAGTCATTGCGGCGGGAGACTGAATTGGGATCGAGAAAGAGTGAAGAATGAAGTGCAAGAAAAACGCACCAGTTTTGAAAAGGAGTCTTCGGCTTGCATGGTCGCCTGATCAGCCTATATCTGTGGGACGCATATGACTATTTTCTCTTCCCTTGTCGTTTCATTTGTTCTCGTCGGAACATCCTTTGCGGCGATCAGTTTACGGGGGCAGGGCGAGCCGCCGCCAGTGTTCGAGGTGGAGGAGGTTGTCGAGGGAGATCCGTCTCGATTTGCAGTCGCTGACTTTAATAAGGGGCGCTATCTAGGAGCTGTTCTGAGAGCCCGGCCTTTGGCGGATACTGGAAATCCTTTTGCGCTTCTTGTGATGGGGCTGGCTTATGAGTCAGGAAAAGGGATCGATCAATCCCATGAGCTTGCGCTCGTCAACTACCGGAAGGCGGTTGAGGCCGGAAATCAGGAGGCACCCTATCGCTTAGCTCACCTCCTTATTTCACTGGGGGGAGAGAAGAATCAGAAGGAAGCCCGATTGGTGCTTGAAGGCTTGGCTGAGAAGGAGGGAGGCGAGGCGGCTTGGCGCTTAGGCGAAGGATATTTAAAAGGATGGTTCGGGGGAGAGAGTGATTTTGCGAAGGCGTGTAGCTGGTGGGAGAAGGCGTCGGAGAAGGGAAATGTCACCGCGATGATCAGTTTGGCTCGCTTGCTCGATGGCGAGTTTGGCTTCAGTGATCAGCGCGATGTCAGCGGTGCTCTCAAGCAGTATGTCAGCGCTGCTGAATTGGGTTTTGGGCCAGCGATGACGAGAGCTGGCTCACGTCTTTTGAATGGAGATGAAAAAACCCGTGACGAGGAGAAGGGCCGGAAATGGTTGGCGAGGGCAATTGAAAGCAAGCAGTGGGATGCTTATTTCGTCTTGGGAGATTATGCGGAGAAGGCGACGAAGATTGACGAGACTGCCTATGCGGAATATCTCAAGGGTGCCGAAGCGGGACATGGCCAATGCATGCTCAAGGTTGCTTCTTTTATCATGGAAGGCCGGGGGGGGCAGGAAAAGAAGCCTGAGAATGCCTTAGCTTGGTTTAAGAAAGCGGGTAGTGCTGGGCAGGTGCTGGGGCATGTCCAAGCGGCTCAAATTCTTTTGAATGGCGAGGGACTTAAGATCGTCGAGGGTTACAATCACCTTTTGGCAGCAGCTGAGTCCGGCTTGGTAGACATGCAGAATGAACTGGGTGTTTTGTATTTATCGGGTCGCTTGGGTGTGCGAGATGCGACTGCCGCAGCGAGCTGGTTTCGCCGCTCTGCCAGTGGCAAATACCCTGCCGGAGCATTTAATCTCGCGACCCTTTTTGAGCAAGGGTTGGGCGTGCCGCAGAATTTTGATCAAGCTGGTCAGCTTTACACCATGGCGGCCAATGCCGGACATGCGAAGTCAACGACCGCCCTAGGTCGATTTCACGCTGAGGGAAGGGCAACCAAGCAAAACCTGCCCCGAGCATGGGCTCTCTTTGCCCTCGCTCTTGAGCGCGGCGACACCCAAGCCGAAGGTTTTAAGGAGAAAGTGGGAGAGCTGCTCGATGAAGAGGGGAAAGAGGCTGCGAGCAACATCCTCGCAGAGTATCAAAAGGGACCTAGTTCACCCAAGGACGAGACAGGGAAGTAGTGGAAATACGACCACTTTCTTTGCGGCATTATCCTATTTCTTTTCAATCTCTAGCTTAGTCTTCGTCAGATCGATCTCTCGCTGCTCTTCTGAGCCATCGGGCCAATGGATGGTGATTTGAACCGTTTTGGTCGCTTCCGGTGCCGCGAAGTAAAGCACCGGTTCGCTCTGGCTCAGATACCCGCTGCCTCCGTAGACTTCCGCGGATTGCAGATGGATGTTGGGAGTGCTAACCGTCACGCGCGAACCGATCGCAGTCGGGTTTCCTTTCGCTCCCTTGAGCCGAATCGAAAATGGTTTGCCGGTTTTTGATTGATTGAGAAACAAGCTGGGATGAGCGCTGTTGATCCCGACAAATAAGTCTGGCCGGGCATCCTGATTGACATCGCATACTGCCACTGAGCGAGCGTCTTCTGGGATTAAGACCCCACTCTCCAAGACTGGCACGACCTCGAACGGTTCCTCTGGATTGCCCGTGCCGCGAAGGAGCGCGCTGATTCCCGGATTCATCGGCCCAGTCTCTACTTGCGGTTGAGAGAAGTTCTGCGCCAAGAAAACATCGGTATGCCCATCGGCATCGACATCGGTCAAAGCGAGACCAAAGCTGGGCGAAACTTGAGCCATCCAGGGGAGCGGGACCGGAGTGAAATGGCCGGTGCCGTCATTCATGAATGCGGTCGTTTCCAAGGTATTGCATTCGAGCTTCAACGAGGGCTCAAGGCGGTCTTTCGCATAGAGACCATCCAGTGAAGTGAGCGCAAATTGCTCGAAGGTTTTGATCTTATTTCTGAGCTGCGGAATTGCATTCGAGGAGCAACTGTATCCTCGTCTGGGATAACAAATATCGCCTTCGAATTTCGCTTCGATGATGTTGAAATTCCCCGTGCCCGCCATGTCTCCGTAGAAGATGAGCTCGGGCTTCTTTTTCGATGCTTTGTAGATCGTGTTCGTGCCAAAGTTGGTTGCTACGTAGTCAATGAAGCCATCGCCATTGAGATCGCGCCCTTGGATTCCTTGCCACCAGCCTAGAAGATCATCGATTCCGGTGTTCGCGCTGTGATCGATAAATTTCTGCCCCTTATCATTGAGGAAGACTTTGATGGGGCCCCATTCATGAGCCGCCATGAGATCGACCCAGCCATCGTGATTACAATCGCTCCACAAGAGGCTCGTCACTAAGCCGGTATTCAAGAACTCGGGGATGATGGCCTCGGTCACATCGGTGAACTTGCCTCCATCATTACGGAAAAGGCGGCTGTTAGCGGCAACCGGATATTGTCCGGGAACGATTCGTCCACCAACCGCAAGATCGAGATCGCCATCACGGTCGTAGTCGGCAGTCACCACCGAGAAGGAGGATTCAGCAATTTTTGGCAAAGCACCGTCTGCTTCGGTGAACTTACCGGTTCCATCATTGAGAAAAAGGCGGTCTTGATAAGCCGGATCATCGAGAGGGGATTCGACCCCGCCACTAGCGATGTAGAGGTCCTGATCGCCATCACCATCCGCGTCGAAGAGAAGAGTTCCCATCGCTTCAGGCGCGAGATCAGAGGCGACTTCAGGAGAGGGGTGAGGGGTGAAGTCAAAACGGTGTTCGGTCACATGATCGACCCGGAACTCCTTGGTGGGGTTGCCCTTCGATCCGCCGTAGATCAGATGTGGGCTGCCATCTCCTGCGACATCGCCCCAAGTGATCCCTGGACCTAATTTTGTATGTGATTTTGGGAGGAGTGGCTGGATTTTAAAATCGTCATACTCCGTTTCTAAGTGCCCCGCAGGAACAGAAGACTTTCTGAAGATGGGGGAGGAGTTTCCGGCGACCACAAACGCGCTGGGCTTGTCTGGGGCTTCATCAGGCTCGACGATGGTGTGAATTTCACCGGCTTTTAAATCCTTAACCTCCTGAGTGGCTCCACTCGGCCAGAGAATCTCCACGCGATCTGCTTGTGTTGCCTTCCCGATTCCGAAATGAGCGATCGGTTCGTCGGTGCTCAGAAATCCGCCACTGGTATGAATTTCTCGGGTTTGGGAATTCTCTCCAATGTGAATTTCCACCCGGGCGCCCAAGCCAAACTTGTTGGATTTTTTCCCTCTCAGTTGAATCTGAATGCTGTTGCCTGTAGCGATCGTATTTTCAAAGAGATAAGGCGGTTCGTCCAAGTTGGTGACGATCAAATCCAGATCCCCATCTCGGTCGAGATCGGCGGTGGCAGCTCCAAAGCTCATGCTCAGTTGATCGAGTCCCCACTTTTCGGAAACATCTTCGAAAGTCAGATCACCGCGGTTCCGGTAGGCGAGATTCTTTTCGCGGAGCTCAGGTCGATCCTTGTGGAAATCGAACAAATTTTTCCCGACAAGAAGATGACCCTCTGTGACAGATGGCAGGTCGCTGTGAGTAAACTGCCGCACCATCCCGTTTGCAAAAAAGAGATCCTGCCAACCATCTTGATCAAAGTCTTCCGCCTGAATTGCCCAGGTCCAGTCGGTTGAAGAAACTCCTGTCATGTTACCGATTTCCAGGAGCCTTGCTCCACCCTGATTAAGATAGAACGCGTTGCGTGGCAATTGGCGAGGGCCGAATGGTTCCTTTAAGATTTTCTCGAGCCCATTGCCCATCGCGCCCATGAAGAGCTTGTTCTTATAGTGAGAAGTAGCGGACATGTCGGCCATGAGGAGTTCCGTCCATCCGTTATTATCGACATCAAGAACGGCAGCTCCCATCGAAGTCCAAGCGGAAGAGGGTGCGATCTGTTTGAGAACTTCTTGGAACGTCCCATCTCCTTGATTGAGGTAGAAAAAATCGGGCTCAAAAAGGTCGTTGCCTACAAAAATATCGGGATAGCCATCTCGGTTCCAGTCCCACCAAGTCACGGAGTTTCCATATCCCCGTCGTTGTCCGACTCCAGCGGCCGCCGAGACGTCGATAAACTTGTCACCCTTGTTTTTCAATAGGATGTCTCTTCGAGAAACTTCGCGAAAGATCGGTTCGCCATTTTCGAGACCATCGTAATCGTAGTAGCGGGCCTCCTCTCCCAATACCTCACCGGTCTTCCGATCTTGCGAGACGCTCATCGTGACACTCTCTGGTCGCCCCCCTTCTCGATAAAGGCGATGATTCAGAAGGTAGAGATCCAGTAAGCCATCCCGGTCATAATCAGCAAAGGCCGGCATCACGCTGGCATCAATAATATCCAAGCCCCATTCCTGAGCTTTCTCTTCAAAAGCGGGGTGCGCACTCCCGGGCTCGGTGACATTGATCCAGAGCTCATTGGGGGCATCGTAATTACAAACATAGAGGTCGAGGTCTCCGTCATTATCAATGTCTGCGGCCGCGGCTCCGATTCCCCAGCGATTCAGATCCGAGATTCCGGATTGCTCCGTGATATCCTGATAGGAAAACTTGGATTCCTCCTGATAGAGTCTGTTGCTCCCGGGCCCATTGGTAAAGAAGAGCTCGGGTTTCCCGCTGCTCGTAAAATCAGCGACCACCACGCCCCCGCAGGCCGAACTACTGTAGTAGACCCGGCTCAGGGGGTGTTCGACGTCAATGGGACAGGTATGCAGCAGTCCCGATTCCTCAGGAGGGATGAGCTTGAAGCTGCCCTCTGCATGAGCGCTTTGTCCCGCCAAGATGAGAATTTGGAGGAGTAAGCACTGATAAATTCGTCTGATCACTTAATGAGCAATTTTTTTGACAAAGTGGGATTTATCAAGTGCTAAAAAATTATTGCAGGTTTTGGAGCGATAAAATGGCAAAGCACCACTCAGAGGAGAGGGTGGCGAACATTCGCCTCTTCCTGTCCTTTGTGAGATAGGAAATTTGGAAACATTAAACTCCTCTTATTTGTCCTAATTCGTCAATTAATTCACAGTTTTCGTCGTGATGCTTTTGTCTCGGTTATGATAATCCTTTATTTTACGGGGGTTTCTTGAGATTGAGAGCTTTGGGAGAGTGGTATTTGCGTCAACACCCTGAAAAGAAGGCTTGGTGGGGGTTTTTTAAAAGTTAGGCTCCGAAGAAATAAGGAACATCCATCGCTTCTTTTTTGGAGGTTGGAGGTTTCGCTGAGACGACACACAACAATTCCCTACCTAAGCATGAAACGAAATTTCCATTGTCCCCCCTACCTATTGGCCGCGCTGGCTGGCTTGCCATTCTCTCTTTCCGCCCAAATCGTCTGGGATGGAAGTACTAGCACCGATTTCGAGGACGGAACCAACTGGGTCGGAGATACAGCTCCAGCAAATGACACGACCACTGACATCGCGCAGCTCACCGGCGGCACAGTCGACATCACCGCCGATCGCTCTGTCGCCTCACTGGATCTGGCTACCGCCGGGACGACCCTCAGCGGCACCGGCACAACCCTCACCCTTGGTGGTGGTCTCAACGGCAGTCAGGACCTCACCCTCAGCGGCAGCGTCACCCTCGCCGCGCATGGCGTTAGCTCCTCATACGGCTATACCGGTGATATCTTCATCAATTCGGGCACGACGCTTACCTCGCAACGCAATTCCATCAGGCTAGTTGACGACACTGTAAACACTTTGATCACGTTCGATGGTGGCACGCTGGCCCAAGACGACGACCACTTGGATTTGAGTGGTCGTGATATCGTTCTCAATGCAGGTGGCGGAACCCTCCGTCATATCAATAATCGAAACATCTTTGGTGGCTACCTCGTATCAGGTGCCGGCCACTTGACGATGGAAGGTGCAGGTACTGACGCTGGTCGAGTTCAGTTAACAGAGACGAACACTTATACAGGAGGCTCGACCGTTATAAATGGCGGCCAAGCATGGCTCTACAATAATAATTCATTGGGTGCTGATGACACTCCAGTAACTCTCGATACCGGAGGAACCCTCTTGTTTGCCAATAATATCGATTTACAGAACCGCGCAGTTACCGTGAATGCGGGTGGAGGAACAATCAAACTGAATGGCAACAGCAGTTCGATCAGAGGAGCTATCTCAGGTAGTGGTGATTTGGAGATTCTTGGTGGGGGTCTTCTGGAATACCATTCTGATGGTAGTGCCCTCTCGGGAAATGTCTTGATTGATAATGGCGCCGAGATTCGCTTGAACAATGGGGCCGGTGGCATGATGGGAACTGGCGTCATCACCCTCGACAACGGGGCTTACCTTAAGAATCGGAACAACAATCCGACCATCAACAACGATGTTGTCATTGGTGCAGGTGGCGGTGGAGTCGAGGTCGGCTGGAGCAATCGGAGAATCGTATTTAACGGTGCCATCTCCGGAGGAGGTTTGTTCACCGTTCGTAATGACAGCAGCGCAACTCAGCTCATCAACGAAAGCAATAGCTACAGCGGTGGCACCCTAATTCACGGTTACGTCCAAGCGAACTCAGGTGCTTTCGGAACCGGAGACATCACACTCGATGACATCGATGGTGCTCGCGGGGGAATTCAGAACCTTGGCGGTGCTGATACGCACACCAACAACTTGATCGTCTCAGCAAACGGAGGCCGTCTGAAAGCTGGTTGGAGCGCGAACTTAGAATTCTCAGGTGTCGCATCCGGCGCTGGCACCCTGAAAATCCAAGAGGATTCAGGAAGGGTTGTGCTGAGTAATGCAGCCAACACCTTCTCGGGTGATATCTCCTTTGATGGAGCCAACTCCAGACTCACGGTGGCCTCACTGGAAAGTGGAGATTACACCGGATCCATCAGTGGAGGTGGCACACTCACCTATGCGGGAAGCGGCCCTCAGACGATTGCGTCTTCGAGCACGATCTCCTACACGGGATCCACCATCGTCAGCACGGGAACACTCCTTGTGAATGCTGACATGTCATCCAGTCCCGCCTTTTTTGTGGAGGCGCTCGGTATCACCGGTGGTTCCGGCACAGTCCAAAATTTGAATATTGCGGCGGGTGGTAAATTCGTCTTCAGCGAGATCGATACCCTGACGGATATCGGAACGACCACACTTGATGCCACCTTCGGTGTCGATGACCTTGTGGGGATCGATGCAGAGACTCCTAACGGTATCTACACCCTGATTGCCAACGGCGCGGATTTCTCTTCAATCGAGAACTTCGGGGCAGCAAATGCATTTGCCCTTGGAACTGACGCCCTTGGAACTTTAAAGAGTGCCTACTTCCAAAATGGAAGCCTTCAGCTCGTCGTGGTTCCTGAGCCATCTGTTTCCTTGCTTGGAGCACTGGGAGCGCTTGCGCTTCTCCGCCGCCGCCGCCGAGCATAAGGTGGTATAACAAGGCGAGCTTCTCTCGCTGAGAGGAGTTCATGAAAATCCTTTGACTCGTAGAGTCATTTTAGCCGGAAGCCTGACAAGGGCTTCCGGCATTTTTTTGTCCTTGGATCATCGAATCAACGGCAGGCTTGGAGTCTGTGAAGCTGTCGGGGAAAGATTGAGTGCAGAGGACGAGTCCTGAAAGGTGAGGTGGCTCCTTTTATCTTGAAGGCCGTCGGGGCGTGGAGAAAAGGGCTATAGCTCTTTTGGAGCCCCAGTGCTTTTGTGCTCATCGCGCTGGCTGAGGGCTTGTTAAGGCGCTGGGTTTCACTTGTCCTGCCTCGCAGGGGCAATAGAAGAAAGGAAGGTCGCCGGAGATCGGGAAGGGCTCGGCAAAGCTTAGAGAGAGGGAAGGGGGCAAGAAAATGGCCGCATCCCGTGAGGGAGGCGGCCATGGAAGTTTCTTACGCGAAACCTTGTATCGGGCTAGCTTAAGCGGATTTCTTATCGAGACCTGCTTTGGCTTGTGCGATGATGGCGGACAGTGCTGCTGGGTCGGTCACGGCGAGGTCTGCGAGGACCTTGCGATCGAGATCGATCTGGGCAGCCTTGAGGCCTTCGATGAAGCGTGAGTAGGTCAGTTCCTCGGCACGGACAGCAGCGGAGATGCGCTGAATCCAGAGACGGCGGAATTGACCCTTACGCTTTTTGCGGTCGCGGTATTCGTATTGACGAGCCTTGTAGACGGCATCCTTCGCATAGCGGTAAAGCTTGGAACGGAAGCCACGGAAGCCTTTTGCACGCAAAAGAATGCGCTTTCTGCGCTTCCGACTGGCTGGACTGTTGGTTGCTCTTGGCATTTTGTAGTCTTTGGTGAACGGGTCGTTGGTTATTAATTCACTCCTGCAGTCTCACTCGTTCTTCGTTTTCCCGGAGGAAACAGGCTGCTAGGAGGCCGCTCGTTTGGCGAGCGGGGTCATCGTCTTTTGGGTTAGCGGAGAAGAAGGTTTTTCTTAACTGCTTTGATATCTGCTTTGGAAACAAGTGCAGCCTTACCCAAGAATCTTTTCCGTTTCCGGCTTTTCTTCTGAAGGATGTGGCGTTTGCCTTGCTTACGACGCAAAATCTTCCCGGTTCCAGTCACTTTAAAGCGCTTGGCGACGGACGATCTGGTTTTGGATTTGCCTGCGGTGCGGGCCATAGGGCGCGGAAAATAGTCGGGACGGACCGATTGGCAAGGTTTTTCGAGCTGGTTGAATCGTTATTTTACTTAAGGCTTCTTAGGTGTTTATCTGAGAGGCGATCGCTCGCTTTTGTGATCCTCAAGAAATGGAGGGTCTGTTAGGAATAAGCATGCGCTATCTTCTACTGCTTCTCATTTCTACTTCTTGGGCTGTTGAGATCTGGCCTCGCTTTCGGGGAACGGATGGGCGGGGAGTGTCAGCTGCTGAGGTGCCAGTGAAATTTGATAAAGAGACCCTGCTTTGGTCTGCCGCGCTGCCTGGCTCGGGTTCGAGTTCTCCCGTGATCTGGGGCGATGCCCTCTTTATCACGGGAGAGGATTCAGAAAAGAAGACCGTGAGCCTCGTCTGTCTCGACGCGAAAAGCGGCAAGTCCCGTTGGTCGAAGAGTCTCCAAGTCGGTGATTACCACATGCACCGGTTTAACAACACGGCCGCGGCCTCTCCGGCAGCCAATGCCGATGTCGTGGTGGTCAGTTGGTTCGATGGCGCGGAAGAGATCGCGATGCTCAGCGCCTTTGATCACGCAGGGAAACGACTCTGGGATTATCAAGTAGGCCCTTTCAAAGGTCAGCACGGTGTTACGATCCATCCCGCGATCCATCAGGGCCGCGTCATTTTAAGTCACCTTCACCAAGGCGATGCTTACCTTGCGGCGCTCGATGCGAAGTCTGGCAAAGAGATTTGGAAAACACCCTGTCCCGGAGATAAGACGAGCTATGTCACCCCTCTCGTGCGTGATCTCGCCGGAGGCGGAAAAGAGGTCGTCGTTTCCAGCCAAAGCATGGGCGTGGCGGGCTTCGATTTCCAAACAGGAAAGCAAAACTGGCTTCTTTCCGATGTCATGAAGCAGCGGACGATCGTCTCGCCGATTGATGTTCTCAGCGGCTCGGGGAACAAGGACTGCCTCATCGCGGTTGGCTGTAAATCTGGAACCTACTTTGCTCTCCGCCCACCTTTGGAAAACGGCGATTCCCCTAAGATTATCTGGAAGATGAAAGGGAACACCCCTTACGTTCCCACGCCTGTTTCTGATGGAAAAATGGTCTACTCAGTTTCCGACGGCGGAGTGCTTGTAGCGATGGTCGCGGCCACGGGGGAGAAAAAGTGGGAGCAGAAACTGATGGGGAATTTCTACGCTTCACCACTCCTCATTGGAGGGAAGCTTTACTGCCTCTCTCGTGAAGGTGAAATGATCGTGGCTGAAGTTGGCGAAGCTTATCGTGAGATCGCGCGCAGCCAGTTTGATCTGGGAGGCTCTCAGTGGGCCGACGCAACCCCCGCCGTCGCACACCAGCAGCTCTACGTCAGAGTGGGTGCGCGGATCGACTGCTTCTCGAGTGCGAAGTAGTTCTACTTTGTAGTCCTGCCAGATTTCATGAGCCACGCGTCCAGCTTCGGGACATCTTTTAAAAGCTGGAGTGCGACGAGGTGGTGGCCAAGTGGGTAGGTCCAGCGCTCTGGGTAATTCAGCGCGGGGTAGAGTGCGGCCAATTGATCTTTCGGGATGATCTTATCGACGGTGCCGTGGATGTAGAGAATGCGCTCGTTTGCGATGTGTGGTGCGAGCCTGCCGGAGTGCAGCGTGGTGAGCTTTGAGGCTTCGCGATACAGTGCGCGGTATTCCTCCTCGGTGGGGATGCGTGCGATGTCTTTGGGGTTCTGCGCGCGGACCCACTCGACCCAATCCATGCCTCCCTTAAAGACTCCAGCAGCATCGCGCTCGTAGGCATCGAGGAGGTTCGTTCCGGCGCTGACGAGCACGATGGAATCCCAGCTGGGAGTTTGCAAAGCGACGGCCGGCGTGGCGAAGGAGCCTGCGCTGGTGCCAATGAGGACTCGTTTTTTAGCGAGCCAATCGGGTCGAGTTTTTCGGAGGTAATCCATCGCGACGCGCGTCGAATAAGCCTGCTCGGCGTAGTGGCGGTCCATCTGCTCGGCCAGGAAGTCTACGGCGGTAATGGGGTCGCCTTTGAGATCCCGATACGCCGGGAGGCGACTGCGGTAGAAGCTATCCGACGGCAGCCCGACAAGGACGTGCCAGCCGTGATTTTGGAAGCGCTTGATGAGACGTTTTTCCACGATCGAGAGCATCATGATCGAGGTCTGGTAGTGGATCATCCCCTTCGGTTCGCGAGTCGTCGCGGGGAAGGTCTCAAAGTGTGTGCTGCGGTAGGGGAAGGCAGTGAGAAACCAATGGCGCTTGTCAGTCTTGAGCGTGTTGAAGTCCTTTCCGTAGGGGCTTTTTCCCGCAAGCAACGAGGTGGGAAAGAACTGCATGTTGAGAGGGAAGATCGTCTCGGGAATTTGTTCCGAGCGCTTCGAGATGACGAAGAATTCCTCAGAGCCTGAATTATCCGATCCAAAACTCGTCACGTAGCCGCCAGCCGCAGGCGTGTCCTTTGGGAAAAAATGGGCGTTCTTGCGAGTGCGGTCCTTGTTCAGTGAAATCGGTTCCCAGCTCGGCCAAGTGATCGAAGCTGCTGCCGCAAGTGGACGCGGCGTCGGTTGATCGATGCGAGCAGTGCAGGACCAAAGAAGGAGCAGGGGGAAGATCAAGAGGAGGCGCACCGTAGGGGAAGGTTTCATTCTTTAGAGCCTCACGCAAATGAAGAGTTGCCTGAGAGCTTGGTTCTTGGCGATGGAGGAGGGGAAGCTATCGTTTTCGAGTGAGATCGATTTTATTGTTAGCAGTTTTTCTGAGTGGCACAGCCTTGGCTGGAGAATGGGTGAACCTCTTTGATGGAAAGACCACCAAGGGTTGGGAGCCGAGAGAAGAGGTGGTGAGCTTTGAAGCGAAGGACGGAGAGCTTCACCTGCTCTCGAAGAAGAATGTCTGGGTAATGTCAGAAGTGACGATGAAGGACTTTGAGGCGGAGTGTGAGGTCTTCTTGCCAAAGGAACCGGGCTTTAATTCGGGATTGGCCTTTCGCTGCTCGGGGAAGAAGGGGAAGCCGAAGGGTTATCAGATGGAGATCGACCGCAGCATCCCGGGAGGAGTTTACGGGATCGGATTAGGGGGCTGGCTCAGTAAGAAAAAGGGAACTCTGAAAGAGGGAGAGTGGAATCATTTTAGAATGATCGCCGAGGGGGATCGCATCCGGACTTGGGTGAATGGGGAGTTGGTTTCCGATGTGAAAGCGGGGGCGCAGCTCAGCGGACACTTTGGAATCCAGCATCACGGAAAAGGTGGGGTGGTGAAGTTTCGTAAGGTGCGGGCTCGGGAGTTGGGGAAGAAGTAAGATGCGGCAACAATGACTGAAGATCACCCTCCAGAACTAAAAGGGTTTCATGCGAAGAGTATGAAGCACTCCCTTCTCGTGATGGTGATCCCGGGGGTTGCCTGGGCTTGGAGCTATTACCGACAGGAAAATTTCGGTGCGAAGGATCACCTTCAGGAAATTCTCTCTTGGGTTTTCATGGGTGGAATCGGGCTTTTTATGCTGACGATTCTCTACAAGGCGCTCGTCTCACGTCCCAAATGTCCGACCTGTCAGCGGAAGATGAGGGAGGTGGAGACGATCACGATTTCAGAAAAACAGCTGTTCAACATGAAGGAAGAGACGAGCTGGAGAGTCGTCGATTGTCCTCACTGTGGAGATAAGTATCGGATTCCGGGGCTTTCTTAGGTTTGCCAGCGGGCCTGATTGAGGGGCCTGATTGAGGGGCCTGGTTGTGGCGACGTAGGAATGCAATTCCACGCTCCATATTTTTAAGCCAAGAGTTCGGGGATGATCTTTCCTCCGAACTGCGAGAGCTGCTTGTAGCGGCCGCCGTGGAAGTAGGTGAGCTTGTTGTCGTCTAGGCCGAGGAGGTGGAGGAGGGTGCAGTGGAAGTCGCGGATGGGGTGGACGACGTCGACGGCTTGGGCGCCGAGGTCATCGGTGGCTCCGACGACGCCGGGCTTCACTCCGCCTCCGGCCATGAGCATGGTCATGGCGTCGGCATTATGGCCGCGGCCGATGGAGTAGACGCCGCCGCGCTTGTTATTGTCCGGGGTGCGGCCGAATTCGCCGGACCAGATCACGAGGGTGTCATCGAGCATGCCGCGCTGCTTGAGATCGCGGATGAGTGCAGCGACGGGTTTGTCGACGGCTTTGATACGTGAGGAGTGTCCGCGCTCGAGGTAGTCGTGACTGTCCCAGCCTCCGGCGAAGATTTGCACAAAGCGGACGCCTTTTTCGACGAGGCGGCGGGCCATGAGGCACTGGCGGCCGAAGTCGCGGGTTTCCTTTTGGTCCATGCCATACATTTCGCGGATGTGCTCGGGCTCGCCATCGAGGTCGACAACTTCGGGGACTTCCATCTGCATGCGGTAGGCGAGCTCGTAGGATTCCATGCGGGCGGCGAGGTCGGCGTGCTGAGGATTTTTGCGAGCGTGCTCGTCGTTGAGTTTCGCGAGTGCGTCGAGGGCGGCACGTTGGTGATCACGTGACTTGAAAGGCTGTGATTCAAGGTCGAGCAAAGGTGATCCGGTAGGGCGGAGGGCGGTGCCTTGGTAGAAGGCGGGGAGGAAGCCATTGGACCAGTTTTTTGAGCCTCCTTGCGGGAGGGCCATTTCGGTCATGACGACGTAGCCAGGGAGATTCTGGTTTTCGGACCCGAGGCCGTAGGTGGCCCATGCGCCGAGGGCGGGGTCAGCTCCGAGACGGCTTCCGGTGTTCATGTGGAAGAGGGCCTCGGGGTGGTTGAGGGATTCGGCCTGGCAGCCGCGGTAGTTGCAGAGCTCGTTGGCGACGTAAGGATCAGCAAGGTGCTCCCACTGGTCGCACATTTCGATGTCGTTGTCGCCGACCTTGTTGAAGTTGAAAGGTGAGCCGACGTAGAATTGGAAGGAGCCGGCGGCAAGTCCGCGGTCGTTCTTGGATTCGGTCTTGTGGAGTTCGGTGAGCTTCGGCTTGGGATCAAAAGTGTCCATGTGGCCGGGTCCACCTTCCATGAAGAGCATGATGACGGCTTTGGCCTTCGCTTCACCACCGGGGGCTTTGGGAGCCAAGGGAGCGGTCTCCTTTGCGAGGAGATCGGTCATGGCGACGGAGCCGATGGAGGCACCGAGGCCATACATGAATTCGCGACGTGAGTGGGCGTCGGAGAAGGGGCGGGAGCAGAGGGGAGATTTCATGGTTTGGTTTGGCGGGGGCTATGGGGTGGCTTGGATATTTGAGCGGTTAGCTTTTAGCAGTTAGCGATTCGCTTTTTGGGAGAGCCTTCGGCTCGGGTTGGTCTGGGAAAAGCTAAGAGCTAATCGCTAAAAGCTCCTCAGCTGAGGGGCCCGAGTGGCTTTGGGGTGTGCTTCGCCCACTCTTCCGAGCGGCCTTGAGATTGCTTAGTAAGAATAGACGAATTCGTGGGAGTTGAAGAGGAGGAGGCAGAAGTCGGCGAGGGCTCGGCTTTCGGGGGAGACTTCGGAGGCTTGGGTGTCGGGGAGGTAGTCTTCGAAGACGGGAAGGATTTCCTGATACTCGAAGGGCTGGCCGGAGAATTCTTCGACGAGGGAACGGGTGATCTCGGTGGGATAGCTTCGTTTCTCGGGAGTTTTGTCAGCGTGGTAGCTCTGCATCTCGGTGACGTAGGCGGTCATTTGATCGAGTTCCTTGTCGGTGGCATTTCGACTAAAGACGAGGTGGAAGGCGCGTTGGATTTGCTTCGGCAAGGTGTCCGCCTCTTTTTCCAATCGGAGAGCGAAGGCGATGGAGCGATCGGTGACGAGGTCGCTGTTCATCAAGGTGAAGGCCTGTGGCGAAACGGAAGCGGCGTCGCGGTTTTCGCAGGAGTCGTTTGGGTTCGGCTGGTTGAAGGTCTCGAGGAATGGATCGGCGAGGCCGCGGACGCGGTAGGCGTAGATCGAGCGACGGTTCCGCTCTTCAGGAGTGCGTGAAGGAAGATAGGTCGGGGCGATGGAGAACTGAATCATGCGCGGCTGGAGGGCGACCTCGAGGTTCATCTCGGGGCGGATGGGGAGTCCTCCGCCTTTGGGATTTAATTCGCCGGTGATGTGGAGCATGCCATCGCGGAGTTCCTCGGCGGTGAGGCGGCGATGGGGGAAGAAGGCGAAGAGGTCATTGGTGGGATCTTCTTCAGCAAGCTTGTAGCGATCGGGGTGTTGGCCGGATTGCTGATAGGTGCCTGAGAGCATGATCATCTTGTGGAGGCGCTTCATTTTCCATCCGTTCTCGACGAAGTCGGAGGCGAGCCAATCGAGGAGTTCGGGGTGGGTCGGCTTGGCTCCTTTGACGCCGAAGTTGTTTGGGTTTCCGGCGAGAGGTTTGCCGAAATGATACTGCCACACACGGTTCACGATCGAGCGCGCGGTGAGGGGGTTTTTAGGGTGAGCGATCCACTTGGCGAGGGCGAGGCGGCGGCCATTGACGTCATCGGAGATTTGATAAGGGTCGTCTTTGTCCGCGTCTTCCGTAGGAATGGCGAGGGCGCTGATCACTCCGGGAGTGACTTGATCTCCTTGGGCTTCAAGAGCGCCGCCGGTGAGGATAAAGGACTCCGTTTTCTTAGGCGTGGTGTCCTTTTGATTGATGCGGAGCTTGCGGGCATTGAGGAACTTGGGCTCGGTGCCATTGTAGACGGATTGCACGAGAGGCTCGAAGCGCTCTTGGCGACGTTTCCAAATCCACTCGTCCTGCTCGCGGACTTTGAGTTGGCCTTTTTCGGTTTCATTGAGGCCGGCGTGACGTGGGGGCTTTTCCTCTTCGGGATCTTTTTTCCGGGCGTTGAGGTTTTTGTATTCACGGCCATTTTCGGCATACCATTTCTTGGCGGTGTCTTCCACTTTGGTCTGGAGGCGTTTTGCTTCTCCATCGGCAAATTTGTGGAGTCGCTCGACCTGAGTTTGTTCGGTGTCGAAGCGCTCTTTGCTTTCCTGTGAGAGGAATGAAGCTGGACGTTCGGCGAGTTGGGTGTTCGCGAAGACTGAATACATGCGGTAGTAATCCTTGATGGGAAGCGGGTCGAATTTGTGATCGTGGCACTTGAAACAGCGCATGGTGGTGGAGAGGAAGGTCTGACCGACGGCATTCACCACGTCATCGAGATATTGCTGACGGGCTTCCGGGACTTTCACCATGGCTGGGTCCCAAGGGCCCATGCGGAGAAAGGAACTAGCGATGAGCGCTTCGGATTCTTTTTCAGAGTAGTGGCCTTTGAGGCGCAGCTTGCGGAATTCTTCTTCATCGCCGACACGCTTGCGGAGGGATTCGTCTGCGAGTTCGTCTCCGGCGATTTGCTCCATGACGAATTCGTCGTAAGGCTTGTCGTTGTTGAAAGAGCGGATGACGTAGTCGCGGTAGCGCCACATGTTTGAGCGCTCGTAGTCATTGGAAAGGCCGCCGGTGTCGGAGTAGCGGGCGACGTCGAGCCAGTGCTGGCCCCAGCGCTCGCCGTAGCGAGGAGAGTCGAGAAGGCGTGTGATGAGATCACTCCAGGCTTGGTCGAAGTTTTCTGAGGCGGCGGTGTTGAATTGGTGGACTTCGGTGGGCGTGGGTGGGAGTCCGGTGAGGTCGTAACTGGAGCGGCGGATGAGGGTGCGGAAGTCGGCGCGTGGGGCGGGTTGATGCTTTGCGGCGGCGAGCTTTTCGCCCACGAAGTGGTCGATGGTGTCTTGCGCAGGAGCTTCGGGTTTTTCGAGGGGGAGGAAGGCCCAGATGTCTTCGGGCTGGTAGCGGCGATAGGTCCAGTCGTCTGAGGTGCCACCGGAGTGGTCGACGATCATGCCTTCATCGGTGACTGTTTTGGTGCGCTCGGCGAGGCGGATTTCTTTTTGGACATCATCGGATGGCCAAGGGGCGCCGTTGTTGATCCAGGTTTCGATGTGGGCGATTTGCTCTTCATCGAGACGATCGTTCTCCTTGGGCGGCATTTCGTATTCGTCGTCCTCCCACTTGATGACGGTCATGAGGAAGGACTTGGACGCGTCGCCGGGAATGAGGAGATCGTCGATGGATTCGCCGCCGTTTAGGAAGCCTTCGCGGGAGAGGAGGTTGAGATCGCCGTCGATGTCAGCCGGGTCCTCGCCGTGGCATGCGGCGCACTTTGAGGACAGAATGGGGAGAGCGTGTAGGGTCGCTTGATCGTCAGGAGTGAGAGCGGCGGAGGCCGTAGATGCGGCGATGAGGAAGGGGAGAAGCTTCATTGGACAGAGGGAGTTTTACCGTGGCTTGGAAATTTGAGCGGCTAGCAATTAGCGGTTGGTTTTTAGCTTTTTTGAGAGCCGGAGGCTCTGGAGTTTTGGTTGCGGAGCTCTGAGAGAGCTAATCGCTAAGAGCTAAATGCTAATCGCTGAGAGTAGTTGAGGCTTTTGGGGTTCCTTAGTTACGGTTTTCCAGAAAGGTAGAGTGATTGGACTTCAGTGGGGCTGAGAGCGGAGGAGAAGATGGCGAATTCGTCGAGGCGGCCGTTGAGGTTTCGGACGGCGAACTCGGGGTCGGTTTTGGTGGGGAGGCCCCAGTTTCCGATTTGGGCATTGCCGATGCGGATGGCGGGGACGGCTTTGTCGGTGGGGGCTTGTTCGCGGCTGATCTCGCCGCCATTTAAATAATGGACGGTGGTGCGAGTGGGCGCATCGAAGGTGGTGACGAGGTGGAGCCATTGCTGGCTGGAGGCGTGATTCCAGACGGGTGGGGAAAGGTTGATGTGGTGCAGCTTGTCTTTTTCAAGACGGACCGAGAAGAAGAGCTGGCCTTCGGAGGTGAGCTGCCAGTGGGGTTCGCCTTCTTCGTAGTTGTCGGTGAGGAAGAGGGCGTTGAATTGGCGGTCGAGCGAGTCGATGCGGGCCCAGGTGGAAAAGGTGACCTGCTGATATTCACCGGGGATGGTGACGCGGACTCGGGAGCCGTTGGGCGAAAAGTCGAGAGCGTTTTTTCCAGGCCAGCGGCCGGTGACTCGCTCGGCGGCGACGATGGAGCCGGGAGAAAGATCGGTTTGCGTGGGCTGAAGTTGTCGGTTCCAAGATCCGGCTTGGTCGAAGGGGAAGTAGGCGAGGAGATCGGCGTGGGAGCGGAGATCTGCGGAGTGCGACTTCCACGCATCAAGCTGCTTGCGCTGGCGGGTGACGAGCTGCTCAGCGAGTTGGCTGGAGCTGGTGAAGCGTGCGGGATCTGCTGAGATTTGAGCGGGTGCGGAGTCGGAGATGAGAAGACCTTTTCCTCCAGTGAGGAGGGTTTCGATGTCGTCGTTTGGATGCCACTCGACTTCGCCATCGATGACGTGGAGCTCGCATTTCTCATCGCTGAGATCGAGGGCGAACTCGGTGCCGAGGTCGAGCGCGGTGCCGCGCGGGGTGTGGATCTGAAAGCCAATTGCTTGAGGCGGGACATTGGCTCGCAGCTTGCCCCGGACGAGGTTCATTTCATCCGAAGAGAGGATCTCGAACTCGGCATCGCCTTCTACCACGAGCGAGACGCCGCTGAGGAACTCGATCTGGGCGAGGCCGGAGGTGAGAGAAAATTGACCCGCTGAGAGAAAGTCGCCCTGCTCGGGAGCATCGCTCGCCCATGTGGCATCGACAACGCGGGTGAGGACGGCGAAGCCGGAGTCGTGGAGTTCGGCTTCCGCGATCGGAGCGGTCTGAGTATCCGTCTTCTGAGTGAAGGTAAGAAGTGCGATCACCGCTGCTGCTCCCGCCACCAGCCACGGAAGAGCTGGCTTGAGCTTGCTACCAAAAGACGGCCTTAAGATCTTAGGCGACTCAATGCGGGTTGAAAGAGTGCCTGACTCAAAGCCGTCTTCGAGCGCGTGATGCAGCGTCGCTATTTCCACGAAGCGGTCCGGTGCATCGGCCTCGGTCTTGAGACGGTGGTTCAGCTCAGCCTGTTCGGCGGCGGAAAGGTCGCCATCGAGATGCCGATGAATGAGCTGGTCGGTGGAAGGGTTCATTAGGATTGAAGGGGAGATTTTTCGAGGCAAAGACGGAGCTGCTCGCGGATGCGCTGGAGGGATTTTGCGACCGAGTTCGGAGTCATCCCCAGCTTCGTGGCGATGGCAGCGGGCTTGAGGTCGTGCGAGTAGCGGTATTCGCAGATCTGACGGGCTTTGCCTTCGAGCTGCCCCACGCAGTGCTCCAAGCGGTCTAACTTTTCCTCTTCAGGCTGATGCTTCGTAAAAGAATCCACCAAGAGATCGAGCACTTCGTCATCGAAGACATGCGGATCCTTCGACTTCCGCCGCAGATAAAGCCGCACCTGATTCCGTGCCACGCCGATCACCCAGGCCGGAAAAGGTCGTTCGGGATCGTAGCGCTCGAAGGAGGTCATGGCCGCGACGGCGCAGTCCTGCAGGACGTCATCGCGGTCGCTGACCTGATGCACCATCGACCCGACAAAAGCCGCGACCTTCGGGAGGTTCGCGGTCCAGAGACGAGTGAATTGTGCGGTCGAGGAGTCCATCTGCTATCTTTATTTAACCATGAGGCCCCTTTTATGACTGAAAAAGTGAAAAAAGTGAGATCGCCTTGTTTCCAGGGCCTCTCTCCACGATAACTCCGGCGTGCCTCACATCTTAGTCATTGGCGGTGGACCTGCTGGATTGCGTGCTGCCGAAGTCGCCTCCGCAGCGGGGGCAAAGGTGACCCTGTGTGAGCAAAAGCGCTCGGTGGGGCGAAAGTTCCTCGTCGCCGGAAAGGGCGGCCTGAACCTGACGCACTCCGAAGAGCTGGAGACTTTCGTTGAAAAATACCGTGGCCCCGAGCAGCCGGAAGGCTTCTGGAAGGAGACGGTGGGGGAGTTCGATAACAAGATGATCCGAGGCTGGGCCGCGAAGCTTGATGTCGGGACCTTCGTCCAACGATCGGGGAGAGTTTACCCCAAGGCTCTCAAGGCCGCTCCGCTCCTCCGCCGCTGGGTCCAGCGCCTCCGCGAGCAAGAGGCCAATCTTCTCATGAACCATCGGCTCACCGCGCTCGATGGTTTAAAAGCGACCTTCGAATCGCCCGAGGGTGAAGTCACCTTCACTCCCGATGCCATCATCCTCACGATGGGTGGCGGCTCGTGGCCCCAGACCGGATCCGATGGCGCGTGGGTAGAAACTTTGGAAAAAGCGGGCGTCAATATCTCCCCACTCGCCTCCGCGAACTGCGGTTGGGAAGTCGCTTGGCCTGCCGAACTCATCGACCAGCTCGAAGCGCAACCGCTCAAAAATGTCATCCTTTCCTGCGGCGCTGAAGAAGCCCCCGGCGAGCTCATGCTCACCCGCTACGGGATGGAAGGGGGGCCGATCTACAAGCTTGGCCCCGCGCTGCGGGAAATGGCGTCGCCCGAGATTGTCATCGACCTCAAGCCCACCTTCACCGCCGAAAAGCTCACCGCTAAAATGGAGTCCGCAAAGCGGAACTTCCTCGCCGAGTCAGCGACCCGATGGAAGCTCGCCGAGCCTGCGCGGCTTCTGTTAGAGCACTTCCACGGTCCTTTCGAAAGTGCCGCCCAGCTCGCGCAAGCTGCCAAAGCCCTCACCATCCCGCTCACCCAAGCCCGCCCCCTCGCCGAAGCGATCTCCTCCGCAGGGGGAGTAAAATGGTCCGGCCTCAATCACGAACTCATGATCAAAGATCTCCCCGGGGTCTTCGTCGCGGGCGAGATGATCGACTGGGATGCCCCCACCGGCGGCTACCTCCTCCAAGGCTGCTTCGCCTCCGGCACCCGCGCGGCAAATGCCGCCATCGATTTCACGAAATAAGCGACTCGCACGAGTGGATGAGCTGCAGACCGAAACTGTTGACTGCTACTTGAGTTCGTCCGGGTAATGAGTAGTTCGGTGATGTTTCATCACTTCCGAGCTGTCTGGTTATTCTGTCAGCGGTTGGTGGACTTTGAAGTAGCTTCAGAATGGATCTCATTTTCCGAATCGTATATGGACTCTTAATTGTTATCTCCGACGCGAATGGTCTTTTGCCTAGCTCACTTCTCGCCCAGTCGACGACGTTCGCACATTGGGATCTCATTCGCGGAACCAACCCGAATAATGACCTGACGTCGACAGACTGTATTGCGAAAGCTGAGGCATCGCGCAAAAACATCATCTACTCGAACCAATACAACGGGAGCGAAAGCACCTCGGCGAATGGTTACAACTGTTTCGGCGGTTGGGAGAGCACTCTTCAGCAGGACCACTACGTTTCTTATGCAATCACCTTCGGGGACGATGACGCAGGATTGGTCGAAGAGTTCAACTTTGACGTCCGTGAATACTCGGGGAGTCACCCTGAAAAGATCACCGTGGGCCTTCTTAAGAACGGAGTATCCGTTTATGAACAAGAGGTCGTCAATGGTCTCGGAAACACATTTCAAGATGTCGTCGTGAGTTTTGCAGGCGGCTCTAACTTTACGAGTGAGCTTGGTTCCACTGACGTCTTTGAAGCACGAATCTATGCCTACGGGAATACTTCGACTTCTACTATGCGCATTGGTTTAGACAACATTCGCTTCAATGGCGTCTGTAATGTTCCTGGGCCATCAGGAGTTGTTCTCTTGGGCGTTGGCCTTCTCGCTGGCGTAACTCGCCGTCGTCGATAGTTTCCAAACTAGATTTTAACTTTTCTCGCTCCCTGTTTCAGGGAGCGAGATTTTTTTGAGCTGCTCTCGCATAAAGCAGCCCTCGATGTGGTCGTTGACGAGACCCATGGCTTGCATAAAGGCGTAGCAGGTGGTGGGGCCGACGAAGCTCCAGCCTCGTTTTTTGAGATCCTTGCTCATCGCAGTGGATTCATCGGTCTTTGTGATCTGGCTGAGCGTGGAGAAATCGCATCTCTCGGGCCGGACCTCTGGGCGATACGTCTGAAAGTATTCGTAAAGGCTGCCGAATTCCTGTGTCAGCTCGATCGCCTGCTTCGCATTATTAATCGTCGAGAGAATCTTTCCTCGATGCCGCACGATCCCAGCGTCTTGCATCAATCGCTCGACATCTCCATCACCAAAAGAAGCCACTTTTTTAAAATCGAATCCTGCAAAACCAGCGCGGAAGTTCTTCCGCTTCCTTAAGATGGTGAGCCAGCTCAGGCCTGCTTGAAATCCTTCGAGGCAAATTTTCTCAAAGAGGCGGATGTCATCAGTGACATGATGGCCCCACTCGTCATCGTGATAGCGTAGATAGTCCTCGTGCTCCGCAGGCCACCAGCAGCGGACCTTGTCGTCGTTCCCTTTGATCAATCCTTCTTTCATTAAAAACTGAGTTTTCGATCTAAGCTTCGATACTGAATTGCCTCCAGCACGTGATCCGCGGTGAGAGTGTCCTGCCCCGCCAGATCGGCGATGGTGCGGGCGACTTTTAAAATGCGGTCGTGGGCGCGGGCGGAGAATCCGAGTTGCTCCATCGCTTGCTCCATGAGTTGCGAGCAGCTGGCATCGATCTCGCAGTGGGCTCGCATCACCTTTGGGCCCATGTCGCTATTCGTGCGGGTTCCAGGGATCGCGGAGAAGCGCTCCTCTTGAAGGGCACGGCAGCTCATCACCCGCTCGCGCACGGTCGCGGAGGACTCGCTTTGCTCATTCGAGGAGAGCTGTTTAAAATCGATGAGCGGGACTTCGATGTGAAGATCGATCCGGTCCAAAAGCGGGCCCGAGATCTTCTGGCGATACTGCTCTACCTGCCGCGGGCTGCAGCGACAGTCTCTTTTGGCGTCCCCAAAAAATCCACAAGGACATGGATTTAATGAAGCGACAAGAAGCACCTTGGATGAAAAAGTCAGAGAGCCTGCCGCGCGTGAGATGGTCACATTGCCATCTTCCAGAGGCTGGCGAAGAACTTCGAGCGTCGAGCGTCGAAACTCGGGGAGTTCATCGAGAAAAAGAACGCCATTATGCGCGAGCGAAATCTCACCGGGTCCGGGATTGGTCCCTCCGCCTAAAAGTCCTGCGTCAGAAATGGTATGGTGGGGCGCGCGAAAGGGCCGCTGCATCACGAGGCCGTCGCGGGCATTGAGAAGTCCCGCTACGGAATGAATGCGCGTCGTCTCTATTGCTTCGTCTTCGCTGAGATCCGGCATGATGGTGGCCATGCGCTTCGCGAGCATCGACTTACCGGTTCCTGGAGGGCCGACCATGAGAATATTGTGGCCGCCAGCTGCTGCGATTTCGAGCGCCCGCTTTACCGAGTGCTGGCCTTTCACCTCATCAAAATCAGGTGATCCATCATCGCGGATGATCGTCTGCATTGCAGGCTTCGGTTCGGGAGCGAGGGTCTTCTCCCCACTGACGAACTTCCATGCCTCGTGAAGATTCTCGATGCCGTAGACCTCAACTCCGCTCACCATCGCAGCTTCTCGGGCATTCGGCTTCGGCACGAGCACTCGGCGGCGGCCTCGCTCTTTCGCTCCGAGCGCGATGGAAAGCGCCCCCTTCACAGGGCGAAGAGTCCCATCGAGCGCAAGCTCGCCGACGATGAGAAGGTCATCGGTCAGTTGGGAAAGATCGAAGTCCTGCCCGCAGGCCGTCATCGCAAGAGCGATGGGAAGATCAAATGACGGGCCCTCCTTTTTCAAATCCGCGGGAGCGAGATTGACGGTCTGAATACCGTAGCCAAAGGGGAGTGCCGATGCGGTCAGAGCTGTCATGACCCGCTGCGCACTCTCACGCACTGCGGCATCGGGAAGGCCTACGATAATGGTGGCGCTCTTTTCAGAATCACGCGAACTCACTTCTACTTCGACTTCTGCCGAATCAACTCCCTGGAGGGCTGCACTGTAAAGCTTCGCGATCACCCCGCTTTATAAGTGTTCATTGAAACAGTTGTCAAGGGTCGGAAGAAGGGATCAAAAAACGGCGACCCGATGACTCGGGTCGCCGTCTTTGGCTGGATTGCCTTTGCGGAAATTAGTTGGCAGAAGGAATGACCATTCTGATGAAGATCTTTTCCGGACGAGTGCCAGTGACGACCGCTTCTACTGAGCTGGTGCCTACCGTGGGAGTGTCCTCATTCACCTCGAAGGTCACTACAGTGCCATTAATGTCAGTGTCATCATCGAAGTTGAAGGTCTCCAGATCGGTTGACCACTCGTAGACAGCTCCGGCTGATTCAGACACGGGATCCGCATTTTGCGGGTGGGTGAATTGAAGGATGGAGATCGCATCCGAGCCGTTGAAGTCGTTGGTGACGAGACCTACAGAGCTGACCGACGGGTCGGTGCCGAAGAAGTTTTCCAAGCCGTTTGACTGGCCGTCATTATCAGGATCGTCATTGAATCCGTTCTGGCTTCCGACGCCGGGGAAATCCAAAATCCATCCCTCGAAGGTTCCGTCGAGGGGGCTTGGGGTGACGATATTGTCATAGCCGACGGTGGAACCAGCTGCCCAGAGAGGGATGACCTTCAAACCAGTGGCACCATTCCCAACAAAGACCTCAAAGGTGTAGGTTTCCCATGTTGAGCCGTCGCCGATGAGGGCGGGGACGATATCACCGCTATCGCCATCAAGCACGCCATCTACCCAATACTCGACTTTGAACCCGCCGATGCTGTCGCCGGAGAAAATTTTCATGTCCATCTTGAACTCATAGAGACCGTCCTCGGTGATGCCGAATTTCTCGATGGGGATGATGTTTCCATTGTTTGAGACAAGGCCGGCAAATCCGGCGGTATTGCTCATTTCCGCATAGCCGCCTGGGTTTCCGCCAGTGGAAGGGTAATCGAGGGTAGTCACTTGACCCTCTTCAACGAAGAAGAACCAATTGCTCCCTCCCGCTTCGAAATCGGCATTCCTTACCGGATTGGTTGGAACGGGGTCTGTAAGGTAGGTGATGTTATCAAATGCGACCGTTGATTCAGGTCCCCAGATTGGGACGACCTTGATCGCGGTGGCCTCATCAGGAATGGCAATTTGGTAGCTGTAGGTTTCCCACGTGGACCCATCTCCAATGAGGGGAATCCGGAGGTCGCCGCTGTCACCGAGTGGGATGATTCCCTGAAACTCTACTTTCAGGCCGCCGATCTCGCTTCCGCTGAGAAGTTTCATGTCTTGCTGGAAAATGTAGGTCTCACCTGCGGTGAGGCCGAGACCTTCGAGAGGCATCGCTGTGCCACCATTCGAGACGAGACCACCAAAATCCATCATATCATCAGAGAGCTCTTCGTCGTTTGTCATCACGGCGTGTGCGCCGGGATTACCGCCTGTCGTAGGGTAGGTGAAGCTGGTGTGGGCGAAACCAAATCCGGCCCATTTGGTGCTTCCTTGGTCGAAATTACTATTAGGGATCTCGGTGATGTCAGGCACCTCAACTTCAATCGTGCTGAAGGTGATATTGTCATATCCGATACTTGAACCCGCTCCCCAGAGAGGGACGACTTTTACAGCAACCGCAGTTTCAGGAATGGTGATTTGGAATTCGTATGTCTCCCATGTGGAGCCATCGCCAATGAGGGCCGGGAAAATGTCGGAAGTGGAGTCGTTAATCACGTTGTTCTCCGGATCAAGATCATTAAAGAAATCGACTTTGAAACCACCGAGCTTTGTGCCTGAGAAGATCTTCATATCCTGCTTGAAGATGTAGGATTCCCCTGCAATGAGGCCAAGGTCTGAGAGAGAGATCTTACTTCCATCGTTCGTGACGAGAACAGCCCAGCCACCACCTGCAGAGTTATCGATTAAGCCACAGCCACCGGGATTCCCGCCAGTTGCTGGGAAGTCGAAGACGAAGGTTCCCCCACCCGAGTTCGTTTCCCAGGCTACCCCATCAGCAGCTTCGAAATCTGCGTCGATGATTTGCGAGGAGCTTACTAGTGGAGCGGCCGCAAGCGCGATGGCCAGAGAGTAGATGGGAATGCGTTTCATAAATAGTGTGGAGGATTAGTGCGTTGTTGCATAAACTTACACAATTGCAACTTTGTGCACGCTACTCTAGGGGGATGACTCCGCAAGCAAAAACTTGAGGCGGGTCGGAAGCCCTAATCGTCCTCTTATTTAAGTTTAGTCCTCACCATTGTGGTGAGGAGAGGCCCCGCTTCTTTCATCAGGGTCTCTAGTGGTAGATCGAGACTACTGAGAGCGTAGGCCTGGTCAAAAAGCGGGCGCGCTTCCTCGCTGACGTGGCCGGCGATGCCGATGACCTCTTTTCCCGCAGCGCGGGCGAGCTTGGCGATGCCGGTGGGGCCTTTGCCATCAAGCGATTGAGCGTCGAGCGAACCTTCGCCGGTGATGATGAGATCTGCTGCGGCGACCTTTTCCGTGAGGTGAAGTGCTTGGGCGACGAGATCAAATCCGCTGACGAGTTCTGCTCCGCAGAAATGGCGGAGGCCGAAGCCGAGTCCGCCTGCGGCTCCGGCACCGGGGAAGTCGGGCTCGCAATCGAAGAGAGTGGTGAGGTGCGCGAGCGCGGCTTCGAGCTGGGGAAGGTGCTCAGGCTGAGCGCCTTTCTGGGGTCCGAAGATGGCGGTAGCTCCGCTGGGCCCAAGAAGCGGGTTGGTGACATCACAAGCGACGGTGATGGGCGGAAGCTCGAGGATCCCAGAGAGATCGATGCTGGCGATCTCAGCGAAGGTCGCAGGGACAGGGAGGATGGTCTTGCCGTCGGCATTTTTAAAAGTGACCCCGAGGGCCTCGGCCATGCCGACTCCGCCATCGTTTGTTGCGGAGCCACCGATGCCGATGAGGAGGCGGGTCGCGCCTTTTTCGATGGCGTGGCGCATCAGCTGGCCGGTGCCGTAAGTGTTGCTGAAAAGGGGATCGCGTTCTCCTTCTTCGATGCGCCAGAGGCCGCTCGCGGCGGACATCTCGATGACAGCAGAGCCATCGGCAAGGAGGGCATATTCGGCGGCGACTTCCCGGCCAAGGGCGTCGCGGCACTGGGCCATCACCTTTTCACCGGAGGTGCTCCCCAGGATGGCCGCGACAAAGCCTTCGCCACCATCGGCGATAGGGCAGAGCTCGCACTCGTGCTGCGGAAGTCCGGCGGCGATTGCCTCGCAGGCTTCGATGGCGCTGAGTGAGCCCTTGAATTTATCACAAGCGATGAGGACTTTCATTTTAATAGGGGAGGAATTTTGGTTTGCTGGCGAGCCACATCGACTGGTAGGGCGCGAAGACGAGCTCGCTGGTATCGTGCGCGAGATCCTCGCCGGAGAGGAGGTCCATCCAGTCATCGGTGGCGACAAGATTCACGCTGCCGAGTGGGATGGTCTGCTCGGTGCCGGTGATGTTGTGGAGGCAGAAAATATTCTGGCTGCGGTTGAGCGATTGACGCCAGAAACCGAAGATTTCATCGCCCAAGTGAAGGGTGAACTGAGTCGCATTCGGGTGGAAGGCGGGCTGTTCGGTGCGGATCTTGATGAGCGCTTTGAGCTTGGAAAGAGTGCGAGCGTGCGGGTTTTCTGGGTCATCGAGGGCAGTCTCGAGCTCGCCAAGATCCCACTGGTGCCGGTTGATGTGGCGGCTGTGGCCGGAAGCCTCGGCCTTGGCGTAGTCATTTCGGGTGCCGAGCAAGCTGTGGATGTAGAAGGCGGGCATTCCCTCAAGAGCCAGAAGAATGGTGTGAGCACAGAGAAAGCGGTCCTCATTTCCGCCAAAGGCATCGTAGAGGCTGATGTTGATTTCGTAGGGACGGACCGAGCCATCGGGCAGAGTGCGGCCGGAGACGCGACCACCATTCTCCTTCATCGCGTCTACGAGCTCATCGATCTCCTCATTGCTGAGAAGTCCCTCGGCTGGGCGCAGGCCGATGCCATCATGCGAGGCGAGGAAGTTGAAGTAAGTGGTTCCGAGCATGGCGGGAGGCATGCTCATGATCCAGCGGCGTAGGTAGAGACAGGAACCCGTGGTCAGTCCGTGGAGGAGGAGCGGGGGGAAAGAGAAGTTATAAATGCTGTGGGCCTCATTGAAGTTTCCAAAGTAGGAGAGGTTTTCGCGATTCGGGACGTTCGTCTCGGTGATGAGGACGGCGTCTGGCTTGACGTGCTCAATGAGGGTGCGGAAAAGGCGGACGAGTTCGTGTGTCTGCGAGAGATTGATGCAGTTCGTTCCGATCTCTTTCCACGCGAAGGCGATCGCATCGAGCCGGAAGATTGAGACGCCGTGCTCGAGGTGGGTGCGGATAATCTTGATGAGCTCGATCAAGAGGCGCGGCTCGGCGAAATTAAGGTCGGCCTGATCGTGCCCAAAGGTGCACCAGACGTGTTTGTCACCGGTGGGTCGCAGGAGAGGAGAAGTGCGTGGTCGGGTGACGGCGGAGAGGTCATCGCTGGGTGAGGCTTCTACAAAAAACGAGGCTCCTGGTTCTTCTCCACGTTCGTATTGGCGGAACCACTCGTGAGAGGTGGAGCAGTGATTCACCACGAGATCTGACATGAGGCGGTAGTCGGTGGCGATGGCCTCAATATCGCCCCAGTCACCGAGAGGCGGGTTCACGCTAAGGTAGTCTGAGACTGCAAAACCATCGTCTGATGTCCATGGAAAGTAAGGCAGGATATGGACGGTATCGACGGCTTCTGCGAGATGGTCGTTAATGAACTTTTTGAGAACCACAAGTGGCTTGTCCTCGCCGAGAATGCTGTCGCCGTAGGTGATGAGGGTGACCGTTTTCTCTGACCAATGATTTGCGTAGGGGACGGGCTCGTAAAAGCGCTCCCGCAGCTGCATCGCATCTACAAGCGAGTCGCGCAGAGCCTCGTGATCGCCCTCGCCGTAGATGACGGTGAGGTGGGTGCTGACCTTTTCGAGGAGGTTCTCGAGGGGACTCACAGTTATTTAGAAAACTCGGCTTGGTCTGCTTCCACGGCTTCTACGAGACGAGGAAAGATGTCAGGAACGGCACTGATGACGCGATTCCAGCTGGGAATAAAGGGGCGCTCCATCGGCGAGTCGAGGTAGGTCTTGCCCGCCTCGATAATGTTCTGGGCGAAGAGCTCGACCGCATCTTCCTCGGCATGAACATCGACGCTGAGGCCATTCATGACTGCGTCATTCTTATAGCGCTCCACAAAGTCGAGTGCGTTGCGGAAGTAGGCGGCTTTCACGGCGCGGAAGAGGGGCTTGTTTAGGACCTGCCCCTCGGTCGCGAGCTTGCGGAAGATGAGTTTACAAATATCGATCGACATCTTGGAAAGTCCCTTCGTTTTATCTTCGGCAGAGACGATCTGGTGCTTGTGATCGTAACGATCTGCGATGTCTACCTGGCAGACTTTGTTCGCGGAGTAGTTCCGATACATCTCAGAGAGAATCCCCACTTCGAGACCCCAGTCGCTCGGGAGGCGGATGTCTGGGATGACATTTCTCCGGAAGGAGAATTCACCCGCGAGGGGATAGCGGAAGCCATCGAGGAAGGTGAGGTAGTCGTTTGGTCCGAGGACTTGCTCTAGCGAGCGCAGCAGGGGGGTGACGAGGAGGCGTGTGACGCGGCCATTCAGCTTTCCTTCAGCGACGCGGGGGTAGTAGCCCTTGGCATACTGGTAGGAGAAATTGGGATGCGCCATTGGGTAAATGAGGCGTGCTAGGAGGCCGCGGTCATAGGTTGTGATATCGCAGTCATGCAGTGCGATCGCTTCTGCTTGATCGCTGGCGAGGGTGTAGCCAAGGCAATACCAGACATTCCGGCCTTTGCCTAATTCCGTGGGTGCGAGACCATGTTCCTTGAGCTCAGCATCAAGCGCTTTGAGGCGAGGACCGTCATTCCAGAGGACGCGGTGCTGCTGGGGGAGGCCATCGAAGAACTTAAGAGCGTGGCGATACTCATCCTCTGTCGCCCGGTCGAGCCCGATGGTGATCTCACCAAGATAGGGCACCTTTTTGAGCTCGTTCACGATGTTCGGAAGTGCTTCGCCTTGAAGTTCGGAAAAAAGTGAGGGAAGGATTAGCGCCATCGGACGTCTCTTCGAGAATTCGGTAAGCTCCGCTTCCATCTCCTCGATGGGTCGGTCGGTGAGTTTATGAAGGGTCGCGATACTGCCGTTTTGATGAAAATCTGCCATAGTGTTAGAGTGCGTGTGTTTGGAAAAGTCCGTCGAGAAGGGGAGTCATGAGTTCTACCCATCCGGCAGGGCCGCGCAGGGTGCTGCGCAAGACTCGCGGTGCCGTCACTGCCATCGGCTCGGGACGAGAGGTCGAGATCACACAGGCGATATCGGCCTGCTCAAGCATCGCGATGTCATTGGGGCTATCGCCGAGAGCGATGACACATTCTGCACGGTAGTGCTCGCGGAGAATCGAAATCGCTTGGCCTTTATCGGTTTTGCCGAGGACGTGCAGGAAGCGCCCGCCCTCTAGGGGCACCAGTCCGCGAGCAGAGATTTCCTCACAAAAGGCGGCTTTTTTTTGATCATCATCCTGCCAGACCAGCGGCTCGCTGAACTCGCGTTCGCCCGCAAGCTGAGCTGCGGCTTCGGGAAGTCCGGTGTGGTCGATGATTCCGTTGACTCCGAGGTCGAGGAAGGTCGTATATTTAAAATCGTCCTGAAGTTCGTCAAGAACCGCATTGATTTCATCCCGAGTGCTCCCGAGAATGCGTGCTTCGCCATCGGGGAAGAAGATAGCTGAGCCATTTTCCACTACAAAGGTGGCCTCATTTGCAAAGCTCCCCCGCATCGCCAGCCACTCCGCACGGGTCTTGCTCGTATTGGCAATTACGGGGATTTCTAGATCGGCGAGCCGCTCTAAAAGGGGGAGGGCCTCATCGGATCGGTAGTCATCATGATCTAGGAGAGTCCCGTCGAGATCAGTCACGACAAGAGTTCTAGAAGATTCATGAGTCTGCATAATGCTTGGAATAGCTTGGAGCATGCCAAGATATCGGCGAGACAAAAGATTCCACTCCAAACTCAGAGCGAGGAGAAAAGAAAAAAAGCCGCTCCCGAGAAGGAAGCGACTTTTTGAAATAGCTGAGAGGCACCTGTCTAGCGACGACGGCGAGCGAGGAAGCCAAGGGCAACCAGGCTGAGGAGCGCTGAAGACGGCTCGGGGACCGAAGTCAGCGGAGTCGCAAAGTCGATGGCGCTGATCATTGCGTTAAGACCAGCAGGGGACATGTTCGCGAGATCATTGATCCCGTTGTTTCCTGCATTCGGATCGTTATCGATATTGAACAGAAGGCGAGGTCCGCCGAAGGTGGCGACACCTGCAGAGACGGTATCGCCAGGTGCATCACCCGCTGCCCAGTAGGCTGCGAGGGTGTCACCTCCTGCGGTAGCGAGGATCTGTCCATCTCCATAAGTTGTCGATCCCACTCCAAGACCATTAAAGGGGTCTGCGGCAAGATCTGATGCAACCAAGAAATCATAGGCTCCGGCTGCCACTCCGAAGACGGTTCCGCCTGCTGCAGTGACCGTAGTCTCATCGCCTGCGATAAGTTGAGTGCTGCTTGCGGCACTGCCGTGCCAGCCCATGCGGTTTCCGGTGTTTCGAGCAGTGTAGCTAGTAAGATTGACGACGGCGGCGGCAATTCCGTTGTAACCGTCCGCGTCTCCGTTGTCATAACCACCACTGGAAAGTGAGCGACCGATCACGACGACGTCAGCAGCCCCGCCCCCTGCGAAGGCTCCTGTGCCATTAAGGGCGTCTTGTGTTCCTGCAGCGCCGAAGTTTGCATAATCTCCGTGGCGGATCTCGGTGACGTTCGAGAAATTATTGTTGAAGAAACTTTCGAGTGCTCCTGTGGGCCCAGCTGGGACCAAATCAGAGAGAACAATGACGAGAGCTGAAGACGGCACCGTGCCGAGCGCGAACAAGGAGAACGCTGCCAGTGTTTGAGTTGGTTTCATGGTATTCAGGTCACTTATTAGACGTGGTTTGTTAGTAGACAAAAAAAAGACCCGCCGTTGGCGAGTCTTTTCTGACTGATCTCTCATCTGGAAAGCGATAGCTCGTGGAGGACGAGCCTCTAGAGCCGATACTCGCCATCCTCATCTGTGCCATACCAACCGAGATCACGGAAGGCGGTGATGATGGAGATCTCAAGCGAGTCGTCTTCGCCCTCAGCATACTCGATGGTCGCGGAGCTCGTCTTGCCGTTGTCGGACTCTATGCTTATGACGGTCTTCTTTCCCTCGATATTGATCCAGTCACCCCAGTCCTTTTTGTCATGCACTGCCTTGAGCCCCGCCTCTTGGAGGGAGGAGACAACGGCGGCGATAGTAGAGGGCTTCTCGGTGTCGGGAATATGAAGGCGTGTTTCCATGTGTGTGGGAGAAAGATCACCGAAGTTTGGGGAGGGGCACAAGCCAATTTGAAAATTAGATTTAAACTTCCACCCAGCGGCCTTCTTCGTGGCTTGTTAATGACTTCTCGGCGAGCTCTACACCCTTCGCTCCTTCGCGGAGGGACCAGGGGAAGGGTTCATCCCGTGCAATGTGCTTGAGGAAAAGTTCCCATTGCACTTTGAAGGCGTTCTCGCAGGGACCGGGATCGATGATTTTCCAGTTCGTATTGTAGTCGATAGGGCTGTCGACGTCTGGATTCCAGACGGGACGGGGAGTGTCTTCTAGGCTTTGCGCCCAGCACTTGCGGAGTCCTACGATGGCGCTGCCTTTGGTGCCGTCGACCTGCATGGTGAGGAGGTCGTCGCGACGGACGCGGGTATCCCAGGATGAGTTGAACTGACAAATGATCCCTGTTTTTGTCTTAAAGAGAGCGTAGGCCGCGTCATCAGCAGTGCACTTATAGGGCTTACCGTCCTCGCCAATGCGCTCGAGAAGGTGAGTGGCAGCGTGAGTGAAGACATCGGTGACTTCGCCAAAAAGGTTATCGATCACGTAGCGCCAGTGGCAGTGCATATCGATGATAATGCCACCGCCGTCTTCATTCCGGTAATTCCAGCTCGGGCGCTGGGCGGGTTGGGCTTCGTCATGGCCGCTAAATACCCAGTAGCCGAACTCGCCGCGCACGGAGAGGATCTCGCCGAAAAAGCCTTCTTCTTTGAGCTTTTTAAAGGCGAGGATTCCTGGAAGCCAGAGCTTGTCTTGCACGGTGCCATTTTTGACACCTGCGGCTTCAGCGACGTCGGCGATGCGGTAGGCCTCAGAGGCGAGAGTTGCGGTGGGTTTTTCGCAGTAGATGTGCTTTCCCGCTGCGATCGCTCTTTCTAGAAAAGGAATGCGGTAAGGAGTGCCTGAAGCGTCGAAGAAAATCTCGTAGGAATCATCAGCGAGAACTGCATCGATATCGGTGGACCATTTTTCCACCCCGTGCTCTTTCGCAAGAACGGCGAGCTTCTCCTCATTTCGCCCGGTCAGGATAGGGTCCGGCATAAGGGTCGTGCCGTCATCGAGTTTCACCCCGCCTTGCTCACGGATCGCGAGGATGGAGCGCACGAGGTGCTGGTTGGTTCCCATGCGTCCGGTGACGCCGTTTAAAATGATTCCTATCGTTTGAGTGCTCATGATTTTGTTCGGTAGATTTGATCGTATGAATGAAGAATAGTGTCGAGAAATTCGTCTTGGTCCCGCGCCCACCATTTGGAGGAGAAAATTTCGACCTCTCGGAAGCCTTCGAAGCCCGCTTCGATCATCAGCTTGTCGATGTGACCGAGCTGCACGCAACCCTCTCCCATCATGCCGCGATCGAGGAGAATGTCGCTTTGGTCCGGCTTGAAGTCGCAGATGTGGTAGGTGTCGAGCCAGCCGTTTTGGGAGGCCCGCTCGATCTGCTCAGCGAGATCATGCTCCCACCAGACGTGGTAGACATCGAGCGCGATTCCGACATTGGGATGATTCAGCTCGGCGCAGAGATCGTTCGCGATCTTCAGCGAGGAAATGGCGGAGCGGTCACCAGCATAGATCGGGTGGAGGGGTTCGACGAGTAGGCGCACGCCCATCGCTTCTGCTTCGTCAGCAAGAGCGCCGATGCCATCGCGGATTTGATCATAATTCTCCTCCGGTGTCTGGCCTACGGTGGCGCCACAGACGAGAACGATGCTGGGAAGTTCGAGCATGGCTGCTTCCTTGAGCGCTTGGCGATTTTCCTCCAGAGCCGCCGCACGTTTCTGCGGCGTCTCACCAGTGAAGAATCCGCCGCGCACGAGGGAGACACCTTTTAACCCGGCATCAGCAAGGTGCTGGGGGATGGCACACAGATCCTCGCCCTCAAGCGTCTCACGCCAGATGGAAATTCCACCAATGCCGCGCTTGGCGTAGCCCTCGATACATTCTGAAAGTGACCAAGGCTTGGTCGTAAAAGTGTGGATGGCGAGATCTTGGTAACTCATGTGCTTTGTCCGGTAAGTAAGGTTCCTTTTACGAAGATCGCCTGCTTCCGCTCGACTCCTTCGACGATATTTAGATAGATGCTCCTTCCTGCCTCTTTCGCAACCTCGTGCATCGAGAGGTCCACGGTTGTCAGCAGGGGGACGGTAATTCCGCGAATCGGTGCGTTATCGCAGCCCGTCACGCGGACGTCCTGTGGAACTCGCAGATCGGCTTCGCGTGCGTGCTGCACGAGCAGTGAACCAATGACGTCATTGACTCCTACAAAGGTGCGCGTGCCGCTCTCGTAACGTGCTTTGAGTTCCTCTGCGTTGAGGCTCTCTGGGAGATCAAGCATCCAGACGTCATCGCTGAGTGAAAAAGAAATCCCTCGTACTTCGCAAGCCTTGGCGAATCCCTCACGGCGAGGTTTGAGAACATCATCGATCCCGCCGTAGCCGACGAAGCAGCAATCGCCGGTCACTCCGAGGTCCGAAAGGTGACCTGCAATCTGGGCCATCGCGTCTGCGTGATAGCTCACCACTTGGGGCACTCCGGAGGCCACGCGATTCAGAATGACTGCGCGCGAGCCCGCCTTTTCGATCTCACCGAGAACCGAGGCTGAAGGTCGATGAAAGGCGAAGACGAAAGCTTCGACCTCGCCACCCTTTTTATGGGGAAATGGTTGAAATTCTGCGCCCGCATTCTCCACGATGAGATTCACTCCCGCTGGCTTGAGCCCGCTTCGAATTCCCTCTACGAGATCATTCAAGCTGTAGAAAAGTCGCGCAGTCCGATTCCCCTCTGGCGGAAGCACTAGCTTCACGGTGAGGATGCTGCGCTCCCCGTGTCGCTTCACGGAGCGGCGGACGTAGCCCATTTCACGGGCTGCCTTTTCCACCTCTGCCCGTACTCCTTGACCAATCAATGACGACCCCGCAAGGGCGCGTGAGACCGTGGCCTTGGAAACCCCGGCCCGCTCGGCAATCGCTGCCATCGTCACGTTGTCACTTCCGGCTGCCATTTTTTAAATCTCGTATCCTAAGCGCTTCACACAATCAGCGAGCATCTCGGACTCCCACTCGGGGCGACGTGGACACTTCGGATGTGGCTCCGAACTCGGGATGCGTCCCAAGAGGTGCTGGAAGACCGCGCAGCTGTGCTTGTATGCAGGAACGGCGGGACGGAAGGCCACGTTGCCGAGATATTGCAGCGCATCATTGAGCTCAAAATATCTCTCATCGCCGTCTTCCCACATGCGATCCCGCTCTGCAAATTTCTCTGGGCAAAATGCCGCGAGCCCCAAGAGGTAGTCGGAGCCATATTCGATCATATCGATCCCGAGGTCATTTCCGGTGTAGATCTTAAAGTCAGGGCGAAGCTCATCGCGCAGCGCGAGCCGCTTCAGCTCTTCGCCACGGCTGAGCGAGGAATGCTTGATCCCCTTCAGCGAAGGAATCCCCATCAGTCCGGCGATGACTTCCTCGGAGTAGATCATACCATTGGGCGCAAACATCTTGCCCAGCTCAAAGCCCAAGACCGATTCGTAAGGCGCGCAGACCTCGGCATAAAGAGCCACAATCTCGCTCGCGGCCCAATCGTGGAAGCGTGTCGTTTGAAAAAGAATCGGCGTGCCACCGAACTCCGCGATGGCGTCCGCTCCGTTGCGGTAAAGCTCTACGAGATCGCCCTCAAGGCCCTCTACAAAAACTCCCGCCACGAAAGGCTTATCGGGGCCCAGTGCTTCCCGCGTCAGACGCAGCACTTCATTGCGCTCTTCCTCGGTGAGGTAGTTGGCGTAACCCGTGTCCATATTTACGGCACACTTCAGGCCTGCTGCTTCCGTCCGGCGAACCGACTCCTGAAAAGCGTCTTTCGCAATCTGGCCATTCGCCTCGTAGGGCAAAAGACACGCCGCAATCCCCTCAATCTTGCGCCCGTGGACGCGCTTAGAACTTCGATTTGCAATGCTCACGCAGAGATAATGGTTGCATGCAACAAATCCGCAACTGATTTTTTCTAAAGAGCGATTACAGTGCCTCCGTGAAGCCACTCATCGTGACCCAAGGAGACCCAGCAGGGGTCGGGCCCGAGCTTGCCCTCGAGCTCTTGAACTCTCCGCTCGCTCAGAAGATTCCTGTGCGGGTGCTGGGGAGCGTCGATCTTCTTGAGCGGGTCGCCGAGACGCTGAAGCTTCCTTTTTCAAAAGAGGCGGTCATTGATCTCCCGCTCGCGACTGCTTCGACGCTTGAGCCCGGTAAGATCTCAGCGGAGGCTGGCGCACATGGCTTTGCTTGTTTAGAGGCAGCGGTCGAGGCTACGATGGCGGGTGACTTTTCCGGTGTGGTGACCAATCCCATCAACAAGGAAGCTTGGGATCTCGCGGGGAAAAACTACCCGGGCCACACCGAATATCTTGTGGAGAAAACCCAAGCTCCTGATCACGCGATGATGCTGACCTCGGGCGAGATCACCTGCTCGCTCGTGACGACCCACGTCGCGCTCCGCGATGTCCCTGACCTCCTCTGCGAAAAGCGCATCATGGAGGTCATTCGTCTCACTCACCAGAGCATGAAGGCGATCCGCGGCCGCGAGCCCCGCCTTGCTATGCCCGGCCTCAATCCCCACGCCGGAGAAGGTGGCCTCTTCGGGCGCGAGGAAATTGAACTCCTCATTCCTTGCCTCGAGAAAGCCCGCGCCGAAGGTATCAACATCATCGGCCCGCTCTCACCCGACACCTCCTTCCTTCCCTCGATCAGAGAAAACATCGACGCCTACGTCTGCACCTATCACGACCAAGGCCTCATCCCTTTAAAAACTCTTTCCTTCGACCTCGGCGTCAACGTCACCCTTGGTCTCCCCATCGTGCGCACCTCCGTCGATCACGGCACCGCCTTCGATATCGCCTGGCAGGGAAAAGCTAGCCCCACCTCGCTCCACGAAGCCGTCAGGCTCGCAGCGAGGCTCGTAGGATAAGCGTCCCGCTTGTCTTCTCCGGCCTCAGCTAGGGTCTCCAACTAGACGGCCTCAAAGGCTCCGGTGCTATCCGCGAAGCTTTTGACGGGGGCGCCGAGTCGTTGGAGGAAGGTGAGGTAGAGATTTGATAGGGGGGTGGACTTGTCGGAGCGGAGGTATTGCCCGTGCTGGTAGCCCATATTTTTTCCTCCGGCGAGGAGGAGGGGGTAGTTCGTGTTGTTGTGGGTCTTGCTGTTCGATGAGCCGTAGTAGACGAGGGTGTTATCGAGCAGCGTGCCTTCGCCTTCTTTGATGGAGGCCAGTTTGTTGAGGAAATATTCGAGGTTCTGAGCCTGCCACTGGTCCCACTTGCCTTGTCTTTCGGCACCGCCGGGTTTGTTCCAGCCGTGCGCGAGTCCGTGGGTGTTATTTCCGAAGCCGAGGAGTTGGGAAAATTTCACCGCGATGGAGGTGGCACCGTGCATGTTGGCGAGCTGGTAGGTTGCGAAGCGAGTGGAGTCGGTTTGGAATGCCAAGACGATGAGGTCGAGCATGGTGCGGATGAGTTCGCGCGGGGTGCTGTCGTCTGCATCTAGGGTGAGGTTGCTGGCGTTGACAGTGGGTTTTGGGACATCGAGCCAGCGGGCGGAGCGCTCGACTTGTAGCTCGATCTCGCGGACGGAGTTGAGGTATTCGTCCATCTTTTCGCGGTCTGATTTCCCGAGTTTTTTGTCGAGTCCTTTGGCCTGATCGAGGAGGAGGTCGAGGTGGGAGCCGGTGAGGGAATGGCCGCGCCGTTGCTTGTCGATGGAGTCCTTATTGGTCCCAAAGAGGCGTTCGAAAATGTAAGCGGGGCGGTTCAGGCTAGGGATGGGTTGTCCCTTGATGTCGTAGGAGAGGGTGCTGGAGCGGGTGGGGATGTTGATGCCGCCATCGGTCGAGAGCACCATGGAGGGGAAGCGGGTGTCGCGGCCGAGATGATTCGCGGCTACCTGATCAAGTGAGATGGTGTTGCGGAGATTATTTTTCCGCAGGTCACAGCCGGTGAGGAAGGTGTCGGCGGAGTCGTGCCCGCCGTTGCCCTTCATCTGCGGGTGGTGGAGATTGCCGATGATGGTGAGGTGATCGCGATGGGGTTCGAGATGTTTGAGCGGTTCATTGAAGATGAAGTCCCGACCTTCGCCGGTTGGGAACCAGGCCCACTTGGAACCGCCGTTCTTGGGGTTTGCGAGGCTGACGCCGTAGGGGAAGTAGAGGGAGCAGAATCGCTTTGGAGGCAGGGCCTTGCTGAGATCGGGGCCAGCCATGGCTTCGAGCCAAGGGAGGGCGAGCGTGATGCCGGAGGCGCGGAGGAAGGTGCGGCGGGAAAGAGGGGTCATGACCTAGCGGTGGAGAAAGGGTTTGGAGGAGACGATTTCTTGAATGAGGGGAGCAAGTTGATAGCCATTTTTAGCAAAATTACGAGCCAAGGAATCGACGGTGCTTTGATCGGAGAAGTGGAGCGAGCGTCCGAGGGCGTAGGTGAGAAGCTTCGCGGTGAGGGCGCGGGCGAATTGGTCCTTTCGCTCGGTGAGGAGCACGTATTGGAGGCCAGCGAGTCCGGTGACGGAGTGCCCGCCGGGAAGGACGGTGCTGGCGTCGACCGGCTTTTTTTTCTTCTCCTTGGGCTGGTGGACTTTGGTCCGGAAGAGGCCGATGGCGTCGTAGTCCTCCAGCGCGATGCCCCAGGGATCGATGGATTGGTGGCAGTCGTTGCAGGCTGCTTTTTGGCGGTGGTGGGCGAGTTGCTCACGGATCGAGAGATTGGCGAATTCTGGGTTCCCGGTCTCGAGTTCCGGGACATCGGGCGGGGGAGGATTAGGAGGATCGTTGAGGAGGGCTTTGCGAATCCAGACCGCGCGATTGATCGGGTGGGAGTGCTCGCCGCTGGAGTTGGCAAGGAGGATGGAGGCGTGGGCGAGGAGTCCGCCGGGGCGCTTTGATTTGCTGAGGTCGACGCGCTCGAAGCTTGAGCTTTTTGGACCGAGGATCTTGTAGTGATTGGCGAGCTTCGCGTTGAGCATGGTCCAGTCGGACTTCAGGAGTTGGAGGGCGGAGGTGTTGCTGCGGAGGATCTCGGCAAAGTAGGCGCGGCTTTCACCGGCCATGTCGGCCTTCAGGGTGTTGTCGAACTTTGGGAAATATTGCGGGTTGATGGCGACTCGGTCGAGTCCATCGAGGTCGAGCCATTGGGTGGTGAACTGCTCGATGAAGCGCTCCGACTTGGGGTGCTTGAGCATTCTTTGTACGATGAGGTGGAGGGTTGCGGGATCGCGGAAGTCTTTGCTGGTGGCGGCTTTTAAAAGGGCGTCATCTGGGGAGGAGCACCAGAGAAAGCAGGAGATGCGGGCGGCGAGTTCGTAGTCGTCGAGGCGTCGTGGCTTGCCATCGGTTGAGGGCTCGATGAGGTAGAGGAAGTTGGGAGAAGTGAGCGCGACGGCGAGGGTTTCTTGCACCGCCTCCTCGAAGCTTTCGCTCTGTTTGTGGACGAACTCGAAGTGGCTGACCCAGCGGTCGAGTTCCGGTTTTGCGATCGGACGCCGCCAGGCTCTGCTCAGGAAACGTCTGAGAATTTGGCGGGGATTTTTTGAGATGAAAATATTGCGGTGAGCAGCGGGTGGCCATTGCTCAAAGTCGTTTCCGATGAACTCGATGGATTCGATTTCGGCGGCGGATTTCTGGCCATTTTTTCCGACGGTGACATTCTCAACGAAGACGTATTGCTGATGCTTTGATCCGGAGTCAGGGGCGTATGGGAAATCACGAGCGTGTCCCTGGAATTCAAAAGTTTGCGTGTCGGTTCCGCTAAAGACGATCTCACCGACGGTTTGCTTAAAAGGAATGGCTCCGGGGACTTTGTGTCCGTAGTTGACGCGGAGAATGGGTTCGGGAACGCCTTTGATTGCGAGGGCCTTGGCTTTGACCCGGATGGTAAAGGTGTGGTCGCGAGGGGGGTCTTTGATGGCGAGCCCGAAGATCCCCGCTTTGGTGAGGGGGCCGGAAGTGGGGGCTTTTCTTTTGCCAAGCTCCTTGGGCGGAACAGACTTGGTGTCGAAGATTTTGACGCGTGCTGGTCTGGGGCCTTGGACGATGATGCGGGAGAGCGCTTGGCGG
>JBDMZE010000035.1:0-17495 GCA_039769075.1 Akkermansiaceae bacterium | reverse complement strand
TTCCTCGGCGAAAGAATCACGCATCACAACCCGCGCGACTTCCGTCAGCCCTCGTGAAGAATCCCAAGAAAAAAAGGAACCACGAATCACCAGTCAAGTGATCGAAGGTGATTCACCCGAGTTCATGAAGATGCTCGAGAAGCAGCAAAGGGCGAAGTTTGACGCCCGCATCGCCCGCTTGGTCAAGGAACTCAATCTTACCCCCTCCCAAGAAGCGGAGCTGCGGAAACTCTGGGAGAAGAAGACAGGAAACCTTAATGAGATGATGCAAGGCGGCGGGAGCATCGAGAATGCCGCTGAGATAGCCGGCATCATGAGTGGGAGCGGAATTGAAGACATCCTGGAACCTCTTCTCACCGACGAGCAAAAAGAAGCGCTCGCCGCACTCCAGAAACGCGAATTCGATAATCGGGTGGAGTCCCGCGCACTCAAGGGCCTCGCCAAGCTCAGCTTTCTAGACCTCCGCCCGGAACAAAAAGACGCGGTGATGGAGACCCTCTATAAAGAGGCGGAGGAGAAGGAGAACCAACCCAATCCAGAAGGCGCAGTCTTCTCCGTGATAAGCGGCGGACTTGGCTTGGACATTAATGTCGACGACCTTGGAATTAGTGGAATGATCGAGGAGCAGATCGATGGCGGCCTTGATCCTCAGGATCCCGGTGCCTTCATGGACAAAATGAAGGAGAATCAGCAAAAGCGCATCGATGAAAAAGTAGAAGCCCTCGAGCCCATTCTCGATAACGACCAGCTGGAGCGCTACCGGGAGAGCCTCGAATCAAAACAAGGTGGAATCCTCGGCGGGTTCTTGGGAGGCTTTCAGAGTGAGCAAACTCTTGAGTTAGAAATCCCAGCACAAAAAACCGACTAAGCCATGAAAACTCTCCTCTTTTTCCTCGCCCTCACAGCCCCCCTTTTTGCGCAATGGTCTCCTAAGCAAAAAGCTGTCATCGCCGAAATACTTCCACGCGCAGAGGAAAGCGCTTGGCTGAAGATCGGCTGGCGCACCGATCTTTGGGAAGCCCGGCGCGAGGCAAACGAATCCGGCAAACCCATCTATCTATGGGAGATGGATGGCCACCCACTGGGCTGCGTCTGAAACAACGGCGTGACTGACAGGTTGTTGGTCTTTTCAAATCCCGAAGTGCAGCAGCTCCTACGCGAGCGCTTCATCCCCGTCGCTGCGAACGACTGGTATCAGCGCCGCCGACAGGATGCCGAGGGCGACTTCTTCCGCAGCGTCGCAGACCAAGGCCCGCGTAATGGCAACGGCACCCGCCAAGGCCACTACGTTCTCACAGCCGGAGGAAAACTCCTCGGCTACAACAATAACCGAGGTCCGGAGCGACACCTCGCAATGATCAAGGGCTCCCTTGAAAAATGGGATGCTCTTTCGCCTGACGAAAAGAAGATCACCGTCCCCGAGCGGGGAAAAGAAGACCCTAAGTTCAAGCGCTCACTTCCCAAAGGAGCCACCGTGGTAAAAGACTTCACCCGTGCTCTTGAGAAAAAAGACGGAACCCTTTCCGCTGCGATCATTGATGGAAGCACGCCGCTCACCGCTGTCGATCACCTCTGGATCAAAGAGGACGAAATCAAGGAACTCCGCGCAGTCGTCGCCTCCGGAGGAGAACTCCCCACCCGACTCGCGCAACGGATCGCGCGCTACCATCTCATTGATAATGTCCGTGGCGAGCCTCGCTCTTGGCAGCGCAGTGAAATAAAATCGATCGAGATCACCCTTGCTCCCGGCGGAAAAGTGACCGGATCCTTTCACATCGAATCCTCCGATGAAAAACTCGGCTACAAGGGGGAAGTCACCGGAGTTATCGCGTTTGGGGAAAACGAAAAACTCCAAAAATTCAATCTCCTCATTCTCGGCGAGCACTGGGGCGAAGGCCAGCACACCAGAGAGGCTCGGCCAGGCCGCAGCCCGTTAGGCCAAGTCTTCCAGCTCACCTCAACGGATAAACCTGAAGACAGAATCCCGCCCCAAGGAATGCACTGGGAACAGGGATACTGGGAAGCTGAGAAGCACTAAGGGGTCTCCCTTTTCTACTGCTCGTAGCGGTAGTGACCATCGACTTTATAGTCGAAAAGGCGATTCTCCCAAGTCGGGCTGCCGTTCATGTTATGAACGATCCACTTCTCGCTCTTCAGCGCACCGGGTCCGGGAACGACGATGCCGATGTGCTTCTTACCATCCACGAGACCCCAGACGACGACATCACCGATGCTGTAATCAAAGGCATCGGTAGAAGTCGCAAGTGCCTGACCCTTCCGGCTGAAAAAGCGCTTCAAGTTCGGCACAAGGCGGTGATCGATGTTGGGATCTGCTTCCTTACGACGGTAAATCTGCGGGTAGCGGCGAAAATTCTCACTCATGTCCGTATGAACGGCTTCTTGGAGATCAACCCCGACGCCACGGAAGGCCCGCACGATCAGATCAGCGCGATTCCCCTTATCTTCCGGAATATCGCCATTTGGAAAATCGATTGAGTAGTATGACTCATCGTAAGAGATCTTGGTTCTCGTCTGCTGGAGTGCCTGAGCAGCAAGGAGGGAAGAGAAATCACCTTGGCTTCGGAGCTCTTCCACAGCCTCATTTACATTCCCCGTAGAGGTGAGATCCTGCTGCGCCTGAAGGAAAGGAAGCAAGGGGCGCAGAAAAACAGCACCTAACACGAGAGCAAAAATCACTAAGAGCCAGCCGCCAAGTGGGTTACGGCGTTTTCTCTGGGTGGGCGCAGCGCCCACATATTCAAGTGGATTATTTCTCATTGGGAATTGCAGAGGAGATAACTTATCTCATTACGACATGCGAGAGTTAATCTTTCCCAATCCTTGAAAAACCACACTTTATCGCGAAAAATAGCCCCCTTGAGCGCAATTAAGATCATTTCCACCGAATCGGAGCCCGATTTTCAGAACCTCTGGACCCTGGGACGCCAGATCGGAACTGACTGGTTTGACGAACATCAGCGTCAGCAGCCTACCTTTCTCTGCGCGGTCGATGCCACCCGGCTTTACTTTCTCGCCGGTGATAAAAATCACCCGAAATACCACCCGGAAGGAAAACCCGGCTCGTTCCAGCCCGAGCTGTGGAAATACGATGTCGCCGAGTTCCTTCTCGCCTCTCCCGATGGCTCTTCCTACCTAGAGTTCAATCTCTCTCCCAATGGCGCTTGGTGGTCCGCTCGCTTTGCCGGGGCCAAGCCTCGGATCCCTCTCGACCTCCCTCCCCTCGCCGGAGTGGAGACTGCGGGCGAAATTACCGAAGAAGGCTGGCAAGTCCGCGCCTCGATCCCCCTCAGCGAGCTCGGGCCTCTTGAGGGATCTCTTTTAAATGTCACCTTCATCTTAGGATCGCCTGATCAGCGGTTCTTCACCTCAGCGCCGCTTGGCGCGACCGAACCGGACTTCCACTGCCCCTCTCATTTCCTACCAATGAGCCTTCCCTCCCGAGGTGATGCTCGCCAGACTCAGTCCTGATGTCAGACGCCGGAGCCACCATCATTGCCTCGCCCGAGGCCTACGAAGAAGCCTGCTTCAGCATCCCCGCCGTGCGCGCACTGCATTACGCCGGAGCAAAAATCACGGTGACAGCGGACGAAAAATTAGTCCCGCTTTGGGAAAGCGTCACGGAAGTCTCGGAAGTGATTCCTCACAACGGATCGGCCCGCAAACTGGCGAAACTCGTGGGTGGGTTCGCGCAATCCCTCGCCTGGGAAGACGGCCCTCCAGCGGTCGCTTTTTCAAAAGCGGGCATCGCCAAGCGCAGCGGCCCGCCGGCCGATAAGCTCGCAAAACTTCTCACCGATCCGCTCGTGATCGAGCACAAGGTCGGCCCCGCCGTCCACCGCGTGCGACACTACCTTCTCATCGCAGAAAAAATGGGCGCAGAGCCCTTCGACGCCGTCAATTTTCAGCCCCCTCCCCGCGCGACTTCCGATGGCGTGACGCGGATTGGCATCGCCCCCGGTTCGGATTTCGGCCCGTCATCCGAGTGGCCGCTCGCACGCTTTCAGGAACTCGCCCAGCACTTCGGCAGCGGTGAATTCATCATCTTCCCCTCCCCCGATCGGCCCAAGCCTGCGCAAGCCTTGGCCAAGGAACTTGGCAATCGCGCAACTCTCGCTCCCACCGATCTCGCAGGACAACTTGCTCTCCTCGCGAAGTGTGACCTCCTCATCGGAAATGATGGCGCGGTGCCGCATCTCGCCGCCCACCTTGGAACGCGCTGCCTCACGCTCTTCGGCCCAAATGACCCTAATTGGAAACGACCGCTCGGGACGATCCACGCAATCGTGCATCAACTCGGTCCGTGCAGCTCCTGCTTCCTCGCGAAGTGTCCTCTCGATCACCGCTGTCTCAACGAGATCACGGTGGAGGAAGTCTTTAAAAAGGCGCTCACTTTTTTTCCCGAAGCCTAGTCCGGCATCACGTATTCGATCAACACCGCTTGCACCGCACTGTAAAAGCGACCGCGGCGGTAAGCTTCTTTTTCATCGACTGAAGAGAGCTCCTCCATCACGATATTTTCATCGGCTCCAAAATGATAGATCCGCTCCAACCCGAGCCGTGCTTGGTTAAGCGCGCCATACCAAGCCTCACTCGTTTCAGGAGAAATGATGACCTCACCTTCCTTACGGCCCGCTTTGAGCGCTCCAATCACTTCTTCGAGCTGGCTCCCAAAATGAAGCTCTAGGTCAGGGACCACGATGTCATCCCACATCGATTCCTCAACCATCATTCCACCAAATCGCTTGGCCAAATCTTCATGGGCATCGAGCGCGATGGCGGAAAGGACATTCCAATCATAATCCTCTTCCGGGATCAGCTTAAGGCCACCCTCGACTGTCGGCATCACAGTCATGAAGCCTTCTGGAGAGTGGCATGAAGCTGCGCGCCGTGAAGCTGCTGGACATACATTTCCGCCTTTTCACGTCCACCGCTCCAGACGATCGCTTTCCCTTGCTGGTGCACCGCCATCATCATTTCGTCAGCCTTCTCTCGCGAGTAGCCGAAGATCTTAATCAGGACGCGCGCGACGTATTCCATGAGGTTCACGGGATCATCGAGCACGATGACATCCCAGGGACGATCGGTCTTTTCCTGAGTCCGGGTCTCGCTTTTGCGAGTGGGTGCAGTGACGGATTTCATCGTCTTAAATTTCAACCGCTTGGGCGGGTGCATCGATCCACTTGCCATGCTCGCGGATCAGGTCTTGAAGACGCTCGACGGCTTCCGCCTCGGGGATGTTAAATTTCACCGCCTGCTTCCCGACGTAAAGGTTGATCTTGCCGGGAGCACCACCGACGTAGCCGAAATCGGCATCGGCCATTTCTCCAGGGCCATTCACGATGCATCCCATCACCGCGATGCGCACGCCCTTGAGGTGACCGGTCGCCGCGCGGATATTCTGCGTGGTATCTTGCAGGTTGAAGAGGGTGCGACCACAGCTTGGGCACGCGACGTAATCTGTCTTAAAAATGCGCGCGCCAGACGCTTGAAGAATGTTATAAGAAAGACGCAGTGACTGCCCGGGAGCGGACTCACCTTGCACGATGATGGCATCGCCGATGCCATCGCAAATCAGCGAGCCAATCGTCATCGCCCCCCGAAGAAGAGTCGGCAAAAAGTCATCCGACTTCGGCGACAGGGTGTCTTTTAAAAGAATGACATGACGGGCATCCAGCCGAGCCGCCAAAAGACGGAAAGCAGCAATAGGCGCGAGATCGATACCATCCGAAACGGTGACGAGCTGAGGATCTTCTGCAGCATTGATGTCATGAATCGCTGCCGAATCACGCGGGTCGATCGCGCTGACTTCAGAATCCTCGATGACGATTTCCGGCTGGTAGTCGCCCATCTGATCCAGCTTGTGCGAGACGGCGTCGTATTTGACACAAGAGGTAAAGACGCGCACGAGCTCTGTGCCGCCGAGCTTGTGCTCGTTTTGAGAAATGATCTCACTTTTGCGCCTCTCGTATTCAAAAGGATTCCAAGATGGCGCAAAAGCCTCATCGATCTCTCCCGCGGGGAGACTTTTGGCTTCAACAACGAGCGCCTGCGCCACGGGAATCTCATGGACTGCGTCCTCAGTGAGACTGACGCGGATCGTATCGCCAATGCCATCTGCTAAGAGACTACCGATGCCGATCGCGCTCTTAATCCGACCATCTTCACCATCGCCGGCTTCAGTCACGCCGAGGTGGAGCGGGTAATTCCAGTCCGGCCCCTCTGATGCAAGACGAGCAACGAGAAGTCGGTAAGCTTCAATCATGACCTTCGGATTCGAGGCCTTCATCGAGAAAACGAAGTTATGATAATCCTGCTCGCGAGCAAGGCGCGCAAACTCCAGCGCACTCTCGACCATCCCCAGCGGAGTGTCGCCGTAGCGGTTCATGATGCGGTCGCTCAGCGAGCCGTGGTTTGTTCCAATGCGCATCGCCCGCCCGAGTTCCTTACAAAGAGTCACGAGCGGATCGAACTCTTCACGAATCCGCTCCAGCTCCTCCGCATACTGATCATCAGTATATTCGCGGATTTCAAACTTCTTCTTATCAACGTAGTTGCCGGGATTGACGCGAATTTTTTCAACCCACTTGGCCGCCTCGAAGGCGGCATCGGGCTTAAAGTGGATATCGGCCACAAGCGGCACATCACAACCCGCCGCGCGCACGCCATCGCGGATGTTCTCGAGATTCGCGGCATATTTTTTGGTCTGCGCGGTAATCCGCACAATCTGGCAACCCGCCTCCGCAAGCTGCAGCACCTCAGCCACACAGGCTTCAGTGTCACGGGTGTCCGAGGTGATCATGGATTGAACCACGACAGGATTTGAGCCCCCCATTTTGACATTCCCCACGGTGACTTCCCTCGACTCCCTCCGCTGGTAGCGGAAAAGGTCTTCACAATATTGCAGCTCGACTGACATTCTTAAGAGATTGCTTAGGGCAAAATCACGCGCTCGGCAACCGCTGGAATTCCCCCGTTGCCTTGCCCTCTCCCTCCTCTTAGGCTCCCAACGATGAAAGTAGTCGCCATTCTCTTCTGCCTCACTCTTTTCTGCTTCGCAAAAGAGGGTGTCCTCGTGGAGAAAAAAACCGATTTCCTGCGCGTCAAGGAAAGCGAAAAGTCCGCCAAACTCCAGACCGCGATCACCACTTACGAAAAAGACGGTGCCAAGGTCGCTCTCATCGGCGCCATCCACATCGCCGATCAATCCTATTACGACGCACTCAATAAGAAGTTCGCCACCTATGACCGCGTCCTCTTCGAAATGATCGGCGGCGAGCGTATGGGCGAGATCCAAAAACAGGGCGAAAAGCCCAGCTTCCTCGGCAAGACCTACGCCGCCGTCGCCGGGTTCCTGAAACTCACCGACCAGAAAACCGCCGTGGACTACTCCGCAAAGAACTTCGTCCACGCCGATCTCTCGCTCACCGAATTCAAGGCCCTCCAAGAGAAGCGCGGAGAGTCCCTCCTCAGCTTCGCCGTCGAAGCCAGCCAAGCTGCCGACAAGAAAAAACAACCCAGCATGATCAAGCTCCTCACCGCAATGATCACAGGCGATTCAGATAAGGTGAAACTCCAGCTCATCGACACCCTCGGCGATGGCGACGACCAAATCAGCGCCTTCGCCGGCGAGTCCGTCATCATCACCGACCGGAACGCCAAGTGCCTCCAAGTCCTCGATGCCCAGCTCAAAGCAGGCCACGAGAACCTAGGCATCTTCTACGGCGCCGCCCATTTCCCCGACATGGAAGAAACCCTCAAAGAAAAAGGCTTCACGATCGTCAAACAAGAGTGGCTCAACGCTTGGACTGTCCAAAAATAGCATCCCACACCTGGACTCTCATCCTCCCCCGGTAGGGAGGCCTTGCCACTCCCCTTCTTTTGTAGCGTCGCACTCTCGCCTCTGATTACCCCACGGGCACCCCCTTGGCTTCGACTTCGCCTCGCACCCCCCAATCATCTCGATATGCAAAAGGCTCAAAGAACCATCCTCCTAGCAGCCCAGCCCGAAAGTCTGGATCCCCCATCAGCAAGGTTCCCCGGCAAGCGTCTAGAGGAGCTCACTTCTTCTGGTTAGAAAAAAGGAGTAATGCCCTATTATTGGGCGCTGCAAGAACATCCAACAATCCGTCGCTGTTGGCATCGATCGTCAGGAGACTCTTTGTATCATGGGGCATCAAAATCCCACTTTCTGAGTGTCGCACAATCCGAAAGGCCTTGCCGTCCCACTCAAGATGACAACCTGGATTTCCACGCCAGATGCCGGTCTCGATCCAGTTTGTTTCATGATTCTGAGCCAGAACTAACTCAATTTTCCCATTTCCATCGAAGTCTCCTGATGCCGCCGCATTCACGGGAGACAGCTGCGCATCCCACGGCAAGCTTTGCCAACGGAAGCTTAATCCCTCTCCTTTACTTCCCTGATTGAGCCAAATCGTGGTATGTCTTAAACTGCTCGCTCACGGCGGGCATTGCTTGGCACGTTCAGAAGCGCCCTCTCAAAGGGAGGGGTTGATCACTCACCCCTCGAAATGATCCCAGCCCCCGCTCAGGTCATCGCCCTCATCCGCTGTCAGCGTCCCAATCCGCGTCAGCTTTGGAAATGATGCCGGCCACGCGCTTTCCAGCTTCTTAGCCGAGCGACCCGAGATCGTGAAAAGAATCTCATAATCCTCGCCGTCTGAAAGCGCCACCTCGACCGAGCACTCCCGCGTCCGCGGAATCGCCTCTCGATCAATCTCAAAGCCGCATCCACTCAGTTTGGCTAGCCGTGGTAGATCCTTCGCCAGTCCATCCGAGAGATCCATCATCGAACGCACCCGAAAATTCTCAGTCAGCCATGCTGCTTCCTCCAGCCTTGGAGTAAAAGTGAGATGCTTCCCCTTGATCGACCCTCCCAGAAGCCCCGTTACAAAAATCGCATCGCCCGGCTTCCCTCCACTCCTCGTAACCAACTGCCGGGAAGTTACCCTCCCCCGAGCCGCCACCGAGATCATGATCGGTGCGCCCACCGGGAGCGACGTCGTCTCGCCCCCCACGATCACCCCGCCATGCGTCGCGAGACAATCGCTCATCCCCTCATAAAGTAACCTCACCCAGCGCAGCGGCGTCTTCTTGGGAAGCGCGAGCGTGATGAGAAACTCCCCGGGAGTCCCACCCATCGCGGCGAAGTCACTCAGCACCCGCGCCACCGCCTTCCAGCCCACCTTTTTCGCAGGAGCCTCCGGCAAAAAGTGCACTCCCTCCACCACCGCGTCCGTCTTCAGGAGAATTAGCGACCGCCCCTCCCGCACCACCGCGCAGTCATCGCCCGGTCCCACCACGATATTTTTTGCACCCGCCAAGCCCTCACAAAGTTGAGCAATCAGCGGATCCTCTCCTAACTCACCGACGGTCTTCATGAGGCAGGGACGAATCTAGAAAGTAAAATGAAGGTCATCGAGATCGCATTAAAAAGCGCATGACAAGCGATCGCTGGCCAGATCGAACCCGTCAATTCATAAAGCGCCACCAGCACCAGCCCCATCACCACCAGCGCCGGGAAACTCGCCAAGTTAAAATGGATTACCCCAAAAAGCAGTGCCGAAAAGAGCGCCGCGAACCCCTTTTCCGAAAATCGCTTCACCACTGGGTAAATATATCCCCGAAAGATCACCTCCTCCGCGATCGGCGCCACGATCACCGCAGCAAAGACCGCGGCCGCAACCAATTGCAGATCCTTTGTTTCCACCAACAGCTTCACCAAGTCCTGCGATCCCCCTCCGAATCTCTCCACGACCCACTTTGGCCAGCCCGTAAAAAAGAGACCCGCATTGAGCACAAACATCCCCACCACAAAAACCGGCGCGATCAAAAAAACCCAGCGCCACTCCATCCAGCGCAGCCCGAAATACTCAGCGACGTTCGTCCTCCAAAAAAGCAGCAGCGGCACCAGACCCGCCATCAGCAACATCGTCAGCGAACCTCCGATAATGCTTGATGGGGTCGACTCCGCAATCCGCTCCGCCATTCCCGGAGCAGTCTTCCATACCCCCACATACATCGTCACGAGCCCCCCTACCACCACCAGATCCAGCGGGCCGATCGCCGCAGTGCTCACACTCCCACCGAGATTCCATCCACTTTCCGGCCACAGCTTTTGAATCAGCCAGTAACCCGGTAGCGCAACTCCAAAAAAAGCCACCACCGTCCCCAACAGGATATATCCTAAAAATGCATGCTCACCACCACTCACGATTCAGACTCTAAAGACAGGCTTGCAACTTATCCAGTAATCAAATAGCGAGCTACCTACTGAAGAATTTCCTTTCGGTGTCGCTTACCTGTTAACATGAAGATTCATTTACTTCTGCTACTACTCGCTCTGCCGCTCGTAGCCGCACCCCGCGTCTTCACAGATATTAAAGGCCGCCCTCTCTCCGCTGAGCTCGTCAAGACCAGCGCCACCAAGGTCTGGCTCAAGCTTGATTCCGGGAAAACCTCCTCGGTTTCAAAGGCCAACTTCAGCGAAGGGGACCAAGCCTACATCGCAAAATGGGAAGCTGACCGCCTCCCGAACATGAGAGTCGAGCCCAACTTCACCCGCGGCATCAGTAAGGACGGCAATGATGGTTTCTTCTACGACTCCAGCCGCATTCAGAAGTTCAACTTGGCCGTGGAACTCAGTAACCAAAGCTCAACCAAGGACTTGGAAGAAACCGAAGTCATCTACTACCTCGTCGGAAAATCCACCGAAGACCGCTCTTTCAAGGTTCTCGCACGCCAAGTCGCCCAACTCGAGATTCCGGCCAAAGAAACAAAAACCATCACTTTTAAAGAAATCGCAAACCACTATCGCGACGGACAGTCTTATCAGACTGGCCACAAAGGACTCGGCTACGTCCTCCTCGTTCAGCGGAAGCGTGATGGCCGTCGTGTCTACCTCAGTTCTCCCACCGTCTCTCTCAAAGATTCTGTCGAAAACATCATCCTCCTCAAATCCGGAGATGTCACCGACTCGAACTTCATCAAACTTCCCAAAAATGCCGTCGTCGGCGAAGATGGTAAGAAGAAGTCCGACTCAATCATCATCCGCTAATCTATTCTCCCGGCTGATTTCTCATAAAGTCTGCCACTTGGGAAAAGAACGCCATGAGCGTCGCGCGCGCGCCCTCATCAGCGATTTCCTCCTCGGCCGCAGCTTTCATGATCTCGATCCAGCGGTCCCGCTCTGCCACCCCGATCTTGAAGGGCATATGCCGCCCACGTAACCGCGGATGCCCTCTTTTCTTTAAATACCGCTCATCTGCCCCGAATCGAAAAAGCAAAAAATCGCGCAACCTCTCTTCCGATCCCTCCCAATCATCCGCCGGATACATCGGCCCGATGAGGAAGTCTTTTTTCATCTTCTGGTAAAAATTCGCCGTCAGCCTTGTGAAGCCTTCTTCCCCTACGACACCGTAGATCTCTTCCTCATTCATCATCAGAGGCTCATCCAGCGCCGATTTGAAACAAAATTCAAGGATTGCTTCGCTCCCCCATCAATCGTCATCCTACAGCCGCACCATCTTTCCCGACCATGAGCGATATCATTTCCTTTGAAGCCCCAGAGCCCGAAGAACTTTCCACCCGCCTCGATAGCTACGAGATCCACCACCTCATCGCCGTCGGCGGCATGGGAGCAGTTTATCATGCCACCCAGACCTCACTTGATCGTGAAGTCGCCATCAAGCTCCTTCCGAAGGAATTCGGAGACGAAACCTTCCGCGAGCAATTCGCCGCCGAGGCTAGAGCCATGGCCAAGCTCAATCACCCTAACCTCATCGCTATTTTCGACTACGGTAAGGTAGATGGAAACCCCTACATCGTCATGGAGTATGTCCCGGGCAAGTCGCTCTACTACTCTTGTTATGAAAAGGCCATTGAGCAAGACGTCGCCATCCGCATCACCAGCGAGATCTGCGCCGGCCTCGCCCACGCCCATGATAATGGGATCGTCCACCGCGATATCAAACCGGCCAACATCCTTCTCGATGGTAACGCCCACGCCAAGATCGGAGACTTCGGCCTCGTCAGCGCCGGCCAGAATGATGGTGATGATGGCATCGTCTACGGCACCCCCGGCTACGTCGCCCCCGAGGTTCTTGAAGCAACTGCAGAAGTTGGTCAGCAATCCGATATTTTCGCCGTCGGCGTCATCCTCCATCAACTCCTCACCGGGAAGATGCCCGATGATGACCTCCGCCCGCCCTCACGGATCTCTAAAACCCACATGAGCCTCGACCGCATCGTCCGGAAGGCTACCCATAAGAATCTGGAAAATCGCTACCAGAACTGTGGTGACATGCTCAAGGACCTCGCCGCCATCGGCACCTCCGCTCCTAAAAAGGTCCTCACAGCACCCGCAGACAAAGCAGCACCAGCCAAGCTCAAACGAACAAAAACTCCCGTAAAAAAAGCTGCCGGCCCAGCACTTCGCCGCCTCGAGCCCGGCAGCGAACCCGTACCCTCCGCCGCACCTGAAGAGGCCCCTCCGGTCATCTCCCCGATCTCGACCAGCAACAACTGGCCGCTGATTCGGAACCTCATGATCATCGCCGTCCTCATCCCCGCACTCATCTTTGCTTGGGGCAAGTATCAGGAAAAGGAAGCGCGCATCACCAAGCAGGAGGATGAAGAGCGCATCGCCAAGCGAAGCGCCGAGCTCGAAAGAGAAGCCACCCGCGCCGCCGCCCTCCGCGATACCGAGGAGCAACGAATCGTAGCCGCTGAAGCGAAGAAGAGGCGCGATGCAGAGCTCGCCCGCATCGCCGAGATGCAAAAAAACGAACCCGTTCTCACCCCACTTGAGCAGCTTGCCAAAGTCCGCACCTCCCTCGCTGGAGGAGCGCGCGACTCCTTCCCGGAGGGCACCATCACCCGCGGAAGCATTCGCCTTTTCTTCGTCGAAACCCCCATGACCTGGTCTGCCGCCACCGAGTTTTGCGAAGCCCATGGCGGCCACCTCACTACCCCCATTCTTGCCTCTGATCTTGCCTGGACCGGCGGTCAGCAAGGCGATGCCCCCCTCATCTGGCTTGGCGGCGGCGCACTTGGCTCCAGTGACTGGGGCTGGGTCACTGGCGAAACATGGGAGCACAAAAAGCCCTCCACTTCTCTTGGCACCTGCGCAGCCATGACCGCCTCCGGCATCATCAAAGCACGTCCCAACGGCATGAAACTCCCCTTCTTTATCCAGTGGGAAAATGATGGCAGCAATGCCGGGTCACTCGATTCTCAGCTTGAGCGTCTTAAAGGGACTCTCGGCTCTCCCAGCCCCGCCTGGCCTCCAGGCACCCTCGCCTACGATGGGCGGAACTACCTCCTCATCCAGCGCTCACTCCCATGGGACGAAGCAGACCTTATCGCCACCTCCACCGGCGGCCACCTCGCCGTCGCCAGCAATACCGGAGAGAGAATCTACCTCTCCGATACCCTTTCCAGCTTCCTCACCCTGAACGAATCCGCCTGGCTCGGCGGCAAACTCAAAGGAGACGCCTGGACCTGGATCACCGGCGAGACTTGGACCAAACCCCAATGGCGCAAAAACTCGCCGGATGGGAGCAAGAGCGGCTCCGCCCTCCGCTTCACCTCCGCCGGAGAAGACTCCGGCTGGGATGATGCTGATCCGGACAACGCCGACCTCGTAAGCGCCTTCTTCATCGAGTGGAGTAATGACGCAAAGAAAGCTCCCGCTAAAGCCACAGGCGATGGCATGGCCGAGCTCGCCAAGACCAAGGTCATGGGAGCCAAGCTTCTCCGCCGGAAAATCGCGGAGCATACCAAGCGCCTCCAAGATAACCAAAAGGACCTCATATGGGAAATCAATGGCTGGCTTAGAAGCCAACCCAAGTCCGTAATGACCGCGCATTCACCCGCCATCGAGGCCTTGAAAAACGCACTCCCCGATAGCGGCTTCATCCCCGCTGATCTCAATGTCGGAAGCATCCCGCGCCCCACCTTCGAAATGCTGCAGGATGCGCTCAGCAGCCAGACCCGCTTCGATAACCAACTGAAAATTGATACCATCAACCTCCGCAACGCCTTTCTCGGTAAGCTCCTTGCCGAAAAAGCCGGTTTTGAGAAAGCCAACCTCAAAACCAAAGTCGCCCAAATCGATGCTGAGATCCAATCCGTAGGTCAGGACACCGCCGCCTTCCGCGCCTACTTCGGGATCGATTGATAAGAGCAGAAGAGCACCCAAGTGCTCTTGGATTTGCGAGTGAGAGGGCCATATCTCAATGCAATGATCAGAAGACTGACAGGGGCCCTTCTTTCTCTCTCGCTACCGGTGTTTTTCGCAGAGGTCGAGGTTCTTTTGACGATGATCGATACAGACGATGCTCGTCTTGCGAAAAGCGTTCTCGTCTTGGATGAAAAGAAGGAGGGTGAGGGTGCGCTCATCACCATTGATCGCTCGCAGAAATTCCAATCGATGTTGGGTTACGGAGCGGCGCTAACTCATAGTTCCGCCGCCTTGCTCATGGAGCTGCGGTCTCAGGATGAGGCCAAGTATGAAGCGGTGCTTGAGCAGTTTTTTCGATTAAGAAAGGCGCAGGCTTTCGAGTCTTGCGGCTTGGGGTGGGAGCTTCTGATTATGTCGCGACAGATGGCTACTGGACGTATTGCGATGAACCATCGCCGACCTTAGAAGGGTTCACGATTGCATGGGATCGGGAGGCGATTCTTCCGGTTTTAAAAGACATCCTCAAAATTGCTCCGGACCTGCGGATCATCGGGACGCCTTGGAGCGCGCCAGCATGGATGAAGGAGAACGAGAAGCTGATCGGAGTCACTTTTAAGGAGAAAGAGGCGGGAAGAATTCTGTAGGGATCATGGTCCAAAGTCCCGGACTTCAGTCCCGGGAAACCCAGCGGAAGAGAAGGTGTCCTGACGGGACACTGGAGGGCGGGGGCGCAGACCAAAGTATTCTCCTGACTTTCCGGCATCCCTTCAGGATGCTCTCTTGTAAACACCCCCTACCCCGGACTGAAGTCCGGGGCTTTGGATCTTTGTGCCTTCAGCACATCGCTTTTGAGAATTGGTCTACTCTTCCTTCGCCGACTTCACCACTGGCAAGACTTCCAGGCTCTTGAAAGAGATCGCTTTCTCGATCCGATTGAAATGCACCCGGATGAGATACTTGTTCTTCGGATCATCAATCGAAGATGCCTGAAACTCCATAAAGGAATACACCCGCCCAATCACTTCATCCCAGGGAGAATCGGCCGGACCCATCCGCCCGCCCTCAACAATTGAAAGTTTCGTCTGCAAGAGCTCCCCCAACACCGCTTGCTCCTTCATCAAACGCAGGCCATCGGCTTTAAACTGGCAGGACCCTCCCCCCGCAAAAGCGGAGACCGAGGCAAAAATGGTGAACACCACCGCGAGGCAATCCGTTTTCAATCTCATCCTGAAACCCTATCAGACCCTTTCCCGGAAATCAGTAAAGGGTCTGTAAAATCCGCCAACAACGAGCCGCGGCCGCTGAATTTGGCGCAGGCCTCACTCCACTGCGTTCCGCTTGCCCTAAATATTTCCCCGTTTTCATATCCGTCTCGACAAAAGGTCTGTCCCGAATGGCACGTAGTCACGTGTGCGTTCAACCAAGTTTCTTCTTTCACCCCCAAAGAGCCAATTGTTCAAGCGGCGAGGCGCTGCGGCTCCTTTTGGGGCTGGGGAGAAAAGATCGAGAATTCCCGATTCGGGATTGAGAGTTGGTAAACAGAAGTCAGTTTGCCAACCTATCTCAGTGAGCATGGGTGATTCGAGCGATAAAGTAGCAGGCGTCCTCGCCCCGGTGACCTGTCTACGACATAGCGGTGACCTCGGAATGGGTGACATTGGCGGGCTTCGTGAGCTTGTGGGCTGGGCGGTTGATTATGGGGTGAAGTTTCTCCAGCTTCTTCCTATCAATGAGACGGGGGCGGATGACTCGCCCTATAATGCGATCAGCTCGGTCGCGCTGGAGCCGAGCCTCATTGATCTTTCCTTGGTGCCTGAGATCGGGCCCGAGCGGGTGGTCGAGATCCGGGCTGGCCTGAGCGAGGAACTTTTAAATGGCGACCTCATCAACTTTGAAGAAGCCAAGCGTCTTAAGCGCAGCCTCCTCGAAGAAGGATTTGCTAAGTTCACTGGGAGCGCTGAGTTCGAGGCTTTCTGTGAAGCCGAAAAAGGCTGGCTTGAGAACTACACCAAGTTTCGCTTCCTCATGGATGAAGAAGGCGGGCGCGAGACCTGGGATCTCTGGAGCATCAATTATCAGGATCCGGAAAAGGCGCATGATTTTATTGCGAAGAAGCCGACTGCTGAGGCTCGCCTCCGCTACTACGCATGGGTTCAGTGGGTTGCCTTTACGCAGTGGCGGACGCTTCGTGAGGAGTCCGGTGCGCGCGGGGTGAAGCTGATGGGCGATATTCCCATCGGCATCTCTTACTATAGTGCGGATGTCTTTTTCGAGCGTGGTGGTTTTGATCTGAGCTGGTGCGGAGGGGCGCCGCCGGAGACGGTTTTTAAAGATGATGCATTTACCCAGAAGTGGGGTCAGAACTGGGGCATTCCGGCTTATCGCTGGGACCTCATGGAGCAGGATGATTTTTCTTGGTGGCGTCGGAGAGTTGATAAGCTGACCGACGTCTTCCACATCTTCCGAATCGATCATATTTTGGGATTTTATCGGATTTACTCGTTCCCTTGGCGTCCTCAGCGGAATGCTGAGTTCCTTCCGCTGACGCATGAGGAAGCGGCCGCAAAGACCGGCGGGCTCCTCCCAGGATTCAAGCCCTTCCCGGATGACACCGAGGAACAATGCGCGCACAACGTCGCCTGCGGAGACAAGTATCTCAAAGCAGTCCAGGAAGCGGCGGGCGATGGCGAAGTGGTCGGTGAAGACCTCGGCGCGGTGCCTCATTATGTGCGGCCTCATTTAGAAAAAGTAGGCATCGCAGGCTTTAAGATCTGCCACTGGGAAGTGCGCCATGGTGATGACGGGCAAGAGCATCCCATCCCTGGCGGGGACTACCTTCGCTGCTCATTCGCGACTTATGCGACGCATGATCACCCGACGATCGCGGCGATGTGGGAGAAGTTTCGTGAGAATCAGAAGAGCGAGGAAGAAGACGAGCGCGTGGGCGCAGCGTGGAATCTTCGCGTGCTGAGCGAGTTCGCGGGGCTTGATCTGCCGGATGATGGCTGGAGTTTCCGTCGCTTTGATGACGAAGTGAAAACTGCGCTTCTTAAGGCTCTTCTCGATTGTAACTCACGTTACACGGCGCTCATGATCACCGATATTTACGGCATGACTGAGCGCTTCAATATCCCCGGGACGCTTGGTGGTAAGAACTGGCGGATTCGGATGCCCTTCACCGTAGCGGAGATGAGTGAGCTTAAGAATCTCACGAGGGATGCGGCTGAGCTGAAGCAGCTGATAGAAGCGGCTGGTCGTTGATATGGAGCGCGGG
>JBDMZE010000034.1:0-6951 GCA_039769075.1 Akkermansiaceae bacterium | reverse complement strand
TCAGGCCATTAAAGATACCCGTAAGGCAGCTCGTGATGCTCGCCGTGCTGAGATCGACACCGATGGTGACGGAGAAATTTCCAAAGACTAATAACAACCACCAGAGATCAGAAAGGAAAAGGCCCCGCCTCGATATTCCTTAGCTCTTTGAATCTTCCCTCCTTCCTTATGAAATTCTTGATAATTGGATCGCTCATGGCAGCTTCCACTCAGCTTCACACCGCAACTCCCGGTTTGGAAGCGACATCCGTGCCGGAGCCATCCGCAGCCATTCTTGGGGGCATCTGTGGGATTATTTCCCTACTCTGGCACCGCATGTCTTGAGTGGAAACGGGCAGCTGAAAATCGTGGACGCAGATGGGCGTAAATATCGCCGCTTCGGTCGTCTGGAGGCGGCGGAAGGTGAGGATCTGGTCAGGCTTGCGATAATGGAAGTCCCCAGTCATTCACTAGAATTACCCCAAAAGGATGCGGTGAAGAATGGAGACGTGATCGTAGCCTATGGGAATTCCGGTGGCGGAGGTATCATCAATCAATCCGAGGGCGAGGTGAAGGGGGTCGGAGTAAATTCATTTGAGGTCACGGGAGAGATCATCTAGGAAAATAGTGGTGGACTCATTGTCTCAGAAGAAGGAGGTCGGGCGCTTGGAGTGGTGACGCATGGGATTGCAGCGCGGCAGGACGTGTGGTCAACGTCCACTCGCTTTAGTAAAGTGTGTCGATTCGCAGCGCGTCTGAACCGGAAGATCACGCGGAAGAAAACGACCCTTAGCGATTTCCTCAAGGAACCGGAAGCGATTGAAGAGATGGATCAAGTCACACGCCTTATCTTTGCCCTTTCCATACTAAGTCCTGGACGAAATGGCCTTCGCCTAAGTACCCAAGTTGGAGGAGGTTCTACCGCCATGGATATTTTTATGGAGAACAAAAATATGAGAGCTGTTCAGAGTCTTCTTAAGATGAACACTGAACTCGGAAGTAGGAAAATTGGTCTGAGTATCGCGGATCTAAAAAAACAATTTTCAAGTTACTACCGGGAGATCCTCTTAGGCTCCCAAAACCAGACGCGCCGATTTAATGAGATTTCGATGACGTCTTACCACAAATCCTCCGCAGAGGAGTCGCTGGAGTGGCGAGCGAAGGCCAACAAGGCCCTAGCCGAGCGGATCTCTTCAATGCGCTAAAACTGATCGTCCCGCGCTTAGTTCGCGCTTTTGAAAAAACGGTTCCGAATGTTCATCTTGCTTCCGGAGAAGTTTTCCCAGCGTTGGAGTCTTCTTAAGAGGTCGTCGATCAGAGGCTTCATCTTGGCTTGTTCACTGAGATCATTCATTTCAAAGGGATCCTCAAAAAGATCGTGAAGTCTCATGAGGTTTCGATCTTTCCCACTGTAAACGACGAGTTTGTAGTCATCAGACGGATGGAACGCATAAATCCCATGTAGGCACCGTAGATGTCTTCCCACCGGCTTTCTTCGCTTCCTGTCATCTGCGGTAAAAAACTACGGAACTCGCAGAACTTGGGCACCTCGACTTGAGCGAGATTCATCAGGGTAGGCATGACATCTTGGAGGTAGACCAAGGTGTCGTTGAACTTATTGCTCGGCACACCGGGGCCCGCGAGAATCAAAGGGGCCTTGAGGCTTTTTTCGTAGAGGTTCAGGTTCCCCATGACCCCATTCTCACCGATGCTTAGGCCACTGTCCAAGAGAAAGGTCACGATGGTATTTTCTTCCTGCCCTGATTTTTTGAGCGTGTCGAGAAGGCGGCCGACTTGCTGGTCGAGATGTTCGATCATGGTGAAGAAATCTCCATAGCGCTTCCTCACAAACTTGGGAGTGACCTCCTCGGGACACTTGTTGGTGATGAAGAAGTGTTTCTCCATGATGTTCGGTGGAAGGCGAAACTCTTCGATCTTGAAGCGATTTTTCTCCTTCTCTTCGAACTGAAAGACTGAGGATGGCACATTAAAGACGACGTAGAGGAAAAACGGTTTCCCCTGCGCGCTGGCTTGTTCAAGGAGCTTGATCGCGCTGTCTCCGGTGATGTCAGTGATGTGGCGATCGCCTCCCCAAAATCCGCCAAAGGACTGATCCCATGGCGTGAATCCGGTCAGGTCTTCCTTGCTAAGCGTGATCTCGTCTGGGCTTTGGTTCAAAAGATGATCAAAGGCATTAGCCATTTTTCCTGTCGTTTCCACGTGCCATTGTCCAGTGCCGTAGGTCTCGTAGCCAGCCTCCTTGAAAACCTTTGTGAGGAGCGGATGCTCGTAGTCAGCTCGGCGTGCTTTTCTGGCATTCCAGAGAAAGCGACTGGTGAACATCATGGTGCGGCTTGGGGCACAGATTCCCCCTCCCCACGATCCCATATTGGAAGCATTCGTGAAGGTGGACCCTCGCTTCATTAAGTGATCGATATTAGGAGTGGAGATATCCTTGTTTCCCATCCCTGAGATCGTCTCCAGCGCTTGGTCGTCTGTGAGGATAAAGAGAATGCTCGGCTTCTTCGCGCTGACGAGCTGGCTTAGGAGTGTGGTGACGAAGAAAAGAGCAAAAAGCCTCATGGCCGAATCGTGATGCGAGGAAGCGCTTGGGAAAGGATTTCCTCCAAGAATGTCACCTCGTTTTAAAAAGGGGGAGGAATCGAAAAGCTCATCCGCTCGCTTGTTTCTGGATGGGTAAAAGCGAGATCACTAGCGTGAAGCTTCATTTTTCCTGGCTCATCGCCATTTCCATAAAGAGGATCATCTACGATCGGGATGCCAAGGCCCTTCTCGTGCGCCGAGTGCACTCGGAGCTGGTGCGTGCGACCTGTGATGGGGTGAAAAGCGATGCGGGTGAGACCATCCTCGATCCCAATTTTGTTCCAATGGGTGATCCCTATTTTCCCATGAACGTCGTCGTAGATTTGGTGCGGACGATTCTCGACATCGAGCCGGAAGGGGAGCGTGATTGTGCCTTCATCGTCTTCTAGAATTCCTTCCAGAAGGGCGACGTAATGCTTCTCGGTAAGGCGGTCCTGGAACTGGCGTGAAAGATGGCGGTGGGCCTCGGTGGTGAATGCGAGGACCAGCAATCCCGAAGTGTCCATGTCCAAGCGGTGGACTGAGGGCTGCGCGATGCAATCCGGGAACATCCCGACGATCCGATGCGAGACCGAATCAATCTTCTCCGGCCCCCGGCCAGGAGTCGAGAGGAGTCCGCTTGGTTTATTGACGACAATGATGTGCTCGTCTTGATAAAGGATGATCACGCTATTTGACGACTTCGCGGACGCCATTTTCCTTTACGATCGTCATGAGTCCTCCGGTGCGGCGGGAGAGATCCTTGAGATCATCGACTGCTTTCGGGATCATCATCGCGACGCAGTTGATGGTGACGTTCATGCCTTTGGCGCGCTGGCCGACATCTTTCGCCCATTCTTTAGAGCCCTTCGCATAGCCATCGGTCATGAAGTAAATGGTCTGTGGCGGAGGATCCATATCGAGCGCCATGTGAAGAGGATTATCCCAGACCGTGCCGCCTGAAAGAGGTGTTTTTTTGACGATCTCCTGAAGGCGAATGACTTCGGGATCGGTAATGTCGAGCCAAGGGACGGACTCCTTTTTGCCATCGTGCGCCCACTCGTTATGACCGCCGTTGTTCTTCCATTTGTAAGTTTTTCCGTCCTCCGCGGTGATCGTGCCGATGTTTCCTTTCTTGGTGACCTTCCCGCCAGCGACCCAAGCCGGACCGGAGAAGAAGATCATGCCAAGCTTGGTGCCGGGATACATTCTCTGGAGAGAGTCATGGAGTTCGGCGCGCATGAGTTTTTCGCGGCCCTGCCCACGCATGGAGCCGGAGAAGTCGATGACGTAGGCGATGCGCTCGGAGCTCGCCTTTTGGCCAAAGAAAGTGGTGCCGCCACCGGTGCCAAAGTCGCCATCGGCGAAGCCTGAGCCGAAGTCGTCTCCATCACCATAGGTTGTGGAGACGGGGGTGGTGAATTTTGGAACGGGAACTGCGACGGGACTGGAAGTGTTGGACGCAATCACGCGGGCCATCGATGAACTGGGCGAGGAGGGCTTGCGGGCGACGCTGGTTTTGATCTTTTGGGGATCAATTTGCTGTTCTTCCTCTGAAGCCGCAGAATAGCTGACGATGGTCGGGATCTCCTTTTTCTCGGTCACCATCATGATAATTGCGAGAATGCAACCGATGAGCGCGATCACGAGGAGCGAGATGACGAAGCTCGTGATGCTGGCTAAGCGGCGCTGACGCAAGTGGGCCTGCTCTGCGCTGATTTGGGGAAGTGGTTCGCTGGAGTTCATTATTGTTTAGACGTTTGAGGCTATCGATTCTTAGAAATTTATCCATGAAAAAAATGTCACCCGTTTGAGAGTCTAATCTTCCCTTGCTAATCTTCAAGCTGAAGCTCGATCCGCGCTGCCACACCGATCTTTACAATCTCTTCTTGAGAGTAAGCCTTTTTGACATCGCTCGTCCAGACCGTGCCGGGCCAAGCGGGATCACCCTCCGAGCGGCCTACGATATGGAGGTGCATCTGCCGCACAACATTCCCGATGCAAGCGACATTAAGCTTCTCGGGCTGGAAATGATCCGTGACGAAACTCGAAACCGAGCGGATGAGAAAGACGACCTCAGCATAGCGCTCGGGGCTGAGTTGGTGGAGGTCTTCAATGCCGTCCTCGACCTCCGGAACGATGATGATCCACGGGAAGGCGGCATTATTTTTGAGAAGAACGTGGCAGCCCTTGGTGAAGCCGAGGCGATGCGTCCCGGCTTCGAGGCGGGGATGGAGGGTGAAGTTCATGGGTTGCGAGGCAGACGCAGGGTGAGGAGGGTGGCTAGGGCGAGCATGGCGGCGCTGACCCAGAGGCAGGCGGTTAGGCCGCCGTAGTAGTAGGAGAGGCCGGAGGCGAGGGTGCCGAGGAGGCGGCCGGCGGCGTTGGCCATGTAGTAGAAGCCGACATTTGAGGCAACGTCATCGTCTGTCGTGAAGGCGAGGATGAGGTAGGAGTGGAGGGCGGAGTTCATTGCGAAGACGACTCCGTAGAGAAAAAGACCGACGATGATGGTGGTGACGACAGCGATTTTGAACTGGATGAGGGTGGCGATGGCGGCTGCTAGAAGAGTGAGGACGAAGACCCAGGTGAGAGCGGCGCGGGAGGCGTGGGCGGTGCCGGCTTTTCGAATGAGGGCGGGGGTGGAGGCTTGGATGATGCCGTAGCCGATGACCCAGAGGGCCATGAAGCCGCCGACTTGATCGAAGGACCAGCCGAGTTGGGCTTTTAAAAAGACGGGGAGGCCGACGACGAACCAGACATCGCGCGCGGCGAAGAGGAAGAGTCGGGCGGCGGAGAGGCGATTGATGGCGGGGGACTTGGCGAAGAGCTGGGTGAACTTGAGCTTAGTCTTCGCTTGGCCGAGGTCGGCAGTGACGCCGAAGGTGGCGAGGAGGAAGATGAGGAAAAGGGCACCCGCCATGATGAAGAGCGCGCCTTGGAATCCGGCGAGGGTGAGAAGGAGACCGCCGAGGAAGAAGCCGACGCCTTTGAGGGCATTTTTTGAGCCGGTGAGGAGGGCGACCCAGCGGAGGAGTCCGCGTTCTTGTTTCTCAGCGGATTGGTCTTTTGGGACGAGGACTTTGACGGCGGACTTGGCCGACATTTTGGTGAGGTCCTTGGCGATTCCGGAGAGCGCTTGCGTGCCCATGATGGCGGCGATGACGACCCAGGGAAGCCACGAGAGATTAACAAAGGCGAGGAGAATGAGGGCGACGACTTGGAGGAGGAGGCCGGAGGTGAGGGTGCGCTTGAGGCCACTGCGGGATGCCCACCAGCCGCCGAGAAGGTTGGTGAGGATGCCGCAGAATTCGTAGAGGAGGAAGAGGAAGGCGAGCTTGATGGCGTCCATGCCCTGCGCATGGAAGTGCAGGAGGACGAGCATGCGGAGCGCGCCATCGGTGAGGGTGAAGCCCCAGTAGGATGCGGTGACGATGGCGTAGGCTCGTTTGTTCATGGGGGGGGATCCTAAATTCTAGATGGGGGAATCTGAAATTAGAAAGGAGGGCTGGATTAGGGGGAAGGGGTTAGACGCCGACTAGAGCTTGACTGATGATGAAGCTAGCGATGAAGAAGATTCCTGCAAGGAGGGGGTTGAAGAGCCAGAGGAGGTTGGTTGAGTTGTGTCCTGCGATGGTAGGTTTGAGTCGCAAAAAGATGGTGAGAATTGTTGCCGGAACGAGAGCAAGGATTCCGAATATTTGGACAGTTCCGATGAGGTAGTTTGTAAACCATTCATCTCTTATGTCAGCGACGATGAGTCCAATAAGTGAGCCAATCAAGCAGCTTGCAACGACAACTAGGAGGTCAACGAGTGCTTTTCGGCGTTTGGTCACGGGAGATGAGGTTAAGCGATAAGTGGCGCTATGAGGTTGGATGATCTATGAAGTTCGCTTTTGGAAAAAAGAAGCCAGCTAGGATGCCGTAGGTGAGCGCAGAGATAATAATGTAAGGTAGAGAGGGAAGGGGGATAATGTCTCCGATTTTTGAGACGAAGGTTTTGGCAAGGGGTGACCAAAGCCAGCAAAGTGAGTCGATCAATTTCGCGGAACTTGAGGTGTTCTCAGTGAAGGATTGAACCCCATTGACCGCTGTGGCAATCCATAGTGCAGCCAAGCCGCAAATATTGATGATGAAGCCTAGGGTGAAGGTGGCCCATGAGAATCTCTTTTTAGATCCGTTCATGACGATCTTAGGTTGAGGGGACGCAGGGTTGGAAACCCGCGCTCCATAGCCTGGTTGATCAGCTGATGAGGGAGGCAACCTTTGCCGTGAGCTCCGCCATTCTTACGGAGTAGCCCCATTCGTTGTCATACCAGACGTAGAGTTTGAGTTGGGTGCCGTTGACGACCATGGTGGATTGGGCGTCGATGATGCCGGAGCGGGGGT
>JBDMZE010000006.1:0-90527 GCA_039769075.1 Akkermansiaceae bacterium | reverse complement strand
TTGAAGAAGGTGTCGGCGGGGACTTCGCCGAGGTTGGCGGAGAGCCCGCGCACGGCGAGGTTCATCTTGGCCAGCTTGTAGGTGGTGGCGGTGAATTGATTCGGCCGCTTCCGCGGCGGCCTCACCCTGCGGGCGCGCTTCGCTTGTCTCAAATGGTCGCCCCGCTCCCATTGGTCCTGCCCGTAGACGGAGATGTCCCTCTTGCTGCCGTGGTGGCTTTCGACAAACTTGATGGACTGGACAATGCCAAGCGCGGGAGCGCGTTCTGTTTCTGCGAAGCGCACTCCGCATGGCCTGCTTGCAGGCAAACTGCCGCCGCAATTCAGGAAGTATTGATTCGCGCCGCCGCGCTCACCCTGCGGGCTACCCTGGCGGGTAGTCTGTCTCGCTCCGCTCGGCTCATAGACACGGCCGACGGTGTCCTCTTCCTTGTCCTCGACGGTGTCGATGTTGTTGATGGCATCGATGAGGGCGGAGAGCTTGCTGCCATCGAGCCCGAGGCGGGAGAAGTAGTTGTCGGGTAGGGCACCCTTGAGCGAGGCATTGCTCTTCTCGACGGCGGTGAGGGCGGAGTCGATCTTGATGGCGATGTCGCCCTGCTTGGCATGCTGCTGGATGTAGGACCAGCGGGAGGTCTCCGGCAGGTAGAAGACATTCTGCATGGTGTAGAATTGATTAGCGCCGCCGCGCTCACCCTCCGGGCAACCCTGGCGGGTTGTCTCTGTCGCTCCGCTCCAGTCAACCATGTCGAGGTACTCCTCCTTGCCCTCGGCCACCAGCTCGGCGCGGCGCTCCTCGAACTTGTCGGAGACGAACTTGAGGAAGATCAGCGAGAGGACGACGTGCTTGTATTGATTCGCTCCGCCGCGCTCACCCTCCGGGCAACCCGGGCGGGTTGTCTTTGTCGCTCCGCTCCAATCCGAGGACTCGACGGAGCCGCGGAGCTTGTTGGCAGTGTCCCAGAGGGTTTCCTCGAAGGATTTGGCGGGTTTTTTAGCGGCCTTGCGGGCGGATTTCTTTTTGGCGGGCATGTTGTGGTCTTGAGATGGGGGGCGACGCTTATCGTGACACTATGAAATTGATAGGAGGAAAGAGGGGTGTGGGGAAGCAGGAAGCGACAAATGAACGAATGGGCTTGGTTGGGAGGGGATAGGTCCGCAGATTGAGATGATTTTCGGAGCTTGGTGGGGGGAGGTCTCACGCAGAGCACCGGAGCAGCGGAGGACTTATGGGGCTTGGTTGAGGAGGGGAGAGAATGACCTCCGATCTCTGACCTCCGGTCTCCAAAGTGAAGAGAGGCTTCTTTTAGAGAATTCGTCGATGACGAGCATTGAGTTTTTATTGAGGTTCGGCAAGCTCCTCGCGATGAGCGCCAAGGATGATTTGAAAGAAATGCTACTCGCTAAGTCGGTTCGCACCGGGGACTTTACTCTCGCCTCCGGGGCGAAAAGTGACCTTTATGTCGATTGCCGGGTGACTGCCATGGACAACCATGGCGCGAAATGGGTGGGTGAATGCGGGTGGGAGCTGGTCCGTGAAAAGATCGAAGCGGAAGGGCTCGAAGTGGATGCCATCGGTGGCATGACGATGGGGGCTGACCCGATCTCGCTTGTCGTCGGAATGGCGAGCGCCGATCATGAGAAGGCGCTGCAGGTCTTCACGGTGCGCAAGGAGCCGAAGGGCCACGGGCGCGGGAAGCAGATTGAGGGTAATTTTAAAGAAGGTGACAAAGTAGTGGTTGTCGATGACGTGATCACGACGGGTGGCTCGACGCTGAAGGCCATCGAAGCGATCCGCGCGGCGGGTGGTGAAGTGGTCTTCTGCCTCGTGCTGGTGGACCGCGAAGAAGGTGGCCGCCCCGCGATTGAGGGGGACGGAGTTCCCGTGGTGAGCATCTTTACCCGGAGCGAACTCCTCGGCTCATGAAGCTCCTGATCATCGGCTTGCTGGTAGGGCTACTTACCGGATTGGTGAGTGCGCTCTGCGGAGTGGGTGGTGGGATCATCATGGTTCCTGCATTTGTTCTCCTACTCAACATGGGCCAAAAGGCGGCGGTGGCGACATCGCTGGTGGTGGTGGTGGTGAGTGCGCTTTCTGGCACGATGAATCATGTCACAAGCAAGTCGGGCTTGATCAACTGGCAAGTGGTGGGCGTGACGGCGCTGGGTGCGGCGGTGGCGGCGTGGTATGGCACTGATCTGATGAAAAGTCTGAGCGCTCCGGTGCTGACGAAGATTTTTGGAGTGGTGCTGGTGGTCGTGGGCCTGAAGATGCTTTTGGTGAAAGCTTAATTAATGATCGAGTCAGCCCAGATTACGGTCCCGCCAGAGGACGTCGATAACCAGAAAGTCTGGCTCAAGCGCGTGTCGCGGAAGCTCAAGATTCATCCGGCTCGGATCATGGGAATGCGGTTGGCGAAGAAATCGCTCGATGCGCGGAAGGCTCCGGTAAAATATCTCCTTAGCATTCAGGTCGGCGTGGATGAAGAGCTTCCTTCTCTCCCAGATCATCAATGGTCGGCACCTCCTCTTTCTGACGATGCGGAGAAGGTGATTATCGTGGGTTCCGGTCCGGCGGGGATGTTCGCCGCGTTGCGTTGTCTTGAAATTGGGATGAAGCCGATCGTGCTTGAGCGAGGAAAAGACGCCTCCGCTCGTCGCTTCGATCTCGCGCCGATCATGCGCGAGGGCCGGGTGATCGAAGAATCGAACTACTGCTTTGGCGAGGGCGGGGCAGGGACTTTTTCCGATGGCAAACTTTACACCCGTGCCACCAAGCGAGGTCCGGTGCGGGATGTTTACGAGACCTTTGTCGCTCACGGCGCTCCTGCGCAAATTCTTGTCGATGCGCATCCGCACATTGGCTCGAACCTTTTGCCCAAGGTCGTGATGGCGATGCGGGACTCGATCCGCGCGGCTGGAGGAGAGGTGATTTTTGGAGCCAAAGTGGTAGATTTTTTGATCGAAGACTCTCGCATGCGCGGGGTGGTCACGGCTGATGGCGCCGAGTTCGTCGGAAAAGGCGTCATTCTCGCGACGGGCCACTCGGCGCGCGATATTTACGAACTTCTCCATGAGAAAAAGGTTCTCCTCGAAAAGAAGGCCTTCGCGGTGGGAGTGCGTATTGAGCATCCGCAGCCGCTCATTGATCAACTCCAGTATCATCTCAGTGAGAATGAAAAGCGTGGTGATCATCTCCCCGCATCACGCTATGCGCTGGCGACTCAGATCAAGGGGCGCAGCGTCCATTCTTTCTGCATGTGTCCCGGAGGATTCGTGGTGCCTGCCGCGACTGAGAATGACGAAGTGGTGGTGAATGGGATGAGTCTTTCGCGGCGCGACTCTCCTTTTGCCAATTCGGGGATGGTGGTGGGAATCGAGCCGGAGGATGTCCCGGGAGACGTCCTTGCGGGAATTCGTTTTCAGAAAAAGATCGAGCGTCTTGCGAAAGAAGCGGGTGGAGGGGGACAAGTCGCGCCTGCGCAAAAGGTGAGCGACTTTTTGGCGGGAAAACTTTCTCAAGAGCTTCCTAAAACAAGCTACTTTCCGGGGCTAAAATCGGTGCGGCTTGATCAGATCTTGCCGAAGTCGATCAGCGAACGACTCGCGGGGGGCTTGAGGAAATTCGGAAAGCAGATGCGCGGCTATACCGGGCCGGATGCACTCCTGATCGGCTTCGAGACGCGGACGAGTTCGCCGGTGCGCATCCCGCGTGGCGATGATCTCCAGCATCTTGATATCAATGGTCTCTATCCCTGCGGTGAGGGAGCGGGTTTTGCAGGCGGGATTGTCTCGGCAGCGCTTGATGGCCGGAAGTGCGCTGAAGCGGTTCTCGCTCAGGTGTAAGAATATCCTATTCAATCCGAGCCTCCGTGGTTTGTATCTCCTCCGATGTCCGACGATCTCCTAGCTGACTTTCAGACCGATAACTTTTTCATGGGCCAAGCGCTTCGCGAAGCGCGACGTGCCTACGCGGCACAGGAGGTTCCCATCGGAGCGGTGATTGTGCGGGGGACTGATATCATTGCTCGTTCTTGGAATCAGGTCGAGACGCTGAAGGATGCCACGGCGCACGCGGAGATGCTGGCGCTGACTTCGGCTCAAAATGCGATTGGCGACTGGCGGCTTGAGGGCTGCACTCTTTATGTCACGAAAGAACCCTGCCCGATGTGCGCGGGGGCGATCGTGCACTGTCGGCCGGATCGGGTCGTCTTCGGCTGCTGTGATCCCAAGGCGGGTGCGGCAGGAGGATGGATCAATCTTTTGGAAAGTAACCCACCCTTGAACCACCGCTGCGAGATTCTCTCCGGGGTGATGGAAGAGGATTGCGTGAGCATGCTGAAGAGTTTTTTTCGCGAGGCGCGCGAGCGGAACGCGATCGGGAAAGCGCACCGAAAAGCGGGTGAACAGGGAGATGCGTTGAGCTAGGGCTTTTTTCGATCAAGCCACTTGTCGATGAAGACAGGTTGCTGGGAAAGAAGGGTTTCGAGACATCCGTCGACCTCGTCGAGGCAGAGGAGCTGCTCGCGGTGCTCGTCTTTCAAAAAGCGTGATTCCGCCATTTGGTCGATGAAGGTCACGAGAGAATCGTAGTAGCGATTGACGTTCAGGAGAGCGCAGGGCTTCTGGTGAAGGCCGAGCTGAAGCCATACGAAAACCTCGATAATCTCTTCCAAGGTGCCGGTCCCTCCCGGGAGGGCGATGAAGGCATCGGCAAGTTCTGCCATCTTTTGCTTCCGCTCATGCATCGACTCGACGACATGAAGTTCGCTCAAGCCGGGGTGGGCGATCTCTTTATCAGCAAGATGTTTGGGGATGACTCCAATGACCTTTCCTCCGCCTACTAGGACGGCATCGGCGACTGCTCCCATGAGTCCGACATTTCCACCTCCATAAACCAGGGTGTGTCCGGAGGCTGCGATTTGGGCCCCGAGCTTTTGGGCCGCCAATAAAAAGTGCGGGTGATTCCCCGGACTTGAGCCACAATAAACACAAATTGAGGCCATGAAATTAGACTAGCCCATCATCTCTTCCATAATCTCAGGATCTTCCATGAGCTTCTGGCGCTTGGAGGAGACTTCTTCCCAAGCTTCTTTGAGGCGCTCAACGAACTCGTCATCTTTCTCGGAATCCTTACGGCCATCACGGTAAATTTCAGCCATTTTGAGCATCGTTTTTTTGTAGTCTAAAAGGCGGTCGTCGACCTTGTCTTCGATTTCCTTTAGTAGATCGACCGCTTCTTGGGCGTCGGCCTTGTCGGTGCTGTCACGATTAAATTCTTCGGTCCAAGCAATCATGCGAACCTTTCGGCTGATGCTGGAAGTGGCAGTATCGATCTGATGGAAGGAACCTCCGACCGAAAGTTTGCTGGGAGCGGAGCCTTTTGCGACTTCGAGAAGGATTCGGGCAGACTCGTGATTGGGCATCGCACTGACGACCTTTTCGAGCTTTGCGATGACGGCTGAGCTTTTGAGGACGCTTTCTCCCTTGTCCTTCAGAACCTGGGCAACTTCATTAAAGGCATCGATTGTCTCCTGAATCTCAGATGGCTTTTCGGCGGAAGCGACTTCGAGAGCTTCCTCGAATTTCGCGAGGGAGAAGACCTGGATGTTGATGAGGGGGTCAATGCCATCGAGGACGTAGATGTCAGACACTCCGGGGATGTTCTGGGCTGGGACACCGACGATGGTGCACTTCTTTCTGGTAGCGCCGCGGATCTTACCGGCGACGCCGCCAATCTTGGTGACTTTTCCATCTGCGGTGATCGCGCCGGTGCAGGCGAAGCTCTCGTCCAGCTTGTTTCCGGTGAAAAGGGAGTCGAGGATGAGGGACATTGCAGTGCCCGCAGAGGGGCCATCGACGAGGCCGTCCTTATCCGCAAAAGTAATCTCCACCTTATAGCCCGCTGGGACGCGCCCATCTTCCTCATGGCGGATGCGCATGAACTTCTGAATTTCCTCAAGGGAATTCCCCATCATGTTTCCGACTTTTTGGTCGATGTGGAACTCGATACCATCGACTGATTCATCGCGAAGAGCGGTGGCGGAGAGTGAGCTGGCTCGTCCGGCGTGACGGCCATTCGAGAGGGTGCGGATCACGAGTGCGTAGACCGAGCTTTGGTTCGTGGCGAATTTTGGAGCCTTTCCGCCTGGGATGGTCTCGGAGCGTTCCGTATATTCATTCCGCTCGTCGCTCCCGCCGGTATAAACAGGGGAACCGAGCATGTCCTTCCAATCCGGCTTCCCCACTTCATCAGCGATGGCCTTGATCTTCTTGGCTTCTTTGGCACCTTCATCGAGACGAAGAGCGATGTCCGCACAGTAACTCGCGAGTTTTGTATTATCCTCGTTATCTTTTTTCCGCATGAGCGTGCGGAGGCCACGATAGATTTTAGCAACCGCACGAGAGGTGGTCATGTCTGAAGTGTTGACGGTCTTGCCACGTTCCTTGAGGTCACCGAGGACACTGAGAAAATTGTCATTTTCAGGTTTGAGCCGCCCAGCGACTCCGAGGGCGTGGGCGCGAAGCTCGTAGTCGACATCACCATTCTCTTCATCAAAGTCTTGCGCGACTGAGAGGAGACCGGCGAACAGGGATGACTCAGAAATTTTATCGATCTTGAGTTTTTCAATATCGAAGATCTCCTTGTCGAGATTGGGAGGACGATAAGTGTCTGCGATAAGACATCCCACGCCCAGTAAGGAGATGAAAAGTGCTTTCAAGATAGTCATGGTCAGAGACTAGGCCAATTGCTCCCTCAGGATCAATTGGGAAAAAATGATAATTAGTCAGTGATATCGCCGGAAAGTCGCTGAAGGCGCTGGCGGAAGAGGATGGCCTCTGCGCGCCAAGCTACGAGCTGGACTGCTCCAGTGATTCCTTCGTTTTTCTCGATGAGGCGGATGATGGGGCGGAGTTTGTCGATGAGATCGATGCCTGAGGTCAAGACCTCTTTATCATCGCGGCCGATGCGGCGTCTTTCGCGAAAGTTCTCTAAGATGTCGCGTTGTTCTTTATGGAAGGTTTTTAGAGGCCGACTGCCACTGTTGAACTCGATCTTGGGGACTTGGCTAAGGGTGCTAGTGAGGCGCAGCATTTCGCGGGCAAACATCGGGGTAGAGAAAGAGGACGGTCTTTTGCCGGAAGCCTGCTTGAGGAGGATGTTGGCAGAAAGATGACGAGGGGAAGCTGCGGCAGCGCTCATGAGGCGGGATTTCACGCTGTCGTAGACCAGAGATGAGGCGAGGTTGCCATCGGAAGTGCGCCGGAGGGCCTCGGCGACTTCTTGGAATGCCTTGCTGGCGGCGGCGAGATCTGTCGGAGGCTCGGCATCGGTAAGATAAAGCTGTCGGGCTTCGGTGAGGCTGTCACAGGCGATGATTTCAAAGCGGAGAAGAAACCCAGGTTCCTCTAGAACGAGGATGGCGGTGAGCTCCTCAGCGAGTGTGGAGGGGACAAGTAGGCGAGTGCCGGGAAGGGGGTTTTTATCCTTGAGCGAGTGGAGCAGCGGCCAGCTCCCGGCGGGACGGGTGAGAGAGCCATCGGCCTCCAGTTTTCCAAAAATGAGGACATTGCGTGCGAGTTCGCGTCCAGTGAGGGCGGCATCAAGCATCATGGCGACGGGGGCGAGAATGTTTGTTTTATTGCGCTCGCTATAGCTACCGCGTCCGGTGTCGAGGAAGAGGTCGTAGTTGTCAGGAAGAGGACGGTCCTGAGCAGTGAAGAATGCTTTTAGATCATTGTGAAGCGGTTCGCTTGAGCGGCTGCGTCCATTTGTGGTGAGCTCGGGTTTGAAGCGGAGTTGGCTGAGGTTATTGTTTTTAGTTAGGATTAGACTCACGTTGACTGCTCCTAGGGTTTGCTGCCCGTCGAGTTCGGTGAGTAGAGGAGTCGTAGTCAGGAGAGCAGTGGTGAGATACTCAGATGCCGTGGGCTTGTCCTTGGGAGGGGTGACTGGAGGGGGAGGGGGCTCGAACTCGGCCAGGGGTGCAATTACTCCAGACCAGCGCTCGTCGATGCTTGAGAGGTCACGATCTTTAATGAGGGAATGATTTTTTTGGAAAGGAGTGAGGACGTCGAGGAGGAGCTCGCCTAAGAGGGAGCCCTCGCTTTCGGGAGGGAGGGTGATGAGCCACTTGGCGGTGTCTAAGGCCCGACCGCGAGCCTCCTTGAGATCGGGATTATTGATCGAGGCTTTGAATGATTTCTTAAGGAGGCTGCGCTCCATCTCGCGAGCTCGGCTTTGTGATGGCGAGAGCCGCAGGGTGAGGGTGAGAAGTTGGGCCCGCTCACGAAGCTCGACGCCTGTTTGTTTGACCGGAGTGTCGGCCAAGGTGGTGAGATCGTTGGCGAGATTCTTGATCGCAGAGATATCCAGCGGGATGAGGTCGCGGCGGATGAGCGGAAAGGATTCGTCTGAAGGGCGAAAGACGGGTGCCGCTCCAGTCAACCCCGCTGCGAGATGCAGAAGTGAGAAGAGGAGCAAAAAAAATGCGGCACGCATAGGGTGCCGCACTTTAGACTGAATCACGGGGGCTGACAATGCCCTTACTCTTCGGCGACGCGAAGCTGGATGAAGGGTCCGAAGCTTGCGGGGAGGGTGACGGCCACTTTTTCACGGTCATCATCGATGGGGGAGACCGCGATGTCTGCTTCGCTGGGGGTGAACTCGGCGGTGATGGCGTCAAGCGGGCCGGTGAGGAGGGAGCGGGTGATCCCGGTCGCGTCGATCAAGCGCTCGTAGCTGAAGGTGAATCCCGTCTCCGCTTTTTCAAGGGTGAAGCTGGGGACTAAAGCGCGATCCAGCGGGTTAGTGCCGGCGGAGAATTCTAACAGGTTTGCAGAGCCATCAAGGTCAGGGTCGTCGGTGGCGCCATCTTGCCCTGAGGTGAGTGAGTTCTCGGTGGTCCACGTTTCAAAAGAGAGGCCGGCGGGGGGGTGGGTTGCTTCATTAATAGCCTCTCGGATGAGCGAGACATTCGCTGCACCTAAGGCTCCGCTGCTCGTTGGGAGATCGTTGTGTCGAATTAGAGGGTTTCCCGGATCGGTGTGATCGATGACAACGATACGTCGGCGCTGGCCAAAGCTGAGAGATCCCGGAAGTCCAGTCGAAGCGACGCCTCGGTAGAAGCTAAAGCCATCCCGGACATTCGTGCTGCGATCTGCCTTAGAATCTAACCCAAAGAGTTCGAAATCATTGTTAGTTGCAGCGGTGCGAATTGAAGAGTCCCATCCGGAGACTTCGAGGGATAGAAGGAGGGCCTCTACTTCGATACCGTTGTCATTTTTATCAGTAAGAGTTCCGCGAGTAGCGCTTCCGAAGTGAGCGATAATTTCGTTTCCCAACTGGGAAATCATGGTGGCTCAGCCGCCTCACCAAGGGGTGTAGTAGGCAATGAGGACGACTTTTCCCTGTGTTGCAGAAAGTTGTGAGTTCGTGAGTTGAGTGAATTGATTACTGCCGTCGAGCGAGTTGCTAGCGATGGAGTAGATTACGTCATCAGAGGATTCACCGGGAGTTGGTGGAGCAGCGAGGCAGACCGTGCTGAGGACTAGAAGTGCGAAGAGGGAAAGTTTCATAGGTTAGAATTGGTGAGAGATAGCGAGGCGACCGAGGGTGAAGCTGCGATCACGATAGAGATCGGAAAAGAACTGATTGGCGGGAGGGAGTTGTCCGTAATCGACGTCGTAAATTCCAGTGGAAAGGCGCATGGTGGTGTTGATGTTCTTCCAGGCGACAGAAGCGCTCAGCTCGGTCGAGGTGACTTTGGGTGCAGCAGTGTTGAAGCCGATAGGGACAACCTCTCCGGAATCGTAGTAGTAGCGTGCGGAAAGACCGACGCTCCAATGATTGGTGAGGTCATACTCAAGCGAAAGTCCTCCATAAACCGCCTCGAAATCGGGGTCTTGCACCGAGCCGCCTATTTGGGAGCGGAGAGTTAGGTCATCGGTAATGGCCCAAGCCCAGTCACTTTGGAGCTGATATCTCGGTTCGAGTTCGGTCACATCGCTATAGCGGAAGGTGACCTGGGTTTTCAGAGAAGGGCTGAGTGCTTTGGACCAAGTGAGCGTGCCGGTGTAGGTGTCGAATGAGTCCCGTGTGGGAGTTGCTTTCGGAATGAAAGTAATAGGGTCAGGGACGGCGCTCCATGCCGGGACGATCTGATCATTGCCGTAGGAAAGCGCCAAGGAGAGTCGCGAAACGCCCGGATCGTAGTCCCAGACGAGACCGGTATTGAAAGCGTAGCCCTGAGGATCAGCGGTTTGGTAGTTCGTCGGATCGTTGAGTCCAACGAATTGGTCATAATATTCGGAAATCCAGAGCGAGGCGTAATCGTTGAAGCCGTCATAAACGGAAAATCCCACCGTGGTGGAGAGGTTGTCCGAGAGATCTTTTCCGAGCGTGATCGAGCCTGACCAGGAGTCTGTATTGCGGTGGCTGGTATTTGTGCTGCCCGTGGGGTCGGTGTAGTCGATCGAGAGATCGGTGTAGCCGACGCTCGCCTGAATGTTCCAGTCGCTGCGCTCTTGACGATAGCTGGAGGAGGTGCGCCACACTGAAACATCGCTCGCTTTTAGAAAATCGAACTCTTGATCGAAGCGCTGGATCCCTGAGAAGATATTACTGAGTGGAGAGATGGGGGCTTCCGATAGGTTTTCAGCAGGTGTCACGAAGGCATCATCAGGGCCAGCGAGGCAGAGGCTTGGTAGGAGGACAATGGCAGGGATTTTCATCAAAAAGACAGACCAGATTTTAGTGACACGAGGCACACGCTCCACCTGCGCTTTGCGAGCTGGAGGCACGTCCTCGCTCGAGTTGGCTCACCAGAGTGCATTCTGAAAAGTCGGCTCCTTTTTGATCAAAGCTCATTGCAGGTCTACTCAGTTGGGGTTGGTCCACGATGGAGAGCTCGGCACAAGAGCAGAGGGCTAGGGCTACGAAGAAAGCGGCGAATTTCATGTGTATGCGTGGTTTGAGAGCGGGGAACTGGAACTTATTCCCGATTTTTTCATTTTTACAGAAGCAAACGAGTCGTCCGGTATGAGTTGACGCATCGGAGGCGGTCTCTATGCTGGGCGATATGTCAGACGTGGCCGCAGAAGCGAAGAAGATCCTTGAAACGATGCTTGGGAAACTCGGATTCGAACATGAAGTCGAGGTCGTAGGGGATGAGGATCACTTAACTCTTAATATTCTTTCACCAGATCAGGCTATCTTGATCGGAAAAGGGGGCGACCGTCTCGATGATCTCCAGTATCTTACAAATCGTATCCTTCGTGGGATCGATGCTGACGCTCCACGCGTGCGTGTCGACTGCGATGGCTTCCGCACTCAGCAGGAAGACCGTGTGAAGGACAAAGCCCGCGGTCTTGCCGATAAGGTGAAGGCCAGCGGCAAGGAATTCTGGATGTCTCCGATGAACTCTTATCACCGCCGCCTTGTCCACAATGCGCTCGCTGACGACGCCGAGGTCGAGAGCGTCTCGGAGGATAGTAACATGCGGAATAAGAAGATTCTCATCCGCCTGAAGTAGGCCATGGAGACACACCGGCTTGTCCTGCCCGGAGACCTGAATCAGTTCGGGTATCTCTTCGGCGGACAGCTTCTCGGATGGATTGATGAAGCGAGCTGGATCGCCGCTTCGCTAGATTTTCCGAGGTGTCGATTCGTCACCATTGGGATGGATCAGGTCGTTTTCCGCCATAGCGTGCGGGAGGGCACGATCCTGATCATTGATTCTAAAAAAGTAACCCAAGGGGAGACTTCGGTAACCTATCAGGTGGAAGTCCGTCGGGGCAGACCTGACGAAAAAGGACCGATCTTCTCGACCAAGGTGACTTTTGTGAATGTCGATGAGGCGGGGGAGAAGAAGCCACTGCTCTGATCTGCTAAGACGATTTCTAGGTCGCAAAATCTGCCGCGAGGATTAGACTCTCCTTCATGGAAGCAGGAGGCGGGCAAGAGATTGGTATATTGGCGATGTCGTTGATCCTAAGTGGGGGAACTCCCCTTGGGATGGTTAAGTTGTTGGTCTTCGGAGCCGGAGCCTTTTTTAATATAGGAAATTAAACGATGTTTGAAGTTCGCGAAAAACCCGATCTTGTCGAACGAGCGATGCTCGTAGGAGTGTGCTTTGACAAGCGTGAGGAAGAAGAAACTCGGAAGCTCCTGCTCGAACTGGAAGAGCTGGTCGACACCTTGGGGATCGGTGTTGTCGGGATGGAACTCGTCCGCGTGCGTGATCGTCACCGGGGACTTCTTTGTGGCACTGGTAAGGCGGATGAACTCGTGGAACTTGCCAAGGCGCGCAATTGCGACTGCATCGTTTTTGATAACGAGATCACCCCCATGCAGCAGCGAAACTGGGAAGGCCTCTCAGACCTCACCGTGATCGACCGCGAGGAAGTGATTCTTGATATTTTTGCAAAGCGAGCTCGCACCAAAGAGGCGCGTTTGCAGGTCGATCTCGCTCGTATGCAATACGCCCTCCCGCGCTTGGCGCGGATGTGGGGCCACCTCGACCGTGAAGGCGGCGGAGGGGGAGGCGGCGGAGGCGGTGGTGCGCAGCGAGGAATGGGTGAGCAGCAGGTCGAGATCGACCGCCGTCTCGCGCGCAAGAAGATCAGCAGGCTCAAGGTAGAACTTGATGCCGTCCGCCAGCAGCGCTCGACCCAGCGCAAAGAGCGGAGCCGGGGAGACGTCGCCACCGCAGCCATCGTGGGCTATACGAATGCGGGGAAATCGACACTGCTCAATAAACTCGCAGGCTCCGATATCATGGAGGCCGACATGCTCTTCGCCACGCTGGATCCTACCACGCGCAGGCTCGATCTCGACGATGGCCAGACCCTTCTCGTAAGTGACACCGTCGGTTTTGTGAGGAATCTTCCGCACCGCCTCGTAGAATCTTTTAAAGCGACCCTGGAGGAAGCAGTTCTCGCTGACTTTTTAGTCCACGTAGTGGACGCGAATTCCGACGAAGTCCATGAGCATTACGAGACCACCTGCAAGGTGCTTGCCGAACTTGGAGCAGATGACAAGCAGGTTATCATCGTGCTGAATAAAATCGATCAAGTTGAAGATCCTGCCGTCCTTACAGGTCTTCGATTAGACTTCCCTGGTGCGGTGGAAACTTCTGCGCTCAAGGGGATCGGAATGGATATCCTATTGGGAAAATTTTCTAATAAACTCTCGGATCGCGTCAAGCGCCTCAACTACCGCATCCCGCAAACCCGCGGCGATATTACCGGACTCCTACATAACGAGGGCAAGGTTCTCTCCACCGATTACGAGGAGAACGATGTCCTCATCACCGCCATCGTGCCGAAAGATTTCGAGGAGCGGCTTGCTGAATTTATCGTTTCATAAGTCATGAAAAAAGGCCTCTTCATCACGCTTGCGCTGGTGCCTGTGGTGTGGGCCTTCACTGCGATGACGAAGCCGGGAATGGAGTCGGCTGTCGGATCTACCAAAAGTCTCCCGCTTCATTTGCAGGAGGCTTTTTCTATCTCTGGCTTTGATCCGATCCCAGAACCCGGCTCCGGTGATTGGCTAGCGAGTCAAAACGAACCCGGACAGACTTACGCGCAGTTCGTAAAGACCCGTCCGCTGAAGCCGGGAGCGGAGGGCCGCAAGTTCATCTATCTTCAACCTCTCGGAGACTTTCCTAAGGAAGCTCCGCAAATGACGGTGCTTAAGGGATATCTCGCGGCTTATTTTTACCCGATGGAAGTGAAGCTAGCGAAGTCTCTTCCAATCGATGAGTCGAAAATAGGAACCCGGATCGCGTCATTTTCTGGAGAGAAGCAGTGGAATGCGACCGATCTTTTAAATGGTCTCCAGCGTCGGGTTCCGCGTGACGCTTATGTCGTGATGGCAGTCACGATGACTGACCTCTATCCGAGTGAGGAATGGAACTTCGTCTTCGGTCTCGCCCGCATCCAGAAGAGGGTGGGGGTCTTTAGCTTTGCGAGATACGACGTGAAAGATGAACCTAAGCTCGCCTTGGAACGTGCCTTTAAAGTGATCTCACACGAGACAGGCCACGCTTTTGGAATCAAGCACTGCATCCATTTTCACTGTCTCATGAATGGCTCGAATGGCCTCGGCGAAACTGACCGCGCACCGCTGCACCTTTGCCCGGCTTGTCTGCGGAAGATCCACTGGGGGCTCAATTTTGACCCCTCCGAGCGCTATCGAAAGATCGAGCAGGTTCTCGAAGCGCAAAAAATGGATCAGCAAGCTGAGTGGTTTTCTGGCCGCGCTCGCAAGACAGAATCTAAGAAGTGATTAGGGATGCTTATATTTCCAATTCCCGCGGCTAAGGACTTCTACTTTCACCTTCGTGATTCCACGTGAATAAAAGCCAAGTCGCTGGGCACTCCCGATGGTGACATCGATGATGCGGCCCTTGATGTAAGGTCCCCGGTCCGTGATGCGGAGAATTTCCGAGCGACCATTGAAGAGGCAGGTCACGCGCACTCGTGAGCCCATTGGGAGCGTCTTGTGCGCCGCGGTGTAAGCGCCGTTTTGGAGGAGGCGACCGCTGGCGGTTTTTCGGCCGAAGTTCGTCTTGATGCTATACCAAGAAGCGAGGCCATAGTAAGTGGTGAGGCTTTTCTCTACAGGTTTTGGTTTTGGCACTGGTTTCACAACCTTAGGAGGTTCGACTTTTACCGGAGTGAGATCACTACATGAGGTAAAGATTGGGCAAAGAATGAGAAGGAAGAGAAGGCGCATGTGAGAGGAACGATAGACTAAGAAAGCCTCTTTCTGGAAGTCCATTTCTTAGGCTTTTGTCGGAACTCCCTCATTAGTAGCCCTCTTTACAAACTCTTCACAATATTGGTCTTCTAAGGACACATTTACTTTACCATTGTTTGTCACCTTCTCATTGATGAAAGCACACTACCTTTCTCTGATCGTGCTGATTTCGAGCCACGCTGCCGCTCAAGACGGCGTTCTCGATCTCACTGCCCCTGCGAACTACGCCGCCCAGCCAGTTCCTAATTATATTCAAAAAGACAACACTCCGGCGAATAATCCCATCACGGATCATGGGGCCACACTTGGTCGCGTTCTCTTTTACGATGTCCGTCTTTCGACAGATTCCACTATTTCCTGCGCTTCTTGCCACCAGCAGGAAAATGGCTTCGGTGATCTCGATCTTGCGAGCACAGGAGTCGATGGCACTACCGGGCGTCACTCGATGCGTCTCATTAACTCCCGCTTTTCTACGGAGCAGCGCTTCTTCTGGGACGAACGTGCGGCGACTCTCGAAGCACAGAGCACCCAGCCGATTCAAGATCATGTTGAGATGGGCTTCAGTGGAGAAGGCGGCGACCCTGATTTTTCTGACCTCGTCACCCGGCTCTCAGCCATCGAGGAATACCAAGTGATGTTCCGCTCTGTTTATGGTGATGAAACGATCACCGAGGGACGCGTCCAGCAGGTTCTCGCCCAGTTCGTGCGCAGCATTCAGTCCTTCGATAGTAAGTATGACACTGGAAGGGCACAGGTTGGAAATGGTGGAGCAAATTTCCCGAACTACACCGCATCCGAGAATCGGGGAAAGAACCTCTATCTGACAGCACCTCAACAAGGAGGAGCCGGGTGCAATGCCTGTCACAATGCTCCTGAATTCGATATCGATCCGAACAGCCGTAGCAATGGTGTCGTCGGGTCAATCGGTGGCGGAACCGATACCACCAACACGCGCTCCCCTAGTCTCCGTGACTTGGCTGATGCTGATGGAAATCTCAATGGAGGATTGATGCATAATGCGATTTTTAATTCTCTTCGCCAAGCCATCGACCACTACAACGCGATTCCCAACCCAGCTCCTGCGAATCTTGATCCCCGTCTCGCAGGCGGACCCGGAGGTCCTGGTGGCCCCGGCGGCGGAACCCAGCAGCTGAACCTGACTGAGACTGAAAAGACTGACCTCGAGAACTTCCTTCTGACCCTCAGTGGCACTTCGGTTTACGCCGACCCCAAATGGGCAAGCCCTTTCAATGCAGCTGGTAACCTTTCTCTCATCGTTCTTCCCACCTCAATCGCAACCATCTCCGTTGCCAATGCAGGAGAGGTGACCGAGATGGTCACAGTCTCGACTCCTGGGGTGCCTAATATTGCTTATCTCTACTCGTCTTCTTCAGACCTCGCGACTTGGACTGAGCCAGAAGCGATCACTGCGGATGCAAATGGCGTCGTCTCCGTGACGAGGCTGGTTACCGCGGGGAAGCAGTTCTACCGGATTGGCTACGCTGTCGCGGACTAGAGATTAATCTCCCAATGCCGCCCTTTGCCGGGTGGCATTGTTTTCAAAGACCTACTCTCGAAAGGGGGCAGGTCTTTTTGCTCACTTTCCGTAGACTTCGTCCGGATCAAAGGTCCGCTCGTCATCGACGAAGGTCGTCTCAGCCGGGTTCTTGTCGAAGCTCACCGCGCGGTAGAAGCATGAACGACGACCAGTGTGGCAGGCTCCGGCCCCTTGTTGGGTCACGTAGAGAATGAGAGCGTCCTGATCGCAGTCGGTGCGGATCTCGTGAACCGCTTGGACGTGGCCAGAGGTCGCGCCCTTGTGCCAGAGTTCCTGGCGGGAGCGGGAATAATAGACTGCTTCTTGTTTTTCCAAGGTTAGCTTTACCGACTCCTCGTTCATGTAAGCCAGCATGAGAGGCTCACGGGTCTCGGCGTCGATCGCCATCGCGGGGATGAGTCCATCGGCATCAAACTTCGGGCAGAAGCCGAGAGTTTCATCGAGTTCCTTCTTTTCGGGACGGGGGGCAAATTCCAACTCGCTCATGCCGTGACCCTTAAGTGGTCAGGGAAGATGGTCGAGACAATATTCCTCATCATCTGCGGCGACGCGGAACTGGAGATCCGGGTCGGAGTTCTCTGTGCGCCCGCAGTTGTGGCAGCGGTGGAGGCTGCCATCGCTGGTCTGCTGGGCTGACTGAAATTTATTGCGCCGCTTCGTGATTTGACTTCGGGTCTTGCGCCACTTCAGAGCGACTGGAAGTGCGTAGATAATGTAGGGAAGATAGGCTACCAGATAGAAGGGGAGTAGAAGCGGAGCCTGGAGGCAGGTAATCAGAATTCCAACTCCCGCGAGCACCGCAAAGATCCAGACCTTCACCGGGAGGAAAAATCCAAGTAAGAAGGTGTAGTTTGGAAGAATCGTGGCGAAGGCGAAGAAGATCGCGAGGTAGTAGACGTGTCCGCTGAAAAATGAACTCAAGATATTAAGCGCGATCCCCTGGCAAATAATGGTGGCGTAGACGTAGATCGAAGTCCGGGTCACCCCCCATGCTCGCTCTAGCGTCTCATCGAAGAGGAAGCAAATTCGGAGCACAATTAGAGTGAAAAGAGCGGGAAAGACCAAACTTCCTTCAATCGGGGGAGGGTAGGGTGGCATGAGCACCCAACTGACGAGTCGCCAAACTTCACCCTTCATCACGAGTGTAATATTCGGCTTTATGATCTCAGTCGCCGCCGGATTCAGCACGAGCACCACAAAAAACACCCCTTGAAGCATCGCGAGCATCTTGATTAGTCCCGGGAATCCGAGCCAAGAAAGTCGACTTTCGATCGTGAATCGTTTCTGTAACACAGTCCCAAGAATGATCCATTTTGTCAGGTTGACAAGTCCGATCAGTCCCCACAGCTTTTGCCTGTGAGCGACGTCCTTAAACTCTCTCCTCTTGATCAGCAGCATCGCGATCTCGGAGGCCGCATGGTGGCCTTTGCCGGTTGGGAAATGCCCGTGATGTATTCTTCGATCATCGATGAGCACAAAGCGGTCCGTGAGAAAGTGGGTGTCTTTGATATTTCCCACATGGGTCAGGTTTTCGTCAGTGGAAAAAAGAGCGGCGAGTGGCTCAACCGGATTCTCGCGAATGACATCGCCAAGCTGGAGACTCGCGAAGCGCACTACACTTTTCTTCTAAATGACCAAGGCGGCGTGATCGATGACCTCATCGTCTACCGTCTCGATGAGATAGACTTTTTACTGCTCATCAATGCTGCGAAAATCTCTGAAGATGCTGATTGGCTTGCCCAGCATCTCGAAGAGGGAATCACAATGGATAACCTGAGTAACGAGTGGGCTGGACTCGCCGTCCAGGGACCGGATGCTGCCCAAGTTTATACTAGAATCACCGAGGGTCGCACGCTCCCGTCGCGCAATCACGTCGACGATCTTACGCAAATGGGGCATCGTGTGATCGTCTGTCGCACGGGTTACACTGGCGAGGATGGCTTTGAACTTTTCTGTCCCTCCTCCCAAGCAACTTACTGGTGGAACCTTCTCATGGAAGAAGAGGTAACCGCTTGCGGTCTGGGTTCACGCGATTCCCTTCGCCTTGAAATGTGCTACCCGCTTAATGGCTCGGACCTTTCTTCCTCGCGCACTCCGCTACAGGCCGGACTCGGTATGTTCGTCGCTTTGGATAAAGAGCGCTTCATCGGAGGTGATGCTCTTCGTAAGCAAAAGGAAGAGGGGATTTCCGAACGACTCATGGCGATCCAGCTGGACGAAAGAGGAGCGCCACCTCGCCCGGGTTACACCGTGGTCGATATGAACGGCTCTCCGCTCGGCACTCTCACCTCAGGCGGATTATCTCCTTCACTCGGAGCTGGTATCGGCCTTGCTTACCTCCCCACCGACCGGGTCAAGATCAACACTCCGGTCCAGATCGAAGTGCGCGGAAAGCATCTTCCCGCAAAAGTCGTGAAAAAGCCTTTCTATCGGAAATAAGAATCCGTAAATCTTAAAGAAGTATGACTGCCCCAGATAGCTGCCGCTACACCCCCGATCACGAATGGGTTCGCCTCGAAGGAGACATCGTCACCGTCGGAATTACTGACCACGCTCAAGAAGAACTGAGCGACGTCGTCTTCGTCGAACTCCCTGACTTGGGTGACGTTGACAAAGCTTCCCCCGTGGGAGTTGTCGAGAGTGTCAAAGCAGCCAGCGACATCTACGCGCCCATCGCCGGAGAAGTCGTGGAGGTGAATGTGGACCTCGTTGCAGATCCATCGAAGGTCAACACCGAGCCCTATGAGGGCGGATGGATCTTCAAGATGAAGATCGCCGACACCTCACAATACGACGCTCTCATGGACGCTTCGTCTTACACCAGCGTGGTGCGCTAAATCTTTATGACGACCCAGCTTTTCTCCCGCCGTCACATCGGCCCGTGGGATGACTCCAGAGAAGCCCTTCTCGAAGCGATCGGTCGCAAAGACCTGGACTCACTTCTGGCCGAGGTCGTCCCTTCCGAAATTCAGTGGCCGGAGGGAGCGACGCTTCCCGAAGCCCTCTCCGAGTCGGAAGCTCTCGCTCATCTCAAGAGCAAGCTGAGTCAAAATAAAGTCCTCAAGTCTTTCATCGGGCAGGGCTATCACGGCACCGTGACCCCTCCGGTGATCCAGCGGAACATTCTTGAGAATCCCGGCTGGTATACCGCTTACACTCCCTATCAGCCTGAGATTTCCCAAGGCCGACTCGAAGCGCTCCTCAACTTCCAGACCCTGATCACCGAGCTCACGGGGCTCGATGTCGCTAATGCCTCGCTTCTTGATGAAGCCACCGCCGCCGCTGAGGCGATGAGCCTCGCGCTCACGATGAAGCCGAAGGCGACTGTCTTCTGGGTCGATGAAGACTGCCACCCGCAGACCATTGATGTCGTCCGCACCCGCGCCGAGCCTCTCGGCATTGAGGTCAAAGTGGAGCACGTTGATGACTTCGCTCCTTCAGATGATCTCATCGGCGCGCTCGTCCAGTATCCTTCTACCCTCGGCGACGTCCGAGACTTCACCGAGTTCTCGGAGAAAGTCCACGAGGCAGAGGCGCAAGTCATCATCGCTGCCGACCTTCTTGCGCTCACTCTTTTAAAATCACCCGGTTCCATGGGCGCGGATATCTGTGTCGGCTCCAGCCAGCGCTTCGGCGTCCCTCTCGGATTCGGTGGTCCTCACGCGGCCTTCATTTCCTGTGCTGACAAGCTCAAGCGCAAGATCCCCGGTCGCCTCATCGGGGTCTCGATCGACTCCCAAGGAAATCCCGCTTACCGCCTCTCACTCCAGACCCGCGAGCAGCACATCCGGCGTGACAAGGCGACCTCGAACATTTGCACCGCGCAAGTCCTACTCGCCGTCATGGCCTCGATGTATGCCGTGTATCACGGCCCTGATGGACTCCTCGATATCGCTGCCGAAGTCTCTGAAAAAGCCACCCGCCTCGCTCAGGGACTGGAGGCAAAGGACTACGATATTTGCAATGAAAACCTCTTCGATACCGTCACTGTCGATGTCGGAGATCTCGCCGATCAGATTCTCAAAGCCGCGGTCGAAAAAGGCTACAACCTTCGTGACTTCGGCGATGGCCGCCTCGGCATCGCCTTCGACGAAACCACCTCAGAAGAAGACCTGCAAACTATCTGCGGAGTCTTCGGCACCGTCCCTGGACCCGGCGGCGGACTCGGTTTCCCAAAAGAAAATCTCCGCCAAGACGGCTTCCTCAAGCAAGACGTCTTCCACATCTATCGCAGCGAGACCGACATGATGCGCTACTTGCATCGCCTCGAAGCACGCGACCTCGCTCTCAATGAGTCCATGATCCCGCTCGGGTCCTGCACCATGAAGCTCAATGCCGCGGCGGAAATGATGCCCGTCTCATGGCCTGAAGTGGGCCAGCTTCATCCCTTTGTCCCCGAGGACCAGAGCATCGGCTACTGCGAAATGCTCACCGATCTTTCCGAATGGCTCGCTGAGATCACCGGATTCGCCGCTGTCTCGCTCCAGCCCAATGCGGGATCGCAAGGCGAATATGCCGGCCTTCTGGCCATCCGTTCTTATCATCAGGCAAACGGCGACACGCGTCGCAACAAGTGCCTCATTCCGATGTCCGCTCACGGCACCAACCCTGCCTCGGCGGTCATGACCGGATTTCAAGTCGTTCCGATAAAATGCGATGACGCAGGAAACATCGATACCGATGACCTCCACGTAAAAATCACCGAGCACCGCGAAACCCTCGGCGCACTCATGGTCACCTACCCCTCGACTCACGGAGTTTATGAAGAGGGGATTCAAGAAATGTGTGCCGCCATTCACGAAGCCGGCGGCCAAGTCTACATGGATGGTGCGAACATGAATGCCCAAGTCGGCGTCACCAACCCCGGCCGTATCGGAGCTGATGTCTGCCATCTCAATCTTCACAAAACCTTCTGCATCCCGCACGGAGGTGGAGGCCCCGGCGTCGGACCCATCGGAGTTGCTCCGCACCTCGTCGAGTTCCTTCCAGGCCACCGCGATTTTGGAAACAGCGCCAATGCCGTCTGCTCCGCACCTTGGGGCAGCGCGTCGATTAATGTCATTTCCTGGATGTATATCGCGATGATGGGAAGCGAAGGTCTCAAGACCGCCACCGGAGTTGCCATTCTCAGCGCGAACTACATCGCTAAGGTCCTCGCGCCTGCCTACCCGATTCTTTACACCGGACGCGGCGGACTCGTCGCGCACGAGTGCATCATCGATACCCGCCCGCTCACGAAGGAGACCGGAATCACGGTCGAAGACGTCGCCAAGCGCCTGATCGATTACGGCTTCCACGCGCCCACCATGAGCTGGCCCGTCGCCGGAACGCTCATGATCGAGCCCACCGAGTCTGAGTCAAAGGATGAGCTCGATCGTTTCTGCGAAGCGATGCTCGCGATCCACGCGGAAGCGCACGAGGTCGTGGCTGGCACCGCCGATCCGATCGATAATGTTCTCAAGAATGCCCCGCATACTGCGGAAATGGTGATCTCAGATGAGTGGAGTCATCCCTACCCGCGCGAGAAAGCCGCTTTCCCAGTTCCTCGTTTGAGGAAGCACAAGTTCTGGCCAGTCGTCGGCAGAGTCGATAACGTGCACGGAGACCGCAACCTCGTTTGCACCTGCGACACCGTCGAAAATTATGCCCGACCTTCCGAATAACGTCACCGTTCCTGACTGGGACAAGTGGCAGCCCGACATCGAAGCCACCCTCGTTTTTATCCATCAAGGCAGCCGCGTCCTTCTCATCGAGAAGCTCCGTGGCATCGGGATGGGGAAGATTAATGGCCCTGGCGGGAAAATCGATCCCGGCGAGACTCCGCTGGAGTGCGCCGTGCGCGAGGTGCAAGAAGAGCTTCATATTGACACGCTCGATCCCGTGAAGAGGGGAGAACTCTGGTTCGCGATGTCTGACCTTCCCGACATCCACTGCCATGTCTACACGGCCACTAAATTTACCGGCACCCCTACCGCGACCGATGAGGCCATTCCTTACTGGTGCGAGATCGCGGATATTCCCTTTGAGAAGATGTGGGAGGACGACTCCTACTGGCTCCCTCAAGCGCTCAAAGGAGAGACCTTCGACGCCCGCTTCACCTTCGAGAATGAAAAGATCCAGCATGACGACGTGCTCTTCGGCGAAGCTTCAGCCAAGCGCTGGCGAAAAGAGCAAAGCTAGCCAGCGCATTTTTTTGAACGCGAATCAGGCGAATGAGACGAATCTCGAGGTGCTTGGTTAAATCCACTAGAACCAAGCCTTGAAAAACTTCGTGCCTCTGCGTCTTAGCGGTAAAAAATCCGCCTCAAGATTCGCCTCATTCGTAAGATTAGCGTTCGTCTCTCTCTCTTGAATTCCTCTCCGTCATGCAATCATTGTAATTCTTGCGGAAACTAAAGAAGCCCGTAGGATCGCTCCCACATTATGGAAATCTGGAAAGCAATTATCGTAGGCATCGTGCAGGGACTTGCCGAATTCCTTCCGATCTCATCTTCCGGGCATATTGTCCTCACCCAGTATCTCCTCGGCATCCGCGAAGTTGGTTCAGGGCATCACGAGGACTTATCCTTCGAAATCATTCTTCACTTGGGCACGCTCGTCAGTGTCCTCATCTTCTTCTGGCCCAGCCTCTGGCGCTTGGTGAAGTCTCTCTACACGCCATCGATGCTGGAGGATCGTAAAATGATCATGTGGCTTGGGATCGCCACCGTTCCAGCCGTGATCGCGACGCTTCTGTTTAAAGATTTCTTCGATTCGGTGCCCGGGAATCCCTTCATGGTGTCGTCCTTTCTCATTTTAACCGGCTTCATTCTCTTCATCCCACGCTTTGTCAAAGGAGGAGCGAAAAAAGTGGGTCTGAGCGATGCTGTCATCATGGGAATAGGCCAAGCCTTCGCAATCCTTCCCGGCGTCTCGCGCTCCGGTAGCACGATTGCCGCGGGCCTCGTGAGTGGTGTGAAAGCAGAAAAAGCCGCCGAGTTTTCCTTCCTCATGTCGATCCCCGCCATCGCAGGCGGCTTTGTCCTCACCATCAAAGATAAGATGGAAACCGCTTCCTTCGGCGAAGCGATTCAATCTTGCTTTAGCGGAGCCTATGTCGCGGGTGCAGTTGCCGCCGCGATCGTCGGTGTGCTCGCAATCTATCTCGTGATGGGCGCCGTGAAGCGAGGGAAGTTGGAGTATTTTTCCTACTACTGCTTCGCCGCCGGAATCGCGGGGATGATCTATTTTAACTAGCGCTAGTAGCCGGAAATTGGCGCGCTGAATAATCCATGCATTCCGTAAGAACAGTTCTGTTCTTTATCGGGTTCATCTGTGCGCTTCTTATTTGGGCAATTGGAATGCGTCCACATGTCAGAAAGAATGGGCATCTGATTAATTCGTGTGCTGGTATCAGGTTTCCTGATACTGATCGATTGGCAAAATTGCAAAATCCTTGCGGATGAACATTCAGATGAAAGGGCAGGACGATTGCTCCGAGTGTTTCATTTATTCATTGCGATATCCTTACTTGGAGCAATGTTCGCGTTCCTTGAGAAGGTGAATCAACTCCCATAGTCATCAAGGTCCTGAAAGGGCAAAGGTCCAAAGTCAGGGGCTTTGTTCCAGCGTCCCTTCAGAACGCCTTTCGTTCGTAGCGTCAACCGGAGAAGCTTTAGTGGGAGCCTCTACGCCGGATGAGAGGCTGCGCTTAATCCGTGCGACGGTCCTTTTCCAGTTCCTCGCGGAAGAAGGCGATGATCTCGGACATCGGGAGGGCGAGACTTCGTTGGCGGAGACTGCGGGCGATGTTGATGCCGACGACGTTTCCTTCGACATCGACGAGGGGAGTGCCCGTGTGGTTTGCGGGGAGGAGTTGGTCGTGGTAGAGGACGCGGGGGAAGTCGTTGCGCCGTTTTGAAAGTTTACCACCACGCGCGGAGAGGCTGGAGAGGGCTTGATCACGTTGGAGGGCGGCTCGGCTTGGTTTGTCGGACGTTCCAGCAGGGCGAACGTCGAGGATGACAGGAATGGTCATTTCTTCGGTGTCGCGCTGGATCTTGAATTTTACTTTTTGCCCTGGAGTGAAATTCTTAAGCGCTTTGCTGATGTCCTCGATGGTCTCGACTTTCTTACCTTGGAAGTGGGTGATGACATCGCCTTCAAGAAATCCAGAGGAGTCGGCGGGGCTGCCGAGTTCGACGGTCTGGACGGTGGGCTGGATGTCATCGGGGGTGAAGCTGATCCCGACGTAGCCGCTGGGTTGATCACTCTCGACATTGAGTTCGAAGCCCTTGGCGGGGGCGCTACGTGCTGGCTGGGTGATGACGCCGGAGAGGAATCCTTGCTTGGTAGGAGTGAAGACGAGCGTGGCGACTTCCGGCTCGGGAGCACGGAGCTTGATCGGTGAAAGTCCTTCTATTTTTGCTGAGATGAGTGCAAGGTCTCGTTTTTTATCAGTTGAGACGACGGTGAAGGGGTAGTCGTTTTCTTCAAAGCGGATGACGAGGTCTTCCTTCTTCTCAAGCTCGCTTGCTTTCGTGATGAGCTGGGTTCGGCTCACGGCAGTCGCGTGGGTGAGAAGTTTTCGATCTTGGTAGATCGGCATGACACTGTGGCTGAGCCCATCAAGAAGTGGTTCGAGGGGCTCTAGGAATTGACGGTTCACTTCGCGGATCGAAGGTGGGGTTTTGATTGCCGAATCAGAGACCATCATCGAGATGAGCCCAGCGACGGGCATGGGGAAATGACGCCGAGCTGGGATGGAGCGGGGCTTAAGGGAGATCGCGCCGCGGTCGGTTTGGATAGAGATGGATTCGGCGGATTCAAGTGACTTGAGCGCTAAGGCGAAGCTGATTGGGGAAGAGATCGGCTTGCCCGCGAGGCTCTGAATGATATCGCCTTTTTGAAGTCCGGCTTGCTCGGCAGGGGAGTCGCTCACGACATCCTCGACAAGAGCGCGGGAAGTTTCACCGAGATCGAGCTTCAGTCCAAGGAAAGGAGCGGTGGGCGCTTCCTCATCGGGAGCCCACTGATCGAGATAGTGCTGCATGGTGTGAGGGTCGAGGAGGGCTGGGCGCTCGCGGAGTTCCTTCGCGGTGGTGTCATCGGCAGAACGCTGGCCGAGTGCTTCGAGGAATTCTTTGCGTAGCTCACGGAAGGGTTCGTCAAAAGGCTCTTCACCTTGGCCGGAACCGGGAGAGGCACTTGCTCTGCCGATCATCTCGCTCGCCATGAGAGCATCCCATTTTGCGATGATGGCAGGCATCGGGACGTGCTGGTTCGCGGTCCAGGGCATTCCGACGTTTGAGTTAATCCCGATGACTTCGCCATCGAGATTAAAAAGAGGACCACCTGAGTCGCCCGAGATCACGGTGGCATCGGTGCTGATGGCATCGCGGAAGCCGCTGCCAACTCCGGCGGCGATGATGCGACCAATGCGCACTGGAGCGGGTCGCCCAATGACGGGGCCGCCAGGGTGGCCGGTTGCGATGGCCCAGTCTCCCACTTCGTAAGTCTTTGTCTTCACGTATGGACGAAAGGGGAAGGGGCCGGGGGCATTGATCTGGAGCAGGGCGCCATCGGTCTCGTGATCCGCTCCTAGCGAGGTCGCGGGGAGTTCACGGCCATCGGAGAGGAGGACTTTGACTTGTTCTCCTGGCTTGCTTGTGACGTGTGCTGCAGTGATGACGAGGCCATCTTCGGTGACGATGACACCCGAGCCAGAGCCTCCGCCAAGGAAGATCGCGATGGTGGAATCGACAAGGCTGGGAGCAAGCTCACGCAGGTGGGCGTTGAGTTCTGCGGGCGTCTTTTGTGGAGCTGCTAAAAGGTTCGCAACGAGCAGGGGGAGGATGAAAAGGGAGCGCAACATGGGTCTAAAAAGGGTCGCTGGATGAAAGCATTCTCTGCACCGCGGCCTCTACGAGAGCGGGCGGCAGAGCGAGGGAGCGGTTGGCGGAAGAGGCGGAGATATTTAGGCCAAGAGCCTTCCCCGAGAGATCGTAAAGTGGTGAACCGCAATCCCAGGCATTAAGCGGGAGGCTGTGGACGAGACTTTGCTCGAAGCCGAAGCGACGCACGCTCGGGATGAGGAGAAGTCCCGTTTCCATGGTGATCCCGGTTGGGGGAGGGGTGAGGCGGGGGCGGGTAAGAGGAAGCAGCACGGTCTTGGTCTCTTCCCCGCGCTTGACGGTGAGCGAGACTCCCATGCCGACCCGCATTTTGGACAAGAGATCGGTGAGGTCGGTGCGCGAGGTGATTTTTCTCTCTTCAAGCGTCATGATTTGATCGCCGATTTGTAGGTCGGATTCTGCAGCGGGTGAGTCTGGGTCGATGGATGCGACACGCACTTCGTCGCTGCTCTGTTCGGTGACGATGCCGAGGCTGGTGACCTCCGAAGCTGCGTGGAGAGTGGGAGAGTCTCCTTTTAAAAAATGACTAAAAGTGCCGAGGCCCATCGAGTCCGAGGTCACCATCTCATCCGATGTTTCCTGAAGCAGGATGGGCGAGATAACGCTGGCTCCGCTGACGAGGGAGTCGGAAGAGGACCACTCGACGACAGGAAGATCGCTCGCGGCGATTCCCACGAGTGCGAGGTCGGTGGCTTCGTCCGTGGCAAGGAGAGCTGCGGGGTGAGATTGGCCGCCGTAGCGGACGGTGAGTTCTGGTCCTAGTTCGGAGGCTTTCGTGAGGAGGAGGCCATCGGAGCGAATAATGACAGCGGCGACGGAGTGGGTGACTGCTTTATCGTCATTAAAAATAAGCGCGTAAGGTGGGGCTTTCGGCATCAGGGAACGAGCGAAGGTTTCGCGCGCTTCGGTGAGCGGGGAGTCGGGGGTCTCGCTGTCTTCCTCCTCCTCGTCTTTCTCAATCTTAGGAGAAAGGGGCAGGCGAGGAAGATCGCCAGCGGCGCTCTCTGGAAGAGCTTCCCGAAGTTCAACGAGGTCTTCGGCAAGGCGTGAAATAAGGAGCGAATTCGAGGGCACTTCCTCGGTGGGATTGGTCATCGCGATAAGACGGCCCGCGAGATCGAAGACTGGGGTGCCGGCGGGGCCTGCGATATCTTCGAGGAGGAAAGAGACTGCTTCCGGATCAGGTCGTGGGAAAAGGTGAGTGGTTGCGAAGGCGATCGGCTCGCCAACTTTCGGAATAGGGGCCGTGACCGGAAAGAAGAACCAGTGACAACTGATGATCGATTGATCCGGTGCGATGGGCGCAGGGGAGAATCCCTCTGGGAGGTCGGTGGTGAGAAGGGCAATGCCGCGCTCGCTCTTCTCGATGATGGTTTCGACAGCCCGGCGGGAGCCATCGGCAAAATAGATGAGGTAGGGCGCTTCGTCATCGCCATCGATGGGCTTCAGATAAGGAGCGAGGAGGTCGCCTTTTTCATTTAAGAAAACAGCGGGGCGAATTTCGCTGAGTCCGAGTCGGCCGACCATGACGCAGTGCTTACGCAGTTCGGGAGTGAGTTCGGTGCTGAGTTTCTGAATGGTGCCTTCTTCCTGCGCAGTCCAGGCGGGCACCAAAAATTCGGCGCTCGCGGAGGCGAGGAGGCAGAGGGAGACGAAAAGAGATTTCATATTACCAAACTTGCTTGAGTTGAGAGAGCGGGATCCAGAAGGAGCTGTCATCGGCTTCGATGCGGGCGTGGGTGTCACTCTTTTCAGCGACTTTCACGATGAGCCCGCTTTCGAGGGTAGGAAAATCCCAGTCTGGAGTGCCGGGAGTCAGCTCACGAGGGATGTCATCGCCAATTACCATGAATTGCTGCTCGGCGTATGAGTTGGCATTTCTCCAGGCTCCGGCAGCAAGGAAAACGATCGCAAAGAAGAAGGAGACCGGGACGAGCCAGCGGGGGATTTTCATCCCCGGGAAATGACGGAGACCGATAAAGGAAAAGGCGAGCACCCAGAAGATCGCAGCAAGGATGAACCACTGGTCGGGACGAAGGGCGAGGAGGCTGGTTCCGGGGAGTGCGGGTGCGCCGACGCGCTTGCGGATGTCATCCATGAGGGCCCTAGAATCGGAGTTGAGTGGGGCAAGAAGAAGAGCGGTGTGGCAGGCGGCACGAGCCCGGGCGGGGTCATCGACCGCGAGATAGGTGAGCGCGAGATTTTGATAAAGGCGCGGCCGTCCGGGGTCTTCCTCGATGAGCGCTTGGTATTGCTGAAGAGCGTCGCTGTAGCGGCTTTCGCTGAAGGCTTGATTTGCTTCGTTAAGAGATGCGCCGCGTAGCTGGACGATGAGGATAAACAGAAACGAGACTTTTGCAAGTTGAGCCGCGAGTGCCTTGAGGTCGATTCCGGAGCCGGTGCTTGAGAAAGACGATTTCGAGTGCTCACGGAGAAGCGAGCTGAGTTCCCCGTGTTTACTCTCGAGAGTGTCTGCGACTTCACGGGTGGACGCTCCGGGTGGGAGTTTGAGATGCACGCGGAGGAGCGGGAGGAGTTCATCATCGATTGCTTCCGAATTGCCTTTTCCTGAGCCGAAGCGAGAGATGAACGTGCGGATTTTCTGCTGTCGCGCTTTGCGAACAGGATCGCGCTGATCGAGGCGCTTTTTTAAGAAGCCGAAGAAGAAGGGGAGAAAAGGCGCGAGCGCGACGATGGGGAAAATCGCTCGCGGTAGGTTCAGGAGGACGGGTCGGGTAATCGTTCCGCCGAGTTTGGCTGAGGGCGAGAGATCGTGGGTGACATCGCTCTGTCCCTGTAGGGTGATCGCGGGCGAGACCTGATGAAGTTTCCACTCGTCATTGATGGTGTCGAAGCTGGCCAGAGTGATCGGAGGGAAGGTGGCGATGTTTCCAGACGGAATAAGCGTCTGGACAAAGGTGCCCTCCCATTCGTCGTGATTCATGATCGAGCGATCGAGCATCTTGCTCTCGACTGAGGCGAATCCCTCGCGGGAAAAGTCGAAGTCTTCGCGGAGATTTGGGTCGCCGTGGCCTTTGATGTCGATTCGGATGGCGAGTGGTTCATTTGCCGAGGGCGCGCTGGGTCCGACGTTGGACTTGATCTTCCAGTCCCCAACCAATCCGGTATTAAAGGCGCGCTCGTTCGGGAGGGGAGGGAGTGGGACAACTTCGAAGCGGAAGGGGACGAGGTAGGTGCGCTCGTGTTGAGCCCACTCGTTCCCATTACGCTCGGTGGTTTCCATAGTGAGGCCTAGATGGCCGCTGACTTCGCCAAGCTCAGAGCAGATCATTCGGGCCGTATAGCGGTGGGTGTAGACCGGTTTGCCATTGAGATTCACTCGTCGTGAATCATAGCGCTTTGAGTAAAAGCCGCCGCGGCCAAAGTTATAGAAGTAGTCTGAGGGGCGTGCATTCCGTCCCGCTTGACGGGAGAAGAGATACCAGTTGGCATTCTCGACTCGGCTGAATGGAACGTTACCAAATCGCGGACGTAGATTCCGGTCATCAGGGAGTTGTCCGATGAAGTCGATCTCTAGGGCCTCGCCGAGGTGGACGACCTTCGGCATTTCGATGTCATCATTCCAGATGATATCCAGCCGTCCTAAATCCTTGGGTGCGGGATTGCGCTCGGCGGTGATGTCGTCGAGCCGCAGGAAGAAGGATTTGTTTTCAATGACGACCGGAATGGGCGGGAATTTGATGACGCCGGGAGCGCGAACGACAAAGCCGAGCTCGGTGTTCATCATCGGCTGACCAGTTGAGCGATCGACGCTGCGGTCTATCGAGCGGTCGAGCCAGATGATCTTAGGATGAGGCTTCAGTTCTCCGATTTCCACCGCATGTTCGGCCACGATGATAAGACTTTCCCTGAGGTCGGTGTAGATCTCACTGCGTGGCTGGATGAGCTCATAGCCATCCTCCGCTGCTGCGACGAAGCTGCTGAGAGCGAGTAAAAAAAAGAGGCCTTTCATCAATGATCATCCACACGGGGTTTGCCACGATTCTCTCGACTCAGTTCATCGCTGAGCTCTCGTAAGAGCCGGCCACGGAGGTCGCCGTCTTCTTTTTCCGAGCGTCGGAGATCAGCATCCGAGTCGCCTTTGTTGCCCTCGTCTTCACCTTCGTCTTCGCCATCTGGCCTGTCGCCTTCGGGGCCTTCGTCCTCTCCTTCGCTGGGCTCTCCGTCACCGGGGTCGCCTTCGCCTTGCTGGGGCTGCTGTTGCTGCTGAGGGTCGAAGAGATGGTCTAGCGCGTCTTGGATATGCTGCACGGAAGGGTGGAGATGGCGCTCTTTGTGCGGAGCGGGAGCGAGGTCGATGTCCTCCTCGGCGAGGCGATACTCATCAAGGTCTTCCTCTTTTAAAATGGTGGGCTTGTCTTTGACGAGATCGCCTTTTTTGACGAGGTCACGGATCGATTCGGCGGCGGACTTGACGGCGCTATCGTTGATCGGTTTGCGGGTCGTGACGCCGTAGTCGAGGCTCTTGCGGAAGCGCTTTTCCTGCTTAAGAGCCTTCATCGTGTCTTGGACCGCTTGGACGTAGGCTTCCTGATACTCGATGTAAGCGGTGACGCGGTCGATGTCGCGATAGACCACCGCTAGGTTGATCGAAAGTTCCGTGTCGCCCGGTTTCATCGGCACGGCTTGGCGATAGAGAGAAAGGGCGCGGCGGTAGCCCGAGCGGGCTTTTTTAAGAAGCTTGATAAGGTCGCCATCTGCTTCCTGAGCGAGGCGCATCATCTCGTCCGGCGGCATGCTTTCCATGTCCTCGGGCACGAGGGTTCGGGACTTCTTGTGATGGAGGATCGCCATCTTATGGCGGGCCGCGAAGGTGAGGTCGGGTCGGTCGTAGGGGGCAGACTCGGCCGCATTTCCATAAAGGTCCTGTAGCAGTTTGAAACGGTCTTTGGATTTGATTGCGAGGTCTTCATCACTGCGTTCGATCTCCAAGGCCTTGTTATAGTAGCCGATACTGCGCTCGACCTCGGTGAGAGAATCGTCCTCGAGCGCTTCTTTGACTTCCTCTGGCAAGTAGTCGATGGAAGAGGCGCTATCGCCTTGGGAAATATCACCGGCGAGGATGGCATCGGCGCGCTCGACCCAGGAGGCGGGGCCCTTGTCATCGTGCGTGAGGCGGCCGAGCTCGGTCTCTTCTTTTGCTTCTAGAAAAATAGCGGTGGGATAAGCGGCGATCTGGAAGCGGCTCGCGAGTGCGCGATTGACCCGCCGCGTTTCGGCATCGATTCCCGTGCGAGGGAGGTCTATCACGAGTGGGATGACGGTTTTCTTTTCCCACTTCTGGTAAACTTCGTGTGAGAGGATTTCTTCTTCAAAGGTGACCGAAAGAGGAGACCAATCCGATCCTGTGAAAATAAGTAGGAGGGGCTTCTCAGCGGCGGTGGCTTCTGAGCGGGCTTCCTCGTAAGCTAAGCTGGGCTCTTGTGCTTCACTGGTTTGGCTTAGGAAAAAGAAACCCGCGACGATCGCGCTGAGTGGGTGCCACTTCTTACTGCGGAGAGGGATAAAGAGATGGAGCATGAGAAGAATGAGAGCGGCGGTGAGTGGGTAGGCGTAGAGATCGAGCGGGCGGTCAAAAAGCTCGGGCGCGATGTCATCGCCCGAGAGTTCGATGGCATCGATGCGCTTGTTCAGCGCGTCGATCTGGGAGTCCACCAGCGATGGGAGACCTTCGATGAATGCTCCCGAGGTCGTCTGGGAAATGCCGCGCAGCACCTCGTGCTCGGCCTGGCTCTGGAAAGGGGAATTAGGCACCGTGGCTGGAGCGGTCGCGCTACCGAAGGCGATTGCGAGCACCGGGATACCGTCTTTTTTAAGAGTCTCAATAATGGCCTTATGATTCCCGGTGACATTGTCTCCATCCGAGAGGATCACAAGAGCCGAGCCCGGCGGCGGGTTCTCGGTGAGGAGTTCCCGCGCTGACTTAAAGGCGTGGCCGAGATTCGTGCCCGGAAGGCGGAGCGATCCGGGTTCGAGGACATCGATGCGCTTCAGGAGCATCGTGCGATTCAGGGTGGAGGGAACCTCGGGAAAGGCGCCTCCGGCGAAAGACAGGAGACCGATTCGGTCAGTCGGGCGCTGGTCGATGAGAGTGCGGGCGAAAAGCTTCGCGCTCTCCATGCGGCTCAGTCCTCCGGAATCGACCGCTCCCATGGACTTGGAGGCATCCATTAATAAGACGATGTTCTTCGCCGGTTTTTTAAAGGAGGAAATCTGAGAGCCTCCGGTGGGTCGGAGGACAGCGATTGTCGCGAGAACCAGAGCGCTGATGAGTGACCAGTTCAGGATCTTTCGACGCAGTGGTGAGGCATTGGTCTTTAGTTGGCATTTTCCTGATTCGCCGGAGAGGACGCGCAGCGCCTGCCGACGGGTCCGCGTGGCATACCAGATCGCTACCACTACCAGAATGAGGAGCGGGAGGAGCCAGAAGAGGTGCTTGAGAGAGTGGAAGTCCATCAGGAGAGTTCGAGTAAGAGGGTTTTCCGAAGGATGAAGGCGAGGATCAGGAGAATCGCGCCGGGGATGAGGAAGTAGGGATAAAGATCGCGCTCGAAGACGAGGGCGGGGTGGATCCGGCTCGTCGTCTCAAGGCTATCGATGGTGTCCATGACCTCCTCGAAACCCTGGTTGTCCTTCGCTCTGAAAAAGCGACCTTGGGAGATGCTTGCGATCCGCTCGAGGTTTCTTGTATCGAAGCGGATGCTCGCCTGGGCACTCGCGAGCCAGCCAGTGCGGTAAGGTTTGTCAGATCCGATGCCGACGGTATGGATCGTGATGTCTTTTTCCCGCGCGGCACGGGCGGCGGAGACGGGAGTGAAGACTTCGTCGTTCACGGTGTGATCGCCATCAGTGATGAGGACAATGGTGCGGCGAGTTTCAGTCTTCTTTGCGAAGGAGTTGATCGAGGTGGCGATGCCTCCGGCGATATTTGTGCCGCGATCAGAGCGGGAGAGGAGCTCGTTGCTCAGTTGATCGACCTGTCCTACGAGGAAATCGTGATCCAAGGTCGGTGGGCAGAGCAAGTAGGCGTCGACTCCGAAAATGACGAGTCCGATGCGGTCGCCCGAGCGTCGTCGCACAAAGCGTGCGACCTGATCACGAGCGACTCCAAGGCGGTCTTTGAGAACTCCATCGGCGATGGTATTTCGGATTTGGCGATCTGACCAAGTGGGATCGGGATCGTAAGCGTCCATGCTGTTAGAATAATCTAGCGAGATGATGATGTCGGTTCCTTCACGTTCGGAAGGCATCAGTTCGACCCCTTGCTGAGGGCGGGCGAGGGCGACGGTGAAGGCGATTGCCGCCAACGTCTCGAGTCCGAGTAAAAAGTGACGTGAGGTGAAAAATTTCCCAGCGGGGGAGGGTCGAAAATGCTTGGCGGATGAGACCGCGATTCCGGCTGGCTTTGAGAACCAGCGCCAGATCAAACCTCCAAGGAGAATCGGGATTAACCAGAGAAGGAGGGGATGTTGGAATTCAGGCATCGGGAGTTTCCTGGGGAGTGGTTTTTTCAACGAAGCCACGGACCACGCTCATCGCGCGCGGGCCGGCATCGGCAGGCGGTTCCTTACCGGCAAACTTCGCCGCATCTGCGACGCGCGCAAGCCAAGGAAGTTCTTCAAGTTGCTCGGCAGGAAGATCCTCAATGGTGCGGGTGAGGGCGAGGAATTCGGTAGAGGTTTTCGCGGAAGCACGCATCTCGAAGCGCTCGGAGGTGTATTGCTTCAGAATGTCAGTGAGTCTCGAGAGCAGCACGACGGAGTCTCCAGACTCATCGAGCGCGTCGAGCTTGCCCATCGCTTTTTCCCACGGCGGGGTGGTGGCGATGATGCCTGCTTTGCGAAGGATGAAGAAAAGAGAAATTAGGAGCGCGATCACGCCCGCCACGAGATAGGGCCAGTAGCGCTTTACTTCCTTGGTTGTGACTCCGATTTCAGGATCAGGCGCGGGAGGTTCTGGAACGAGGAAGGCGCTGGGATTATCCGGGTCGCGCGGAAGATCGGTGGGAGAAATGACAGTGAGCGGTGGCAGTGGGATATTCACGCTGGAGGGCGAGATGCGCTTGGTGCGCGCAAGCGAAAGGCTCACGGTGAGACCGTCATCGACTTTCTGCTCAGTCACGACGAGTGGCACAGTGATGAACCATTCGCGGTGGCCGCTGAGGTCGAGTTCGCCTTTGCGGACGCCCTTTTTCTTTAGAGCCGCCGCGATCATTTCTCGCGCGGGTTCTGTGTTGTCCAGATCACTGAGGGCGCTGGTTTGATGGGCTGGAACGAGAGCATCGGGATAGGACATCGGCCTTGAGGAGTCGATTCCACGATGCCACGGCACCCGCAAGGAGACTTCCAGAGTGGCCCGGTCCCCTAGGTTGACCTCGGATTCCTGCCACTGCGCATCAAGCAGGCCGGGGCGCTCGTTCTTCTGCCAAGTGCGGAAGAAAATATAGCCGAGCGTCATCACCACGAGGAGGGCGATGAGCGAGAGGACTTTGAGAATGTTAAAAATGGATTTCATCGGCGGGACATCCGGCTTTGGAAGAGGCGCATGATGGAGGGGAGGTAGTCCTCGGCAGTATCGAGAGGGACGAGGTCGGCACCTGCGCGGCGGCAGGTGGTCGCCAGTTCTTCCTGACGAGCGGCGGTGCGATCTCCTAAAAGAGCGGCATCTTTTCGGCGGAGCCGAGAGACTTCTCCTGTCTCGAGATCGGTCATGCTGATCGCAGGGAGTTTCGGGAGCGAGCGCTCGGCGGGGTCAGTGACATGGAGAACGATCACTTCATGGCGACGGGCGAGCGCGCGCAGAGGTTTATCAAACTCCGGCGTGATGAGGTCGGAAAGAATGAAGACAATCGAGCGGCGCAAGGTCGTCTTCAGGAGGTGCTCGATTCCTTTCGCAAGATCGGTGCGAGGTGACTCGGGTTCGAAGGCCAGGAGCTCACGGATGATGCGAAGGACATGGCGATGCCCGCGTGCGGGATCGAGCTGGAGTTCTTCCTGATCCGAGTAAAGTAAAAGGCCGACACGGTCTTTGTTGAGCGTGGCTGAGAAGGCGAGCACCGCTGCGACCTCCGCAGTGAACTCCGCCTTGGTCATCCCAGCAGTGCCGAACTCACCGGAAGCGGAGCGGTCCACGAGAAAGAAAACATTTTGCTCCCGCTCCTCAGTGAAGAGCTTGATGTAAGGCGAGCCGAGACGGGCCGAGACATTCCAATCGATCGAGCGCAATTCATCGCCCTCCTGATATTCACGGATCTCGGCAAATTCGATGCCGCGCCCTTTAAAGGACGCTTGCCAGGCACCGGCGGTCCGGTTCTGCACAATACGGCGCGTCCGGATCTCAATGCGGCGCACCTTTTCCATCAATTCTGAAGCGAGCATGTCGTCGACAAATTAAGGGGCGACAAGAGTGTCGAGAATCTGCGAGATGAGCGCATCAGTATCCATGTTCTCGGCCTGAGCTTCGTAGGATGGGATGATGCGGTGACGGAGAATGTCAGCGGCGATTCCTTTTACGTCTTCCGGGAGCACGTAGTCGCGTCCATCAAGGAAGGCGAGGCAGCGAGCGCCGCGGGTGAGCTGAAGGGTGGCACGGGGAGATGCTCCGGCAGTGATGAGTTGATCCATCGCGCTGAGATCGACGCCGGATTGGCGCTCGGAGAGCTGGGCGCGCCCTTCTTCACGAGTGGCAAAGACGATGTCCAAAATGTAATCCTCGATGCGCGGGTCGATCTTCACCTGATCGATCAGCTCACGAGCTGCCATCACTGCAGCGAGATCGGCCACTGGCGAAGCTGAAGGAACCTTCGTCGTCGATGACATCCGGCGGAGAACTTCGCGTTCTTCCTCACGCTTCGGATAGCCCACGATGACCTTCATCATGAAGCGGTCCATCTGCGCTTCGGGAAGCGGGTAGGTGCCTTCTTGATCGAGCGGGTTCTGAGTCGCCATCACGAGGAAGGGTCTCGGAAGCTGGCGGGTCTCGCCGCCAAGGGTGACTTGCTTTTCCTGCATCGCTTCGAGCAGTGCTGACTGAACTTTAGCCGGAGCGCGGTTGATCTCATCAGCGAGGAGGAGGTTGGTGAAAATGGGGCCTTCTTTGGCCTTAAATTCCTGCGTGCCTGGATTATAAATGTGCGTTCCGATGACGTCGGCAGGGAGGAGGTCGGGAGTAAACTGAATCCGGCCAAACTGCGCGGTGAGCACTTGCGCAAGGGTATTGACCGCGAGAGTTTTAGCCAGTCCCGGGAGGCCTTCTACGAGAAGGTGGTTTCCGGTGAGCAGGCAAACTAACATGCGGTCGACAAAGTGGTCTTGGCCGATGAGGACGCGGCCGATTTCTGCGCGAAGCGGGGCAATGAAAGCAGAGCGCTCTTGGATCTGGGCGGAGACGTCTGGAGCAGATGGCTCGACTGGTTGAGCAGGAATGTCAGTAGTCATAGTTGATGATGTCTGGAAAATAGCACGGTCGCCGGGAAGGGCGACCGTGTTTTTTAAAAAGGGTGGGAAGAGCTATTATTTGTTCTTTTTTGCCTTTTCCTCGAGTTTCTTGAGGAGTTCCTCGGTCTTGGAGGTTTCTTTCTTCTCTTCATCGCTCTTTTTCTTGTCAGATTGAGGCTCTCCGAGTCCCGCTCCATTGATCGTGATACTCCCGCTCTGCTTCATCGCCTTTTTGACATCCTCGCGCCATTCCTCGGGGACTTGGTCGATCTCGTCCTTGGTGATTGCCTTATTAAAGACCTCTTCGCCCTCTTTGTTGGTAAGAACGAGGGGGGATTTTCCTTCCTTGTCCTTCCCCTGGAGCGAGAGGGTTCCGCGGTCTGAGTGCATCTGCACCGTCATGCTGACCGAAGAGCTCTTATTGATCTGGGGAATTTGGCCGTTGAAGCCATTTTTAAGCTGCTCCTCGATCTGCTTCTGGATGTCTAAGGGCAGGGCATTGCTCCCACCGAGGGCTTTTTCCATCGCGTCTTTGATCGAATCGGGGAGGCCCTTGCCCTGAGTGAGTCCATTGGGTCCGACGACAAAGCTCATCGCATGCGCTGTGGAAAAATCAGCGGCTTGAGAATCATTGTAGCGCTTGGAGAATTCCTCCTTGGTCGAGGTGGTATCGAGAATCACGGTCGCGCTCTTCGACTCGCCTGCGCGATTCCACGAGAGGGAGATTTCGCTGCCCTTGGCCTGCGTCCCGGCGATGAGACGAGCGAGGCTGGTGGTGGAAAAGACCGGCTGACCATTGAGCTCGGTCACGATGTCACCTTTTCGATCCGATCGAGACGCGCCAAATGGGAGCGGCTGATGCGGAAGAAGCCGAGGGGCACGAGTCGCTTCTCCATCGAACTCATCGTTTCTCGATGGATGTGGGTTTTGCCCGAGCGATGGATGATGACGTAGTTTCCCGCTGATTCGATGCGGTCGATCTCGCGGACGGGGACGAAAAAGAGTGAGTCGCCAGCGCCCGTTCTTTGATCCAACTCTCATAAGAGTTGGATCAAAGAACGGGGGCACGCCACATTCAGTTCAGGCTATTTATTCCGACAATCAGCTTGTTGGCTTCTTTGCTATTAAGAAAGGAAAAGAGGGGAATTACTTAGACCATCTCTGGCTTCTTCCGGAGGCGATTGGTAAAGGAGTCGGAAGATTAGCCTTCGAGAGAATAATAGAAGAATGTATCGATTTGAACATTGAGGACTTTTTTGTCGTCTCTGATCTCGACGCCGAAGGCTTTTATCTAAGGCAAGGAGCAGAGAGAATTGGAGAGGTCGAAAGCATTCCTCAGAAGCGGATGCTACCAAGGCTCAAATACCTGATAGAAAAACCGAAGTGAAGAGGGCACAGCTGGTTCTCTAAAGAATCCCCCGGCTCTTGAGATTATTCAGGCGGCGGGCGGTTTCGATGAGGCCATCGACCATGACTTGGGTGTAGGTCCTGCCATCGGTGGTATCGATGCCGTGGCCGGGATCGAGATCGCGGAGACCTTGGAGGGCGGGGTCATCGTGAGTGAAGACTTCTACGAAGGCGCTTTCGAGTTTTCCGGTTCTCGCGGCGGCGGCGAGGAGAGCTGAGATCCAGCCGTCGTCCGAGGTGAGGCAGCCACGGGTGGTGGTGGCGGAGCAGTGGAAGGGGCCGAGCATTCCGGCGTCGGCGAGCTCGGCGATGAGGGCTTCGTTTTGCGGGAGATCGAGATCTGAGTCACCGCAGTGGGCGGCATCGACGAGGACGCGGAAGAAAGGGGCGCCTACCTCGGCAAGGAGCCCCTTCATGATAGGCATCATTTTCTCGAGTGAGGTGAAGTTTGCAAACTCACCGGGGCGGAGGAACTCGATGTTCCAGTTCTCGACACAGGAATCGGCGAGGCCACTCTCGCGATAGGCGCGGGCGTGGAGCTTGATGTTTTGCGCGACGCGGGCTTGGAATTCTTCCTCGTTCGCTGGACCGCTGCCGGTCATCCATTCTTCGACGGAGGTGGAGTTGATCTGCTTCACGTTATTGCGGATTGCCGCGCCAATGTTGACCTGAAGCTGGGCGAGGGCGGCGTCCTCATCGGCGGGGTCGTAAGGATTCACTCCTCCGACCATCATGACCAGCTGAGGCTCCAGACCGATGGTGCGGAGTTTCTCGATGAGTTCATCGGTATCTTCAGGAATGGTGGTGCCAAAGGCGGAGATCTGAAGCGCGTCAACCTTCACTGGGGAAAGCTCGCAAATGTCGCGTGCCCCAGCGAAAACGACCAGCTCGCCCGAGGCGTTGCGCGGGAGGCGATCATCGTCGTCTGGCACGAGAGCTTCCAAGAACCCAAGGTGGGTTCCGAGGATGCCGAGTTTAATGTCCGTCTTGTTGGAAATCGGAGAAATTGTCATGTCTGACAAATCTTCCCAGATTGGAGGCGGCCTGAGAATCTCTTTTTTAAGCAAGGACCTCTTTAATGGGCTTGCCGTCTTCGCCGCCCATGCGGAAGGGGCGCTTGCTGGGGGACATGAGGGTCTCATCATGCTTGAAGCCCATCGCGGAGGCGATGGTGGCATTGAAGTCGGCAGGAGAGGTCTTTTTGGTGATGACGTTTGAGGCTGTCTCATCAGTTTCTCCATAGACGGTTCCGCCTTTGATGCCGGCTCCAGCGAGGACGAAGGAGAAGGCTTTCGGGAAGTGGTTACGGCCAGCATCTGAATCGATCTTGGGCGTGCGTCCGAACTCGGTGGCGATGACCACCATGGTGTCCTTGATCATGCCCGTGACCTCGAGGTCGTGCATGAGGGCGGCGTAAGCGCGGTCGAGGACGGGGAGCTTTTCTTCGGCCTTGGTAAAGTTATCAGAGTGCCAATCGAAGCCGCCATATTGCACTTCAACGAAGCGGGCGCCGTGTTGCACGAGGCGACGAGCGAGGAGAACTCCTTTGGCAAATTTGTCTTCGCCGTAGAGGGCGAGGGCCTCGGGGGATTCTTTGGAAAGATCGAAGGCTTCGAGGTCCTTGGACTTCATAAGGTTCACAGCGCTATCGAACATCTCATCATAAGCGCGGACGTTGCGGTGGCCTTTTTTGAAGCGGGCTTCGAAGTCGGAATCGAGCTTGTTGCGGAGAGCGAGCTGGCGGGTGAACTCGGCTTCTGTGACATTTTTGCGTCGCTTGGAGTTTTGGAGACCGGAGTCGGCATCGCCGATGGGAAGAGGAGCAATATTTGGCTCGAAGAAGCCGGCTCCAGGATGGCGGTTGCCAGCGTGGACGGTGACGAAGGGAGGAAGGGTTCCTTTGAGGCGCTCGGGGTCGAGCTTGTTAGCCCATGAGCCCATGGAAGGGTGGCTGATGGAGGCGCGCTGGGTGTAAGAAGTGTGGACGGCGTAGTTTCCCTGAGCGTGTGCGCCTTGGGTGGAGTTCATCGAGCGAACGATGGCCATCTTGTCGGCGTGCTTAGCGGTATTTTTAAAATGCTGACCAAACTGAATGCCGGCAACGTTAGTAGAGATTGCTTTGATGGGGCCACGATACTCTTCGGGAGCGTCGGGCTTGGGATCAAAGGTGTCGATATGAGTCATGCCTCCAGCCATGTAGAGGTAGATGACGTTCTTGGCTTTTCCTTGGGAAGCGGCGATTGCTTCGGCGGCTTCAGCTGAGTTAAACCAAGTGGCAGCGGCTCCACCGAGGCTCACGCCAAAGGCGGTGCGGGCGGTGTTTGAAAGGAAGGTGCGGCGTGAGAGGTCGTCGAGCTGGTTAGGAGAGATCATTGGACTTTGGCTTGGGTTTTGGATGGGAGGATCACGAAATTTACGAAAGAGACGAAAGATTGGTGGTGGATTTGGCCACGGAAAAACGGAGGCTTACTGGACGAAGAGGAAGCGGTTTGAAGTGAGGATGGCGCGGGCGAAGACTGCGGAAGATTGAGCGGTTTCCATCTCGGGGAGGAAGGCGGTTTTTTCTTCAGCGGTCGGCTTGGCAGAGTAGAGGGAGAGGAAGAGGTAATCGAGACGCTCTTCAGGAGTTCCGAGGCGTGAGAAGTTCTTCGAGAAATTGGTCTTATTAGAGGTAAGAAGAGAAGTTTCGAGGCCGTTGAGCAGGCGCAATGTCTGAGGGACGGTGGCCTTGGTGTGACCGGCGCTTGGAGTTTCACGATCCGAGGCTCCAAACTCTCGCTCAAGGGTGTTTCCTTGTGAAGGAGAGGGGATTTCAGATGCGCGCATTTCGAAAACACGATGGCTTGGCTTCGGGCGTGGGGAGCGGCGGGCCACGGCAGGGGCGACTTTGCTGATAAAATCGTCTCCATCACCTCCAAGGTATCCTTTTTTACGCATGTTTTCTTGGACTTTGCGCGCTTCTTCCGAGAGCTTGCGGACTCTCGCAAAGTTTCCGTTTTCCTTGGCCTTACGCATTTCAGTGCGGAGCTTGGCGGATTTCGCCTGCGCGTCGCGGCGGGCTTTTTCGGCGGCGGCTCCGGCATTGGCGACTTGCTTGATCTGTTGAGGAGTGGCTTCCATGAGAGTCTGGTAAGCGTCGGAATATTTGTTCCAAGCCTGGGAGAGCCCGTAGTTCCGGTTGTCATCGACGTTTCCGGCATTCAGCGTGATGAAGGAATCGCGGATTTCCTCGGCGCTGAGGCGGCGAAGGCTGGGGCCGCTGAAGTGGAAGGGCTGTCCCATTTCAGGTTCATCAGCCGCGACCTCACGTTGGAAAAGACTGGTGTGGTAGAGGATGCGGAGAAACTGGGCGATGTTGTAATCGGTGACCTTCATCGCATTTTCGAGGAGAGCCATCGTTTCTGGATAAAGCGGGGCGGGCGAGTTGCTCCAGTTATCGAGCTCAGGCACGATGCCAGCTCCGAAGACGTAGTCCCACATGCGGTTTGCGATGACTTTGGTGAAGAAGGGATTGTCGCGTGAGGTGACCCAGTCGGCGAAGACTTGCTTGCGGTCTTCGGGGGGGACGTTTTTGAATTTTTCGCCAAAGATGGTGCGGGTTGGGATGGCCTCACCGGGTTCGCCGTCCTCGTATTTGTAGTCGGCAGGGAGTTTTAGTTCCTTGGAAGTGTTTGTGCTGAGGGCGTTCCGGTTGTGGTAGCGGAAGACTTGGCCGATTTTACGAGCCTCTTGTTTGTTTTCGCCATTGAAGCGATCTTTGAGCGCTTTCTTGCGTTCTTTGGGGCTCATCTTTGCGAGCTCCATGCGGGATGGCATGTTAGGTTTGCCCGCACTCATGACCTCGCGAACTTTGTCCTGAGCGCCGTCGAATTTATATTCGGTTCCACCTAGGAAGGCTGCCAGTTGGTAGTAGTCCATCTGGCTGAAGGTATCGAAGGGATGATCGTGACACTGTGCGCATCCGATCTGGTGACCGAGGAAGACTTCGACAGTGTTCGAGACGTTATCGAGCAACATTCCACGATCGCGGAGGTAGTATCCGGCCGCAGGGTTTTCGGCAGCGTGTCCATCGGCAGAGAGCATGGAGTTCACCATCTTATCGTATGGCATATTCTGATCGACGGATTCACGCAGCCAGACGTGCCAACCGAGACCGGATGATTCTGCGGTGGACTTGAGGCGGAGGAGGTCTGCCCAGAAGTTGAAAAGGCGGGAGTTTTTCCCGTTTCCGGAGGAGAGAGTTTCGATGAGAGCGGTGCGCTTATCGGAGTCGGCAGACTCAAGGAAAGACTTCGCTTCTTCGGTGGAGGGCAAGCGACCTGTGATGTTCAGATAGGAGCGGCGCAGGAAGGTTGAGTCGTCGGCGATTGGGTTGGCGGTGACGTTTTGCGTCTTCTGTTCGAGGAGAAGCGTCTCATCGATTTCTCGGGCGGTGTTTTTGACGACTTCGAGAGAGAGTGGTGCCGCTTGGAGGGCGGGGATGAGGAGGAAAAGAGGAAAGATTTTCATCGAGGGGGAGGGTTAGAAGAGGAGGGCAACGAGTTCGGCATCCGAGAAAAGAGAAGGGTCTTCCGATGCGCTCACGAGGAGTTCGCTGGCGAGGGCGTCTTCCAGCTCGCTCCATTCTTGGGTAGGAGTAGACTGCTTCACGATCTCAGGAGTCACCGCGGTAGGCTCAGAGTTCAGGGTGAAGACAAGGGCGATGACTGCGAGCGCTGCCGAAGAAGCGCCGAGTAGACCTACGGGGGAAAGGAGTTTTTGGCACCATGACGTTTTCTCAGGCTCAGCTAGGCGAGCACGGCGCAGAGTGTCCTGCACGAAGGTCGGAGAAGGCTGATTGACAGAAGCTTTGTCGACGAGATTCCAGATGGCATCGCCATCGAGTTCTTCATCGAAATCAGAGAGGTGGTTCCTTTTCATAGCGGGTTCACAGTAGTAAACCGTCGAAGTTGAGAAAAGTTTCACTAATTCGGTAAAAACTCGCCAGGGGATTCGGGTCCCGAGGCGGTTTGGAGAGAGGATTGGGCTCTATTTCCCCCGCTTGTCTCCCCAGAGAAGGACGTGGAGGCGGGGGGTGAAGCGGTAGCCGTGGTCCCGGCAGATGTCAGCGAGCCAGAGAGACTTCTCCGTGGTTTCCTTGGGGCTGCGGCCTTCGGGCATGAGAAAGATGCGGTCGGGCTGAATCTCGAAGCGGGATTGGAGCTCGGTGATTTCCTTAAGATCGGCTTCGGAGCAGACGACGAATTTAAAGATCGCTTTTTCGGACGCTACGAAAAATTGGAGCGCGTCAGCTTTGAGCCGGAGGCCTTCCTCCATGCCCGAGTTCGAGAGCTTGGGGGAAACATTGAAGGCGGTGATGCGGGACTCGAGTTCCGCAGAGGGAAGTTGGGTGCCATTGGTTTCGATCTCGATGAAGGGGAAATCGAGAAGGTTGATCAGCTCGACGAGAGCCTTTTGCTGAAGCAGCGGTTCACCGCCGGTGAGAACGAGACGGTCACAATCGAAGGCCGAAATGAGTGGGGCGATTTCGGACGGGGAGAGTTCGAGGATCTGCTCCGTTTTTGAAAACTTCGTCCCACCGTCGTGCTTCCAAGGCGTCTTTTCCCAATTCCAGGTGTAGGGAGTGTCGCACCACTGGCAGTGGAGATTGCAGAGGGAGAGCCGGAGAAAGACAGCCGGCGCGCCGAGCGATGGTCCCTCGCCTTGCAGCGTGTGGAAGAGCTCCGGGGAGCCATCGGGCATGCGGGCGAGTTTCACCTTATAAAAGGGCGTAAGTCTTGAGCAGGCTCTTGAGCTGCTCGGTCTTTTCGTCCGTGAGATTCACGAGCGGGAGACGAAGTTCATCGCCGCAATGACCTTGGAGAGCGATGGCGGATTTGATGGGGACAGGATTGGTGTCGAGGCCCATGAGTCCGGCGAGGAGAGGGTAGTAGCGCTTTTGCACTTCGCGCGCTTCCACGAACTGGCCCTCGAGGCAAAGCGAAACGAGATTCACCATGACCTCGGGAATGAGATTAGCAGCCACGCTGACGAGACCGACCGCTCCGCAGGACATGAATGGGAGGGTGAGGGGATCATCGCCGGAGAGAATTTGGAAGTCCTCAGGGACCGCTTGCACGAGCTGGTTCACGCGTTCGACTGATCCGCCCGCTTCTTTGTTCGCGATGACATTTTCACAGTCAGCAGCGAGGCGAGCGACCGTCTCGACGCCGATCTCGACCACGGAGCGACCGGGAACCGAGTAGAGCATGATGGGCAGCCCGGTATTTGCGGCGACTGTTCTATAGTGCTGGTAGATGCCTTCTTGGGAGGGCTTGTTGTAGTAAGGACAAACCTGAAGAGAGGCATCTGCGCCTGCCTTTTCGGCGGCTTGCGTCAGATGGATTGCTTCTGAGGTGGAGTTGGCGCCTGATCCTGCGACGACCATGGTGCGGCCGGCAGCGAATTCGACAGCGGCTTTGATCACTTCCAGATGTTCCTCGGTCGTGACCGTAGGAGATTCTCCGGTGGTTCCCACAGGGACGATTCCTGTGATTCCAGCAGCGACCTGACGATCAATGAGAGCTTTGAAGGCTTCGTGATCCAGACGGCCATCGCGGAAGGGAGTAATGAGAGCGGTGAAAGTGCCTGCGAACATGCGCAGGTTCTTAAGCAGAAAAGGAGATTTTGTATAGCGAAGGTTGAGCCTGAGGTAAGATTACAACTGTTAGACCGCTCTGAGAGGTTACTGCTTGAGATTATTTAGGAGACGTGAAATATGTCATCATGTTTGTTCGGATCTTTTCATTTCTAGTCCTCGTCGGTTGCGCTCTCGGCCAGACCTACAAAGCTTCCAGCGAGCGACCTCCCGTGATTCCTCGTGAGTTTCGAGGCGCGTGGTCTGCCTGTGTCTACAATATCGATTGGCCTAGCCAAAAGGGCCTCAGTGTAGGAGCGCAGAAGGCCGAGATGGTCGCGATGCTTAATAAAATGGCATCGCTCAAGATGAATGCCCTCATTTTCCAAGTGCGGCCGAATGCCGATGCGGTCTATGCCTCGAAGTATGAACCTTGGAGTCACTGGATCAGTGGCACGATGGGTCGATCACCTGGCTATGACCCACTGGCATACTGCCTCCAGCAGGCCCACGCACGAGGTATTGAGGTTCATGCGTGGTTCAATCCCTTTCGGGCTCTTCCAAATAAGGATCAAGCGGTCTCATCCAAGCACGTTAGCCGGACGCACCCCTCGGTGATTCGTTTGTTTAAGAATTACAAATGGATGGACCCCTCCAGCAGCTTCACCCAGCAGCGTGCGCTCTCGGTGATCATGGATGTCGTGAATCGTTACGACGTCGATGGGATCCATATCGACGACTACTTTTACCCCTATCCCGATGTCTCAAAAAATGGCGTCGCAAAGCAAATTTTCCCCGATGGGAAAACCGAGTCCCAGCGGCGTAGCTACGTGAATAAGTTTGTGGAAAATATGTATGCGAGTGTGAAAAAGGCAAAGCCTTGGGTGCGCGTCGGCATCAGCCCATTCGGTATCTGGCGTCCTGGTGTCCCGGCGGGCACCACAGCCACTATCGACAGTTATAAACATCTTTCAGCCGATTCTCGTAAGTGGCTGCAGAGCGGCTGGTGCGACTACCTATCACCACAGCTCTACTGGCGCATCAATAGCGCTCAGAGTTACACGCGGCTGCTCACATGGTGGCGCGCTCAGGGGAAACGCCCGGTATGGCCTGGAATTGCTTCCGCTAGAATTAACTCCACCGAGGACCCCGGCAGGCCCGTCAGCGAGATCATCAATCAGGTGAGTTACTCACGGTCGATTGGGCGTAACTACGCCGGACACGTCTTTTGGAGTGCGAAATCCCTTATCAAAAACCGTGGAGGCATCAATTCCTCGCTGACGAAGAACGTCTACCAGCAGCCCGCTCTCGTCCCTCCCATGCCTTGGATTAGCCAGACAGCTCCCGCCACGCCTAGAGTGCGCGCGGCAGGCGGCGGTGGCGGCACCACCGTCAGTTGGAGCAGGGTTCCCGGCTGTGGAAAATATGCGGTGCAAGCCCGCTACGGAAAACACTGGGTCCTCTCGGCAGTTTCTTCCGGAACCTTGGTTAAGATCGGTGGCACGCCCGACGCGATCGCAGTGAGTTCGGTTGACCGCTACGGCATGACAAGTTTGCCAGCGGTGGTGGGAAGGTAGGGAGGCCTCCGTGGAGGTGGAGGAGATCTTGGCAAGATCTCCCTGCCACTTACAGGCCGCTCCGATCTAGGAGCGCAGCTTGATCTGGATCACGGCCCATGAAGGCGCGGTAGGATTCGTCCACGGGGCGAGAGTTTCCTTGCGAGAGGATTTCTTTTCTGAATGAGGCTCCTGTTTCGGTGTTGAGGATGCCTTCTTTGCGGAAGCGGGTGAAGGCATCGGCATCGAGGACCTCGGCCCATTTGTAGGAGTAGTAGCCTGCGGCGTAACCAACGGGTGAGGAAAAGAGGTGGCTGAAGCGGCGCGCGATCGAGGGAGTCTCGGTTGCGAGCGGGGCTTTGTAATTCGCGAGAATTTCACGGTCGACGTCATCGAGATCCCTACCGCGATATTTCTCAAGATATGAGTGGAGCGCTAGGTCGAGCATGCCGAGTGAGAGCTGGCGCATAAAGCCGGAGGCCGACATGTAATTTCGCGCGGCGATCATTTTTTCAAAGAGTTCATCAGGGATCGTTTCGCCCGTCTCGTAGTGGGTCGCGAAGAGGTCGAGCGACTGGCGATCCCAGCAGAAGTTCTCCATGATTTGCGAGGGCAGTTCGACGAAGTCCCAGGGCACGTTCACGCCCGCGAGTGATTTGATGGAGACGTCGGAGAGGAGGTGGTGGAGGAGGTGACCGAACTCGTGGAAGACAGTTTCTACTTCACGGTGCGTGAGGAGCGCGGGCTTGTCCTCGGTCGGCTTGGTCATGTTGCCGCAGATTAGTCCAAGGTGCGGAGTGCGTGGGGAGGGGAGTCCGGTTTCGAGGTAGTTCATCCAGGCTCCGCCACGTTTTGATTCGCGCGGGTGCCAGTCCGCATAAAAGGATCCGAGGTGCTCCTTTGTTTTGGCATCATGGATTTCGTAAAAGGTGACTTCTTCATGCCAAGCTTCCGCCTCGGATTCCGAGATTGTGATACCAAAGAGTGTGGAGGTAAGGGAAAAGAGACCGTCCATGACCTGCCCGACAGGGAAGTAAGGGCGGAGCGCTTCTTCATCGAAAGCGAAGAGTTCCTTCCGTCGCGTCTCGGCCCAGTAGCCCGTTTCCCAAGGTTCGAGCTTGGCATTTTCACCGCCTGTTTTTTCGGCTTTGTATGACTGGAGTTCCGCGACTTCTTCTTGGAAGCGATCCACGATGAGGGCGTGGAGATTTTCCGAGAAATCGATGGCGCCTTTCCCGCTTCCCGCCATGCGACGGGCGAGGGTGAGGTCTGCGAAGTTCGAGAAGCCAAGCAGGGCTGCCTTTTCCTCTCGCAGGGCGAGGATGTCCCAAATGAGCGGTGAGTTGTCATGCTCGCCAACGCGGCCGATTTCGCTGGAGGCTTGCCAGATTTCTTTTCTAAGAGAGTCGTTCTCGGCATACTGCATCACGGGCATCATTGATGGTGCGTGGAGGGTGATGCGCCACTGACCTTCCTTGTCCTTCGACTTGGCATCTTCCGCGGCGGCGGCCTTCGCTGAATCAGGGAGGCCGGCGAGGCGGGATTCGTCTTCGATGAAAAGGTCCCACGCATTGGTGGAATCGAGGACGTTCTCGCCAAACTTCTGAGTGATCGTGGCGAGTTCGGCGTTGATCTCTGCCATGCGCTTTTTCGCGGTGTCATCGAGGTCGGCCCCAGCGGAGCGGAAGTCATTGCAGGTTTCCGCGACGAAGCGCTTCTCGATTTCGCTCAGGGTGGAAAGGTCGCCTTCCTCACAAGCTTTGATCCTTTTCCAAAGATCGCCATCGAGCGAGATGGAGGAGGAAAATTCGGAAACGAGCGGCAACATTTTATGAAGAGCTGCCCGGAGGTCATCGGAATTCGCGACCGAATCAAGATGGTTCACCCGACCCCAGCTGCGATCAAGATCCTCGGTTGCGATCTCCAGCGCGGCAAAGGTGTTTTCATAAGTCACCTCCCCAAGCGGAAGGGTCTTGATCGCCTCAATATTCGTCCGGCCTGTCTCGATCGCTTGCGTGACATCGGCTTCGATGTGCTCCGGAGTCAGGGTGGACCATCGAATTTTGAATTCATCGGCAAGAAAAGGATGCGTGTCGCTCATGGGCGATATGGAAGCATCGCCGCCCGACGAATGCACCCGAAATCAGCCACGATTTTTCGCTCTCTGCCGAGAGTCTCAGAAGCGCTCGATCAGTCCCGCCACCCCGATAGAAATCTGGCTTCAGCTCTTCGGCAGAAAGTATCCACGCTGCTTTTCGTTCACGGCTAGTCCAAGCTTGTCCATGACGGCCAGCATATCTTCCCAGACCATGCGCTTATCTGTCGTCCCCTCGGACTCACGTAGAAGATATGATGGGTGGTAGGTCACCCTGAGTGGGATGCCTTGGAACTGATGCCAAGCCTCGCGGAACTGGCTCACCGCTTTGGTTTCCGAAAGAAGTCCTTCCGCGGCAGTGCCGCCCAGAGCGAGGATGACCTTCGGTTTCACGACGTCGATTTCTGCACGGAGGAAGGGGAGGTTGGCGGCCATTTCCTCCGGTGAGGGCTTCCGGTTTCCCATCGTTTGGTTCTTCATCGAGGGGCGAAATTTGCAGACACTGGAAATATAGATTTCCTCACGGGAGAGCCCCATCGCCTTGATAATTTGATCAAGCTTCTCGCCAGCGGGACCAACAAAGGGCTCCTTTTTCTTCTCCTCATGATAGCCGGGAGCTTCGCCCACGAGCATGAGGTCGGCCTCCGGGTTGCCAGAAGAGAAGACCATTTGATTTCGCAGCGTGCCTAAGGCTTTGGCCGGGGCCCAATTGAGGCACTGCTCCTTGAGAGAGTTGATTTTTTCCGCGGCAGTCGTGCCGCTGATTGCGAGCTTGCTCGTCGTGGAGGCAGAGGGGACTTGAGTTGCGGTGGAGGCGGGAGCAGATGCTTGTGGTAGGCGTGTCTGCGGGTTGGAAGAACCTCTGCGATAGAATTCACGGAGGATTTTGCGTGCCTCATCGTCGACCTCTACATGGCTCACGCCTTGCTGCTGGAGTTGCTTGAGATAATCGATCACGGTGGGCTGCGCCATGCCGAAGCTCACCATAGCGTGGGCTTATCCGCCAGTGCGGAGTGCGAAATGGGGAAAAGTCCTCATGAATCCTAAGAATCCTCTTGACCCTAAGCTCGATTTCCCTATTTCTCCCGCCACACAACAATTTTGTTTTATGGCTAGAGTTTGCAGTATCAGAGGTTCCAAGGTTCGTGTCGGTCGTAAAATCCACCGTTCCGGTCTCGCTAAGAAAAAAGGCGGCATTGGTCGTCACGTCACTAAGACGGTGAAGCGTAAGGTTTCCCCGAATCTCCAGAGCAAGCGCGTTTGGATTCCCGAGCTTAGTAAGTTTGTCAAAATCAAGGTGAGCGCAAAGGGCATCAAAACCATCAATAAGAATGGTGCTTACGCGACTCTTAAGAAGGCGGGTCTCATTTAGTCGCCTAGCAGCTACAATTTTCTAAAAAGCGGATCTGGAAGCAGATCCGCTTTTTTGCGGTTAGCCGCAGCGGCCCGTTGGTCCGGATGGAATCAAGGGCATTCCAATCGGCGCCTACTGCTCAGCTTCGCGCCAGCGGGTAATTTGCGCTTTCACATTTTCTACCGAGGGTGCCCCTGGGTTCGTCCGCGCTGCGAGCGCTTTCTGCAGTGAGAAGACACCCGAAGCATCCGCGGTGAATGCGGAATCAACCTGCGTCAGATCGAGTTCATCCAGTGGAGTCTTGCTCGTCACGGAAGCTGCTACTGCTTTTCCAACCAACTCATGGGCTGAGCGGAAGGGGATTCCCTCCTTCACCAGCCAGTCTGCCAGATCTGTCGCAAGTAGCATGGGGTCGCTCGCAGCGGCTTCGCAGGCCTCCACGTTGATCTCCATCGCGGCCACCATCTCGGTGTTTACTTTGAGGGCAATCGTCATGGTATCGATCGAGTCAAAGAGCGGTTCTTTGTCCTCTTGGAGATCACGATTGTAGGTCAGCGGCAAACCCTTGATCGCGGTTAGGAGCGCCACCAAGTTCCCATAAAGGCGACCCGTCTTTCCGCGTGTCAGTTCACAAACATCAGGATTCTTCTTTTGTGGCATCAACGATGACCCCGTGGTGTGCGCATCAGAAAGCGTCGCAAAGCCGAACTCGCTGCTGCACCAGAGAATCAAGTCTTCAGAAAGTCGGGAAAGGTGTCCTCCGCAAAGCGCGAGCGTGAAGAGGATCTCTGCGATGTAGTCCCGGTCTGAGATCGCATCCATTGAGTTCGTCGTGACGCTATCGAAGCCCAGCTCTTCTGCAATCGCTTCGCGATCCAGATTAATGGTAGACCCTGCAAGAGCGCCTGATCCCAGTGGGGAAATATTGACCCGCTTTCGTGCGTCGGTGAGCCGGTCTTTATCGCGTGCCAGCATTTCGACGTATGCCAAGAGGTGATGGCCCACCGTCAACGGTTGTCCCCGCTGAAGGTGAGTGTAGCCGGGTAAAACAGTGCCTGCATGTGCATCGGCCCGCCCCAGAAGCGCCTCTTGAAGTCCTGAAATCAGCTCTAAAAGCGCATCAATCGCGCTCCGGCAGTATAGTCTCGTATCGGTCGCGACCTGATCGTTACGGGATCTCGCGGTGTGGAGTTTGCCACCTGCAGCACCGATCCGCTTTGTGAGAGCAGACTCGATATTCATGTGGATATCCTCCAGCTCGATTGAAAACTCGAAGCCACCCGCTGCGATCTCCTTTTCAATCTCATGGAGTCCTGTCTCGATCTGAGAAAACTCATCCTCAGTCAGTAAGCCTGCCTTCACCTGCGCGCGCGCGTGCGCGATCGATCCCGCAATGTCGTGAGGGTAAAGCCTCCAGTCGTAGGAGATGGACTCGCCATATTGTTGCACGAGATCAGCTGTTGCTTGAGAAAATCTGCCCTTCCACATGGCGGCAGTCTTAGAAGGTCGTGCGGATCAATCAAGTGCGGAGATGCTCTCTATCCGCCGAGTATGTTGGATGAAAATGAGAAATCCCCCGAAAAAGCGACTAAACAGGTTGCTTGGTAAGGAGAAGTTTATATTTTGCATCAGTTATGAATAATCCTTTCCAGCCTGCCGCAGGGGGAATAAACACCGCCGTCGCTCCTGCGACGTCGGGATTTTTAGTCCAGGAATCCACACCCGAGGTTAATCCCAAGCCCGCCATGAAGACGGATGCAGAGCGCAAAGCGCGCCTCGCTGCCTCCAAAGAGTTCAGTGATCCACAAGCCAAAAAGAGCTGGTGGAAGTTCTGGGCCAGCGCCAAAAAAGAAGGTGCTGAAGAACCCAAGCCTGATGGGGTTAAGCCTATCGATGTCAATCCCATCAAGCACCTCGAAAAAGTCGAAGAGCAAAGTAAGTCTAGTGATCTTAATCGCGTCCTTGAGCGGAAGATGACCGAGAAAGAAAAGGTTGAGAATCGGCACAATGAACTCCTCAACTCCGGCGATCATATCTGCAAGACTCTCGAAGAGAGCCAGAGCCGGCCCATCGAATTTAAGGGAGCGGATATTCTTCCTCCAATCCCGGTCGAAAACATTGATGCTCTCACCAAGAGCACCGAGCAAGTGACCGGCGTCCTTCAGCAAGTCAATGGCCAGCTTGAGAGAGCCAGCCAGCGTGACGATCTCATGACTAAGTCGATTCTTAAAGTCGATACCACTCTTGGTTCGCTCCAGCGGGTGAATGAAAAGTCCATTGCCGCGATGGGCGGCGTTGAAAAGGTTCTCGGCGGTGTCAGCACTGCCATGACTGAGATGAAGCAAGAGATCAAAGAATTCTCTAGGCGCTACAAAGCTCTCTGCGAGCAGATTAACGAAGTAGAAGTAGAGCATTCAAAGACCGTCACCAAGCTCCAGCAGAGGACTCTCATCGCCTTTTCTGCGATAGGCGTCGGCCTCATCGGTAGCCTCATTGCGATTGCGGTGAGTTCCTAATTTTTCATTGTTGTTTGTTCAGGAAAACCACGGGTTGCCCTAGCGGCGCCCGTGGTTTTTTCTTGGTCTGGCACTTGGCCCACCTGCACCGTTGGGCGTAAAAAAAGATCCACGCTAATAAGCGTGGATCTGTGTTCGTAATTTCTCTGTAGAAAGTTGATAAAGATAAGCTTATGATTCCAGCTCTCGCTGGGTGCTGGTCAGGATTGCGCGGTTATTACCACAGGCGATCTGGATCTTTTCCATGAAGTCAGAGACTTTTACTCCGTCCTTGAGGACAAGGCCGTAGCGGAGCTCGCTCATCATTCCGGCTTGCACAGACTCCACGCTGATCATTTCGACCGCTGCGGTGTGATCTGTGAAGATCGAGGTGAAAGCGTCTGAGTAGTCGATGTCATTGTTGACCCGGATGCGCAGTTGGTGAGAAGCGCGCTGGGGAGCGAAGGCATCCTTTTTCGAGATCAAGAAAATAGCGAGAGCGACGATCAGGGTCGTTACGAGGACGATGGGATACTGGCGGGCCCCGACTCCCATTCCGGTAGCCATGGCGAAGAAGACAAAGGCCAGGTCGCGGGACTGGCCGAGGTTTCTCCGGAAGCGGATCATCGAGAAGGCGGCGAACATGCCGAAGGCGACCGCTCCGTTCCCATTTACTACCATAATTAGAATCGTGGTGACGGTTCCGATAATGATGATCGTATGGACGTAGTCCTGAGAGTAGCGCGTTCCTTTATAAGTCTTCTTATAAAGAGCCCCGATGAGAAGCTGGAGAATGAAGCTGAAGCACATTGCGCCCACGACCTCGTAGGGGCCAGGGCCTTCTGCATTTTCGGTTGAAGAAAAATCATTGAAGAAATTTTCGACGGCGTTGGCTAAGATAAGATCCATAGTGTGTGGGAAGAATGTAGAGATGAAGGAGAGTGGGAAGAAAGAATTTTTTAGAGGTAGCCTGTTAGGCTGCGCTTGAGCCGGAGATTTGCTTGCGAAGGACGGGGTCGATGACCTCCATAGCAGTGCAGAATTTACTGAAACTTCGGCGCATCAGGCCGGTGTTTCCTGCATATTCGCGGAACCAGAAGGGGACTGGGCCAATGGACTTGACCTCAAGAATCGATTGGTGTGCAGGGATGATGTAATCCTCAAAGCGCTGATCGTCCGGCCGGAGTTCCAAGAGCTTACTTCGGCACTTCAGCTCGGTATCAAAGGTGATCCTCAGTTGGCCGTCTGGAGTCATGAGCGCCTTGCGGTCGTAGCGCAGCTGGATCGCTGGCTCAAAATGGCGACGCTCCAGGAGGTCGTAAATCTCAGCAATGATCATGCGTTGGGAGCGAGACCAATCTCGCTTTATCTTGCGGAGGACATCGTGCTCGCCATTGGCGAAGGCGATCGCTTGTTCGACAGGCAGGAAAAGGCGACGCTTGGCTCCGAAACCGAAGTGCTTGTGCTTGATCTCGATAAATCCTGTCGGCGGAATCTTACCACCCTCAGTTCCGTAGATGCGGACGCGGATCTTGCGGCGGCTTGCCAGAGAGCGCTGCTTCTCCCAGTAGCACTCGCGTGTCGGCGTTTCGTAATACTGTGTCACGATCGGGTAACAGCCGTCTGCCGAAGCTAAACTGTCTACGATCAGACGGTCATCAAGATCACTCTCGAACTGATCTCGATTATCGAGCGTGATGAGATACTTGTATTCTGTGCGATTGAGACTCAAGAAAAGGAGTGGCTAAATGGGTGTGACGAAATCGTTCCCCGGTAAGTGTTTACCATCACAGGAAGGGACGAAATGTAGTGTGATTCTGTGAGAGGATCTCGGTTTTGAAAAGCAGCTATTTAGGGGAGCTGATAGGATCTCTCACCATTCTCTAGGAGAATCGCTTTTTGTTCGGATTCTGAGAGTTGAGAAACGAGCTCTCGCACCGTGTCAGCCCACGCTTTGTAGGAATCGATACGCAGAAGGCAGACCGGCCAGTCGGTTCCGAACATGACGCGATCTGGACCGAAAATTTCGAGACTTTCCTCAAAGTAAGCCTTCACTGTGTCTGGATCGATTTCGGGATCAGCATTGAATTCCGTCACAAGACCGGAGAATTTTACTCCGAGAACATTGTCTCGCTTCGCGAGTTCCTTCATTCCGCGACGCCAGTCGGATTCTATTCGGCCATTGTGCGCCTCGGGCTTCGCAATGTGATCTACGATAATCCCCAGTTCCGGTTGGCGGTCCACGAGCCGAATGCCGACGGGCAGCTGACGCTGAAAAAGGAGCAGATCAAAGCGTAGACCGAGTGCTGGAAGTTGCGCGAGCCCTCGGTGGAAATCATCGCGGAGGAAATACTCGTCCGGCTCTTCCTGAAGGACATGGCGCACGCCAGAGAATTTCGGATGAGGAGCGAGTCGCTCAAGATCGGCACTCACCGCGTCATCGATCAGGGGCACCCAGCCGACCACTCCTCGGATGAGGTCGCTGTGGTCGGCCATCGCTAGTAAGTCATCAGATTCTGGCGTGATTTGTCGGGCTTGCACCGCGATCGTTCCGGTCACCTCTGCTGCGGAAGTGGCAGCCTTCAGTTCGGGCAGGAGTTGGTCCTGCTGAAGCGGCGTGTTTTCAGGAATCCAGCCATATTCTTCTGGGGTGTATTTCCAAAGGTGGTGGTGGGTATCAAGCATCGCGCGGGAAATTGTCAGACAGGAAATGGGATGTCAAAGTCACATTATCGAGAGGGGGAATCTTTTCCTGTCTCTCACATAAATGCCTGGCAGCCTAAGTTTTGTGCAAAGAATGATTCCGATAAAGTTTTCCTCTCGCTACAATAGGCCATGCCGAAAAAGGAAGTTTACAAGAGGTTCTGTGTCGATGGCTCGAAGAACTTCGAACTCAAGGATTTTGCCACCAACATCGATCCACTCTACGTGGACAAGATCGATTACAAGGAGCAGCTTCGCGAGATCACAAAGCAGATCGATATTCGGCAGCAGATGATGTATGCTCATGATCGCTACAGCACTCTTCTCGTCTTCCAAGCGATGGATGCCGCGGGAAAAGATGGCACCATCCGCCGCGTCGTTTCAGGGGTCGATCCTCACGGCGTTTCGGTTCATTCGTATAAGAAGCCAAGCGAAGAGGAACTCGATCACGATTTCCTCTGGCGCACTTTTAAGGATCTTCCGAGGCGGGGTCACATGACGGTTTTTAATCGCTCTTACTACGAGGAGGTTCTCATCTGTCGGGTTCACCCTGAGATCGTGACTAAGTATCAGCGCGTACCCGAGGAACTCACCGATGATCTCGATAAGCTTTGGAAAGGGCGCTTTAAGTCCATCCGTGATCACGAGAAACATCTCGCTCGCAATGGCACAAGAGTGATCAAGTTTTTCCTCAATGTGAGCAAGGAAGAGCAGCGCAGACGTTTTATCGATCGCATCGACCGCGGGGATAAGAACTGGAAATTTAATGAAGGTGATGTCGCCGAGCGCGCCTACTGGGACGATTACATGGAAGCCTATGAGGACACCATCAATGCCACTGCCAAAAAGTCAGCCAAATGGCACGTCATCCCCGCCGATGACAAGATGAACATGCGCCTCATTGTCGCCCAGATCGTTCTTGATGAGATGAAGAAGCTCGACCTCGAATACCCTCAAGTCAGCGACGAACGCAAGGTCATCTTGGAGGGCTTTCGCAAGGATCTATTGTCAGAGTGAATTCTATCCGACCTAGCGTAAGACGGTGTCGATGAGTTTGCGTTCGGAGAGGGCTTTGGGCTTCTCTACTTCGGCGGAGGGGGAATATGGAGCGTGGATTTGTAATCCTACGTTTTGAATTTGGGGCGTAGGAGTGCAACTCCACGCTCCATAGGACTTATCCAAAGAGGTCCATCTGCGGAGAGTCCGCTTCGGGTAGGGTCTTCTTGGCCTTTGGTGTGCCTTTTTTCTCCTGAGTCGGACGTGAGGAGGTCATCTCTAGGTGGGAGAGGATTTCCTTGGCGCGATCAATGATGGGCTTGGGGAGGCCGGCGAGACGGGCGACTTGGATGCCGTAGGATTTATCGGCAGTCCCAGGAAGAATCTTGCGGAGGAAAATGATGTCCTCGTTCCACTCGCGGACGGCGACGTTGTAGTTCGCGACGGAGTCCTTCGAATCAGCGAGGGCGCAGAGCTCGTGGTAGTGGGTTGCGAAAAGGGTGCGGCATTTTACTTCATCGTGCAGGTGCTCGGCGACGGCCCAGGCGATGGAGAGGCCATCAAAGGTGGCGGTGCCGCGGCCGATTTCATCGAGGATGACGAGGGATTTGTCGGTGGCATTATTGACGATGAGAGAGGTCTCATTCATCTCGACCATGAAGGTCGATTGGCCCTTGGCGAGGTCATCGGATGCGCCGACGCGGCAGAAGATGCGATCGGTGAGGCCGATGTGGGCGCTCTCGGCGGGGACGTAAGCGCCGATCTGCGCCATGATGGTGACGAGGGCGATCTGGCGGATGTAGGTCGATTTACCGGCCATGTTCGGGCCGGTGAGAATCTGGAGCCGCGATTCCTCGGGATCGATGAGGGTGTCATTGGGGACGAATTTTTCATCCACCAGAGTCTGCTCTAGGACGGGGTGACGGCCATTGACGATTTGGAGGTGGCAGGAGTCGTCGAGCACGGGGCGGCTGTGCTGATAGAGCTGGGCGGTCTCGGCGAAGCTGATGAGGACATCGAGCGTGGCGAGCGCATCGGCGGTTGTCTGGAGCGGGGAGAGGTGGTCGGTGACGTGGGAGCGGAGCTGGATGAATTCATCGTATTCCAGCGCTTTGGCGCGGTCGTCTGCTCCTAGGACTTTGCCTTCTACTTCCTTGAGGCCGGGGGTGATGAAGCGCTCGGCATTCGACATGGTCTGCTTGCGCTGGTAGTCATCGGGCGCTTGGTCGGCCTTGGATTTGGTGATCTCGATGAAGTAGCCGAAGACGTTGTTGAACTTGATCTTGAGGGTCTCGATGCCGGTGCGCTTGCGCTCGGATTGCTGGAGCTCGGCGATCCATTGCTTGCCATCGCGCGAGGCAGAGCGCAGTTCATCGAGCGCTTCGCTGTGGCCATCGCGGATGAGGCCGCCGTCCTTGAGTTGCGCTGGGGGTTCTTCGACGAGTGCTTTTTGGAGGAAGTCGACCAGCTCGGGGAATTCCTGAATGGAGTTCGTGAGTTGCTTCTGGAGCGCAGAAGCTTGTGGAAGCGCGGCGAGGTCAGACTTGAGATTTGGAATGTGCTCAAGCGAGGTCTGGAGCGATTTGAGGTCGCGACCATTTCCAGAGCCTTGTGAAAGGCGGCCGGTGGTGCGCTCGATATCGCGGATGTTCTTGAGGGAATCGCGGAGCTTGGTGAGGAGGTAGGGCTCGGCGAGAAGGGAGTCTACGAGGTCAAGCCGTCCGGTGAGAGTTGCGAGATCACGCAGGGGGTGGAGAATCCAGTCACGGAGCTTGCGTGCGCCCATCGGGGTGGAGGTGCGGTCGAGAACTCCCAGAAGAGTGTGCTGTTTTCCTGAGCGGGAGTCGACGAGGTCGAGATTCGATTGGGAGGCGGTATCGATGAGGACGTGGTCGGAGGAATCACGCACCGAGAGCGTCTGGAGGTGGTCGCATTTTCTCCGGAGCTGGTAGCTGAGGTAGTGCAGGACTCCTCCGGCAGCGGCGAGCGCTCCGGTCATGCCGGTGCAGCCGAAGCCATCGAGCGACTGGACTTTAAAATGATCCTTCAGGGTGTGGAGAGCCTGCTCATGAATGAAGGCGTAGCCATCGTAGGGTTGGCAGTTGCGGAGGCCGCCGAGTTCTTCGACTTGCTCATCGGAAATGAGGAGCTCGGAGGGAGAGAGGCGGGTGAGCTCGTCTTCTAACAGCTCGAGATTGGGGAACTCGGCGACGGTGAATTCTCCGGTGGTGTGATCCGCGCAGGCGAGGCCGTAGCGTGATTTTTTTCCGCTTCCGGCATGGTAGACGGCGGCGAGATAATTGTGGCGGGTATCATCGAGGAGGGTGAGGTCGTCGATGGAGCCTGCCGAGATAATCTGGGAGATTTCGCGCTCCACGAGCTTGCCGGGACTGGGTTCGCTGGTTTGCTCGGCCAGGGCCACGCGCTTGTTGGCCTTGATGAGCTTGTTGATGTAGCCCTGCGCCGCGTGATGGGGGACGCCACACATCGGGATGTCGTGGCGCTTGGTGAGGGCGACATTTAAGATACCAGCGGCGATCTTAGCATCTTCAAAGAACATCTCGTAGAAGTCTCCGAGGCGGTAGAGGAGGAGAATGTCCTCTGGCAGAGATCTCCGAATGGCCTGATACTGGGCCATCATCGGAGTGAGTTTTTTTTTTCCTGCCATCGGGCGAAGAGTGAATGGTGAGGAAGGAGTTGTGAAGTGGGAAAACTTGCTCCGGATTTATTTGTCGGGTGGAAGTGCTTGGTAGGCCTTTTTGACGAGATCTGTGAGGTCTCGGTTTGGATTTGAATACAGGACGAAAGGGATGCCTTGATTAGATTGTCCATCAGCGTCGAAAATCAGGGATTTAAGGCCCAGGGCTGCCTTGACTTGACCGGTTGCTTTGAGAAGACGTTGCCTTTGCTCGGCATCCGGCGGGAGGCTGTCGAAGATTTGCTCGCTGTGAATGAAGTGAAGAGCAAGGGGTGGTGCGCCTGATCCGCCGATTAGCTTTTTGGAGAGATTAGAAGTGCTCGTTTTTTTTCGTTCAAATCGCGCTGTTTTACCGAAGCAGGCTTGTGCGGAACCGATGAGGTGGATTGTGGTTCTTGAACCGGTAATTTTTCGACGGTTCTCGCGTTTTCTTTGTCAGATTCTCTTGGGTTGGGGGCGTCTCCTCTCTCTTTTGAAATCCTTTCTGGAGGGATATCATGTTTTTCATCGCTCCAGAAATGATGGCCGAGCTTTAGCGTCGCCAGTAAGAGGATGATGATTGCAACGGACTTCTTCATTCTGCCAATGAGATTTAATTTTCACTGCAAGCCTAGAGGAATTCCGATGAGAGGCGATCAACATTTATGACGCGGTGTCTCTTTGGTGACCGAGCGTGTCACTTTCTTATTTCTTCTTGGTCCCTTGGATCGGAAGAAGCCGCAGATGATGAAGACGGGGATCCAGCTGAGGTAGAGTTCATCGCCATCGATGGGTGGGATAAGGTAGAGAAGGCAAAGCCAGGGGCTGTAGCCGACATCGCGGAAGCGTCGGGCAGCGATCATGAAGGGGAGCCAAATGCCGATAATACCGAAGAATACGATGAGTAAGATTCCAGCAGTTCTTGAGACAACGGATTCTTGGAAAAGAAGGAGCAGGCCAAGAATGGCAGGAATCTGGCAAAGGCTGGTAAGGAGAATCGTGACGATCCACCAGGTGAGCCGGTTGCAGCGGCCTCTTGGGGAGAGAGGAGCTAGTTTACTTAGCAGATTCTTGAGCACATGCTTTTTCTAGCATTGCTGGTGATGGGGGGAAGGGGAAAGAACGAAGGCCTTTTTGTCGTTCGCAGAGGAAGTGGGATTGCCCTCGCTTCGCTCACGCTGCACGGTTTTGAAAGCCTTCGGATTTTTTGTGAGGAATCACTCGCTGCGCTTGTGATTGGTGGGTGCTCGAACTTTCTCGCTGAGGCTCGGAATGGTTCGAAGACCACTGGAACGCCAAAACCCAATGCCAGCAAGCTGGCATGGGGTTTTGGCGGAGGAAGTGGGATTCGAACCCACGGATACTTGCGCATCACTCGATTTCGAATCGAGCGCCTTAAACCAGGCTCAGCCATCCCTCCGGAGCGCGGAAGCTAGCAAAGGATGAGGAAGGGTCAAGAAATGTGGGCAAGAAAAAACCCGGAGGCTCCTTTTTCAGGACCATTCCGGGTTTTGAAAATCTTTTTAAGCAGGGTTTAGTCTGCGTTGCGCACCTTCTTGATAATGCTGGCGACGGTGGTGGAGGCCTTGGCGCCAACTCCGAGCCATTTGTCGGCTTTTTCGAGATCAAGAGCGTAGTTCTCACCTTCGACCATGGGGTCATAGGTTCCAATTTGCTCGATGTATCGACCGTCACGGCGCTTACGGCTGTCGACGGCTACGATCTTGTAATAGGGGCGGTCTTTTGAACCTTTGCGGGAAAGTCTGAGAGAAACCATAAGTGATGGGCTGTGGAGCGCGGAAGCTGTGTGAATTTGCCCGCTTTGCCAAGATTTTTCTCATGTTTTCTTGGAATTAGGAAAAAATTAAAGAATAGGCACGCATCTGAGTAATTAGATTGGTAAGGGCTTTGACCCTTCGTTGTTCCTTTTATTTACTGTCCCCATGAAATGTCCCCGATGTGTTCAGCGCATGCATAGCGCGGCGACATCGTGCCCGCACTGTGGGTTCACGATGGCGGACGTGGATGAGTTGTTTGGGAATGAGGATGTCGCGCTAAAGAAGCTCTCGGACTCGGCCGGGGTGCTGCGGATGAAGGAACGAGCGGCGCTGAGGAAGATTCTTTCTGACTTCGAGCGGCGCTTTCCGCAGCTCTTTTTCTCGATCTATATTGCGGCTTTTGATGAGATTCCGAGCCTTCGACAATTTGGGTTTTGGTTGCTGAACCGTGCGGCTTATTCGGATGTAGATATCACGAGGCCGAATGAGAACGGGATTCTTATTGTGGTCGATGTGAACGGGAAGGGGGCAGCGATGACTTTTGGTTACGCGCTGATGCCTTATTTAAATGAGGACAATACCTTCGATGCGCTCTCGGCAGCGCATCCGTATCTTTTACAAGGGGAATACCTTAAGGCATTCAAGTTAGTGATCGGCCGCATTGAGGGAAGTTTGAAAAAAGGGTGGCGTCGAGTGAGGCGCGATCCGGAATCTCTGCTTGGGGCCAGTGGCCAACAGCCTCGTCCGGTCGATCAGATCTTACAGCGCATTCGGGAGGGGAATCAGGAAGTTGGTTCAGAAAAAGTAGAGGAGGCGCCCAAGAAATGAGGTGGTTCTCTTTTTGCCTGCTTGTCTGTTGTGAAATTGCGCAGGCTCAGGAAGAAATTGAACTCATCGAGGAGGTCGTTCTTCCTCAGTGGACAGATACTGATCAGGTGGATTTGGACGAGGGTGTCCTTACTCCGGGGTCTTCGATCATGGGTTCGATTGCGTTGGAGCGTCTTTTTTTCGAGAATCGCGAGCCGATCGAATTTGAGCCGGAGCTCATAGATATTCCCGAGGTAGAGACAGAAGAGTGGCCGACGACGATTGAGGAAACTCATTTTGCAACTTACTTCGAGGAGCCCCCGGCGAGCTATCTCATCGACCCTCAGCACCTTCTCACCGATCAGGAAAAGCGAGACCGTGAGGGATTCCTCGCTTACCATGCGCGGGATTCGGGAATTGATGTTTACCTCTACCTCTTCGATGCAAAGCAGGAGCTGCCGGAGGGTGAAAGTGTTGAGCAAGTGATGGCTGAGCATTTTGAGGGTAGGGGACACTGCGTGGTTGTCTTTTATTATCTTGGAATTCCCGAGAGAACGAAAATGGCGATGTCTTCGCAGATCGTAGAGTCGATCCCGTTCGAGGTTCGGCGAAATGCGATGGTGCGCGCGGTGGAAGAGGCACTGGATGGCACGGAGGCAGTGGCGCAGATCGAGAGTTTTTCGGTGCAGCTTTCTATCCGTCTCTACTGGCTGGAGAAGGAGCTGGGCGTGGCAGACCTCCCGGAAGTTGGTGTCCTTCATCCGCTTGAGGCGGAGGAAATTATCGAGGAGGAAATCTTGCCCTATAGTTGGGCTGCGCTGTCCTCATCCCCACGGGTGCGGATGGCCGCGGGTGGGGTAGCGATTTTGTTTTTTACCGGCATCGCTGCATTTTTTGGAAAATGGTTTGCAGGCCGGAAACGAATTTACGTGTTCCCCGAGTCAGAGGGTAATCTTCTCTTAGAAGCGCCTCACGCGGCAGGCGTAGGAGCGGTAATCGCTTATGCCAGCCCATCTCTGCCGCCTGCGGTGCAGCGGGATGAAGAGCCGGATTACCTCCAGCGGATGTAAAGGGTGGCCTTTTCGACTTGTCAGTATCTCTATCCGAGTCTTGCCTTCTCCAAGCAGATTTTCACTTTAGAAGTCCGGCGGGCTGTTCATCCTATACACAGGTAAGGGGGTTTTCCTGTAGAGCGTCGGTCGGGCTTCTTGTGTTTTTAGTGAGAGATCCCATGGTTTGTCGCCTTTTGCCAATTGCCAGCACGCGATTCGAGGGCTATTTTATCCTTAATGAGATGCCTTTGCCCTTTTGCGCTTCTGCTCATCCTTGCGGTCCCCTCAGTGGGTAGACCCTATTTCAATAATCAAGAGGCTCCTGAGTCGCTGAGAGATCTGAAAAATATTCAAAAAGCTCTCCAGGAAAGTCTCACTAAGACACGTGCTGCTACGGTCTGCCTTGAGATTGGCGAGGGCTCGGGAAGTGGCGTCATTATTTCCGAAGATGGCTTGGTTCTCACTGCGGCTCACGTCAGTGGTGGAGTTGATCAAGACATCGTAGTGGTGATGGAAGATGGACGGAAGCTGAGAGGGATCTCTCTCGGGCTGAACTCTGAGACTGATGCGGCGATGCTGCAGATTACCGACCCCGGTCCTTTTCCCTTTGTCGAACTTGATGAAGATGACTCGTTCAAACTGGGAGACTGGGTCTTCGCGCTCGGGCATTCCGGGGGCTTTGATAAAGAGCGTGGCATCAATGTCCGTGTCGGTCGTCTTGTGAGACAAGCTGACTCGACGGTGCAATCGGACTGCCTTCTCATCGGAGGGGATTCCGGCGGTCCGCTTTTCGACATCGAGGGCAAACTCATCGCAATCCATAGCCGCGTAGGTGGATCGAAGGAGGAGAGCATGCATGTCCCGATTCGCGAGTTTCAGCGAGGTTGGGAAGAGATGTCCGAGGGCAAGTTTATGGGCGAAGGCGGCTTCGCTAAAAAGCCCGTTCCGGGTAGTGCTTTCCTTGGAGTGGTGCTTGAGGAAAAAGAAGGCGGAGCTCTCGAAGTTCGCGAGATCTATCCTGAGAGTATCGCGGACACCACGGGGATTAAAGTCGGCGCAATTCTCCTCGAGCTCAACGGTGAGGTCGTCAGTGGCGAAAGTAGTTTCTTCGAAGCGCTTGATAAAAAAGGCGTGGGGGAGTCCGTAGTCATCAAGTGGTCTTATCAGGAGGAAGTCATCGAAAAGAAAATCAAACTCGGAGCACGACCATGAAGATCTCGTTTCTATTTCTTGCGGCTCTTTTGTCAGGGCCTGTATCCGGCAACACGCTTCCATCCGAGCAGCGGAAAAATAACAAGCTGATCCAAGCGGTTCTCAGCCCGGTCCAAGTTTCGCTTCAGACGAGCAGTGCTGCTTTTTATAATGACGCTGACCGTAGGAGCTTTCTCTACGGCACGGTCGTGAGCCCAGATGGCTACATTCTCACTAAGGCGAGTGAGCTGGAAGAAGTGGAAGGTTTTTCGACCCGCGTGGGTGAGGAAAAATACCGCGAGGCCAAGATCGTAGCGACTGATGAAATTTGGGATCTCGCACTTGTGAAGATTGAGGCCTCGGATCTCATTCCTGTGACTTGGGCACCTTCAAGCGATCTCGCTCACGGTACTTGGGTTGTTTCAAATGGCGCGACCGAGCGGAAGTATCGGCGACCGCGTCCCGGGATCATTTCCGCCAACAAGCGCGAGATTCCCGGTGGCAGTCCTGCTGTTCTCGGCGTCGGCCTCAAGACGACTGATGACGGAGTTGCCATTACTTCCATCACAGAGGGCTCCGGTGCTGAGAAGATGGAGCTTAAAAAAGATGACCTCGTCCTCAAAGCCGATGATACGAGCCTCAAGACTCACGAAGAATTCGTAGAACTGATCAAAAAGAAAACAGCGAAGGAATCGGTGAATCTTGAGATCAAGCGCGGCGAGGAGACTCTCAAAATCGAGGTCCCTCTGACAGCCCGCTACAAGCTTTACGGAGGATCGAAGGGGCGTAATGACGGGATGAGTGGGGGCGATAGCCACATTTCGCGCCGCCGCGAGGGCTTTCCGATGGTGATTCAGCATGAGACTGCACTCACGCGTGGTTCGGTAGGCGGTCCACTGGTCACTCTTAATGGCGAGTGCGTCGGTCTCAATATCGCCGCAGTCAATCGTGTCGAGGTCTACGCCATCCCAGTCGAAAACCTTCTTGAGATACTCCCGAAGATGAAGGAGCAGGCTGAGGCAAATGAGGCGAACTAGCTCTGGTCAGCACGGTGTTTCTTAAAGCGTGCGAGAGTCACGTTTCGTTCCTTTGAGTGATCAAGAATCGGCATAAAGTAGTCGGGTGCGATTGGTCGGTCGGTTTCTGGCGGGTCATAGAGCGCCTTCGAGGGAACGTTAGCCAATTCGGGAACCCATTTGCGGATGTATCCACCTTCAGGGTCATGTGTCTTAGTCTGCGACCAGGGGTTTTGAATTCGAAAATAAGGTGCGGCATCAGCCCCGGTGCCTGCGCTCCATTGCCAGCCGCCGTTGTTTGAGGCGATCTCGCCATCGACGAGATGCTGCATGAAGAATTGTTCGCCCAAGCGCCAGTCGATGTGGAGGTCCTTCGTGAGGAACATTGCAACAATCATGCGGACGCGGTTGTGCATGAAGCCCGTCGCGAGGAGTTCGCGCACTCCGGCGTCGATGATCGGGAAACCAGTCTCGCCTTTTTTAAAGGCGTTAAATTTTTCATCTGGATCATCCCAGGGGAGCCCGCGCCAGTCTGATTTAAACTCCCACTCCAAAATATCGGGGAAGTGGTGGAGGATCGCGAAGTAGAATTCGCGCCAAGCCAGCTCTTTGAGATATTGCATCGAGCCGCATTCCTTCGCCTTATCGTAAAGCTCGCGGACTGAGATGGTGCCCCAGCGGAGATCCTGCGAGAGGCGGCTCGTTCCGGTGACGGAAGGGGTGTCGCGAAATTTCTCGTAGGAAGAGACGCGGTTTTTCAAAGACTCGGTCATCCGCTCGCGGGCGGCGCGCTCGCCACCGGGGAGGATTTCTTTTCCGTCAAAGGTCAGGCCCCAAGTCTTCAGCGATGGCAGGGGAGCAGACTCCAGTCCGCGAGGCGTCTTGAGAGATTTGGGCTTTCCGGCAGGCTTTCGCTTTTCAGCAGCTAGCCAAGGCTTCGAGTAAGGAGTGTAGACCCGGTAAGGAGTGCCATCGCCTTTGAGGATTTCTTCCGGTCCATGGAGAACGGCATCTTGGTATGAGTGACAGGCAATCCCGAGCTTTTCACAGAGGCGGGCTAGCCCCATCTCGATCTCTTTTCCAAAAGGATCAACGTCCTGATTGAAATAAATGGCGTCAGCATTGCTTTCCTTCGCAAGCTTTTCGATTTCGGCGAGGGTTTTCCCCTGACGGATGATAAATTTACCCCCGAGGTGCTCGATATTTTTAGACAGTGACTCCAAGCAATCGCAGAGAAACTGCTGCCGCTTCGGTCCGGTCCAGAGATGGTTCTTTTTCCAATCGCTTAGGAGATAGAATGGGACGATTTCCTCCGCGTCTTGAGTAGCCGCTCGTAGCGCGGTGTTATCGGTGAGACGAAGATCGCGGCGGAACCAATGGATCGCACGAGAGTATTTTTTTCCCATGAACTTAGTGAGTCTGGAGCATCTTTTCGCCTTTGGAGACCGTCGTTTTGCTCAGCTTCCCATTTACCCGACTAGAATTATCGATGAGCTTCAGGAGGTCTTCTTTTGCGGCTTCCGCTGCCTTGAGCGATTTTCTGGGTCCTCCGAACTCCTTGTCGGAGAAGTATTTAGTGAAGGTTGTTCCCGCCCGACTTAAGCAGAGACGCCAACCTTCGAAGGCTGCTGTTTCATAGGTGAAACGAGTGAGGTTCTTACGTGACTTCATGTTGTTCTAACTGTTAGTTAACTACAAGTATGCCAGATCTTTGTAATTTCATCTGATTTCCTCATGAAATCGCGAATTTATCCTAAGAGAGGGCGCAAAAAAGCATTGCACTGCCCGTCTAAAGCTGGTTCTTTCCCGCCCCGCGAGAAATTACAATCCGCCGTTGGTCCTTTGAAGGCCGTCTTTTTTTAAAGGATAGCCAACCTCGCCAAAGGGTAACCCGGCAAACCTACTACAGAAATGTCAGAAGAAACCGCTGAAACTCAGCCAGAAACCGTTGATGCAGTGAAGCTTAACCGCTTCGAGCTCCCTAACCGTCTTGTAAAAGACGAAGATACCGCAACCGACACCTATGCTCGCTTTACCGCTGAGCCATTCGAGCCCGGCTACGGTCACACCATTGGTAACTCGCTTCGTCGCGTGCTCCTCTCCTCACTTGAAGGAGCTGCGATCACTTCCGTGCGAATTGCAGGAGTCCAACACGAATTTGCAACGCTTCCTGGTGTTGTCGAAGATGTCACCGACATCGTCCTCAATCTTAAGAAAGTAAAGTTCATCGCTCACGGAAAAGAGCCACGCGTTCTTTCCCTCACCGCCAATAAGGCCGGTGTCATCACCGCTGGTGACATCGATGAAGACAATCTTTACGAGGTCGTCAACAAGGACCAGATCATCTGCACCCTTGATAAGAAGATTAAATTCGACGCTGAGTTCGAGATCCAAGTTGGCCGTGGTTTCCACACTAACGAGGAGAACAAGCGCGACGGAGCCCCTATCGGCGTCATCGCAATCGACTCCATCTTTTCCCCGGTTTCCCGTGTGAAGTATTCTGTCGGCGCAACTCGTGTCGGTCAGATCACTGACTTCGATAAACTTGAACTCGATATTTGGACCGATGGTCGTATCGAACCACATGATGCCCTTCTCCAAGCCTCCGCGATCCTTCGTCACCACCTCGACGTGTTCGTTGGTTACGACGACAACGCTGTTGAATTCGAAGAAGCACCTGCCGAGCAGTCTGAAGAGAATGCCGCTCTCAAAAAGCTCCTCAACATGAGCGTCAACGAGATCGAGCTTTCCGTTCGTGCGGCGAACTGCCTCAACAATGCCAACATCACCTCCGTCGGCCAGCTTGCGCTGAAGACCGAGGCTGAAATGCTCAAGTATCGTAACTTCGGTAAGAAGTCGCTCAACGAGATTAAGGACAAGCTCCATGAACTCGGACTTGGCCTCGGGATGAACCTCGATCCATCTCTCCTCTCCGGAGTCAACCTGGGTGCCCCAATGGCCCCACGTCTCGGCGCTGAAGAAGAAGCCCCAGTGGGACTGGCCGACTTGATCGCCCAGAACCTCGACCAGTAAATCAACAGCCCTTTAAACATTTAGACCGATGAGACATCGTAAGAAAACCGTCAGACTCCAGCGCCAGGATGGCCACCGCCGTTCTTTGCTCGCGAACCAGGCTTGCGCCTTGATCCAGCATGGACGCATTCGCACCACTATGGCCAAGGCCAAAGCTGTCCGCCCTGTGGTGGAGAAGCTGATTACCCTCGCTAAGGAGGACACCGTTCACCGCCGCCGGATGGCTTTCCGCATGCTTCGTCAGAAGAGTGCTGTTCAGCGCCTTTTCGCCGTCGTAGCTCCTGCAGTAGGTGACCGCCCCGGCGGTTACTGCCGGGTGACCAAGCTTGGACCACGCACTTCAGACGCCGCTCTCATGGCTTACCTTGAGTGGGTTGATCTTGAGAACCTCGTCACTGACGACGAGCCTGTCGAAGAAGAAGCGGCCGCCGAGTAAGGCTTCGCGGATCTAACGAATCAAAAACCATTTCAACGACCGCTTCTGAAGAGAAGCGGTCGTTTTTTGTGGGGTCGTAGCAGAGGGGGCAGAGGCTATTGCTGGCTGAGCCAGCTGTTCATTCCGCCTGCGATGTTTGTGACGTCACTGAAGCCATTCTGGAGCATCCAGTTGCCCGCATGGGCACTGCGGACTCCGGCGGCGCAGAGAACGTAATATTTTTCGTCCTTTGGGAGGCTGGTCGCGACGTCGGGCCAGCCGCTGAGGGGGAGGAGTCGGCAGCCATCGATGTGGGCCATGAAGAATTCGTCCTGCTCGCGCACGTCGAGGAGGATTCCCTGAAATCCGGCGTCGAGGATGGTCTTGAGTTCTAGGGTTGAGATTTGGGGAAGGTCGTCGGGATTCATGTCAGAGGAGTCTTCTTGGTAGGAGATGGGTTCGGTGATCGTGGCAGTTTCCCCGCAGAGGGGGCAGGCGGGATCGGGCTTGATTTTGATTTCGCGAAAGCTCGTGTCGAGCGCGCGGTAGTGAGTGAGGCGCCCGAGGGGCGGGGTGCCGATTCCGGCGAGGAGCTTAATCGCTTCCATCGCTTGCAGTGAGCCAATGATTCCTGGGAGCACGCCCAGGACACCCGCTTCCGCTCATGTCGGCACCGTTCCCGGCGGGGGAGGCTCGGGGAGGAGGCAGCGATAGCATGGTCCGCCGAGGTGGGGGGCGAAGACGGTGGACTGACCTTCGAACTGGAAGATCGCGCCGTGGATGAGGGGCTTTTTGAGAAAAAAGGCGGCGTCATTTGCACAGAAGCGCGTGGGGAAATTATCTGAGCCGTCTAGGAGGACATCGTAATCCTTGAGGAGGTCGAGGCAGTTCTCGGTGGTGAAGCGGCCCTCGTGCTCGATGATTTCGACATGAGGATTAATCGCTTCGATTCGGGCGCGAGCGCTTGAGAGCTTCGGTGTTCCGACTCGATCCGAGTCGTGGAGAATTTGCCGATGAAGGTTCGAGAGGTCGACGACATCAGGATCGATCAGCCCGATGCGACCCACCCCTGCCGCCGCAAGATACATCACCGCGGGCGATCCCAGCCCACCGGTCCCAATGCACAAAATAGAGGATGCTTTGAGGCGCTCTTGTCCAGCCTCGCCGATCTCCCCGAGAAGAGTTTGGCGGGAGTAGCGGGAGCGTTCATCCTGCGTCAGCGACATGCGAGGAACCTGTGATCTCTCCGGGGTTCTGTCAATTGGTTCGCTTGCCGATGAAACGTGGAGGTGGTAAAAGAGCGTAGTGAAAGTTGCTATCGTAGCCCATCCCAAGAAGCGTGACGCCCCAGTCGCAGTAGCGCGAGTCCGTGAGAGTCTCTTGGCGCGCGAGATCGAGGTGGTGCTCGAAAGCGAGACTGCTGCTTTGTTGGGTGAAAAGGGGCTAAAGAAATTTTGGAAGGGCGCGGACATGGTGATCTCGCTCGGAGGCGATGGCACACTCTTGCAGACGCTGCACACCATCGGGCCGACTCCGATCCCGATCGCGGGCGTGAACATCGGGACGCTGGGATTTCTGACCGCGTGCACCGATGAGGAAGTCGATCAGCTGAGTAAAGTGATCGCGGCGGGAAATCCGCAAATCGTCGAGCGCTCGATGCTGAAAGTCGAAATGACCGAAGAGGGCGGCAAGGCTCACGAATTTATCGCGCTCAATGAAGCGGTGCTGATGCGGGGTGAGACGGGCCGTCTCGTCTCGCTCGAAGCACGCGTCGATGGCGATCTTCTCAATGAATACAATGCCGACGGACTGCTGGTGGCAACTCCGACTGGTTCGACCGCTTATTCGCTGGCAGCGGGTGGTCCGCTGATTGGACCGCGCTCAGGTGTCTTCGTGGTCACGCCGATTTGTCCGCACAGCATGAGCAACCGCTCGCTGGTGCTCGCAGATGACTCGGTGATTGAACTGACGCCCACAGGCCGCACCGATGAGCCGATTCTCTTTTCCGTCGACGGCCGCGCTATTTTAAGAATCGAAAAAGGAAGCAAGGTGCGTGTGACCCGTCATCCGCAAGTTCTGAATCTGGTGCGCCTTCCGGGCCATTCCTTCTACGAGACGCTGCGGAAAAAGCTGGGGTGGTAGGGTGAGGGGCGGTTGAAGTGGTTTAGCGAAACCCAATCTAATTCTCTGAAGACTTCGGGTTAAAACGTAGAGGTTGGATAGTGGAAGCTTTCATCGTCTCGTTTTCCTGCTAACGACAGTAAATTTATGAATCGTCAGTTCCCCCTTTAGCCTTTGGACTCTTTTTAACATCGAGTCTCAATGCCTTAGTTACGCTCGATGACGGAGGTGCTCATGTCATTGACTCCTTGGTGACTGAACATTACCAAATTGAAGATTCACCCGGAGGAGAAACGACTTCTCTTGAGATCGTTGATGGCGCTGATATGCGAGGGCAAATCAGCGCATTGGAACATTCTTTCGTGAAGATTTCGGGCGGACAGAAGATTTCTGCAAATCTCAATTTACTCAATGATTCCACGGGAGAGATCATTGGAGGTTTTGTCCAGTCTGTTCAGACCTTTCATAATTCAACTCTGACCATTTCGAATGGCACGATCAATCAGCTGACGGCGCGTGAAGACTCAAGCGTGAGTATTTTTAAGGTGAGCTTGCAAAACCATGTGGAGAGGGTCGAGTTCTTTAAGACGGAAACGTTTGTCCAATTTGATGACACGCCATTCGCGATTGATTTCGAAATTGGGACAGGTGATTTTCCCGCCGCTCCGACAGTTTTGAACTTCTCCACAACTCAAACATGGGATCATACTCAGGAGGTGACCCTTCATTGGAACCCGATGCCCGGGGGCACCGTGGATGATGTCATCTATTTCCACATCGGAGGCTTTGCCGATTGGTTCGAAGCTCCCATTGCTCGCAATGGTCTCGCCACCAGCATTACGATTCCGGCGAACACGCTCCCGCTGGGACAGGCTCTGGATGCCGAATTGGTCTTTGTCAGGCCTAGCACCAACGACACCACCCTGTATCCCGGAGTAAGAGTCATCTCGGGTCTAGCATCAGCCACTCGCTTCTTCATCGAAACCTTAGGTGACCCTCTCGAGCCCGAGGTAGTAGTCCAGCATGACGGCACCATGGCGACGGTCAAAGTCATCGGCGAATTAGGGCAGGTCTATGATGTTTATCGTTCTGATAATCTCGCTGACTGGCATTATTTTGATACCCTCTGGTTCTACGACGATAGAAGCGGATTCTTGGGTTCCTCAAGTTTTAAGGATGACTCCCCGTCGGATTCGAAGCAGCAATTCTATCGGCTGGAATAAGCCCGCCCCAGAATTCGCGGCGGGCACTACGGTTCATTCTGCCTTGAGTGTGGCTCGGCCTTCCAATCAATAATCCTGATCTTCGACAGGCTCGGAGCCTCCTTTCGGTTTACTTTACCTTCATGATGGCTTCGACCATCTGGAGAGTTTCCTCGATGTTGTGCTGGGCGTGGGGTGGCATGGGCTGTTCGCCCCAGACGCCGACGCCGCCTTTGAGGATCTTGTCAGCGAGCATCTCGATGGCCTTGTCGTCATTCTTGTATTTCTTGGCGACGTCCTTGTAGGAAGGTCCGATGGATTTGTCTTTGGTCATGTGGCAGGCAAGACAGGTTGAGCCTCCGATGAGAGTGGAGCCGGGGTGATTTTCTGGAAGGCCTACCATGCGGGGGTCGGAGGCGGGGACTTCGATTTCTTGTAGCTCTTTGGAGTAGGTGACGCGCTTGAGCTTTCCGTCACTGCCATCATACCAGCTTGAGCCATATTCAAGGATGAAGAGTTCGCCCTTGGGTCCCATTTCAAGGTCGGAGAGGTGGACGAAGCGGAACTTTGAAAGCCAAGGTTCATTGGAAACGATGTCGCCTTTTTTATCGAGCTTGATGAGGCGGATCCAGTTGCTGGTCCAATCAAAGGCGATGAGGGACGAATCGAAGGACTTGGGGAATTTTGACTCGGAGTCTGGGAACTGGTCGTTGTAGTAGACGGGGCCGGCGCACGCGGAGGCGCGGGGGTAGAACCAGAAGGCGGGGTGCGCGGGGGGAAGTTCGGTGAGGCCGGTGTTGTTGACGGAATTGTTGATTGGCTTAGCGGGGTCGAATTTGGGGCCGACTTCTTTTTTGACAAAGTCGTAGTCCGCGTAGGGCTTGTTATCGGCGCTGAAGTAGGGCCAGCCGAAGTTGCCGGGCTTACGGGCTTGATTGATCTCATCGTATCCTCGGGGGCCACGTGAGGAGTCTTTTCCGGCATCGGGGCCGACTTTTCCCCAGTAGAGGAAGCCGTTCTTTGGATCGAGCGAGATGCGGTAGGGATTGCGGCAGCCCATGACGTAAATTTCAGGGCGGGTCTTAGCGGTGCCATCTTTGAAGAGGTTCCCTTCTGGAATGGTGTAGCCGCCCTCGTCGGTGGGCTTGATGCGGAGGATTTTTCCGCGGAGGTCATTGGTGTTGGCCGCTGAGCGCTGAGCGTCATACCACTTTCGTCCTTCGCTTTCGTCGATGGGGGCGGAGCCATCGGACTTGAAGGGGCAAGTGTTATCGCCGGTGGAGAGGTAGAGGCAGCCATCGGGGCCAAAGGCGAGAGAGCCTCCTTCGTGACAGGTGTTTTCCTCAGGGTCTTGCTTCACTTCGAGGAGCAATTTTTCATCGGTGATGGCGCTGCCGGTGAAGGTGAAGCGAGAGAGCTGATGACGTGCCTTACCCTTAGGAGAATAGTAGAGATAGAGCCACTGGTTTGTATCAAAGGCGGGGTCGAGGGTGATTCCGAGGAGACCGCATTCGCGCGCGAATTCCTTGTTGCGTAGCTCGACGTCAAGGGTGCTGATATTTTTGATCTCTCCGCTGCTGGGATTGACAATCTTGACTGCCCCGGTGCGTTCGATGACGAAGACGTATCCTTTGGGGGTAACCGCGATCTCCATGGCGTCGACAAATCCACCCGCGATTTCATCTACCCGGAAGTGTTCATCGGCAGGGACCGCGTTGGCGAGGCTGGCGGAAAGCAGGGAGAGAAGAGCGTGTTTCATGAAAAAATTTTACCGATCCGTGCATGATCTTGCAACAAAGAAGGCTGGTCGTGTCGCTTCCAGAGCAGTATTTCTAGATGATGAAAATGTTCCTCTTTTCTTGCTTCGGCATGATGCCTGTCCAAGGGGCGGACGTGCTCACGGCAATCGACCGCTTGGGACAGGCAGGGTTCCAGCACTCTGATGACATATCGGAAATCAAGGTCCTGAGCGATGGGAAGCGGGTCCTCAGCAGCTCGGAAGATGGTTCGGCACGTCTCTGGGATATTGAGAGCGGAAAGATGATTCGCAGCTTCACCACCGAAGGCGGCGGCGATGTCTGGGGCGTCGCGATCCGAGAAGGCGATCAGGAATTTCTCGCCGGTTGCAACGGGAATCGGGTGACGCGCTATGAAATCGCGACGGGTAAGGTCCTGACGACCTACAAGCATGGCAACACGGTTTTTCGGGTCGCTCTTCATCCGAACGGGAACTGGTTTGCGGCGGGGGATTATGGCAATGGATTGAAGCTTTGGGATATTGAAAAGGGGACCTTGGTGCGTGATTTCGAGGGCCATAAGGATGGCGTCTATACTTTGATCTTTAATGCCGATGGGAGCCGTCTAGTCAGCGGTGATGGCGATGGAGAAGTGAAGCTTTGGGAAACCGAAACGGGGGAGTGTCTCAAAACGATCACCAAGCAGGAGAAGTTCAAAAAAGCTTACACGTTTTCAAGGTCACCTGATGGGAAGTCGTTCGCGATGATCTCTGATGATGAAAAGGTGAGGGTGCTGGAGAGCCAGAGTCTGAAGATTCTTTGGGAGGTGACGTTTGAGAAAGAAGGGCAGGTTCTCGATTGGTCTCCTGACGGAAAGATGATCGTGATCGCCTCTGATGATGAAAGTCTCGATCTTCTTGATTCGAAGACCGGAAAGGTCTTGGGCGTCATTCCTACTGGTGATGTGGATCACACTCCGATCGCCTTTACGCGTGATAGCAAGCAGGTGATCTCGGGAGGGCTGCGGCATCTCCATGTTTACGATATCGAAACTCGCAAGCGGGTCATCCCAAGTAGCGGGCTCCCGTTCGCGAACGGGAGTATCTCGGCGCTCGCGGTCTCCGATGATGGGACAGCGGTTTATACCGAGGGTGATAGTGACCAGTGGCATCGCTGGAATCGAGGTGAGGAGGCGACACTCAGCACCTACAAAATGAGGGGGGAGGTTTCAGCCCTCTCACTCGCGCCGGATGGTGCCACCGTAGCGCTAGCAAGTTCCAATGGGGGTGTGACTCTCTATGACACGAAGACAGGAAATTCTGAGAAAAAGTTGACCGGAGGCGGGCGCATCTGGACTCTCGACTTTTCTCCCGATGGGAAGGGGATTGTCGGTGGAGGAGCAGATGAGGTCGCTTATCTGTGGTCTCGTGAGTCAGGTGAAGTGATGCGGAAATTTGCAGGCCACTCCGACGATATTAGAGATGTTTCGATTGCTAAAAATGGCCGGGCTTTGGTCACTGGAGGAGATGATAAGGCCGTGATGGTCTGGAATCTCGACAACGGCGTTCGCATTGCCAACCTCCCGGTAGGAGCGAACAAGCCTCATGCCGTGGCCTTGGTCGGAGGAGGGAATTCTTTTCTGGCTGCGGTGGACGAGCCCGGTTTGATGGGGCGGCTTTTAAAGCCTCAACCTGCACCAATAGTGTTGAGTGAGGAGCGGATACAGAGTTTGCTGGGACAACTTGCTGCGGAGTCATTCGACAAGCGCCAAAAAGCGACCGAAGAGCTCGCTGCGATGGGCCCAAAGGTTCTCGATCACATCAATAAGGCTGCCAAAAAAGATCCCGAAGTGCGGAGCCGAATTCGTGGAGTGGGAAATATCATCTCCGGAAAAGCGGATGGAGAAGGCTTTGAAGAAGTGGCGAAATTGAGCGACGATATTACGAGGATTATTAGCGATCCAAGCCAGCAACTCTGGGTCGCCACCGTGGGTGAGGGAGCGAAGGCAGAGATCGTTGTTGGTAAAGTGGTCGACCAAAAAGTGGAGGTTCTCCAAACGCTCGTTACCGGAAATTCTCCTTACGGGCTCGCTTTTAGTCCGAATGGAAAATTTCTCGCGGTAGGAAACAACGATGGCACGTTAGATCTCTTTCGGGTCAACCGTTAGCCTGTCTCACGAAGGCCAGAAGAGATCGCATTGATGGTGAGTTGCAGGGCGAGGAAGTCGCGGTGGAACTTGCCGTCCTCTTGCTCGACCGGACTGCCGGCATCACGCCAGCGCTGGAGAAGTTCGATTTGCTGAGTGTGTAGCACGCGAAGGGGGACTTCGCGGAGTGCGAGCGTCTTTTCCATGCGGGGGCGGCGGTCATCAAAGTCGCGGCCGAAGAGGTCGAAGACCAATCTGCGGGTCTTTTCATACTCCGTGAGGATTTGATCGAGCAGTCGCTTACCAAGTTCCTTGTCCGGGCAGAGAGCGGCATATTGCTTCATCGTTTCCGGGTTCGCAGAAGCGAGGGAGGATTCAATATTGGTGAAGACGTAGCGGAGGAAATCGAACTTCGGGAGGCTGGCCTTGATTTCAGCAAAGGCTTCTTCACCGATTGCTTCGAGGCCGGAACCCACGCCATACCAGCCGGGAAGATAGAAGCGCGCTTGCGTCCATGAGAAGACCCAGGGGATCGCACGGAGATCTTTGAGGGAGGCTTTTTTACCGCTGCGTCGTGAGGGACGGGAGCCGAAGACACCGGTCTCGAGTGCGTCGATAGGCGTGGCCGTGCGGTAGAACTCCATGAACTGATCAGCATCGAGAAGTCCCCGATAAGCTTTATCTGACTCTCGTGAGAGGGCATCGAGAGCTGAGCGGCAGTCATCAACATTGAAGGCCGCTGATTCGCTAAGCCCGACGGAGCGGGTCACTCCAGCGACGAGGAGCTCTAGGTGGAAGTGGGCATTTCCTTCGTGGCCATATTTACGAGGAAGGACTTCACCTTGCTCGGTGATCCGGATCGGTCCGCCGAGCGATCCCTCGGGAAGGGCGCGGAGGAACCAGCGAGTGGGGCCAGCGCCGCGACCGATCGTGCCACCACGTCCGTGGAAGAACTGTGGAGTCACGCCAGCCTCGCGGCAAGCGGCGGTCATCGACTCTTGGCCTTTGAAAATACCCCATTGCGAAGCGAAGACTCCAGCGTCCTTATTTGAGTCCGAGTAACCGACCATCGCAGGTTGCAGCCCAGAGGAATGAGCTCCCATGATCGCGAGATATTCGCGGAGGATTCCGCAGGCGTTGGCGAGGTCTTCGCCTGTTTCAAAAAGTGGGCTCACGGGGAGTTTCGAGCGCCATTGGCCGTTTTCGTGGAAGGTGGCGAGTCCAGACTCACGGGTGAGAACCTGAACTAAGAGAAGGTCCGAGACGCAGCGCGTCATGCTGATGATAAGCTGGCCGAGACCGTCTTGGCCTTTTTCCCGAAGGTGGGTCGCGACAAGGCGGAAATAGGCCAGAATGCCATCGGCCTTTTCACCTGATTCTTTATAGCGCGAGAGAAAAGGGCGGGGGTTTTTGAGTTCGGCGACGAGGAAGGCGCGCCGCTTGTCCTCGCTCCAAGTCGGAAAGTTTTCGCCATTGGGAATCCCAGCGGAGGCAAAGAGTTCGGCTGCAGCGGCATCGTGCGATTCCGAGTTGTTACGGATATCGAGTGAGGCAAGGTGCAGGCCGAAGATGCGGGCGCGACGCATGAGCGGGAAGGCCCATTCGTGTGCGGTGCGGGTCGCTCCGGCTTCCTTGAGTGTCTCGTAGACGAGTTCGAGATCGGCGAGGTATTCCTCAATGCGCTTGTAGCCGCCTTGCGCAAATTTTTCGCGAAGGAGATGGAGGAAGGTGCGCCAAGGCTCGAGGTGGTAGCGGTCGCTAATCTTTTTACCGGCTTCTCCCAACTCGGTGGTGAGAGCGGTGACCGCTTCGCTGAGACGAGCCGGGACCTTTGCAAAAGGAGGAGCTAGCGTGAGCTTTTCGGCCACCTGTTCCAGCGAACGGCGGTGGAGAATGACGGCGTGCTCTTGCAGGACTCTGAGAGTGCGAGAGGTGACCTCTGGCGTGACGAAGGGATGGCCATCGCGGTCGCCACCGATCCAGGTGGAAAAGCGCAGCTTCGGGTAGGCGTCTTCTTTGCGGAGATTCTCGATATCCCAACCGGCGTCCTGCCAGGCAAGCTCAAGCGAGCGGTCGAGACGCATCACCACTTCTGGGAAAATCTCGCTGAGATAAGGGAGGGCATTTTGAAGCTCTTCCTGAATGTCTGGGCGCTGCACAAAAATCTCTCCGGTATACCAGAGCGTCTGCAGCTCGGCATGGAGTGAGTCGGAAATGCGACGGCCGTAGTGCGGGTCTTGGCGTGCGCTCTCGAAACTACGAAGTTCCTCGTAGATCGCCTTGTGGCGCTGTCGCACAGACGGGCGCTTGGCCTCGGTAGGGTGAGCGGTTAGCACTGGCTCGACTTGCACCTTCTGAAGGGCAGCGATGGCATCGGCTTCTGAAAGGCCCTCGCTTTTAAAGCGATCAATGACAGCGGGCCAGAGCCCCTTGATTGCGGATGCTCCGTGCTCCTTGCGGCGGTAGCTGCGAAACTGCCAGGAGACGCGCTCTTCCACAATGTTGAGCAGCTCAAAGCAGATTGAGAGAAGCTGAGCGCCTTCCCGCTCGTGCTCGTCCGGCACTTTATCGGGAAAGGTTCCTTTTCCGGTCCAAGGGACCAGAGCGCGGAGTTCTTCATCAAGCGGGAGTGATTTCGCCAACATCGAGGTGGTCTCGGCGAGGGTCTCATCGAGTTCGCGGAATCCTTGCGCGAAGTAATTGGCGTTCTTAATAGAGTCGGGCATTTCGTAGGATCATGGTGGATTCCGCAGGACATGCAAGGATGTCGCGAATTTTGCGGTTGGCGGGACGATGAGCTTCGCTAATCTGCAGCATGAAAAGTATCCTTTTTACATTAGCCCTCTCCTCACTTGTTTCTGCTGATACCATTCCCGTGCTGATTGGCACTGGCGCGGATGGCATCTATCGCTCAGATCTCGATCGCGATACGGGAAAACTTTCCGAAGCTCGCTTGGTCGGTCCTGCAAAAAATGCCGGCTTCTTGGCGCTCAGCACGGATAGCAAGCTCGTCGTCTCCACTGCCAAGATCGATAAAAAAGGAGCGGTCTCTTCCTGGAAGGTGACGAAGGACGGAGTCGATCTCATCAACAGTGAAACTTACGACGGCGGAGGTCTGTGTCAGGTCAGCTTTGATCACACCCACCAGATGGTCATGGGCGCTGATTATGGCGGTGGTAAGCTGGTTTCCTTCCCGATCGATTCTTCTGGAAAGCTGGGTCCCAATGCGTCGCTTCATCAGCACGAAGTGATCGACCCGCGTCCCGCACCGCAGAATCAAGCACGTGTCCACGCCACTTGGCCGGGCCCGGACAACAAGTTCGCTTACGTGCCTGATCTGGGAATTGATCGTGTGAAAATCTACGCCATGAACCTTACTGATGGAACTTTGGACCCAGTCGGCGCGGCAGTTTCCCCTCCAGGTTCTGGCCCGCGTCACATGAAATTTTCCGGCGATGGAATGCACGCCTATGTTCTCAACGAACTTACTCTTTCTGTGACCGTCTTTAAAAGGAGCCCTGAGACGAGTGCGCTCAAGGAGGTCCAGACCGTGAGTGTCTTTGCCGAAGGCGGTGAGAAGGATAAAAAGGAGGATAAAATGAGCTGCTCCGAGATTCTCGTCTCGAAGGACGGCAAATTCGTCTACACTGGAAACCGTGACCTCACGGGGCCTGATCGTGACTCGGTTTCTGTCCTCGCCGTCCAGCCCGATGGCACTCTCAAGCATCTCCAGACCGTGACCTCGGGCGTGTGGATCGTCCGTAACATCGCGCTTAGCCCGGAAGGAGATTACCTTCTCTGCTCGGGCCAGAAGTCCAATCAAGTCAGCACGATCAAAGTCGATACTAAGACTGGAAAGATGACTCCTACCGGGCACTCCACGGCAGTTCCTGTGGCGATGTGCGTGGTCTTTCCTAAGTTATAAGGATACAAAAAACTTCGGATCCCTAACGAACCGGGGTTTTTCAGATTGGAGAAAAGGCGCTTCTAGCGGCGGCGACGTGCCAAGGCTAAAAGACCGAACCCGCAGAGAAGATCTGAGCTCGGCTCCAGGACTGACGACCAAGTAACCATGTCCTAACGCGGGGAATTGGTTAGGAAGGTGACGTCGGTAGATGCGAAACTAGAGTAGTTATCGAGATATTTTTGTGCAGCGGTGCTGACGACGCCGTCCACCGAATGGAGTGTCGATCGCGATGGTGATATCATAGCTTCCGGCGGACTCGGCAACGAGTTCCCAGATTGCCCACTGCGCTCCGGTTGCTTGGATCGAGTCCATGCTGGAGCCACTTGATAGGTGATTGCCTCACCGACGTTGATGAACTGAAACGGCTCGGCACAGAAGGCCTCGAAGTCGGCGTTGCTGAAGTTCAGCAGGCCGGAGTTCTTATCATTGATGACCGTTCCATTATCGAAGGTTCCCCGGACAGATTCCGAGGGACTCACCGATGTGAGGGTGGAGGTGATGCTCTGAGCGCTTGCGGCCGAAGAGAATGCCATCACCGAGGCTAGTAATTTATGGGTTTTAATATAAGGGGCCACAGGCTTGTGAATCCCTTTTGTTCAGAAAATGCAAATTTCCCATCAATGAAACTACGTCCGTAAAAATACACAAAAGCATTGATTGGTAGTTCTTTATGTAATTTTAAATTTCATAATTCCTAGAATTACGAGCTTTTCGGACAGTAAACTACCCTTGATTAGACATCAAATTTGTTCTCTCAGAGAGGGACAATCTACACCGCCTTTGATTGTCAGAGACCGCACGGTGAAAGGCCGAAACTCAATCTTGTCGGTTCTTCCATCACGAAGTAAGGATGGTTTTCCTACGGCGAGTGGGGGGGTAGAGATATCGTGTGATCCGCCTATTTAGCCTTCTTTTCACCCCGGAGCATCGCTTCGATGAAGCCGTCGATATCGCCATCCATCACGGCTTGGATATTGCCGGTTTCATGACCGGTGCGGAGGTCTTTCACCATCTGGTAAGGCTGGAAGACGTAGCTGCGGATCTGGCTGCCCCAGCCGATCTCGCCTTTTTCAGAGTAGTCGCGGTCGGCGTCTGCTTTGAGTTTATCCTCTTCGATTTGGTAGAGCTTGGCACGGAGGGTTTCCCAAGCGAGTTCGCGGTTGCGGAGTTGGGAGCGTTCTTGGGTGCAGCGGATGACGATGCCGGAGGGTAGGTGTTTTATGTGGACGGCTGTTTCGACTTTGTTGACGTTTTGCCCGCCTTTTCCGCCGGAGCGCATGGTGTTAATCTCGACGTCGGAGTCTGGGATTTCGATGGTGATGCTATCGTCGATCTCTGGAGTGACATCGAAAGACGCAAATGAGGTGTGTCTTTTACCAGCTGAGTCAAATGGCGATATCCGCACCAGTCGGTGGACTCCGCGCTCGGCTTTGAGATAGCCGTATGCGTAGTCGCCCTCGATCTTGATCGAAGCGGATGAGATGCCCGCCTCATCGGCTTCCTGATAATCGGTGATGGTCACGTTGAAGCCGCGATTCTCAGCCCAGCGCTGATACATTCGCAGGAGCATGCCGGCCCAGTCGCAGGCTTCGGCACCACCTGCACCGGCCTGGATGATGACGTAGGCATTGCTGATATCAGACGGTCCATCGAGAAGGGTGAGAACCTCGAATTTTTCGATGTCCTTAGCCAGCTTGGCGTGGCCGACGTTTGCTTCTTTGGCGGAGTCCAAATCATCGAACTCTTTGGCAAGTTCGATGTTGGCTCGCAGGTTCTCCAGATCGGATTCCAGCTTGGCGAAGGGGACGAGCTTGTTCTTCAGCTTCGTGGTCTCGGCAAGAATCTTGCGCGCCTTTTCCTGATCATTCCAGAACTCCGGAGTCGCCGCTGTTTGCTCCAGATGATCGAATCTTTCCTCAAGAGTCGGAAGGTCAAAGATACCTCCTGAGTTCCGAAACCCGACCCGCGAGGGATTGGGTATCGACCGCCAGGAGGTCAGCGATAGATTCGTTTGCCATGGATAAGGTAAGTAGGGAGCGACCTCGCTAGGGTCAATTGAATATTGAATTGAGGCAGCAAGAGGCTGACCCTTCCGCCAGATGGAGCACGCGCGGGGAACGATTATCCGACTCACCAAATTGACTGAGTCCAGCCTCATCGTGCACTGGCTCACCGAGGAGGCGGGCCTGATCAAGACGGTCGCAAAAGGGGCGCGCCGCGCAAAGAGTTCTTTTGCCGGAAGAATTGACCTTTTTATCGACGCTGAGCTGGAGTGGACCCGCAGTTCCAGATCAGAGCTGCACGCCCTACGCGAGGTCAGCGTGGTGGATTTTCGACAAGGCTTGCGAAAAAGCTACCGTGACGCGGTGATCGCGGCTTACTTTGGCCAGCTTCTTGAGCAGGTGCTTGAGCTGGACCACCCTGTTCCTGAGATGTTTGACCTTCTTCAGCGGGGGTTGGCTTATCTGGGAGAAAAGGGCGCTGATCGAAAGGCCTTCTACCATTTTGAAAAGGAAATTGCCCGGCTCTTGGGTCTCGGGACTTCAGCGCAATCAGCTCTGTTACAATCTTATGGGAAATTACCAGCTTCCCGAGATCACTGTCTTGATCTTTTGAAATAAAACTGCTTAATGAGGTCTCACATCTTTATTAATTCTAAAAATGTCCTCCCTGACAATGGAATCTGGAACTGCCGACTTTCTCCACCTACTTGAAGATCAAGTGCATACTTTGCATGATGATGGCAAGGTGGACCAGGCTCGCCAGGCCGCCGATACCGCTGTAGGTAAAGCCCGCTCGACCGTGGGTTCCGATGCCGATAGCAAAAATGAACTGGCCCACTCACTCGAAGTCAAAGCCGATCTCCATCGCTCACAGGGCGAGATGGATGAGGCAACTGCGGATTACCAAGAGGCTCTTGGGCTTCTTGGGTTTGACCGCGGGAACGACGAGGCGATTGGTCGCGTCTGTGCCAGCTTGGCTGTCGTCCACGATAGTGAAGAGCGGACCATTGAAGCAAAGTCGCTTTACGAGCGCTCTATTGCCTGCTTCGAGCGCCTCATTCCTCCAGCACTCTTAGATGTGGCGGACCTCAGCAACAATCTGGCTTTCATTTATGAGGCTGAGGATAATTTTGATCAGGCCGAGACTCTTTTCTTGAAAGCTCTCCGGATCTCGCACGAGGAATTCGGGCAAGATCATGAGCAGACCGCTAGTTTTTGTAACAACGTCGGAGGCCTCTATTTCAAAGCAGACTACGCCGAGCAAGCGCGCGAGATGCACATGATGGCTCTTGAGTCTCGCACCAAGCTTCTTGGTGAGCAGCACCTCGATACCGCCCAGTCCCACGCGAATCTCGCACTTGTCTATGTGAAAAGTGACGAGATCAATTCAGCCAAGCGCCACTTTGATAGCGCGCTGAAAGCCTACGAGGGAAACCTCGCGGAAGGCGCGGCTGATTACGAAATCACTGTGGCAAACTACAGCGATGTGCTGAAGTCGCTCGGTGAGGAAAAAGCGGCTCAGGATTTGGAAAAGCGCGCTGCTGATCAGCTTACGAAAGCTTAAAGCAGGCGCGTCTCTCTTTACCTACTCCGTGATCACGCGGAAGAACTGCTTTGGCTCTGGTCCATCGTAGCTTACCACGAGCGCCTTGAAGCTGGCACCGAGTGGTGAAGGGGAATCGGTAATCGTGAGATCTGTAGAAACCCATGAGACGAGGTCGGCGCAGCGCTGACCAGTGAAAGTGTAGTTCGGGTCATCGACTCGAACATTCGTGGTGACACTGCCTGTGCTGGCATCAATGACAGGGCTCGGGAATGATGAAGCAGAGTTAGGGATACCTCCGAAAAGGTATTCGTGGAAGTTGCTCCAGCCATCGTTGTCGAAGTCATTTGCTGGATCATCGGCAGCGACTCCGCCGAAGTCACTGGCCCAACTCGCGTAGGTCGATGGAATAAAGACGTAAGCTGAAAAATCTTGAACCCGATCAACCTCACCAATACCGGCAGGGAGAAAGATATTAGGTGCCCCAAAGGTTGAGCTTGATGAAGAATCATCATAGCCGGGGGTAGTGGTGCCACTGGCGCTATCAGCGATCCCAACCATTGTGCTGGGGTCTGCCTCGAGCTCGAAGATCTCCTCACTGCCGACGTTGAGGTCGGGAATGATGCCTTCACCGACTGGACCAAAGACCACTTGGTCAGCACTATTTGAAATGCGGAGCTGGACGTTGTTCGAATCGATATCCACCGCGGCTAAATCGACGCCGGTCAACAGTCCCGTGTCGCCAAGGTAGACGTTACTCCAACCCCAGCCCTCGGTGTCGAATCGATCTTCGCGATTCAGATCGGTGTTGAGTCCACCGGCTGCGGTATTCGCTTTCGTGAAGGTGAGGATCGTGCCGTTTCGGACCGCAGACCAGTTCTCATTTTGCGAAAAGGTGACCGTGCTTTCTGGGACGAGAGTCATCGCAGCATTCGCCTTCCCGATCTCGATCTTCCAACCGCGTAGATCAGTGGTGCCAGTTCCACCATCTCCGATGACGACTAGCTCGAACCAGTCTCCACCATTGCCAGCAATACGGCCGAAGTGGTTGTCGCTTGCATTTGGGAGTCCATCGGTATCGGCTCCCGCTGTGCCACCATTGAGGAACTTGGTATCGCTCACCGCATTATATTCATTGAGAAGAATCGCTGGAGCGGGGTCGACCACGGTGAGACGGAAGGGGTGGTAATTACGGCTCAAAGTGGCTGAGCCGTCATCCGCGATGATGACAATATCGTAGGTCCCGATATCGGCGACGGTGAGCGGACGGTTATTCTGAATGGTCGCCGTTCCCGCGCTATTCACGATCGTCAGGAAATCAGGAAGTCCTTCTGAGGTAATGGTGACGCTCTGAGACTCGGGATCGAGATAGCTGAGGGCGCTATCATAGCTTCCACCCGTTGCGTAAGCCCCCGGAAGTGAACTGAAATAGGGTGGCGCATTGGTGGGGATGAAGGGAGCAAAGGACTGAGTCATTGTCTCATTACTCCACTTGTTTGGCTTACCGAAGGTCGAGGTCGCACCGTCATCGTAGAGCCCGAAGAGGGGATCGACGTTGTTCGTAGGATTCTGTTCGAGTTTATAAACCTCGGTGTCGTTCACGGCGATGAGAGAATCGGGGATGCCGTTGGCATTCGAGTCCGTCGCCCCAACAGATTCTCCGCTCGGTCCGTAAATGAGTTCTCCAGCTGGATCGCGCACAAGGACGCGCGTGTTGTTAGAGCCGATCGCGGGGATGGCAGGATGCGTGCTCGCTGCTTGGTCGATCAAGATCGGGTCATACATCCAGATGTTGCTCCAGGAATAGCCTGTAGTTTTAAAGTCGATATTGATGGCCATTTCGGTCGGCACCGTTTCGCTGAAAGTGAGGATCGTGCCGATCGGAATCTCCGAGAGTGCGACGCTATCGCTGAGCTTCAAGATTCGGGTGCTATCATCGCTGATGATTTCGATGCTCCCTCCGCGCATATCCATCGTAGGACCGGTGCCATCGCCAAAGATCACGAACTCAAGCCACTCGCCGCCATTTCCGGCCACTTGACCGAAGAAGGCATCGGACGGAGCTCCCGCTGCGCCTTCAGCTGCCCCATCGAGGAAGATGTCTGGGCCTACCGCATTGTATTCATTGAGAATGATGGGGCTGAGTTCAGGAAGAATATTGAGGGTGAATACCTGTCTGCTGGGGTCTGTCACTCCAGAGTCATCGGCTGCTTCCAGCTCGAATGTGTGTGGGCCGATCTCAGCAACGGTGGGTGTTCCCGAGAGTTGGGTGACGCCGTTTCCAAGATCGTTGAGAGTGAGCCACGTAGGTTTTGAGATAACGGTCACCGAGACGGTGTCGGCGGGGTTAGGGTCGACTGCGATGGCGCGAAACTCAGAGGTGTTCAGATTCCGTCCCACCGGCCAGTAGATCTCAAAGGGGGCGAAGTATTCCGGAGCGACTGCGCCTGGGACTGCCGCCGCTGCCCCTGGCGAGCCAATGTCGCTGGGACTTTGATTGCTCTTATCTGCGCCGTAGAGCCCTTCCTCGCTTACGTTTCCAGGAACGGGGGAGCCATTGCTGAAGTCAGCAAAGGACGAGCCCGGAGTTGCTACGCTAAAAGTCAGGGAATCTGCCAGGCCGCCGCCCGGGAGGTAGAAGTTGACGGTGTCCCCACTCCCTCCGAGTCCCGAAAAGCTTCCGAAATCCGCCTCGGTGAAAATCTTAACGGTAGACGGAAGTCCCCAAGCTGCGCGGAAGGGCGCGATGGAGGCTGCTGAGGGCTCGTCGAGGATGATGACCGATTCGCCTGCCGTAATATTATAAGCAGGGAAGGTGTGTGACCCTGGGAGATTGCTTGAATCATCCCAGCTGTAACCGCCGATACTCATTGCGGTCGCACCATTGTTCGTCAGTTCCCACCAGTCACCATCGATAGAAGAATTTATGTGGCGGCTGTTGGGCATCGCCTCCGTAATGACGAGGTCTGCTGAAACAGTGAGGGGGAAGAGGACAAGAAGGAATACTTTCATGTTTGTAACCAAAGATTAGCAAAGGTAGCACCTTTCAGGGAAGAGCGAAAGAAATTCAGTTTGAGATGCTTCTCATGAAATGTGAAGGTCTCGCTATGACGACAATTTTCGCTGCCCTCGGAACGGGCGCTATCGTAGGCCTCATCTTCTCTGCTCTCAAATTACCTCTTCCCGCGCCTCCGGTTTGGGCGGGGATTGCGGGAATCGTAGGCATTTTTCTCGGCGGAGAATTGTGGAAGATGGTGAGCGAGAAGTTCTTGAGTTAGCGCTTTCCGATTGAGATTTCTGGGCGAATGCCAGAAGCTGAGCGCATGCTCCCACAGGAAATCATCAGGCGGAAACGAGACGGTGAGGTCCTCTCGACCGAAGAAATCCTCTTTTTCTCAAAGGGCATCGGCGATGGATCGATTTCGGAAGGCCAGATCGCGGCCTTTGCGATGGCGGTATATTTTAAAGGGATGACGCTTCCTGAACGCGTCACTCTCACGGAAGGGATGCGCGACTCAGGCGAGGTCCTGAGCTGGCCGGGCATGGATGGCCCGATCATCGATAAGCACTCGACCGGCGGAGTGGGGGACAATGTTTCGCTGATGCTGGGGCCTCTGGTGGCTGCTTGCGGTGGCTACGTGCCCATGATTTCGGGGCGTGGGCTTGGTCATACCGGAGGGACTCTTGATAAGCTCGATAGCATCCCTGGCTACACCACGATGCCGAACAACACCCAGTTCCGTGAGGTCGTGAAAGGCTGCGGTGTCGCCATCATTGGGCAGACTGGCGATCTTGCTCCGGCGGATAAGCGCTTTTATGCCACGCGGGATATCACCGCCACGGTGGAGTCGATCGATCTCATCACCGCTTCTATTTTATCGAAGAAACTGGCCGCAGGACTCGATGCTCTCGTCATGGATGTGAAAACGGGAAGCGGAGCCTTCATGAAGGAATATGCCGATGCCCTCGCGCTCGCGGAAAGCATCGTGGGCGTGGCAAATGGAGCGGGGGTGAAAACCAGCGCGCTCGTCACCGATATGAATGAGCCTCTCGCTGGCAGTGCCGGAAATGCCTTGGAGGTCGCGGATGCGATTTCCTTCCTTCGCGGAGAAGGGGAGCGCTCTCGCCTTGAGACCGTCGTGATGAGTCTCTCCGCAGAGCTTCTCGTACTTGGAGGGCTTGCCGCAGATCGTGATGAAGCAAAACGAAATCTCAAATCAGCTCTCGATACTGGAAAAGCGGCGGAAGTCTTTTCTAAAATGGTAGCCGGACTTGGTGGGCCTTCTGACCTGGTAGAGCGTCCCTCGGAGTATCTTCCTGTCGCCCCGATTCGTAGAGATGTCACCGGCACTCACGATGGCTGGGTCCAGAAGATCGATACCAGAGAGCTGGGCATTACCGTGCTCGAACTCGGCGGAGGCAGAACAAGAGCGGAAAATGCGATTGACTATTCGGTGGGACTCTCTGGGATTGCTGAACTCGGTCAGCGGATCGAAAAGGGTGATCTTTTGGCGCAAGTCCATGCTCAGAGCGAAGACGACTTTGCTCTCGCGCAGGCGAAGATCAGAAAAGCGGTCACCATTTCTGAAGAACAGGCTTCAGGTCAGCCCGTCGTCTACGAGCTGGTGAGCTAAGAAGGCATCGCTCCTACCTCGCGAAGAGAAAAAGACAGAAGATCGCGGTGCCAATGACTCCAGTGACCAAGCCAAAGAGCGCACGGCCCATCCCGTGTTTAAGAGGACCTTGGAGAGTGCTTTTATTAATATCCCGGATCGCGATGATTGAAACAATCAGAGCTAGGGGAGCAGGAAAGATCACGAGCGCAAATAACCCGAGGTAGCCTGCCGCAATTGCCCACCCGGAGCGGCCTACAGGTAAAAGAAGGCGCATCCCGGCGTCCTGCCCCATGGGGGGGCTTGATATTGCTGAGTTGCCTCTTGAGGCTGTCTCGGCGGGATAGGCGGTGGTGTGGACATCAGTAAAGTGTTGAGAGACTAGCGTGCCTGAAGAATCTTCTCCGTCTCAAGTCCAGTGAGCGACTTCAATCCCTTCACCATGCGGGCGAGGATAAATCCACCGACGACGAGAAGTGGAACTCCAATAACACCAAAGCCCCAGCCTGTGATTTTTGCGACGTCTGAATTGTAGAGTTCCTTCCAGTTCTCAGCAGTAGGGTCAAGATCGCCGAGGAAGTAGTAGGCCAAGCAGAGGTTCATGACCGCGGAGAGGCAGAAGGAGCCGAAGAAGAGTTTAGTAGAGGACCAGAGGAGCTGCGCGAGTTCCTCGACTTTTTCATTTTTCTTCACCGCTTTGTTGATGCGGGATTGGTCAAAGATACCTTCGTTGTAGATGAAGGTGTTAAAAAGAGGGGAGGCACTTTTTGCGGTGAGCAAGAAGAGCGAGCCGAGAATGAGCGGCTGGATGGCCTCTTTAATCCCGAAAAGAAGGGGCGCATTCTGGCGAACCGCTGGATCTTCTGAGGAATAAAGGTAGATGGAAATTAGACCCGTCAAGAGCACGTTACCAATACCGACTGCTGAGAAAATATTCAGCTTTTTGTGCTGAATGAAGTGCCAGATTCCGTAAGCGATTGGGATGGCTAGAGCCAGCATCATCGCCTTGTGCGGTCCAAGATGCCACAAGCTATTTCCGTCCTTACTGCAGTAGCTCAGGACGAGCACGGGGGCGAGGACGTTCAGGATGATATTCGCAAGCGGGTTATCCTGCTGGCCGGCGGTGGTCTTGGTTTCTGACATGAGTTAAAAGAAAGGCCCGCCAATCAAGGCGGGCCTTTGTTAGAATTTTAAAAGCCGCTTAGGCTTTGTAGATCGTGTTTCCGGTGGAGCGGAGCTCGTCGCAAGCTTGCTTCATGCGGTCACAGAGTGACTGCTCGGCTTTCTTGAGGTAGCTGCGGGGATCGTAGCACTTCTTGTTACCGACTTCACCGTCGATCTTAAGCATCCCCTCGATGTTCTCAGCCATGTGAGTGACGATGGGGCGGGAGAAGGCATATTGAGTATCGGTATCGATATTCATTTTTACGACACCGTAGTCGAGAGTCTCCTGAAGGTCGTCGGAAGAAGTTCCGGAACCCCCGTGGAAGACGAGGTCCATTTCAGCTTCAGGGCCATACTTATCAGTGACGACTTTTTGTCCGTCACGGAGGATGGTTGGCTTAAGCTTCACTGAGCCGGGCTTGTAAGCGCCGTGCACGTTACCGAAGGTAGCCGCGAACATAAAGCGGCCGATCGGGTTGAGGGTTTCGTAGACCTGCATCATGTCCTCGGGAGAGGTGTAGAGCTTCTCGGCGGGTAGGCCGGAAGTATCGTGACCGTCCTCTTCTCCACCGACACAGCCGGCTTCGATTTCGAGGATGATGTCGAGTTCGACGCACTCCTTGAGGAGTTCTACGGAGATCTTCATGTTCTCATCGAGTTCTACGACGGAGCCATCGAACATGTGGGATTGAAAAAGAGGGCCTTTGCCTTCTGCGATGCGCTTACGAGAAGCGTCGAGGAGAGGGCGGAGGAAAGAGTCAACCTTATCAGGGTGGCAGTGGTCGGTGTGGAGGCCTACGAGGATGTCGTATTTCTCAGCAAGAGTGTGGACGGCCTCAGCGAGGACGATGGCACCAAAGGCGGCGTCATTGACGGAAGTTCCGGAAGCGAACTGGCCACCACCGGTTGAGACCTGGATGATGCCATCGGACTTAGCTTCGGCGAATGCCTTGAGCGCCCCGCTTGCGGTGGTCAGGGAAGTGATGTTGATGGCGGGGTATGCGTAGCCTCCCTTTTGGGCGGCATCGAGCATCTGCTTGTATTGTTCTGGGGTCGCGACTGGCATGACTGCGGGGGGATTAGACTAGTTAGCCGCGAGAAGCAAGAACCGCTTGGAGACAGAAAAAACGCCCGATTCCGCAGGGAAAAGGGCGCTGTTTTTAAACGAAAGGGTGGTTCTACTTCGCGGTAGCGCTGAATTTACCTCCGGGGATGCCATTGACGGCAGCCACGAGATCATCAGAAGAGGCGGACCCTTTGACCTCGGCTGAGCCGGGCATCGAGACGTTTGCGGAAGAGACTCCATCAACTTTCACAAGTGCAGCCTGCACTTGCTTAACACAACCGACGCCTCATGTCATGCCTGAGACATTCAGTGAGACAGTCTGCATTTCACCGGAATCGGCGGTAGGTGCGGAATCGGAGGAGGGAGCGACGTCAGTAGTCGACTCGGACTTACAAGCAGTCAGAGACAGGGCGAGGCCTGCAAGACCGCTCAGGAGGAGCTGGGTAGATTTCATAATAAATGGGCAGAAGCGTCTGCGACTCCATACCAAAGCACAGTTTGTCACTCATGGCGATTCGCTTTTTATTGTCAAAATTTTCAACGTTTGTTCTCTTAGTCCCACATGCAGAAAAGATATTTTCTCCCTCTCTTGATCGCTGCTCCTTTGTCGTCATGCGATCAGAAGAACGATGAACAAGCTGAAGCCATGGCACAGCTTCAGGCGCAGCTTTAGGAGATTCAGCGCGATAAAGTTGATGCCGATAGTTCGCATTAAGAGCAGAGTGAGGAAAAGCTAGAGGGGGAAGAGTCCCCCGAACTCGAGATAGAAAACAAGGTTCTCAGAGGGAGCGTGGATCGCTCCAGAATAGAGCTGAAAGACTTTAAAAAAACGAAGAGCTAGAGAAGACGATTGAGGACCTACAGAAAGAGTTCGATGAATATCGTAAGAAATACATCGCGAAAGTTCGCACGAATGCGGAAGGAGAAAAGTTTGCAGAACTCAAAATTCCGTCAGGGAAAGTTTATCGGGAAGGGCGGTTTCAGAGAGCTAGCGAATAAATGTTAGAGTTACAGAGGCGGGGATTTTTCTAGTCTGGTTTTTCCACAAACTGACTATGAACGAAAAATACCACCGCCTCTGCGCGGAAGATCGTAAAGTGATTT
>JBDMZE010000005.1:0-61078 GCA_039769075.1 Akkermansiaceae bacterium | reverse complement strand
TCTTCGATATCAAAACTGACCCTCACGAAGAAAAAGACCTCTCAAAAGATCCCAAACAGAAACTTCAACTCGCCGAGATGCGTAGTCGTTTCAACCAACTTAAAAAAGCAGCTCAATAAATGAAATCCCTCACCCTATTTCTCACCCTCATCGGCTCAGTAGCGCTCGCGCAAGAGCCTACCGTCACTGCCCCTGACCGCCTCACTGTCAAAGAAGGCTTCAAGGTCGAGCGCCTTTACTCCGTCCCGAAAGCCGAGCTCGGCTCCTGGGTCGTCATGTGTAAGGACGACAAAGGCCGCCTCATCGCTGGCGATCAATACGGCGCGCTCTACCGCTTCGCCACCCCCGCTCCGGGAGAGACTTTAAAAGATTCCGATATTGAAAAAATCGACCTCGATATCGGCCACGCCTGGGGAATGTGCTACGCCTTCGACTCCCTCTATGTCGTCGTCAATGACAAGGCTCACAAAGGTCGTGGTCTCTACCGCGTCCGTGACACCGATGGTGATGACAAGTATGACAAAGTCGAACTTCTCAAGAAGTTCCAAGAGAACGGCGGCGAGCACGGCCCCCACGCCGTCATCCCCGGCCCCGATGGCAAATCACTCTACGTCATCAGCGGTAACCAAACCGAACTTCCCGAATACCAGACCAGCCGAGTCCCTGAAATCTGGGGTGAGGACAACCTCCTCCCACGCATTTACGGCCGCGGCTTCATGAAGGGCTCCGTCGCTCCCCGCGGCTGGGTCTGCAAGACCGATCCCGATGGTAAAAATTGGGAAGTCGTCTCCACTGGATTCCGGAACCAATACGACATCGACTTCAATGCCGATGGCGAGATGTTCACCTACGATGCCGACATGGAGTGGGACCTCAACACCCCTTGGTATCGGCCTACTCGTGTGAACCACGTCATCAGCGGAGCCGAATTCGGCTGGCGCAATGGCTCCGTCAAATGGCCTGACTACTACAGCGATAGCTTCGGCTCCGTCGTCGACATCGGCCCCGGCTCACCGACAGGTGTCGTCTTTGGCACGGGTGCAAAATTCCCCGCCAAGTATCAGAAAGCCTTCTTCATCGCAGACTGGTCCTACGGCAAGCTCTACGCCGTTCACCTCAAGCCAGATGGCTCCAGCTACAAAGCGGACTTTGAGGAATTCATCGCCGGACAGCCTCTCCCACTCACCGACCTCACCGTCGGCGATGATGGCGCACTCTACTTCGCCGTTGGCGGTCGCCGGGTCCAGTCAGGCCTCTATCGCGTCACCTACACCGGGGCTGAAAGCACCGCTCGGGTCGATGGAAAACACGAAGGTGGAGAAGCCCGCGCCACGCGCCACGCACTCGAAGCCTATCACCTGAAGCAGGACAAAGCCGCGATCGATCTCGCTTGGCCGCACCTCTCCAGCGCTGACCGCGCCCTCCGCTTCGCCGCACGCACCGCTCTTGAGCATCAGCCTGTCGCCCAGTGGGCCGAGCGCGCAGTTGCCGAAAAGAACCCGCAGGCCCTCCTCGCCGGAATCATCTCCCTCGCTCGCGTAGGAGATAAGAGTCACCAAACTGCGGCGACCGCCGCGCTTCTTGAACTCGACTTCAAAGCGCTCTCTCTTCAGAGCCGCTTCGATCTCCTCCGCGCTTACACCCTCGTCTTTAAGCGCCTTGGGTCACCAAACGAGGCTCAGACGAAGCAAGTCATCGCACAAGTCGACTCCTCCTTCCCAGCCGACACCCGCGCTGAGAACATCGAGCTCTCCACGCTGCTCGTATTCCTCCAAGCCGACAACGTGACTCCACGCGCGGTGGAGCTCATGGAAAAAGGACCGACTCAGGAAGAGCAGATCGCCATGGCAGGTGTCCTTCGTCACTACCAAAAAGGTTGGACCCTTCCGCTCCGCGAGCGCTACTTTCAGTGGTTCGTCCGTGCAGCTAATTACAAAGGGGGAGCCGGATTCGGTGCCTTCATTAAGGAAATCAAAGAGGCCGCTGTCTCCCACCTTTCCGCTGAACAAAAGGCGACCCTCAAGCCCATCCTCGAAGCCAAGCCCGAGACCAAAGGCCCCATGTTCACCGCCAAGCCCCGCGGCTTTGTGAAGAACTGGACCATGGAAGACCTTAAGCCCCTTCTCACCATCGGACTCGAAGGCGAGCGGAACTTTAAGAACGGCCGCGAAGTCTTCGGAGCTGCCAGCTGCTACGCCTGCCACCGCTTCGGTCAGGAAGGTGGAGCGATCGGTCCAGACCTCACCAGCGCCGCCGGTAAGTTCAGCCCGCACGACTTCCTCGAGCAAATCGTCGATCCAGGAAAAGAGATCAGCGACCAATATGGCTCCATGGTCTTCACCAAGAAAGACGGCTCCGTCGTCATCGGTCGGATTGGAAACCTCAAAGGCGATACCTACATGGTCATCACCGACCTCTTCGCTCCTGGTGAAATGACCAATATCGATACTAAGGATCTCAAATCAGTCGAGCCCTCGAAGATCTCCATGATGCCTCCCGGCCTCCTGAACACCCTCGAGGACACCGACATCCTGGACCTCATCGCCTACGTCCTCTCGAGCGGCGATAAGGATCACGCGATGTTCGCGAAGTAGGCTCGAAAGATTCTCCTACATCTTAAAAAGCGAAGCCCGCTCCATCACTGGAGCGGGCTTTTTCTTTCACCTGAGCTTGGGATCACCGAAAGCGAGATTCATCATCACGCTTTCATAATTAGTGCTCTTCCAATCGGCTTTGGAAACAATCGAGAAGCCACGCTTTTGATAGAAAGCCATGCCACGGCTGAGCCGCTGGAGCGTCTTTTCGTCATCCTGCCAAGTGGCAGTGTAGCGGAAACCCATCTCTGCGAGTTCGGCATAAGCCCGATGAAGCAGCGCGGTGATCGCGGAGAGGTCATCGCCCGGCTGCCATTTTCTGACCAGGATTTCTCCCATCGTGAATCAGTGCTTGGGCCCGCAATTCGGGCAGGGGCTGGTCCACTCGACTTCTCCGCTGGCGTAGGTCTCTTGTTTCCAAATAGGGACGCGGGATTTGATCTCATCGATGAGATAGCGGTTCGCTTCGTAGGCCGCTTCCCGGTGGGAGCTGGCGGTAAGGGTGATGACGGCAGGCTCACCGATCGCTAGGGTGCCGACGCGGTGGACGGCAAGGGCGTGGGTGATGGGGAATTTTTCGAGGGTTTCGGCGAGGATTTTTTTTCCTTCTTGATCAGCCAAGATGGGATGGGCCTCGTAGTGAAGCTGGGTGACATCGCGGCCCTCGTGGTGGTTCCGCACGAGGCCCTCGAAGGCGACGACGGCGCCGCAGGAGGGGTCAGCGAAATCTGCGCGGAGAGCAGTAAGGTCGAGAGCGGTGGATTGAATTGAGAACATGGGAAAGGAGTGGGGCGTCTCGCCCCCTTTGTTAACCACCAGCAAAGGGAGGCATGAAGGCGACGGTGTCGGATTCTGTGAGTGGGGTTTTCCAGTCCGCAAACTCGTTATTGATCGCGGGCTTGATGTGCGGGAGGTCGAGCGTGAAGTGATGGCGGAGGCGCACTTCCTCCCAAAGGCCGGTGAGGGTGGCTGCGGAAGTACGGATTATTTCAGAGTTTGTTCCAGCTTCTTGAGAGAGCTTGGCGAAGTATTCTACCGTAACTTTCTTTTCGACAGGACCAAAGCGGTGGAGGTGATCGAGTTCCTTAATGTGCTCGGGTCGGTTGAGATTGAGGAGAGCTTGGGGGTCCGCGGGGATAAGGTCGGTGCGGTCAAGCGAGCGGAGAAACCGGCGGGCGCAGCGCTGATTTACATCGATGACGGCTTGGAGCTTGGGTCCGGCGCTGGGCGAATAGAGCGCGCAGAGGGGCTCGGGGTGATTATCGAGGGGGTTGAGGAAACAGGTGACGTCCTTCGATGAATCATGGGACTCGATGAGCTGGGTGAGCTCACTTTTCCCAATGCACGGGAGGTCGATGGCAAAGACCAGCCAAGAGGATTCGGGGTCATGGTGGAAGGCCGCTTGGAGGCCGCCTAGGGGGCCGGGGGAAGGCTCAAGATCGGGGAGGAGATGAACGTCGAACTCTGAACGTTGAACATCGAACTCTGAAGGGGAAGCATCATGAGCGATGGAGAGGTGGATTTCTTGCGCGAAGTCTTTTAGGTGGACGATGGCTCGGTTGAGGAGGGACTGACCGCCGATTTCTAGGGCGGCTTTGTCTTGGCCCATGCGGGATGATTTTCCGCCGGTGAGGATAAGGGCTTTCATAGTTGGGGGGAATTTTAACCGCAACCGGAACTCTGTGGAGATAACCAGCGGCAAATGAACAGGATGGATGGGATTTTTTAAGACTGACTACTGGAGCCTGTAATCCGACTTTCCACCGGTTTTGGTGGCGAGTTTGAGGTCGCTGATGACGATGGCGGGGTTCGCGGATTTGCACATGTCGTAAAGAGTGAGCGCAGCGGTGGAGGCGGCGGTGAGGGCTTCCATCTCGACTCCGGTCTTTCCGGTAGTGCGGGCAGTGGCGGAGATGAGAAGGGTCTCGGAATCGTGTGGGTCGATGGTGACTTTTACTGAATCAAGCGGGAGGGGGTGGCAGAGGGGGATGAGCTCGGAGGTCTTCTTAGCGCCCATGATGCCTGCAAGAATCGCAGTGTGGAGGACGGGGCCTTTTTTATTCTGTAACTCGCCATTTTCCATCTGCCCTACAAGATCCGAACCCAACTTAACGAGACAAGTGGCGGCGGCGGTGCGGACGGTGGCTGTTTTGCCGGAGACATCGACCATGCGAGGCTGGTTCGAGTCGTCGAGATGAGTGAATTCGGGCACGGGGGGATTGTGCCATTTTATGATAAATGGGCAAGGGAGGAGCTTCTGGGGTGGTTGCTTGATCAAGCAGTCGCCGAATGGGAAATTTCTCTTTTGATTATGAAAAAAAAGGCGGTAGCTTATGAATCCGACTCATCCATTTCTCATATTCCCACCTTTTGGGGAGCTTTGGGGATCGTCGGGCCGCACCACCATCACACGCTCAGAATGAAAATTGCTTCTTCTTTCCTACCGCAATTCCCCGTGTGGGGGGCGGCTCTTGCCTGCATCGGCTTTTTAAATGCCGAGACGCTCACGGAGGCTTTGATCTCGGAGTTTGTGGCAAAGAACGATGAGAGTCTCTTGGACGAGGATGGGCAAAGCTCGGATTGGATTGAGATCTGGAATACCAGCGGGGTGTCTGGAGATCTTGGAGGTTGGTATTTGACGGATGATCCGGAGAATTTACAAAAGTGGGTTCTTCCGGCGGTGGAGGTTGCCCTAGGGGAGCGGCTTGTTGTCTTTGCTTCGGGAAAAAATCGGGTGGATGTGGCCGAAGAGCTGCACACGAATTTTAAGCTCCAGTCATCGGCTGGTGGCTACTTAGCCTTGGTGGAACCAGATGGGCTGACCATCGCAAATGTGTTTTCAGAATATCCCGCGCAAATTGCCGATACTTCCTATGGAATCGCTACGAATATGTTGCAGGTGGGATTTTTTCCAGTGCCGACTCCCGGAGAGGTAAATGGAGCCCGGTGGGATGGAATCGTCGCAGACACGAAGTTTAGCGTCGATCGGGGGCTGTATGAGAGTGGTTTTGATCTGACGATCAACTCGGCCACGTCTGGAGCGACGATTCGCTACACGACGAATGGATCAGCTCCCAGCGAGACGACGGGAACGGTCTACACGGGTCCTCTTTCGGTCAGTGGAACCTCAGTTGTGAGAGCGATCGCTTATCGCTCGGGTTACCGCTCCACGAATGTCGATACGCACACTTATCTTTTCCCGGAGGATGTGGTGACGCAGCCGACGATGAGCACCACGATTACTCAAGACGCGGTCTACGGTCCGCAGATGGTCGATGCTCTCAGCTCGATTCCGACCATCTCTTTAACCTTCGATGATTCAAATATCGATTATGATGAAGTCCCGGTCTCAGTGGAGTTTATCAATTTTGAAGATGGCGCGAAGCAGGTCGACGCTGGAGCCGCCCGCTTTGGTTCTTATGTGACTGATTTTCACAAGCGCAGTTTCCGCCTCCATTTCCGCTCTGCCTATGGCCCAAGCCGTCTCGCATTCCCCTTGTTTGACGATCGGGAATACACGATTCCGCCAACGGGTGATTTTGACAGTCTTGATATCCGCGCTGGCAACCACGATATGATCCACCGTGGTGCCTATCTTTCGAATCGGTTTACTGATGACACGATGCTGGAGATGGAAAATTTGTCTGCTCACGGTCGTTTTGTTCACATCTACTTTAACGGCCTCTATCGCGGCCAGTATCACCTGAGGGAGCGCTGGGATGCGGCGATGGCAGCCGACTATCTGCTTGGCAAGGAAGAGGAGTTCGACACCCTCAATACGAACAATTCGGGTAAACAATTCGGAGCACCCGCTCTTCAAGAACTCCAGGATGGCGACCTGAACGACTGGACGACGATGCGTAATCTCCTCAGTGGCCCTAATCCTTATAGTGCGGTGAAAGATATGCTCGATGTGCCGAACCTCATCGACTTCATGCTGCTATGGACGATGGGGAATTCTGAGAGCGAATTTCGGGCAGCTGGCTCAGTCGAAAATGGGGTTGGTTTCAAATTCTTTGTTAAGGACGCAGATGGCTACCTCCGAGCACCTGACGGAAACCATAACGTCACTCATAACGGCCCGCTGGACGCAATGACGACATTCCGCAATGAGGCTGATCCTGAGTTCATGACCTTGCTTGCTGACCGGATCCATCAGCGCTTCTTCAACGGCGGCGCGCTCACTCCGGAGAGGAACATCGCTCGTCTCCAAAGCCGGGTGGATGAAACTGAGTTGAGCTACATTGCTGAGGTTGCGCGCTGGCGTAATGTCACCACTCCGACCCAATCGAGGGTCAACCGAACTCCAGAGCAATACCTCGCCTATCACGGGAGTGTGATGAATCGTTTTTCGACTCTAACATCCAGTCGTCTTGACGCATTGCGCACCGCCGGAATGTATCCTGATTTGAATGCTCCGGCATTCTCTCAGTATGGAGGATCACTGCCAACGGGAGGGGGCGTGACGATGAGGACGAATGCTTCAGAGATCTATTTCACCTTGGATGGGAGCGATCCGCGATTGGTGGGTGGGGCGGTGAATCCGGCGGCAACGTCGGCGACCTTTCAGGGGGTTACAGTGCCGCAGGACTTTATTGTAGTGGGTGACGAGTGGAAGTATCTCGATGATGCGAGTGATCAAGGGACAGCTTGGCGTGAAGTGGGCTTTGATGATGGATCATGGGAAGCTGGTCCCTCGGAGTTGGGTTACGGTGAGGGAGATGAGGCGACGGAGGTTGATTTTGTGGATTTGAATCCGGCCCAGTTGGGGTTCCAGCGGAATGCGACGACGTATTTTCGCCGGGAATTCATGGTGATTGACCCTGAGAGATTTTCGCATTTCCTCCTAGGCCTCAAGTATGATGATGGAGCGGCAGTTTATGTAAATGGGGTGGAGGTTGCACGGACGGCGACCCTGCCAGCAGGAGCGACCTTTGATACCTATGCGAGTGGAGCAACTCCGAGCGAGTCGGCGTTTGAGCCGTTCGAGGTGCCTTCTTCTCGATTCGTGAACGGGGTGAATACCATTGCGGTGGAGGTGCACAATCAGTCTGCAGGGAGCTCGGACATGAGCTTTAGCCTCTCTTTGCGAGGGGATGTTGACATGAATCAGGGGGATAACCTCAGTGATTTGGTCATGCTCGGTGGGCCGGGGACTCTGAAGGCGCGGGCATATAATTCCACGAATGGGGAGTGGAGCGCGTTGAGCTCTGCCTTTTTCAGTATCGATTCCGAGCCGGCGAGTGCGGCTAATCTGACGATTTCAGAGATTCATTATCACCCGGCCGAGCCGAGCACGGCGGCGGAGCAGGCGATCTCGACGGATAGGGATGAGTTTGAATTTCTTGAGTTATTGAATAAGGGAACGAAGACCGTTGATTTGACGGGGGTCTATTTTTCGGAAGGGGTGACCTTTAGCTTTGACGATGACACCCTGCTGGCTCCGGGTGAGCGGATGGTTCTGGTGAGCAATGCTGAGGCCTTTGAGGCGAGGTATGGAGCGGTGGCGACCGCGAGGGAATATTCGGGAAGTCTGAGTAATGACGGGGAGCAGTTGACGCTTTCTCGGGTGGGCGAAGGAGTGCTCTTTGGGGTGCTTTACAATGATGTGCCGGACTGGCCAACGTTGGCGGATGGTGAAGGATATTCGATGGTGCTTGCCGATGCGGGAGCAAGTTTGGATGTGCCGGGGCATTGGACGGCGAATGCGTTGATTGGAGGTTCACCGGGAGTGGCGGATACGACGCAGTCGAGCTATGGATTCTGGAAGGCACAGCTTGGGATCACTGATGGGGAAGCTGACGCGGATAGCGACGGGCTGAGCAATCTTCTCGAGTATGCCTTGGGCACTTCGCCATTTGTTTCCAGTATCGAGGCTTCTCCACGGGCAGCTCTTACGAGTGAGGGCGGGGAGAGCTACTTGACTCTTTCCTACGGTGAAAACGGCCTTGCCAATGATCTTATTTACCAAGTTCAGCAGTCTCAGGATTTAATCAACTGGGTGGACGTTGAGACGGTGCAGGTTTCTCCGACAACGTATCGTCTTACGAGCCCGCTTTCGGCAGCGTCTACGGAATTTCTGCGACTTCATGTTCGCTTTTAAGCATTCTAGAAAACCATTTTCAACCTTGAGTCTCTTAATCAAAAAATTAGACTCCCTAACCCTTTCCTCGTTAACACACATCAATACAATATAATCGTATGCGCAAAAAATTAGAAAAATCAGTCGGATTGCTGATTGGCTTGAGTTCGCTCCTGCCAGCAGCTGAAATTACATGGCAACCATCGGTTGATATGTTCGCTGGAGGAAACAACGAGGCCTTCATCAGCACCAATGGAAGCTTCATTGCAGGATTCAACGGAGGAACTACCGCTGTCACCTCTACCGCGAATGGCGTCACCTTCACCGCTGTCACCTTTGGGGACATCAACACCGGAATCACCGGAGTGGGGGGAGTCGGCGTAAGTGCAGACTTTGGCAACCATGCTGGTCCAACAACTTTCGGAGATGGCGAATTTGACGGTATCGATTCAATCTCCAATCTACTCAACAGCGCTGTTTATGCAGGCACCTCAATGACCTTGACTGGGCTCACCGAAGGTCAGGAGTATGAAATGCAAATTCTCATCAACGACGCCCGGGGAGGCGGCGGCGCCGGAATCCGCGACGAGGAGTGGGAAATGGGCTTTTCTGACGGGGTGAACAATCTCATCGGGATAGACCAGATTGCAGCCGTTGCCAGCCTCACCAACCGTCCGTTCAATGACAATACTAGCCCGAATCTCGTCGGCGACTACATCATCGGAACCTTTGTCGCCGATGCTACCGGAACCCAAACCTTCAGTTTTGTCGCCACCCGATCCGGACACAACGTTGGAGATGTCCTGACCAACGTCAACGGTGGCCAGGCACAGTTCAATGCCTTCCAGCTTCGATCACTTCCACCCGATGCGGATGGCGATGGGATGTCCAATGCATGGGAGGATGCCAATGGATTGGATCGTAACGATCCATCTGATGCTGCGTTAGACCCTGACTCCGATGGACTGACCAATCTTCGCGAATTTCAACGGGGAACTGATCTCAATGACGACGACTCGGACGACGATAACCTCTTGGACGGTGCCGAGGTTGATACTCATGGGACCAATCCTTTGGATGACGATACCGATGACGATACCTTGACTGATGGTGCCGAGATTGACACCCATTCCACAAACCCACTGGTGGCTGATACGGATAGCGACAGCTTGACTGATGCAGAAGAGGTCAATGACCATAGCACCGATCCAAATCTTGCAGACAGTGATAGCGACGGGATCAATGATGGCACGGAAGTCCTGATTTCAGGCACCGATCCGAATGTTGATACTTCAGTCCCTGCGCTCGACCCAAATGCTGTTGATCTTCTGGCATACTGGGATTTCAACAATGACGCCAACGCAGCCGAGACGACAGATTTGATCAATAACTACGTTGGAACATTGAATGCAGGGACGACCTACACTGCCGATGCACTGGGACACACCGAGCAAGCAGGGGATAAGGCGATCTACTTGGGGTCTGCGCCCAACGCAGGCACCGGGGTGACGGTCGCGTTGGGAGAGTTCTTCAACCTGGCCTCAATCAATGATCAGTTCTCCATCTCCTTCTGGCAGAAGCTTGATGCCGGAGAGCCTACTGCGGCGACCTCTTCTGTCGGTGCTAGCAGGTATGGAGTTGACCGTGCAATTATGGCACACCTTCCGTTTACCGATGGAAACATCTACTTTGATCATGGTGGTGGTTCTGCCAATCGCATTGCTGGCACACCGATTTCTCCAGTCGACTGGCAACAGTGGAACCATATCACCTTGGTGAAAGATCAAGACACCAAGCAGGTGTGGATCAATGGTAGTTTAGCGCTTGAAGGTGAGAACCTTGATGCTGCGGTTGAGAATAATCATCACACCATTCTTTTGGGCGTAGACGACTTCAATCGGAATGTCGTAGGGCATGTGGATGATTTTGCATTCTATGCAGATACGCTCAACAGGACGCAAATCCTGGCTCTTGCAAACGGAACCGATCCACGAAATCTGGACGCTGTTCTTGCTGATGCGGATGCTGATGGGATGCCTGATTCATATGAGTCACTTTATGGGCTGAACCCCAGCGTCAATGATGCGGGTGATGACTTGGATGTTGATGGTCTGACAAACCTTGAAGAGTTTAACCTTGGGACCATTCCCAATGACAGTGATACCGATGATGACCTCTACCTCGATGGGGTAGAGACAGACACCGGGGTCTGGGTCAGTGCCACCGATACGGGAACCGATCCGTTCCTTGCCGATACCGATGGAGATACCTTGCTTGATGGTGTGGAAAATCCTGATCTTGCGTTTGTCGATGCGAACCAGACTGGAACCAGTCCACTTCTCACCGATACTGATGCGGACACCTATACAGATGATGCGGAAATAGCCTTTGGCTCTGATCCAACGGACCCTAATAGCTGGGCGATTAATATTCCAGAGGTTGTCTTATACTACGACTTCAATGGAGATTCTTTAAGCCGTGTTGAAGATGCTCCTGATGCGGCGCTTGTCGGACCTGCAGTCTTGTCTGCCGATGCTGGCGGGTTTTCAGGGGAAACTGGAGATCAGTCTCTAGATCTGGGAACGACCGCTGGTGCTGGATCAAATGCGACAGTTCTTGCTGGCGATCATTTCTCGATTCTGGATACGAATAATACGGTGGCTATCTCTTGGTGGCAAAACCGCACCGGTGCTGGGATCGCTTCAGCTGCCTTCTCTGCCGCTAATACTGGTGGTGGACGTGGACTTCAGTCTCATGCGCCGTGGAATAATGCTCTCTTCTATGTTGATTTGATGAACTTCAGAAGAACGGTAGCGGACCCAACGATTCCCGACCAATGGCAGCACTTTGTCATTCAGAAATACACTGATGGAACTGTTGAACTCTTTGTCGATGGTAGCCGTTTAGGCAATTGGGTAGGGGCAGCTGCTACGAGTAACGCATTGTCCCTCACTGGAGACTTAGTGATCGGATCAACCCAAAATGGTGCCAATAACATGACTGGGCAGCTGGATGACTTTGCAATCCTATCGGGTCCGATGCCTGTTGCGCACATCCAAAGTCTCGCCGCTGGGGCAAGCATTGGATCAGTCTATAATCTCGGGCCTCAGCCTCTGGCTATTACCGGGATCACACCGAATATCGCGGGTAGTTCCGTCAGCTTGACTTGGTCGTCTGAGCCGAGTGCGAGTTATGCCATCCAGTTCGCGCCCACTCTTACTGGGAGTGAGGACGACTGGGTAGAGCTCGAAGACGGGGTTTTATCCGCAGGCGCTAGCACCTCACACGAAGTGGGTGGTATCGACTTCAGTTCTTTCCCTAAGCTCTTCTTCCGCGTTACCAAAGAAGTGTTTGAGTAAGAATCGGCTTAGTTAAACTGAGCTTACCTCAATTTTAAAATCAAAGGGGAACGGCGATCGCCGTTCCCCTTTTTCTTCGTGCATGTGGCAGGCGATGTGGTGGGCATCGTCTAATGCTGACAAAGTAGAACTTTGCTAATTTGAAAAACACATCCCAATCACCCGGCGGCACGGAAAGAAGTATAAGTCCGATCCATCCCCAACGGCGAATCGCGTTCTCACTGTGATTCTTAAAGATGAGTTCGGAGGGCATCGACGGACCCTCCTATCATCACGAACGGAATAATCAGGAGGATGACGAGCCTTGCTCCTCCAGACCGAAGATTCGGAGAAAGCAGCCAAAGCAAAGAAAACGCGACCAGCAGCGACAGGCCCTTTTCGAGGATTTCAATAGGCTGATAACTCATTTAAAATTGAGGCTTATTTTTTCTCAAAAAGTCCGTTCTTCACCGGGCGCACTTCTTGATTACCTGAGAGGATGCGGAAGGACGCTTTCGGAAATAGGCCGAGGAGCTTCTTCGGTTCGGGATGAACGCAAGCAGCGGTCGCAAGCGGATCGGTGAGCGAGGCGGTGGGGGCGATGACGGAGGCCGCCTTTTGCTCGGTGAGTCCGAGACCGGTCCGAGGATCGATGATATGAGCATAGCGCTTGCCTCCGATCACGACATGCTGGTGGAGATCACCAGAGGTGGAAACGGCGCAGTTTTTCAGCGTCATCGATCCAGTGGGAGTGAGGGCGAAAGTGCGCAGGGCAATCTCCCAGCCATCCTTATCAGGGGGAGCGTCGCCAAGGCGGAGATCTCCTCCCGCGGCAACGAGGGTCTGCGTGATCCCGGCTGCAGCGAGATGGTCGTGAATGACATCGGCTGCGTAGCCCTTAGCAATACCTCCAAGATCAAGACGGATGCCATGCTTGGTGAGGGTGACTGTCTGTCTTTCGTGATCGAGGAGAAGGCCGAGGTAGCCGCCGGAGGCGCGAGCATTTTCTAACAGATCAGGATCCGGAAGGCGTCGGGTGAGGCGGCTTTCTCGCCAGAGTTGGGTGACGGTGCCGAGCGTGGGATCGTAAGCGCCCTCGGTGAGGGTCGCCATTTTCTGCGCTTGGTCCAAGAGGTCGAACAGAGTCTCACTCACCACGACAGGCGTTCCGGTAGGCTGATCACAAAGACGATTGAGTTCGGAATCGGGCTCGTAGTCCGTCGCGATCGTGGCGATCTCTTCCGCCTTGGCAAAGGCCTCCGCAATCTCGCGCCGCGTCGTTGGCCGGTCAGTGCTGTAAGCGATGACTTTAAAAAGCGTCCCCATGAGCGGTCGCTCAATCTCAATACGGCTTGGAATCGACTCAGAAGACGTCTTTTCACAACCCACGATAAGCAGAAAGAGGAGTCCGATGAACCAGCGCACAGGCAAAAAATACGATCTCTAGCCCATTCCCACCACCCTGAAAAAGAACGACGCACTTCTATTTACATCATCGCTCAAAATTTCACTTCCTTGACGGATCGCAGGAAAAAAAGCCAAGCTACCCGCCATGAAAGGCCTTTTGCTCTCCCCCATCATCGCCTTATCGCTCGTTCTTAGCAGCTGCAAGGACTCCGCAACCACCGAAACTTCATCCCAAAAATTACTCGTGGAAAAACAACCCTTTGGCACCACCCCCGACGGCCAAGACGTCGAAATTTTCAAACTCGTCAACGAAGCCGGGATGGAGGCCAATATTTCCGAATATGGCGCGATCCTCGTCTCGCTCTACGTCCCGGATAAGGATGACAACGCACTTGATGTAACGCTAGGCCACGGTGAATTCGACTTCGATGCCTGGGAAGCGAGCGGCTCCTACTTCGGCGCAACCGCCGGCCGCTACGGCAACCGTATCGCCGATGGCCGTTTCAGCATCGATGGCACCGAATACCAACTCGCAAAAAATAATGAGCCAGCAGGAATCCCCTGCCACCTCCATGGCGGGGTGAAGGGCTTCGATAAAGTCGTCTGGTCCGGCGAAGCCGTCGAGAAGGACGGCGCCACCGGCGTGAAGCTCACTTACCTCTCAAAGGATGGCGAAGAAGGTTACCCCGGCAATCTCAGCGCCACCGTGACCTACTGGCTCACGGATTCAAATGAGCTCGTCTTCAAGGTCGAGGCCACCACGGACAAGGCCACTCCCGTCAATATTATCCACCACACTTACTGGAATCTCTCCGGCGATCACGAGACCTCGATCAATGACCACCTTCTCCAGATCAATGCCGATTACTTCCTCCCCACCGATGCGGGTCTGATCCCGACCGGTGAAAAAGCAGCCGTCGAGGGCACCCCGATGGACTTTCGCACGCCCACCGCGATTGGCGCAGGCGTCGATGCCGATTTCGAGCCGCTCAAGCTCGCCGGAGGTTACGATCATTGCTGGGTTCTCCGAGGCGAGGGCCTCCGCTCAGTGGTCAAAGTCACCGACCCAAAAAGTGGGCGCAGCATGGAACTCGTCACCGATCAAGCGGGCGTCCAGTTCTACGGCGGTAACTTTCTCGATGGAAAAACCGAAGGGAAAAATGGCATCATGTATCCTTACCGAAGCGCACTCTGTCTTGAGACCGAGTGCTTCCCGGACTCGCCGAATCAGCCGAGTTTTCCCAACTGCATTCTCAAGCCTGGCGACACCTATCGCCACACTCTCATCCACCGCTTCAGCTGGTAGATGAATTGGCGACCACTTGGTGACGCAGCACTCGTTTGCTTAGTCGAAAGCGCTGAGAGTGCGGCTTCGCTGGCCCGACGCTTACGAAAAGATTCCCCGCTAAGCTGTCTCGACGTCGTCTCATCCTACGATCAGCTCGCGGTTTTTTTCAAACCGAAGGACGGCGCGGCCCTCGCCGAATGGCTTAAAAATGAACCGCTCTCCGAGACCTCGGACCCTCCTCCGTGTCAGCACCGAGTTCCAGTTCACTACGATTCCGAACTAATCGCTCCCCTTGCCGAAAAACTCGGCCTCACGATCGAGGAAATCATTTCTCTCCATCACTCCGCAAGCTACCGCGTGGCGGCAGTCGGCTTCTCTCCCGGCTTTCCCTATCTCACCGGACTGCCGGAAGAACTCATCATCCCTCGGAAAAAAACTCCGGAAAAACTCCCCGCCGGATCTGTCGCGATCGCAGCCGATCAGGCAGGCATTTATCCCACCGCTTCGCTCGGCGGATGGCACTCACTCGGACGCACCAACTTCCCGCTTTTCAATGGCTCAAGCGCGGCGCTCGAGCCGGGAGATCAGGTCACTTTTTATCCGGGAAATTGTGATCACTCGGTCGAGGTCGATCACTCAGATTCGATCGCAAAGGATCCCGTTCTAGAAATTCTCGCACCCGGTCCTGTCACCACCGTCCAAGACTTGGGTCGACCCGGTTTCCGTCACCTCGGAGTCACTGCCGGGGGCGCCGCTGATCCTGAGGCTGCCGCTTCCGTGAACCTTCTCGTGGGAAATCCTCCAGACGCACCCGTGCTCGAGTTTTGCCTCCTGGGTCCTTCTGTGAGATTTTTAAAAGATGCCTGCATCGCCTTCCTCGGCCTCACCGATTCGCGCGCCGGATCTCCCCAACACCTCCGCGCTGGTGACACTCTCAACCTCGTAGGACGCTCGACTTCATCCTACGGCTACCTCGCAATCGCCGGTGGATTCCACGTCCCAAAAATCCTCGGCAGCGCCGCAACCGACGTCCGCGCCAAACTCGGTCGGGTTCTTAAAAAAAGTGACCGCTTAGATGCTGGTCCTCCCTCTCCCCCACCCTCTTTCTCTCCATCCCAGCACGTCCTCTGGCCTCATTCGCTCAATTCGAATAGCTTCCTCAACCTCCGCATCCTCCCCGGTTTGCAGGAAAAATTATTCCCTGATCTCTACGATCTCACCTTCATAAAATCTGCGCACTTCGATCGCACCGGAGCTCGGATCAACGGCCCCGACCTACATCTCCGCGAACCGCACGAACTCCGCTCCCAACCCGTTGCCCCCGGAGCGATTCAAGTTCCCCCAAGTGGCCAACCCATCGTCCTCACCGCCGAGTGCCAAACCATCGGAGGCTACCCCGTCATCGCGCACGTCATTTCTGCCGATCTCCCCAGCTTCTCTCGTGCCCTACCCGGCACCGTCATTAATTTTCGAAAAGTAACCCTCGAAGAAGCCCGCTCCGCACACGCCGATCGACTTCAGGAATTCGCTCTCCTAAAAACCGGACTCGATCTTCTCCAGCCATGACCATTGATCTCAATGTCGACCTTGGCGAAGGCGGCGCAAATGACGAAGCCCTCACCGCGCTCGCCTCCTCCGTCAATATCGCCTGCGGTGGACACGCCGGAGATGATGAGACGATGGTTCGCGCGGTAGAACTCGCACTCCTCCACGGCTCCGCAATCGGGGCACATCCTTCTTACGATGACCCTGAAAATTTCGGCAGGCGCGCGCTCGACCTTCCCTTAGACGAAGTCACCGCAAGCGTCGCCCGACAAGTCGCCGCCCTCGCCCGCCACGCCGATCTCCATCACGTGAAACCCCACGGCGCACTCTATAATCAGGCCCAAAGCGACCCCGAACTCGCCCGCGCGATCATCGCTGGGATCTCCCAAGTTCTCCCGAGCACTCTCATCTACACCCTGCCACAAGGCGCGCTCGCCCAAGCCGCCCTCAATGCAGGCCACCGCGTCGCCGGCGAAGGATTCATCGACCGAGGCTACCAATCAAATGGCCAGCTCATCCCCCGCTCCGAGCCCGGCGCTTTATTAGACGGCGAAGCCGCCATCGCCCAAGCCCGTCGCTTAGCCCAGAGAAGCGACATTGCCACCCTCTGCGTCCACAGCGATTCCCCGGAAGCTCTCCACCTCCTCAAAAAAGTCCGCGAGAGCCTCAGTGACGATCTGTCCTAAGAAAGCTTTCAGCTTTCTTAGATCTCAATCCACCGCGAGAAAGCGCCCAGCTAATCGCTAACAGCTAATAGCCAGTGAGCATTAACCCTTCCGCTCAGTTTCACAAGCAGCCCCTTCACAGTTGGCTTTCCCCCCACATCCCTTAAACTCCCACCCACATGCTCACTCGCACCCAACTCGCTGAACTCCTCGCCGAAGAAGGCCAGCCTGCCTACCGCGCCGACCAGATCCTCGATTGGATCTACAAAAAGCGCGCCCAGACTTGGGAAGAAATGAGCAACCTCCCGCCCTCCTTACGTGAGGCCCTCGCCGAGCAATACCCCCTCCGCCCCCTCACCCACACCCTCACCAAGGGCTCCGCCGACACCACCCGCAAGTTCCTCCTCGAACTTCCCGACAAGCGCTACATCGAGACGGTCCTCATCCCCGCCTCCCCCGCCCTCTACGGCGAGACCTCCGACCGCCACACCCTCTGCGTCTCCTCCCAAGTCGGCTGCGCCTACGGCTGTAAATTCTGCGCCTCCGGGCTCGATGGCTTCACCCGAAATCTCACCGCCGCCGAGATCGTCTCCCAGATCATCCTCGCCGAAGAACTCTCCGGCGAAAAGATCAACAACCTCGTCTTCATGGGCATGGGCGAACCCCTCGCCAACTTCACCAATCTCTGCCAGGCGATCGATATGATCACCTCCGACTGGGGCCTCAACATCGGCGCCCGCCGCATCACCGTCTCCACCTCCGGACTCGTCCCCCAAATAAAGAAACTCTCCGATCTCCCCCAGCAGATCCGCCTCGCCATCTCCCTCCACGGCCCGGACGATGAAACCCGCGAAAAGATCATGCCGGTGAACAAGAAGTATCCCGTCGCCGAACTCTTCGACGCCCTCCGCATCTGGAACTCCAAGAAGAACCAGAAGATCACCCTCGAATACATCCTCATCGATGGCATCAATGCCGACCCGCAGCACGCCGCCATCCTCGCCAAACGAGCCGCCAGCATCCGCGCCAAAGTCAATCTTATCCCCTACAACACCGTCGAAGGCCTCCAATGGTCCCGCCCCTCGGACGAGGACTGCCTCCGCTTCAAAAGCGTCCTCACCAAAGCCGGCGTCTCCGCCACCCTCCGCCTAGAAAAAGGCCACGACATCGACGCCGCCTGCGGCCAGCTCCGCCTCAAAAAAGAAAAGGCCGAGATTTAAAACCCCCTTCCTAAGCTAGCTAGCTAGCTCAGGAAAATATCGACTCGCACGTCCCTCACCTACGGGAGGTCAAACGATCCCCTTGCCCTTTAAAAACGGGATCAGTTCATCGACGCCGAAGTCCGCCAGGACCTCACCGTGCCAGTTCATCGTGGGAGCCTTGGATTGGCCGGAGAGATCGATCATCTCCTTCATCCCCTCGGGATTCCCGGAGACGAGGACGGTTTCGACCTCGATGGCCTTCTTCGAAAGAAAATCAACCACCTCGACGCACCAAGGACAGCCGGGTTTGATGTAGAGAACAGGTAGGGACATAAATTTATGAAGGAGGGTTAGTTGAAGATACCGGACTAAGCAAGGAAGGCTCGAGAACTACCCCCTGCTACTTCTCTTCAACTCGAACACGGATGAACTTCGCATCCTGATCCATTACCGTCGTAACCGTCACCGTTTCGATCTCACCATCATCACCCGTCACCGTCTCAGTCAAACCGATGGTGTCCCAACTCGAAGCAGCCAAATCCGGTGACCATTCCGCAAAAACTTGGAAGTCTGCCAGCTTGCGGCGGGTGTAGTCGAGGCGCAGCACTCCTAGGCTGCTTGAGATCGTCTTTACGGGAGAATCTACGGCCATGGGATCGGTTCCAAGAATCAATTCCGTCATATTGTCCTGATCATCCTGATCTGGATTTCCACTTGCTGAGGTATCTGTTCCGACCAGCGTATCAGCGAATGCGGCTTCCTCCCACTGGGCATATAAGATGACGAGCCGTTCATCTAGGGAGATATTGTCCACAGCCGGATCGGCGGCAAACCATTGCAAGTTGGCAGTGCGGAAACGCAGCTTCACTTTGCTCAGGCCTGCGTAGGCCGACAAGTCCACCAGTGCGGTCGACCAAGGATCATCACTCCCAGAATGCTGCGGGCTGTCCTTACTCCAAACATCGTTCGTCCAGCTAGTCCCATCATAAACATCGAGCGACAGGTAGTCGATGTAAGGGCCATACAGGTGATAGTCGAACTGCATCGCCGGAGCACTCAGGGCGCTGAAGTCAAAACTCGCTTCGACGGAAGCGGTGCTGTTCGAAGCGGGCGCATCATGACCTTCGGCATAGAGGTAGAAGGTGCCGTCAGAAGGACCGCTCGGGCCGGAAGCTGCAGTCGTGGTGCCGCCGCTGTGGACGGCCCAGTCGTAGTCATTGCCATTCGAGGGCACCCAGGGACCGAAGCCATTTTCAAAGCTCTCGTAATAGGGTGGGGCAAGGTAGACGATGGCTGAGGTCGCAGAGGCAGCAGCCGATGGATCGGTAGCATTGGCATTGGCCGACTTGTCGCGGGCCATGACGGTGTAAGAGTAGCTGACTCCCTCCGATAAGCCGGAATCGATATAGCTTGGACTGCTCTGCCAACCACTGTCATGCGAACCGTCCGTGACGGTGGTGTTGCTGAAATAATACTCTACCTCGTAAGGGTCGGAGGCGGGAGCCGCTTCCATCGTGATGGTCCCGGCGCTGGTTGATGTAGGAGAGGATGTCCAAGTCAGTGAATCGGGGCTGGGGGCTTGCAGGTCCATCGTGGCCCACACTGCAGGGTGATCAGACAAATCAGCACCCGCCGCGCCCGTGGTGTAGAAGCCATCATGAGTGTGGTTCTGCATGCTGTAGATATGATCGCGACCATTGCTTCTGCGGTCCGTGTTGGGAAGGATCTCGGTGACGTCTTCATGGAAGAGATTGAAATCGCCGAGCATGATGAGGCGCTCCCCTTCAGCGACGGAGGTCACCCCCAAGCGCGCTTCCACGTAGTCCTCGAATTTATCGAGACCCGATTTCTCGGACGCGAAATCGTCGTCACCAAAGTTGTAGGTATTGTGAAAATTGAAAATCTCGACGACGTTTTGACCGACTTGAATCTGCACGTGTTGCGCGTGCCGTTCCCACAGGTCGCCTTGCGGGTCCTTTTGAACCAAGTGGCTGTCGGTGCTGACAAAAGGATGCTTGGAAAGAATGGCGATGGAAGTTCGATGCCTCGTTTCCCAAGGCCAGATTGCATCCGTCGTCGAGTTGATGGTTTGAAAAGTGTATGGATAGTCCGACAAGACGCTGATGATCGACTCCTGAGCCCCAGTGCCATTGCCATCCCATTCCCCATCGAGGTAGTCCACCTCCTGCAAGCAGATGACGTCCTCGCCCTGCAAGAAGGTATCGCGGAAGGCCCGAATGTTCGCGGCATTGTAGGAGCTGTCGCCGGAACCCTTTCCCCCTCGAATATTGTAAGTCACCACTGCGAAGTCAGCATAGCCCCCGAGGATGGCGATATTATCCAGCCCCAGCGCCTGATTATTGACATTGGCGGTATCGACTTGGAAGCGGAAGAGCGCGTCTTCGCCGGGCCCTAGGATTTGGTCCCCAAGAATGCTCAAGTCCAACTCCTGGTCTTCGTAGTCGGAAACCACTCCTAGACCATTGAGAATCGCCTCCCATCGGATCAAGAGAGTTTCGTTTGCATCGGAGAGGTCACCGCTCTCGTAGTAGAGGCTCAAGTTCTGGGGCGAGTTGCCATTCACACTGGCAAAATCAAACACGATCTTGCTGAGATGAATATTACGCTTCGTGCTGTTCTTGATCGTAAGGTAGATCTTGTTCTTATCGATCCGGATGCTCATCGCGCCATCGCTCGCGGAGCTGCCGATCATCTCGCTCGGTCCATAAGTCCCGTCAGTCGAGCCCCAAGCATCGCGCGCCCCATCGCCCCCATAAAGGACGCCCGCGACATTCCTAACTTCCCCGACAGAACTCTTGGCGGAATTCAACGTCCGGTGTGCTGCAAAGGCCGATGAAAAGTCATGCCATCCAGCCAAGACCAAATCGGCTGCGCCCAAGGCGTGGGACTGGAACAAACAAAGACCACCAAGAAATAGGGATGCGGGGCGCTTTACGAATTCGAGGAGTTTCAGTCGCATGAGGGCTTTCAGATCTGGATTTCGAGGGGGCCGGAAGATCGTTCAGCTGAACTGGCCTCAATTAAGGGGACTCTCCACTCTATCATCCTGAGAGCAAATAAGAACTTCCCCAGCCAATCCGCCAAAGAGCGCCACCACGCACAAAATGCTCTCTCGCCTCGCGGTCCAAAGATTTCTTTTTCGGTTCATCATCGGGCTCCAAGTATCACTTAAAAAACGACTTCAGAATCACAAATAACCTCTGACCTTCCACGATTATAATAATTCTGCGAAATTACCCAAGATGGCGTCATCCAACAGGCCTTCTTACGTCTAAACCAATTTCATCAAAGCCATTCCCTGAAGGGAATGGCTTTTTATTGCACATTTGAATCCTATCAGACCTTTCCATCCCACAGATATCGTTGCGATTTCCCCCGATTTCTTGATCGCCGCCACTCCCCATCATCATCTACCTTCACCTATCCATGAAACTCCTTCCTTTCCTCTTCCTCGCCGCGACCGCCCACAGTCAGCTCATGCCGAAATCAGGCGAAATCTTTGGAGAAAAATTCCCAAACCTCGACGGCCGCGCTACCGGGGAGTGGTGGAAAAAAGACACCCAAGCCGAGGGAAAGCGTAAGAAGCCGCGCAAGATGATCGACCTCAACGTCCCGCGTGAAGACGTGATCGGTTTTGCGGTTTACACCGTTGCTAATGACACCCTGAAGCTCACCGCGCAGCTCTTTCCGCTGAAGCCAGACGAGACCCAAGAAGTTCGACTCGAGATCAAGGAGGGAGATTCTTGGAAGGAGATTGCTAAAGAAAAGATCCACTATCCCGGCTGGTCCGCCCACTTCCGCATCAAGGGCTGGGATTCAGAAAAGAACACCCCATACCGCCTTCGCCATGCGGAAAAGGCAACCTTTGAGGGACTCATCCGGAAGGATCCGAAGGACCAAGACGTCATCGTGACCGGGAACCTGTCGTGTAACTCCTCACGCACCACCGGCCCGCGCCCGCTCATCCTGAAGAATCTCCTCCATCATAATCCTGACATCCTCTTTTTCGCAGGTGACCAAACCTACCACCACACCCAGCACACCTCCGGCTGGCTCGAGTTCGGGATGCAGTTCCGCGATGTCATGCGCGACCGCCCGACGATCACGATCCCTGATGACCATGATGTCGGCCAAGCCAATATCTGGGGCGAAGAAGGCATTCAAGCCACCAATTCCAACGGCCCCAGCGGCGGATACTTTTATCCTCCCGCCTACGTCAACATGGTCCAGCGTCAGCAAACCTGGCACCTCCCCGATCCCGTCGACCCCACACCGATCAAGCGCGGTATCGGCGTCTATTACACCAATATCGTCTGTGGTGGAGTTGACTTCGCCATCATCGAAGACCGCAAATTCAAAACCGGCCCCGAAGGCACGATCCCAAAAATGGGACCACGCCCCGATCACATCAACGATCCAAAATACGACCGTAAAGCAGTCGACGTCGCAGGCCTGAAGCTCCTCGGAGATCGTCAGCTCAAGTTCCTCCACGACTGGTCACAAGACTGGACCGGAGCGGAAATGAAATCCGTCCTTTCAGCGACCGCCTTCTGCGGAGCGGTCCACATCCACGGCGCGCCGAACAACCGCCTCCTCGCCGACCTCGACTCCAACGCCTGGCCTCAGACTGGCCGCAACAACGCCCTACGCGAAATCCGACGCGGCTGGGCCACCCACCTCTGCGGGGATCAACATCTCGCCGTCTCCGTGAAGCACGGAATCGATTCCTTCGATGACGGCCCCTACGCCTTCACCTCACCTGCCCTTGTCAATACTATCTACGGTCGCTGGTGGCATCCCGAGGATGAAAAAGCCGGCCCCAATGCCGTCCCGAACTCAGCGCTTCCATGGACCGGAAATTACCACGATGGCCTCGGCAACAAAATCACCATGCTCGCCTACGCGAACCCTGAGAATCGAAACGATGAAAAGCAGCGCGCCGATGGCTATGGCATCTGCCGCTTTAAAAAATCCACCCGTGAGGTCACCTTCGAGTGCTACAAGCGCTTTACCGATGTCACCACCGACAGCAACGCCCAGTTCCCCGGCTGGCCCATCACCTTCAACGCGCGCGACAACGACGGCCGCAAACCCACCGGCCACCTCGACTACAACGTCGACCTCAAAAACCCCGTCGTGCAGGTCATCAATGAGACCACCAAGGAAATCCTCTACACCGCGCGTCTTCAAAAGCCTTCTGGAAAACTCCCTGTCTACTCAAGCGATCCCCACACCATTAAAATTGGAAAAGGAAAAGCCGAACGCGTCCACAAATCCGGAGTCACCGCAGGCAAATAATTCATGAAATGCTACAACGTCCTCGGCGGCGTACTCACCTCTTGCTCCATCAACCCCATGACAGGCTTCTTCCGTGATGGCCTCTGCCGCACCGGCGGTGGCGATCACGGCATTCATTGCCTCTGTGCCCAAGTCACCGCCGACTTTCTCGAATACAGCGCGAAACAGGGAAACGACCTCAGCACTCCACGCCCCAAGTTTCAATTCCCCGGCCTCAAGCCCGGCGACAACTGGTGCCTCTGCATCCTGCGCTGGAAGGAAGCCTTCGATGCCGGCTGCGCCCCAAAAGTGAACCTCGAAGCGACGAGCGAGTCCGCTTTGGAATTCGTCGATCTAGACGACCTGAAAGCCCACGCCATTTAAGAAGAAAAACATCCCCCGAATGGCCACCAGAAGCACCAAAGCCAAGTACCCCGGGAGGAATTATTGGGATGTCGCATAGCGAAACCCCAGGCGTCCCACCAAGAAAAACGAGCGAATGGCCTTTACTCCCCCCCCACGATCAAGGCCTCTTTTTTCATCCGCCAAAGGGATCATCGGACTCAACCGCTTTGACCTTGATCTCGCGAACCTTGATGTTTCGGAAGGAAACGACATTGCCGTGATCCTGAAGGCAAAGGTGGCCTTTGGTCGGCTTCCCGAAATTAGGGAAGGCAGCGAACTTTGATTTCGCCACCCGCTCATTCCAATCCTTCGAGCCCTTCACATACTCGACATACTTTGTTCCGTTCATCCACTGCACGCACTTCTCCGGCGTGATGAGAACGCGCAGGGTGTTCCACTCTCCCGCGGGCTTGGTCGCATCGACGGCAGGCTCGGGCTTGTAGAGTTGATAGAGCCAACCCGCCTTTTGCGGATCGTGACCATCGACATTGTCCTGAATCTGAATCTCGGCACCCGTCTGCCATGGCTTCGCCTCAATCTCCTGAACATGGAACATGAGCCCCGAGTTCCCCCCTTTGGAAATGTTGTAGTCCACCGAATATTCGAAGGCCTCATATTGCTTCTTCGTCAGTAGATCACCTCCACCTTTTTTGGTCAGCGTGAGGAGCCCGTCTTTCACCACCCACTTGGGAGAGAGACCCTTCTTTTTGTAGTTGCGGAAGTTTTCGGTCGTTTTTCCGTCGAAGAGCAGCGTCCAGCCCGCCTTTTTTTCCTCATCGGTCAGCTTGTTAGCACCATGATGATCTGCGAACACACTGCCTGTTAATAAAGCGCAAAAATAAAGATACTTCATGCCCCAATCATGCGAATTGAGCCAATTTTAACCAGCTGAAATTCCTTCCATCGCGGATTAGAGTAGTTCCGCTCCTATTTAAAATTGTGAATAACTAATAACAATCCTCGCCAAACGGTTATTTTTGAGACAGCTTGTCCCTCGTTGCAGGAAAGATAATGTTGTCTCCTCTGCATTTATTACGATTAAAGACCATGAAACTCTATCTCGGCAATTTGCCATTTGATGCCCAAGACGAAGACATCCGCGAAGCTTTCGCAGCCTACGGAACGATCGAAGACCTCTTCATCCCGCTCGATCGGGAGACGAACCGCCCACGCGGATTCGCATTTATCACCCTTTCAGACGACGACCTCGCTCGTAAAGCGATCGAGGAAATGGACGGACACGACCTTATGGGCCGTAACCTCCGCGTGAATGAAGCCGAAGAGCGTCGCCCACAAGGCGGTGGCGGCGGTGGAAATCGTGGTGGCGGTGGCTATCGTGGCGGCGGCGGCGGAGATCGCCGTGGTGGACGTGATCGTGATCGCCGTGGCGGTGGCGGACGCGACAACAGCGGTGGCTGGTAAACCCTACCAACTCACATTTTTCAAAAAGGCCCACCGTAAAGGTGGGCCTTTTTTATTTCCTCTCAGAAGAGAGAAGCCTTTTTCTTCAGCGAGGCATCCCTGTCAGACCCGATTCATCAGAACAAGATCGACCATTTGTGGATTTCACGACAAACATGGCACGTCGATTCTCCAGCTTTCATCCTCATGCTCATTCTCACTACCGGCGGCACCATTGATAAAATCTACTTCGATGCCTCTTCCGAATTCGAAGTCGGAGACCCTATTGTTCCCCATATTTTCGAGGATGTCGGCGCGGATATTGATTACGAACTCATCTCCCTTTTCCGAAAAGACAGCCTGGAAATGACCAGCGAAGACCGTCTTAAAATCCGGCAAACTTGTGACGACTCTGCTCATCGAAAGATCCTCATCACCCATGGCACCGATACCATGGCCGAGACGGCGGACGCTCTCGAAGCCCTCTGAATCTCTTCCGCTTCGATCTTACCGGAGGGGTCCGGCGACGCTACAAAGGCAAAAGCGATGCGATGAGGACAAAAAAACGCCCGAGTTTGTGCCGGGGCGATTTGGTTAAAAGCAAAGTTGGCTAGCAAAGATTACTTCCGTCTACGAAAGAGAAGAACTGCGCTTGAGAGGATGAGCAGGAGGCTACTTGAGGGCTCTGGAATGGCAGTGGTGATCACCTGAAAGCCATTAATTGGAGCACGGCCAAAATCCTCGGCGGCGGGATCCCCATTGCCAGCTCCACGAATGCGGATGTTGCTAGCGGTGATGTTTTCAAAGACGATATAGTTGGAGTTGGTCGTGACATCGACGTTGGGCGGAGTTCCGGTTTGGCTGTAAGTTCCTGCCGAGTTAAAGACGCCTCCGGCATAGTCATTGGCGGCAACACCGACCTGATCGGTGATTACGGTGCCCGCAGTGATGGGATCGCTCCATTCTTCCAGCCAGTAGCGGCCGACGGCACCGGCCGCGACATCGCCATGGAAGTAGACGACAACGGTCGCGCTCGCAACACCGCCAAGGCTGATGTTGACGTAGGGTTGGTCATCGCCCCCGTCATCGAGATAACCATTCATCAGGGTGTCATTGGCGGTGGCATTTCCTGCTCCTGAGCGCCAAGTGTTTGCTGAATCGTAATGAACAGGATCGTTGTGGCCCGTGGGGTAGCTGACGGCTTGAAATTCGGTTGCTACGGTTGCGTTTGAAGTGACGAGGTTTGCGAGAGTCGCCACACAGTAAGATCTTTTTTAATTGAAGTTGGAATCATGGCAATATCGAGATTTGGTTGTCTAACGTTCGATAGCCGTTTTTATAGCTAACAGTTTAAGCGCGGGCTAAGAGTGCGTTCCACATCCGCTCTCCTCTCGCACGCCAGTCAACCACGCACTTCTTTGACTGAGCCTTCGGAGTCTTTCTCCAATGGCTTTTCCCTGAATCGACAGCCTTGTGATTAGTCGGATTTTTGGTTAAGTTTCATTAATGAAAAAGTTCGCTCTCCTTCTCCTCACCAGCCTCGCTCTCGTCAGTTGCGGCGGCTCTCAAAAATGGGCCAAGGGCAGCGTCGAGCACGAAAAGAAATTCATGCGCTCGGTGAATCTGAAGCAAAATGGAGAAGCCAAGGCTCCGCTCTTTGCCCCTAGGAAAGTAAAGCGCGCGGTCGCGGCAGCGAACCGGCTCGTGGACAAGCCCTACAAATACGGAGGCGGGCATGCCCAGCTCAATGACTGGGGTTACGATTGTAGTGGAGCGACAAGCTATGTCCTCCGCGAGGCCGGACTCCTCAAAGGCCAGCTGGTTTCTGGAGGATTCTTCAACTACGGGAAAAAAGGAAAGGGCGACTGGATCACGGTCTACGTCCGGCAGGGCCACGTCTTCATGGTCATTGGCGGCCTCCGCTTTGATACCGGCGGAACCGGTGGCAATGGTGAAAGCGGTCCGCGCTGGAAACCCCAACCTCGCAAGGTCGATGGCCACGCGATGCGCCATCCCCGGGGGCTGTGAGGCTTAGGTGATTTTAGCGGGTGATCAGTGGAAACTTTGTCATTCTCCCCTAATCCTAACTAAGGTCTGGTGCGACCGTCTTGGTTTGCTTTTTGAAGGGCGGCGTTGAGGCGCTTAGCGATCTTGGGGTGTTTGTCGATGATGTTGGCGGTCTCGCCGGGGTCGGCTTCGAGGTCGTAGAGCTCCGCGACTTCTTTCCACGCGTCATCCTTGCGAGCGATCGCTTTCCAGCGGCCGCTGCAGACGGCGATGGCGTCGGCCTTTCCGTCGCCGAGGATGAAGAGTGCTTCGCGCTCAACGGTGGGCTTTTTTCCGAGTAAGACGGGGAGGATGCTGAAGGAGTCCTCTGCTCCCTCGTCAGGGAGTTTGGCTCCGGCAAGGTCGGCGGCGGTAGCGAGGATGTCGGTGAGCGAGAAGAGGTAATCGGAGGTTTTGTCTGCGGGGACTTTTCCGGGCCAGCGGGCGATGAAGGGGATGCGGTGGCCCCCTTCTTGGGGATAGCCTTTTCCATCCTGCCAAATGCCGTTGGTGAGGTGGCCCATGGCTCGAGCATCGATCTTGGCGGTTTTGTATTTGTTGAGAATATCTCCCGCCGTGCTCGCGAGGTTGAGCTTCACGTGGTTGGTTCCCTTAAAGTCTTTTGGGCTGCCTCCGTTGTCGCTGGTGAAGATGACGAGGGTGTTCTCGCGAAGTCCCAGTTCGTCGAGGGTCTTGAGAATGTTACCGACATGGTGGTCGAGTTCCTGAATGTAATCTCCGAGTAAGCCGGCCTTGCTGCTGCCTCGGAATTCTGCGGCGGGAGCGATGTGGGTGTGGGGGCAGCAGGGAGTGAAGTAGAGGAAGAAGGGGCCGTCTTTGCTCCGCTGGATGAAGTCGATCGCCTTCTGGGTGAGGGTGGTGTCGACTTGGTCTTCGACTCGCGGTTTGGAGATTCCCTTGGGGAGATCGAGGCCTTTGACCACTTCATATTTTTCACCTGGCTTGCGACCGTAGAGATCGTTGTTTTCGATGAAAACTCGGGTGCCATCGTTGTGATTGGAGGGAACGCCAAAGTGATAATCGAAGCCTCGTTCCAGGGGCCCGGTGATCGGGAGTTTGTTCCAGTCCTTGCTGTAACCGAGGTGCCATTTTCCAATCGCGGCGGATTGGTAACCGAGGGGCTTGAGAAGGGAGGCGATGTTCAACTGGCCCTCGTCGAGACGGTAGCCATTTCCTTTTTTGCCGAGTCTCCAAGGAGCTTTTCCGGTGAGAAGTCCGTAGCGTGAGGGGGAGCAGAGGGACGCGGCGGAGTGGGCGTCGGTGAACTTAGTGCCGTCCTTGGCGAGTTGATCAATATTGGGGGTCTTGATCAAGTCAGCGCCATAGCAGCTCAAATCGTTGTAGCCCAGGTCGTCGGCGAAGATGAAAACGATGTTTGGTGGCTCGGCCTGTGTGGAGGTCTCGGCGCGGAGTCCGCTGGAGAGTGACGCGAGAGCAAGGAGAGCGGAAAGGATGATTCTCATGGGGAAGGGGCTGAGGTAAAGAAACTCTGGTGAGTAGGATTCGCCAGCCTAATTTAAAACTCCAGATTAAGCTGATAGCGGGTTCCCTTTTTTTCGCCGCTGCGGGTGAGGCCACCCCTTTTGACGAGGTCGTCGAGGTCTCGTGTGACTGTTACGGGGGAAGCTCCGGAGATGTTGCGATAGTTCTAGGCACTGAGTCCGCCTTGGAAGCCATCAAGTCCTTCGCAGAAGATGCGGAGAATGACTTTTTCCTGATGGGCGTTGAGCTGAGATCGATAGCGGTCGAAATATTTGGCCTTGGAGACAAGAAACTCAATTTTGGCGATGCTGAGTTTCTGCGCCTCGAGGATGGTCTCTGAAAAATATTCGATCCATTCAGTGATCTTGTTTGAGCGGCTCCCGCTCGCGAGTTGGTCGTAGTAGTGCTTCCGCTTTTTCTCGATGGTCTGAGAAAAGGCTACCAAGAGAGTTTGTCCCACTGACTGCGAGAGCGAAAGTTCTGAGATCGCTCGCCCGATCCGGCCGTTGCCATCCTCGAAAAGGTGGAGCGATTCGAAGTAGAGATGGGCCACGGCGGAGCGGGCGAGGGCTGGGAGCTTCTCGCGCGATTCCTCAAACCATGTTAAGAACGAGGCCATCTCGGCAGGCAAGCGAGCGGAAGGAGGTGCCTCGTAATGAACGATGGGTTCATGGATGGGCCCGGAGACGATTTGCATGGCATCTTGCCCGCTGCGGTAGTGGCCGGTGTCCACGTCCTGACGCCCCTGCATGAGAGTCTTGTGCCAGCGCTTTAGCCTTTCGTCCGTGAGAGGAGAGTCATTATTACCCTGACACTTCTTTTCATAATTCTGTGGATCTGGTTGTGGTGGCTTATCGAGAAATCCTGGAAAGCGACACGATCACCGTGAATCGACTCTTCTCTTGCTTTCCGCATCATGGCTTAGACGTAGGATCACAAATCCACGCTCCATGGTTTAGAGCGGGGCGAGGAGGTTTTTGAGGGATTCGGCGTTGGGGGCGCCTTGGGCGGCTCCGGAGAGGAGGGAGTCGGCGAGGAGGGACTTCTTTTGCTGGAGCTGGTTGATGCGATCCTCGACGGTGCTGGCGCAGATGAGCTTGTGGACGAAGACGGGTTTGTCTTGGCCGATGCGGTAGGCGCGGTCGGTGGCTTGGTTCTCGGCGGCGGGGTTCCACCAGGGGTCGTAGTGGATGACGGTGTCTGCGGCGGTGAGGTTGAGGCCGGTGCCGCCGGCTTTGAGGGAGATGAGGAAGATGGAGGCGGAGCCGTTTTGGAAGTCATCAACGAGTTTGCCGCGGTCCTTGGATGCTCCGGTGAGTTTTAAGTACGAAACGTTTCGGAGTTTGAGCTCGTTCTCGATGATTTCGAGCATGGAAGTGAACTGGGAGAAGAGGAGGACGCGGCGGCCCTCGGCAAAGAGGGTTTCGAGGAGGTCGAAGAGGTATTCGAGCTTGGCCGATTTTTTGGGTGCCTTTTGGGCAGCGGGGAGTTTGAGGAGGCTGGGGTGGCAGCAGATTTGGCGGAGCTTGAGGAGGGCGTCTAGGATGGCGAACTGGGATTGTTCGAGGCCACGGATGGCGATGGCTTCGCGGACTTGCTTGTCCATGGTGGCGCGGACGGTTTCGTAGAGGTCGCGCTGGCCGGAGGAGAGTTCGACGGGGTGGGTGAGGATGGTTTTGGGCGGGAGCTCCGTGGCGACTTGGTCTTTTGTGCGACGGAGGATGAGGGGGCCGAGACGATCTCTTAGGAGGCTGGAGCGCTCTGCGTCTTCTTCTTTTTCAATGGGGTTTTGGTAGTGGGCCTTGAACTTGGCTTGGGAGCCGAGGAAGCCGGGGATGAGGAAGCGGAAGAGGGACCAGACTTCGCTGAGGCTGTTCTCGACGGGGGTGCCGGAGAGGCAGAGGCGGCGGCGGGTGTCGAGCTGGCAGGCGGCTTGGGAGACTTTGGCAGAGGCGTTCTTGATGTGCTGGGCTTCGTCTAGGACGGCGAGGCGGAAGTCGTGTTTTTTGAGCTCATCGATGTCGCGCTGGAGGAGGGCGAAGCTGGTGATGATGACATCGGCGTGGGGGATGTGGGAGAAGAGGCGCTTGCGCTTGGGCCCCTGGAGCATGAGGGGCTTGAGGGAGGGGGTGAATTTCTTGATCTCGGCGACCCAGTTCGGGACGACGGAGGTGGGGGCGACGACGAGGACGGGGCCAGGTTCGTGGTCTTTTGTTTGTAAAATATGGGTGAGGGTTTGGAGGGTTTTTCCGAGGCCCATGTCATCGGCGAGGATGCCATTGAGGTCGTTGAGCTTGAGGAAGTTGAGCCACTCGACGCCTTCTTCTTGGTAGCGGCGGAGTTCGGCGCGGAGGCCCTCGGGTGCGGCGTAGGAGATGTCGGCTGAATCGGTGGTGGCGAGCTGGGCGCGGAGTTTTTTGAGCTCGGGGGGAGGGTCGATGGGAAGGGCGGCTTCTTCGACGAGGGCGGCAGCATCGAGGGGGTGGAGGTTGGGAGCCTTCGGGTCCGTGAGCGCAGCAAGGTGATGGAGGATGACACGGAGTCGTCCAGCGGGGACTTTGAGGGCTCCGCCATTTGGCAGATAAATGAGGTGGGTGTCGTGGTCCTCGAGGTCATTGAGCTGGTCGAGGGTGTCGCCATCTAGGAGGCCGGTGAGGATGGGGAGGAGGTCGAGGCGCTTGCCTGCGAGGTCGATGCCGACGGAGAGGGTGAACCAGCCGCCGGGGGCGAGTTCGAGCGAGGCCTGCATTTCGTCGTCAGAGAGGTCGTGGACGTCGTGGCCGAATTCGGGGTCGATCTCGACTTCCCATCCTGCGGCTTGGAGTTTGGGTGCGCCGTGGGCGCGGAACCAAGGCCAGTAGACGGCGGGGGTGGATTGGTGGGGCTCGGGGAACCAGCAGCCCTCGGCGGAGTTCTCTGAGGAGGATCGCTTTTTGGCCAACGAAAGGAGGAATCGGTAGGTGGGATTGGTGGAGAGATTGGTGAGGCCGAGGGAGGTGAGGGCTTCGATGGCGCGGAACTCGGCGGCTTTGTCACGACGGACGGGAGATTCCTCAGAGGTTTTTATTAAGGGAAATTCGTGCTCTCCGTAGCGAACGGTGGGACGGGCGGTAAGCCAGGTGTCTCGGCTTGCGGTCTTGAGGGCTTGGAGGAGGAGCTGGACGGCACGGCCGGTGGCGGGTTCTTCGGCCAGAGCCAAGTGGAATTGCGGCTTCGCCGGAGGGGAGGAGGGCTCTGAAGGCTGAAGGCTTAGGGTTGAAGGCTGAATTTTCTGAGGCTCTGGGGCTTGGGTTCCGCCGCCTCTTAGGAGTCGGGCGAGGGTATTCGGTCGTGATGCCCGAAGAATGGCGGCGGCGGCGTGGGGGCAGTGGGAGCCAAAGTCGCAGGTGCACTCGGTGTCGTATTCCCAGTGGTCTTCGGATTCGGGCCAGAGGCTGATCTCGGTGTCGTGATCATCGACCCGACCGGTGAGGATGGCGCCATCTGGGACGCTTTCTAAATTGAGAGCAGTGAGGAACTTGGGAGAAGAGAGTCTTTTCCCGTGCGCGAGGATGTGCTCATCGAAACGATGGTGCCATTCGGTAGATTGGAAAAACGGCTCGGGGGATGGCACGAGCGGAGAATGAACTGAGTGGAGCTCAGGCTCCAGCGTGGAGTTAGGGGTTTTGCGATTCCTCGTCTCATTTCTTCTCAAACCAGCGATAGTGCCCTGTGATCGGGAACTCGAAGAGGCTGTTCACCTCCTTCGCACCACTGCCTATATTATGAATTACGAGGGGGGTGCCATCTTTTGCGCGCTTATCCGAGACCACCATGATGTGAGGAAGCTTACCCGCCACGGTGCAAATCACGAAGTCTCCCGCAAGGTAGTCGCGCTTGTCCTTGGTAATTTTTTTCTCAATCCCACGGCGCTTGAAATAGGTCTTCAGGTTCGGCACGCGCCGGTGATCGATACTGCGGTCGGCCCGCTTCAGCCCCCAGATTTTGGGATATTTAGAGAAATTCTTCTTCATGTCCTCGTGGACCAGCTTCTGGAGATCGAAGCCCACTCCGCGTAGCGAGCGGATCGCGACGTCGGTGCAGACGCCTTTCTCAATCGGGAGATCACCACCGGGATACTTCAGACTCACGTAAGCCGGATCATAGCTCGTAGTCACGCCGACCTGCGCGCGTGCCGCTTTAACCAACTCGTAAGCCTTTTCCGCAGCAGGCGGGGCTGGAGACAATTCAGCTTGGCAGCTTAAAAGACACAGCGAGACGAGGAGGAAAAGACGCTTCATTTCACCCTGAGCGATACCGAGGTAAAATTTTGCCTCATTCGATCTTCGCCATTTCTCCTACTCACTCTACTATCGCCCCCGTGACTCCACTGGAAGAGACTCTTTCCTACCAATTCAGCGATGTCGCCTTGCTAAAGGAGGCACTCTCGCACCCTAGCCTCTCCTCGGAAATGCGACCCGCGCCGCCGGATAATCAGCGCTTGGAGTATCTTGGAGACGCCGTGCTTGAGCTCGTCATCACCGATTTTCTCTTTAAAAGATTTCCCGATCAACCGGAAGGCCCGCTCACCAAGTTGCGCGCCAGTATCGTCTCTAAGCCTTGCCTCGCAAAGGTGGCAAAGCGACTCGGACTCGGTGGGGCGCTCTTCATGAGCAACGGTGAGTCCTCAAGCGGTGGCCGCGATCGTGCCTCGAATCTCGCTGACGCACTCGAAGCTATCATCGGTGCGATCTATCTCGATTCCGGACTCGAAGCCGCCCAGCGCGTCCTCGCAAAAGCCCTCGCTCCGGAGCTTGCCGCGCTCGATCCGCAATCTGCGCAGATCGCAAATAGCAAAGGTCGCCTCCAAGAGATTCTCCAAAAGATCACCCCCGAGGCCCCCTCTTACCAACTCATTTCAGAAGAAGGCCCTCCCCACAATCGCATCTTCACCTCCACCGTCACTTGGGGAGGAAAAGTCCTTGGGATCGGTAGCGGACTTTCCAAGAAAATCGCCGAGACGCAGGCTGCTGCGACTGCTCTAGAGACAGGCATTTGGAAATAGCCTAGTAATTCTGCAGATGGATTTCATCTGCTTCATCCGCACGCTGATGAATGAAGACGAACTTACAGGCCTTTCAAGAGATGGCAGGAGAAGAGAAGGCACGCATGGCGGGCTTTGTCTCGACCGCCGGTTCCAGCGTCGATCAATCCTTCAAGGGGGAAGCGATCAAATATCTCCTCGAAAATCCTGAGGAGCAAGAGAATGCCGGATGGGGAGAAGGTCGCAGGGACGGTGGAGTAAACTTGGCTTCGCAACATGCGCTCAACCTCATGAAAACTGATCCCGCTGGCGCCAGCACATGGCTCAATAGCCTCCCTGAAAGTAACGAGCGTCTCTGGGCCAAGAAGAATTTCGCATCCAATTGGCAGAACTACGATCCTGACGCAGTTCAGAATTGGGTCGCTTCCCAGCCGGCAAATGAGCGAACTGAGATCGAATCATTTCTAAAAGAAAACTGATCAGCCAACTTACCAGAAAAAGAGAATCGGAGTGGCCACGATCCGGCGGTGGGCGTTCCCATTGTCCTCGCTCTCCTCAATCGCAATGACGATGTTATTTTCAAACTCCACCACGGTTTTGGATTTCTCCTCTTTCGTCTGGTGGGTGCGCTGGCGATAAATGCCGCCCGTCACGGGGTCGCGGAAGTTCGCGTAGTGATTCTCGATCTCGTAGTCGATATATTCTAGAGTGGCCGACTGCCCCTTCGCGGTGCGGCGCACCTTGCTCTTAGTGGGTTTTCCGAGAACTTGGCTCACCTCGAGATCAGTCATGCCGATCGCGAGTTCCTCATTCTCAATGAGCTCGCGCACCACGATCTGGCGCTCGAACACCGCTTGAATTTTTTTCGCGAAATCCTTGTCGGGTGAGGTCAGTGCTGCGGGGCTCACCCAGCCGCTGACACCCTCGCCATTTTCACGCTTCCCGCGGATTTTATAGGCATTCTCGGTGAATCCGATCAGCTCGACGCTGGTATCGACCTTCAGCGCTCCACGCTTGCTCCCACCTTTTTTGTTCGCGAACACCCAGCCCGGCTTGGCGACTTTGAGGGTCACCTTCTTGTCGTAAAATTCTTCCACGTAAACGACGTCGGGATCGGTATCCAGCTGGGCAGCAGCAGGTAAGATCCAACTAAAAAGAAGCACGCAGGTGAGAAGAGATTTCATTGAAGTGATAAGTTTAACCGAGAAATAGCGCGATGAAAGGCGATTTCTCCATTCTGATGAAACGCACTCACTCGCTCCCCTATTCAATCACAGATGAAAAAAGTTTCCACTGGCCCCGTGTCGCTTCTCAGCCGAAACTCCGCGCGTGAACGGACCAATTTCCCAAAAGCTCTTCGAAAAAGCCAAAACCCTCATTCCAGGAGGAGTCAACTCACCTGTGCGGGCCTTCCGTAACGTCGATGGCGACCCCTTCTTCGTCCGCCGTGGAAAAGGCTCCCGCATTGAGGATGTCGATGGCAAAACCTACATCGACTACATCGGCTCCTGGGGCCCGAACATCCTCGGCCACGCGCCCAATGTCATCACCGCCGCCATTCACGAAGCTGCCAAGGACGGAATCTCCTACGGCATCCCGAATCCCCACGAGGTGGAAATGGCGAAACTCATCACCGAGTGGGTTCCCTCCGTCGAAAAGGTCCGCATGGTCAGCTCTGGCACCGAGGCCACGATGTCCGCGATCCGCCTCGCTCGTGGCTTTACCGGCCGCGATAAGATCGTGAAATTCGAGGGCTGCTACCACGGCCACGCCGATTCTCTTCTCGTCGCCGCGGGTTCCGGCGCTCTCACCTTTGGCGAACCAGATTCCGCTGGCGTTCCTCGCTCCTTCGCCAACGAAACGATCACTCTTCCCTACAATGACGTCGAGCGCTTGGAGGAGGTCTTTGCCCAGCACGGCGAGCACATCGCCGCCATCATCGTAGAGTCCTACCCCGCCAATGCCGGTCTCGTCTTCCCGCGTGAAGGCTACTTACAAGCGATTCGCGATATCGCCACGAAGCACGGCGCGCTCGTCATTTTCGATGAAGTTATGACCGGCTTCCGTCTCGCAAAAGGCGGCGTGCAAGAACTCGAAAACTTCACTCCAGATCTCACCGCCATGGGCAAGGTCATCGGCGGTGGACTCCCCGTAGGAGCCTTCGGAGGTCGCGCCGATATCATGGACCAGCTCGCGCCCGATGGCCCCGTCTACCAAGCCGGAACCCTCAGCGGTAACCCCCTCGCCATGGTCGCCGGCCTCACCCAGCTCAAGGAACTCGAAAAGCACGACGCCTACGGCCAGCTCGCGAAACTCGGCGATCACTTCGCCACCGGCCTTCGCAAGATCCTCTCGGAAAAAGGCATCCCGCACCGCGTCAACCAAGTCGGTTCAATGTTCTGCCTCTACTTCCTCGATGAAGAGATCATCAATGTCGACACGGTCTGCAAGCAAGACTTCGATATTTTCAAAAAGCTCTTCTGGGACCTCCTCGACCAAGGCGTCTACCTCGCCCCCAGCCCCTACGAAACCGGCTTCATCTCCATGGCCCACACCATCGGCGATCTCGATGACACCCTCATGTGCATCGAGAAAGCGGTTGCGAAGTGGTAGGTCTAAACCACGTTCTCTAATCAAGAGCCTCGCTACACCTGCGAGAGATCCCCGGTGCTATCGGCGAAGGTTTCGGTTTCGACACCGAGACGCTGGAGCATCGTGACGTAGAGATTCGAGAGAGGGAGGTCTTCACGTGCGGCTTTCTTTTTGTAGGGTTCTGGTCCCCCGAACCACGCGCCACCCGCGAACTGGCCTTGCGCCAAATCTAAGAATTGCCCGTGCTTGTAGCCCATGTTCTTTCCGCCCACGAGGAGGAGAGGGTAGTTCCGCGAAAGGTGGAAGGCGCTGGAGGCCGAGCCATAAAAGAGCAAAGTATTATCGAGCATATTGTCCTCTCCGCCGACTTCCGGAGTTGCTTTCAGCCTTGCGGCAAAGCGGGCGAACTCTTCTGATTGGAAACGACAGTAGCTGCCGAAATTTTTCCACCCTCCGGGCATGGTGGTGTCGTGCGAAAGCTTATGCGTCAGTGAGAGGCCAATCGCTCGTGCGAGGTAGTCGCTGATTCCGTCGCCGAGTTCTTTACCAATCATATAAGTCGCCGTCCGTGTCGAATCGGTCTTAAAAGCGAGGTAGATCAGCTCATACATCGTCCGGATATACTCGCGTGGATCATCCGGCGTGATGTTGAGATTGAGGTGATCGGCAGCCACGGTGGGAAGCGGCACATCGAGCCATTTTGAAGCCTTCGAAACTCGCTGCTCGGTGCTGCGGACGGAATCGAGAAACTCATCGAGCGTCCCTTGGTCGTGCGAGGAAAGATCACGGCGCAAGGAGCGTGCATCTGCCATGAGCTCATCGAGCGCGCTCTGACTGAGAGCCAAGCGTCGCGCCGCATCGCCGTCGTTCTTAACGAACATCATGTCGAAAATCCGCTTCGGTTTATTCTCAGCTGGAATGGCACGGCCATTGCGACCGAAGGACATCGTGTGGGTTCCACGCGGAGTTCCCGCGCCCCCATCGGTCGACAACACGAGTGAGGAAATGCGAGTCTCCTCACCCATCTGCTCAGCGAAGACTTGGTCCAGAGAGATCGAGTTTTGATAGTCCCCTCTGCCGCCTGTGTTTGCCCCGGTGAGAAATTGATCGGCATTAGAATGGCCGTGGATCTTCCGGGCCGAGGGATGCGAAAGGCCAGAGATGACGGTGAGGTCCTTGCGGAGGGCCTCCAGCGGGTCGAGGCATTTGGTAAAGGTGAAGTCCTTCCCGCTGCCCTGCGGAAACCAGCTCCAGTCTTTGTGGGCGGAATCTTCAGCCAAGGGCATGGGGACGCCATTCGGGAGGTAGAACGAGGCAAAGCGCTTCCGCTTTTTGATCCCCGCCTTTTCAGCAGCGCTGGCCTGCGAGGCAAAAGTCTCCAACCACGGAAGCGCGAGGGCATAACCCGTTCCTCGAATGAATTTCCTGCGGTCAATCTTGCCCATGGTTCTATATTCTTACGTGTCCTTTGGTGGTGAACTTTCGCCGTTCCTAATGCTCCCGGAAGAGGTCGCTCGTTACAATAATCTCGATGAGGTCCTTCAGTCCATCGCCTTCTTTTCTCAGCTGTCCCGCGATCTCATCGATGCTCGCCCGATCGCGGAACGCCATCGGCCGACCCAAGCCATAGGTCGTCAGCTTGTGCACCATCGCCCGCACGAATTGGTCTTGGCGATGCTCTAACAGGAAGCGCTTAAGCCCCTCCACCCCATGCAGTTCTTGATCGTTAAAAAGGCGACTACTGGCATCAACCGGGACGCCCTTAATTTCATCGCGCCAGCTGCCGATGGCATCGAAGTTCTCAAAGGCAATCCCCCAAGGATCAATCTTCGCATGGCAGCTCATGCAGGCGGGATCATCGCGATGATTCTCGATGCGTTCCTTCAGTGTCAGCTTTGCAATCTCGGGATCAGCTAGGTCGATCTCAGGAACCGCAGGCGGGGCGGGCGGAGGAGGATCATTGAGAATTCTCTCCAAAAGCCAGACGCCACGCTTCAGCGGATGGGAGTCCTTGCCGTCGGAATTCATCGCAAGCAATCCGGCCTGAGTCACGAGTCCTCCACGGCGGTCCTCAAGCTTCAGCGGCACCCTGCGGAAATGATTCCCCACCACCGGAGGCAAGCCGTAGTGATCTGCTAGCCGCTGGTTCACGAGGGCATAATCGGCATGAAGAAAATCGATCACGCTTTGGTTGTGCTGCAGCATTTCTCCGAAGAACGCGATGGGCTCTTTTTGAAGCGCATCTTTTAAAGCTCCATCAAAACTCGGGTAGTCCTCCCGCGCGATCACAAGGTGGTCGAGCAAGGAGAGGCCCAACCACTGCCTCACAAAGTGCTGCGAAAATCGTTCGTGTCGCGAGTCCTCCAATAGCCGTCTCGTTTGACGCAGGAGTTCGTCTTTTCCACTCAATTTCCCCGCTGCCGCCACCGCGAGAAGCTCCTCATCAGGCGTGCTTGACCAGAGGAACATCGACAGCCGAGTTGCTAACTCGAAGTCATCCAGCGCGCGATCTTCCGTTGCTTCAGACTGCACAAGATAGAGAAAACGGGGAGACGACAGCACCGTCGCGAGGACCTCGATGATGGCCTCTTGAAAGTCGGAGCAGGAAGGACGAATACGGGTGAAATAGGCCACCTTGCGCTCAATCTCCCCTTCACTGACGCCGCGCCGCCACGCCCGCTTCATGAAGTTCGCGATGACCTCGCGTGCATAAACATTTTCGTCATCGCGGTGCTCACTCTCGATGAAAATGCGCGTGTGCGAAGCTGGGGGCCATTGTTCGTAGACCGGAGAAGAGATCTCCACGTAATCAAAATGAAGGTCTGCCGAAGACGAAAGCGCGGTGTTCTGCAGTTGGATATATTCCGCCGGGTTCGTCATCTTCGGAGTGCCCAGCTCGACGAGTTTGCGGACCGGATTACGGGGGTAAATATCGCTGATGGGAATGTCCCACTCATAAAACTGCGCTTGCCCTGGGAGTGCATCGATTACGAGGTCCTCCTCACTAATCCGCACGTTGGCTTTTGAATTGTTATTTCCCTGCCAGCCGAAATCCAAAGCAAGGCTCGGAACGAGATCAGGATCAGGAGAGCTCCGCGATGCCCGCACCCGCACGCGAAGAAGACCCGCATCGGGCAGCCGATTCCCAAGGTCAAAAATGATGCGCTCCCCAGCAGGTAGAACCGCAATCACTTCAGGTTCCTCGGACACCTCGGGAAGAGTTGTCGTCGGCTCCCAAGCATAAGCCGCGCGGCGGAAATGCCACTTCGCTGGAGTGACCGCGCCCGTCGTCAGATTCCTATAGTGCGCACCCGCTTTAATTCTCTCTTCCGTAGGAGCAGGCCTTTTTGCTGACTTCGGATCAGGATTTTTCACTTTTCTTTTCGTGATCTTATCAGCCGATAGCCCCCAGTAGAGGACTTCAGGACGTTCTCCCCTTACCGTCACTCTTTGGAGCGCCTTCCGATTGAGTTCCAAGTAGGTGCTGTATTGATTTGCGGACATGTGCAGCATTTCCGAACTGTTACTGAAGCCGTCCTCCGAAACCGGATCAGGCGGCAGCCCTTCTGAAAAGTTGAGAGGAAGACCCAAAAGATCCTGCAGGGCATAGTGATACTCATAGCGAGTCATCCGCCGGAACGATGAATGACCTTGCTCGCTGCGCCGCACCTGCGAGGCGAGCTGAATCTCCGAGGAAAGCCAAGCGATGGTCTTCTCTCGATCCTTGTCCGCCATTTCGGGAGCATCCTCGGGTGGCATTTCGCCATTGCTCAGGACATCCATAATCTCCAGCCACCAATCGGCATCTTCACCATTGATGAGATCAGGGTTGAGAATATCGACGCGGAATTTCGCCTTCTGCTTATCTGGGCCATGACACTCCACGCAGGACTCAGCAAGGATTGCCTTAATCTCACCATGGAATCCTTTTAAATTCGCCTCGGGAGCTCCCCTCTCAATCGTCTCCGTGGCGGGCTTGAGGTAGCTTGAGTTAAGCGCTCCAGTGGTCTTTGCCTTTTCCAAGGTGGTGGGCTGACTCGCCATTTGCGCCTGCGCAAGAGAGCTCAGAAGCAAGATCCACTGATAAGAGAGGCGTAAAACGTGGTTCATCAAAATGTGAATGGGCTCCCATCAGTCCATGTGAACAGGCCCCTGATGTCAATCATACGAGATTTTTGAAATGCTGTCTCGAAAAGGTCCCCGCCACGAATTTCCCTATCTGAGTAAGCTTCCATCTCGCCCTCAACCAAACGAAAGAGTTGCTAAAGAAATTTCTCCGAGTAGCACTCATCCATGGCTATTGAAATTAGTTACCGAGACCTCTGGAATCATGGATCGATGTTGCGAGATGAAGTTCGCTGCAAAGCTTTCCGCGATGCCTTGGAGGAGGTGGTAACACCCGATTCTGTCGTGTTGGACATCGGCGCTGGCACCGGGATTTTGAGCATCTTTGCCGCGAAGGCCGGGGCAAAGCACGTCTATGCCGTGGAGCGATCACCCGTCGCGCAGTGCGCCAAAGAGATCGTTGCCCGAAATGGTCTCAGTGACCGCATCACCGTGATCCAAGGTGAAATGGAGGCCCTAGATCTTCCTGAAAAAGTGGATGTCATCGTGTCCGAGTGGCTGGGCGGGTATGGCGTGGATGAAAATCTCCTGCCGATTGTGATTCAAGCGCGAGATCGCTGGCTGAAGCCTGGCGGAGCGATGATTCCGGGCACAACCACCTCATGGATCGTTCCGGCCTACGACGACTATCTACAGGAAGAAGTTGGGTTCTATGATAGCAAGCCCTACGGCGTGGATCTCTCGCTTGTCAGTGAGGACTCACAGCGACGCACGGAAGCCGGCTGCCATCACATCAAACCAGAAGATCTGGCCTGCGAACCGCAGCTAATGTTAACGGTCAACAGCCATAACTGCACCGAGGCCGAGTCCAGTGGGACCTTTGAAGCAAAGCTTGAATTCATCTCTACCTGTGAGGGTGAAATCAATGTGCTCGCGGCTTGGTTTGAAACAAAATCTGCCAAGACCGTGGAACTATCCAATGCCCCGCACTGCCCGGATACCCATTGGGGACGGACGGTCTTTCCTATTGGCAAAACCATCCACATCGAGAGAGGAACGGTCATCAAGGTTCACTTCATCCACGAGCCCCATGGCAAGGGACACTCGAATGCAAAGTGGAGCGTCGAGATCGACGACTATCGTTTCCAATCTGAGGACACGACATTGCTGACCACGACATTTTCGTAGCCCTACCGTCTCGGATAAAAGATCCCCTGTAACGAATCCTCAGATCCGGGTAAGCTTCCATGTAGCCCTCATGGAAAAAGCCCAACCTCGGAAAGACTCCCACTGCGTCACCACCCGCTGGTCGCTCGTCATCGACGCCGCGAGTGAAGGCGATACCCAAGCGGCCTCCAGTCTCGCCGCGCTCTGCGAGATCTACTGGCTCCCCCTCTACCGCTACCTCCGGCGCACGGGAAAAAATTCCCAGGACGCCGAAGACCTCGTGCAGGGATTCTTCGCCTCCCTCCTCGAGAAAAATGGCCTCCGTCTCGCCGACCAAGAACAAGGCCGCTTCCGAGCCTTCCTCCTAGGAGCCCTCAAGAACTACGCCGCCAAGGAATGGCGCAAAGACCACCAACTCAAGCGTGGCGCGTCTAAGCCAGCTAGATTCCCGCCGTTCGAGATAGTGTCCGTTGGCCAAAAAATGGATTTGAAGAGGGAGGTAACCGCCTTTACCATATAAGGCTCCCAAACCGCGAAATTGCAGACTCTTACTGACATGTTGAGTTTGAGGGGAAATTACTAGCCCTATGATCAAAAGACTGACTCTTCTTGGAGGCATATCCCTCATACTTTCGTGCAGCATTCAGGCTGGGGTGACCGACCTGCTGAACGCCTATACCGGGCTGAAAAACCACATCAATGGAACGGCCATCCTGACCGCTGCTCAGCTCACCACCCGGGGAACGATCGTTAGGAATAATAAAAACTTTGCCGGTAACACCGCTGCTTCCATCACTGCTTCGCTCGATCTCGTGACGACCTACCAAAACCAGGCTGCTCCCATTTTCAGCGATGAATTTTCCCGGACGCCCGACTCGAACGTGTTCAGGTCACTCCGGCTCGCAATGGTCGAAGTTCATCAAGCCATCATCGACGATGTCTACAATGCCGCAAACTTAGCCAATCATCGGACCCTTCTCGATGGCTTCAAATTCGAATCAGCAGACAAGTTCCCCGGGCAAATCACCGGTCCTTCTAACACGACCGCGATCTACTCGGTCCAGATCAATGCCTCGCAGCCTGAGGCCTACGGATATGCCGTCGATTATAGCACGGAGCATGCTCGCCGCCCCACCGGTGCCTATCTCACGCCCGGACGAATCGCTACCGTTACGGTTCCCGCAAACTTGGTCGGAAAAGGCTACCGGGTTCGGGTGGGTGCCCACGTGCATGACCTGCAGAATCGTCCCAATAACCTCAAGCGCTTCGACCGAGTCACTCGCACCTATCCCATCAACAATGTCGCTACCGAGATTGCCAGCCCACTTGGGGGAGGGATCTACATCGAGGTCCCCTACGAAGTAGAGGAGGGATTGGCCACCATCCAGTTCCAGAACACGGTCCGTGCTCCCTTCTTTTCCAATACCGTCGCCCGGCAGACCACTCTCACCGAGTGGCGGAATACCGAGCGCGGCCATCCTGGACCATGGACAGATTTTGAAACGGATAAATTCATGATGACCATTCCGACGGCTTGGATTTACAATTTCTCAGATCCCGTGACGCTCATGAATAATTGGGATCTCGCGATGGATGCCTGCTCTGACCTGCAAGGTCTGCCCCGGGTGCGCCCGAAGACGGTTCTCTACTGCATCATCGACGTGACCCTCAAAGCAAATGCCTTTTCGCCAGGATACCCGCAATCGAACGATAATTTCGACCCAACCCCGAGTAACCCTTACAACGGCAACCAAAACCACGACTACCTCAATGGGCCGCAAGTGACTGACGAGGTGGATTTTCACGAATTCGGGCACGCCTCGTCGATCAACAAGTTCAACGGAGAAACTGAATCAATCGTCAATCTATTCGCCGTCCCTGTCTTAAACAGGATGTTCAATGTGCCGCTTGAAGAAGCATTCGGAAAGTCGCTGAATTATGACACCAACGGCCGAATGAACCGCAAGGATGCCGCCATTAACTGGGCGGTCCATGCGAAGTTTCGTAGTGGCCAACCGATGACGGGCGATGAAATGAAATACCAGCACCGCGGCTACGGAAAGTATGTTGAGATTGCCGCTCTTTTTGGCTGGGATGCCTTGCAAGCCTTCTGGAGTTCGGTCGCAGATGATGCCGAAATTGGGATCTTATACTCAAAAAACTCTGATCCCGCAGACAGCCGGATCATCCGGATGTCGAATGCCGCAAATGCGAATCTGCTCCCTCTCATTCACTTCTGGGGCGTGCATCCGGATGACGCTGCTGTAATTCAAGAGAAGCTGGACTACCAGGGGATCAAAGCGTCTCCCGCGATTTACGACCGCTTGAAATTTTACCAGTCCGTCATCCCAATGAATGCAAGCCAGTTCAGCGCTCACCGCAATCGCATCTCGGGTCTGATGAGCGTCAACGACCAGCCCAATTACGAAATTTGGAAAAACTCTTGGTCTGCCGCCATGGGACAGCAGTCCGTCAATCGGATCCAAAACATTATCGACCTCTACTTCCCCGACGGTCGTCCCGTCGAGCCACTGCCTCACTACGAAGACTTCGAGGATGGTATCGGAGGATGGGCTCAGGCAACCAATGACAACTATGAGTGGCGCCACAACACCGGCCCCACCATGACTGGGAATGCAGGTCCCGACGCGGCCGCCGGCGGTGAATACTACATGTATGCCGAAGGTCACGATGCGACCGGCTCTAACAAGACTTCCTCCTTCCAGTGCACCTTCGACTTCAGCACCGTCCAGCCAACGAACTTGAGTTTCGACTACCACATGTATGGTCCCTACATCGACTTCTTGGCAGTCGACATTCACGATGGCACGAGCTGGACGAACAATGTCTGGGTCAAGAACGGTCAACAGCAAACGAGCAGCAGCGATCCTTGGTCCTCTGCGAGCATCGATCTTACTTCCTATACCGGGAACGATGAGGTGATGGTCCGCTTCAGGACGAAAAACCTTCAATGGAATGCCGCGGATCCCGCCATCGACAATGTCAGGATTGACGTCCCTCTTCCTACTCCTCCTCTGGCAGACAGCTTCGAAGGAGGGCTCGACAGCTCGTGGGTGAAGTCCACTGGGGCAGACTATTTTTTCGTCGTTAATAGCGGAGGAACGTCCACTGGCGCGGCCGGCCCAAGCGGCGCTTCCGATGGGAACAAGTATATCTACGCCGAAGGCCACCACGGCATCAATGGCTTCAAAAAAGCGGGGATCGAACGCTCATTCGATTTCAGCAACGCCAGTGATGTTGAGCTGAGTTTCGACTACCACATGTATGGGACTTACATCGATTTCCTAGCGGTCGATATCCACGATGGAACACAGTGGATCGAAGATGTTTGGCGAAAGAATGGTCAGCAACAAAACAGCAGCAGCACTCCTTGGCAGAGTGCCACAGTCGACTTATCCGCCTACTCAGGTCTCCCAAGGGTGACGGTCTGCTTCCGCACTGGGAATACGCGGTGGGCAGCAGCAGATCCCGCCATCGATAACTTTGCGCTGTCTGCAACGGTAGGTGGAACTCCGCCAGTCGCTGATGACCTTGTCACCTCAGTCAATCAGGGAAACAGTGTCGGCATCATCCTCAGCGGTTCAAATTCCAATGGTGGCACCTTGTCCTACACCGTAGTCACCCCCCCAAGCAACGGCACTCTGAGCGGCAGCGCTCCCGGGCTGAGCTACACCCCTAATGGTGGGTTTCTTGGAACAGAGACCTTCACCTACATTGCCAACGATGGGGCACTTGATAGTGCCCCGGCAACGGTTTCGATCTCGGTTCATCCTGCCGGTTTTGTATTTTTCACTGACTTCGGAGATGCTGTCGAAGGAAGTGTAGACGCATCAGACATGGATGCAGTTTCCTCGTCTGGAGGTTCGTGGAACGTCAATTTTAATGCCGCAGGCAACCATGCCTTTGTCGCCAATACCGCCGGAACCGATCACGCCTTAGTCGTTGATAGCGCCGGTGGAACCGGAAGCCCCGATGGAAACCATGCGACCCTCGAACTCGATTCAGACGTCGATTTTTCTTCGCCCCTGAGCGTTGAGTTTGACCTCGGAGCCGCGCGCGGCGGGAATGGTAAGACCTTTGCCGTCACCGGATATGGTCCTGATGACTCCTCAGTCGTTTTCCAGTTCAGTTTCGACTTCCAGAATTATCCCGTGCAAGTGCTCACTTCCACGGGGATGCAGAGCCTGTCACCTGACTACTTTATTTTTGCCGCAGGTGGAAACCCCTACGATCCGGATTTGCTGAAGACATTCTCCGTCGTCCTTGATGGCACGAGTGTGAGCTACGGAGCTGAGGGTTTGACGCCGGTTGAGGGGAGCATTCCCAATTCTCAAACCTTGCTGAGTAGTATCAAATGGGAAATCACCGGTGGGGTCACCGCGGCCCAAGGATTCTGGTTGGACAACGTCAGTGTCGATCAGGAACCGGCCGTAGAAACATTTTCTTCATGGGCTTCCGGGTTCGGGCTCACCGGGGCGAATGCAGCAACTACCGCAGAGCATGAAAATGGTGGAACAGGAGATGGCTACTCGAATTTCGTTGAGTATGCCCTCGGCATGGATCCTACCGTAGTTGATTCGCCTTATGGCGAAATCGTAGTCCGCGACACCGGTTTCTCCGTCGACTTCAGCCGCCGCAAGCTCGATGGCGTAGAAGTTGTTCTCGAATGGTCTTCCAGTCTCGTTGGCCAATGGTCCACCGAGGGCGTCACGGAAACGGTAATGAGTGATGATGGTGACTTTGAAGGAATCAGGGCAACTGTGCCAATGGACGCCGATAAGAAATTCGTGAGGATCCGGGTGACTGAGTAAAGACCTTGATGACTCAACCCTCCCTTTTGAGGTTCAGAAGGGGAGCTATTTCCCCACCGCAATGAGAGATTTCAGGGTCCGAAAGTAGATTGTGCCATCGGCGATCGCGGGGGTGGCGAGGCAGCTGTCTTCGAGTTCGTTGATGGCGACTTGTTGATAGGTGTCGCCCAATTTTGAAACCCAAACTTGGCCGAATTCAGCGGTGATGTAGAGGTGGCGGCCATCTGAGACGGGCGAGGCGGTGAAGCCGTTTCCTTTGAGCCGTTCGCTGAAGATCACGGTGCCATCGGCGGCATTGAGGGAGGTGAGCGTGCCCCGGTCGTTGCAGGCGTAGATGCGATCGCCGATGAGGATCGGCGTCTGCATGTAGTTCCCCTTTCGATGGTGGACCCAAGCGATGGCGTCATTGCTGTCCTTCACTTCGGGCGGGGTGATGTCGCCTTTTGCCGAAAGGCGAATGCCACGGATGGGGCGATACTTGCCGTGGGCGCTGGTGAAGTAGGCCATGTCTTTTCCGACGATGGGAGTGGGAACGGGGATGTCGCCGCCGCCTTTGAGCTTCCAAATTTCTTTTCCGGTCTCGAAGTCATAAGCGCCGGTGTGGTGCCAGCCGTTGATGAGGATTTGCGTCTTCCCCTCCCATTGCGCGATGGCGGGAGTGCTCCAGGTCGGGACATCTTTGCGCGGAGTGCGCCAAAGTTCTTTGCCGGTGGCGAGGTCGCAGACGGCGAGGAAAGCGTCCTTTTGCACGTCGCATTGCACGATGACTTTGCCATCATGAATCACCGGCGAGCTCGCGAACCCCCACTGGGCGGTGGGCACTTTAAAGAAGCCCGCGTCCATCGGGCCGAGGTCTTTTTTCCAAACCAACTGGCCTTCCATATCGAAGCAGAAAATCCCCTCCGAGCCAAAGTAGGCCACGATGAATTTTCCATTCGTCGCCGGGGTCGAGTTGCATTGGGTGGCTTTGCGATGACGCTGGCTTCTCGGCTCCGCTTCGTGGCCGAGTTTGTCGAAGACGACCGTTCCAGTGGCTCGATCAATGGCCAGGAGACGCCACTTGTGAATGCCAACATCATTGGCGGAGGAGATATCGCCGTAGAGTCCGATCTTGAGATCGGCTTCGCCGGGGCTGACCACGGTGGTGAGATAAATACGGTCACCCCAGATGATGGGCGCGGAATGAGCGGTGCCGGGGATGGGAGTTTGCCAGCGGATGTTCTCGCCCGTTTCAGCATTCCATTTCGTGGCGGTGGGCTTGGTTTCGATGATGCCCTTTCCTTCCGGTCCACGGAATTGCGACCATTGTTTTACTGGCTCCTGAGCGCCAACAATAAAAGTGAGGAGGAGGGAAAGAAAGCTTTCGCGGATCATCGTCTTTTAGGATTCGTAGTTCTCCGCAATCCACTGGTTGAGGAGGCGCACGCCGAATCCGGTAGCGAATCCGGTCTCGCGTGGATCTTCCGAAGTGGATTTATTGGTCGCGGTTCCAGCGATATCAAGATGGACCCAAGGGATGTCGCCGACGAAGCGCTGGAGGAATTGTGCGGCCGTGATCGAGCCAGCCTCGCGACCGACGGAGTTTTTCATATCGGCGGTGGGCGAGTTGATAAGCTTGTCGTAAGCGTCCGACAGCGGGAGTCGCCAGGTCTTTTCGGTAGAGCTTTCCGAAGCAGCGGCAAAGGCCGAGGCGAGTTCATCAGAGTTGGTAAAGAGACCGGCATGCTCATAGCCGAGCGCTACGAGCACCGCTCCGGTGAGGGTCGCAAGATCGACCATGGCTTGTGGCTGGAAAGTTTCCTTGGCATACCAAAGCGCATCGGCGAGGACGAGGCGGCCTTCGGCATCGGTGCTCTGGAGTTCGATGGTCTGGCCGGACATCGAGGTGATGACATCGCCGGGGTTCTGCGCTTGGCCATCGGGCATATTTTCCGCGAGAGCCACGACGCCAATGACATTGACGGGTGCCTTCCTGGCCGCGAGGGCATGCATCGCACCAACGACAGCGGCGGAGCCTCCCATATCAGCCTTCATGTCCCACATCCCCTGCACCGGCTTGAGCGAAATGCCACCCGTGTCAAAGGTGATCCCCTTCCCCACGAGGCAAACGGGCGTGTCGTCTTTTTCGCCGCCCATCCACTTCATGATGACAAGCTGCGATTCGTGCTCGGAACCGAGACCGACTCCGACGAGGGCATTCATTCCAAGGGCCGTCATTTTCTTTTCGCCCAAGACTTCTACTTTGAGGCCTAGGTCACTCATTTCCTTGAGCCGCTCGGCGTAGGCTTTGGGATAAAGAGTGTTGGACGGTTCATTGACCAAGTCGCGTGCGAGGAGCTGGCCATCGCAGACCGGGCCGAAAAATTGCTGATAAGCGGCACGGGCCGCCTTGGGATCATCGACCACGATCCGCACGGTGCCGATCCTTGTCACGCTGTCCGCAGGGAGCTTGGTCCGGTAGTGGAAAAAGTGATACCCCGCGAGGCGAGCGCCGAGTCCGGCACGAGCGGCCTCATCAGGCGAAAGGTCGAAGCCATCCAGGTGCAGGGTCATCGTTCTGGCTTTCCCCGTGCGCTGCGCCTTCAGCGCGCTCGCTGCGAAAAGCTCGGCATCGAATTCCTCCCGAGCGCCCGCTCCTTGCAGGATGAGAGCCGACACCTTCGATCCTCTGGGCAAGTAAAGAGGGAGCGAGCTCTTCGCCTCGCTTCTGAAACCCGCCGCCTTGGCTGCATCGGCACACTGACCTCTTGAATCCGACCAGTATTTTTTCCCAGCGCCAAAAACGGCGTTCTTTTTAAAAACGGGCACCACGGCGATCCCTGAAGTGGCCTTCTCACTTGCAACAAAAACAATTTTCATCATCAGACTTTCTCAAAGATCTACACCACGTGTCGATGTTACACTGCGCTTAAATTTCTAAGCCCAAAAAGGGGTTAGAAATCAAATTATTTTGAGCTGGTAAGGGTAGCAAATGGCATTCTTACTCCGTCCCGAGAACGTGTCGTAGATCTCTTTGTAAGTAAAAATCCTTCCACTGTGAGTAGAGGGCTTAAAATACCTCAGAGCTCTACTTCATTCAACAACACCAAAAAAATGAAAAAAATATCACTCGGAGCTGCTCTCTGCTCGCTTACCCTCTCTGCTTCTTCTTCAGCAGTGACCACTCTTACCGGAGGAGAAATTAGAACTGCAGGATCTTGGGACAATGGTGTTCCTGACGCTACCGATGATGGGACGATTAGCACAAATGGAACAGTTGGTGGCAACTTTAATGGCAACGTTGGTGGTACTTCTGAGGCTAGGTTCGTGAACACTACTGTGACGCAAACTGCAGGGACGATCACCGGTATTTTCAACACCGCCGGCGCAGCAGGTCTTGTCTGGAACATGACCGGGGGAACCATTAATAACGCGGCTGGAAACTTCAACGCCAACTCAGGAGCCATCTTCAACTTTACGGGCGGCAACCTCATTTTCGGAGCTGACCTGATTGTTAATAATGTAAGTGGAGGTATTAGTGTCGGTGGCACTGCTACTCTCAGCACAGCGGATGATTTTGATCTCAGGCTTAACCAAGACAATGCCTTTCTTAGCATTGGACTTGATTGGACTGGTAGCTTTGTAAGCGGTAATGACGTTACTGAAGCCGACTGGATCGCTGAATTGGTCTTCGGTGCAGGACCTGCAGGATCTGGTGGCACCGCAGCGAATCCACTTCGCCAAATGGATGTTGCTGGAACCCCGATCGACGAGACGAACTTCGGAAGCTTCTTCACAGTGACTCCTGGTGGCGGCGGTGGATCTTCTTTGACTCTCACCAACCCAGTTCCTGAGCCGAGCTCCGCGTTGCTCTTGGGCCTTGCGAGCCTCGGACTCCTCAAGCGTCGTCGCCAGTAAGCTAAGCACTTACCAAAATTAACTTAGAACAATCCCAGTCAGGTCAATCCTGACTGGGATTTTTTGTGTCGTTTATCCCTTCTAGCTGGACTTCTCTCTTTCAAATCAGTCAGCAGCTCATATATTTCGGAGAGTGAAACGTTTCTTATTTCTCATTTGTGCCGTTCTTTGTCTTCCTGCTGCTGGAGCGGAGCGGCCCAACGTGATTCTCATTCTCTCGGATGATCAGTCATGGACCGACTACTCATTTATGGGGCACGAGGTCATCGAGACGCCGACTCTTGATCAATTTGCCAAGGAATCTCTCACTTACACGCGAGGTTATGTGACTTCACCTTTGTGCCGCCCTTCTTTGGCTTCGATCTTCTCAGGGCTCCACACACCCGTCCATGGAATCACCGGGAACGATGTGAGGAACGGTCGGGATGGGAAGAAAAAGTGGAGCCGGAATGAACCGGAAGGCGCAGCCTTGCATGAGCAAATCTATGCCGACTTTGAAAAACGAGATGGCTTGGCGCGCCTGCTGACGAAAGCGGGTTATCTCAGTTTACAGACCGGAAAATGGTGGGAAGGAAAACCTCAGCGTCACGGTTTCACCCACGCCATGACTCATGCTGACCCGGCGAGGGGAGGACGCCATGGCGACGCGGGCCTAAAAATTTCCCGAAACGGAATTCAGCCGATTCAGAATTTCATGGATGAAGCTGAGAAGGAGAAAAAGCCCTTCTTCATCTGGCACGCGCCTTTCCTACCTCACACCCCGCACAATCCCCCGAAGGATCTTTTCGACAAGTATCTCGAAAAAGCAAAAAGCAGTGGGGAAAGCAAGTTTGTCGCTCGTTACTACGCCATGGTCGAGTGGTTTGATCAGACCTGTGGTGAGCTTTTTGATGAGCTGGAAGAGCGCGGGCTCGCCGAAAACACCGTCATCATATACGTGACCGACAACGGCTGGATTCAATCCGCAGACTCTGCCAAATATGCCCCGCTCTCCAAGCAAGCTCCTTACGAGATGGGGGCCCGCACCCCCATCATGGTGAAGTGGCCGGGTAAAGTTTCTCCAAAGATGGACGACGATACTCTCGTTTCTGCCATCGATATTGCTCCCACTATTTTGAAAGTAGCGGGAGTTGAAGTCCCCGAAGCGATGACAGGCTTGGACCTCCGCGATACTGCGGCGTTGAAGAAGCGAGACATCGTTTTTGGATTCGATGGAAACCACGACATGTTCGATGTCAACGATCGCACCGCGAGTATGGAATCGCGCTACGTCGTGCAGGGTGATTGGAAGCTTCTTCTACATGACGAGAAAAATTACGGGCTCCCCTATTCCGGGAAGTCCGCAGCCCATCCCGATAATCCTGAAGGGAAACCCGAGCTCTACAATGTGAACGCAGACCCTCACGAAAAGAAGAACCTCGCGGAGAAGAATCCAGAGAAGGTCGCTGAGTTAACCAAGGCACTCAATGCTTGGTGGAAGCCGGGAAATTAAAAAGACAGCGCCTCACCACCACTACTCTCTCAAGATTCCTCATTGAAAAAGTCGAAGATTAAGGACACCACCCAAAACTGACCCTTTTTGAGATTCCCTCAGGCCCTCTTTTTTGGGACTTAGAGGGGTATGCGACCATTGCTTCTCCTTCTATCCGCCTCCCTCTCCCTTGCGGCCTCAGCTGCTGAATGGCTCCGCTACCCTGCGATCTCACCGGATGGTGGCACCATCGTCTTCACCCACGGTGCCGATCTCTACTCCGTCTCCAGTAAAGGCGGCGAAGCAACCCAGCTGACCCAGCACGTCACGCGCGAGTTCCACCCCGTCTGGTCACGCGATGGCAAGTGGCTCGCCTTCGCCTCGGACCGCCATGGCAATAAAGACGTTTTCATCATGCCCTCCACCGGCGGCTCGGCGACGCGCCTCACCTTCCACTCGAATCACGACATCCCCTGGGCCTTCACCGCCGATGGCTCCGCCCTCATCTTCAGCTCCACCAGAAAAGACGCCGCCGCATCCCTCGACATCCCGAACCGTCGCATCGGCGAACTTTACCAAGTCTCGGTCAAGGGAGGCGAGCCAAGCCAAGTCTTCACCACCCCTGCCGAATATCTCAACATCTGTGAAAAAGGCACCCACTACCTCTACCACGATCGCAAGGGCTACGAAGACGACTGGCGCAAGCACCACCAATCATCCGTCACCCGTGACATCTGGCTCTACGACTCTGTAAAAAAGAGCCACCGTCAGCTCACCGATTTCCCGGGGGAAGATCGCAACCCCGTCTGGACCGGGAAGGAAGAATTCATCTACCTCTCAGAAATGAGCGGCTCCTTTAATGTCTGGAAGGGCTCCACCAAGAAAGGGAGCGATCCCCAGCAAATCACCACCTTTAAAAAACACCCCGTCCGCTTCCTCTCTCGCTCATCAAAAGGCCAGCTCGCCTACGGCTACGATGGCGGCATCTACCTCCAGAACAGCCTTGAGGCCAAACCCAAGCGCCTCAAAATCACCATCCGCGCTGCCGAAAAGCTCAACTCCGAGATGGTCAGCTTCTCAGAAAGCATCACCGAAATGGTCCCCTCCCCCGACGGAAAAGAAATCGCCTTCATCGCCCGCGGCGAAGTCTTCGTCACCTCCGTCGATCACAAGACCACCCGCCGCATTACCAACACCCCGGAGCAGGAACGCACGGTCGATTTCCACCCCGATGGACGCAAGCTCGTCTACGCCTCCGAGCGCAATGGCAGCTGGAATCTCTACACCAGCGAGATCGCCCGCGAGGAAGAAGAGAACTTCTACCTCTCCACCGTTCTCACCGAAAAGCCCCTCCTCACCACCGACGATGAAACCTTCCAGCCACTCTACTCACCGGACGGAAAATCCATCGCCTACCTTCAGGATCGCGAGCAACTCATGATTCTCGATGTCGAAACCCGGAAGTCCCTCCAGCTCCTCGATGGCTCCCGCTCCTACTCTTACTCGGATGGCGACATCAGCTACAAATGGTCCCCTGACAGCAAAAACCTCCTCGCCATGGCGCTTCAGAAAAACCGCTGGGCTGAAAATGTTTACCTCATTTCCGCGGACGGAAAAGGCGACCTCATCGACCTCACTCGGAACGGCTACTACGACATGGACCCCCAGTGGGCTTGGAATGGCGAAGGCATCCTCTGGATCTCTAACCGCCACGGTAAGAAGAACCACGGCAGCTGGGGCTACGAGCTCGACGTCTACGCCGGCTTCCTCACCAACCGGGCCCACCGCCACTTCCAGCTCAGCGAAGACGAGCGCGATCTCATCGATGACGAAGCTTGGGAAAAGCTCTTCGAGGAAAACAAGCCGCTCGATCCCGAAGGCACCCCGGACCGCATCGAGCGCCTCACCATCCACTCCACCTACCTCGAAGGCGCCGCCCTTTCACCCAATGGCCGCGAACTCTACTACCTCGCCAAGGACCGCGATGAGCACAAGATCTGGGTCCGGCATCTTTATAAAGACGAGACCAAAGTCCTCGGCACCATCGGTGGAGCAGACGATGACGACGCTCCCACCTCCATCACCATCAGCAAGGACGGCAAGAAACTCTTCGTCCTCTCCGCCGGCCGTCTTTACGAAGTCAGCACCAGCGATGGCAAAGCCAAGCCGCTCCAGAAATCCGGAGAGATGAATATCGACCGCGTCGCCGAGCGCCAGGAAATGTTCCAGCACGTCTGGCGTCAAGTCCGCGAGAAATTCCATCGCACCGACCTCCACGGAGTCGACTGGGATTTCTACCGCACGGAGTACGAAAAGTTTCTTCCTTCGATTAATAACAACTACGACTTCGTCGAAATGCTCAGCGAGCTCCTCGGCGAGCTCGACGCCTCCCACACCGGAGCCCGCCACTATCCAAAGTATGGCTCAGCCGACAGCACCGCCTCCCTCGGCATCTTCGCCGACCCGGCCCACCAGGGCGCAGGCATTAAGATCCTTGAAGTCATCGAGCGCAGCCCGCTCGACGTTCTCGACGAACCCGTCCCCGCCGGCACCGTCGTTACCCGCATCAATGGCGAGCCCCTCCTTGAGGGCGAGAACATCTCCCGCCGCCTCAACCGCCTCGCCGGAAAGCGTGTCCTCCTCACCCTCACCGACCCCGCTGGACTCACCCGTGAAGAAGTCATCCGCCCCATCTCCCTCGGGAAAGAAGGCGCGCTTCTCTACAAGCGCTGGGTCAAAATGATGCGGGAAAAGACCCAGCAACTCTCTGATGGAAAGATCGGCTTCGTCCACATCCAAGGCATGAATGACGGCTCCTTCCGCGATCTCTTCTCCCAAGTCTTCGGCTACCACTCCGATAAAAAAGCCCTTATCGTAGACACCCGCTTCAATGGCGGCGGCTGGCTCACCGAAGACCTCACCGCCTTCCTCAGCGGCCAGGACTTCCTCCGCTTCTACCCACGCGAGCAGGAGAAACTCGGCGGCGAACCCCTCTTCCGCTGGGACCGCCCATCCGCCGTCATCATGGGCGAGGGGAACTACTCCGACGCCCACATCTTCCCCTACGCCTACACCACCATGGGCATCGGTAAGCTCGTCGGCATGCCCGTCCCAGGAACTGGCACCGCCGTCTGGTGGGAACGCCTCATTGATAAAGAAGTCCTCTTCGGCATCCCCCAAACAAGCACCCTCGATACCCAAGGCCGCTACCTCGAAAACACCCAGCTCGAGCCCGACATCAAAGTCGCCAACACCCCCGAAAACCGCGCTGCCGGAAAAGACCGCCAACTCGAAGCCGCCGTCAAACACCTCCTCACCCTCCCCGACAAAAAGCCCTGGCCGAAGCCTCCAAAAAAGTAGGCTCCATCAAATTCCCCCTAAAAACCAAGCCCACAGGACAGGTCCAAAAAATCCCCTGCTTCTCCGCGTCTCTGCGTGAGAGATTCTCCAACCCCAGAGTCATGCTAGAAGTCGTCTGCGCCGTCATGATCCCCGGTGGCCGCGCCCTCGCCTGCCAGCGCCCCCTCGATAAGGCCGAGGGCGGCAAGTGGGAATTCCCCGGCGGGAAAGTCGAGCCCGGCGAAACCTTCGAAGCCGCCCTTCGCCGTGAGATCGAGGAAGAACTCGGCCTCGTCATCATGGTCACCGAACCTCTCCCTCCCGTGGAGCACGGCAAAATCCGCCTCCGCCCTTTCCGCTGCGAAATCATCGGCGGAAAACTCACACTCCACGAGCACCTCGAAGCTCGCTGGTTGAGTCAGGGCGACGGTGATGATCTCGACTGGGCCGCCGCTGATATTCCGATCTGGAATTCACTCCTAACGTCGGCTTTCCAGGAATGAGAGAAGATGCGAATCTCTGCGCACGATGCTCACTTCCCTGATTGACCCACTCCTGCTTGGAACTGAGAGCCGTCGGCTTCTTCACGGACGAGGTGGAAACTTCGAGGGCTTAGAACACGTCGCAATCGACTGGTTCTCACCTGTGCTTCTCGTGACGCTCTATGTGGCGAAGGAAAACAATGAAGAGCTCATCACAAAGCTGGTAGAATTTTCGAAAAGCAGGCCTGAAGTGGAAGCGCTCGTCATTCAAGAACGGCACTTGCCGAAGGGGCCTAAACGGACGGTCTACGGAGAGCTCCCACTCGAAACTCGCGCCACGGAATCCGGGTTGAACTACCACCTGTCACTCGACCAGAATCAGAACCACGGTTTCTTTCTCGATATGAAACCCGGTCGCGATTGGATTCGGGCGAGCGCATCTGGCAAACGGGTTCTCAACCTCTTCGCCTACACCTGCTCGCTCTCCGTCGCAGCCATCGCTGGTGGCGCGGAGTCGGTTGTAAATCTCGATATGGCCAGCGGTGCGCTTACGACCGGTCGGAGGAATCATCAGCTCAATTTCGATCCCGGCACCTGCCGACGAGCGAGCTACCTCCCTCATGATCTTTTCAAATCATGGGGCCGCCTCGTGCGCGGCGCTCCTTACGACCTCATCGTCATCGACCCTCCCTCGAACCAAGGGAAGAGCTTCAAAGCCGAGAGCCACTACCCAAAAATCCTGCGCCGCCTCCCAGAGCTCCTGACCGCCGATTCCCAAATCCTAGCCTGCCTCAATGCTCCTCATCTCGATGAGTCATTTCTTACCGAACTCTTCGCTGATTATCAAAATCAAGGTCGGCTGCCCTGCGCACTGGGCTTCGAAGATCACGACCCTGCAGCGACTCTCAAGTGTCTCTTGTTTGGTGCCTGATTTCATCTCCGGCGTTGCCTTTCCGACCGAGGGAGCGATTCTGTGGTGTGCCTGATTTATCCAAGACTCCGAAGATCATTCTCCTGATCTGGCTCTCTCTTGTCATTTCGATTGGAGCGTCGCTCTACAACGGGCTCTGGAGCACGGTCTTTGTCTCGATGGTTGCGTTGGTCATGACCGTACTACCGATCATTTTTGCCGAGCGCTTTGAGGTGAAGCTCCCTATCCGCTTTGCGGCGGCGATCTCGATCTTCGCCTTTGCCACTCTTTTTCTCGGAGAGGTCCGGGACTACTATGGCCGCTTCTGGTGGTGGGATGTCGTGTTGCACACGGCCTCAGCGGTGGGCTTCGGGCTGATCGGATTTTTAGGGGTTTTCATGCTCTTCGAGGGCGACCGCTTTAAGGCTCCCCCGATTGCTCTTGCGATCCTGAGCTTTTGTTTTGCGGTTTCAATCGGGGCCATTTGGGAAATATTTGAATTTGCGATGGATCAAATCTTCGGAATGAACATGCAGAAGTCTGGGTTGGTCGATACGATGTGGGATCTCATCGTCGATTGCATCGGAGCAATCATCGGGTCCAGTGCGGGCTTCCTTTATCTTGAAAAAAGGCATGGCACCGGACTCCTCGCTGGATGGATTAGGTCATTCATCCGACTTAACAAAAAGCTTTATTCCAAATCCGAAGAAAAATCATGAGCTCGAAAGAGTTCCTTCCGGTCACAAAAACACGCCGCGCTTTTCTCAAAGCGACGGGGCTTCTCTTGGGAAGCACAATCGCTGCAGAGAAGAAAGAACCGATCCTCCGCTTCGGGCTCTTGACCGATCCACACTACGCCGACCGAGCAGTATTAGGGACACGCTATTATCGAGAATCGAAGTCCAAGATGAAGGAGTGCATCGATTTCATGAATCGTGAAAAGGTGACTTTTCTCGCCGAGCTTGGAGATCTGAAAGACCAAAGGAACCCCGCTTTGGAAGAGGATACTCTTCGATTTCTAAAGGAGATTGAAGCCGTATTTGCAGGCTTCAAAGGGCCACGCTACCATGTCTTGGGAAACCATGACATGGACAGCATCACCAAGAAGCAATTCCTTGGTGAGGTAGAAAATACCGGAATCGAAAAAGACCGCTCCTATTTTTCTTACGATCAAAAGGGCGTGCACTTCATCGTGCTCGATGCCAACTACCTCTTAGATGGCTCAGACTGCGCGCCGGGAAACTTTAAATGGACCGATACTCACGTCCCAGAAAAGGAGCTGACTTGGCTCGCCAAGGACCTGCAAGCAACAAGCCTCCCCGTCATTATCTTAGCCAATCAGCGGCTCGATGGCAGCGGCACTCACTTCGTCAATAATAGCGATGAAGTACGATATATACTCGAGATGAGCGGAAAAGTTCTCGCTGTTTTCCAAGGGCACGATCATCCCGGACACCATCAAGTCATTAAGGATATTCACTACTACACTTTGAAAGCGATGGTGGAAGGAACCGGAAAAAAGAATAGCTCCTACGCCATCGTGGAAGTCCACGCGAACCACGATCTCATCGTAAATGGCTATCGGAGGGCTGTGGACCGAACGATGAAATAGAGAGGTGGATCTACTCGCCCGACCGCGTGCCGAAGACATCGACAGTAGCAAGATGGAGGTAGTCCTTGCAATCTCCATCGAGACCTATTTTTAGGTAGGCACACTGCTTTGGACTTTCCAAGAGGATATCCCAAGTGCTTTGGACCTCGGTGGCGGACCAGAGCTTTTCCCAGTCTTTTCCATCGAGGGAACCCCAGAGGGCGAGACCCTCGGCGCGCTCGGAATTACTTCCGCGATTCTTGATTGAAAGAGCGCTAACCTCGCAGGTTCCCGAGAGGTCGATGATGATGTGGGCCCCATTCTGAGAAGTAGTATGAAAAGCTGCCCCTCCCTTGGCGATAGGACCGCTGAAGAGCGAGGCGTGGTTCTTGGGATCATCGTGCTGAGAAGACGACTGGGTGAAGGTGGCGTGACCGCGGGAAATGTTCGTGCCGAGATCTTTCCCATAAAGCGGCGAGTCAGGGAGGATGGCACGGAACGGCTTCCCGGCGACACGGAGACCGTGGCGCCACATCGCTTTGCCATTGGCACCATCGGGATCGGCATCGCGGGCTTGCTGGAAGCAATCCCAAGCATCGGGGAATTTTTCTTGGGCGACTAAGGCGCTGCCTTTCGCTCCTAGAATGAGGGAACGTTGTTCCGGAGTGGTGAGGGGATTGGCGAGAAGACGGTCGGCTTCCGCGACGGCCTCGTAAGTCTTCCCTTCCCCGATCAAGCCAGTGACATGGCGCACAAATTCCCAGTTACGAAACCGTAGCCGCGCCTGCCAACCAGACTCGTCCTCGGGATCGACCGCTTTGAGTTGATCGATGATCTTGGGCTCTTGTGCGAGCGAAAGCTCAATGAGACTGATAAGAAAATCACGTTCTTCAGCGGCGTCTTTTTTTGCGCGAGCGGCATCGATCTTTGCCAACAAGTCACGACGAGCAGCCGCAGTTTTCAAGACGGCATTAATCTTACCCGAAAGGATGCCGGCCGAGATGATCTCGCGCATCTCGCGACCCTGATAAGTTTTCAAAAGGTGACCGTCATTTCCAAAGACTTGGATCGCAGGGAAGGTGCGCACGCTCTTGCGATTCCAGTCCTTGAGAGACTCGGCCTGCGCCTTGGCTTCTTCTTCACTCAACTGCTGACCAAGCTTGATATCGCCGAGGACGACTTCATTAGGGAGAGTCTTGAGAAAGACATCACTCTCCCAGATTTTCGCTTTGAAAAGACGGCTCGCAGGGTGCCACGCACTGCCGTGGACATAGACGATAAGCGGGCTCTTTTCTTCAGAGGCGATGGCGAGACCCTCGATGAAATTCCTCGCTTGGCGGGGCGCCGCGGAGAGAGCGGAGCACGCAAGGGTTTTGTGAGTATTGAGGAGTGATATCTGGAAAATTTGAGATGTTTTGAGTTCTCGGAAATTGCGGTGATATGATCGTCCGGATCTTGAAGATTTGAGACGGTGCTGACACCCCAGTGGAAGATTTCCGGGGCCGGAGCCAGCGGGAACGGTTTCACCTTTGGAAAGGTTAACTGAGGCGAATCGGGTCACCTTTTCCGCTGACGCGGGCGGCGAGATCGAGATCATGCGTGACGACCACGAGGGTAACGCCTTTTTCCTGCTGCACTTCGAGAAGGAGGTCAGCGACCTTTTCACCGGTCTCGCTATCGAGCGCTCCGGTGGGCTCATCAGCGAGGATGAGGCTCGGCTTGTTGATGAGGGCTCGGGCCACGGCGACGCGCTGCTTTTCTCCTCCAGAAAGAGCGGAGGGAAGATGGGTGAGGCGGTGGCCGAGGCCGACGCGCTCAAGAAGGGCTTCGGCGCGGGCGCGGGTCTCGCTTTCCTTTTCATCCCAGCCGCCGGCAAGCCGTGGGACGAGGACGTTCTCAAGAACGGTGAGCTGGGGAAGGAGATAGTGCTGCTGGAAGACGAAGCCGAGCTGACGATTGCGGAACTTGGCGGCTTCTTTTTCGCTGAGTGAGCTAATGTTTTCACCACCTACCGTGACCTCGCCGGAAGTGGGCGGGAGCATCGCACCGATGACATTGAGAAGGGTCGTTTTTCCACTGCCGGAAGGACCGACGATGGCGATGGCCTGACCATCTGTAATCTCGATATCAAGATCAGAGAGAACGGGAACAGGGCCAGCGGGAGTTTCGTAACTGACGGAGAGGTTGCGGAGAGAAATCATGAGAGCTTAGGTGACTTTTGAAATGTATAGGTGATCAGCGTCGCCTTTTCCAATCAGGAATCCTGCGTGGAGGCAGCGCTCTTTGAGTTGAGCGAAGGCAGCTTCACTGGCGTGGAGACGGATAAAGGTGCGGCGGGACGTGGACGGAATCTGCTCGGTAGCAGCGAAGAGACGGGGATGATCGCGCTGGAGGTCCCAGTCATTCTCCGGGCAGGCCAGCCAGGCATCAGCCTGAAGCGCGGCGTAGAGCTCGTGACGACCTAGGCCATCGGGATGAGTGAGGGTGAGGACGCGGTTTGCGGGGGCACTTTTTTGAAGAAAAAGCGGAGTCCGCTCAGGCCGCCCGGGGCCGCCATGACGCGTGCGGGTCCAGCAGCGGAGATAGGCGGAGAGCCAACCCAAGATCTTGAGAAGAAGACGCGGGAGGAAACGGTCATAAGCAACGGTAAGCCCGCGGACAGGTTGCCGATTGAGGGCGAGCGATTGGTAAGGCGCATCCCCACTGGGACCGGTGTAGAGAAAGTCGCCCGTCTGCACGCCGAGCGCACTTCCTTGATAAACCGCGCCCGCCCAGCGAATGCCGCCCTCGCGGAAACGATGCGGGTGCTTTTTGAAGAGAAGCGCTTCCGCTTGGCCGTAACCCATTTGCTGGCGAAGGTAGCGCCAGGGCGTGGCACGGCGATGATGCCAAACGAAGGCAGCGGGACTAAAGCCGAGGGTCAATTTTTCATCCC
>JBDMZE010000004.1:0-83678 GCA_039769075.1 Akkermansiaceae bacterium | reverse complement strand
TTTCGGCGCGGGCGGCGCCGACGCCTCCACTTTGGGAGGGATCGGAGCCGGGGCCGGAGCCGACTTCACGTCCATTTGGGCCACTGGCTTGGGCTCAGACTTCTTACGAGTAGAAATCGGAGTCGCACTGGACTTTTTAGGAGTGGAGCTGCGGGTGAGTGCAGTTGTCGATGATTTTATAGGAGCTGGCTTGGCAGTCGCCTTTTTCGTCGGAGTCGAAGCCAGCCTTACTGCGGGAGCAGGGGAGCCGGAGACCTTAAGCTTCTGTCCACTCACGATGCGTGAGGGATCAACACCGGGGTTGAGTGCGGTAAGCTTTCCGAGGGAGATGCCATTCTTACGAGCGATGCCATAGAAGGTGTCGCCACGTGAGATTGTGTAAGAAAAAGACTTTGGAGCCGGCTTGGAAGATGGAGCGGGTGTTGCGGTGGCTACTGGCTTGGTAGCTGCTGTCTCGCTCACGATGAGTTCTTGCCCGATGCTGATGAGAGAAGGATCGCTGATCTTGTTCCACTTAATAAGCTGGCTGTAGGTCACGTTATTGCGACGGGCGATTTTGCTGAGAGTATCGCCGGATTTGACAGTGTAGGTCGCTTGAGTGGACTTGGGAGCTGCGGAAAGTTGCTTTCTGAGGCTGCTCAGCTCGAGAGTGACGCGGGCTAGTTCTTTCTCCTTCAAGGAAATTTTCGTGAGAAGAGCGGAGGAAGATTCTCCGGCGGCGGTCAGCGCAAGAGCTGCGATGAGGGAGGAGGCAAGGGTGAAGCTTTTCATATCGGGCTGATCATAAGGGAATATTATAATATTGGTCAACTTTATTTTTAAGATTTGTTAATTAAATCCCGTAAAATTTTCAAAAAAACTACCAAATTATTCCGATTCATACGGGTTTCAGCGCTTTAAAACCAAGAAGGTTTCTCCGGTGATCTGAATAACAGTGCAGAAAAAACTGTAAATTCGACCTAAGGAAGGTCGCTAGTGGATCGTTTACGGAGTAACTGAAGGCCGTATGGCCGATGTCGAAGAGGATATGACCACCACCCACGAAGAATTCGTAAAGCAGGCGCTCCGGGACTATGAGTCCCCGCTGATCGGCTATGCTGTGACATTTCTTCATGACGTGGAGAGGGCTCGCGATGTGGTGCAGGACACTTTTATCCGTCTCTACCAACAGGATGTCGAAAAAGTCCGCGGGGGCTTAAAAACGTGGCTCTTCACGGTGTGTCGGAATCGCGCACTTGATGTCATCCGGAAGGAGAAGCGTGTCGTCGCTCTTAAAGAGGATGAAATGGCACAAGTCCCTAGCACGCGGCGGACTCCGGCGGAGCGAGCCGATCTTGAGGAACGGGTGGCGCAGATGCGCAGTGGATTGGAGCGGCTTTCAGAAAACCAACGTGAGGTCATTCTGCTCAAGTTCGAGCAGGGCCTCAGCTATCAGGAAATCAGCGAGGTCACAGGACTGAGTGATGGAAATGTGGGCTTCCTGATCCACACAGGCCTCAAGCGTCTGCGAGGCTTCCTGCCCGACGACTTGATTGAAAATATCACCCCTCAAACTGCTCAATAAGATGAAGATGACTTCAGATGACCCCCGCCTGACCGCTTATGCGCTCGGAGAACTCCCAAAGAGCGATCACGCCATTGTGGAAGCTGCGATTGCGAACCAGCCCGAGCTTGGACAAGAATTGGCGAAGCTGAGTGGGCTCAGAGCTTTGCTGAAAGATACCCTTGGAGGCGAATCTTTCCACTTGGGCGAGGAACGACATGAGGAGATATTTAAATCAGGAAAACGTCCTGACGGAAAAGTGATCGTGATGGAGAATCGTAAGAAGCTGCGTCGCCAATCCTTTCTGGTAATCGTGGGTGTGGCGGCGGTAGTCACCTTCGGATTTTATCTTCTCTCGAAGACAACTGTGGAAAGTCCCGGCGGCGTCGCTGGAAATGAAGAGGTAGAAGGGGACTCACAAGTTGCAGGTGGTGCTGATGTTTCAGAGGGTGGTCTTACAGACAATAAAGGGCTCCAGGAAAGTGAAGCACCCAGAGAGTCGCATTTACCCCGGCCACTCTCGACCGAGCAGGTCTTTGTGACCGATCTCACGGCGCTTCGTCTTCCGCTCCGGGTCAATAGGGCTCATCTTTCTGCTTATGAGCGTTCGCTTTCGATGGGCCAAAATCCAGAGATCCGCGCTGAGGAGTGGATCAATGCCGGGGAATATACCTTTGATTCAGATGTGGCGGTCGCTGGTGTGGGTGTCTCAGCGGAGCTGGGCGCTTGCCCTTGGGATACGAAAAAAAATCTCCTCTTGGTAATGCTGAAGGATCTCAAGTCCGATGGTGTGGCTCCACAGATTACCGGGAATCTCTTGCTTGAAAATGGTTGTGTGAAAACCGCGCGTCTGGTTGCGACCAGAGATGTTTCTGGAGAGATTGCCAAGGTGCAGACGATGGATGCCGATACCTCAGTCGCACTGCTTTATGAACTTGAGCTGTTGCCTGGCGAGGGCCGCGTGGCCGCGATTGATCTGGAAGTGATCACGGGAAATGATTCCAAGAACGGACTTCTCCCGATCCTAGGGGTCGCCGAGGAAGCGTCTTTAAATTACGAGACCGCGGTGACGCTGGCGCGCTTCGCGAAAAGAGAGTTCGATGATGAGCTTCCGGAAATCGCTGATGCGGCACGGGCGCTTTTAGGAAAGGTGAGCGAAAGCCAAGCCCGCTATGCGCTCGATCTCATCCTGCTCACCGCTGACGCTAAAAAGTAAGTGACTTGAGCAAGTTCGTGAGTTCCTCGGTGAGCGTGAGCTTCTTAGGCTGATCGTAGCCGATCCAAAGGATGATGACGCAGTCCTCGCGGAGATGCGCGGTCCAGTAGTCCGATTTTGAAATCGAATATCCCGTGATGACACCGGGGAGTGAAGAGTTTGCAGAGTCGGGCGAGAAAGCGGGGAAGAAAGCGGGTGGACGATGGAAAAGCGAACTCCCACCCATCTCGACGCCCCGCACAAAGCAGGGAGCCGGTCGCTGACCTCCCTGAAGAATGGTTGCGTATGAGGTGGCAAGCTCGAGTGGAGAGACGGTGAGGTTTCCGCGGTAAAGGTCGTCGCCTTTTCCAAACTGCCCCTCGAGACCGTAGCGCTTTAGAAGGCGGATCGTCTCGGTGTCACCGAGCTGGCGGCCGGTTGAGATGGGCTTGCCATTCACGGGAACGTGACCTCGCTCGAGTGCGGCGGTGGCGATGAGAGGCTCGACCATTTCCGAACCAAGACCGCGGCGCATATCGAGAGCGCGGTTAAACCCGCTGGGTTGGTTCCCGAGGCAGCCTACGATGGCAAGGATGTCTCCATTGCGCGGATCGATCGCAATTCCAGCGACTTCGCTCCCGCGTGGGAGGGGGAGTGAGTTGAGTTCTGTTTCGAGTGATTTTTGGAGGTCGCGATCAAGCGAGCTGGTGACCCGCAGGCCGCCCTCGGTGATTTGTGATTGATCGAGAACCATCTCAAGTGGGCGGCGGAGAGCCCGCTCGGCGTGGCTAGAAGAGGGGCGTTCTTCGTCGGGATCGCGAAGCTCAAGCGGCTCGGCTTTGACCTTGGTGGCGGTGTCCCCACCGATCTGTTCAAGGCTGACCATGCGGGCGAGGACTTCGTCGCGCTGGCGGAGCGCGCCCTCGAGATTTCGGAAAGGTGAGCAGGCATGGGGCGCACGGATAATCCCGGCGAGCATCGCGGATTGACTGCGATTGAGCTGTGAGGCCTCTTTTCCAAAGTAGGTGAGTGAGGCTTCTTCGAGGCCGTGGCAGCCTGCGCCAAAGTAGATGCGATTGAGGTAGTGGGTGAGGATTTCGTCTTTGGTGAAATTTTTCTCAATGCGGTAAGTGAGCGCGATTTCGAGGAACTTCCGGCTGAGGGATTTCTTCTCGCGGAGATCATAGGTGTTGCGCGCGAGCTGCATCGTGAGAGTCGAGGCCCCTTGCGTGAAATCGAAGTCCACGATGTTACGAAAAGTCGCGCGCGCCAGTCCCCGGGGATCGACTCCGCCATGGCTGCGGAAGCGAACGTCCTCTCGTGCAAAGAGGGCGTTCTTGAAAAAGGGCGTTAGCTTTTCCGCGATGACAAGGCGTCGATTCGTGCCGTGGATGGTGCCGATCTCGCGGCCCTCGCGATCGAGGAGCAGTGTGCGAGCGGGCATCTCGGAGACTTCATCGAGATTATATTTGCTGGCTTGGTAGGTGAACCAGCCCGCGACGATCAGCGCGGGGATAATGAGGGTGAGGGCGCTCCGCCAAGCGAAGTCCCAGGCGCGCCGCAGCCGGACTTTCCAGACGTAGCTCCCACGTTGTTGCTCGGCGGAATTCCAGCTCATGCTGAGATCGGGTTAGCGGATGAGCGGAAAAGGCGCGCCCACATTGGCAGTCTCGGGTGGGCTGATCGTGATTTTTTTTCCATCAGGAAGCGGGTGATTGTATCCGCAGAGAGGCACTACGGTGAGGTAGAGGACACTATCGCCTTCATAGTCGAGTGTGCCCACATGAAGAATAGCGGCACAGTCACGCACTTTTTCTTTTCCTAAAACAAGAAAATCACCAGATTTGAAGATGGCGGTGGCATCGTCTTTCGTCGGGAAGATACACTCGATGAAGACAGGGTAGTCGAGCGGATCAGCGACCGAGCTTGGCCGCTCCTGGGCCTGGGCCCGCACGACCACTCCGGAAGGCAGGAGATCATCATCGGTCAGCGCGCGGCTTGAGATAACCTTGAATTCACCTTTGATGTAGGTCAGGAACTTGGACTTTTTATAGTTGGTAACGTAAGAGCGGAGAAGCTCGTGATTGAGAGTGTCACGGTCTTCGTTTTTGAAGCGCTCAAACTCGGCTTCCAGCGCGAGTGGCCCCGATGTGCGGCGCGGGCGGGGAGCGGACGTGGGTTCGAATTTTTCCAAAGGATCCAGTCGCCCCACTTTCACCATGAGCTGGTAGCTCGTCGGGTTGGTTGGGTCGCGGAAGAGATCTAAGCACACCACCCATGAGGTGATTGCGAAGGCTATCGCCAGGATGTTCGCAAGGAACCACCAGAAGAGCGGTGGGCGGCTCTTCGTAAAATCATCGATATCGTCCTGAGCCATCGCTTATTTGCACTGGGTGCCGTCAAGAGCGGGGTCGTATTCCGGCTTTTTGCCTTCTTCAGTAGGCTCAAAAGAGGTCCCGCATCCACAGGAACGAGCAGCATTGGGATTAAAGATCTTAAAGCCACGGTCGGAGAGGGCCTCGGTGAAATCTACCGTGCATCCTTCGAGGAAATCGAAAGAATCTGCGGCTACGATGAAGCGAGTGCCACCGAGTTCGATGATTTGATCGCCCTCCTTAGCCTCGCCGATTCTCATGGTGTAGGCGAGTCCGGCGCAACCGCCGCGCTCGACACCGAGGCGTAGGCCGCTTCCTTCCGGAGCGTCCTTGGTTTTCAGGAGAGCTGCTAATTCTTTGGCAGCGAGGTCGGTGACGGTAATCATTGCGGTCTTCTCTCTACAGCTTACGGCGCGGTTCATGGAGTTCCAGCGTTCTTTTTTTATTCACAATAGGCTGAACTTTGCGTGATCCGGCTTGTCAGAAGTCGCTTTGACAGTTTGACTTCTAAGAAGTCTTACTAATGTATTTTCTCGGGATTGAATCATCAGCGCGCGCGACCAAGGCGATCGTCGTCGACTTGGAGTCGGCTTCTGTCATCGCCTCTGCGACTGCCCCGCATAGTCTGATCGATGGCCTTCCCGAGGGCCATCTTGAGCAGGACCCTGCCGAATGGATTGAAGCGCTCGATAAGACGGTGAAGGATTGTCTTAATCAACTTGGCCCACGGCGAAATGATGTGGTTGCGATGGCTGTCGGTGCTCAGTCAAAAGGCTTTGTTATTCTTGATGAGGATAATCAAATTATTCGGCCGTCAAAGATTTCAGGGGATCAATCTGCGCTGAAGCAACTTGATCAATTCAATCGTGAATTCGGTGGCCCTCCCGGACTCAGCGAACTCACTGGAAATGCGCTCGAAGCCGATGGCCTCGCCGCTCAGCTGCTTTGGCTAAAAGAGCGCGAGCCCTACAACTTCCAAAAAGCGATCTCCGTTATGCAGCCGCATGATTTTCTGAACTACTGGCTCACGGGAGTGCGACGTGCTGAGGTGGGGGATGCCTCGCGCACCGGATTACTCGATGTGAAGACCGGGAACTGGCACGAGATGCTCGTCGATTTTATCGATCCGGGTCTTTCCAACATGCTTCCTCCGGTGAGCGGCGAGGTTTCCGTGCTCGGCAGTCTCCGTAAGGAAGTCTTCCTGAGCTGGGGGCTTCATCGAGAGATTCTCGTGAGTGCTGGAAGCGGCCGCGCGATGATGGCTGCGCTGGGGAGCGGAAGCTCGCACTTGGGCACAGCGGTCATCGATCTCGGATTAACTGGCGCTGTTTGGGGACTCTCGGGCCAACCTCATCCCGATCCCAGAAATGAAGTTTCGATCTGGTGCGACGCCACCCATCAGTGGCTCGCGCATTTTGAGGAAGACAGCGCCGTCGCTTCGCTCGAAATCATGCAGAAGCACTATGGCTGGAATGGTCAACAGATGGAAGCCGCTGCCGCTGCAGCAGAAGTCGGTGCAGGTGGGCTGATGGCACTCCCGCTCGGTCACGGTACCAAGCATCAGGGAGGCGAGGGAATGTTTCACGGGGTCACGACGGGAAATTTCACCCCCGGAAATATGGCGCGCGCTAGTCTTGAAGGCGTCGCCGTCGGGCTCGCCTACGGCTTCCACCGGATGAGAGAACTGGAGATCGATTTTCAAACCGTTTGCGTCACCGGCAAGGGGGTGGGGAGTAAACTTTGGCGCCAACTTTTAGCCGATGTCTGTGGGGTGCAAACCTACTCGTTGAAGAATCAAGAGGGTGCCGCGCTCGGTGCCGCGATCCACGCTGCCGTAGCCTACTTCCGGCAAACTGGCGAGAGCCTGAGTTTTTCAGAAATGGCGGCCTACGCCGTGGTGGCAGAAGACGACAGCTGGTGCACTCCTGATGAGGGTCGTCACAAGTTTTACCTCGACCAGCTTTCCAAGCAGCAATACCTCGCCGAAACTCTCATCGGTACCGGATTTCTCGTTTAAGAAATGAGTAACGAGATCCGAGCAAACTGGAAAACCGTCTACGGAGGAAAGCTCGCGGGGTGGCTCATCTACTTCCTCGGCTTCACCTTCCGCGTAGAAGTAAAAGGCTGGCGTGAGGAATATGCCGACTCCAAGCTCCAGCTCATTCACGTCTTTTGGCACAACCGGATCTGCGGACTGCTTCCTCTTTGGACGAAACGATTCCACATGCGTGATTCTGTCGTCCTCGCCAGTGCCAGCAAGGACGGCGCAGCGATCGAGGCCGCAGTCGGCGTCTACGGAGTTGGCTCGGTGCGTGGTTCGAGCAGCCGCCGTGGCGCAGCCGCACTCATTGCTCTTAAAAAGGCCGCCAAGGCCGGGAAAGATCTTATTATCACGCCCGATGGTCCCCGTGGCCCGCGCTACTCGATGCAGCCCGGAGTCATCAAGCTTGCCCAGACTACCGGTGTCGCAGTTCTTCCGATTTCGCTCTATTTTGAAAATTGCTGGCGGCTCAAGACTTGGGACCGCTTCATCATTCCCAAGCCTTTTAGTAAAATGACCCTCATTTTTCGGGAACCGCTTGAGATTTCCCGTAAGCTTGATGAAGATGAATTCGAAGCCGCGCGGCTGAATCTCGAAACGATTCTGCGCGAAGGAATAGACGACCTCCCAGAAGATCATGCCGACAATCATTGATGGAAAAGAAGTGGCCGCAAAGGTCCTCGCCGAGTGCGCTCAAGAAATCGCCGAACTCAAGTCTCGCGGTATCACGCCCGGTCTCGCCGTAGTCTTGGTAGGGGAGGACCCGGCTTCGAAGGTTTACGTGAGTTCCAAGGTGAAGAAGTGTGCTGAGCTCGGCCTTCATTCTGAAAAAATTGTCCTCTCAAAAGAAGCGACCCAAGAGGAAGTCCTCGCCGTCGTCCAGCGGCTCAATAATGACCACGCCATCCATGGCATCCTCGTCCAGTCACCGCCGCCACCTCAGATTAATGAAGAAGAGATCGTGCGCGCTATCAATCCCGCAAAGGACGTTGATGGTTTCCATCCGGAAAACGTCGCCAAGCTCGCGCTCGAAGATCCCTCCGGGTTTGTCCCCTGCACTCCCGGTGGCTGCATGCGCCTTTTAAAAGAAACCGGGATCGAGACTTTAGGGAAAGAAGCGGTTGTCGTCGGCCGTAGCATGATCGTCGGAAAGCCGATGGCGCTTCTCCTCGTCGCGAAGGGCAGCGATGCCACCGTCACCATCGCGCACTCGCGCACCAAAGATCTCGCCGCGGTCTGTCGTCGTGCCGATATCATTGTCGCCGCCGTCGGACGCCCCGAATTTCTCACCGCTGACTTTGTCAAAGAAGGAGCCGTTGTGATTGATGTCGGTATCAACCGAGTGAAGGATGATTCACGGAAGAGCGGCTACCGTCTCTGTGGCGATGTCGCTTTTGACGAAGTCGCCGACAAGTGCAGCGCCATCACGCCTGTTCCAGGTGGAGTAGGCCCTATGACGATCGCTATGTTGATTAAGAACACCATCAAGGCCGCGAAGTAGTCTGGGCTCTAGGCCACAAGCAAGAGGAATCTGTGGAATCTGAGTGCAATCAAAACGAGTCCATCGGTCAGGAAAAATCTGTGTTAAAAATTTCCTGCTCTGGTCTTCCAAAGCAGGATTACACAGATTTCCCCAGCAAGTCAGCCTCCTACCGAAACTGCAGCTTCAATCCACGCGGCCCCCAGTATTTCACGAGCTTCTTCTGAATCTCGTTCGCTTGTTCAGCAGTAAAAAGCTCCGGCATCTCCTCTCGAAAGTCTCGCACCTTTTGAACCTCTTCAAGATACTTGGCCACTTCTGCCCGCCGCTCGTCATCGCCGTTGAAAAAGTAATGGATCAGGAGCAGCGATGACGAATAACTCTCCAGCACTTCGTAGGGCTCCTTCGTATCCGTGAGCCTTTGCCAATTTCTAGAATCAAGCCGAACCAATTTGTCCATCGCCATCGCAGGATTTTTACCCGCTTCGGGATCAGTCTGCCTCTTAATCCGATTCCGCACTTTCTCGTCCATCTTGGTGAAGTTAAAAATGCCGCCTTTCTCATGCGAAGCCGCGAGATATTCCGCCACGCCCTCGTAAAACCAAGGGGGCGTTCGCCAGAGATAGCCATGCATTTGAAGATGCGCAAGTTCATGCACGATGAGAGGGAAGTTCGCCTCAGGGCCAAGCCGCGAGTTGCCGCCACGGTCGAGGAAAAGTTGGCTCCAGAGAATAAAGACCTCCTGTCGTCTTCCTGAGTAAAATCCCGCCGTTCCTTTTCCTCCTCCTGCATCGTGGTAACCTTCTTCGCTGCCGAAAATACGAATGCGTGGAAGCTCCTTTGTAGGGGGAGCTGAGAGGGGGAGGGGCATTCGTTTTAGGACGAGTGCGACCGACTCCGCGCTCCTAGTGAAATTCTTGAGCTGTGTCGGCCTGAGCGCTCGGTCACTCTCGATCCGATAATGCTTCGTTCGGTAGTGGAAGAGCCCGTCTTTTTCACCCAGTTCCTGATAAATCCCCTGAGCAGGTCCGGGCTTGAACATGCGCGGCCACTCTTGACCGTGCAGTAAACCGATGAAGAAAATGCTAAGAAGCGTCCTCATCGAGCGGAACGATTTTAATGGTTCCACTCTTCGGCTGGAGGTTCCCGAGCAGAGTCTCAGGAGCGGTCTTTTGCGGAGCGCTTTCCTTGTCACCTCCATCAAGCGCGCTCTTGAGTGCCTGTTCCACCAGCTGGCCACAATGAATCTTCATTGGAGGCAGGGGACCGAGATCGCCCGAAAGTTGATTCGGCTTCAGTCCCCGTGCTTCCTCAGGAGTTTTCCCTTTCAGAAGCTCGGTCGCCATCGAGGCCACCGCAATCGCAGTCTGACAGCCAAAGGCCTGAAAAGACGCGCGATCAATGACCTTCTTGCCATCTTTCTCAGTGAACTTGAGCCACATCCGCAGCATATCGCCACAATCCGGAGAACCGACGGTGCCCACGGAATCAGCGTCCGCCATTTCCCCCACATTCTGGGGCTTGGAAAGGGCGTCCTTCGCTCGGTCTTCAAAATCGCTCACGGGGAGAATTTACCCGTGATGCGCGACATCACAAGAGCGGTGTTCCACTCCGAAGAATTCGCAAATCTATCGCGAGAGAAAATCTTCAAGAATCCTCATGAATTTGTGTTAAAGATGTCTTCATTGGTCATGAAGATTAGCGTCCATTGGCGTGGATTCGCGGTTCAAGATCTATCTCCGGAGAGTTGGCTTACTTTTTCCCCCGAAAGGTCTCTTTTCCTTCAATACAACGCCAAGCTTGAAAAAGAGAGGAGCCTCTGCCATTTCCAGCCCGCGATGTCTGAATTGCCCAAGGCCTATGAGCCCAAAGAAGTCGAGAAGTCCTGGTATCAAGCTTGGCTCGACGCCCAATGCTTTAAAGCGGATCCGAACTCGGAGAAGCCTCCTTACTCGATTGCGATCCCTCCGCCAAATGTGACGGGGATCCTGCACTTGGGGCACGTTCTTAATAATTCGATTCAAGACATCCTTGCGCGTCGTGCTCGTCAGAAGGGTTGCGAGGTTCTCTGGCTTCCGGGAACGGATCACGCGGGCATTGCGACGCAGACGAAGGTCGAGCGTCAGCTCAGGGATGAAGAGGGGAAGACGCGTCGTGATATCGGTCGTGAAGCCTTCCTCGAAAAAGTCTGGGAGTGGAAGGAGAAGCACGGCGGGATCATCATCAACCAGCTAAAGCGCCTCGGCTGCTCGTGCGACTGGAGCCGCGAGCGCTTCACGATGGATGAGGGCTACTCCGAGTGGGTCTCGAAGGTCTTTAGCGATCTCTTTAAACAAGGCCTCATCTACCGTGGCAAGCGCATGGTGAACTGGTGCCCCGTCTCGCTCACCGCGCTTTCTGATGAAGAGGTCATCATGAAGCCGCAGCACTCGAAGCTCTACTACATGAAATACGAGCTCGTGGAGGAGCCCGGTCAGTTTATTGAAATCGCGACCACGCGTCCCGAGACTCTTATGGGCGATGTCGCCGTGGCGGTCAGTCCCAAAGACGAGCGCTACGCCAAGTTCATTGGCAAGAAGGTGAAGCGTCCTTTCCCCGCAGCGGAGATTCCTGTCGTGGCGGACGATCACGTCGATCCCGAGTTCGGCACCGGCGCGCTCAAGATCACCCCTGCGCACGATAAGAATGACTTCGAGATCGGGATACGCAATGATCTCGAAATCATCGACGTCTTCCACCCCGATGGCAGCGTCAATTGCCCTGAGGTTCCTGATCTCGACGGCCTCGACCGCTTTGTTGCTCGTAAGAAAGCAGCGGAGAAACTCGAGGAAATGGGCCTCATGATCAAGGTCGAGGAATATGAGAACAAGGTCGGCTTCTCCGAGCGCGCCGATGTCCCGATCGAGCCGCGCATCTCGATGCAGTGGTTCCTAAAGTATCCCGCGACCGAAGAAGCCACGGCCGCCGTTGCCGATGGCGACATTTCCTACCGCCCCGCGCACTGGTCCAAGACCTACGCGAACTGGATGAATGGCATCCAAGACTGGTGCGTCTCGCGTCAGCTCTGGTGGGGTCATCGTATTCCCGTCTGGTATCGCAAAGAAAAGGAAGGGGAGCTGCAGAATGCAGAATCCCTCACCTTGGCCGATCTTGAAAAAGGCGACCTCCACGTCAGTATGACGCCTCCAGCCGATCCTGAGAACTGGATTCAGGATGGCGACGTCCTGGACACCTGGTTCAGCTCATGGCTCTGGCCTTTTGCGACGATGCAGAACGTGGGCGAGGAGTCTGACTTGGTGAAGAAATTTTACCCCACCACTGATCTCGTTACTGGTCCGGATATCATCTTCTTCTGGGTCGCGCGCATGGTCATGGCGGGCTACCACTTCAAGGGAGAGCTTCCCTTTAATAACGTTTTTTTCACCGCGATCATCCGCGATAGCGAAGGCCGCAAGATGAGTAAATCGCTCGGTAACTCGCCGGATCCGATTGACCTCATGGACAAGTATGGCGCAGACGGCCTCCGGTTTGGTCTCATGCGCATCGCGCCTGTCGGGTCCGATGTCCGCTTCGATGAAGCGCAGATCGAGGAAGGCCGGAACTTCGCCAATAAGATCTACAATGCCTGCCGCTTCCGCCGCATGGCAGGGACCGAGTCCTTTGGTGATACTGACCTCAGCACCCTGACGCTCCGTCCTTATCATCTCAATATTCTCGCCTGCTGCGATGAACTCTCCGTGAAGCTTGAGGAGACCTACGCAGACTACAAGTTCAACGAAGTCGGTGGACTCCTCTACGATTTCCTCTGGGGCGAGTTCTGCGACAAGTTCCTAGAAGCAGTCAAAGGCGACCTCCGCGAGGAAGCGACCGAGGAAGCCAGAATGGCGACCCTCACTGTCTTCGATGCCGTCATGGCTCGCTTCCTCCAGTCGCTCCATCCCTACATGCCGCACATGACTGAGGAGCTAACTTCACGCATGGGCTACATTGCCGACGGCGAATTCCTGATGCAGAAGGAGCTTCCAAAAGAAGGTCTCCTCGCTGGATTCGATCCCGCCGTCATCGCCGCCGGACGGGAGCAGGCTACTGCGATCTACGAAGCAGCGAACCGACTTCGTAACCTGAAGGCTGAGTATCGCGTGGCAGCCCGCAAAGACGTCCGGTTCATCGCCAAGGCCGGCCCTGCATGGCTCGAAGCGGAAGCGGCGACCCTCTCCCTCCTCGTCGGAGCTGAAAGCGTCACGCGAGATGAATCCTATGCGCCAGAGCAGGGGACTCCCGGAGCGGTGACCGCTTCCGGTGAGATCTTCATGCCTCTCGATGGCCTCATTGATGTCGCTGCTGAAAAAGCGCGTCTCGATAAGGAAATTGAGAAAATCGGTAAGGAAGTCGCGAAGTGTCAGAATAAGCTCGGGAACGAAAGATTCGTCGCCAATGCCAAGCCAGAGGTGGTGGAAGTTGAGCGGAGGCGCCTAGAAGAGTGGCAGGGGAACCTCGCTCAGCTCGAAAAGATGCGTGCAGACCTCGGATAACGAAGTTTTACCTGTTCATCCCCTAGTCGAATCAGTTCAAATCACACTTGCATGCTCGAGGATACCCCAGCCTCTCAAATACCCGGACTTGGAAAGCTCAGTATCGAGCTTCTCGATGCTATCGGTATCGAAAAATCGTCACAACTTGCTCGCGCAAATGTGGACGTGCTCCACCTCGATCTTACGAAGGCGAATAAGATGCTTTCGATCAGAAAGAGCAGTCCATCGCCGAAGGAAATCAGCAAGTGGATCGAAAATTCGCGTGAGATCACCAGCATCGACGAAGGTGAGGAAACTACCGAGCTTGATGAGATCGCCAAGCTTGATGAAATCCTCCTCGCCATCCCTGTTCCGGGAAAGCGGCTTGCGCAGCAGGGTATCAAGGCGTCCGATGTTCCCGTGATGGCCACTCTTTCAAGCGGAACCTCTCCGAAACGGAAGACGGCCGTTTCGAAGCCTGAGGTGAAGAGCAAACCTACCTCGATTCCTAGAGTTGAAGCTGCGTCAGAAAATCTTCCTGTCGCGGCTCCTTCCGCACCTTTGATCAGTAAAAAGAATCCACTCGCTCTACCCGAGGAGAAACCTGGGATCGCTCCGCTGGAATCGTCTAAAAAGAATGACGTGCGCGTCACTGCCAGTTCCGGTCTTAATGAAGGGAAGAAGCTTCACTCCCGCAGCTTTATTCGGGGCGTCCTCCATCCCCAGATTGGCCGGATGCGCATCTCGGCGATTCTTACCATTCTGATGTTTATCATGATGCCGGTGAGCGTTGCCTCGGCCGTGATGATCATGTTGACCAAGAATCTCATCTGGGTCATCGCTCCAGCGAGCTTCATTATCATCCTCTTTTTCTACGGCACTGTCGCGGGAAGCGCGAAGTGCCGCATCTGTGGACAGCCCGTCTTTAACCCCAAGAACTGCCGCAAGCACGTCAAAGCTCACCGCATTTGGGGATTCGGCTATATCTTGCCGACCAGTCTTCACATGATCCTCTTTCATTGGTTCCGCTGCACTTATTGCGGCACTTCTGTGCGGCTGAAAAAGTAGACTTCATTCACGATTCTTGGAATCCATCGTGATCGTGACAGGGCCGTCATTCACCAGCGCGACTTTCATATCGGCTCCAAAGACGCCTCTTCCGATCGGCTTTTTCATCTCGTCTGAGAGAGCTTCGCAAAATTCCAAATAGAGTGCTTCTGCCTGCTCAGGTCTTCCTGCCTCGATGAAGCTTGGTCGATTTCCCTTTTTCGTGTGCGCGTGGAGAGTGAATTGGCTCACCACGAGCGCCTCGCCATCCTGATCGAGAAGTGACTCGTTCATCTTCCCCTCGGTATCGGAGAAGATTCTCATTTTGGTAATTTTTCCCACCAACCAAGAGGCGTCATCGGGACCATCTGCTTCCTCGATTCCCAGTAAAATGAGGAAGCCTTTTCCAATCTCCGACACGATATCTCCATCGACCGTGACGGAAGCCTGACTCACTCGCTGAAGCACTACTCGCATGGGGAAAGTGAGTCAGGTTGCATGGAGCATCACAAGATTTGTTTCAGCTTCTCCTGCCAGCGGTTGTAGACGAATCCCAATCCAAGAAGTCCCAGTCCTAGAGTGATGAAGCTCAGGATGCGGGGGAGCGGATCAAGCTTCACAATGTCGATGATCATGACATGGCCCAATGTTGTGGCGAGAATGACGAGCGCGGTGATGCGGAAAGCTCTGCTTTTGGTGAAGAGACCAATCAGGAGCGAGATCGTCCCGAGAACCGCCCAGCTTGCCGCGCGCCCTGAGCTGCCTACATCTTCTGTGACCGCTAGCCAGAGTATAGCGAGTGAAATCACTCCGACGATTTGATGTTTTGGAACCAGCCCCTTTTTACTGGAAATAAGGTGAAGTAGGAGAGGGGCGAGAAGTCCGATGTAGACAGGAATCATCGAAGTTTCCGGCTCTATGGACACCGCAAGGCCGATTCCAAGTCCATAAAAATAGAACGGAATCGCGCAGATTGTTACGAGTGATCTCTGATAATATTTTCCCAGGAGGAGAATGCCCACAGAGCTCCAAGTGAGAATGATGACGTTGGATAAGCCTAAGCTATGCGAGCATAGAACTTGGGAAAACCAAAATCCTGAAGTTAGGACAAAGGTTAGCACCTCAAGAAGCTTCTGATCCTCAAGGCCGTGAAAATTCCGTAAGACGATGAGATGGGCGACCAAGATGAGAAGTCCCAGCAAGACCGGGACACTTTCAAAAACAAAAGTATCCAAAAGCACCAAGTGAATCAAAAAGGGGATGCTGGAGTGAATGCTTTGGCGCGTCTTGCTCGCAAGAAGAGTTCCGAGAAGAGGCACCGTGAGATAGAGGAGCATGCGGTGACTGGTCTCCGCGATGCCGAAGTGGATCGCCACCGTGATGAAAGCGACACCCAAGGTGAAGTAGAAGACGGCTAGGAAAGAGCGGGCCTGAGTTTCGATCGGATGCTCCGTATCACGCAGCCCCAGCCCGTGAACTACGTGCAGAAGGAAGGCCATCACGCTTCCTGTGACAAGCAGTCCTGCGTGATCCTCCGTGAAAATGAGTGCGAGCAACGCGATGGAGGAGGTAGCGGTGCTGACCCAATAGAAATCGAAGAGCAGTTTGAGCTGCACTTTTCTCAGGTGAAGAAAGGAAGTCACCACGCCTGTGCCTCCGAGAAGGAGCATCGTTTTCCAGGAGTCGACATTTTGAAAAGCCCCAAGTACGAGGACGAGGAACATCATTCCAAAGCCAATAATACTGGGAACCCATCCCTGATCCTTACTGAGCCCTCCTTCAGACTTTCGATGAAGGAGAGCAAAGCCTGCCCAGAGAATGGCCGCAATCAACCACGCATAGGTTGGGAGATAGGGAGTTCTATCGAGGTAAGCCATTACTGAAATCCCCGCCACGGTACAGGATGCAATGGGGAGAAAGCGGTTCGGGATTTTTAGATGAATCCCGATAAGAATAACCGACTCCAGTAGGAGCGTGAGGAAGAGCTGATGACCCGAAAACTTCAGCATGATGCCGAGCGTGATGAGACCGAGTCCCTTGATGAGATGGAGTAAAAAGGAGTCCTTCGGAAAACGGTTAAAACGATAGCGCGCCAGAATTCCAATCGCGAGAATCGCCGTGCCTAGGATCAAGGCGAAGAGCCATTGTCCTGTGATCCATGACCGAGTATGTGGATCGATGGAGAAGAGAAGGAAGAATGCGCCATGATTGATCGAGCAAAAGATGCGGTGCTCCGGGATCTTTTCGATGATTGTCAGTCCGACAAAGACGACCCAGAAAGCGACGAGGAACCACTCCATTCCCGGGGTGAAGGACTGAGTTGTGAAAGCCCACCAAGCGTAAGAGAAATAGCTGCCGACCAAGCCAATATAATGAAGCTCAGTCCACTTCTGCCGACGGGCGATGAACGATCCTCCGACGCTGAGAAGCAAGGCTGAAAGCCCGACCATCCAACCCAGTGGATTCAGCATCACGGCATAAAAGGCGAGGGCGAGACTCGTCCCCAACATGAGCTTGGAATCCTTCCACAAAGCGACACCACCACAAAAAAGTGCGGTTGCGATGAGCAAGAGTGATCCAATCACCGGCGAGTCGATCACCTTGAGTGCCTCGACATTGTGCGCTGCGTAACTCGTGTAGTAGAGCGCCGCCAACCCGCCTGCGGCCACAATACGACCGTAGTTTTTCAGCGATTCCTTCCACTGTTCACAGAAGAGGCCAACGGCAGTCAGTCCTCCGGTGAAGAGATAGAGAAGTGCGAGTCGAATTCCCGGGCCAAGATCCTGAATGTAGTTTTTATAAGTGTAGGAACTCAGAAAAACGAGGCCTGTGGTGAGGAGTAAAATTCCGATCCGCACGAACCAGACGCGACCGAGTTGCATCTCGAAGTTCGAGGAATAGGCCGGGAGAGTAGGGGATGCGGCAAGAGGTTCCTCAGCTGAGGGGATTCCAGCATCTTGCTGGAAAACCGGAGCGGGCTCCTCGGGCTCGGGCTGAGGGAGTTTTGGAGGAAGCGGCGGCGGGGTGGGTTCGGCTTTCTTGATGACCGGGATTTGTTCCACTTCCTCCTCTTGAGAAAGCTTCTTAATTTCGTTCAGCGTCAGGCCTAGATCACGGGCTTCTTCGTGGAGCTTCCGCAGGTCTGCTTCGGCTGTTGCGAGACGTTCGCTGAGAGATTTCATGCGCGCATCATGCACAGATTGTCGGGCCTTGTCTCATCGATAGCAGAAAAGGAATCATTGATTGAAACGATCAATTCCTTTGCTAGGATCGCCTCGATGAACATTCACCACCTCGAACTCTTTTATTACGTAGCCAAGTTTGAAGGGATTACTGCAGCTGTCCGGAAGATGCCTTATGGAATTCAGCAACCTGCGGTGAGTGGGCAGCTTCTCCAGCTTGAAGAGAAGCTCGGCGTGAAGCTTTTCAATCGTCGTCCTTTTGCTCTAACTCCAGCCGGAGAGGAGCTTTACGACTACTGCTACCCCTTTTTCTCCCGCTTGAGTGATGTTGAGGAGCGCCTTCGAGGCGAAGAGAGTCAACATCTTCGGCTCGCAGCTTCAGCTTCCACGCTCAGAAATCATCTCCCTGATGTCCTGGAGGATCTCAAAAAAGAGGAGCCAAAGCTCCGTCTTTCCCTTCGTGAAGTGGATCCCTCCGATGTGCACACTCTTCTCACTACGCAGCAGGTCGATGTCGCGGTGAGTGTTCTCGCTGGTAAGCTCGGCGAAGGCTTGCGCTCGCTGCCACTGGTCGAGATCCCGGTGGCGCTATTGGTTCCAACGAAGCTCAAAGCAAACTCCCTGGAAGATCTCATTGAGGAAGATCCTTACAATCCTAGGCGCTTCATCGGTCGCGAGCCGCTTGTCGGTCTTCCTCCTCACGAGGTGCTCCAGCAGCTCTTTGAAACCGAATTCGAGAAAGGAAAAATTACTTGGGCCACCAGCGTAGAGGTAAACTCGATGGAGGTCATCAGAGACTATGTCGTTCGTGGTTTCGGTGTCGGCCTAGGCCTCGTTATTCCCGGCGTTGCCTTGCCGAAGGGGCTTAAGGCGATCCCTCTTAAAAAGTTTCCTCCGCTCGTCATCGGGGCTCTTTACCAAGGGAAGCCCAAAGCTCTCGTGACTCGTTTTCTTCAGACCGCGCAGAAACATGCTTCATCTCTCGCTTAAGGGGCGCTTGATATTTTTCTAAATCTCAGACATCAACCTCTCCATGGACGAAGGCCTCATTCTCAAACTTTCCTGCCCGGACAAACCAGGGCTCGTTGCAAAGATTGCACGCTATGCTTCTGAGTTCGACGCGAACCTCGTTGAGCTGAATCAGTTCACCGATCGTGAGCGTGGACTCTTTTACGCGCGACTCGAGATCGATACATCGCGTTTGCAAGTCTCCGTGGATGACTTCGTCGCTGGATTCGAGGTTCTAGGGAAATCACTGGAAGGGGAGTGGCACTTCCGCCGTCTTCCTTACAAAATGAGGACCGCGGTGCTCGTGACCCGCACTGATCATTGCCTCAATGAAATCCTCTGGCGCACCCAGCTTGGCGAAATGCCTGTCGAGATCACCTCGATCATCGGGAATCGAAAAGATTGTCAGCAGATCGCTGAAAATGCCGGGATTCCTTTTCACCATATTGAGATGAAGGAGGACAAAGAGGCGGGCTTTCGCGAGATCGAGTCCCTTCTCGAAGCGCAAGACGTTCAGCTCGTCGTTCTCGCCCGCTTCATGCAGATCATGCCGGACTGGCTTTGCCAGAAATATCAGGGAAGCATGATCAATATTCACCACAGTTTTCTCCCCGCCTTCATCGGGGCCAATCCCTACCGCCAGGCTTACGAGCGTGGTGTGAAGCTCATTGGAGCGACTTGCCATTACGTCACCTCAGAGCTTGATGCTGGTCAAATCATCGCGCAAGACGTCGAAAGGGTGATGCACCATCATGCCGTGGCTGACCTCGTCCGCCTCGGGCGCGACTGTGAGCGCTCGGCCTTAGCGAAGGGAATCCGCTACCACGTGCATGACCGCACCATCATCGATGAGCAGCGGGCCATTGTCTTTCCAGATTGATGTTCGGATAAATCAGCCAAGGGCATTTCACCTACACTACGAACTGGAGGGCACAAAAAACCCCGCAGGCTTGCACCTTAGGGGTTTTTAAAATCGTTAAAATCTCGTAGGAGGTTTACGCAATTTCCTGTGCGTGGAAGTCCTGCCAGTCCTCAAGATTATTGAGGTTTACCGCGTCAAGGATCGCTCCGTTGTCTGCGATGCCGACAGCGGCGAGGATTGTTCCGCGAGTTGCGTCGTCGTGGTTGTAACCTACGACAGCGGCGTTGTGCGCGTCGACAGCAGCGGCGTTAATCGAGCCACCTTTTTGGTCGAGAACCCATTGCTCACACTGGGTGTAGCTAGGCTTGTTTGCCTTCACGTAGTCAAGGAAAGCCTCGCGGTTGATACCGAGTGCGTCGAGGGTCATCTGGTCGAAGCCAGCGCCTGCAGCAGGGTAGTCAGCGTGGAGTTTACCAGCGGCGTCGAGGGATGCCTTCTGCCAGAGACGTGGCAGATGAAGAACTCCGAGAGGTCCGGCGATCCCGGAAGTGATGGTAGGAATGATTTGGCTCATTTCAGTAGTTTCGTTTTTGGTTTCTGTCGTCAGAGGCCAAGGCGTTTGGCAACTTTAGAGGAGTGTTATCCAGAGGGCTCTTGTATGGCAAATAATTAGTGTTTTTTCAGGAAAGTCATTTGGTGGCGGAGAGATCGTGTAACTACTTACTTTATTTAATGAGCGCCTTCACTTGCCGGTCGAGGACTTTGAAGTGTCCGCGAATGGTGCTGTCGGCATTTTTGATGATCCAGATCTGGCCGGCTCTACTTTTACCGGTCACCTTTTTACCGGCTGCAAGCATACCGAGAGATTTGAGTTTTTTTGTGGGGCTCACTTTGAAAACCTCAACTTGAGCTGATGTCTGATTAAAGAAGACGGTGCGGTAGGCTCCTTCTTCATCGGGAGATGCGGGATACTCTCCGGTGAAAGGGGTGAAGAGGGCTTCACCGAGTCCTTCGTCGCTGATGGGGATAATCGGGGCGAATTTGGTCGGGATTTCCCGGCGGAGTTCAGCCAATTTTTTGGCGGAGTTAGGATACTCAGCGAGGTTGGTCCATTCGTAGGGGTCGTTTTTGATATCGTAGAGCTCCTCCTGCCCATCTTTGTAGCGGATGTAGCGCCAGTCTTCGGCGCTGACGCCTACTGATCCACCATCGTGTAGAAAAGTGAGAGCAGATTTTTGAATGGGTTTTGAGGGGTCCCGGAGAATCGAAACGATACTCTGGCTATCGATGTCCTTTTTCTCAGGGAGGCCGCAGAGTTCTGTGGCAGTGGCATAGAGCGAGAGAAGGCTTACTGGTTGGTCATAGACGGTTCCTGCCTGAGTGCCGGCGGGTAAAGTGGGGGAGCAGTTTTCGGGAACTTTGATCATGAGCGGAACACGGGTGCAGGCACGCCACGCGGTGTATTTTTGCCAGTGCTCTTTTTCGCCGAGATGCCAGCCGTGATCAGACCAGAGAATGACGATGGTGTTGTCTTTATTAGGTCCATTTTCGAGCGCGTCCAGAACACGGCCAAGCATGGCATCGGCGAAGTTGATCGAAGCAAGGTATCCCTGGATGCCCTGCTTCCAGAGGCCGTGTTTCTGGATGTGAGGGAAGTAGCGATTCGGGCCGCGCTTTTTGCCGGAGGTGGGAAGGTCATCGAGATCGTTTTCCTTATACCCGGGGGGAAGTTGGATGTCGGCCAAGGGAAACTTATCGAAATATTTCTGAGGGACAAACCAGGGTTCGTGGGGGCGATAAATTCCGCAGGCGAGAAAGAAGGGCTTTTCGTGTTTCCTTGCGAGCTCTTTGCCGACCCACTCGGAGACGGCATGATCGCCGCCGAATCCCTCATCGGTGACGTCTAGTCCACCCCAGTCGGTTTCGATGTATTGCCAAGGGCCACCGACCGGGAGGTTCAGGGGTCGTTTGTCGGGATACTTCGTTTCCGGAAGGGGATTCTCGGAGGATTTCTTTGGGAAATAATGATCCCATGATGGGGCATCGATAAAGTAATGGAGGAGCTTTCCAGATCCTCCCGTCTCGTAGCCGTTATTCGAAAAGTGTTTTGGAATGAGGTCAGCGTCTGGCATGATCTCACGCATTTTTTGCCGGTTTCCGTAGAGCCCAGAGCGGTGGGGTGAGATCCCGGTCATGATCGCACTGCGGGAGGGGTTGCAAGCGGGGGCGATGCAGTGGGCATTTGTGAAGAGCTGCCCGCTCGCTGCAAGGCGATCGAAATTTGGGGTGATCGATTGGGGATTTCCGCCCATGCAGCCGATCCAATCGTTGAGATCATCCGCTGCGATGAAGAGGACATTGGGTCGAGCGTCCGCTAGGAGGGATCCGAGAGTGAAAATCAGAAGTGATTTGAGTGACATGATATTGAGGAAACCGTAGACGAGGGTTTTGGTGAAGTAGACGAAAATCTGAGGGCAGAAATTCTGGTGGGTCGTGGGTTTCACTCCCCAAGCTTGAATTTACTCTCCAAATCCCGCACACCAGAGAAGTGGATTTTCTGAAGGTCTTGGAGGCGGTCTTGCCGATCTATCTCATCGCCGGGGTAGGGGTTTTTCTTCGTGCTCGGCAGGTGGTGACGGCGGAGATGGAAAAGGGCCTTCTGAAGCTGGTGATCCACTGCCTTTATCCCTGTCTGATTCTCGATAAGACCTTGGGAAATGATCTCGTCCGCCAGGGCGATATCGTGGGCTGGGGAATTGGTCTCGGACTCGGTCTGGTGATGGTTGGGATGATCGCTTCCTGGATTGTGGCGACCATTTTAGGAATGAAGCCGGGGCAGGGGAAGCGGACCTTTACTCTCTCCGGTGGAGTTCAGAATTACGGCTACACTGCGATTCCTATCCTAATGGCGCTTTTTGTAGTGGGGGGAAATGACGACGTTCTCGGGGTGCTCTTTATCCACAGTCTTGGGGTTGAGATCGCGATTTGGTTTGTCGGGATGATGGTTCTAACAGGCTCGGTGATCAAAAGCCCTAAGCAGCTCATCAATGGGCCTATCGTGGCCGTTGTTCTCGGGGTGGGCCTTTCCTGGACGGGCGGCTGGAAGCTCTACGATCCGGAGATGGGCGGAATCATTGGCCTTATCATCAGGCAGGCGATGTCTTGGCTGGGTGCGTGCGCCTTTCCGATCGGTCTCCTTCTCATCGGGGCGACAATGTATGATATGGTGGGCAAAGAATCGCTTTCCCCAAAAGTCGGGCTCGGGGCGAGTCTGGTGAGGCTTCTCATCATGCCACTGGTCATTCTCTCGGCGGCAAAATTTCTTCCAATCGCTCCGGCTCTTCAGCAGGTCCTTCTCGTGCAGGCGGCGATGCCGGCGGCAGTGACCCCCATCATCGTGGCGCGACACTACGGCGGAAGCCCGGGCGTGGCAGTGCAGGTGGTTCTTGTGACTTCGGCACTGGCACTGATCACGATGCCTCTGTGGATTTCCTGGGGTGTAAAATTTGTTTTTTAGTGTAGCCTCTCCCCAGTGAAATTACTTCTTGCTCTGATTTTCCTTACCGCGACCACTGCGTCTGGTCAGTTCTCAGAGGCTGCGCTGAAGGCGGCTGAGGCTTGGCTTGGGAAGAATGGCGGGAATCGCTTATTTTACTACCCGACTGCCACGGGGCCCTACGATCCCAAAGAATACGGTTACGAGCACGAGGAAGTCACTTTCCCTAGCGAGGATGGCACGAAGCTCCATGGATGGTTCCTTCCTGCAATCGTGAAGGTGCCAACCAAGGCGAAGGGCACCGTTGTCTTTTCTCACGGAAATGCCGGGGCGGTTGCTTATCACTTGGGCTTTATCACTTGGGCAATTAAGGGTGGCTACAATGTCCTCCTTTACGACTATCGCGCCTTCGGAAAGTCTGAGGGGAAGCTGGATCGAAAGGGAATTGTAGAGGATGTGCGCGGAGCCTTTGCTTATGTGAAGACTCGTAAGGACGTTGATCCGAAGCGGCTCATTTCATTCGGCCACAGCTTAGGCGGAGCCAAATCAATCGCGGCGCTTGGTGAGAAATCAGTCGATGGAGTGCGCGGAATCATCAGCTTCGCAGGATTTAGTTCTTATCAAGAAATGGCCCTCAAGATTGGTGGGAAACTCGGATCGCAGCTCGTAACCGATGAGTATTCCCCGCGCGACTACGTTGAAAAAATCAGCCCGGTTCCGATTCTCTTTATTCACGGCGAAAAGGATGGCGTCGTTCCGATCTCTCAAGCTCGTGAGCTTTTCAAAAAAGCGCAAGAACCCAAGACCTTCATCGAGGTCAAAGGAGGTAATCACAACGAAAGCCTTTGGAAGGATAAAAATGCCGGCGTCAAAAAGCTCCTTGCGTGGATGGAAAAGGTGCTCAACTCCCCTCAAAATGACAAAAAATAAGTCTCTCAAATTTACTGCGCTCGCGCTCGCTTCCCTCGGCTCACTTTTCGCTGATGAGGATAAAGTCGAGCAGAAGGTCGTGCAAGGTCACGTCTTCGCTTGGCCCTTCGCCGAGATCGAGAAAATGCAGCCCCGAGGCGGCACGACAAAAGGGGCGGAGGTCACCCTCGACACTGAGCCCTCTGCTGCTTGGAAGTCACTCCAAGAAAAAGTGGAGAATCCGGAGCAGGATCGTCGCGCTATTCTCGCGATGGCAGGGGATTATCGGGTGAGTTTCGATTTCATGGAGACGCTCGGTTTTTCTGAAGACTATCAGCCGCCCGCTCCCTATTTTTCTTGGGGAACTGAGCACGTTGAGGTGATTGCGAACGAGCCCAAGTTCGTCTCCCTCCAGCACACTCTTGTGATGTATTTCAAGGACAAGGACGGCAAGGAAATCGGACCCATGGTCATGAAGCATTGGCGTCAGGATTGGCGCTATGAGGATACCGATCTTCACGTCTATGTCGGCAATCAGACTTGGAAGCGGAGGGAGCAAAAGGCGACGCCGGGGTTTTGGACGCAGGCTGTTTATCAAGTCGATGACTCTCCACGTTACGAGGTCGTGGGGCGCTGGTCCCACCTCGGCGGAATGTCAGTTTGGAAGAGTAATAACTGCTGGCGGCCCCTCCCGCGTCGCGAATTTTCGGTGCGTGATGACTACAATGTCCTGGCGGGAACTCATCAAATCACCATCACGCCGACAGGCTGGGTGCACGTGCAACAGAACCAGAAGCTCAACCTGGAACCGAGGGGAAAGAAGACCTTTGTAGGTCAGGAACTCGGTGTGAATCGTTACGAGAGAATCAGTAGCCCCTCGCTCGCTGCCGCTTCTGAGACTTGGGGAAAGACGGCTCCTTACTGGGCCGAAGTGCGCGCAATGTGGGCTGAGATCTACGACAAAGACGAGCGCTTTTCCCTGAAAGCGAAGGTCGATGACAAGAAACTCTATCAACACCACTTCGGTTACGCTGCCGAGGTCGAGGAGAAGGGCTACGATCCCGAGGCGGGTCGCAAGCACGCCCGTGAGACAATCCTGAAGTTTCTTGGGAAGACCGCGGAGAGCGGGAAGTACTAAATGGGCACTCTCCATGTCATCTGTGGGGCAGCCGGGGTGGGGAAGAGCACATACGGGAACAAACTAGCAGCGGAACTGAGGGCATGTTTTCTCGATAGCGACACTGTCAGTGAACCTGTGGTGCAAGCCGGGATGAAGTCGGCCGGAATGGACTCTGATGATCGTGATTCACCGGAATATCAGCTGGCTTTCCGTGATGCTGTTTATGAATGCCTCTATGCCGTTGCTGCCGAAAACCTGCCCGCAATTTCTGTCGTGATGGTTGGTCCTTTTACCCGTGAGATTCACCAAGAGGGTTGGCTACGATCTCTCGAAGAACGCTTTGACGTCGAGGTCGTCTGTTATTTTGTCACTTGTGATGAAGAAACCCGCCGTGAGCGCATCGAAAAGAGGGCAAACCCTCGCGATGCTTGGAAGCTCGCTCATTGGGAGGATTACCTCGCCAAGGCGGACCTTTCTCCGCCCGTTTTTCACTATCAGGCGGTCAGAACTTGATTCGCTTCCTCTCCCTGATAAATCTCCGATATGTGGGTTTGGTCCAAGTTATCAGCAGTCAAGTGGATGGACGCGTGGGAAGAGCGCTTTTACGGGAATACCAACTCCGTCATTTCCGAAATCAAGGGTGGAAAAACCATTCGTGTGGAAGTCTATTGCGAGACAAGAAAAGATGCCGAAGAGATTCAGAAGCTCTTTGGCGGAAGTGTCCGCGAGTTGAAATCGAAAAACTGGGCCTCAATGGGGCCGATGAATACTACCCCGATTATCATTCGTGACCGCCTCGTTATTTCTCCGTTGGAGGATCGCGAGGCTCTTATTAAGGAGTATCCCGGCCGCGAGATTATCGTCGTTCCTGCCGAGATGGCTTTTGGCACCGGCGATCATCCCACGACTGCCACTTGTCTGCGTCTTCTAGTTGACCATGCAAAGGAGCTGGAAAAAGGCTGGAGCTTTCTTGATCTTGGAACCGGAAGTGGGGTTCTCGCAATTGCGGGCAAGCTTTTCGGAGCAGGGGAGGTCAAGGCTTTTGACTATGATCCCAAAGCCGTAGAAGTTGCTCAACTCAATGCCTCTCGAAATGTCGTGGACGATATCGAGATCTTCGAGGCCGATGTCTTTACCTGGAAGAATAGAAAAAAGTTTGAAGTGGTGGCGGCGAATCTTTTCTCGACCGTCCTCATTGAAGCCCTTCCGCTGATCCGAAAATGGATTAAACCCGGGGGCCGTCTCATCCTGTCAGGTATTCTTTTCGAGCAATCGGAAGCAGTTTTTGCCACCGCTGAGGGTTGTGGTTTCAAGCCTCTTGGGCACAAAAAAATCGGGAAGTGGGTGACCGCGAGCTTTGATGCTCCTGCGTAGGCGAAAAATGTCTCCGAAGGGAGCATTTCTCTTGCATGAGAGCGCCCGTCTGTGCAGAAGAATCGCGCTCCCCGGGGAGAAGTTTGCCGCTTGGCTCCATCATTGTCTTCGCTCCGGTTCAGGGGCCAACACATATTCGATTCTATGGAAAGTATCTCAAGCCGCATCAAGTCCGTCACTCCTTCTTTGACTCTCGCCGTGACCAATCAAACCAAAGCGCTTCGTGCGGCTGGTGAAGAGGTCTACGGCCTCGCAGGAGGCGAGCCCGACTGCGACACTCCTGATTTCATTAAGCAGGCGGCTTACACCGCTCTCACCGAAGGGAAAACCAAGTATACTCCCGCAGCTGGAATTCCCGAGCTCCGCGAGGCGCTATCGAAGAAGCTCAAGAGCCAGAATAATGTGCAATACGAGCCCAAGCAGATCTGCGTCACGAGCGGAGCTAAGCAGGCTTGCTTCAATGCCATTCTCTCCGTTGTGGAAGAAGGAGATGAGGTCATCATTCCTTCACCTTACTGGGTGAGTTACCCTGAGATGGTTAAGATGGCCGGCGGTGTTCCCGTCCTCGTCGAAACCAAGGAGAGCAACAGATGGAAGATCACCGCAGAGGAGTTCGAAGAGGCGATGTCTCCTCGGACCAAGATGATCATTCTTAACACCCCTGGTAACCCTACTGGTTCGGTCTATGATAAGGCTGAGATCGAATCTATCGTGGAAGTAGCAGGCTATGAGGACATCATCATCCTTGCTGACGAGATCTACGAGCACCTCGTCTATGGCGATGCTGAGCACGTGAGTGTCGCTTCTGTCAATGAGGAGGCATACAACCTCACTATCACGGTGAATGGTTTTTCCAAGTCCCACTCCATGACGGGATGGCGTATCGGATACACCGCTGCTCCTCCGGCACTCGCAGAAGCGCTCGCTACGATCCAAGGCCACACGAGCTCGAATGCCACGACTTTCGCCCAATATGGCGCGCTTGCCGCTCTCGAGGATCCAGCTTCCGCAGACTTCATTGCAAACCTGCGTGGGGAATACGATGTACGCCGTCAGTTCATGCTGGCCCGCCTCAAGGCGATTCCAAATGTCAGTGTGGTAGAGCCACGCGGTGCCTTCTACTTCTTCGTGAACTGCACCGAGCTTGGGCTTAAGTCCGGTAACCTCTGCGATAAGCTTCTAACTCGTTACAAGGTTGCTGCTGTTCCAGGTGTCGCTTTCGGTCACGACATGGGAGTGCGTCTCAGTTACTGCACCACGCTTGACGTCCTTAACGAAGGAGTGACTTGCTTCGAGGAATTCTGCCGCGCGCACTGATCCCTTCGGAGAGTAACTATTTCAAAAGAGGCTCGGGAAACCGGACCTCTTTTTTGTGGCTCTGATGGGAAGAAAAGAGCGCCGTCTCTCCGTAGTATGGGGCGCCGATTTAATTCTTCTCCTCAGCGTCGACTTCGTGCACCGGTGCTGAGGTGCCGATGGCAGGGAGGACCTTGCGGACGAGCTTTTTGAGGCCACTTTCGGAGTCGGTATGGTCTGCATCTGCTTGGCGGAGGGCTTTTTCCCAAGCTTGGGCAAAGCCAGGGGCTTGTTCGCGCATGAGGCCGACCGCATTCTCGACAATATGAAGGTGGCGAAGCTCTGCTTTACCAGGTTTTTGCTGGAGATGGGCGATGTTGACGCGGAGAATTTCGTTTTGCTCCCGAAGATCATCAAGCTTCTTCTGGAGGTGGTCGGTGCCTTCAGCCTGCACCTTGAGGTGGGTATTGAGATGGCCTTGCAGCTCCTTGCTCTCGTGCTCCACGCGCACGACTTCTTTCTTAAGATTCCGTCGTGCCGAGAAGCCGGATTTCCAGACGAAAAATGTGATAAGGAGGCCTAAAAGGAGGCCCAAGACGAATTGTTGCTTGAGAAGATCTAGAATAAAGTCCACTGGAGCAACATTAGGTTAATTTTTAGGGTCTGCAACCTCTGGAACAGATTCTTCCTCGGCGGGGGCATCTTTATTGAGCTCTGCGATTACCTCTTTGCTAATGTCAGTACCATTGCGGAGGTCGAGGATAATGGGAAGCTGTGAGCTGTTTCCACCCGTGATGTCGAAGTCCATTTTTTCACCCACCCTCTGAGTAGCAGCTTGGACGAGGTCGTAGGATTTGCGCTGGCGGATTGCGATCTCTTGGCTGAGTTTTTTAACTTCAGCAATTTGCCAAGTTTGCCACTCCTCGTAGAGATTTTGAAAGTCGCCTCGGGCGGCTTCAGCTACGAGACCGAGTGCTTCTAGCTTTTCATCAGTTTCGTCTTTATTTTGGCGGGCGGTGTAGAGGGCCTCCGCGGCAGCATCAAATTTTTTCTTATTTTCCCGAAGTTTGACCGAAATACGTGATTCATTGATCTCTTCTTCTTTAACTGTCATCGCCTCGACGGTTTGTTTGACGAGGTAATACTCGCCACGAATTTCCGGAAGATTGATGAGTGAGTCTTCGGAATTATTCTGGGTTTGTTCGTTTATGGCTGGTGCTGTTTTTGGTTTAAGCTCCTTCAGTTTTCAGTCATGGGCGGACGCTTTCAATCCCAGAGAGCCGGGGTGGCGGACTTGGGCTCTGCGGAGGAGAGCTTTTACAGACAAAGTTCTACACTACCACTGGGCGAAGAGGGCAGATCCAAGAAGGAGCGGAAAGAGGGCCGCTAGAATAAAACCATTCCTAAAATTAAGCATAGGAAAAGTTAATAATTGCGGGCCGCGCTGTCGAGAACCGGTGCTTTGAAAATTCCGCCCAGCCATTCGGGGGTTTTTATCGATGCGGCAAGGGGACGAGCCTTCACTTGAAGTCGGTTTCCTGAACAAAGGTGGTCACTTGGACTGCTCTAGCATGCGAACGAGAGAAACTTCGGCTTGCGCACGGACATCTTCGGGAAGTACCACTTGGGGTGACAGATTCTCAAGGCAGGCGTGGAGCTTTTCTAGAGTGTTCATCTTCATATAGCGGCAGTCCGCACAGGCACAGTGATCGGTCGGTCCCGGGATGAGGTTCTTTTCGGGCACTTCCTTTTGGATGCGGTGCAGCATTCCAGACTCGGTGACGACGATGATGTTTTGCGCGGCAGACTCGCGGCAAAAGTGGACCATTTTTTCGGTGGAGCAGACCTCATCGGCGAGAAGGCGGACCGCTTGGGTGCACTCGGGGTGGGCGACGACTTTGGCATCTGGATATTCGTCCTTAATCTTTTGAATCGACTCGCGAGTGAATTCAACGTGGACGTAGCAGTTCCCTTTCCAAAGATCCATTTTGCGTCCGGTCTGCTCGATGACCCATTGACCGAGGTTTTCATCTGGAACGAAGAGGATGGGGCGATCAGCGGGGGCTTGGTTGACAATGCGGGGCGCATTGCCGGAGGTGCAGATGACATCGCAGAGGGCTTTTACTCCGGCGGAGCAGTTGATGTAGGCAATGACGTAGTAGTTTTTCTCCTTATTCTCCTCGAGATAAGCGGCGAGTTTATCGGCGGGGCAGGCCTGCTCGAGCGAGCATCCAGCATCCTTATCTGGAAGAATGACGGTTTTGTTAGGATTGAGGATCTTAGCGGTCTCGGCCATGAAGTGGACGCCACAGAAGCAGATGACATCGGCGTCGGTCTCTTGCGCCTTGTAGGCGAGGCCAAGCGAGTCACCGACATAGTCCGCGATGTCTTGGATCGCGCCGATCTGGTAGTTGTGAGCGAGGATGACAGCATTGCGCTCTTTCTTGAGGCGCAGGATGTCTTCTTTGAGATCGAGAGTGGGAGAAGCAGGCATGCTTAAGACTCCCGAAATAGTGAGCTGACTGCCAGCTTTTTTCCCGACTTTAGCCGCCCATCTGGATCTCCCCGTGATGCTGTGCTCCCTCGGCGATTGCGATGCGACCGACTTTGACATTACCAGTGAGGATAGCTTTTTTCTGCAAAGAGAGGAGGCCTTTGCAATGAATGTTTCCCGAGATGAGCCCATCAAGGACGCAATCGTCGGTCTCGACAGAGTTTAGGAATTCGACGTTGGCCCGCTTTTTGACGATGAGCTTTCGGCAGATTACCTTCCCCATGATCTTTCCGTTGCGGCGGATGATGAGATCGCCCGAGCATTCTACGCCGCCGGTAAAATCACCCTCAAGAATGAGGTGGTGGCACTGAATGGTGGTGCCGGAGACGACGCCTTTTTTCTGAATGAAAACATCGCCTCGGGTTTGGATCCGGCGGTTCCAGCGCCCGTTGATTTCGTAATCCTTTAGACTAATGTAGGTGCCGCATTTTGGACAAAGTGCGGAGGTCGAATTCGGTGAGTTGCTGTGCTCGGCATGGCACTCGAAACAGCGGATCAGGCGAGGTTCGCGTTCTTTCTTGGAGAAAAAAGAAGACTTTTTTGCTTCGACCTCCGGCTTGGAGCCGATTGCAGAGAGAGATTTAAGGTAAGAGGGACGAGCGGGCTTTTCTTCAGTCTTAGATTTTTCAGGCGTGGAGGGTGCTGGGAGGGCGTCTTTTTTTGGAGAGCTTTCGGAAGGGGTTTCGAGAGTGCTCTTAGGAGACCTTACGGGAGACTTTTCTGAAGGTCCTTTTTTGTTGGAGCCTTCCGGCGGGGCCGTCTTTTGCGATTGTGCGGGACGGTTGGCGAAGGGATCAAAGGCCTTCTTTTGAGTGGAAACTGCGACACCGTTCTCGATGTTAAAGTGGGCGCTGCACTCACGGCAATACGTAGAAGCCGCCAACGGAGGTTCCGATTGACGGTTTTCACATTCGGGACAAACGACCTCAATAGGGTCCTGTGACTCCGCTCTGAAGAACTTGAAAGCCAGGCTCTTAAATAGGGGAAAGGTGTTAGAGGGGTGACTAAGCTACACCAGCGCGCTGCTGATTTTGCTGAGGCTTGTTGGAGTTTCCATTCCCTTGAGGCGCGGATTTCTGCGCAGGCTTGGGCTGAGCAGAAGGAGTGCCGACCTCGGACTTACCGACGAAGATGGCTCCAGGCTCGATAGAAAGGGTGGCGGCTTTGACGTCCCCGACCATTTCAGCACCACTCTTGATTTCAATACGGTCACCGGCGACGATGTTGCCGTGAACTTTGCCGTAGATCACGACCGACTTGGTTTTGATCTCAGCCTTGATGATGGCATTTTCTGCAACGGTGAGGGCTCCTTCAGAGCTGATTTCACCTTCGATCTTACCATCGACCAAGAGGTCATTGGTAAAACGAACGGAGCCAGTGATGGTGACGTCGTTACTAAGGATGTTGCGCTGACCGCCTGCAGGAGCTTTTGAGGCTGGGGCGGGGCTGCTTGAGGCAGCAGGTGCTGGGCTGCTAGGAGCCGCAGGAGCGGGGGCTGAAGAATTGGACTCTTGAGGGTTTTTGCTGATAATTTTTTCGAACACGGGAGTAGTGGAAGTTGTTATTAAAAGATTTCTCTAAAAAGAGCGTCGTGGAAAGCAGCAAATCACGAAGAATTTCAATTATTCTCCTATGGGAGCTGGTGTGGGAACACTTTGCTGGACCGGAGCGACGGGCACAGGAGCCGGATTGAGAGGGGGCAAGGGCGCAAGATCTGGGACTGTGGCACTAGGGGTAGTTTCACCTTCCTTGGAAGCGGGAGCTACCTCAGTGGGTCCCATCGTTCCGGCGAGCTTCTTGTGGGCGTCAGCAATATTCTTAAAGCTCGAGTGGCGTTCGCCGTAGTCGCTGTCGACTTTGGTGAAGGAGCTTTTGGCTACTTCGTTATTATTTTCACGAAGCGCAAGGTCTCCAAGAGCGAGGAGGGCGGGGGAGCTGACGGCGGAGTCGGATGCGACTGCGGCTTCGTAGCTTTCCTTTGCCTTATCGAGCTGACCCAGCTGGCGGTGGTAATCCCCGAGAGTCATCTGAACACTGCCGAGGAGAGGATGCTCTGGATATTCAGAAACGACGGACTGGAGCGTCTTGATTGCTTCGTCTTGGCGCTGATCCTGCCACTGAATCTTGGCAATCTTATCAAGAGCGACTGCGCCAGATGGGGTGTCTTTGTGCTTATCGTATGCGGTCCGGAGAGAGACGAGATCACTGGCAGCACTGATTTCAGCGGAGGCTTCCTCACGTGCAGTTTGCCGGAGACCGGAGATAATGACGTAGGCGACGACTCCAAAAACGAGGAGGACGCCGATGATCATGAGCTTCTTCTGGTTCGCATCAAGGAAAGCATCGAAGCCGGAAGGGCCGTGGGAGATCTCGCCAACAGGGCTGGCGGCTTGATTTTCTTGGGGAGATTCCTTTTCTGACATGAAAGTGATTTGTTGGGCGGAGAAATAAGGCTTTGGCCCCTAGGAAGCAAGCTCTTGTCAGCGGATTTCGTTGCTCTTTTGTATTTTTTTGAGATTTGGAATAATCGCGAAGATGCCTAGGGTGTGACTTAAGCATGAGTCGCACAGTCTATGTCGTAGCGGGAGAGGTCAGTGGAGATACCCACGGGGCGGAGCTTATGGACGCGTTGCAAGAGCAACTCGGGGAGGTGGAATTTAGGGGGCTCGGTGGCCCCATCATGGGAAAGATTGAAGGAGCGGAGATCATCGATTGGGTCGATGATGCTGCGGTAATGGGCTATATCGAAGTCTTGAAGCGCTACTCTTGGTTCAAAGAGCGGCTGAAGAAGTCTGTTGCTGAAGTGATCGAGTGGCAGCCGGATGTGCTACTTTTAGTAGATTATCCGGGCTTTAACCTCCGGCTCGCGAAGCGGGTGAGAGAAAAATGTCCCGATATGAAAATCGTCCACTACGTCGCCCCACAAGTGTGGGCGTGGAATCAGCGGAGGATTCCGCAAATCGTGGCTTCGCATGATCTGATGCTCTGTCTCTTTCCCTTTGAGGTTCCCGTTTTTGAAAAGGCGGGATTGAAGGCGGTCTGCGCCGGGCATCCCCTGATCGACGAACTGGAAGAAAAGCGCATTGAGGTCGAGCGTGATCCTTCGTTGGTTGGGCTTTTTCCGGGGAGTCGCTTACGAGAAGTGACCCGGCTTTTTCCTCTCATGTTAGAGGTGGCAGGAGATCTCCACGCGAAAGGCTATCCGGTGACTTTTGCTTCAGCAGCTGCGAGCGAAAAGGTTGAAAAGGTGATGAGGGCCGAGCTTGAAAAAAGTGGCCTCCCGCAGGGGGTGGTGAAAATCCAACTCGGTGGGAGCCAAGATCTCATGCAGCGAGTCGGTAGTGGGACTGTTGCCAGTGGGACGGCGACACTGGAGGCGGCCTATTACGGCATGCCCTACTGCCTTGTCTACGGCGTAGCGTGGGCCACTTATCTTCTAGCGCGTCAGGTCATCAAAGTGCCTCATATCGGGCTTATTAATATTTTAGCGGGTCGTGAACTAGCGCCTGAGTTTATTCAAAATGACGCCAATGTCTACGAAGTCAGCCACTGGTTCGAGGGAATACTGTCGGATGACGAAGCTCGTCGAGCGCACGGAGAATCGCTGCGACTGGCAGCCTCGAGGCTGGGTGAGCCTGGAGTTCACTTGCGTGCTGCCGGAGCTATTGTAGACCTCTTATCATCATGAGGGAAAAATCAATCAATGTCGGCGCGATTCTTTTCGGAATCTTCTGCCTCCTCATCGTCTCGATCTGTATCGCTCTCTATCTGGGAGCGACGGAGGAACGTCAAAAATCCAAACCGATCGAAGGCCAGGCCACGGTGAAGGAAATGGCGGACTATCTCAAAAAGCTCAATACCCAGATCGGCAAGCGCGATATCGAAACTCCAGAGGGTCAGAAGGCTCTCCGTCAGACCGCGTCGATGATCGAGGGGACTCTGGGGCCCTTGAATTTAGGATACGATGTATCTCGTGCTTCAAATGATGTTGCGGAGGGGTTTCTCTGGACCACGCTCTGGTTCGATGCGGGGAATAAGGCATCGAAAGAAATTACCGTGATCGCTATTCCCTATGGGAAAGAGGGGACCCCGGTGGCATTTGGGCTCGGGTTTGCTGAATATCTCGTGGGCGCTCCTACTAAAAATCATGTTCGCGTCGTTTTTTATCCGCCAGTAGCAGAAGGAAATTTCTGGGAGGAAGTGATTGGAGATGATGAAGTTTTAGTGAAGCAGATCGATCTTCTCGGCGGAGCCGGGCACAACACTTGGGCAAACCTTTACCTCCCTGAGGAAGCAAAGGTGGTTTTGAAGAATCCAGCGTGGCTAGCAAACACGAATGTCTTGGGGCCTCGCGAGCGTCTCACGATAGAGCTGAGCGTAAAAGGCCCGATGAAAACCCAGCAGCAAGCTGATCGACTCCTTCGCATGATGCCGGTGGTTAGGGCTTTGGCAGAGTAGTCTTAGTTCGGCGGCAGCGCTCCGAACAAAACCGCACCGTCTCCCAATCGCGCGCCCACTTTTTCCGCCAAGCAAATGGCTGCTGGCAGACGGGGCAGACTTTGGTTGGGAGATTGGTTTTAGTGTGAGCCACTACTTGGTCTGAAGTGAGGACAGGCCGCCATCGACGCAGAGCGTCTGGCCTGTGATCCAGGTGTTGTCTGGTGAGAGGAGAAAAAAGAGCGCCGAGGCGACTTCTGCGGGAGTGCCGATGCGGCCGAGCGGGTGCATCGCTTCGGAGAACTTTCGGGCCTGCTCGTTTCCAGTGATCGGGGCGGCAAGTGGGGTGTCAGTGAGTCCAGGTGAGACGGCGTTCACGCGAAGGCCACTTTTTGCGTAGGTCGCGGCAGCTGAGCGAGTGAGTCCCGCGAGCCCTGCTTTTGCAGATGCGATGGCTTCGTGATTCGAGAGGCCTTTTTCAGCGGCAACTGAGGTGACGAAGGCAATCGATCCTCCTGATTTTATCATGGGGCGTGCGAGATTTTGGAGGAGGTAAAAGGAAGAGTTCAAGTTGGTGTCCATTACGCTCTGCCAATCCTCGACTGACGTGAGATGAGCGGGTTTTAAAAGAATCGATCCGATGCAGTGGGCCACGGCTTCGATCTCACCAAGATGAGTGAGGGCTTCTTGGACACAGCCAGCCACCTCATCAGGCTTAGTGAAATCACAGGTGATGGAGGCGGCTCCTAGTTCGGATGCTAGTGACTCCAGAGCGGCGGTGTTTCGTCCTGCGAGGACTAGCTTGGTGCCTGCGGAGGAAAGTTTGCGGGCAAGGGTGGAACCGATTCCACCATTTGCCCCAGTGATGAGGGCTGTCTGAGGTGCGTTCATAAGTGGGTTAGGATAGCGTGGGAATGAGGATACGAAAGGGGCTATTATTTCAGGGACTTTCGGAGGTCGAGGGCCGCCGTTTGGATTTCCGTGATGTCGTCATCGCTAAGGCGATTTAGATTCCGGAGTTGAAGCGACATGCGCTGGTTTTTTGAGAGCTTTTCGCGATGTTGTAAGAGGAAGTCCCAGTAGAGGGTGGTGAAAGGGCAGGCGTCTGGGCCGCTGCGCTTCGCTGGATTGCGGGGGCATTCCTTGCAGTAGTTTGACATCCTCTGGATGTATTTTCCGGTCGCGGCGTAGGGCTTGGAGGCCATGATGCCGCCGTCCGCCCACTGTGACATGCCGGTGACATTTGGGAGTTCGACCCACTCTACGGCGTCGACATAGACCGCGAGATACCATTCGTGGATCTGCTTAGGATTGACGCCATGCATCATGGAAAAGAGACCAGTGACCATGAGGCGCTGGATGTGGTGAGCGTAGCCATATTTGAGGGTTTGCCCGAGTGAATCGGAGAGGCAGGTGAACTCAGTCTTACCGGTCCAGAAGAACTTGGGGAGGTCCTCGTTTGCGTCGAGCGCATTCATCTCGAGGTAGTCCGGCATCTTAAGCCAGTAGAGGCCGCGGACGTATTCGCGCCAGCCGAGGATCTGGCGCACGAAGCCTTCGACAGCGGCAAGTGGGGCTGTTCCTTTTTCTCGAGCTTCAAGCGCGGCTTCACAAACGACTCTTGGATCTAGTAGTTTTAAATTAAGCGCAGCAGAAAGACGCGCGTGGTAGAGCCAGGGCGAGTCTGTCCACATCGCGTCCTGATATTGGCCGAAAAGGGGGAGGCGGTTTTCGATGAAGTCCTCGAGTGCTTTTTCTGCTTCTTTAGGAGTGACGGGCCAGTCAAAGACGGAGAGATCGCCGGGGTGGTCTGCGAAGTTTTCTTCGACCAAGGCGATGACTTCCTTAGTGATCTTATCAGGTTTGAAGCGAAGCGGAGCTGGTAGAAGTCCGGGGCCATGTTTGTCGAAGGAGCCGCGATTGTCCTGATCGTAGTTCCATTGATCGCCGATGGGCTTGCCTTCATCCATGAGGTAGCCGGTTGCTTTGCGCTGCTCGCGGTAGAAATACTCCATGCGCAACTGCTTGCGGCCTTCGGCGTGGTTTTCGAAATCAGCAGGGGTGGTGAAAAAGTGACTGTCTTCGTGTTCAATGGGATCGAACTTCAGGAGCGCTTCACGGATGGTATGTTCACCGGGGCGCACGATGTGGAGTTCGTTGGGCTTTTCGTCGGCGATCGCACGCTCTAGTTCGCCTTCTAGCGAGTGGGTGTTTTGCAGGTCGTCGAGCCGCACGTAGCGCACTTTGAATCCGCTTTTTTCGAGATCCGCTCCGAAGTGACGCATCGCAGAGAGAAAGAGAGTGGTGCGGGTCTTGTGCGACCATACTTTGGTCGACTCGTGCTTCACCTCTGCCAGTAAAATGACGTCGTTTTTTTGATCCAAAAGTTCGAGCCAAGGTGCGCTTCGGGAAAGTTGGTCGCCGAGGAGAAAGAGTAGTCGTTTCAAGAACGATAGGTAGCACTGAGTAGAGGGATTGCAAATGGGCGACAAGCTGAGAGTCTCAGCGCCGGTGGCCGAGAACTTTCACGAATTCCTAATCACGGCAGATGCTGCCGTGATCGATGGAAATGGGCACATGAATAATGTCGCTTATGTCGACTGGATGCAGCGGGCGGCTCTTTCTCATGCTGGGACTTGGCGGATCGAGGAGCTAATGGAGAGGGATTCTGCAACTTGGTTCGCTCGGCGGCATGGAATCGAATATCTCAGGCCAGTTTTTGAAAAAGATGAGATTAAGGTGTGCACTTGGATTGAATCAGCGGAGCGGGTAAAAAGTCTGCGCCGCTACGAGTTTTTTCGCGGCGAGGAAATGGTGGCACGTGGCGAGACCGAGTGGGTCTGCGTCAATGTTGAAACTGGAAGACCAAAGCGCATTCCGGTTGAGATGCACGAGTTCATCCGAGAGTCCGATCAGTAGTCCTCGATGGGACTTTGGCTCGGTCGCGCGGGGTCGAAGCGGTCAGTGCCGACGACTTCGTGAGTGAGTTCGCGGGTCTTTTTGTTGATGGAATCCCAGCGCTCGATCGTGAAAGCGGGCGGAGTTTTAATACGGCGTCGCGCCTTTTCGATGCGCTTCAGTGAGTCATCTACTCGCCCGTGAGGAAGCTTTTCTAACTCTTTTACGGCGTCTTTGAGTGTGCCCATTTCGTGGCAGACGAGCGGGATGTCGACGCCTGCTTCCATCGCAAGGCGGAGGTCATTTCCTCTGCCGTAGTGGTTTACGATGGCACCCATATCGAGATCATCGGTGAGGATGAGTCCTTCGTATCCGAGCTGATCGCGTAGGAGACCGGTGAGGATTCTTGGGGAGAGGGAGGCGGGGAGCTCAGGGTCAAGCTGAGGAAAATTCAGGTGACAGGCCATGATGGCATCGAGCTCCGGCATGAGGGCGGTGTAAGGGAGGAGATCTTCTTTTAAAAGATCCTCCAGGGAGATGTCCGCGACCGGTAACTCGTGGTGTGGGTCGGAAAGGGCGAGCCCATTCGTGGGAAAGTGCTTCCCGCAGGAAAGAACGTCTTGCTTACGCATCCAGCGATTAAAAGTGCCTGCGTAGTCGATGACGCGCTGTGATTCATTTCCCCAGCAACGACCGCGGAGGCCATTATTTTGCTCGGGGAAGTGATCGAGATCGAGGACGGGGGCAAAGTTGAGATTGATCCCGAGGATTTCTAAAAGCTGCCCGGTGAGTGCACCGAAGCGGGCGACTTGCTTCATGTCCGCCTTCGCAGAAAAAGTGGCTGCATCAGGTGGCGCGGCGCTGAACTCACGGGTGCGCCAGACGCGTCCACCTTCTTGATCAATCGAGATAAAAGGAGGTTCCAGGGTGAGGGCGCGAAGGGAATCAGTGAGCTCTCGAATTTGGGGCGCTGATTCTAGATTTCGGGAGAAGAGAATGTAGCCTGCTGGCTGAAGATCGCGGAAGAGGGTTTCTTCCTCTACGCTGAGTTCCAGACCCTGGAGGCCTACGATGAGGCACTGAGCGCTCATGAATGCTTGAGGGCGGCTTCCAGGAATCCTGAGAAAAGGGGATGGGGAAGGTTCGGCTTGGACTTGAATTCGGGGTGGAACTGAGCCGCCACGAAGTAGGGGTGATCCGGGTTCTCGATTATTTCTACGAGACCTTCCGCAACCGATACAGAGGCAATAACGAGTCCGGATTCCTCAAGCTGTTCCCGGTAGTCGGCATTGAACTCGTAGCGATGACGGTGGCGCTCGTGGATCTGGTCTGCACCATCATAAAGCTCGTGCGATTTTGTTCCGGCTACGAGAGTTGATTCACAAGAGCCGAGTCGCATTGACCCCCCCATATCGGTGACTCCCTGCTGCTCTTCCTGAAGGCAGATGACGGGGTGGGGGCTTTCTTTGGTGAATTCGGTGGAGTTTGCACCTTCCAGTCCGCAGACATTACGGGCGAACTCGATGGTGGCGGTCTGCATTCCAAGGCAAATTCCGAAATAGGGCACCTTTTGTTCACGGGCGTAGCGCGCGGCTTCGATCTTGCCCTCGACTCCGCGGTCGCCAAAGCCGCCGGGGACGAGAATGCCTTGGGCTCCTTCCAGCAACTGAGCAGCATTCGCTTGCGTCAGTCCCTCGGCATCGATCTTCATGACGTTGACCTTCGTGCGATGCTCTGCGCCAGCGATGGTGAGTGATTCGTAAATCGACTTATAGGCGTCCTGCAGCTCGATGTATTTTCCGACAACCGCGATATCGACGGTGCTGGTAGGATTTACGATGCCATCCACGAAGTCTTCCCAAGCGCTGAGGTCAGGAGTGTTCGAGGGGAGGTCGAGAGCTTCGACCACGAGGCGGTCGATCTTGTCCTTCCGAAGGTCGAGCGGGCATTCGTAAATGGTATTCTCAACATCGCGAAAAGCCACTACGTTGGCCTTGGGGACGTTGCAGAACATCGCGATCTTCGCCTTATTGTCCTCATCAAGATCATGCTCGGTGCGGCAGATGATGATATCCGGCATGATGCCAATCTCGCGAAGTTTGGCAACAGATTGCTGGGTGGGCTTCGTCTTGATTTCACCGGCAGCGCGCACGAGCGGGAGGAGGGTGACGTGGATGAAGCAGACATTTTTACGACCGACTTCGAGCGAGAACTGGCGGAGAGCTTCGAGGAAAAGGTGGCCTTCGATATCGCCCACGGTCCCTCCGATTTCGGTAATAATGACATCGATATCGGGATTTTTCTCGGTCGCTTGATTCAGACGGTCCTTAATTTCATCAGTAACGTGCGGGATGAATTGGACGGTGTTGCCGAGATAGTCTCCGCGGCGCTCTTTCTTAATGACGTTTTCAAAGACTTGGCCGGAGCTGAGGCTATTAATCTGAGAGAGGGGCGTCTTGGTGAAGCGCTCGTAGTGGCCGAGGTCGAGGTCGGTCTCTGCCCCATCATCAAGGACGTAAACCTCGCCGTGCTGGTAGGGCGACATCGTGCCGGGATCGACGTTTAGATAGGGGTCGAACTTCTGGAGGAGGACTTTTAAGCCGCGGTGTTCCAAAAGGGTGCCGATGGAGGCAGCGGCGAGACCTTTTCCCAAGGAGGAGACGACGCCTCCGGTAACAAAGATATATTTCATGGCTGGCAGGATGAGAGGAGAGATTCGATGAAGGGGACTTGGTCGGGAGAGTCGAGGCCAATGGCTTCGTGCTCGGTGAGATGGACGCGGATGCGCGCGCCGTCCTCTAAGGCACGGAGTTGCTCTAGTCCTTCGCTTTGTTCAAGAGCGGAAGGGGGCAGGGAGACGAAATGTTTTAGAAAGTCGGTGCGGTAGCCGTAGATTCCGAGGTGGCGGTAAGTCGGGAGGTCGGGAACGGTCTCGCGGCGATAGGGAATCGGGGATCGGGAGAAATAGAGCGCATCGCCTTTTGAAGTGAGGGTCACTTTTACGATATTCGGATCGGCGACGTGCTCAGGGTTCGTGATGGGACTCGCGGCGGTGATCATCGGGAGCGAGTCATCGTCACGCAGCGCGCGGGCTAGGGTGTCTACGAGCTCTGGATCGAGGAGGGGTTCATCCCCTTGAATATTAAGGACGTGGGTCGCCTCCTCTAACTGGTCCGCGACTTCTGCGATGCGGTCGGTTCCAGAAGGGTGATCGGCGCGGGTGCGGCAGACTTTTGCTCCGATGGATTCTGAGAGGGCGATGATGCGGTCGTCGTCCGTAGCGATGACGAGATCATCGAGCTCCCCGCATTTCTGAGCACGTTCATAGACGTGCTGTAGGAGAGGTTTTCCCAGAAGCGGAAAGAGGGGCTTTCCGGGGAAGCGGGAGGAGGCCCAACGGGCCGGGATGATTCCAACGATTCTGCTTTTTGATTCGGAAATAATATTCTCCTTTGAAGGTTTCTGGAAACTAGGAAGTTGCGCAGTTAGTCACAAGGCAAATGTGTTGGGAAAGAGGAATATCGACAGAGTGGAAGCAATCAGTCAGTTTTCGGCATGTCGGAATATTTCACCAATATCGATATCGCGGTGCTCTTTGGCTACCTCATTCTGACTACCGTGATTGGTCATCGGATGGGAGGGAAGCAGGCCACAATAAAGGATTTCTTCGCTGGAGGGAAGTCGCTTCCATGGTGGGCGGTCTCGGGCTCGATCATCGCTACTGAGATTAGCGGGGTTACTTTTATTGGTGTTCCTGGAGGAGTGATGGCCGCGGGTGGAGATTTCACTTATATGCTCTGGGGTATTGGCTCGGTGATGGGCCGAGTTGTCGTGGGAATGGTCTTTGTGAAGGTTTTCTACGAAGATGAGATCTACAGTCCTTATGACTACATGGGGCGTCGGATCAAGCCGCAGCTCAAGACGCTTGCGACGGTATTTTTTACGGTGGGATCGATCCTTGGGCAGAGCGTGCGAGTGTTGGTGGCAGCACTTCCGCTGATGGTGGTGACGGGCTGGTCTTTTAATCTGTGCATTCTGGTGATCGGGGTCTTCGCGATTGGATGGACTTTGATGGGCGGAATGCGGACGGTCATCTGGACCGATGTCATGCAGTTTTGCCTCTTTACTGTCGGTGGTTTGATCGCGCTTTTCTGGGTGGTCTATTCGCTCGATGGAGGTTGGTCGCAATTTTGGTCTCAGGCTGGGGACGCGGGGAAGACGAAGATGTGGAATGCTGATTTCGGCTGGGGACCCGCTTTCAACTTCACTTTTTGGGTAGCGATCATCGCTGTGCCATTTCAAAATCTCACAGCTTTTGGCGTCGATCAGCTCAATGCCCAGCGCATGTTCTGTTGTAAAAATGCCAGCGATGCCAAAAAGGCGATTATCTGGAGTTCGGTGGGACAAGCACTTACTTATCTGATGCTCCTCGTGGGAGCGGCACTTTACGTGTTTTATCTCAATAATCAACCCGAAGGTATTGTCGCAGAAAATCTCGCCTTTGCAAAAGACGGAGTGCCGACCTCGGTAGCTGACGGGGGAGTCCCGGCAGTTGCAGATGAGGTCTTCCCAATCTGGATCGTGAGTCAGCTGCCTCCAGGTCTTGCCGGGCTGATTCTGGCGGGGGTCTTTGCGGCAGCGATTTCGAGTCTAGATTCCATTCTCGCAGCTCTGAGCCAAACGACTATTTCGCTGATCCATAATCCTGAAAAAGGAGACGTCAAAGTGATTCAAGCGACTCTGGTGAGTCAGTCGCGCCGTTGGGTCGTAGTCTGGGGTATCTCCCTGACGCTATTTACTCTGCTGATGAACTACGCGCGGGAGACTCTCGATATCCCGATTCTGCCTCTGGCCTTTGGGATGACAACCTACACGATGGGGCCCCTTCTAGGGATGTTTTTATGCGCTCTGTTAGGACGAGGAAACTTTAGGGGAATTTTGACCGGAGCCATCATTTCGTTTATCATTACCATGTTTGTTCGCATGGACGTCTGGGTTCTTGTGGATAAGGCGGGGCTGAACCTCTTTGAGTATCTTGCTAATCTGCCTTCTTACCACCTCCAAGGCGGCGAACTAAAGACCAGTTTCAACTCCTCATGGATGTGGCCGATAGGCACTTTCCTGACTTTCGGATGTGGGCTGTTAGGGGACATGATTTGGCCTAAAAAGTCCGACTAATTTAGGTCCCTTAAGAAAACTATGGAGAGAGTTTTTTTTTAAAAAGTCGTGGAACCCTTTGTGGAAAGGATGGAAGGAGCTTGGGGGTAATTTTTTGATGAATTTTGTTTTTAGCCCCGCCGTGAAGTGTCCATTCTCGCTCCGGTCTCAACCGCCATCGGATGCCAGTAGAGCGGCTCCAAGTTACAAAAAATAACCACTATCCAAGATCTAAAGGACACATGAAGAACGAGCAAGACGGGGGTCAGCATGACAACAATTCAAACGAAAAAAACGACGGAGGCGCGATGGGTTCGGAGTCAGAAATTTGGGGAAAAGTAAAAGGGAAAATGAGAGAGTATCTCAGCGACGATGCCTTCACCCGCTGGTTCAAAAATGCGGAGCTGGTGGTAGACGATGAGCGCGGTCCTGCCGTGATCGGAGTGAAATCCGATATGCAGCAAATCTGGATCGAGACAAACTACCTCGATGAGGTCCGAGCTGCTTTCGCAGAAGGTGCCGGAATTCACGCTCAACCTATCATTGTCGTAGTCGGCGATGTCGTGCCGCAGCCGACCAAGCAAGTGGCTCGTGGCTCGGTGAGTGAGAGCGATCAAGTGCGCGTTGTGAAGGCAGGCGAAGATGCTCCTAAGACTGTCGCTCTCGAGCGGAAACTTAAGCGCATGGGGATTAATCCCGAGTTCGATTTTGCAAGCTTCGTGGTAGGCGATAACAGCCAGTTTGCCCACGCCGCATGTTCGGCCGTGGCTTCCGGTGAAGGGCGCAGTTTTAATCCGCTTTTCATCCACGGACGTGCTGGCTTGGGTAAGACCCACCTTATGTCAGCCATCGCGCAGCAGCTTCTGATCAGCGACCCGAAAGCGAAGGTTGTTTTTCTGACTGCTGAGCAATTTGCGAACGAGTTCATTGAGGCTGTTAGAAAAGGAAATCTCGACGCCTTCCGCAAATCCTACCGCACTGCGGATATTATGCTCATCGATGATATCCAGTTCATTGCAGGGAAAGAGCGGACGCAGGACGAGTTCTTTCATACCTTTAGCGGGCTTCTCAATACCCAGACCCAGTTGGTGCTGACCTGTGATCGTCCCGCTCTTGAAATCCAGCAGCTCGAACCTCGCCTGATCAGTCGTTTTGAAAGCGGTCTTACCGTAGAACTGCAGCCTCCGGGCTTTGAGACTCGGATCGCCATTCTAAAGCGCAAGATGGACCAGTGGAATGTTGATCTTAAAGACGAGGTCATTTTCCATATCGCGAACCTCATTCAGAGCAATGTGCGTCGCTTGGAAGGTGCTCTCACCCGGGTGGCGAGCTTCAGCTTCCTCTCCTCGGAAGTGATGACAATTGCCAAGGTGGACGATCTTCTCCGTGACTTGGTGCGCGATGAGAACTCTCGCCAGATCACGGTGGATTCTATCCAGAAAGCAGTCTGCGATCAGTATGACCTCAGTCTCGCGGATATGTCGAGCCGTCGTCGTCCTGCGAGCATTGCGTTCCCTCGTCAGATTGCGATGGCCCTGAGTCGTCAGCTCACAAGCCTATCTTTGGTGGAGATTGGGGAAGCCTTTGGAAAACGTGACCACGGCACCGTCATCCACGCTTGTAAGAGAGTGGAGCAGGAGATCGAGGTAAACACTGAGGTCAAAGCGATTGTGGAAAAACTGATTGCGGTGCTTCAGCGCTGATCGGAAGCTTCCGAATTCTTAAGTAATTACTTGCAAAGCTAGGGCGGTAGGGGCAGGTTCCTCTCGCCCTGACTGGGCATTTATAGCTATGAAGTTCCAGATCGCGAAGGAGGCTTTCTTAGATGGGTTGCAGCAAGTGCAGCACGTCGTAAGTAGCCGGACGACCCTCCCCATTCTCTCTAACGTCTTAATTGAGGCTTCGGAGTCTGGATTGCGGCTAACCACCACGGATCTCGATGTTGGGGTCAGTGGCACAGCAGTAGCAGATGTCTCTAAGACAGGTTCTACCACGCTTCCTGTGAAGCGCTTGGTTAGTATTATTCGTGAGCTTCCTTCCGCTGAAATCGAGGTTTCGATCGACGCTAAGAATGTCGCAAGCATCAAAAGTGGTCCTAGTTTTTTCAAGATTATCGGTCTTCCCGATACCGAGTTCCCACCGCTCGCTGATTTTCAGGACGCCAAGGAATACACCATTCCCCAAGGTCTCCTTTTGGATGGTCTTAAAAAGACTTCTTACGCGATTTCCACCGATGAGACGCGCTACGTGCTCAACGGTATCTTCACTTCCTTTAAGGAAGGTAAGCTGACTCTGGTAGCAACGGATGGACGCCGTCTTGCGATGGTAGACAACGAACTGGAATTCCCAGCCAGCCATGAGACTGATTTCATCATTCCGACCAAAGCAGTTCAGGAGCTTCAACGTCTTCTGAACTCAGAAGGGGATCTCACTCTTCGTCTCAGCGACAATCAGGTTTGCTTCGAGATCGGAAGTAGCATCATCGTGAGCAAGCTTATCGAAGGTAACTATCCAAACTACCGCCAAGTCATTCCTGGTGAAACAAAAGAGCGCCTCACGGTTGGTCGTGAAGCACTTCTTGAGACTGTTCGTCGTGTTTCTCTTCTTTCCTCTGATAAGTCGAATTCAGTGAAGCTGAGCTTCGGTGCTAATGAGCTTGGTGTCGCTGCGAATAGCCCGGACATCGGTGAGGCAAACGAGTCTGTCAAAGTGAAGTATAGCGGCAAGGAGTTCGCCATCGCCTTCAATCCTGATTTCCTGCAAGCGCCGCTTCGTGCGCTGAGTGATGAGAACATCCACCTCGATCTCATTGATGAGATGAGCCCAGGTGTGCTTCGCACTGAGGATGCTTTCCTCTACGTGCTCATGCCAATGCGAGTGACTTCCTAGTCGGAGTCTTCCGAAATTTTCAAAAACGGCCCGTTGGTAAATCCTGCTGGCCGTTTTTTATAGGTAAGAACTTAGCATCTCTTAGCCCTCGAGAAAGTTGTTCAAGAGTTTGAGGCCAGTGTGCTGGCTCTTCTCTGGGTGGAACTGCGTAGCGAGAAGGTTGCCACGCTCGATGGCGGCGCAGAAGGTCTCATCACCATAGTGACAGGTCGCAGCGACGTCTGACTCATTCTCCGCGACAGGATAGAATGAGTGGACGAAATAGAAGTAGGGATCTCCTTCAAAGCCAGCCCATAAGGGTGAGCTGACGTGCTTGATGCTGACATCATTCCAGCCCATGTGAGGGATTTTGACATCCTTACTTTTGAAGCGACGGCACTCGCCATCGATAACGCCTAGGCCGGCGATTCCCGGGGATTCCTCGCTGGCGTGGAAGAGGAGCTGGAAGCCTACACAGATCCCGAAGTAGGGGCGGTCAGCCTCGATCCATGAGCGGAGGGGATTAATCAGTTCAAGACGCGCGAGGCTTTCCATACAATCGCCAAAGGCTCCTTGGCCAGGGAAGACGATGTGAGTGAGTCCCTCGAGGTCCTCTGGCTTCGTAACTAGAAATGGTTCGTGCCCGAGGGCACGGCAGGCATTCATGACGCTGCGGAGATTTCCCCGCCCGTAGTCGATCATTCCGAGCTTCATCGGATCAAAGGACTTCCTTAGTGGAGGGGATGCCTACTTGGCGAGGATCATGCTCGACAGCGACACGGAGGGCTCGTGCGAGGGATTTAAAAATCGACTCAGCGATGTGGTGACCATCACGGCCATAGAGAAGCTCGATGTGGAGATTTGCACGCAGATTTGCAGACACGGCGCGGCAGAATTCCTCGACGTAAGTGAAGGGGAAGTTTTGTGCCGAAGGCGTGTTTTCCGGAGCGATGAACTCTAGGTGCGGGCGGTTACTGAGATCGATGACAGTGCGGCTGAGCGTCTCATCCATGGGGATGTAGGCGTGCCCGTAGCGGCGGATTCCCGCTTTGTCGCCAAGTGCTTCCCTAAGGCATTCACCGAGCACGATGCCGGTGTCCTCTACGGTGTGGTGGAAATCGACCTCGATATCACCATCGACCTTCACATTGAGATCGATGGCAGAGTGCCTCGAAAAAAGCGTGAGCATGTGGTCGAAAAAGGGGACTCCGGTGTCGATTTGAGATACGCCATCACCGTCAAGATTCAGACTGAGGCTGATCTTGGTTTCGGCGGTTTGCCGGTTTTGGGACGCTTTGCGCTCTTTCATGGCGGGAGATTACTCGTCTTCGTTGGATTTGCGACTCTTGAGAAGAATTCCGACAAGAATTCCGATCAGGGCAAGGCCGAGAATGCCATAGATGAGCGAATTGGAAGATTCCTCTTCTTCTGCGGGCAATGCTGCTTCTTGACTTTCGTCTTCAGCATTGGTCTCGCTATTTCGAGATCCCTTTTTACGAGACTTGTCTTTCGCATCCGCTTCTTCTTTTTTTGGCTCGGCCTCGACTGGAGCGGCTTTTTCCTCTTTCGGTGCTTCGGGTGCGGGGTTCGCTTCAAGGTGTGCTTCGATGAGTTCGAGATACTCTTCATCCATTTTAGATGACTTTAGGCTGACGACGAGTCTTTGGGTGGATTGTGTATCGCCATTTCCTGCGGCTTCCCAGGCCTCACGATAGAGTTGACTATTGTTTTTCTTGTCCCGGCTAGGGCGATTGAGGGCGGAGATGAAGCTGTTGATGTTGCGCTCGATCGTCTTGAGTCCACGTTCATCGTATTCATTTTCAGGGAGCCATTTGCAGCGCTCTTCGCGGGCTTTCGCAAGAGCGGCCTGATAGCGTGCTTCTTGTTCTTCATGGAACGCGCGGACGCGTGGGATGTCGCTGGCGGGAAGGTTTTTGATGTCGTTTTCACGAGCTTCCTTCTTTTCTTTGGCTGAGGCAGCCTTGGCGGAAATGATGCTGGCGTAGCGGGGAAGAAATCCACGAGCGAGATCTTTGGCCTGTTCAAGAGCGTCGGAAGCAGGGAATGCTTCTTCTAGTTTATCGTAGGCGATGAGAGCTCGGCGATAGCGGTTTAGCTGCGCGAGCTTTTTAATCTTGATGAGTTCGATTTGAGCGTCGAGCTCGTAGGCATTGGCATTCCAGTCTGAAGAGGCAATCCAGTTCCCCTCGAGCTTGATTTCACCAGCAAGCACTTTCTTTTGTTCCTCTTGGAGGGTGGCGAGCATATTATTGACCTCGTTGAGGTGCCCGGATTTTGGGAATTGATCGATGAAGGGTTGGACACGGGTGTCGATGAGTGCCTTGTAGTAATCGGCAGGCATCCGGTCAGGAGTGGGAAGGATACCTTGGAGTGCTTCGAAGGGCTTGAGATCGGGGGCCTCTGCTTCGATGGATTTGACTTCGCTCTTTTTGAAAGTTTTTCGGTCTTTAATCGAGGCGGTGACATTGACCTCCATGATGTATTCCGTGGCAGTTTCTTCTAAAACTTTACCTTCTAGAACTTTGCCCGAGGTGAGAGTGATTGTGTCTGCGAGAGAGGCGCTCATTCCCAAGGAAGCGGCCAGCGCGAGAGGGAGAAAATGTTTGGTGTGCATTCGGACTTAAGTTTAGCTTTTGGTTTTGACCTGCCAATCATTCTTTTTGCGATAGTTCGCTCTGCAAAAGCTCACGGAACTGGGCGATGGTCCTTGCTTGTCCGATGATCTCAGATCCACGGACTAGGGTGATGCCAGTGGCGTTGCCAAAGCTTTCAAAATCAGGGAGAGGAGAAAGGCCTCCGTCTTGCTTGTCGGAACGCAGGGTGACAAAGCTGCTGAATTTGGCGTGGTTTAGCTGCTTGATGAAATTTTGATAGCCAGAATCTTGGAATTCACCACTCAGCACGGCGACCAAGGGAGTTTCAGTAAGGATGCAGGAGGCAATGTAATCGGTATGAATGATCGGAAGTCTTTCGCTTGGGCCGGAAAGAGACTTTGCGATAGCGATTCTCGTTTTCAGAAGGCGCTCGTCTCCCGTAAGGGCGGCAATGCCAGAGATGGCTTGATCAAAAAGGCCCAGTGTCGATTCCGAAAAGATCATAGAATGGTTGCGAATGCGGATTGGAATGATGCGATCTTCCTCCGTAATCTCTGAGATTAGGGGGTCATCATCGCCTTCGGTGAGGAGATCAAGTGCTTCGTGTGCGAGGTGAGAGGACCAAACGAGCCACTCGGGGTCGAGTGTGGCCTGGTAGAGACCGATTCCGGCCAGAATAGAGCGGGCGTAATCGCTGCCGCGCGCTTTGACTGCGAGGGTGGAGGGAAAGCGCGTGAGCTGCTTTCCCTCGATATCATGCTCATTCTTGATCAGGTTTCCGCTGGCGACTGCTTCGGCGAGGTCGGATGAGGAGCCGGTAGCTGACCATGCAGCGAGTTGCGCGAGGCAGAATTGAGCTCGATCTTGAGCTGCGACCTGAGTTTCACGGAAGATAGAGCCTGTTTTCTCGCGGTGTTCGCGGAGTTTACTGATGACCTTCTCAAGGGTCGGTTTGGTCTCGGTTGGCGTCGATGAAACGGCGGTGGCGATCTCATCGATCGTAGCGGAGGACGAGAGACTATTGAGTCCTCGAAATTGAGAAGTAGGGTCGGAAAAAACAGGGATGTTTCCGTTTTTATTAAGGCGGAAAGCAGCCTCAGCTACGGCGAATTCTTCGGGACTGAGAGTCTTTTCAAGAATGTCCCAATCCCAGAGGAAGAGGCCGGGGACTTTTTTTTCTAAAAGAGACGATTCGTTGGTGTAATTATGGCCGAGCCAGTCTTTCTGGAGTTTTGTGATAATAGCCAATCCGGTATTGATGAAGTTTTGATTTTCGACCGCTTGACCGGCATGGATGAGGGCTGTGGCATATTGAGCCTGAGTTCCGAGGTCTTTTGAAAAGGCGGGGAGGCTCCAGTCTTGGCTCCGCCGGGCATAGAAGTAGAAGCCATCGAGGGGATCGTGGAGGGCTCCTTTTTCAATTGAGGTAATGACACCGGTGATCGCTTCCTTTGATCGCTGACGGACTCCCTTTGAGAGAGCTGGAGAAAGGTGTCCTAGGCTGAGAAGTTCAAGCGCACTTGAGGGGACAAGGCCTCCCGCGCCATCGATATTTCCAGAGATGGGATCGTAGAGCGATGCGGTCTGTCGCGCTTGGCGGCGGAAAATGTCAATGCGCTTGGCTTCGTCTTCCGCTCCTTGGATCTCTGAGTCCAGCCGTTTCTGACGGGCCTCAATATCCCGGCGGCTATTTCTAACTGCGTAGTCGGACGATTTTTTCCAAGTATCATCCACTATTGCAGCTGAGTTAATAAGAGCGGATTTTAAATCCTTTGTTTTGAGATCAGCAATGGGTAGCCAGGCGAGGGGGCATGCCTCGTGGCTCATCCAAATCAACATAGGGAAGCCAACGGGCTGGCGGGTCTCGCTTGCTAGAATGTAGCTGAGAAGTCCAACTTCAGGATTCGCATGAATATCGACGATGGTGCAGACATTGCCTGCCTTAAAGAGATCCATCATTTCCTTGTCTGCCAAAATTCGCTGGGCTGTGTCTCGGCAGCCGCCGTCGCGTGATGAGACAACAAATGCAAGAATCGGGCTTTGGCTGGATTTCGCCTTTTTGGGGACTGAGGAATTCCACGCTTGCCAAGCGATGGGGTCGTCTTTGAATAAACGCAGAAAATCGGTCGGCGCATCCGCCATCTCATTTTTCAACTCGCTGAGATTACTAACGGCTTCTTCTTCGAAAAAGAGATCTTTGGCGATTCGATCTTCCTTGGTTTGGCGCTTCTCACCATCACAGCCAAGGAGAGTAATCGAGGCGAGAGAAAGGAGAAGGAGCTTGGGGGAACGTGTCATCAGCGGGCGAGAAGGTAGTGGAAAGCGAGCACTCTAAGAAAATCGCGCAAAATGACCAGACAAAGGGGTGAGGAAATGCTTTCCTTCGGGGCCGGTCCATTCGGAAGTTCTTATTCGTTAATATTTCCCCCAGTGATTACTCTTGCCATAACCAGCCAAAAGGGAGGCGTCGGAAAGACGACCGTGGCCATCAATCTCGCTTACGCCTTTGCTCGCAGTGGACGCCGAACACTTCTTGTAGACTCTGACCCTCAGGGGTCGGTTGGGCTTTCGTTAACGCGACAAGCACGCCACCTCACCGGGTTTTATGACCTGTTGACCGATCCGTCACTTCGAGCTGAATCAGTCATTGTCCCGACCCGTCTTGAGACCTTGAGTCTTGTCGCTTCCGGTCATATTAGTGCTTACGAGTTGGGTGGGGGAGCGATGGGGACGAATCTTCACCGTGTTCGTTCCTTTTTGAAAGAAACCGAGAAGCTCGGCTTCGATATTTGTATTATCGACACCGCAGCAGGACTCTTTGGCGCGACTGCTGATATTCTGAGTTCATCCACCGGGGTGCTTGTGCCTCAGCAGGCCGAGCCGCTCGGCGTGCGCTCGGTTCCTAAGATGTTGGAGGCGCTCGCGAGAATGCGTGTGGTTAATCCAAATCTGCAGGTGCTCGGTATCGTGTTGACAATGGTGCAGCCTCACCTCGCTGAGAGTCGAGAGGCGGCAGAGGCGCTTCGTAACATTCTCCCTCCAGAAATGGTGATGCGTGCGGTTGTCCCACGTGATGATCTCTTTATTCGGGCTAGCGCAAAGGGGCTACCAGTCGGTGTTATGGAGGAGGGAGCGGGTGCGCTCGCTGTCTTTGATGGACTTCGCGCTGAGGTTGAGGGGAAAATTAATTTTTAATCGAAGGAAACCATGGAAGGAGATGTAGTCAATCAATGGGTCGATGCCGAAGAGCTTCGCAAACTTGCAGAAAGTCTCATGGTGTCTGCTCCGCGGGTCAATCAATCTGCTCCCGAAGCGGTTTATGGTGATAGTTTTGTAGGCTACACTGAGGTCGCCGCAGTTCCTCCATGTGAGACTGGTTCTCCGGGGCGTGATGCCGCGCTTCGGACTCTCTCGGAAGCTCGCGGCTTGGCCGCTTCCGCAGGCATCGTCTATCGACAGCCCGCTTCTGTGGAGGATCTATCGGCTGAAAATATCGAGGCGGAGAAAGTCCAGCTTGAGCCGGTCGCAAGCCGTGCTTCTGATGAAATGGCGGCAGCCGAGCCCGCTCCGCAGAAATTTTACGAGAAGGTAGTCTCTCCTTTTAAAATCACCACGCAACCGATGAGTCAGCCGACTCCTCAGGACGCCATTGTTCCAGCTGGACCTTTTGGAGCACGTTCTGCTGCGTCGCAACAAGAGGCTTCACAGGTTCAAGTGATTGCTAGTTCGCTGAGCCCTAGCGGGCAGCCGCTCTCCCGTCGCATGGTCGTTTTTGGTGATTGGCTCAAAGCGAGTGTTCCAGCGGAAGCATTCTTTGTCTGTGATCGGAATGGCGAGATTATCTCTGATGAAATCGGAAACGAAAAACTGGTGAAGGTGGCCCGCACTCTCGCGCACGCATCCAGTAGTGCGAGCCGCCAAGTGGGTGATGCCGGGGGACTCACGAGTCCTCATGTGAAGATTGGCACGGATCGCATTCTCCAAGTCATCCCAAAGCGCTCGAAGTTCGGTCTTATCGTTCTTGGTGCTATTGTTCCCGCTCCGTTGCCAAAGGACGCTGTTGCAGCCATCGCTCACTCACTGAGTAAGACGCTGGGTGATGAGGTTTTAATACCGGCTCAGCGAAACCTTTAGAAGCCCTGTTGCGATTGCGAGCGGGAGAAGGGTGAGCGCGATCAAAATGATCCGGCAATACCACGTCGTGCCGACTTCAAGGCCGAAGATCTTTTTCTTTTCGGCGAAAAAGACAGTCGATTGACGCGCGCTCCGAGCATCAAGACGGCGCGTCTCCGCAAGCTCCACCAGTCCTTCTACTCGGCGGTTAACGAAGAAATAAGAGAGTGGTTTTTGCTCCTCAGCGTCATCAGAATAATCTGCACTCATGACTCGCTCTCGCTCGGCGATGGGGTCGCGTAAAATCTCGTGGGCATGATCAATATCTCGTGCGGAAGCAGCGAAAAGGATTCCGATCTGATCAATGCGATCACCGAGTGATTCTTCGTCTTTAGACTTTTTGATTTGTTCGATTTCCTCCTGAAGAGGGCGTCGTTTTTTCTCGAAAGCATTATGGGTCACCTGACTGACGATCGCGCCTTCATAAGCATAGCGCAGCGGGATGATGGCAGATGGAGCGGGTTCCTCGCCTCTTGCCCGACCATCGGTGCCACCATGAAAGAGTCCGCGGTTCATTTCAGAAAAAGGAATGAGAGCTCCTGCCAAAAGAATCTGCGGGACGAGAATCAGGGGGATCGCTCCCAGTGCGGTGCGCTCAGACTTTGCGATCACTGAGACTAACAGCGCGATCGCGGTCCCGCAGCATCCCGTCAACGTCATCCACCCGAGATGGATCCAGAGCATATTATGGATTTCCAGAACGTGATGCGCTACGATGATAAATACGAGCGACTGGAGGGTCACTAGGGCGGTGAGAAGTAAAAACTTCGAGCCCAGATAAAGGAGCGGGTGCGGTCGGCAATTCCTCTCTCGTCTCAACACGGGGCGATCTCGCAGGATCTCAGAGGCGGAATTGGTCAGTCCGAAAAACATCGCCACCGTGATCGCGAGGAAGAGGTAGGAGGGCAGGTGCAGAGCGCTCTCGAATTCATAGCTTCCCTCGGCAGATGCGTGCAGGGTGTAAGCGATGAGGATCGAGAGCAGGGGAGCTTCCAAAAAGATCGAGTAAAAGGTGCCGCGATGCCGGATCTTGGACTTAAAGGCACGGGCGAGGTGAGTGCGAAAGATCATCCACTTTTGCCGACGGCCATGGGCGGGAGGCTCGGGTGCGGGAATCTGATCGTCGGCTTTTGGCAATTCCTCATCAGCGGAAAATCCTGGCACCGCACCGAGACTGAGGTGGGCCATGACTCGCCGATTCTCAAAGCGCTCTTGCCAAAAAGTCGGCGGGAAGCGGCGCTGCGTCCGGCCTCCACGAATCTGGGTCCGACTGAGAAGGGGAGCTTCCAGAACATCGAAGACAAAGTCTGCGCCTGTCTGATCCTTGAGTGAACTTTGCCCCAAGGCGCGAATGTCTAACTCTGAGCGGGCTTTATCAAAGTATGCGATCATTTCTTCCGGCGGTCCGAAGAAGGCCATCTTGCCTCCGCGATCTAACAGAAGCACCTGATCAAATGATTCGAGCACTTTCTCACTGGGGCGGTGCAGCGAGGCGATGATGATTTTATCACGCGCGAGGCTTTTGAGTGACTCAACCACGTGCTCGGCGTCCTTTGATGAGAGTCCGGAAATCGGTTCGTCGAAGAGGAAGATTTCACCGCCGCCGATGAGGTCGAGCCCCGCATTGAGGCGCGAGCGCTCGCCTCCGGAAAGGCTCTTCGAGGAGGCGCTTCCTACGGGGCGCTCCGCTACGTGATCGAGTCCCAGAATGTCGAGAAGGTGATTCACCCGCTTCTGGATTGACCCTCCCGCGAGGTGCGGCCGCCGGATTGCACATGCGTGAGCTAGGTGCTCACGGCAGGTGAGTTGGTCGCTCAAAGCGTCCTCTTGTGGCATGAAGGAGATCAGGGGAGCGAGGCGGGCTTGTCGTTCATAGAGTGAGAGTCCATTGAGGCGCACGCTGCCACTTTGTGGCTGGCGCTGACCGGCTAGGACATCTAGTAAGGTGCTCTTCCCGCTACCGCTTGGCCCAATGATGCAGATCATTTGTCCGCGTTCGACATGGAAGGCGAGGTTATCGAGCGTCTTGCCACCTTTCCAGAAAGTGAAATTCACACCTTCGACTTCGAGGTGACGCACGAGATTGCGCTCCTCATCGAGAAGGTTTTCCGAGAAGCGACAGCGAATCGCCTGGCGGCTACTGAGTCGAATCAGCGAGCCATCGGGGAGCGGAGCGCTTTGCATCGGAGTGCCCTGCATCGGAGCACCATTTGCGGTGATCGTTTGACTAGCCTCAAGAATCTTCAGTTCGCCAAGTCCTGAGACAGGATCGAATTCGATCTCGAGCACGAATTTTGCGGAGAGTCCAGGCGTGAGAAGGAGACTATCACCTGAGAGTTGCGCGGGATCATTCGAGACGGTCACTTTTCTCCGACCTCCCGCGAGCTTGAAGCGATGGCCTCCCCGCAGGCTCAGACGACGTAGAGTGTCGAGTGTAATTTGCTCGCCGGATTGGACGCCAAGTTCATCGTAATAATCACATTTATATTCTTCGCCGACTTCTAAAAAATCCCCTGTAGGAGTGGTCAGAACTTCTTTGCGAAGTGCGGTCACCCGTGCCTTTCGACCAAAGACAATCTGCGCTGCCGCGAGCTTGGATTTTGATCGGCTGAGGCTCACCTCGCCATCGGTTACCATCAGGAAAAGGCTTTGCGGAGCCTCTTGGAAAAAGAAGGAGAGATCATCGTAATCCAAGCGCCAGCCTTCGATTTGTAATTCATCGGTTGAGCGGAATTGAATGAGACCCCCTTTTCTAATGGTGTAACCTCTTACTGAAAGACTGTCCTCGGCGAGATTCCGCAGAAGGATCATTCCGCCTGTCCGATAGCATCGGAAATAGGGTGAGCCCGATCCGCTCGCGAGGCTGACGTCAGCCGCAGGTCCGGATGAGAAATCGACTCGTGAAAGGCTTTTGTGTGGCGGAGCCAGCGGGTCGGTCATCTCTCGGGCGACTGCTTCCCCGATCGTCTTTGCATCAATGTCGGCCATCACTTTTGAAAAAGAAGCCTCGGCGGCACCAGGGGAATCCCCGGCCTTTGCTAGAACAAAAAGTTGTAGAGCGAAGGCTGTCTTCTGTTCTTTAGTGAGTGTCTTTTTTAGCTGTCGTAGGTGGGGCGAGAGCAGGGGACGTTGAGCGAGCGCTTTTTCTAAAAAGTCACCCAGCTGGGCATGGTTCGCGTCAGGAAATGTGTTGCGCACGAAGTCGAAGGATATTGCGATCTCGTCCGCTTCGATTTTATCATCCGCTAAGATGAAAGAGGCGAAGGTCGTCAGAAGTGCTCGCGAGGTCTTGAGATCCCGCAGTTGACTAGAGTCCCTGCCAACCAACTGGCTGAGGGACTGAAATATGTCACTTATTCTAATCATTTTTCTCCGCTGTGGAAAATAGCGAGCCGAAGGGCTTTGTGCAAGAAAGCCTCTTCCTGTTTTTTCCGTTGCTTTTGGCGGATTTCAGAATCATACTGCCTGTAGGCCACAGCTGCGGCCTGACAACCCACTTACTGCTATCGCTAGACCAAGAAATTTTCGAAGGGGAGGCGGACGCCGCCGTCCCGCTCGTGGCCCCCGTAAGCCTAGTAATCCCGATGATGCTTCTGATGAACAGAAGTCAGTCGAGATTGAAGGCACCATCTCATCTGTCCTCGCGGGCACGATGTTCAAGGTGGCGCTTCCCAGTGGACATGAAGTGCTGGCTCATATTTCCGGTAAAATGCGAAAGCGCTTCATCCGTCTCGTCATTGGCGACCGCGTGAAGATGGAAATGTCTCCCTATGACACAACGAAGGCGCGCATCGTCTTCCGTCTAGGTTGATTTTTCAGGCAATCACCATCCGCTGATGGAGCTTGATCTCTCTTTTTATAATCGTTAAGCATCTTTAGCTAGCGAAGGACCGTTGTTCTTCGTTTGTTTCTACAGCGAAGACTCATGGGTTTAGTAGATGAATTTAAACGATGGCGCCTCGTTCAGCAGGGGCTTTCGTCTGGTAAAAAAAGGCGCACTGCGGATGAGAAAGGCCTCTTTTGGTTTCTCAGCCGCAGCTCCTCTGTCCGCGCCGGGATTTATATCGCCTTCGCCGTCGGCCTCGGCGCTCTTATTTTAGCGACTAGTGGAATCACGGGGCTTGGCCAGCAGGGAACCCTTAATGTTGCTGGTGTTCTTCTCATCTGTGCCATTTCTATCTTTCATCTGAATCATGGAGTCTCCGCGGTGAAGAATGGTAATGTTCTCCTCATCTTCGGGGGGATTTTTTTCCAGCTCTGGCTCATCCATCTTACCCGAGGGGTGAGTTCGGCGTGGTTCTCGCCCGATGCTCAGTTCCTTCTAATTCCGTTAGCCTTTGCGCCCATGGTGCATTCGGTTCTCCTCGGTCAGAAGGCTGGAGTCTATTCATCAGTTTTTGCGAGCCTATTTGGGGCGCTCCTCATTCCTTCGGAAGCTCGTTGGCCCTTCCTCGTGATGAGCCTTTTTTGCGGTCTCATCGCTGTCTTCGGGACAAAGCAAGTTCGAAAGCGGGGAAAGCTTCTTCGTGCAGGATTCTACGTGGGCCTCGGTGTTGTCCTGCTTGGTCTTCTTTTCGGGAAAATTTCTCTCCAAGGATTGGCTGTTGCAGGTGCTTGGACAAGTCTCGGTCAAGCCTGCCTCCTAGCTCTTGGAGTCGGTCTGGCGACGGGTCTTGTTGTCGGAGGAATTCTTCCTGTTCTTGAGAGTATCTTCGATCTCACTACTGAGATCAGCTGGCTTGAACTCAGTGATCTGAATCATCCTCTCCTCCGTCGGATGCAGCTTGAGGCACCGGGAACCTTTCATCATAGTCTTGTGGTCGCGGCTCTCTCCGAGACTGCTGCTGAGGCGATTGGAGCTGATGCGCTGATGAGCAGAGTTTGTGCTTACTTTCACGACATCGGAAAGCTGAGTAAACCCGAATATTTTATTGAGAACCAAGGCGAGGTAAATCCTCACGACACCCTCACCCCTACCATGAGCGCCTTGATTATTATCGCTCACGTGAAGGACGGTGTTGATCGTGCGATTAAAAATAAACTGAATCCGCGCATCATTCAGGTGATTCAAGAGCACCACGGAGATTCCCTCGTTTACTACTTCTACCGAAAGGCTCAGGAGCGCATTGCTGCTGAGAAAAAGAAGGGTAAAGATGACTCAAAGAACAGCGATGATCTCCCTAAGATCGATGGAAAAAGCTTTCGCTACCCCGGGTCGATTCCGCAGACTCGTGAAAGCGGCATCATTTCTCTCGCTGATGCAGTTGAGAGTGCCTCCCGGACTCTTACAAAACCATCGCCCGGAAAGATCCGCTCTTTAGTCGATGAAATTGTCCTCAAGCGCGTCCGCGACGGTCAACTGGATGCCTGTGGATTGAATCTTTCTGAGCTTACCAAAGTACGCGAAGTTTTTGCTAAAACCCTCCGTAGCATGCTCCACTCAAGGATCGAATATCCTAAGGAACGGGTCGAGGATCCCCCCACTGACCTTAATGAGGATAGGGGAAAGGTCGTCTCCGTGGAGGCAATCGAGAGTGTCCGTCGCCGTCGCCAGGAAGGCTAGCCATGAGCGTCGCTCCTGTCATCGAGATCTACGCCGAGCAATCTCCTTACGATGTTGATCTGGCCAAGCTGCAAATTGGCTGGGAAAAGACTGCCGCCCTTTTAGCTGAGATAGGGGTGGGAGAGATTGCCGTTCTTGAGCTGATCGAGATCTCCCTCCTTGGTGATCCGGAGATGGCTCAGGTCCATGGTGAATTTCTCGCGGATCCAACGCCGACTGATGTCATTACCTTCGAGCACGGTGAACTTTTGATCGGGGTAGAGGTGGCTCTTCGTCAGGCCCGTGAATACGAATATGATTTGTTTCGAGAAGTCGCCCTTTATGGCATTCACGGTATGCTCCATCTTTCAGGGTTCGATGATCACCAAGAGCTTGATTTTGAACGCATGAGGGAGCGTCAGGAGGAGTTGCTTGCGGTGTACTTTCCCGCCTAAAATCCGGAGTGCCTTGAGATGTCGAGTCTCATTTAAATTTTGTTTTTTTGACCTTTCTGGCTCAGCGCATTGACACGGCTTACGTGGTTTACCAAGCTCCCCCATTCCTAGGATGAAATTACTCAATCCTAGAGCAAAGCACACAGAAGACACGCCGTGTATTCGAACGAAGATTACTTGATACAACTGTTGGTCGAGGCCGGGCAACTTGATGCCGCCTACGTCCAGGAATTCCGCGAAGCAATGGGGGATGAGCATACCATCCAGCTCATGCTCGACCGGGGAGATTTAAATGAGACCGTGATTGCTCAAGTTTCTGCGCAAAATGCCGGGGCTGAGCTTCTCGATCTCCAGAACACCTTCCTGGATGGGGCCCTCGCCGACCGCATGACGCTTGCTGATGCCAAGCGCTTTCACGCCGTCCCGGTCGCTGATGATGGATCATACCTAAGCATCGCCATTGCAGACATCCTGGATGTTGAGACCACGGATTCCATTCCGCATGTCGTCGGCCGTGAGTGTACTTTTTATGCCGCCACACCTACCGGTATTACTCACGCCCTCACTCAGCTTTATGGCGAGGAAGCAGGTGCCACGGATGCCAGTGGTCTCACTGTCGTCGGAGAATCTGCTGAAGATGGCTCCAGCGACGCTCCCGTCATTAAGATGGTTTCCGGTATCCTCGTCGATGCCTTTAAGATGCGCGCAAGTGATATCCACATTGAGCCGCTTGAGACCTCTCTCCGCATTCGGAATAGGGTTGATGGAAAGCTGGTCGATTGCGCGAATCATCCAAAAAAACTCCTCCCTGCCGTCATCGCCCGTCTCAAAGTGATGAGTAGTTCGATGAGTATTGCGGAGAAGCGCCTTCCTCAGGATGGCCGAATCCAAGTCAAGATGGGTGGAAAAGAAGTCGATCTTCGTGTTTCTTCCGTCCCAAGTAACCACGGCGAGAGTATCGTCATGCGTATTCTTGATAAGTCCGCGCTGAATCTTGGCCTCGGCCAGCTCGGCTTCTTCTCGGATGACCAAGAGGCTTTCAAGGAGCTCATCGGTTTGCCCGATGGTATTATCCTCGTCACCGGACCGACCGGATCTGGTAAGACGACCACGCTCTACGCTTGTCTGAATCAGATCAATAAGCCGGATAAGAAAATCATCACCGTTGAGGATCCTGTGGAATATGAGATGGCCGGAATTAACCAGGTCATGGTGAGGACGGATATCGGCATGACATTTGCCGCCGCTCTTCGTTCCATGCTCCGTCAGGCGCCTAACATTATCATGGTGGGAGAGATTCGAGATAAGGAAACTGCTGAGATTGCCATTCAGGCTTCCCTCACTGGTCACCTCGTTTTCTCTACTCTCCACACAAACGATGCACCTAGTGCCGTCGCTCGTCTTGCGGATATCGGCATCAAACGCTTTCTTGTCGCCTCTGCTGTGCGCGCGATCATCGCCCAGCGTCTTGTCCGAAAACTCTGCGACAAGTGCAAGGCACCTGCGACTCTTACTGAAAAGGAGATTCGCATGTTGAATATCGACGCCGCTCTGATGGAGGGGAGCTCTATCATGGGGCCCGTCGGTTGTGAGAACTGTCGCGGTGGAGGCTACCGTGGACGGATCGGAATTTTCGAGATGTTCATCATCGATGATGAAGTTCGTCACCTTATTAATCAAAACCTGAGCACCCCTCAGCTTCGCAAGCGCGCCCGTGAATTCGGAATGCGAACCCTCCGTGAGGATGGAATCCGTAAGGTGCTCGCAGGAGCGACTTCCGCTGACGAAGTCATTGGCGTCACTATGGCGGATTCCGAGTAATTGAACCCGCAAATCTAACTCTTTTTAAAATGGATAATCAACAAGTTCTCGACCTCTTTATCGGGCGTGGCATGGTCGATACTGCGCTTGCGCAGGACATCATCGCCGAAATCGAAAATAGCGGTAAAGAAGTCGGCGAAATTCTCGCCGATTACCAAGTCATCAGCTCCCGTGATGATGTTTGGCAACTGATCGCGCAGGAACTGGGCACCCAGTATATCGATCTCACCGACTTTGAACCGCCCGAAGCTCTCCTTAGTCTCGTGCCAGCTGGGATGGCCCGCCTTCATGGTGCTCTTCCTGTTGCTTACGATTCTGATGGCATATCAGTGTGTCTCACCGACCCGCTCAACCCTCAGATTCTCGAGGATCTCCGCTTTGCGATTGGCCAAGAAGTGAAGCTCATGGTCGCACCTGACTACCTCGTCGAGCAGAAGATCAATGATCTCTACGGCGGCCAGGAAAAGGCGATGGATGACATCCTCAGTCAGCTCGATGGTGGCCTTAATTTTGACGGTAGCGAAGGCTCCATGGAAGAAGAGGCCAACTCCGCGCCGATCATGCGCTACGTCGATCTCGTCCTCTTCCAAGCGATTCGCGAAAAAGCTTCGGATATTCACTTCGAGCCTTTCGAGAACGAATTCAAGATTCGCTACCGGGTTGACGGTTCGCTCTATGAAATGGCGCCGCCTCCCAAGCACCTTGCGCTGCCTATTATTTCCCGCGTCAAGGTCATGTCGAACATGAACATCGCGGAGCGCCGGGTCCCTCAGGACGGCCGCATCGTGAAGCAGATCGGCGAACAGCATATCGATATGCGTGTTTCTTCTCTTCCGACCCAGTATGGTGAGAGTGTCGTGCTTCGCGTTTTGGACCGAAACTCAGTCAACCTTGACCTTGAAGCCCTCGGACTTCCTAAGCACGTCAATGAATACGTCATTGATACGATGAATATGCCGAACGGTATTTTCATTGTCACCGGACCAACGGGTGCTGGTAAAACGACGACCCTTTATGCGGCTCTTCGTGAGATCAACAAGGTCGAAACTAAGATCCTCACTGCGGAAGACCCTGTTGAGTATGATGTGGATGGCATCATCCAGATTCCTACCAACGAGGCCATCGGACTCAGTTTCGCTCGCGTCCTCCGTGCCTTCCTTCGTCAGGATCCTGATAAGATTCTCGTGGGAGAGATGCGAGACTTTGAGACCTCCCAGATTGCGATTCAGGCATCGCTCACCGGTCACTTGGTCCTCTCAACTCTTCACACAAATGACGCTGCGGGTGCGATCACTCGTCTCGTCGATATGGGTTCAGAGCCTTTCCTCGTTGCGGCTTCGCTTGAGGGAATCCTCGCCCAGCGTCTTCTTCGGACCATTTGCTCGGATTGTAAGGCGCCTTACGAGCCCAGTGAAGCAATCCTCAGCCAGCTCGGCATCGCGGCTCATGAACTCGGTGATAAGTCATTCTATACCGGTAAAGGTTGTCAAAAATGCGCCAATACCGGCTATAAAGGCCGTGCGGGACTCTTCGAGCTTCTGAATGTCACCGACCCGATCCGTGAACTTATCATCGAGCGCGCACCGAGTGTGGTGCTCAAGCAGAAGGCCATCGAACTTGGTATGACGACCCTCCGGGAGGATGGTCTCCGTAGCATCTACGAGGGTAAGACAACCATCGAGGAGGTCTTGAAGTACACCTAACTAATCCCAAGGGTGGGGGGCCGCTCGACTCGCGATCTCGCGATTTTCCGATTTGAAGCTTCCACACCCTTCACAAACTTTTCTAAAACTAGACACAAACGTAATTTCAAATGGCAAATTTTCAATACATCGCACTCGATGCGAAGGGCGAGCAGACCACAGGCATGGTCCAAGCGGGCTCTGATGCCGAGGCTATCCAACAACTCCGTGGCCAGGGCCTTTACCCGACTCAGGTCGTGGAAGAAGGTAAGGGCACTCTCGCAGCAGGCGCCAAAAAGAAGGGCGCGAAAGGTAAGAAGAAGGTCAAAGGCAAGACTGGGGGCAAGATTAAGCCCAAGATCCTCATGATCTTCACTCGTCAGCTCGCGACCCTCATTGACTCTGGTCTTCCACTTCTTCGCGGACTCACTGTTCTCGGTAAGCAGGAACCCAATCCGGTTCTTAAAGCGACCATCGACAAGCTCTCCGAATCCGTCCAAGGCGGTTCCACTTTCTCCGAGTCTCTCGGCCAGCATCCTAAGATCTTTAACAAGCTCTTTGTGAACATGGTGAAAGCGGGTGAGCTGGGTGGTGTTCTCGAAGTCGTTCTCAAGCGTCTCGCGGAATACCAGGAAAAGGCTCATAAGCTGAAAGGAAAGATCGTTTCTGCGATGGTTTACCCGGTGATCGTGATGTTCATCGCGGTGGCTATTTTGACCTTCCTCATGCTCTTCATTGTTCCACGTTTCCGCGACATGTTTGCGGATATGGGTGGCCAAGAGCTTCCATGGATCTCTCGTTTTGTCTTTGGTTTTTCAGATTGGATGCTTGCTCGTCCCTTCATCCTGCCGAACTCAGTTCTGCTCTTTGGTGGAGCCTTCCTGATCTGGCTCGCTGCCTCTGCTTGGGGCCGCACCAAGAAAGGGCGTCGCTTCCTTGATGGGCTTAAGTTGAAGCTCCCGATCTTCGGAGATATTCAGCAAAAAAGTGCCATTGCGCGCTTTACCCGGACTCTCGGAACACTCGTAACCTCTGGTGTTCCGATCCTTCAAGCACTCAATATTACCCGTGATACTGCCGGAAACGTTATCGTTTCCGATGCCATCGATAAGGTCCATGAAGCGGTGAAAGAAGGTGAATCCATCGTCACTCCGCTCACCTCTACTGGAATTTTCCCCAATCTTGTGGTATCTATGGTTGATGTGGGTGAAGAAACGGGTCAGCTCCCCGAGATGCTTCTAAAGATCGCAGACGTCTATGACGATGAGGTCGATGGCGCAGTGACGGCGCTGACCTCGATTCTCGAGCCTATCATGATTGTCATCCTCGCCCTCGTGGTCGGTGCCATTGTGTTCGCGCTCTTCCTTCCCCTCATCAAGGTCATTCAGCAGATGCAGTCCGGCGGTGGTTAAACCCCCTCGGTTTGCCCCCTGCGCAACCGCATACCACAGATGAAATTACACTCACTTCCCAATCGTCATCGCGGCTTTACTCTGGTCGAGCTTCTCACCGTCGTCGTCATCATCGTTATTCTCGCGACCCTCGTCATGGGTGCGCTGAATGGCGCGAAGAAGATGCAGGCAGCGAAGCTAACTCGGACAAATCGCCAGAACATCGAGATGCACCTTGAGAGCTACCGTTCTGACAATGGCTTCGTTCCTGTGGGAACAGATGTCTCTAGTAAGGAGCTCTACAAGGCACTCTCCGGTGATTTCACCGGGCGTGGTGAAGAAGAGCCAGAAGGAGAGATTTATTGGCCTGAACTTCTCAAGGAGGGTAAAAATGCCCTTGTTGGTAAGATGAATGGGGAGCGCGTCATTTTGGATGGCTACGGCGTTTCCTATCGTTACCGATCGGCTCTTGATATCGATGGCAACCCAGAGCCTAAGGCAAAGAATGCCGAGTTTGATGTCTGGTCCCTCGGGCCGGATGGCGAACCCAGTGACCTTCAGGTCGATAGCAATCTCGAGAATGACGAGACGCTTGACGACATCTGGAACTAACAAAAATTTAAACCCCTAACTTTGAGGGCGGGAGCGCGATGCGACTCCCGTCCTCTTTTTTACCTATGTCTGAAGAAAACATTTCCCCGAAAAAGAAAGCGGTGCGTAAGAGCGCCCGAAAGAAATCTGCTAAAAAGGCCGCCAAAGAAGAGGCGTCCGAAGCTCCTCAGGAGCAATCGCTCCCTCTCATTCCTGATGTTCCCGCTGCTGAATCAGCGGTTCCGGAGAAGAAAGAGCAGAGTGAAAAGAGCGACAGCGACCAGAAAAGGTCCAGACCTCAGCGGGAACCTCGTGGGCCTAAAAAAAGCGTCCGCGATACCCGTAAAGAAGGCGACCAAGACGCTAAGTCGGATGATTCCGATAAGCCCTTGGAGTCTCCGCAGGAATCCTCGAGAGGGGATGATGATCAAGACGGTCGCGGACGCGGCAGAAACCGTGGTCGTGGACGTGGCAGAGGTCGCTCTGATGATGCCCCTCAAAATCAAAAGCCCCGCACTCCGATCGACGAAGAGCAACTGAAGAAGAAGGCCTGGAAGATTTATCTTTCTGAAGTCACCGAAGAAGGCTTGGCCCTGCTCGATGATAACGGCCTCCGCACGTTTGCAAGAGGCAGCTTTCAAGCGGCCCGCGTCTTCCTTGAGGAAGAGCAGAAGCATTGATTCAAATCCGGAGATCGATGCTCAGGGAGTGTGGCGCTTCGCCACTGATCGATCTTGCCCCTCAACCTAAATCTTCGTTGTCGTTCTTATGACACCTCCGTGACGAGCCCCACGGAACTTCGTGATAGCCTCGGGCCATCGTGAAGACCAGAATCCTCCTTTTACTCATCTTTCTCTCTTTACTCGTTCACGGACAAAGCTCAAAAGGACTTCTCGCAAAAGTGCGGTCTTTGCTGCGGAGGCAGGAGCGAGCGGAAGTGCCGGAGGTGGTTGTTTTGGGAGAGGTGGAGATTCGATTGACGGATCGTTGTCTCGTGATCGGAGGAGTGGCTACCGATTTGAATCAGAAGGAAGTGGGGATTCTGAAGCTGCTTCTTGAATTCCGAAGGCAGGTCGTGAGCCGGGATCGTTTTTTAGATGAAGTCTGGGGTTATCATGCCAATCCAACTTCGCGAACGGCGGATAATTTTATCGCTGAATTGAGGAAGAAGCTTGGCAAGGATGGTGAAGCGCTGAAGACGGTGCGAGGTGAGGGCTATCGTCTTGATTGATGTCAGGAGCAGCGCTTGATGGCGTCTGTGAGGGCAGCTTTGTGGTCATCCCAGGTGGGGACGAATTCTTGCGCGACGAAGCCCTCATATCCGGTGTCACGGATCGCTTTTATGATCGCGGGGTAGTAGAGTTCTTGGCTTTCATCAAGCTCGTTTCGCCCAGGAACTCCAGCGGTGTGGTAGTGGAAGAAGTGCTCGTGATGCTGCTTGATCGTGGCGATGACGTCTCCCTCCATGACTTGCATGTGGTAAATGTCGTAAAGAAGGCCGAAGCGCGATGATGCGAGTTTTTTGCGGAGTTCGATGCCCCACTTGCTGAAGTCACATTCGTAGTCGGGATGGTCGACCTTTGAGTTGAGGAGTTCCATGACGAGTCTTACTTCGTGCTTCTCAGCGAGTTCGATGATGGGCTCAAGTCCACGGGCGCAGTTGTCCAGTCCGGTGGTGTCGTCTAGTCCGTCCCGGTTTCCTGAGAAGACGATGATATTCGGAATGCCAGCTTCGGCAGCGGCAGGAATCCATTTTTGGTAGAGCTTCAGCAGGGGAGCGTGGTGCTCGACCTTGTTGAAGGCTTTTTCAATGCAGCCGAGTCCGTTTTCATCCTGCGGAAAAGTGGACACGGGGCATACGAGCCCGTGTCCCTTGATTTCATTCGCCTCTTCGGGCGTCAGGAGGTCGATCCCGTGAATCCCCAGCTCGCAACACCAATCGGCGAGCTGAAGGAGGGGAGTTTCGCCAAAGCACCAACGACACACTGAGTGGGAGAACGCCATGGCGAAACTTTAGAGAGGTCAGGAGACATCGACCATCCCATAATCGCCACCTTCTTTTCGCCATACGATGGAGGTGACGCCACGGCGGGCATTGTCGAAGACAACGAAGGGGCGCTCAGTGAGGTCCAGCTCCATGATCGCTTCTTCCTTGTAGAGTTTCCGCAGTCGGAATTGCTCTTTGTGGACATAGAAGGGTTCAGGCTCTTCCTCCACTTCCTCGGGGAGGTTGTCGAGAAAGTCGGCCTTATAGGAGCTTTCGTTGAAATACTTGATGCTCTCATCGGCTTTTGGGCGATGGCGCTTCAGGAGACGGGTTTTGTGTTTCCGCATGCGGCGGGCGATCTTATCGATCGTCTCGTCGATACTTTTATACATGTCCTCGGTCTCGCTGGAGGCATCGATGACGATATGGTTGGCGCAAAAGAGAATAATCTCAGCCTTGTGGCGGCGCCCGCCTTCGACATCTAGGATTGCTTTAGCCTCGATAATTTTAGGGTAATCGAGATGGAGGTTCTGGATTTTTTTCTCGGCGTAATCGCGGAGAGAATCAGTGATTTCTTCGTGACGGACGGTCACGACAACTTTTGGGTTAGCGTTTGCGGTCTGCATATAATGTAGGAAGGAAATTTTTTCCGAACATCTATCTCTAGCAGTATTCCGCTGAAAACTCCACAGGCATTTGCCAAAAGCCAAAAAAAAGCCCGCAGCGGACTGCGAGCCTTGTTTTTAAAATAGAGATTTAAGGCTTAGATTGTCATCGAGTTGAAGCCGCCATCGACGACAACTTCGGTGCCGGTGATGAAGCCGCCTGCCTTATTAGAAGCTAGGAGGAGGGTCGCTCCCACGAGCTCCTCAGGGCTGCCGAAGCGTGAGGATGGGGTGTGGCGGAGAATGTCGGCCACGCGGGACTCGTCGAGGACCTTACGGTTCTGCTCCGCAGGGAAGAAGCCTGGGACGAGGGTGTTGACTCGGATGTCACGGTCAGCCCACTCACGAGCGATGTTGCGGGTGAGGTTATGCACGGCCGCCTTGGAGGCGGAGTAGGTGAAGACGCGTGAGAGGGGGTTGAGGCCGGAGATGGATCCGAGGTTGATGATTGAGGCCTGAATGTCACGGCTGAGGAAGTAGTTTCCGAAGACCTGACAAGCGCGGAGGACGCCAACAAGGTTGATGTCGAAAATGCGGTGAGCCTCGTCGTCGGTAATTTCCACCAGCGGAGTAGGGGAATTGATACCTGCACCATTCACGAGGATGTCGATCTGGCCGGATTGCTCTACGACGGAGTCGAGGAGTTCGTTGAGCGAAGAGCGGTCACCCGCGTCGGCATGGGCGAAGTAGCCTTTACCACCTTCAGCTTCGATCTCGGCAAGACGGGCGTCGGCTTTTGCTTCGTCGCGTCCTACGAGGACCACTTCGGCACCCGCGCGGGCAAGACCCATGGCCATGTGGCCACAGAGTTCGCCCGTTCCACCGATGATGACGGCTGTTTTTCCTTCAAGACCGAATAATTCCTTTAAATAGTTGGCTGTTTTCATGTGGTGCGAGACTAAGGTTTCGCGGGGAAGGGGCAAGAAATAGTCCAAGAACTTTGACCTCTCGTGGGTTCTTCCCCCTTGATGAGAAGATCACGCACCCAGTCACTCCGTCGCCTTACTCCTGATGATCCGCAGCTCGATGTCTCCTCGCTCATCGACGTCTGCTTTTTGCTCCTCATCCACTTTATTGTCACGACGACCATCGTGAAAAAGGAGCAAGATCTCGATCTCGGCCTTCCTGAGCCGGGGACGATGATTCTAGAAAGCTCACCTTTTGTGATCCAAGTCGCGCAGGATGGCGAAATTACGGTGAATCCCAATATCTTCCCAGAAGTTGTGGCCTCGGCTGGAAGCGGCTCGGACCTCAATGAACTCGAGGATCGGCTTCGGCTGATTCAATATGGTCACGGAAATGACGTCGTCGTTCAACTTCGTGTCGATGAGGAAGTGGATTATCAACGATTTGTCGATGTCTTGAATTGCCTGGCGACTCAGGGAATCGAAAAAACCGCCATCGTAGATCTCGAGTCAGACAGTTAAGAAAGGAAAAACAAAAATCGTTGGCATTTCGAGACCTGAGGGCTAATCTCAGCGTGTTGAATAAGTGCGACTATTGCGAAAAGAAGGCGACGGTGTTTTTCACACAGGTTACCGAGGGCAAAATGAAGAAAACTTCACTCTGTGAAAGCTGTGCGCAGCAGCAGGGGATTGCTGACCCGAATGGTCTTCTCATGGCAGATCAGCTCATGGGATCCCCGGTGCCTCAAGAGCAAGTCGGACTTGAGGTCTTTCCTCTCTCGGAAGTCGTTGGGGAATGCCCCACTTGTGCGTTCACGTTAGAAGATTATCGAAAGGTCGGCCGTCTCGGATGCGGAGATTGCTATGTCGCCTTTGGTCAGGAAATCGAACAGCGTCTTCCTGTCCTTCATAAGGGTTTTAAGCACGAAGGACGCTCACCAGCTGGCCTCGTGGAGCAAGAGCAACGCCGCAGTCTGGTCGATGGTCTCAACGACCGGCTCCAAAAGGCGATCGCTTCCGAGGATTACGAAGAAGCCGCGAAGGTTCGCGACGAGCTCCAAGCAGCGGTGGCAGATCAACAAGAAGGGGAGGCTTTATCATGATGCGCTTTTCGACACTCTTGAAGCACCCTGCAGATTGGATGACAGGGCACGATGCCGAGACCTCGGTCGTCGTGACTAGCCGCGTCCGCCTTGCTCGGAATATCCGGCAGGTTCCTTTTCCCGGCTGGGCTCGGAAAGGCCAGCGCCGCAAAGTTTTCGAAGACTTAAAAGGTTTCCTCAATACCCTCCCGGCGATGCGAGAGGGATTTGCACATGAGCTTTCCGAACTCGACTCGCTTCAAAAACAAGTTCTCGTCGAGCGCCACCTCATTAGCCGTGAGCAAGCGGCTCGCAATGAGGGGAGCGGCTCCATCGTGAACCGGAAGCAAACCCTCAGCCTCATGATTAATGAGGAGGATCACCTGCGCATTCAGGCGATTCGGCCGAGTCTTCAGCTCCACGAAGCTTATCAACTCGCGCTTTCCGTCGATGAGTTTCTCGAAGATCAGATCGACTACGCCTTCCATCCCGAGTGGGGTTTCCTCACTGCCTGTCCTACTAATCTAGGCACCGGAATGCGTGCGTCCTCGATGCTTCATCTCCCTGGCCTCGTCCTAAGTGACCAGATTGGTCAGGTTTTGAAAGGGATCGGCAAGCTCGGTCTCGCCGTCCGCGGACTTTATGGTGAGGGCACCGAATCGCTGGGGAATCTTTACCAGATCTCAAATCAATCGACTCTCGGCGAAAGCGAAGACCTAATCCTCTCGCGCCTCACTAAGGTCATTGGTGATGTCGCCCGCTATGAGACCCAGGCACGCGCCAAGCTGCTAGAGGACGATCCCGTGATGGTCCAAGATCGCATAGGTCGCGCCACTGGAATTCTCACCTTCGCTCACATCATCGACTCCAAGGAAGCGCTGACTCATCTCTCCATGCTGCGTCTTGGTGCCGATATTGGAGTCCTCCCCGAGGAACTGATCGAGATTTGTGATCGTCTTTTTATGGAAACCCAGCCAGCACACCTTCAGTGGCGTGCCGGACACAAGCTTCCGCCCGACACCCGCGACGCCATGCGGGCACAAATGATCCGCGAGCAGTTGCAACCTGCCCTGCCAGCTGCTATCAATATCCCAGACTTAGAAAAGTAGATTTCTTCCTGCCACGCTTATGAATAATTTCACGCCACGTGCCCAACAGGTCCTCGCTCTTGCTCGTAAAGAAGCGGACCGCTTTAATCACAATTACATCGGAACCGAGCACGTTCTCCTCGGTCTCATCAAGCTTGGCCAAGGGGTCGCTGTTAGCGTCCTCGAGCGTATGGGACTTGAGCTCGAGACCGTCCGTCATGAAGTAGAGAAAGAAGTTGGCACCGGACCCGACCAGAAGACCTCCTCGAACATTCCTTACACTCCGAGGGTGAAAAAAGTTCTCGCACTCGCGAACAAGGAAGCCCAGCAGCTCTCCCACTCCTACGTCGGAACCGAACATATTCTCCTCGGCCTCCTCCGCGAAGGCGAGGGCATGGCTGCTCGGGTTCTTGAGCGTCTCAATGTCGATCTTCAGACAACTCGTAACGAGGTCCTCGCTGAAATTGACCCCAACTTTTCTGCAGAAGATCTCGATGACGATTTCGACTTCGAGGACGACGACGAGCCAGAAGAAGGCGGGGCGAATGACGGTAAAACGAAGACTCCAGCTCTCAAGGCTTTCGGTCGCGATCTCACCAAGCTCGCTATCGCCGATAAGCTTGATCCCGTCATTGGACGTGGCCCCGAGATTGAACGCGTGATCCAAATTCTTTGCCGTCGCACCAAAAATAACCCCGTCCTTGTGGGGGAAGCTGGTGTGGGTAAGACCGCCATCGTCGAAGGACTCGCGCAGGAAATTGCAGCGGGATATGTTCCGGAGATTCTTCGCGATAAAAAAGTGATCACACTCGACCTCGCTCTCATGGTCGCAGGCACGAAGTATCGCGGCCAGTTCGAGGAGCGCATCAAGGCTGTCATGGATGAGATCAAGAAGGTCGGAAATGTTATCCTCTTCATTGACGAACTCCACACGATCGTCGGCGCAGGTTCTGCCGAGGGGGCGATGGATGCTTCGAATATCATCAAACCCGCGTTGAGCCGTGCCGAGCTTCAGTGCGTCGGCGCCACCACGCTAAATGAATTTCGCAAGCATATCGAAAAAGACTCAGCTCTGGAGCGCCGCTTCCAGCAAGTGAAGGTAGAAGAGCCATCGGTCGATGACGCCATCGCTATCATGCAGGGCCTTCGCGGTAAGTATGAGGAGCACCACAAGGTCCATTATAGCGATGAAGCGCTCGAAAGCTCGGTGAAGCTTACCTCACGCTACTTAACTACTCGGTTTCTCCCTGATAAGGCTATCGATGTGATCGACGAAGCTGGTGCCCGTGCTCGAATCAACACCATGACGCGTCCGCCGGAGCTCAAAGATCTTGAATCCCGCATTGCCCTCATTAATGAGGACAAGTTAGAGGCGATTAAAGAGCAGGATTTTGAAAAAGCGGCCGCTCTTCGTGATGAAGAAAAAACCGCAGCCAAGGAACTTGAGGATCAACTTGAGGGTTGGCGTGGAATTTCCGAAGAGAAGATCGTAGAGATTTCCGAGGACGATATTATGTCGGTCGTTTCTAAGTGGACCGGCGTCCCGCTCCAGCGCATGGAGAAGAAAGAAAAGGCAAAGCTTCTCAATATGGAGAAGGACCTTCGCTCCACTGTTATTGGTCAAGACGAAGCCGTCATCGCCATTTCCAAAGCTCTCCGCCGCTCTCGTGCCGATCTTAAAGATCCGCGCCGTCCCATCGGTTCCTTCCTTTTCCTTGGGCCTACTGGAGTCGGTAAAACTTACCTCGCTCGAAATCTCGCGAACTTCATGTTCGGTGACCCTGAAGCGCTGATCCAACTCGATATGTCGGAATACATGGAGAAATTTAGCTCCAGCCGTCTGATTGGTTCGCCTCCGGGTTACGTCGGTTACGAAGAAGGTGGTCAGCTTTCCGAAGCGGTCCGTCGTCGTCCCTACTCCGTAGTCCTCTTTGATGAGATCGAAAAGGCACACCCGGACGTGATGAACCTTCTTCTCCAGATTCTTGAAGAGGGCATGGTGACCGATAGTTTCGGTCGCAAGATCGATTTCCGTAATACGATCATCATTCTCACTTCAAACGTCGGTGCTGAGAGTATCAAGCGTCAGACCAGCCTCGGCTTCGGCGCTATGAATGAAGACGAAGCGGATCATGAAGGCATGAAGGTCAAGATTAACGAGGTTGCCAAAAAGCACTTCCGTCCTGAATTTCTTAATCGTCTCGACGAACTTGTCGTCTTCCACATGCTTGAGAAAAAGGATCTTGATAAGATCGTTGATCTCGAAGTTTCTAAGCTTACCGACCGCCTCGAAGAGAAAAGTATCACTCTCAATCTCGATGAGACCGCCCGCGATCTTCTCGTAAAAGAAGGTTACGATCCCGATTACGGAGCTCGTCCGATGCGCCGTGCTGTCGAGCGCTTCCTTGAGGATCCACTCGCCGAAGCTCTCCTCGCTGGAACCATCGAAGAAGGGGATACCGTCGATGCTTTGGTGAAAGAAGATGACGCCGAAATTTCGTTCAAGTCACAAGCGCGCAAGGAGGAGGCTGCCTCGACCGAATCCTAATTGATTAAGCTCACTCGATAGCAACGGACCTTTGACTTTTCTCTCGTGACAAAGCAAGCTGATGATGAAATGTCCGTTCCACAGAACACAATTGCGCTGGTTTATGATTATGACCAGACCCTGAGTCCTGCTTACATGCAGGATGATGTCTTGTTTCCAAAATTTGGGATCAATCCTGAGCAATTTTGGAACAAGTGTAATGTGCTCGTAAAGGAGCACTCGTGGGATGGTGAACTCGCTTACATGAAGTGCCTTCTCGATTACCTAGGGATGGACAATGTTTCGAATGCGGACCTAATCGAGCTAGGAAAGGGACTCAGCTATTTCCCCGGAGTTGATACAGTTTTCGATGAAATTCGCGACAATTGTATTCGCCCTGATCACGAAGCTGCTGGAATCAAAGTTGAGCACTACATCGTGTCCTCCGGACTCCAGGCCCTTCTCGATGGCTGCTCTTTAAAAGGGAAAGTGAAAGCAATTTTCGGCTGTGAATTCGGCGAGGATGAGAATGGGCGGATCAGCTTTCCAAAGCGGACGATCTCTCACACTACCAAGACGCAGTATCTTTTCCGCATCAATAAAGGGATGCTCGATCCGCAGGATGATGTGAACGACCACATGCCTCCTGAAGCGCGGCCTATTCCTTTTCAAAACATGATTTATGTGGGCGATGGACCGACCGATGTCCCGTGTTTCACTGTGATGAAGAAGGCAGGCGGTCACGCCGTGGCCGTCTATAATCCAAAGGACAGCAGTGGACGCAGCTTTCGTAAATGCTACCAACTCTGCACCCACGCGGATCGCGTCAAGCACATCGCGCCCGCCGATTACCGGAAGGGGAGTCACCTCCGTCTTCTTCTCGAAGAGATGGTGAAGGAAGTAGCCGACCGCATCTTGGAGGATCGCCTCGCCGAGCGTGAGCACGGGCGAGTGGCAGCACCGGGATTTTGATTTTTTCAATGAAAGACGAACAATTTCACTTCATTGGAGTTTGTGGCACTGCCATGGGCTCCGTCGCAGCCGGGATGGCCGAGCAGGGTTATAAGGTCACCGGTTCCGATCAAGCGGCCTATCCACCGATGTCAGATTTCCTAGCGGAAAAAGGGATTACTATTTGCGAAGGCTATCGTGCTGAAAATATTCCAGACGAGGCGACCACCGTCGTGATTGGAAATGCCATCAGTCGTGGGAATGATGAAGCCGAAGCTGTCCTTGACCGCCGCCTTCGCTATCAATCACTCCCGGAGGTTCTAAAAGAGCACTTCTTGCACGGTCACCGTAATCTTGTCATTAGCGGCACGCACGGGAAGACCACGACATCCTCCATGCTCGCGTGGATCCTCGAGTCCGCAGGAAAGAATCCCAGCTTCATGATCGGAGGCATCCCGCGCAATTTTGGTCAGGGAGCCCGCTTCACCGATTCCGAGTTTGTCGTGATGGAGGGAGATGAATATGACACCGCTTTTTTTGATAAGCGTTCCAAGTTTCTCCACTATCTTCCCGAGGTTGTAGTCATCAATAACATCGAATTCGATCATGCTGATATCTTCGGCTCGCTGGATCAGATCAAACTGAGCTTCGAGCGTCAGCTCCGCGTCGTTCCACGTAATGGCCTCGCTCTCGTGAATGGCGATGATCAGAACTGCCTCGATGTATCCAAGGATGCCCACTGTCCCGTGAAAACTGTCGGTTTCGGTGAGAACTGCGAACTACGGATCACGAATGTCAGCTACCTCGGAAAGACAACTCGTTTCGATCTCGGTGGCGACACCTATGAAATTCCGATGGTCGGCGAGTTCAATGTTCGTAATGCGGCAATGGCTCTCTGCTCTGCAAAGTTCGCGGAAATCTCAGTGTCCGAGATTCAAAAAGGCCTCGCCAGTTTTTCGGGCATCGCCCGTCGTCAAGAAGAGCGCGGCGAGGTGAGGGGAGTGACCGTCGTTGATGACTTCGCGCATCATCCCACCGCCATTGCCCAGGCTATTAAAGGCCTCCGTCAGCGCTACGATGGACGCCGCCTCTGGGTTCTCTTCGAGCCACGCTCGAACACCACGCGACGGAATATTTTCCAACAAGATCTTGCTGAAGCCCTTTCCGAAGCGGACCTCGTCGTTCTTCCCTCAATTCCCGATCCTGAAAAGGTCGCTGAGGAAGATCGCCTCGACCCGGAAAAGCTTGTCGCTGACATCAAATCGACTGGCACCGAAGCCTGGTATCTTGGAGAAGTCGATGAAATCGTGACCCACGTGACCTGTCTCGCGGTCGAGGGCGATGTCATCGTTGTCCTTAGTAACGGCGGATTCGGTGGAATTCACCCGAAGCTCCTCGCTGCTTTGGAAGAATAGAGATCTAAGATCCAGCCTTCTCAACAAGGCGCTTGTTCCACTGGATCGAGCGTCTTAGTAGGCGAATCTGTTCTAATAAGCCGCGATGCTCCTTGCAGGCTTGCTGGCACTCATCTGACTTAGCATTGAGATTTAAATACCGGCCTACCTCACGGCAAAGTCGGGCGTGTTCCTCGGTGAGAAGCCCGAGCTCGGCCTTTGATTTCGTGATGTCACGATTCGCCTTACTGATCTGACCAAAAGTCTCGGATGCTTGGTCTTTATTACCCTTCAGCTTGACGTCAATTCCCTCTTGCAGTTCCGCCAGTTTATCCTGCTCTTGATCGATATTGGCATCAATCTCACCCAACTCTTTCTTGAATCCTTGAAACTGGGTTCGCAGTTTCTCCAGAGTGTCGCGGGTTGTTTGGTAAGATTCGCTATCGCTATCGCCTTCGTCTTTGAGGACCTTGGCCTTTGTTTTTAGCGCTTCGAAGCGGCGCTTTACCTGCTGCGCGTTCGACATGACTTCATCCCGCCGGAGATTAAGCTCTTCGAGAGAGTCGAAGAGTTTCTCACGATCAATAAAAAATTCTTGGCCGGCGCTCTTCGAGCGATCCGTGACGGTCGTCCGTGCGAGATGCGCTTTGTCTAGAAGTTTGTTAGCCTCAGTAATTTTCATCTCAAGCTCCGCGCGCTCGCGGTCGATGCGGCGGATGCTCCAGTATTCCATCGATATATCCTCGATTTCCTCCGCACCGGGCCAGCAGAGGGCTCCGAGAAACTCTTCCCCCTCTTGCATGAGGTGAAGCTCGTAAGCTGCGTCCGTCATGCGCTTCATTTTACGATGAAGGCCGAACGATTGTAGAGTGCTCGCGAGGCTGTAGCTGAAGCGGGTCATGGGGTTTACTTTTTGAGGCTGTTCTGAAGTGATTTAATTACCTCGAAGTCCTCAAGGGTGGTGATGTTTCCTGTTACTTTTCCGGTTGAAACAAGCTCTTTAAGGAGCCTGCGCATGATTTTTCCAGAACGAGTTTTGGGAAGAGATGGAGTGAAGTGGATTTCATCGGGCTTGGCAATCGCTCCGATCACTTTTCCCACATGATTTCTGAGTTCCTTGTTTAGAGCCACGGAGCCAGCGGCTTTTCCTTTAAGGGTGACAAAGGCAACAACTCCTTGGCCCTTGATTTCATGCGGACGTCCAACGACTGCGGCCTCAGCGACATCCGAGTGAGAAACGAGAGCGCTCTCCACTTCGGCTGTTCCGAGGCGGTGTCCGGAAACATTGAGCACGTCATCGAGGCGACCAGTGATCCAGAAGTTCCCTTTCTTATCACGGCGGGCTCCATCACCAGCGGTGTAGATGCCCTTGTAGTCAGACCAGTAAGTATCCCGGTAGCGCTTCTTGTCGCCGTAGATCGATCTCAGCATCGAGGGCCAAGGTTGGCGGATGACCAGCTTGCCACCTTCTTCCGCGGAGCATTCCTGACCGGTTTCATCGAGGATAGCGGCGTCGACTCCGAAGAAGGGAAGCGTCGCGGTGCCGGGCTTGGTGGGAGTGCAGCCGGGGAGGGGGGAAATCATGATCGCGCCGGTCTCGGTCTGCCACCAGGTGTCTACGATAGGGCAGCGGCCTCCGCCGATTTTATTGCGATACCACATCCAAGCTTCGGGATTGATCGGCTCACCAACGGTTCCTAGGAGGCGGAGGGAGGAGAGATCATATGCGTCCGGGAATTGATCACCCGCTTTGATGAAGGCGCGGATCGCAGTGGGAGCGGTATAGAAAATGGAGACGCTGTATTTTTCGACGATGTTCCAGAAGCGTCCGAAGTCAGGGAAGTTCGGTGCGCCTTCATACATCACTTGGCTCGCGCCATTCGCGAGCGGGCCATAGACGATGTAGCTGTGTCCCGTGATCCAGCCGACATCTGCAGTGCACCAGTAGACGTCATTATCCTGCAAATCGAAAATATACTTGGTGGTAGCGTAGGTTCCCATGAGGTAGCCGCCGGAGGTATGGAGAATACCCTTGGGTTTGCCGGTAGAGCCGGAGGTGTAGAGGATGAAGAGGGGATGTTCGCTGTCGAAACCCTGAGCTTCGTGCTTCGCGCTGACTTTGGCGACTTCGGCATGCCAAAAAGTGTCACGTCCCTTTTTCATCTTCACCTCATCGCCGATCCGTTGATGGACGATGACGGTTTCGACGCCTTTGTATTTTTTGAGAGCGTCATCGACGTTCGCCTTCAGCGGAACGACAGAACCACGGCGATAGCCACCATCGGCGGTGATAACCGCTTTAGCCTCGCAATCTTCCAGGCGATCAGCAATCGACTCAGCAGAAAAGCCACCGAAGACGACGGAGTGCACTGCGCCGATGCGGGCGCAGGCCAGCATTGCAATAGCAGCCTCGGGAACCATGGGCATGTAAATCAGGACGCGGTCCTTGGGTTTGATGCCTTTGGCTAGTAGGACATTGGCAAATTGACAAACTTCGCGATGAAGCTGGCGATAGGTGAGAGTGCGGGATTCGCCCGGCTCGCCTTCCCAAATGATGGCCGCTTTGTTTGCCCGACCATTTGTGAGGTGCCGATCGACGCAGTTTTCACAGACGTTGATCTTCCCACCGACGAACCATTTCGCGTTGGGAGCTTTCCAATCGAGAACTTTGCCCCATTTCTTTTGCCAAGTAAGTTCCTTTGCCTCACGCGCCCAGAAGGTGGCGGGCTTATCGACTGATTCCTTGTGGAGTCGCTTGTATTGCGCAAGATTTGAGATGTGTGCCTTTTTTGCGAACTCTTTGGCCGGTTTGAACTCTTGGTTCTCAGGCGCCGGGGTCTCAGTTTTCTTGCTCATAGTATCAGAGAAAAATTAGCAGCACCGGAGCTGTTGGGACAATCAGGAAAATTCAACAATTCTGAAGAATCTAGCGCTTTTGCTCAGCAATCGCGATCAGGTCATCGCGCTCCTGTGGATTGAGAGGCCGCCATTTGCCGGGACGAAGGTTGCCGAGCTCCAGTTGGCCGATTTTCATGCGGATCAATCGTTTAACCCGGTGATGCACGGCTTGGATCATGTAGCGGATCTGTCGCTTCATTCCTGTAGTCAAGACGATCTCGATACGGCGGGAGGACATGCGCTTTACCGAGTGGGCTTTCGCCTTTCCTTCCTCGAGGTAGACTCCATTTTCGAGCTTCTCAAGGATCTCGTTATCGAAAGCGGCATCCAGAGTGACGTGGTAGAGTTTCTGGATCTTGTGCTTGGGGTGGGTGAGCGCTTGTGAAAGCTCGCCATCGTTGCTGAGGATAATAAGCCCCTCGGAATCGCGGTCTAGGCGACCAACGTGCATGAGGTGCTGCATCCGGCCGGGGAGAAGATTGTAAATGGTGTCGCGCTGACGTTCATCGCTGCGGGTGCAGACGAGTCCCGCTGGTTTGTGAAGGACGATGCTCTGGACGATGAGTGGTTCGATCCGCTTGCCATTGGCTCGGATTTGATCGCCTGGCTGCACCCGATAAGCCGGGGTGAGGCAGGCTTGTCCATTTACGACGACATCGCCATCGAGGATCATTGCATCACAGGCGCGCCGAGAGCCGACCCCGCAGGAGGCGAGATATTTATTGAGACGGATACCTTCGCTCATCGTATAAGAGGGTGGGGATAAATGAAGAGAGGGGACAAAAAAAGGCGAAGCCGAGGAGGCTCCGCCGATAAAAATAGAGAGACAAGCGAGCCTTAAGAGTCAGCCTTGGTTTTAGGGAGACCAATAGCACTGGCACCTTCTTTCCAAAGGCCACGCTGCTTGAGGACTTTCACGCGCTCGAAGCGCTTCATTACAGAGCGCTTTCCTGTGGCTCCGCCTTGACGTTTTAAACTGTTATGCTTGGACATGGGTCAAAAAATTCCTCCTAGGAGCGCGGAAGCTATGAGCGCTTGAGGAGATTGGCAAGGATGAAGTTTGCCTTTCTTGAATGAATTTTCGGGAGACGAAGGATTTCTCAGATTTGCCTTCTTTTAGGTTTAAACTTCGACAGCAAGACGCTCGCCCGCGAGGCAGCCGGGGCATTGCTGAACGAAGTGTCCCGGCTCAAGCTCTGCGAGTTCCGGGGCGCGATCAGTGAGGCAGAGATCGGCCATTCCTAAGGTATTCCTGGGTTGAAATGAGCAGGCATTTGGCACCGATGAAAGATCGGGTGGGATGCCGGGAATCGTGTAGAGGGTTTCGCCTTTTGACTGCATCGCGGGGATGCTCTTCAGCAGCGCGCGGGTGTAGGCGTGCCTTGGGCTGCGGAAAAGGGTGCCGGCAGCTGCTGATTCCACGATGCGTCCGGCATACATGACATTTACTTTGTCGCAGGCCTGTGAGACGACTCCGAGATCGTGCGTGACCAGAATTACAGAGGTGCCGAGGTCGTTCTGGCGATCTTTGATGAGGTCAAGAACTTGCTTCTGCACCGTGACATCGAGCGCAGTAGTGGGCTCGTCGGCGATGAGAATCTCAGGCTTCGTGATCAAGGCCATTGCGATCATCACGCGCTGGCGCATTCCGCCGGAGAACTCGTGCGGGTAGGAATTGATGCGTTTATGGGCTTCAGGAATGCCGACCTCCTCGAGCGATTGGATGGCGCGGTGCAGAGCGGGCTTGCCCTTCATTCCTTCATGGATCTCAAGGGGCTCGGTGAGTTGTTGGGAAATTTTGAGATAGGGGTTCAGCGAGGTCATCGGATCCTGAAAGATCATTGAGATGCGCTTGCCTCGGATGCCTCGCATCTTCTTATCTGGGAGCGAGATGAGATCCATGCCATCAAACATCGCGGTTCCGTTATGGATTTTTCCCGGAGGCTGGGGGATCAGCTTGAGCAACGAGTAGCAAGTGACCGATTTTCCGGAGCCTGACTCGCCCACGATGCCGAGGGTCTCGCCTTTTTCGAGAGAGAAGGACACCTTTTCCACAGCGTGAACGATGCCATTACGAGTGTGGAAGCGGGTGGTGAGATCTTTGACTTCGAGCTGTGCCATCTGTTTCCTAAGTTCTCTCTGATTGTGAGCGGGAACGGAAGGATAAAGGTATCGGAAGTCCTGCTGTCGGGTGCTTTGCCTTGACGGTATTGACGAGGTAGTTCTGGAAGGACTCCACGACGAACTTCTTGTCGTTCACAAAGAGAATGTATTCAGGAACTGGGATGGCACGGTAGCGGTCGTTGACTGCTGTCGTGGCATAGAAGAGTTTGAGGCGCTTGCGGTGGCGCTTGTGCTCAGGCGGTGGATTTTTGATGAATGCGTCTTGGAAAAGGCGGTTGAGCTGGCCGGTGCCGATGGTGTTTTGCGCGTCTTGACGGATCTTCTCGATGTTCTTAAAGACGTGCTGAATCTGCTCGCCACGCTGGGCCGAGACGCAGATAAAGGGCGCGTAAGAGAGGAAAAATAGCTCATTGCGGAGGTGGGTCTCAGCCTCTTCAATCCTCGCCGTTTTATTGGCGTCTGGGTGGTAGAGGTCGAATTTGTTGGCAATGATGAGGCAGGGCTTTTGCTCGTCCTGAATCATGCGTGCAATCTTACGATCCTGAGAGGAGACTCCGGCATTGAGATCGACCACAAGGAGGCAGATGTCTGCGCGTCGGATCGAGCGCTCGGCGCGCATTGCGGAGAATACCTCGATCGAGTCATCCATGCTGGAGCGCTTACGGAGTCCAGCGGTGTCGATGATGTTGTGCTTCTCGCCCTTCCAGATGTAGGGAATGTCAACGGCATCACGGGTGGTGCCGGCGACATCAGAAACGATGGTGCGTTCGTCCTCGAGAATGGCATTGATGAGGGAGGATTTACCCGCATTGGGTTTACCCACGACGGCAATTTTTAAACCGATACCAAGATCCTCAGTGTCTTCCTCTTCTTTGGCTTTCAGTTGGGAGAGATTCTCCTCCATCGTGTGGACGAGGTCATCCATTCCGCGACCATGCTCTGCAGAAGTGGGGAGTCCATCACCGAAGCCAAGGTGGGCAAAGTCGCCACCGATCATTTCTTGCTCAAGGTGGTCCGCCTTGTTCATGACAAGGAGAACTTTGCATTTCGCGCGGCGCAGGAGATTCGCGACGAGTTCATCGATCGGATTGATCCCTTCACGCGCATCGACGACGAACAGAATGAGATCGCAGGAGTCCATTGCAATGCGGGCCTCGATCGTGACTTGCTTGGAAAATTCATCATCTAGCGACGCTCCGATTCCTCCGGTGTCGACAATCTCGCAGGGAGTCTCGGTGAGATTACAAAGCGCGGCGATGCGATCACGCGTCACGCCAGGGCGATCATGCACGATGGCGATGCGGCGTCCGGCGAGGCGATTAAAGAGCGCTGATTTGCCGACGTTGGGACGACCGACGATTGCGACTTGGAAGGGTTTTTGGGCCATTGAATTGTGCTGTTTTACTCCGGGACTCGCTCGACCTTGGCGCCGAGCCGGAGGAGTTTGTCATCGATATGCTCGTAGCCACGATCGATGTGATAAAGGCGGCTGATGTGCGTGCTGCCGTCTGCTGTGAGGCCAGCGAGCACGAGGGCGGCTGATGCGCGGAGGTCAGAGGCCATGACGGGGGCGGCGCTGAGCTTTTCAACGCCTTTGATGATTGCACGGCCGTTATCAACGTTGATTTCGGCACCCATGCGCTTCATTTCCGAGCAGTGCATGAAGCGCTGTGGATAAATGGTGTCTTCGACGATGCTGATTCCCGGGGTGGTGGCAAACATGGCTGTGAACTGCGCCTGCATGTCGGTCGGGAACTGGGGGAAAGGATTGGTCGTGATCTCGCAGCCTTGGGGAGCCTCACCTGGCATGATGGTGATGCTAGTGTCGTCATTTGAGAACTGACAGAGGTGACCCGCTTCTTCGAGCTTTTCAGTGATGACGGCGAGGTGAGGGCGATTGATGCGGTTGAGGGTGATTCCTTCAGGTCCGGCAGCCATTGCTCCAGCGATCATGAAGGTTCCTGCTTCGATACGATCTGGAATGACATTCCAAGTTGTGCCGTGGAGTTTCTCGACGCCTTCGATGGTGACGCGGCGCGTTCCTGCGCCGCTGATTTTAGCGCCCATGGAGATGAGGAAGTTTGCGAGATCGACCACTTCCGGCTCACAAGCGGCGGAGTTGATGATCGTAGTGCCTTTTGCGAGCGTGGCCGCCATCATGACGTTATCGGTTCCCAGAACGGTTGGGCCGTGCTTGCCGCGAAGATCGATCTCGGTGCCGGTGAGGCCGTTGGGCGCAGAAACGACCATGTCGCCACCGTCCATCTCTACCGTAGCACCGAGGGCTTCGAGTCCTTTCAGGTGAAGGTCGATGGGGCGGTCACCGATGACGCAGCCGCCGGGCATGGAGACGCGGGTCTCTCCGAGGCGGGCGAGAAGGGGGCCCATCACACAAATAGAGGCGCGCATTTTGCGAACGAGCTCATAGGGGGCTCCGGTGAGCACGGACTTGGCCTCGATATTAAAGCGACCACTGAAGCGCTCCACCTCCGCGCCGAGGGCGGAGAGAATCTGAAGCATGTAGTTCGTATCGGAAACATCCGGGACATTAGCGATGGTCACCTTCTCATCCGTAAGCAAAGACGCTGCGAGGATAGGCAAAGAGGCATTCTTTGATCCTGAGATATTGATTTGGCCTGAAAGTTGATTTCCGCCGTGAACGATGAGTTTGTCCATAAAAGGTTGGGGATGAGAGCGGGTCCGTGACTGTTTTATCGCTTTCGTGCAAGCGGAAAGCGGGAGATGTCGCAGAGGTCTTTCGCTAGAGAAACGTCGTCAAATCCCGCTTTTGTGAGTAAGTCGCAAACGACCTGGCCTTGTGCGTGACCTACCTCAAGCGCGACCACTCCGCCGGGGTTGAGGAAGGCGGCGCATTGCGCGCAGAAAAGGCGGAGGAGATCGAGACCGTCGGTCCCGCTGAAAAGAGCCATCTCAGGGTCGTGTTTTACTTCCTCAGAGAGTTCCTCTCGTTCCGTTTCTGCGACGTAGGGGAGGTTTGCGATGATGAGGTCAAAGGTGCCGCTGAGGCCGAGAAAGAGGTTGCTCTGGACGATTTTGGCGTGGATTCCAAGAGCCTGAGCATTCTCTTCAGAGAGAGCGAGTGCCTCTGTGGATAAGTCGGCTAGGATGACTTGTTCACAATCTGTTTCCAATGCCTTTGCTAGCGAGAGTCCGAGGACTCCTGAGCCGCATCCAAGGTCGAGGATACGAGCAGGTTTTGGAAATGATTCCTTCAGAGCGAGCGCTACCAGCTCCTCAGACTCTGGACGGGGAATGAGAGCCCGGTGATCTGAAATAAAGTCGTGAGAATAAAAGTGAACAACCTTGGTAAGATGTTGAAGAGGAATCCCTTGACCTCTATTTTTAAGGTGATCGCGTAATGAAGGTAACTTCTCTTCTGGAACGGGCTCGTCGAAGCGCATGTAGAGATCCATGCGGCGGCATCCCAGTTCGTGAGCGACGAGAAGCTCCATATTCAGCCGCGCGTCTTCGATGCCCTTATTGGTCAGGAATTGAGTCCCTTTTTCGAGGATATCGAGAATTGTTGTCATTCAGTCGTCTGTGAATAAGTTATGAATGACGGGGAGGAACTACGCGAGCTCCTCTTCAGCAAGGCGCTGTTCCATTTCCGCTTTTTGGAGGAGTTCGGTAAACTCGTAAATATCCCCATTGAGGATTCCTTCGATGTTATGCGAGGTGTGATTGATCCGGTGATCAGTGACTCGTGACTGGGGGAAGTTGTAGGTGCGGATCTTTTCCGAACGATCGCCGGAACCGACGAGCGATTTCCGCTGAGCTGAGTAGCTTTCTTGGGCTTCGCGTTGCGCGATTTCGAAGAGCTTTGCGCGGAGAATCTCGAGGCCGAGGGCTTTGTTTTGGGTTTGGGAGCGTCCGTCCTGACACTTCACCTGGAGTCCGGTGGGCAGATAGGTGATTTGAACGGCGGAGTCGGTGGTGTTGACGTGCTGTCCACCGGAACCTCCGGAGCGGGTGGCCTGGATGTGGAGGTCCTCGGGGCGGAGCTGGAAGTCAACTTCCTCAGCCTCGGGGAGGACCGCGACAGTGCAGGTGGAGGTGTGAATGCGGCCTTGGGTCTCGGTGGCGGGAACGCGCTGGACGCGGTGAACCCCCGATTCATATTTAAGGAAGCGGAAGACTTCTTCTCCGGTGACTTTGAGGATGACCTCTTTATAACCACCAACATCGGAGGGGGAGCTTCCGAGGTGCTCACACTTCCAGCCGCGCTTGTCGGTGTAACGTTGGTAGGCGTTCATGAGCTCGCCAGCGAAGAGAGAGGCCTCGTCACCTCCGGCTCCGGCGCGGATTTCAAGGAGGGCATCGCGGTCCTCGGTCTCGTTACGAGGGAGGAGGGAGTATTGCACCGCGTCCTTGAGCTTCTCCTGCTTGGCGCGGAGACCGGGGAGTTCGCCTTCC
>JBDMZE010000003.1:0-14760 GCA_039769075.1 Akkermansiaceae bacterium | reverse complement strand
TGTGAGAGTCGCCTTCCGCACGAAGCCGTGCTTGCCAGAAAGCTGCCAGCGATAAGTCATCCGTAAGCCAAATCCTTCGTGAAGTTCATCGAAGACGACTTCATCTCCGAGGAGACTTTTCAAAAGGCGACGACGAATCGGCGCAAGATGCGCCACCGGAGGAGTAAATGGACTCCAAAGCTGACCACCCGAGACGATCCCAGTGTAAGGCCCAGTCGAATTCCAGTTATCGATGATTTTATCGACGGTGTAGTAAGGAAAAAGCGCCGCCTCAGGCGAGCGACGACCTGCCGAGAGAGACCCGTTGCTGCTGCAAAAGAGCCACTGCTCACCAGCCGTCACAATATTGAGGAAAAAGGGATCGAAGGACTCGAGATTCTCGATCACGACGTATTCGCGGCCAGACTCGACGGTCCATTGATTGGCACCAGCAAAGGAGGCCTCAGGAACAGCATGGAGAGAGCGGGTAGATGGATGAGGAGCGGTCATCGGAAACGGAAGATGTGTGATAAGTCACCCAAAAAACAGTCCCGTGACGGCTTCTTGAGTGTAACTTTATGCAATCCTAGGAGAACACGAACGTGTGACAAGTGCTAAAATCTTCCCCCTCAGGGAAACTCAACAACCCATATGGAGCGTTGGCTTCCAGCCTAATACCAAGTAGAGTTTCAAAAGAGAAGAATGCCGGAGTGATTTCTTGAAATGGCAAGGCATGACGAGGGCGTCGTCTGGAGACCACAACTGAGGACTAGGCGCGAATGAGCGACTAGAATATTCGAGAAAGCGCCCGGCTCTACCCCAATCGCAAAGCGCTCGCTCAAAAAACACCTCAAAATCACATTCTGCTCTTTTGGAACTCGGAGTGGTATAAGGTCATCAACCCCGTCCCCGCCCCACTAGGTCATCGCTTCCGAGCCGAAAACCAGCCACTGCAACTAAAAGCAATAGCCGCAGCGCAGAAGAAACCGTGCAAGTAGATCTAAAAGGAAGATTCTAATCAAAACCCACTTCGCCACGAGCACCCTCCCAATACCTCCCCCTCCCCGTCTGGGAACTCCAAGAAATGGAGCTTATCAATGCGCTCCACCTCAAAGTTTTCTGGAAAGATTTAAGCCAAAAAGACTTCCGAGACCTCGCAAAACGGACTCCCAAGATCGGCTGCCGCACCCTAGACGTCATGCATGTCGCCTGCGCCATGCAGCTAGAAATCACGAGCTTTGTCACCTCAGACGATCGCCAGAGAAAGCTCGCCAAACTCGCCGGCCTCCCGCTGGCTTGAGTCAGAACGCGACTCAATCTGCGCCAGTCTGCTCCGCCCCGTTCTGCCATGAAATCATTGTAACCACTTGGATAGAGAGGATTTTGTCTCGTTGTATGCCCTGCTTATTGGATCGATGCCCTCTCGCCAAAAGTAAATTCCTAGTAGTAAAAACCGCTGCCAAAAAAGAACTTCGCAGCGCGGGACGGGAGTCTACACTTTGTGTTCATAAAATTCGTGCTAAAGTCACCGAATTGGGTTGAAATACGGCGTCGATCGGGTACCGTCCTTGCCGAAATTCCGACAACCGCCAAACCAAACCACCACCTCAGCCCCCCTTTCTCCCCCCGCAGCTCCGGTCCAAGGGCGGCTTCAAGGCCCTCCCGCCAAAAACAAGTCCCTAGCAGTAAATGATCACATCAACAAAGGCAATGATTTTCATCACGGTTCTCAGCTTTGCGAGTTCCTCGAACGCGGCGACAACTTTACTTCCCGGAGGGGATTTTGAGGTTGATGGAGGAGGGTCTCCCTACTCGGGAAATGTCGTTATTACATCGGGAGGATCGATGCCGTTTTGGGCGGTCGGTGGAGCGGGAAATATCGTCAACTGGCCAATCTTAGACCGCACCTCGGGAATCAGGGCGCCAGAGATGTCGAATCTGAGGACCGTCGGCTTGTCTGCCAGTACAACTTCGATCTCGACTGAAATCGCAACAGTAATAGGCAATACCTACGAAGTGACCTTCGACCATAGCATTCTGAGTGTTGTCGGCGACTCCTCCATCACGACCACTTTTGACGTTGCGATCACTGGTCAGGCCAACACCTCCTACTCCAATGTGTTCTCGGATTTCACCCTCGCAGATGGAGTCCCCAACAGCTTCCACACGGAATCAATCCAGTTCACCGCGACGGCCACGACCACCACGCTGTCGCTCATATCGACCGGGGAAAACGGAGTCGGAGACCGCGGCCCGACGATCGACAACGTGCGCTTTGACGTGATTCCCGAGCCCTCGTCTGCCGCGCTCGTCGGTTTGGCCAGTCTCGGCTTGATGCTGCGCCGCCGTAGATCCCCCACCCCCCCCCGCGGAAGGTTCCGGTCCAATCTTCGAGCCTGAACCCCCGACAAGCTATTCTCCCAGTCCATCTGGATCTGGAATCTGGAACAAGACACCGAGGTTAATGCTTCCATGATCCGCTGGATCCTGAGGATTTCCATCTGGATCACCTGGGTTGAGATTTGACGCGGTGTCGTCTGGGGGGAACAGAACAAGTGAGCGAAGGAAGGCGATCACGGCGCTTTTGTCTTCTTCCCGGAGCTTCTCGAACATCTTCTTCGATCTCTCCGCTTCGCCGCCGTGGCGCAGGATGACTTCTTCAAAATTAATGGAGCGACCGTCGTGGCCATAAGGCGAGGTGGAATCCACTCCCTTTGAGCGGAGTCTTACGACGACATTCTCGCCAGCCTCACCCTGCTCCTCTTCTTCAGGGTCTGTGGGCTTGGCGCCAGGCTTGCCACGATTGCTCCCACCACGGTTATGACCATGGCTACTACCACCACCACGATCACGTTGCGCAGATTGAGATTTTCGTTTTTTAAAGCCTACTTTTTCAGGCACTTCTCCATCGGCCGAATCTTCGGCGGCTCGTTTGAGAAGCGCTTCATTAACGAGGCTTCGGAGATCCTGCGTCATTTCATCCGCGATCATTTCCTGGAGACCCAGCCCAAACAAATGCGGAGAGTCTCGGCTATCCGGACGAGTCGCTACCACTCCACCGAACCCGGCTGACCCGCGGGGGCGTCCATGACAAGCGGCACAGCTTTCACTCAGTCCTGCTCCAAATGCGGGGTTCAACATAATGTTTCCTGAGCTATGAGGATTCACGCGAGGCCCGAGACCTTGTGCAGAAGTGAACTTCCGCTGGAAAAGCTGTCGTCCACGTCTGATGGAACGCGCCGGGTCACGCTGAATGAGGTAGATCGAAGACTGCGGAGTCACGCTATCTCCACGTCCCGCACCGACCTGCTCATCGAGAGATTTTCCAATCGTCCCACTTGGGACAGTCGGCGTCACCTGAGTCTCGTCGACAAGTTGAGCCAGAGCGGGCGTCATCAATGAGATGCTCAAAAGAAGAATTCCTCCGGTGAGGGCTCGTGATTTTGGAGTCAGTCTTTTCATGTGTATGTAAGAAAAGCTACCCCCGCTTTGTAAACTCCGTGTGAGTGGAACAGGGATGATTTGTAAAACTCTTGTAAAGAACACTTTACCTAACAAAATCCACTTTCCCCGAAGGCTTCACCAAAAGATGGCCAAATGGCCCAACCGCCCTAAGCTTTGTCATCATGCTTAAGTCTTTCGTAAAGAGCCTCATTATCTTTGCCCTCGCGGCCTTCCCTGCAAGCGCAGCGAAGCAGCCGAACATCGTCTACATCATGCTCGACGAGTGGGGCTACTTCGAGTGGTCCGGTATGGGCCATCCCATTTTAAAGACACCCAATATCGACAAGCTCGCGGCCGAGGGAATGCGCTTCAGCCACATGCTCGCAGGAGCAAATGTCTGCGGCCCCACCCGCAGCGTCCTCATGACCGGCCAGCACTGCGGCCACACTCCCGTCCGCTCGAATGGCGGCGGCACTCCTCTCGCGGAAGGCGAGACCACCATCGCCACCGTTCTTAAAAAAGCAGGCTATGCCACTGGTGGCTTTGGTAAGTGGGGAATCGGAGATGTCGGCACCACTGGAGTTCCCGAGAAGCAGGGCTTCGACACCTTTTTCGGCTACTACCACCAGGTCCACGCTCACAGCTACTACCCGGAATATCTCGTTCGAAATTCCGAAAAGGTGCCGCTGAAAGGAAACACCGGCGACCCTTATAAAGGAGAGAATTTTTCCCACTCACTCATCCATCAGGCCGGGCTCGATTTCATCCAAGAGAACGGCTCCAAGAAGAAGCCCTTCTTTGCCTACCTTCCCTACACCCCGCCGCACGGACACTGGGGAATGCCCAAAGACGATCCCGCCTACCTCAAATACAAAGATAAAAAATGGGACGCCAGCAATCAACGAGGCACTCAAGATGCCCAGATCTACGCCGCCATGGTCGAAATGATCGACCGCCAAGTCGGTGAAGTCCGCGCCCTTCTCAAGAAGCTTGAGATCGAAAAAGACACCATCATTTTCCTCTGCGGCGACAATGGAGGCCAACCCTATTTTCAAAACAAAAAGCACCCGCACGGCTTTCTCGCGCCGAACCTCAACCCGCAAAATGGCCAGCGCTTCCGCGGTGGAAAAGGCAACTTTTACGAAGGTGGCCTCCGCATCCCCTTCATCACGAACTGGCCCGGCAAGATCAAACCCGGCACCGTCTCCGACTACCTCGGCTACTTCCCCGACATCATGCCCACGCTTGCAGAGATCGCCGGCACCAGCGCGCGAAAAGACACCGATGGCCTCTCCATCGTCCCCACCCTCCTTGGAAAAGGCGAACAACAGCAGCACGACTACCTCTACTGGGAAGACCCCAGAAGCATCGCCATCCGCCAAGGAAACTGGAAAGCGATCCGCCCAGGCAAAGGAAAGCCCTTCGAGCTCTACGACCTCAGCAAAGATGCCGAAGAGAAAAACAATGTCGCCGCAAAGCACCCCGACCTTTTGGCCAAGCTCATCGCGCTCGGCAAAGAAGCACGCACCCCTCCCAAGCTTGGTAAGGTGCTCGACCCTTCCGTAGGATTTAAACGATCCCAGAAGAAATGAGCCTAATCGTGACTCCACCCGGCCCAAGGAGCCTTTTACCCTGCTCATCCACTAGGAGCTTCTTCCTTTGCACCGCATCCTAATTAGGAGACATTCTCCTAAAGCATCTCTTACCATGAAACTCTTCTCAACTCTCCTCTTTGGTCTCGCCCAACTCAGCCTCGCCGCTGACAAACCAAACGTCATCGTCATCATGGCAGATGACCTCGGCTACGGTGACCTCTCCTGCTACGGAGCCGCCACCTTTAAGACGCCGAATATCGACAAGCTTGCAGCAGGTGGTCAGCGCTTTACGAGCGGCTACTGCTCGGCCTCGACCTGCACCCCGACCCGCTATTCTTTCCTAACCGGCATCTATGCCTTCCGTAAGCCCGGCACCGGCATCGCTCCGCCGAACGGCCACCTCATCATTGATGACGCCACCTTCACTCTTCCCGACCTCATGAAAAAGGCGGGCTACCAGACCGGCGTCGTCGGCAAGTGGCACCTCGGCCTTGGTGAAAAAGGAAAAGGTCCAGACTGGAATGGCGAGCTCAAGCCGGGGCCACGCGAGATCGGCTTTCAGCATCACTTCCTCCTTCCCACTACAAACGACCGCGTCCCCCAAGTCTACGTCACCGAGAGCCGCGTCCTCAACCTCGACCCCGCCGACCCACTCTGGGTTGGCAACAAAAAGCCCTCCCCTGATCACCCCACCGGTAAGACTCATCGCGACTCGCTCAAGATGGACTGGTCCCACGGTCACAACTCCACCATTCACAATGGCATCTCCCGCATCGGCTTTTACACCGGCGGACACAAGGCCCGCTTCCGCGATGAAGACCTCGCCGACAAATGGGTCGAAAAGTCAAACGAGTTCATCGAGAAGAACAAGGACAAGCCCTTCTTCCTCTTCTACGCATCACACGACATTCACGTCCCACGCATCCCACATGAGCGCTTCCAAGGCGTCACTCCTCACGGCTTCCGTGCGGACTCTATCGTCCAGTTCGATTGGACCGTCGGAGAAATCATGAAGACCCTCGACCGCCTCGACCTCACCGAAAACACTCTCATCGTTCTCTGCTCGGACAACGGCCCTGTCATGGACGATGGCTACAAAGACGAAGCGCTTGAGAAAATCGGTAACCACAAAGCCGCCGGCCCCTACAAAGGTGGAAAATATTCCCTCTACGAAGGCGGCACCCGCACTCCCTTCATCACCTCTTGGAAAGGAAAAATCCCCGCTGGCACCTCCGAGAAAATGGTCTGCACCATTGATCTCGCCACCAGCCTTGCAGCACTTACCGGCACTGAGATCCCCGGCGACGCTTTCCTAGACAGCCTCGATGTCTCCGCCGCACTCCTCGGAAAAGCCGACGCCCAAGGCCGCACCCACCTCGTCCAGCAAGATAATGGCGGACGCGGAAACAACGGCTACCGCTCCGGAAATTGGAAACTCACCAAACACGCCAAAAAATCTGCGAGGAACACCAAAGTCGAGAAAACCCTCACCAACGACAAAGTCCCTGAATTCCAGCTCTACGATCTCTCGAAAGACCCTGCTGAAAAGACGAACGTCGCAAAGGACCACCCTAAGATCCTCGCCCGTTTGATTGCCGAACTTGAGAAGATCAAGGCTGATGGCCGGAGTCGTTCTTAGGTGCCCTTTTAAAAAAATACCTCGTCACCTGAACCACGACGATCAGAGAAGGCAGCCAGACGACTAAATCAATAAACAGGAAGAGCTTATCTCCAAATGACAGCGAGATATCGGTATCGATCAAGAACATCGTAAGCTCTTTCAAATAGTAGGCCATCGCGATCCACGGTAACCCATAGAAGACCCAGATCCCCAGAAAGACGACGAGCTGGGGCCTAGGGTTTCCCAAGAATGAGTAGGTTCCGCCATTGCAATGGAATTGCTCGCTTGAATCATCGTCTTTCACCGCCTTCCACCATGCTGAGGCACGCGGGCTCTGTCAAAAAAGAAGACCAGCCAACGCGAACAGGACGGAGGAAAACCCTCTTCCTTATTTCCAAGATCGCCCTTTCTTATCATACTACCCCACATGAAGCGCTCCTCCTTCGCACTCGTCCGCGTGCTCGCCCTCATCGGCCTCGCGATCAGCGCCTATCTCCTCATTCAAAAGCTCAATGGCACCATCACCTCGATCAAGGGATGCGGTGGAGAGGGTGGCTGCGCCAATGTTCTCGGATCGAAATGGTCGCAATTGCTTGGCCTTCCCGTGAGCGCCTTTTCTACTCTCCTTTATCTTGGAATCATCGGGCTGACCTTCAAACCACAGCGTGAGATTCTGGTCACGATTGCACTCCTTTTAATCGGAGCGGCTCTTTGGTTTAGCGGCCTTCAGATGTTCGTCATCAAGTCTTTCTGCCCGTGGTGCCTCGCCACTCATCTCATCGGGATCTTCACCGCGATTGCGATCTGGCGCGCTCTTCCGGGAGCTAAGGTCCTCCCAAGCACTCTGGTTCTAGCGTCCTTGGGATTAGCCATTCTTTTTCTCGGCCAGATCTTCGGGCCTGAGCCAAAAGGCTACCTCATCTCCGAAGAAAAGATCTCGGGAGACGAATCCATCGAAGCGCCCGCCGACAAGCGCATCGTAGATATGGGGGTCGGTAAAAAAATCATTCTTGGTGACTCGCCCTATCTGGGATCTGCCCATGCCCCGCACATTTTCGTAAAATACTTCGATTACACCTGTGCCTCGTGTCGCGACCTCGAGAGTGACCTTGAGAAGCTCCAAGCGAAGCACCCAAGAGGCATCGCCATCATCCTACAGCCCTGCCCGCTCAACCGGGCCTGCAATAGTCACCTTCCCCCAAGGGTCCACGATCACGACTACGCCTGCGAGCTCGCCCGACTCTCGCTCGCGAGCTGGATCGCAAAACCCGAGGCCTTTAAGGAAGTCCACGAACTCCTTTTCTCCCGGCCCATTCTCACCCCGGCTGTCGCTCAGGAAAAAGTCGCCGCCATCATCGGCTCAGCGGAACTCGAGAACGCGCTCAAAGATCCTAGGATCGAAAGAATCCTCCTTTCCAACGCCAATGACTACCGCCAACTCGTTTCCAAAAACATCAAGATGCCCAAGCTGCTCATCGGAAAAGGACGCATGCTTCAGGGCCTGATGAAGGACAGCGAGACCTTCATCTCCGCGATGGAGAAAGCTCTTCCTCTGGAATAGAAGCCTCATCCTCTACGAATTCCTAGACAAGATCTTCCCGGTGCTCGGCCACCGCCCGATCAAAGCTTCCGATCAAGTCACCTGCTTTATCAGCCGAGGTAATGAGCGCTATAATGAGATACAGAATAATCGCGAGCGTGAAGCAGACCCAGCCAATCGTAGAGTCCACCGTCCCCGCCTCTCCGCCTCTCCGCCTCTCCGCCTCTCCGCCTCTCCGCCTCTCCGCCTCTCCGCCTCTCCGCCGAAGATGGCTGACATCATCGCAAGCACGGGACTCGACCGATTGAGATGCTTGCACGCGACTTTTTCAGCCCATTCTTTTTTCTCCTCCCAGAGCTTACGACACATCCCTTTCCCAACCGGAAACTCAAAGGCCCCGCCATGGATGACCCCAAAGAGGGCCTGATCCGGCATGAGCTCGGTCACACCCACCACCAGAAGAAGCCGAAAAAAGACGCCCACCCAGGCCTGCCCACCCTCAAGATCCAGCGGAACCCAGCCGAAAATATAGTGCTCCATATTCGCCGTCGCCACCAAGAGGATGACCGCCGCCCGGAACCACTGCTCCAAGTCATGCTCCGGCTCCTCCTCGACCTTCGCTCCTCGGAGTTCGTGCTTCAGAAAAAGACGGAAAATCGGAATGGCAATCAACCCAACCACAATCCGGGTGATCGGCTTGAGGATCGGACGTAGGATCTCCCAGCGGAGGAGATTCGGTAACAATTACGCTAGTCAATAAACTCTCCGGCGTGACTGCAAGCCTAGCGATTCAGCAGATCGGCTGAAGTCCCCGACTAATCATATTGATCTCCTCCTAAAGTAGATTCATCATGAAATAGTGAAACGAGAGTACTTTTCTACCTCTTCACACCTGTCCAAGGTGACCTTGCTTGCGGGCATCTTCCTTTCTCAAGTGACTCCGAGCTTTGCCTCACCTTTCATCAAAACCTATCCAGAGCCTCCTCTGGTTCAAGAAGGGCTCAAGTTTGACATCAACCAAGACGGCCAGGTGGATTTTAAAATCGATGAGCTGAAGCACTCCCAGCCAGACATCCAAGTGACCTCCTTTCGGATGGTGGGGCTGACCCATATTCACTATCGAGATGATCCCGCTGAGACTCCGATCCTTCTTCATGCTCGATATCAGGGGATCTTCGATGCTCCGGCAACACTTCCCGGCACCGAGCCCAAGCACTTTCTGTTTCACCCGAACGAGCTCGTCTTTGGAGAATTCGCCCGGGCCGAAAGCGATCTCATCGGGGCAAAGACGATCCGGGGAAATTTTTCCCCATCGGGAAGAACCTACGTCGGCCTCTCAGTCGACACCTTATCTGGCGGCTACTGGGGCTGGGCTGAGATCTCACTCATCGAAAATGAACTCAGACTCACAGCAACCGGCTTTGAGAGTGAATCCGGAAGCCCCTCTTTGATAGGGAGACCTCTCCCGGAAACCCCACCCGAGTTCAATATCACAGCCTCCCAAGAAGGGATGAAATTCTCCTGGCTCTGGGCGAAGAGCAAGACTTACCAAATCGAAAAAAGCTCCGATCTCGAAAATTGGGCTGCCATCCCGCTCAGTCTCGATCCCACCCCAAACGCGACAACACGAGTGACGCTCGATAAAGATCCCAACCAAAAAGTTTATTACTATCGACTGGTGTCTTACCAAGCCGATACTTCTCTGTAGATTCAGGAAAAAGTTCCTAGCGACGGCGGCGAACCCCTAAGGCCAAGCCAAGAATCACAAGCAGTGCAGAAGATGGCTCTGGAATCACGGTGTAACCAATGTCTCCGAGCGATTCGAGAGTCATTTGGCTGACGAAAGCCGGAGAATTTAGCCATCCGGTCATGAGCTCGTTGCGCATGTCATTGGCGGGTGCTCCGACCTGTGCGATCCCGGTAAGACTAGCTCCGTTGTCGACTTCATTCCAGTGACCATTCGCAGTTCCAGGGCCCCCACCAAGCTCGACAGGGACAAAGGCATCAGCTTGGCCAAATTCCGTCTGCCATTGGTTGACCGCTCCGGCTCCGGTGAATTGACCCGAGTTCTCGACGTAGAGTGACTGCGTTCCGGCGTAAACTCCTCCAATGGAATCGGTATTCCATAATGTGCCGATTCCAAGGACGTGCCCCATCTCATGCTCGATGACAATTCCGAGAGAGCCCCCTGCTTCGAGGTTGTCAATATCGGCAGAGTCAAAATTCATCGATCCCTCCGTCACAAGAGCAAATCTCGCGCCTCCTGCCACTCCATCTTCATCTTGAATACTCACCAAGTTAGGACCGGCAGAGCCGAGTGTTCCTCCCACTCCGTCGTCAGGTTCGACCGTCGCATTGATCGTGATCGAAGGCACAGACATCGCTCCGCGATAGCCAGAAATTCGACCCATCCACGCTGCGGCCGCATTGGTGAAAGCAGCCTGCTGCGAGGCGGAGGGCGCCACCCCCTGAAAGTTCACGTTAATCGTGAAACCGACGAGGTTCCTCGAGGGAAAGACGAGACTACTGCGATTATCGATCTGCAGATTAGCCAGAGCAGAGGATTCCGAGTAGAGCATTCCCTCCTCATTCATTTTAACCACTGAGGCATTTGCCAAGGCGCTGAGGCTCAGAACGATAAAGGTAGAATGACGGAAGTTCATAATTTCAAGGTTAAGATCTGAAGAAAAAGACACAAACTGTGGGACAATAACAGCCCTTTGCCACGCAGATAGGCACATTTTTAAAACAGCTCGGAGCCAAACTCAATGAGAAAAGATGCCAGAAATCCACTGCTAGGGCGATTTTCCGTCGCGAAGAAGCTCAGCCCGATACTCACTCAGGTTGATCCAATAATTATGGCGGATACCGACAATTTCACTGGTTAGCTTATCTTCATCCCACTTCATGACGATTCTAACAGGCTGTGAACTTGAGGGAGGGACTATTTTTTTAAGCTCTTCTGCTATTGGAGAATCCTTTCCAACAAAAGAAACGAGGGCCCATTTCTCGACTCTCGCCTGAACCCGATAAAAATCATTCTCCGCCTCGGTAGGGAGACCCGGCTGATGGTGATCACGGTGTAGATAAACTCTTAAGCAAGTCTGTCCGGTAGGCCGCTCTCTGAGGAAGGCCTTCCAAGACATCTCGCCATAAGCGACCGAGGCTTCCCAATCGATCAGGTAACGATCTGACATCGGAACAAGCAGGAATCTCCATGCGCTTTTCCCATCTGCCTCGGACACAACTGCAACTTGGATCGGCACTCCGCCAAAGGCTCCTGCCTTGAGCTCAATGAGCTCTCCAAATCCAGCGGGAGAAATCTCGCCAACCCGGCTCGCAAACTCTTTCATGAGCGGAATTTTTTTTACCCCTCCCAAGACAAAATGGGAGGCTTCCTCCGGGCTTTTCGCTTCCATGAATCCCTTCACCGTAGCGGTGATGGAGACCTTAATTTCCTCAGGTGTAGTCTTTTCTCCAAAATGAAGCGGGCCGATGATTCTTTCAGATTTTTCCGCCGCGCGAGCCTGCGCAGCGGGGCTCTGTTCTGCGAAAAAATAGTTCATCACCACGCCCACCAGAATCCCTAAGAGCACAAGTGAAAGCGTGATCATCAGGATTCCGCCCCAGCGCCCGGTCTTCTTTTCTTCCCACTGTTCCTCAGGATTGGGCGGGGCCTGAGCCTCAGCCACCCTCTTACCCACGTCATCGCCATAAAATGACTCCACCACCCGCCCACGCCGATCTTCGGCTCGGAGGCGGCCGCTCACATTTTTCTCTTTCTCCTCACTCATACTCAATGACAGAAGCTAGACCACCTCGCTCAACAGACAATCACCAAGGCCCGTTCCGCACATTCAAGTCGACACACTGAAAGGCTTTCGTAAAACTAGCGGTAGCCTCACGACACCTATGAAGAAAACTTGGATTATCATCGCCGTCTTCCTGCTTTTAACAGTGCTCCATCAAGACGTCTGGAATTGGGATAAAGCAGACCTCGCCTTCGGCTTCATGCCCATCGGACTTTTTTACCACGCCTGCTACTCCGTTGCCGCTGCTTGCTTCTGGGCGCTCGTGACCAAATTCGCTTGGCCCACTCATCTTGAGGAATGGGCAGAAGGAAACGACAACAACTAAGTTATTATGACCACCGTCATCGTCATCTGCATTTACCTCGCGCTCCTTCTGGGGCTCGCTCTCTTTTCCAAAACCCTCTTCCGCGGCACCTCGAAGGACTACTTCGTAGCGAGCCACTCGATAGGGCCCTTCATGCTCCTGATGTCCGTCTTCGGCACCACGATGACCGCCTTCGCGCTCGTGGGTTCCACTGGCAAGGCTTTCGGAGCCGGAATCGGCACCTATGGCCTCATGGCCTCTTCATCGGGACTGATCCATGCGGCCTGCTTTTTCATGATTGGCATCAAGCTCTGGGCCATCGGCAAGCGCTACGGCTACGTGACGCAGATCCAATATTTCCGCGCCCGCTTTGAATCAAGTGCCTTCGGCTACCTCCTCTTTCCCATCCTCGTCCTCCTTGTCATCCCCTACCTCCTCATCGGAGTGATCGGAGCAGCCAAGACCATCGAAGGAGTAACCAAAGCAAAAGGACCCATGCCTGGAGTCTTTCCCGAGTGGACTGCAAATGGAGGCGTCCCACCTTGGCTCACCGGCCTCATCATCTGCATCGTCGTCCTCACTTACATCTTCGCCGGTGGTTCCCGAGCCACCGCTTGGGCCAATACCTTTCAAACCATTGTCTTCATGATTATGGGTGTTTTAGCCTTCTACCTCATCTCAGAAAAACTCGGCGGAGTTGCCCAAGCCATTGAGCAAGCCAAAGACAGCCACAAGGTCAGAACGGTCGATGGTAAAGTAGGCATCTCCCAACTCACCTTCCTCACCTACATGTTTATCCCGCTCAGCGTCGGCATGTTCCCCCACCTCTTCCAGCACTGGCTCACCGCGAAGAGCGCCAAGAGCTTCAAGCTCACCGTCATCGCCCACCCGCTCTGCATCGCCATCGTCTGGGTCCCCTGCGTCCTCATCGGCATCTGGGCCACCGGTCAAATCCCCGAAGGCACAAACCCCGCCATCGTCCTTTCCATGATGGTCGGAAAACTCGTCTCCGCCCCCCTCATCGTGGGCCTCGTCACCGCCGGGATTCTTGCCGCCATCATGTCCTCGCTCGACTCCCAGTTCCTCTGCCTCGGCACCATGTTCACAAACGACATCGTCCTGCACAACTCGAAGAAAACCTACACCGACAAGCAGACCATTTTCATGGCCAGAGCATTCATCGTCGCGATTGTTCTCATCATCTACCTCATCTCGCTCGTCCTTCTCCAGCAAGAGAAACAGCACATCTTCTCACTCGCCATTTGGTCATTCTCTGGATTTGCCGCCCTCACGCCCCTCGTCATCGCGGCCCTCTACTGGAAACGAGCAACAAAAACAGGCGCTTACGCTTGCGTCATCTCGGTCTTTGTCAGCTGGGTCATCTTCTTCTCCATGTCAGGCTTCGGTGGAGAACTTCACATCCTCGGAGGGGTCACCCCCGCCGCGATTATGTGGTTCATCGGGGCTACTGCCATGATTGTGGGCTCTCTCGTCTCAGCTCCCCCCAAAGAAGAGGTCATCGCGAAGTATTTTTAGCTCTCCCGCACTTTGTAAAAGCCCGGTAAAATGACGGGGCCGAAGCCCCATTTTTTCAAAAGTCGTGTTAGGGTCACCCTTGACCAAAAACCGACGATGAAAAAATTACTCGCACTAACCGCCGTCGCCCTCATCGGGCCCTCCTCCGCCTACACTCTCCATGAGTGGGGCACCTTCACTTCCGTCTCGGGTTCCGATGGCGTTCTTCTCGCCGGGTTGAACCGGGAAGAAGAACTCCTCCCCCGCTTCGTCCACGCACACGATGGCATGATGAATACCGGCCCGATGGGCTACGGGGGCAAAGGATTCTTTGTCCACCGTCCGCTGAAAAAGGTGACCATCAAGATGGAAACCCCCGTAATCTATTTCTACTCTGACGAGCCCTTCAAGGCCTCCGTCGAAGTCGGCTTCAATGGCGGCTCCATCAATCAGTGGTATCCCCAGCGCTCCGGTGGCGAAACCGTTCCCAAGATCGTCAAACCGAATCCAGTTCCCACTGACGCACAGTTTAAAGACGCAGGCGGAATCGATTTTTCCACTTCCTTCAACGGACAGATCAAGTGGGATGTCGATGTCCTCGCCCCCGATGCCTCACGCGGCCTCTCATTTAAGAATGGCGAAACCCTCAATTGGCTCCGTCCTCGCAACTCCAAAGCGAATGTCCTGAAGATCGGCGAAGAGTATGAAGATTACCTTTTCTACCGAGGCGTGGGCAATTTTGAACTCCCGGTCACTTTCCGGGTCGATCCTTCCGAGACCCTCCATATCGAGAACACGGGAAAGGAAGCGCTCCCCTTTCTTTTCGTCCAGGAAGTCACCCCTGATCGTAAAATTCGTTTTCATTCGTTCTCCGATGGCCTCCCCGCAGGATCGAGCCTCTCCATCCCCGAGAAAGATCTTCACACCACCGATGCAAAATGGCGTCGCCT
>JBDMZE010000033.1:0-2925 GCA_039769075.1 Akkermansiaceae bacterium | reverse complement strand
GGCAGCTCGAGTTTTACGATGAAGCCACAGTGAGAGAAATCGCCGAGAAACTGAAACCGACCGGATATCGCTTCGGTGATTTGGTGCTCGCTATCACCGCGAGTGATCCTTTTAGAATGAAACGCCTACCTCCCGCTTCCGTGGGAAAATCCAATGAAGAGTAATCCAAATCGCCGCGCATTTTTGAGAGGAATGGGAGCCTGTCTTTCACTTCCTGCCATGGAGAGTTTTGGGGCCCCGGAGGCAGTTCTTGGCAAACCCGGTGTGCCACCGCGATTGGCCTATCTCTACTTTCCGAATGGAAGTGCCGAAGGAAGTTGGGAACCCGAGAAGGTCGGCCCTGCGGGCGAGTTGCAAAAACTCAATCGTTGGATGGCACCACTGGAGGAATTCAAGGACGACCTCGTCGTGACCAAGAATCTGTGGACTCCCCGTGGCAATGGTCATGGAGCGGGAACGGCGACCTGGTTGACTGGCGGCTCGTATGATCATCGCAAGAATGATGTGGGGGCTCCTTCCGTGGATCAACTTGTGGCAAAGCATCTGAGCGATTCGACGCCTTTACCTTCCTTGGAATTGAGTACTGCAGGCGAGGGGAGTTTCTCCGGAAGTCTGCCGCGCAATTGTCTTTCGTGGACGCGTCGTGATGTCCCTGCGGCTCGTGAGACCATGCCGCGGGCCATCTTTGATAAGCTGTTTCGGCGCGCGAGTGAGGGCTTTTTGAATCGCAGTGTTCTTGATCTTGTCCTAGAGCAATCGAGGTGTCTAAAACGTCGCGCGAGCAAAGCGGATACTCGTAAGATCGATGAATACCTCGACGCGGTGCGCGCCGTGGAGAAGCGCCTCGATTTCGCGGAAGACCAGGCCCAACGAATTGCAGACGATAAGGCGCTTACCGATACTCTGACCCGGCCCGCCGCGGGGATTCCCGCTGATCACCAGGAGTATGTTCGCCAAATGCTCGAGCTGATGGCTCTATCATTTTGGTCCGGTGCCACTCGAGTCTCGACCTTCATGCTCGATCACGGGCAGAGCAATCGCTACTTCGATTTTGTTCCCGGGGTGAAAGGGACCTGGCATGCGCTATCGCATTGGAAAGATGCCAGTGGCCGCACCGAGGACGACGACGGCAAGACCAAGTGGGACAGCACCAAGTCGAAGCTTGGCATGTATAACTCGGTGACTCGCTGGCATCACTCGCAGCTCGCGTATTTTCTGGGTCGCTTGAAAGAGCTCAAGAATGCCGATGGCACTAGCACTCTTGATAGTTCCATGATCGTTTATGGCTCAAGTATTGCCGATGGTCATGCTCACGAAGAAGAAAATCTCCCTATTCTTTTGGCTGGTGGAGGTTCGGGAACTCTCAAGACCGGACACTACCTGGCCCCTCGTCGCTCGACTTCAATGTCCCGGCTCCATCTCGCAATGTTACAGCGGATGGGAGTTCCGTGCGACCGTTTCGGCGAGGCGGAGATCGCTCTTGAGGGAATTTCCTGATAGAGTGGCATCCGATTCCTAGTCGAAAACAAAGTGATTTTTTTCCGGCAGATTGATCATTGGCCGGGAATTAATGGGAAAGTCGACGTATTTACTGATCATGAATAAAGAGAAGGAAGCTGGATTTATGCGGATGTTCGTCGCGCATGAACCTGAGCTGCGGGCATTTCTGCGCACCCTGCTTCCTTCGTGGGAATTAGTAGATGATGTCCTTCAGGAGGCTAGTGTGGTGATGTGGAATAAGCTGGATCAGCTCGAGAGTGAGGAGGGATTTGTTCCTTGGGCAAAAGTGATCGTCCGCTTCAAAGCAATGCATGCACGTCGCTCGGTGGCACGTGATCGGCTCGTTCTAAGCGAAGAAACAGTAGCGCTGTTGGCAGAGGACACACCCGATTCTAATTCTGAAAGGATTCATTCTGAGAGAAGAGCTCTGGATTCATGTTTGCAGAAATTATCCCTTGAGAATAGACGCCTTGTTCTTATGCCTTATCAAAGGTCAGGTGCTTTGTGCGAGCTAGCCCAACGGACAAACCGCTCGGTCAATAGCCTCTATAAACTTCTCGGTCGACTGCGGGAAAAACTCCGCCTGTGTGTAGAGCAAGAACTGATTGCGAAAGGGGGGGAATCATGAAGGACGAGCATTTTGAAGACCTTTGTAATCGATACTTTCTGGGCACGATTTCCGCGGAGGAAATGGCGGAATTGGATTGCTGTCTCAAAGGGAGTCAGGGCCTGCGGGTTAAGTTCGCTGCTAAGGCCCGGCTCGATACCAATTTGCGTGACGCCTCTTCCAGCTTTAAGAAGAAGCAGGAGTCGGAAGTTTCCACAGTTCCCAGCAGGCCGAAGTGGCAGTGGGCAATGGGAGCCGCTGCCGCGCTCGTGTTGATCGCGCTCGTTGTTTTTCTCTTCTACCCAGAAAGGAAAAGGAAGCACATTGCGCGTATTGCTGATTTGCATGGCGCAGTCACTTGGATCGCTGATGGCGAACAGGCTGAAGGCCGTCTTGAAATTGGAAATGACTTAACGGGAGGGACCCTCGAAGTGTCCTCTCTGGACTCTTGGGCTGAACTTTTTTTTGAAGACGGTTCCAGCGTTTGGGTCTCGGGCCCGGCGGTCGTCACGATTTCAGATGGAGGCGTTGGAAAGATGATTCGTCTTCGTGAGGGTGATTTATCTCTGGATGTTTCACCCCAACCGGAGGGCAAGCCCATGCGGGTCATTACGCCTTCAGCTGAAGCTGTTGTCTTGGGAACGCAGTTTAATGTTTCCGCGAGTCCATTATCGACCAGTCTGACGGTGAATGAAGGGAACGTCCAGGTGACCCGGCTTGCTGATGGGAGTGTGCAGGAAGTGAAAGCGGATCATCGGGTGATCGCTGCTCTGGAACATGAGAGTCCTTTTCAGGCGAGCCCCCGGGGCGATTCGGTG
>JBDMZE010000002.1:0-161577 GCA_039769075.1 Akkermansiaceae bacterium | reverse complement strand
TTTCTTGACCGCTTTTTTCGCTGCTTTCTTCGCAGATGCTTTCTTGACCGCTTTTTTCGCTGCTTTCTTCGCAGATGCTTTCTTGACCGCTTTTTTCACAGCCTTCTTGGCTGCTTTTTTTGCAGGTGCCTTTTTATTCGCTTTTTTAGCGGGAGCTTTTTTCACTGCTTTTTTAGCAGTTTTCTTTTTTGCAGCTTTCTTGGCCATGGGGGAATACGTGAGATAAGTGAAGTGATTGCTCCATTCAAGCTGTTGTCAGACCAACATTCCCGAGTGGAAGGCGGCATTGATTAGTCACTTTGGTGGCAGTGCGCAAGCCCATTTTCCGCAGGCTTTCGTAAGATGAGCTCAGCAGGGTCTTGAATTCCTCAATTTGCACCCTAATCTGCCGACCCTCCGATGGATCTTTCCTCAATTCTAGAATCTCTTCTGATTGCCTCAGAAGCCCCCCTTCCTTCCTCTGAACTCGCTCGTCTCGTGCGCGCGCGCGCTGCCGAACTCTCAGATGACTCAATCACCGAGAACCCCGAGTTGCAGGCCGCTCCTGATAGCGCCGAAAGCAAACTGGATATCGGCCTTTTAACAAAAACGAAGGAAGAGCAAATAAATGAAGCCATCGGCGAACTAAATCGCAGTTACGAGCTGACCGGTCGTTCATTCGTGATCGCCGAACGCGCCAAGGGCTGGAAAATCTACACGCTTGCTGACTACTCTGGATTTGTGCGGCATCTTTTCCCAAGTAGAAAGCCCGAGCGCCTCAGCGCCCCAGCGATGGAAACACTGGCGGTGATCGCCTATCGCCAGCCTGTTACTAAGTCCGCTATCGAAGCGGTTCGTGGAGTCTCTTGCGATGGCATGCTTCAGAAACTTCTCGACCGTGAACTCGTAAAAATAGACGGGCGCGCCGACCTCCCTGGACGCCCCCTGCTCTATGCGACTACCGAGCTTTTCCTCGAGCACTTCGGGATCACCGATATCGAAGACCTCCCCAACATCGGAGAACTTCGCCAAGTGAAATTACCCGACGGCTTGGAAGAAGAGAAGGAGGAGAACACCGAAAATGCGGAGAAGCAGCTCGCTCTGAGCGCTGTTGAAGAGCCCAAAGCTATCCTCGCCGAAGAAGCTCCCGAAGAGGGAGATGAAGAAGATTTCGCCAAACCTGAAACCTCTGAGGAAGTAGAATAATGCCACTCGACGACATTCGCAAAAAAATCGACGCGCTCGATACCGACCTTCTCGAACTTCTCTCGCAGCGTGCCGATCTCGTGCACGAGGTAGGCGAGATTAAGAAAAAAGAAGGTCTTCAGATTTACGCACCCGAGCGTGAACATGCTCTACTCGACGCCCTCTCGAAAAAGAATAAAGGACGCCTTCCCGACAAATCGATCCACGCTATTTATCGCGAGATCATGTCAGCAGCGCTCGCTCTTGAGGATGATCTCAAGATTGCCTACCTCGGGCCGAAAGGCACTTGGACGCATCAGGCAGCCATTAAAAAATTCGGTCACTCAGTCGAATACCACCCACTCGGGAACTTCGCGGAGGTCTTCGATCACGTCACCCGTGGACACGCCAATTACGGCGTCGTCCCGATCGAAAACTCCACCGAAGGCGCGGTCTCGCACACTCTTGATCTTTTTGTGGAGTCGCCTCTCCGGATTTGCGCGCAGGTTCTCCTCCGCATTGAGAATGGCCTCATGGCTTCAATCCCACGTGAAGAAATCAAGACACTCTACTCGCACCCACAGGTTTTCGGACAATGCCGTTCGTGGATTTTGCAAAACTTCCCCGATGCAGATCTTGTAGAAGTTTCCTCTACGACAAAGGCGGCTCACATTGCCAAAAAGAATGCCGCCGATGGCGCAGCGGCTCTTGGTGGTCCGCTCGCCGCGGAACTCAGCGAACTCACGATGCTTGAGACCTCGATTCAAGATCGAGCGACTAATACTACGCGCTTTCTTGTCATTGGTGAAGAGACGTGTCCCCCTACTGGAAAAGACCGCACCTCGCTGCTCTTCTCGGTCCACGACAAGCCGGGCTCGCTTGTAAAAGCACTTCAGGCATTTGATTCCTTTGAGATCAACATGTCGAAGATCGAATCTCGTCCTTCAAAAAATCGGGATTGGGAATACATTTTCTACATCGACCTCTCAGGTCACTGTGAAGATGACGATGTCAAAAAGGCTCTCGCCGAGTTGGAAATCCATTGCTCGGTCGTGAAGATCCTCGGCTCGTATCCCGATATCGAACTCTAGTGTGGGGTCAGCGATCCAGTTTATTCTCAATCACCGCGTAAGCATTGTGATTGTGAATGGACTCGAAGTTCTCGGCTTCAACGCGATACCAAAGCAGCTCAACATCTTCATTTGAAGCGAGCGCGACATTTCGGACGAGATCTTCGACGAACACGGGATTATCGTAAGCGCGCTCGGTGACCGCTTTTTCATCAGGTCGCTTCAGAAGTGAGTAGAGTTCACAACTTGCCGATTGCTCGACGCGGGTAATGAGATCTTCGATCCAAACAGGATTCTTAAAACGAACCGAGTAAGTCACGACACCGCGCTGGTTATGGGCACCATAGTCGCTGATCGCTTTAGAGCACGGGCAGAGGGTGGCCACCGGAACCATCACCGTGACGATGAAGATGGTCTCACCGTCCTTCTCAGCATCGATGTCAAACTTCACCTGGTAGTCCATCATTCCGGCCTGCCCTGTAATAGGCGCAGGCTTGGAAATGAAATAGGGAAACTCGAATTCGACATGTGCTCGCTGAGCTTCGAGCTTCTCGAGGAGAGCAGCAGGAAGGCCCGCCATATCGCAGACCGAGAGACAGTTCCCGTGGGAATTGAGCACTTCTACAAAGCGGCTCATATGGGTGCCTTTATATTGATGATGAAGATTAACTGCGAGTGCAACGGTGGCGACCGTGTGCTGTTTTGCACCGCTCTTATCCTTCACCATGAGCGGAAAGCGGAGGGCTTTAACCCCCACGCGATCAATCGCGATTTGGCGATCGTCCCTCTCGTTTTGTGTATCCTTTAGTTCACTCATCCTTCAAAAAAAACAACCTGTCCGATGTTCACGGACAGGTTGGATGAAATTAGCGCTTCTGCAAGAAACTCTCTCTCCGACTAGCGGATGAGGTTCACCGCACGCGCGCGCTTAATCTCGCGAGTGATGGTGCGGTGCATCTTTGCAGAGACTCCAGTCACCTTCCGGGGAAGGATACGACCGGTGTCTGTCGTGAATTTTGCGAGGATCTCAGGATTCTTGAAGCTGATCTTCTCGAAAGGAAGGTCGAGACGCTTGGTGGTCATCGACTTATTGTGCTTACGGAAGTTAATCCGTCGCTGGATGCTCTTAGGCTCAGACATGATTTTTTAGTAAATTAAATTAACGAAGCTCGCGGTGGATGGTGCGGCGATTCAGGAAGGGATTGAACTTCACCTTCTCAAGACGACCTGGAGTGTTCAGGCTCTTTTTGTTGCGGGTGCTGGTGTAACGTGAAGGTGGTTTGCCAAGGCCGCGGGCCTCAGTGCACTCAAGGATAATGATGTCTCTTGCCATAATTCTGCTAATTCGGGAAGCGGAAGCTATGAAAACTTAGCCCATCGTCAAGGGAAAACCTGCGAAAGTTCATGTTCCTGAAGGAGTTCAATTAATCGTTGATTTTTCGAGCATAAGAAAGCACTCTCCTCCTGTCGAAGGTAGTAAGCGTCCCACGCTTCCGCCAACTCTCTGTTTAGAGAGCTTCCCCATGACCTTGCCGTTAGGTTCACGATCCGACTCACCCGAGCTGTGCATCCTGAAAAACCGGCCCCTTTTGGAGGAATCTCAACTGACCAAACTCTTTTGAAATAGAGTCACGGGCTTTCTAAAACGACTCCCCTTTCTTTTTTCCTGATTAACAGACCCTATGACACCACCCGATTCCGATTCCCCGGGAACTTCCCAGCAGCAAAACTCTGGAGGAGGCGAAGGCCGCCAGCGCAATCGCCGCCGACGCAGTAACAATAACAACAACCGTCGTAACCGTAATGGTGGTGGCGGAGGCCAGCAGCGCGGACGTCAAGATGGCTACGGTCCTCGCGGGGGCGGCGGACGCGACGGTGGAGGTGGACGCGATAGAGATCGCGATCAACGAGACCGAGATCGTAAGCCATTCGAGTTCACCAGTGAAGAGTTCGCCGTCAAAGGTCTCTTTGAAATGGCACCGAAGGGCTTTGGCTTCATTCGTCGACCCGATCAGAATTTCGAACAGAATAAACAGGACGTCTTTATTCCACCCGACATCGCTCGCACGAATGGCTTGCGCCCCGGCGTATGGATCATAGGGATGGCTCGCGACTCCACTCGTGGACCTCAGTTGACCACCATCACGACGGTCAATGACCTTCCAGCTGACCAGGCGCGCAAGCTTCCTTTTTTCGAGGAACTCAAAGCCGTGAATCCGAACAAGCGGATCGTGTTTGAGACCACTCCTGATCGCTACACCACTCGTGTGGTAGACATCATGGCTCCGGTAGGCCGCGGACAGCGCGGATTAATCGTCTCCCCTCCCCGCTCTGGTAAAACGACGATGCTTCTCCACATGGCCGAGGCCGTGCAAGAGCGTCACGAGGAGCACATTCACCTCATGATTTGTCTCGTAGACGAGCGCCCCGAGGAGGTCACGGAATTCCGTCGGCAGCTTCCTGATGCAGAAATCTACGCGAGTTCAAATGACGACTCTCCGCAGAATCACTGCCGCATGGCCGAACTCTGCATTGAGCGGGCCAAGCGCCTTGTCGAAGCTGGGCAACACGTCTTCGTCCTGATGGATTCCATCACCCGACTCGCTCGTGCCTATAATAATAACATGGGCGGCAGCCGTCAGAGCAAGGGCCGCGGCTACCAATCCGGTGGCATCGTGGCAGGTGCATTAGAAATGCCGCGCCGTCTTTTCGCCGCTGCACGGAACACCCGTGAAGCTGGTTCTTTAACCATCGTGGCGACCGCTTTGATTCAAACGAACTCGAAAGCTGACGAAGCCATTTTCCAAGAATTCAAGGGAACCGGTAACATGGAGCTCGTGCTCGATCGCGCGATCGCGGAGCACTACGTCTATCCTGCCGTCGATATTTTCAAATCGGGAACCCGTCGTGAGGAACTCGTTCTCCCTGAGATCACGCTCCACAAGCTCTACATGATTCGTCGTGGTCTTTCAGGCCACAAGCCCATCGAAGCGATGGAACGGCTTCTTTTCTTTATGAAAAAGTTCCCCAGCAACGCGCAAATGCTACTGGAGATTAAAGGCTAGCCAATCAGCGCGCCCACTCCGGCAGCTAGAATGACAAGCGCCCAAACGGGGATGAACTTTTTCTGGAGGATCAGAAAAAGCACCACCACGCTGAGCGCGTCTTGCCAGCCTCCATTCAGAAAAATCTCCACTGCTCCGAGCACATCTTGCCAGCCCCCGATAGCCCCACCCGTGGCCATCTTGATAAGGGCGACTCCAAGGATTCCAACAACGGCGGCATTCGCGCCTTTGACTGCTTTCTGCGCCCATTCTTTTCCACGAAGACGGCCCCAGACGCTCATCGTGCCACCGAGCAGAAGCATTCCCGGCAGGAAAACTGCGACCACCGCAGCGCCCGCACCGAGCCACGGATTTCCGAAAATCTGGGTATGGCCTCCTAAAAAGGAGGCGAAGGTGAAGACTGGACCCGGCACTGCTTGGGTCGCGCCGTAGCCGCCGAGGAAGATTTCCTTTCCGTCTTTTCCCATGAAACCACCATCGACCATCGTCTCTTGCAGCATCGGCAGAACAACGTGCCCACCTCCAAAGACGAGCGCTCCCGCTCGGTAGATTCCACCGAGCTGCTGCCAATCGCTATTCGAGGTCCCTTTTAAAGAGAGGAAGAGGAGGATGAAAAATACCGCCATCGCTAGAATCCCACCGAGCCCACGCGTCTTGCTCTCATCTTTTGCAGGAAGCTTACCCGCATTGAGGAGAAAGACTCCCACTAAAGCCGCTACCGCGATCACCACCAGCGTCATCCACGGCGATGGCATCAAATAGAGAATCACGAGAGAAAAGAGCGCAATGAGAAACTTCCGCGTCCCGGTCGCGAGCGAACTCCGCATTCCCATCCACGCTCCGGCAACCACCGCGATTGCTACCAGCTTCATGCCATGCAGCATCCCAGGCACATAGCCTCCTGAGAGTGTACCAATCCCCATCGCCACAAAAAGAAGCACGAGCGCCGAGGGCAAGGTGAACCCAAACCACGCCGCAAATCCGCCCAACAGCCCCGCCCGCTCATGCCCGATCGCCGCCCCCAGCTGGCTGCTTCCGGGCCCGGGGATGAATTGGCTCAGCGCCATCAGCTCTCCAAAGCGCTCTTCGCTGAGCCACTTCCGCTTTTGCACATATTCCTCCTGAAAGTAGCCCACGTGCGCCACCGGCCCGCCAAACGAAGTCAGCCCCAGCCGGAGCGCCACCAAAAAACATTCCAAAGCACTCGTCATTGCGCCGATAGGAAAGCAGCTTTTAGAAAAGCGTCAATCGCACTCATTTCGAATACAAACCTTGAGCTAAGTCCCGACTTCGCTTAACCACGCCCCATGCATTTCGATGAGCTTGGGCTATCCGCCCCCGTATTACAGGCCGTTACCGAGTCTGGTTACGAAAATCCTACCCCTATTCAAGCTCAGGCGATCCCTAAGATCCTTGAAGGTAAAGATCTCATCGGCGCGTCCCAGACCGGCACCGGTAAGACGGCCGCTTTCGCTCTTCCCTCGCTTTGTAATATCGAAGCCGGTGGCGGAACTCAGATTCTCGTCCTCGAACCGACTCGCGAACTTGCCCACCAAGTCGCCGAGCAGTTCGAGCACTACGGAAAACACACCGGATGCAAGGTCGCCCTCCTCTACGGTGGTGTCGGCTACGGCGCACAGGATGAAGCTCTCAAAGGAGGCGCTGAAATCATCGTTGCTACCCCAGGCCGCTTGATCGACCATTTCTACCGCGCCACCGCTCGCTTCGGAAAGCTCAAGATCCTCATCCTCGATGAAGTCGACCGCATGCTCGACATGGGCTTCCTCCCCCAGGTGCGAAAGATCATCAGCGTCTGCCCCTGGAATAACGACGAGCAAACCCGCCAGACTCTTTTCTTCTCAGCCACCATGCCGCCCGTCATTAAGGGCTTTGCTGACTGGTGCCTCACCGATCCCGGGTCGGTAGAAATCGCACGTGCCGAAGTCGCCTCGACAGTCTCTCACTCGTTCTACCCCGTCGCCATGACCCAGCGCGACGAACTTCTCAAAGCGATCATCGAAAAGACCGACTACAACTCGGTCATGATCTTCACCCGCACGCGTAAGGAGGCCGATATGGTCACGATGATGCTCAAGGAGCAGGTCGGCGATATGGTCACTGCGATGCACTCCGACATTAATCAAAGCGACCGGATGAAAGCTCTCAAAGGCTTCAAGGAAGGGAAATATAACATCCTTGTCGCAACTGATGTCGCCGCCCGTGGAATCGACATTTCAGACGTAACCCACGTCATCAACTACCGCGTCCCTGAGAACGCCGAGGATTACGTCCACCGCATCGGCCGGACCGGTCGTGCTGAAAAAGAAGGTGATGCGTTCACCCTCCTCACTGCTGATGAGCTTGAATATGCCGAAGCCGTCGAGCGCTTCCTTGATAGGAAGATCAAGCGCGATCGCCTCGAAGGATTCGACTACAGCTACACCGCTCTTCTCGACACCGAGCCCATCAAGTCGTTCAAGAAGCCCAAGCGTGGCGGCGGAAAAAGGCGTCGTCGTTAGACCAAGCCTGCCATGCGCACTCTAGGAATCGACCCCGCGATCCGAAACACTGGTTTCGCGATTCTAGAGGGCAATCATGCCACCGCGAAGGCGCTCGACTACGGCACCATTTCTATCCCGCAAAAGATGCCTCAATCCAAGGCGCTCGATGCGATCTACTCGCACATCAAGAATCTCATCATCAAGTGGGAGCCCGATGAAGTCGCAGTAGAGGGCATTATCTACGTCCAGTCACATAAGACTGCCATCACGATGGGTGCCGCGCGTGCCGCCACCCTCATCGCCGCCGCCGGATTCAGCCTCCCCATTTACGAATATGCTCCCACCAAGGTGAAGCAGGCTGTCGTGGGTAAAGGGAAGGCTGACAAAGCGCAAGTCGCCTTCATGATCCGCGCCCTTCTCGGACTCGCCGAGACTCCTCCCTCTGATGCAGCAGACGCTCTCGCCATCGCTCTCGCTCACCTCCAAGCCTCCGACCCGCGTCGGCCCGCAACCTTGGATCGAAAGCAGATCTAATTTCCTCTCTTTCCTAGCAGCGCTCTCTCTGCTAATTTCCCCGCCCCATGACACACCTACGTCATTTAGCGGCTCTCTTTTTACTGAGCCTTGTATCCCTGTCCCCGCTTGCCGCACAAACTCCCGAGGAGCTTGCCCAACTGGAACCCGCCGATCTTTTTTTCAATGGCTGGGTCCTCTCCCGCGATGCCGACAATCTTATTGAAAAGGAAAAATACCTCGATGCTTACGCCAAGCTCCAAAAGGCCAAAGCAATGTATGACACTCTGGCGATCACTCACGCCACCTACGAGCCAAACCTCGTCAAGATGCGCCAAGATCTCACTCGGCAGACGATGGGGAAAATCTATGATAAAGCGGAGGCCCAGCAGGAAGGCCCCGACAAATCCAGCCCTTTCATTGAGGGTGAGAAGTCAGGAAACACCCTCATCAAACCAGTTGATCGCGACGCTGATTCCAATCGCATGGAACGACTCGATGAAGTCCAAGGCGAAATCAACGCACTCAGGCGTCAGCTCGAAGCTTCCTCGAATCCGAAGGATGCAAATGCTGCTAAACGACGCAAGAAGCTCAAGGACCTCGAAGCAACCCGAAACGATCTCGCATCCGGCCCTCTGAGAACGGAACTTGAATCCCTCAACAACCAGATTCTCGGCCTCCGCCGCGAGCGCGATGCCATGTCGCTTGCTCTTGGAAAGACCAAGACTGACCTCCGCAAGACCCAGCAAGAGCGCGACTTCACCCAAAAGGCCCTCGCCGAGAGTCAACGCAAGGTGAGAGATCTTACCACAACCATCAAAGAACAGGGGCAGGTCAGTGGCCGGGTTATCAAAGGTCAACAGGACCAGATCGACGCGCTCCGCCGCGACATGAAAGCAATGGAAGCCACCCTCGCCAAAGAGCGCGAAACAAGACGAGGCCTCGAACAACAAGTCGAGCAGTCACTAGCCCTCATCAATGATCTTCAGGTCGAGAACAATGACCTTCTTATTGAGAAGGAAAAAATGGCGACCTTTTTGAAAATGAACACCACTGATGGCGTGCAAGAACTCATCGTTCAGAATGTTTCGCTGAGCAAAGAACTCAACGAAGCGAAGCGCAAGATGGAAGCGGCCATGGATAACGCTAACACTTCGAAGGACGATATCGTCCTCGCTCAGCGAGGTCTCACTGTCGCCAAGGCCAAGATCCGCGAAGCCCAAAAAGAGAATGCCCAGCAAACTCTCCGCATCCGCTCCTTGGAGAATCGACTCAAACAAGCGGAAGACGACATCATGGCACGTGTCGATTCAGGCGATCTCAGCGAACTCGCCAAGGAAGAACTCGCGACCCTGCGTGAAACCGCAAAAAAACAACGCAACGCCATCGATGCCGAAAAGAAGAAGGGCGAACTCCTCATCGCTCAAGCCAAGCGCATGGGCCTTGAAGATCCGGACTGGAAGCTCGCAGTGGCCGCATACGATAACTCCTTCGTCCCTGAGATCACCGAAGAGGAAGAAGCCGTCATCGACCAAATCCGCACTGATTTCACCATCAACAATCGTTTTAAAACCTCCTCCAAGGAACGCCTCCGCGCTGCCCGCGAGCTGGGTGATCGAAAAGATGATCTCAATAAGGTCGCCACGAAGCTCTTTAAAAAAGACGACCTCGAAGCAGCACGCGGCGTGCTCGAAATGATCATCGAAGAAGACCCAGCAGCGTGGGATACCATGATCAACCTCGGCATCATCCAGCTCCGAGCCAACGAATCATCGGAAGCTGCTAAACAATTCGAGCAAGCCATCCTTTACGCTGGAGATCGTAAGATTCCCCTCGCCCACTTAATGCTCGGCGACGCCTACTATCGGAACAAGCTCTTTCCCGAAGCTGAGCGGGAGATCAACCTCTCCCTCAGCCTCGATCCCGAAAATGCCCAGGCCCACGTCCTCCTCGGAAACATGGCCGGCAAACAGGGCAATGCCACCGAAGCCGAATTCCACTTCAAGCAGGCCATCAAGATCGACCCTAATATTTGGGAACCCCACTTCAATCTCGCCTACATGGCTGCGCGCGCTGGCAAGATCAGCAAAGCCAAAATACTTTATCAAGAAGCCCTCCGCCGCAACGCACCCGCAAATGCGGATCTGGAGCAACTTCTGGACTATTAGTCAACTCATTGATTGTGACAACTTAGACAGTCTTGTTTCACTGTTATTTTTGTCACCTCATCGTCATATTTTGCTGGCAGAGTAGCCAATTTTAGCCCCTTGTTGATGCCCATCTAAAAACTCAATATGGTAACAGCACTTCAAATTCTAGGCGCCCTCGGCATTTTCCTCTTCGGCATGAAAGTCATGTCCGAAGGTGTCCAAAAATTCGCCGGAGCGCGCATGCGCGCCGCCCTCGCATCCATCACCGGAAACCGCTTTAAGGGAGTTCTCACTGGAGCTTTCACCACAGGACTCGTTCAGTCATCCTCCGCGACTACCGTCCTAGTCGTTTCCTTCGTGAATGTCGGGCTCCTCACCCTCACCGAATCAATCGGAGTCGTCATGGGCGCAAACCTCGGAACGACACTTACCGCCTGGATCGTCGCAACGGTCGGAAAATTCAGCGTTGCTAAGATTGCCATTCCCATCATTGGTATCGGCTTTCCCGTCTTTTTTATCGGCAAAGGTCGCGCAAAGGCTTTCGGTGAATTCCTTGTCGGATTTGGCCTCCTTTTCCTCGGACTCGGGGAGCTGAAAGATGCCGTCCCTGACCTAAAGAGCGGCATCGGAAAAATGGAGGATGCCACCGCGGTCGATGCCATTCGACACTGGATCAGCGTGATCGGTGGTTACGGATACCTCTCCTACATCTTCTTTATGATCGGGGGAATCATCCTCACTCTCATTGTCCAGTCTTCTTCCGCCGCGATGGCGATTACCATCACTTGCGCGACTCAAGGCTGGTTTTCAGATGATCCTTACGAAGCCTTCAGAATCTCTGCTGCAGTCGTTCTTGGAGAGAACATCGGAACCACCGTGACTGCCTGGCTTGCCTCCCTGGGAGCAAACACCGAAGCCAAACGAGCCGCGCGCGCTCATTTCTTGTTCAATGTGATTGGCACGATATGGATGCTCATTGTCTTTATCCCCTTCGCTAGACTCGTCTGGGAAGTTGCCCAGCATCTCCCTGAAGGAATGAAATCGGCTAAGAAGGAATGGGGTGCCAGTGAAGTCGCCTTCGCTACCGCTATCTTCCACACCATGTTTAACCTGATAAATATCGGAATTCTCGTCTGGTTCGTTCCCCAAATCGCTTCTGCTGTCACCAAATGGGTCCCTTCGAAGGATGGTAAAGCACGCGACACTCAGCGCCTCCGCTACATCTCTCAGAAGTTTGTCGATCTCGGAGAGCTCAACATCGTGGAAGCGGAGGGAGCAATTCTAAAGATGTCTGCTCACTCTCAAGACATGTTCAAGGGCTTCCGCAAGGCTTTCGATAATCCAGCAACTGACCTTTCTTCCGAAATCTCCCGTCTCAAGAAGATGGAGGAAGAAGCAGACCTCATGATGCAGGACATCACCGAGTATCTCGTTCAGTGCTCTGCCCGTGATCTCACTCCGCAGCACGCTGGAAACATCGCCGCGATGGTCCGTATCGTCGCTGAACTCGAGGAAGCGACAGACTCCATCTACCGCCTCATCAAGCTCATCGAGCGCAAATACAACAAGGGCCACCAATTCTCAGACCACCAGACCAAGCGTGTGGGTGAGATTGCCGATGTCGTCGGACAAGCGCTTAGCGCAGTCGACAATTACCTTCTTAAGCCCGTTCCTGCGGAGGTCATCACCTCAGTCAAGAGCCTTGAAGATCAGACCGACAACATGCGTAAGAAATACAACAAGGAGTCTATCAAGCGCATGTCCGAGGGAGATATCCGAGTCGAAATGCTCTACACCGATATCAACAATCAGCTCGAAATTCTGGCAAACCATGTTCTCAACATCATGGAAGCCAGCGATAGCGCGACTCACCCACGCGACTAATTCGGAACAACTCATTCAAGCGGTCCTGATTCGTCAGGGCCGTTTTTTTATGCTCTCATCCCCAGCGATGCTTATCCAATTCCTTGCCGCTCTCGGCCTCCTCTCACTTGCTCTCGGTGCCTTTCTCGGCATCGCCGGAGTCTGGGTGCTTTGGAAGCATCATAAAAATGGAGCCCTTTTTCTGGGGCTTATCCTGATATCGATCGGAGTCGTCGTTCTCCTGATCGCTAGTAAGATAAGCGACTCGGTCTAAAACTCCGCTCAGAACATTGCCAACTCTGGAGAATTCCCTAGGCTCCCTTCGTGGCCAGAACTTATCTCGACGACAACTTTCTTCTCCTGAGCAAAACCGCTGAGCGCCTCTTTAATGAGTCAGCTAAAGATCAGCAGATTATCGATTACCACACCCACCTCCCACCCGATGAGATCGCAAATGATCAGCGCTGGGAAAATGTTACCGAACTCTGGCTCGGTCATGACCACTACAAATGGCGAGCCATGCGCGCCAATGGCATCCCCGAGTCCCACATCACTGGCGACGCATCTCCACGCGAGAAATTTCAGGCCTGGGCTGAAACCATCCCAAACACTCTGCGCAATCCACTCTACGATTGGACCCACCTCGAACTGCGTCGCTGCTTCGGAATCAATACCCTCCTCAGCGCCGACACCGCCGAAGAAATCTGGAATCAGGCCAATGAACGTCTCCAAGACGCTGACTTCTCGGCACGCGAACTCATGCGCCGCTTCCACGTGGACGCGGTAGGCACCACCGATGATCCAAACGATGACCTCTATCATCATGAGGTCGCAAATGCCTCAGACTGCCCGACGAAGACCTATCCTACTTTCCGCCCTGATAAGGCGCTCTTCGTAGATCGCCCTGCCCTTTTAAATCCGTGGCTCGACCAACTCTCGACTAGAATCGAAACCCTCAGCGACCTCCTCAGCGCCCTCCGCGCCCGTCACGACTTCTTCCACGAAAAAGGCTGCCGGATGACCGATCACGGGATGCGCTATGCCCTCGCAAATCCCTGCACAGAAGAGGAGGCCAACCGCATCTTCAAAGACGCCCGCAATGGCAACCCCGCCAATCCAGTGGACACAGATGCCTTCGGAGCGCTCATCATGTTTCATGTTGGCCAGTGGAACGCAGAACGTGACTGGACGATGCAGCTCCACCTCGGTCCCAAGCGCAGCCCAAACTCTCGCATGTTTGCCCAACTTGGACCAGATGCCGGCTTCGACACCATCGGCGACTGGCCTCAAGGCGAAGCCCTTCTCACTTTCCTCGATTCACTCGCCGCGATCGACAAGCTTCCCAAGACAATCGTCTACAATCTCAATCCACGCGACAATGCTGTCCTCGCCGCAGCCTGTGGCTCCTTCCAGGAAGCCCCCATCCGCGCAAAGGTCCAATTCGGCTCCGGCTGGTGGTTTAATGACACCATCAAAGGGATGGAAGATCAGATCAACATTCTCTCATCCGTAGGACTCCTCTCTCACTTCGTCGGAATGCTCACCGACTCACGTTCCTTCCTCTCCTTCCCGAGACACGAATATTTCCGCCGTATCCTCTGCAACGTCATCGGCCAAGATGTTGAAGACGGAAAACTCCCCGACGATCACAAGCTCCTCAACCACCTCGTAGGAAATATTTGCTACCACAACGCCCACGCCTACTTCGGCCTGCCGCATCATAAGAAAGGACTCCTCGCCTAGATCTCTGTCTTCAGCTCCTATTAGTTCTTCACGGCCTTCGGGCCGAGCTTTTCCCAGGTCATGATACCTTCCGTCTTGGGAAGCTCACGGATTTGGATATTACGATAGCTCGCCTCAAAGCTCGGACCCCGATGAGCTTGCAGAGCAATCAGGCCTTCGAGCGGGATCTTTTCGTCCTTCTCGGTGTAATCGACCGTCTGCACACCATTGAGCCAAATCTGAATACGAGGCCCCTCACAGCGAATGAGGTAATTATTCCAGCCCTCACGAACTGCCTTCCCAGCCTCGGGGGTAAGGTAGTTTCCGACCACCTTGTTCCGACGGGATTCATCGTAAATTTTGCCCCAGTAGTTTTTTGCGGCATCAGCTTGATACCCCTTCATCTCGTGATGATTCACGATCCGTTCACTCCGGATTTGAATCCCTGCATTGGGGTTCTTACTTTCAAAAGCATCGAGCTTCACCTGAAGGCTAAGCTCAAAATTCTCGTAGCGCCTTTTGCTGCTCGCGAAGGTGTTATAGGCCACCTTTTCGGTTGCTGAGCCCGCCACAATCGCGCCCTCAGAAACCCTCCAGTAGCCGACTTCTTTTTCCTGCACGACAAAGTCATCCATCGTTAGCTCCACCGCCGTGAGCGATGAGATCAGTCCGAGAAGTAAAAAATCCTTCATGATCTAGAAAGTCACCTCAGTTCCAAGTTCAGCAACTTCGACATTGTCTCCATGCACCCCACGAAGGGCGTCACAAAGTGCGTCCGAGCGCGTCTGGTCACCGTGAACAAGCCAGACTTTACTCTTTGGCCCCTTGATGCTCTCAAAGTAGTCCATGAGCTCTGAGTGATCAGCGTGCCCGGAAAACGAGTCCATCGTTTCGACATTGGCTTTCAGCTCAAACTCATCACCAAAAATTCGGACCTTCTCGTCGCCATTTCGAATCTTAGCGCCAAGAGTATTCACGGCGCAGTAACCCACGAAAAGAATCGTGTTCTTAGGATCTTCGATGTTGTTCCGCAGATGGTGAAGAATACGACCTGCTTCGCACATTCCAGAGGCTGTGATAATGATCGCCTGCTTGTTGTCGGCATTCAGCTCCTTCGACTTGCTGACTGCTCGAATCAAAGTGAGCCCTTCAAATCCGAAGGGATTACGCTTTTCAAACAAGAAGTTGTAGACCTCTTCATTGAAACACTCTGGGTGGAGACGGAAAATCTCAGTCGCATTCACCGCGAGAGGGCTATCGACATAAACTGGAACCTCAGGGATCTTCCCCTCTTCAAAGAGTTGGTGCAACACGTAGAGAAGCTGCTGTGTCCGCTCCACCGCGAAAGCAGGAATGATGATCTTGCCACCTTTCTTGATCGCCCGATTCAGAATCTCAGCGACTTGCTCATCGGCTCCAGTGCCCAACTCATGCTCACGCCCGCCGTAGGTGCTCTCCATCAGGAGGAAGTCGATATCCTCGGCCCCTTCTGGATCACGGAGGAGATCGTTATTGCCACGGCCAACATCTCCCGAGAAGAGGAAGCGCTTCTTCTTGCCGCCATCATCCTCATCTTCGACATCGAGAAGCACCTGAGCACTTCCTAAAATGTGACCCGCATCGATGAAAGTGAGCCAAACTCCTTTTCCGATCATCATCTTCCGGTTGTAACCCAAGTTCACAAATTGACGGAGACATTGCTCAGCATCGTGCTGGCTATAGAGAGGCTCGATTTCTGGGAGACCTTTCTTTTTGCGCTTCTTATTGACCCACTCCGTATCGGACTTCTGAATGCGAGCGGAGTCCGCGAGCATCACCTGACAAAGATCACGGGTCGCAAACGTCGTAAAAATATTCCCTTCAAAGCCCTTACTCGTAAGATTCGGGAGATTTCCAGAGTGATCAATGTGCGCATGAGAAAGCACGACCGTATCAATCGTCTTGGGATCGAAATGCGGAAAGCAGCAGTTGATCTCGTAGGCGTCTTCGCGACGTCCTTGGTAGAGACCACAATCCAAAAGGATCTTCTGGCCGTTGACTTCAAGAAGATGCTGGGAGCCTGTCGTGGTGCCAGCTGCACCACAAAATTTCAGCTTCATAAAGGTAAGATTTCTAAGGGGTAAAACTAAGTCTCGGATGGTCATCTGACCACGAAAAAGGTCGCGATCAGGACATAAAAAACTCCGCTCATCTCTGAACGGAGTTTTTAAAATCGAGTAAACTCGGAATCGGTAAACTTTAACGTGAGTAAAGTTCAACGATGAGCTGGAGGTTGACTGGTGCGTCAAGGTCATCCTTCTCAGGAAGACGAGACACAGTTCCTTCCATTTTATCACGATCGAGGGTAATCCAGTCCATAAGTGGGACAGACTGGGTAATATCGAGCATGCGAAGGCCTAGCTGCTGTGAGCTTGCGCGAGGTCCGATCTGGATCTTGTCACCAGGACGAACCTGATAAGAGACGATGTCGAGCTTCTTGCCATTCACGAGCACGTGGCCGTGGTTGACAAGCTGACGAGCCGACTGACGAGAATTCGCAAAACCGAGACGGTAGCAAACATTGTCGAGACGGGTCTCAAGAAGTTGGTGCATCAGGTCACCGGTAATACCGCGACGGCGGCTTGCTTCTGCGAAGTAACCACGGAACTGCTTCTCGAGCACTCCGTAGATGAACTTCAGCTTCTGCTTCTCACCGAGAGCGATCGCATAGTCGGACTTCTTACGGCGTCCGGAACGGAGACCGTGAGGACCTGGAGGATAGTTACGACGATCGAGTGCCTTGGAAGGTCCAAAAAGTGGAACTCCGAAACGGCGACTGATTTTGTCTTTTGGGCCAGTATAACGTGCCATTGATCTATTCTATAAAAGGTTGTTAGAAGAAGGGATTATACACGACGTGCCTTCTTCGGGCGGCAGCCGTTATGAGGAATTGCGGTAACGTCCTCGATGGTGTTGACATCAACACCGACCGCTTGGACGGCACGGACAGCAGACTCACGTCCAGCACCGGGGCCTTTGACGCGAACATCAACTTCCTTCAACCCGTGAGACATTGCCTGACGGCAAGCATCTTGGGAGACCACCTGAGCAGCGTAAGCAGTGCTCTTACGAGACCCCTTGAAGCCCATCTTACCAGCAGAAGACCAGCCGATGGAGTTACCGCGCTCGTCAGTGACACTGACGATGGTGTTGTTGAAGGTAGCGGTCACGTGGACAATACCCTTCGTGACGTTCTTGCTCTTCTTTGACTTGTGGATTTTGACCTGGTCAGGTGCTTCCTCTCCGAGGAGTTCGGCGAAAATATCGCGCTTTTCCTCGGGCTTTTTAACTGATGCTTCACCCTCTTCGGACTTTGCTTCAGTTACTTCACCCTCAGCAGGAGCATCACTAGACGCTTCTGGAGCTGCTTCTTCAGCAGCCGCTTCAGGGGCTGGAGTTTCCGTAGGAGTCTCTGCAGCAGCATCGACGACCTCGGTCTCCTCATTTTTGTTTTCTTCTTCAGCCATTTTAATGGATCAGTTTTGCAATTCTCTGAGATGAGAATCGAAAGTTATTTAGCAACACCAACGGTGCGACGCTTGCCCTTACGGGTGCGGGCATTGGTCTGGGTGCGCTGTCCGCGGACAGGAAGACCACGCTTGTGACGGATACCGCGGTAGCAGTTAATGGAAGCAAGTCGCTTCATTTGGCCCTGTTTTTCACGACGAAGGTCACCTTCAATGGCGATTTCTTCGCTTTGAATGACGGTCGCAATCTTAACGAGCTGCTCTTCAGTGAGCTCACCAGTGCGGATGTCAGGGCTGACGCCTGCTTGTTCGAGGATACGTGCGGAAGTCGAGCGTCCGATGCCGTAGATATAAGGAAGAGAAGCTTCGATTCGCTTCTCATTCGGGATTTCTGTGCCAAAAAGTCGTGCCATGGTGGTCTGTAGTAGCAGGTAAAAGTAAGCTGGAACAAAGGTTGCTCCTGCTCGGGAGGGAGTTCTGTATCAAAGATCGCTTTTCTGACAAGAGAAATTCGACAGTTTTCAGGGAAAATGGATGATTTATTTAGGGGAGGTTAACAATTGAGAAATTCTTAATCACCGAACTCAGGTAATCACTAGAAGTGAGGAGCTCACATTAAGGGTTTATTTCCCACCCTCTCCTTCTTGATTTTTCAGAAAGAGCATAAACATCTTCATTTGGTTCTTAAAATTAGGCTCGGCAGTGACAGCCCATCGCTTCTCTGATCCATCTTTCATAGGGGAGGCAAACGCCACCCCCCCTGAATTCTCCTTTTGGATTATAATAAGCCACTGGCTTCATCGTAAAATCAATGAAACTAGAAGACCTTAACAATATTTTTGCAAATTTAAATATACGTTTCTCAACCACCTCGCTCCTCTTTTCACCGAATATTGTAGTCATCACCCAATAGCTTAAAAATTTATCCTTCGCGTCCCCCTCAATCTCGAGCTTTCGGTCTGGAGCAGCTTTCGAATACTCAGCAATAGTCGACATTATCCGGATAGCTAGAAGACGCTCACTGATTGGAAAAATTGGCTCTTTTAGATCTTCATCAACGGGGGGAAGAGGATCAGCAAAACTACTCGCCAAGGAGAACAACCACAGAAACAACACCAACAACGCTGAAGAACTTTGAGAATTCATTTCAGAAGCCGCCTTCCACCATTCAACAAATGCCTTGCAAGTTATTTAGTAGCACCGCAGCACAAAACATCAGCGCCCTATTAAGGGGAGATTAAGATAAATATAAACCTACTAATCACTCACTAACATAGGAGCCGAGACCTCAAAAAGAACCTACTCACCGACCTCTCCCCCACCCATTGGAATGAGGATTTCACGGGGACGCGCACCATCGGCTGGACCGACGACGCCTCGCTCTTCTAGAATATCGATCATTCTCGCAGCACGGGTGTAGCCGAGACGGAGACGGCGCTGAAGGAGTGAAGTGCTGGCTTTACCCTCGGCTTGGAGGACTTCCATGCACTTGGTGATAATTTCCTCGTCAGCATCGGAGACATCCTCGTCTCCCCCGCTATCGCCGCAGGCAGCGCGCTCGATGCTTTGCTGGATACTTTCCTCGAATTTCTGCTCACCTTGATTGGCACAGAACTCGACGATAGCCTCCACTTCTTCATCGGAAATAAAGGCACCCTGAGCGCGCTCAAGCTTGGCCGATCCCGGAGGAAGGAAGAGCATATCCCCTTTTCCACAGAGTTTTTCGGCGCCTTTGCTATCGAGAATGACACGGGAGTCGAGAGATGAGGAGACTTGAAAGGCGATCCGGCTGGGGATATTCGCCTTGATCATGCCAGTGACGACATCGGCACGAGGCGTCTGGGTTGCCACGATGAGGTGGATGCCGGCAGCACGTGCTTTTTGAGCAATACGACCGATGGCGACCTCGATATCAGCCGGAGCTGTCTGCATGAGGTCGGCAAGCTCATCGATAATGACAACGATGTAGGGGAAGCGGTCAGGGACTTCATCGCTTTCCTCTTCGATTTCCTCTGCGGTGGCCATGGGGCCAATATCACCGTCCTCGAAGGCTCTCGCCATCGACTCGATCGCTTCCTCATCGACGATGGACTCGAGATCTTCTTGCTCTTCTTTTTCAAGAACTGGCTCAGGTTCAAGCCTTGGCCGGTCATTGAAGCTATCAAAATTACGCACCCCGAGCTTGGCGAACATCTTGTAGCGGCGCTCCATTTCATTGACGCACCAGTTCAGCGCACCGACGACCTTCCGCGGATCGGTGACTACGGGAACGACGAGGTGAGGCAGCTTACTATAGACCTGCATTTCCACGACCTTCGGGTCGATCATGATGAAGCGAAGCTCATCGGGACCAAACTTGTAGAGGATCGAGGTAATGATGGAGTTAATACAAACCGACTTACCCGCTCCGGTCGCACCAGCGACGAGACAGTGAGGCATGGCCGCGAGGTCTCCAATGACGGTATTGCCGTAAACGTCTTTTCCGAGAGCTAGTGGAATTTTGCGCTTAGAGCTGCGGAAACCATCGTCTTGAAGGAGTTCGCGAAGGGCAACGGCGACCTTGTTGTCATTCGCAATCTCGATTCCGACGGTGTCTTTTCCAGGAATAGGGGCGAGGATATTGATGCGCTCGGCCTTGGTAGCGCGAGCAAGATCCGCTTCGAGCTGGGTGATCCGGCTGACGCGGAGTCCCAGACTTGGGTAAATCTCGTAGCGCGTGATGGTCGGCCCGCGGGTGATATCCCCAGCGGTGACTTCGACACCAAAGGCTTGGCAGGTGTCAATGATTATTTTCTGGGTGGCGAGAAGCTCTTCGCTGAAGTCCTCGGGCGGCTCTTCGTTTTCTTCGAATTGGAGCAGGTCGAAGCCAGGAAGCTCATAGTCCTCGAACCCATCGGTTCTGAGCCCTGTGTGCCCAGGCTTCTTTTTGCGCTCGAATGGACGAGCTCCCATTTCCTGAAGCGGCGTCTTTCTGACAGATGAGTCAATGATTTGCGGCTTAGGAATCTCACGCAGAGGCAAAGCAACCTGCCCGTTGTCCTCGATCTCTTTTGGCTTGGTTGGTGCCTTTTCTTTTTTAGCAGAAGGAACCTCTCCGGAAGAATCTTCTACCGGGGCAGCGCGACGGGCACGCTTACGAGCAGCTGGAGAGTAGATATTCTTTGTGCTGCTGGACCGCTTAGCTTTCCAATCGGTCCAGAATGTCGAGACAGCTCCGGCTCCATTTCGAGCGAATGAGAAGGGATGCAGTCCAGTAAGAAGAATGAGGCTAATGAGGTATAAGCCGAGAAGGAGAAAAGTAGCCCCACCCGCACCGAGAAGATTTTTAAAAACGTGGTGACCCAGCCCTTCACCGAGTAGCCCCCCGGCCCAACTCACGTGAAAGTGACCTTCAAACCAGCCACGCACATTAAAAAGCGCGGCGCTTACGAGCATGAGAGCGCCGAAACCAATGATGGTGCGCCAGCCGAGGTGGCTCTTAAACCAAGCCACAGCAACTCCGAGCCAGATCATCGCAAGAGAGAAAAGATAAGCCGCTGCGCCGAAGAGGCCGATGAAAATGAACCCGAGAAAGGCTCCCACTGGTCCGATGAGATTTTTAGTCGGCTCATCAGCCGCCCCCTCCGGAGCGAAACCACCAAAAACCTTCCAACCAACAAAGTCCACCGGAGTAAATCGAAGAAAAGAGACGAAGAGAAGAATGCCTGCGAGGATCAGAACAATCCCGACTATTTCTTGACCACCTTCGCGCGCCAGCACGGCGGGCTGCTTACTCACTTTATTCTGCCGTTTGGCCATAATCAGGGGACACGGAACTTCCATGCTGAGGGAGAGTCGCATAGAGACACCTTGCGGGGCAAGAATGAAGTTTAAGCCATCTAAACAATTAATCTCACCGGAAATTCTCTCTTCGCTTGCTCACCCTGCCCCATTTTGAGAGAATTCCAATCATGGAGCCGATTACTTTTCAACCTCTCTATATGACTCGTGTCTGGGGTGGACGCACCTTGGAAACGAACTATCACCGCAAGCTCCCCGACAATCAGCCTTATGGGGAATCATGGGAGTTAAGCGATCGAGAGCATGAGCAATCTCTCGTCGCGGGCGGTGAGTTCGCGGGCATGACATTGAATCAGCTTTGGAAAGAGCGCCGTGATGAGATCTTCGGCCTCGGTTTGGAGGGGGATCGTTTTCCCCTCCTGATCAAGATCCTAGATGCCCGCGATGATCTCTCGATCCAAGTCCACCCTCCCGTGGAGATCGCCGCGAGCCTCGGTGGAGACCCGAAGACGGAGATGTGGTATATCGCAGATTGTGATCCTGACGCAAAACTCTACATCGGATTTAAAAATGGCGTGAGCCGTGGTGACTTTGAAAAATCGCTTGGCGATGGTTCGGTAGAAGAAAAAGTCCACGCAGTGCAGCCTAAGATTGGTCAATCGATCTTCATTCCCTCCGGGAGACTCCACGCTATCGGTGCTGGCTTTTTAATTTACGAGATCCAGCAGAACTCGGACACGACCTACCGCGTCTTCGACTGGAATCGCGTCGGACTCGATGGCACCCCGCGCGACCTCCATGTGGAAGAATCAATGAAGTCCATCGATTTTGATGATTTTGAGCCGGGAATGGATGAGCCGAATGGGGGAACGTTAGCCTCCTGTGAATATTTTAAAGTCGATGAGCGCGTGCTTTCTGAGAGAGACACATTCGGAAGCACGCCAGAAGCTTTCGCCATCGTAACAGTTGTTTCTGGAACAGTCACCTCACAGGGCGGCTCGGAATTTAAAGCGGGAGACTTCTTCCTCCTTCCAAAAGGAGCAGCCTCGCTTATCGCTCAGTCTGAGAGCAAAGTCCTCCTTACTACGATCCCAGTCTAGCCTCGACAAGCGCGCGCGAAAAAGGCATTTTTTCTAATGTTGGCCCTACAAATCGCCGCTCATTTCTCACCAAATCATCGCTTCTCACGTGAAGTGCGCTCTTCTCCCCAAACATCAGCACTTCCAAGACGCGCGGGAGATTGGTGATTCTCGGAGAAGGTGAACATCAATTCGAAGCCATCCATAATTGGCCTACCCTGCCGTCGAAATTCAACTGGCAGACGACGCACAATGTCGCGCTCGACGCAGAGCAAAACCTCTACGTCATCCACAAAGGCGAAGCTGCGCACCCTGAATGACTCCTTCATTCTTCCGGCAAATGTGGCCTACCATGGCGATCTCCTCCTAATCCCTGACCTCTCCGCCCGAGTCACCTTGATCGATAAGGACGATAAGACGATCCTTCTAGGGAAGGATGAAGAGTGGCTCAAAAAAGTCGTCGCTGAAAAAAACCTCATGCGCCATCAGCCCCAGCGCTGGGTCGATGGCGCTTCATCCACCCTCACGACGCTTGTTTTGACGCCCAAGGAAACATATTCGTCGCCGAGTGGGTTTCGACCGGACGCATCACAAAATTATGCAAGCTCTCGTAAACTTCTTTGACAAGCTGGGTGGAGCGGGAAAGACTCCGCCCGCTTTACGGAGCAGCCGGTGTGGCGGAATTGGTAGACGCGCTCGATTCAAAATCGAGTTTCCTCGGAAGTATGGGTTCGATTCCCATCGCCGGTATTTTTTATGACTTCGTAGTTCAGTGGACTTCACACCCTACTGAACTTTCAGAACCTTATTTTCTAAAAGGTTCTCTCGTTTTTCTTCTCGCGACTCTCCCCTACCTCATTAAGTTCCTGCCATGAAAATTACTGTCACCGGACGCAATGGCCGCATGGGCCAATCGGTTCTCGCCGCGATCGATGCGGAAGCGAATGCTGAAGCTCATTCTACCCACGATGTTGGCGAAGACCTCGCCGCAGCGCTCCAAGGGTCGGATGCCGCAATCGACTTCACCCTTCCAGCACTCACTGATGAGCTGTTAGAGAAAGCCGTTTCATCCAAGACCGCCCTCGTCATAGGCACCACCGGTCACAGCGATGCGCAAAAGGCGGCCATTCTTGAAGCGTCTAAAACGATCCCCATCGTCCACGCTTCGAACTTCTCCACCGGAGTCAACGTCCTCTTCCACCTCACGCGCAAGGCCGCTTCCATTCTCGGGAATGAAACCTTCGATATCGAGGTCACCGAAATGCACCATCGCCACAAGGTCGATGCTCCCTCCGGCACCGCTCGCACCCTGCTTGAGATTCTCAATGAGGAAACACACACCTCTTATGAAGACGATGTGACTCACGGTCGCATCGGCGAGCCCGGCCCACGCCCTTCTAAAGAAATCGGAATGCACACCCTCCGTGGTGGCGATGTTGTCGGTGATCACACCGTGATGTTCGCGGCTGACGGTGAGCGCTTTGAGCTCACTCACAAAGCATCCTCTCGCATGACCTTTGCTTTCGGCGCCGTGCGTGCTGCGCTCTGGCTTTCCGATCAGAAGCCTGGACTTTACGACATGCAGGATGTCCTTGGCCTTAAATAAAAACTGATGGCACACCGCGCAGGCATTTCCCTCGGCTCGAATCTCGGCAACCGTCTCGCCAATCTCCGGAAAGGACGCGATCTTCTCGTGAACCTCATGCCCGAGGGCACGAACTACCTCCAATCCGGGATTTACCAAAGCGAGCCCGTCGATTGTCCTCCCGACTCCCGCGATTTTTACAATGCCGTCATTGAAATCGACTTCATCGGCAAGCCACACGATCTCCTCAAAGCAACCCAGGGAATCGAATATCACGTCGGCCGCATCGCCGTATCGCAGCAGAATGCGCCGCGCGTCCTCGACCTCGATATCCTCTACTTTGGGGATGTCAGTTTGGATGAGGATTTCCTCACCCTCCCCCATCCTCGACTGACGCATCGCCGCTTCGTCCTCGAACCGCTTTCCGACATCCGGCCCCAGCTCGTCCTCCCTGGGGACGAAACTACGGTCGGCCAACATTTACGAAAACTCGATTCCGACGAACCGGAACTCTCCCTCGTCCAAACAATGTGGTAGAGTGCCTCACCAGCAAGGCAATGACTCCCCAGGAAAAGACCCACCAGATCCGTGAAAAAAAGGGCCGGAAGCCCATTTCCGCGCTCACAGCTTACGATTACCCCACTGCCCGGCTTCTCGATGAAGCGGGCACTGATATTCTTCTCGTGGGAGATTCACTCGGCATGGTCGTCCTTGGCTATCCCGATACCACCCACGTCACGCTCGAGCACATCATTCACCACAGCGAGGCCGTCGCACGAGGTGCTAAAAATGCCCTCATCGTCTCCGACCTCCCCATCAATACCTACGACACTCCTGAGCAAGCGGTCGAAAGTTCCCGAAAACTCATCGCCGCAGGTGGCCAAGCGGTGAAGCTCGAGGGAGGGATCAATCAGGCTGAAAAAGTGAAAGCGATCACGGAAGCCGGCATTCCATTCATGGGCCACCTTGGGATGCTTCCTCAGCGCGTCATCGAAGAAGGCGGCTATAAGAAAAAAGGGAAATCCGACTCCGAAATCGACGATCTCATAGAAGGCGCTCTCGCCCTGCAAAAAGCAGGAGCCTTCGCCATCGTCCTCGAAAGCGTCATCCCGGCAGCGGCCCGCCGCCTCACCGCCGAGCTCAATATTCCGACCATCGGGATCGGCTGCGGCGAGAAAACCTGCGATGGCGAAATCGCAGTCATCACCGACGTCATCGGTTCCTATCCGTGGTTCGTCCCGCCCTTCGCCACCCAGCGGGCCAACGTCGCCGCCGACATCACCAAAGCCGTCAAAGGCTACCTCGAATCCCTCTAAGTCATGATCTCCGCTGATAGAAAAGCGGCTCTCAATGACCGCATGGTAAAACTCGGAATTCTCGAGGACGATCTCATCGAAAAATTCGTGCGCGGCACCGGAAGCGGCGGACAGAAGATGAATAAAACTTCTTCCTGCGTCTTCCTCCAGCACCCGCCTACCGGACTCGAAACAAAAGTCCAGCGCGACCGCTCCCGCGAGATGAACCGCTACCTCGCCCGTAAGGAACTCTGCGATCAGCTCGAAGAAATCACTCTCGGAAAGCAATCAGCCCGCCAGCAAGCCCGCGAAAAAATCCGTCGATCAAAGCGACGTCAGTCCCGGAGACAGCGCGCCAAAACCGTCGTCAACAAGCGCATCCACGGGCAGAAGAAACAGAATCGCCAGCGCCCTTCCTCAGGAGATTAGCGAGACCCTTTTCAAATCTTCCACTAATCCACTTCCCTCCCCTCGCTTCCTGCGCTTTAGTCCTCCCCATGCAGACTTATCTCGATCTCCTCACCGACGTTTTAGAAAACGGCGAGGAGCGAGGCGACCGCACCGGAACCGGAACCCTCAGCGTCTTCGGTCGCCAGGCCCGCTACGATTTGCGAAAAGGATTCCCCTGCCTCACCACCAAGAAACTTCACCTGCGCTCGATCATTCATGAGCTTCTCTGGTTTCTCAAAGGCGACACCAACATTGCTTATCTCAAGGAAAACAAAGTCCGCATCTGGGACGCTTGGGCCGATGAAAATGGCGACCTCGGTCCCGTCTATGGACAGCAATGGCGCTCGTGGCCCAGTGAGTCAGGAGAATCAATCGACCAGATCAAACAGCTGATCGACGACCTCAAAAATAACCCCACCTCGAGACGTCATATCGTTTCAGCGTGGAACGTGGGACAGGTCGACAAAATGGCCCTTCCACCCTGCCATCTTCTCTTTCAATTCTACGTCCATAACCCCGAGTCCGAGCGTCCCGGCCTGAGCTGCCAGCTCTACCAAAGAAGTGCCGATCTTTTCCTGGGAGTTCCTTTTAACATTGCCTCGTATGCGCTTCTCACCCTCATGATCGCACAGGTCCTCGGCTACGAAGCGCGCGACTTCGTCCACACTTTTGGCGATCTCCATCTCTACTCGAATCATCTCGATCAAGCCAAGATCCAAATCGCCCGTGAGCCGATGGCGCTTCCCCAGATGAAACTCAACAGCGCGATCACCGACATCGATTCTTTTACGATCAATGACTTTGAGCTGGTCGGCTACGAAGCTCATCCTCACATTAAAGGCGCAGTCGCAGTATGAAACTCACCGGTATCGTAGCAATGACCCCCGAGCGTGTGATCGGGAAGGATGGCAAGCTTCCTTGGCATATCTCGGACGATTTGAAATTCTTCAAGAAGCACACCACCGGCCACCCGATTCTCATGGGCCGAAAGACCTTCGACTCTATCGGGAAACCGCTCCCCAAGCGCGAGAACATCGTTCTTACCAACGACACTGTATGGCACCACGATGGCATTGAGACGATCCACCATCCTCGCGACATCAATGATCACCCTTTGATTGATCAACAAATTTTCGTCATCGGCGGATCACAAATCTACAGCTTACTGATGCCCTTGATGACCGACATCGTGATCACTCACATCAAGAAGTGCTACGAGGGCGACACTTACTTCCCCGAATACGAGGACCAATTTCCAAACTCCGAGCTCATCTGGGAGCAGGAAGACTTCACCATCAGGCGGCACTTCCGCTAACACTTTTTAAAACACAGACCCATGGCCAACTCATTTGAACTTATAGGCACTCTCAAAGTCCTCGAAGAACCACAAACCTTCGCGAGCGGATTCACCAAGCGTGAATTCGTCATCGAAGTCCCCGATGGTAATTATCCCCAGATGGTGAAATTCGAAGCCGTCCGCGACAAAATCGACCAGCTTAATAACTACAGCATCGGAGACGAACTCAAAGTCACCTTCGATATCCGTGGAAACGAATACAAAGGACGCTACTACGTGAACCTCAATGCTTGGAAGATCCAAGGTGAAGCAAGTGGCGGCGGCAGTGCTGCTGCCGCTGGAGCCCCTCAGGGCGCTTCCAACGATCCTCCTCCAGGAGCTTTCGACAACAACTTCGATAACGAAAGCGAAGCGACTGAAGACGACATTCCCTTTTAAAAAAGGCGCGACTCAAATTGCCGCCTTTTTTCAAGCCTTCACTCAGCGAGCTCTCCTTCAAGACGCCGCTGATGGGTTTCTCGAAGCTTAGGATCTGAGATGAGGTCGACCCAAGGAACGAGAGCCTCAGGATCCTTACTGACCTCGCGACGAAACATCAGATCGATTCCTTGGTCTCGGCTTTCTCCACTTGGGAGAGTTCCCAGCCAAGTGTAGGCCCCTCGCGGATCAAGACTAATCCACTGCTGCAGGACTTCTACAACCAAGTCCTTTTGCTCTGATCCGTCATAGCCCTCCACCCACGTCGCCGCAGCAGCGGGGTCTTGCCCACCCCAGAGTCCGACAAGAAGCCCGCTCAACTCTGGGCGATCCGCGGGATCGAGACTTTCGATCCGCTTCGCCACCTTCTCCGGCTCTTTAAAGCTCCACGAGACCACCGCAGTCCTTTGGGCCGACGTTCCCGCTTTCCCAGCGATACCCTGCGCCCATTCAAAGGCTGCTTGAGGCCCCTCTTTAGCGGAAATCTTAGAAGTCATGGGTCCAGCTAGGCCAGAGAGTTCTTCACCTCCTGCGAAATTCTCCAAGTGCCTTCTCGCACCCTCTGGATCCTGATTTATCCAATTGCCAAAGTCTATCGCCTCCATCTCGGAAGGCTTCTTCATCCTCCAGCTCACATCCGGTGCTTGTGCCTCCCCAAAACCGCAATGAGTTCTCAGCGGAACACTCTCGAGCGTCTCGATGCCTCGCTCTTTCGCCTCCCCTTCTGGCAGAGAATCCACCCAGGCTTTGGCTTCCTCTGGAGACCTGTCCTTCCATGAAGAAACGATACTTCGCACAGACCAAGTCAAGACATCCTCGTCTTCAGAGCTCTCGGCCCGTGCCGCTGCTTCCGCCGGATGGCTGCGAGCCCATCCACCAAGAACACTACTGATCGCAGAGGCCTTCTCTTCCTCTGAAAAACCCCCTGCGAGAAACTCGAGAGCAGCCTGAGGATCGTGGGTTCCCCATGCCAGAAAGAGATGTCCCTGAGACTGACTTCGACTCCCGCTCCTTGGCATGACCTCTAAGTGAGCCAGCGCGGCAGCGGGATCGGTTTTGACTAGAATGCCCAAAGCCGTCCCCACTGCGTCCTTCCGAAGACTCCCGGTGAAGGAATCGCCCCAAGCCAAAGCGCTTACCCCATCCTTCCACTCCCTCATCACCGAACTGACGACAAAGCTCTGGCGGGTAGGAGAAAGTCCCGCATCTTTCAACTCGCCCGCAATGAACTCGGGATCCACTCTCGCCAAATATTTCAGAATGAAGAGAACCTGCGAATCCCTCTTGGGCCTCTTCATTCCCTTTGCTGCAGCGATCGCCGCGGCCATCCCATGCTTCTCGTAGATCGCAACCAAGTCATCTGAGGTGTGAAAGTCTCTTTTCTTAAAAGTCTCCTTCTCATCCGTATTCGTTCTTTCTGAGATCGTTCGTCGACTCTTGGCCGACTCGGATTCTTGGGCTGGCTCCCAAGCTCGATGATCGAGAAAATTCCCTCCGATCCAGAAGACCAAAGCCAAGCCGATTCCCACCCCCCAGAATTTCGCCCTCTGCATTGTCATCACTGTCGTTGATTTGAGTAAATTGAGGAGAAAAAAAGCCCCTTTCCCTTAAGACACCCCTCCTCGATTTTTATTGGAGAAAAACTGCCCCATAAAAAACCTCCGTACGTTTCCGCAGGGAGGTTTTTGTTTGAGTGATTAAGATCGCTACTTTTTAGGAGCTTTCTTGGCAGCCTTCTTAGTGGCTTTTCTAGCAATCTTGGTAGCGGCAGCGACTTTCTTTTTGGTCACTGCTTCCTCGATCACGGTTGCCTGTTTCATCGGCGGCGGTGGCGTGGTCCCAATCTCGTCTTCCTCACTGCCACCATGGCTGAGGATAAAGGCGAGATCGTCCATTCCAAGGTTCGAGGCGAAGCCTTCGTCTCCGAGGATATTGGTCACGAGCGCCGTCTTCTGGTGCTGAAGAATACGAATCTTCTCCTCCACGGAATCGCGGGTCAGGAGACGATAAGCGATAACCTTGTTCTTCTGACCGATTCGGTGCGTCCGGTCGATCGCCTGGTTCTCCACAGCGGGGTTCCACCATGGATCGTAGAGGATGACGTAGGATGCCGAGGTAAGGTTCAGACCAGCTCCACCCGCTTTGAGCGAGAGCAGGAAGACCGAGGGATCTTTGGTCGTCTGGAACTTTTCGATCTCTCCTTTTCGGTCTTTCGTCTGACCGGTGAGGTAGTTGTATGGACGACTTTCGACTTCAAGACGCTGCTTGATGATATCGAGCATCGAAACGAACTGAGAGAAGACGAGCACCTTGTGGTTCTCTTCGCGGAGTTGATCGAGGAGGTAGAAGAGCGCGCTCATCTTGGCACTCTCTTCCTTGAGCCACTTCGGGTCGATAAGACCGGGGTGACAGCAAATCTGACGGAGACGCATGAGGCCCTGAAGAATCGCGAAGGAGTTCTTCTTGACCGCTTCGTCTGAGTCGAGTCCGAGGAGAGCCTTCTGAATGCGCTTGAGTTCCGCCTTGTAGAGTTCCTCCTGGATACCCTCCATGCCAGCGAAGACTTCTTCTTCCGTTCTTGGTGGAAGATCCTTCGCTACCTGAAGCTTGGTCCGGCGGAGAAGGAAAGGACGAAGACGGGCCGCGAGGCGAGCCTGACTTGTGGGATCCTTCCGCTTATCAAAGCGACGTTTGAAGTAAGCACGAGTTCCAAGAACACCCGGCATTGCGAAAGCCATGAGAGACCACATATCCATGAGTCGGTTCTCAATAGGTGTTCCTGTCAGCACGAGGCGATTCTCCGCATCGAGTTCACGGGCGCATTTTGCGGCCTTAGAGTCAGGGTTCTTAATCTGCTGTCCCTCATCAAGAATGACAGTTAACCAGCGAATCTTATTCAGCTCATCACCGCAGACGCGGAGCTGAGCGTAGTTCAGAACGAGGATATCGAGAACGTTGTTCACTTCATCAATATCGAGATCGTCGCGGGTGCGGAGAACCTTAACTTTGAGATGCGGGGCAAATTTCCCTGCCTCTGTCGCCCAGACGTCCAAGACGGACTTCGGACAGACCACGAGCGCCGGTCCGAGCTTCCGCTTGGAGTTTTGAGGTGCGTATTCGCGGAGCCAGAGGAGATAAGTGATACTTTGAATCGTCTTACCAAGACCCATGTCATCGGCGAGGATTCCACCGAAGCCATTGGTCGCAAGATAAGCCAAGAATTGGTAACCCTCGACCTGATAAGGACGAAGATTCGCATTGAGTTCATCAGGGACATCCGGTTTAACATCGATCGTAATCTCACGGGCGCGGTCCTTAATGCGCTTCCACGCCTTAGGATCGAAGACTTCTGCTGCCTTAGGATCAGCGAGCTGCATGGCGTGCATGCGGTGAGTCTCGCCGGAGAGGTCAAAGGGATCGAGGCCAAGGCGGGTGACGGCATCGCGCTGATCGGGATCGAGCTTGATTTCGAGGCGCATCCACGAGCCATCATCCATGCGGACGTATCCACCACGGGCGGCGACAAGTTGACGAATCTGGGCCTTGGAAAGATTGACGCCATCGACATCGATGACGACGCGGAGGTCGAACCAGTCGATCTCCTGATTGACGACCTCGAAGCGGATCGCTGCGGACACTGGGTCGGCGAGGATACTCTTCAGCTTCTCCTCGATATCGAGCACGATGGACTTAGGCATCTTGCCAATCCACTCAGCGAACTTCTCAGGAAACTGCTTCGTAATACGGCCCTTGAAGGCTTCGAGCTTCTCATCGTAGGTCAGGCCCATCTCGAGAAGAATCTCGGGGACTGGGTAAAGCTTTTCACGAGCGAAGCGTAGGAGCGCCTTGCCTTTGACCGGCTTTTGCTCAACGAGATCCCAGCCCGCTTTGATGAGTTTTTCAACACGACGTTCCTTGGCCTCAAAGGCTTTGACATCGATGACGAGGTGCTCGGTTTCAGCAGCAGTGAGACCTTGCTCAACCCAGAGCTTAAAGTGAGGGAAAAGATCGAGATCGGTGACCCGCTTCTTCATTGAAACCGGGAGACTTGCCCCAATCTTGCGAAGAAACTCCACCCCTTCCAGCGAGTCGATGACCGACTTGGGAAGGGTATAGCGCGGCATGATCTCGGTATCCTCAAGCCAACGCGATGGCCCGGGGAAGACTGTTTCATCTGACTGATAGAGCTCGGTGTGGCCGGGAAGAAGGCGGACCGAGTGGGAGACATTTTCACCTGAGGTAGTGACGAGCTGAAGCGCAAAGGAATTCGGATCCGCAGGATCATCTTCACAAAGCCAGCTAAGTGGCTCGTCGACGACGCGGAAGGCGTTCTCATCGAGGTTGACCATGTAGCCGTTCAGTTCCTTCTGGTGGAAGAGAAGGTTCATGAAGCAACACGCTTCTTCGTTCTCGAGATCCAAGTAGACCTCTCCACTCTTCTCAGAGTAGCGCAGGAAGTGCTCAAAGAGGATCTGCGACGCAGCATCCATGCGGAGGGCCGATGCGTCGAAAAGTTTGACGATGCGCTCGATTTCTCCTTTTTCGCGAAGCGAGACCCAGTCCTGCAGTTCCTCACGTGCTTCAACGCGAGCTTCGTTGATGGTGGAAACAAGACGGAACTCGATCGTGTGGGGAATCTCCTGAGGTGGGCGCTCGTTGACAGACTCGATCCGGTCATACCAGGCCGCGACTTCGCGCTCCTGCTCCCAATCGTGCATTCGCCGCTGCACAGCCTCGAGATCGGTGACGGCATCCATGAAGTCCGCATAAGGAAGCTTCTTCTTATAAAAGGCGTAAGCAATGTAGTTCCAGAACTCAAGGATGTCTCCCGGAGGAACAGGCCAAAGTTCAAGTGGCTCGTAGCTCGCGATTTCCCAACGTGGATTGAGGCGAACCATGTCGTGATCGTGGATTTCTCCCTCGATCACATAGCGGCGGTAGCGCTTCTCGACCTTGGTGACGAACTCGGCTTCCTTATCGTCCAGCTCACGATCGAGCTTTTCCTCAATGAGGTCCACGACAGGCGTGTCATCGAATTCATTCGGCGACTCAGGAAGATCTTCACCGCGGTGAAGACGCTCAAGCATCGCTGCAAACATGACTGCTCCAGCGGTATCCTCGTCTTCGGTCGAACAACTACCGAACCAGCGATTGCCTTGAAGGCGGAGCGTAGTGCGGTGAGTGCCGGACTTATCCTCGACTCGTCCTTGAATGAAAAGATGGTTACCAAAGATTTGAGTAACCGCGCCCTCTTCCTGCAGATCCTCGCCGCGCTTGCGCACAGGCTCAGGAAAACTATTGAGGAAATTAAGGGTCGCCCGGTCCGGGTTCAGTGCTGACATGCTGCTCGCCATGATCGAATAATATTAAAACGTCACATATGGTCTCAAATCGACGACCGCAGCGACGCGGGCTTCATCCTAATACGAATTTTCACTTTTGCGCAACGAAAAGGATCATTGAATTTCTAAAATAAGGAGAAGACCAGTTAAGAAGAGTGAAAGAATATTATAATAAGGAGCGTCAACCTAACAAGTGTCGCTATGAATTCCTCAACACGTAAGCTTTTCCTCGGAAGCCTTTGGCTCCTCCCTCTCGGGATTGGATTCATGATTGGGAGAGGAATGGAGGATGAAAATCGTCTTAAAATCACCTCGACGGAAAAAACGACATCTCCGGTCAGCCACTCCTCTTCTTTCCTAGCAGAATCTAACAGCGAAAGTCGACCTACTCCCAAGGAAGCGCTTCATGGCTCGATCGATGCTCGCCGTGAGCAAGCTCTCACTCAGATCGCCGACATTTTAAACACGAGTAATCGCGTAGAGCGCACTCGTGAACTCCTCGACTTCATCGACAGGCTAGGTCCTTCCGACTTCGAGGCCGTGGTCTCTGGCTTCAGCGAAGCAGGCTGGGTCGACTTCAATCGTGGCGAATTTTCCTTCCTCCTCACTAGCTGGATGTCGCTCGATCCACACGCTGCAATAGCCTACCTCGAAACCAACGAAGAGGACGGGTGGTCTCGCAAGGTCGCCATTTCGGCCTGGGCCGCTGAGAATCCCGAAGCTGCGGCAAAAGCCATCGAAGGGCTCGAAGACGGCGGCAAGGTCAACGATTGGGTTATCGGCCTCATCCAAGGGATGGCGCGCAATGATCCCGGTGCTGCCCTTCTCACTCTTCAAGGAATGCCGATGGGTGACACCCGGCGCACCGCAATCCGTGAAATGCTGCCCGAGGTAGTCTCGCGCGGCACCGAATTCGCCGGGGAGTGGATTGAAATGATCGATGACCCAAAGCTCCAAAGCGACACTGCTAAACGTCTCGGCAGCGCCTTGGCAAAACGTGACCCTGAATCTGCGTCAGACTGGGTTACTGAAATGACGACAGTCAGGTCCCGCCGTGACGCGTCGGGGGTCGTCGGGGAAATTTATGCCTCGCAAGACGTCGATGCAGCCAAAGATTGGGCTGAGACGCTCCCCCAAGATACTTTGACAGGAGCAGCCGAGGGTGTCGCCAAGCACCTTGCCCGTCGTGATCCCGCGGAAGCGGCGCAATGGCTTCAAAAACTGGGCAACGATCCCGATCTCGATGGCGCACGGGTGCAGTTCATCCGCGAGTCGATGAAAAGTGCCCCTGAGGTCACCTTGGCAAATATTCCGACCCTTTCAAAAGCTGCTGATCAGGAGCACTACTACCGCCACGTTCTAGGGAACTGGAAGCGCAACGACCAGCAAGCGGCCATTGAATGGGCACGTGACCACTCGGAGGCACTCTCCGAGCGGGTCTATAATTCGATTGTCCCGAAGAATCTGCGGGACATGTGAGTTGAGTAATTTTGAGCAAACTGCTCAAAAGATCTAGCAGCCTCATCCGCCGCCGCCACCTTCTTTGCCTTCGGCATCACCACCGCCACCGCAGCAGCCACCACCGTCAGCTTGGGCGAAGTCTTCCGCAGTTGGGACGCGGCCCAGCTCGAGAGTCATTCCAACGTGCTTGCTGACTGCGCGATTAAGAGATTCGAGAGTCTGCTGAGCTGCCATGAACTCGGAAGCGACAGGATTCGCGAGGAGCGACTCCCGAGCGGTCTCGAACTCGCCGATCTCCGCTTCTGAAAGCTCAAGGCCAGCGCCCTGCTTCTGGTTCAGTTCCTGACCACGTTCGTGGACAGACTGGTAGCTCAAGCGGGCTTCGTCGTTGCTGAGAAAGGTCTCCACTTTGGCGAGGAGGCCCTGGTAGTCGCTGTCGGCTACGATCGCGGCACAAAGCTCGCGCGTCTTATTCATTACTGCGGAATCATCTTCAAGGATTTGCATAGCGGTTCCCTACCCTCGGCCTCGCTCCTTCGCAATCGCCGATTCAAGAAATTCTCGAATGAATAAAAACTGATTTCTGCTACGTTCTCAAATCATGACGAAACGCACCGGACTGATCGCCACTGCATGGATCGCTTCTTGTGGGGCGGCTTTTTATCTCGGCCATTCTTCCTCCGAACCCTCAGAGGAGGATTTCGCAGCAGTTGAGAGTAGTAAAAAATCACCCCGTGTGAGTGTCCGAGGTGATAGTAATGACTCCTCCCTATCAGAACGCCGCAGGTCTCCCCGCACCACTTCATCCAGCCAAAAGACAAGCGCTGACTTTTCACAAGAAGTCACGGACCTCGCAAAGCTTAACGACCCCATCGCTCGTGCCCAAGGCATGCTCGCTCTTGTCGAGAACCTCAGCCCCGGAGAATTCGAAGAAGTCGTCGCCACCTTCCGAGCCCTCGGCATGACCCGCGAGCGCATGAGTGAATATGGCATTCTCCTGACCGCTTGGGCGAAGGTCGATCCCATCGCCGCGCTCGATTACGCCAAGGAAAATACCGGAACTCCGTTTGCGCGCCAGACCATCCTCGCCAGTTGGGTGCAGACTCAGCCGGATGCTGCGATCGCTTGGGCCAAAGGAAACTTTGAGTCCGACGATGAAAAGCGCGCCAACCCTTGGCTCGTCGGAATCATTAAAGGCATGGCCTCACAAAATCTCAGCCGGGCAAGCCAACTCCTTGAAGACCTCCCCTTTTCCGAGGGCCGTGGCGACGCGCTTGGATCCATCCTAGGTGAGCTCCAGCTGCTCGGTTCCGCCGAAGCGAAACACTGGATCTCCAGCCTAAGCGACGAGCGTCTCCGCGAAGGCGCCGCCGCCCGACTCGCAGTCTCTCTCGCTGAAGACGATCCCAAAACCGCCTTGGACTGGGCCAGCTCCATGAGTGCTGAATCGCTCAAAAAGGCTTCCGGAGAAATCGTAGGCGACTGGGCAAGCGACGACCCCGAAGCCGCACAAGCGTGGGTCAACCAACAGACCGAAGATATTCAAGCCTCCGCTGGACGCGGCCTCATGAATGCCATGGCCAAGGACGACCCCGAAGGAGCCTCCGCCTGGCTGAGCCAGCACGAGGGAAACCCCGCCTTTGATGGCGCGGTGCAAAGCTTCGTCTACAACACCATCGAGACCGAACCTGAGATGGGCGCGGACTGGATCATGAAAATGCCTGACACCAGCCAGAGCGAGCGCATGTTTCATCGGGTCTTGGGAACCTGGATGCGCCGCGATAGCGAAGGCGCGATGAGTTACATTCAAAACAATAAAGTCCCCGACAGCATCAATCAGCGTGCACAGCGACAACTTGAAGAACAGAATCGATAAGCTACCTTAGAACCATGAAAGCAATTTCCTCCCTCCTCTTCGCTGTCCTAGCCCTGACTTCCTGCAATGCAGAACCCAAGGGAGCCAAGGAAGGCAAAATCAAGCCCGACGAAAAAGTGATCCCCGAAAAAACAGAAACAATCAATCTCGGCGCCGGCTGCTACTGGTGTGTCGAAGCCATCTTCCAGCAACTCGATGGTGTCGTCTCCGTGACATCCGGTTTTATGGGAGGTCACATTCCCAGTCCCACTTACGAACAAGTGTGCAGCAAGACTTCCGGACACATCGAAGTGGTAAAAGTAGTCTATGATCCCAAGGTTATTTCCACCAAAACCATCCTCAAGTGGTTCTGGAAAGCGCACGACCCCACCGACGCTGGTGGCCAAGGCGCAGACCGTGGACCTCAGTATGCCACCGCCATTTTCTACAGCTCGGACGAGCAGAAAAAGATTGCCGAGGAGTCAAAAAAGATTGCCCAAGCCGCATTCGATAAACCCATCGCCACCACGATCCGCAAGGTAGAGGAATTCTATGAGGCTCAAGCTGACCACCAAGATTTCTACTTTAACAACAAAAAGAATGGTTACTGCCGCGCTGTCATCAATCCAAAGCTGGAAAAGCTCAATTTGGAAAAGTAAATCCTAGCACTACAAACTTCTAAAAAGGGTCTACTGGAAACAGTAGGCCCTTTTTCGTGCCTCTCTCCCCTCTTTTGACAAAACTTTTACAAAGCCCTGAGAAAATAGAGCCCCCTCCCCTCGCTCTTCCTTCGATACCATGATCAAAGTAAGAGCTCTCTCCGCCATTCTCTCCCTCAGCTGCCTTGCGGAGATCTCCGCTCAGGAACCTCCTGTGATTCAACCCGCCGCTCCCGCCGAAGAGCCAGCTGCTGAGAAAAAGTCAGCCCACCACATCAGCGAGGTCACCCTTTATCAAGGCACCGCCCTCGTGACCCGACGCGTCACCATCCCGGTGGAAAAGGCGGGCGCTTTTGAGATTCTCGTAAGTGGTCTCCCCACTGCGACCGATCCCGAGTCTGTCTTCGCCGATGAAGGCACCGGTCTCGAGGTCCGCTCCGTCACCTGCCGAATGCGCTCCAGCGAGGAAACCAAGCGCGTCGATTCCAAGGTAACCCAGCTCGACAAGCAGATCAAAGAACTCACTGAAGCGATGTCTACCGCTCGGAATGAGATCACCCTCCGCCGGATGCGACAAGAATACTTGCGCAATCTCGGGAACTTCGTCGCACCCGCTGCCCGTCTTGAAATGGCCCACGGCGTCATCCAGGCCACCGAGTTGGAAAAGGTCACCAAGATGCAGTTCGACGAATACGAAACGGCCTCTCAAGAATTCATGAAGCTCGATCTCGGAATCTCCGAAAATAACGAACACCTCCAAGGCCTCCGCGACGAGCGCAACAAGCTCACTTCCGGCCCCACTTAGATTTACGACGCCGTCGTCTTCGTTGAAAAGGAAGCCGGCAAAGAAGCCTCCTTTGATCTCAACTACCTCGTTGCCGACTGCGGATGGGAGCCCGTTTACAATGTCCGTGTCGCGACCGGCGGCAAGGAAGTCCGCATCGAGTTCAACGCCCTCATTCATCAGGTCAGCGGAGAGGATTGGAAGCAAGCCGACCTCACTCTTTCCACAGCTTCGCCCACCGTGAATGCACAGAACCCGGAACTGGCTCCTCTCCACGTCCAAGTCCTCACCAGCGGACTCGCATCTGCTCAAGAACTCGCTACCCAAGCGATCCAGCAAGCCGAGCGCTACAAATTTGCCATCAAAGGAAAGAAGGATGCCAATCGAAAAGTCCTCAGCGGAAAATCGGTCGAGGATTTTGCCAAGGCAAACTTCACTTCTAATGACCTCGCTGCCAGCGCGCAACTCGTCGAACTCTCGATGCGCTCAAGCCAGCTGAAAAAAATCAACCAACAACGCGATGAAGACAGCTTCATGATCGACGTCAGCTCTGTCGAGATCATAAAGAAGCACCCGAGCGCCAAAAAAAAGCACCCAGCTTGAACCGGGTGCTTTTGAAAATTAAGCCTCATTTAGACTGGTGCCTTCACGGAATCAGGAAGCGGCTCGTCCTTACGGCCGATGATCTTACGCATCTTGGCGAGGGCGATGTTTTGCACCTGACGGATACGCTCACGGCTCACTCCGAAGTCCCTACTGATCTCCTCGAGCGTGAGGGGCTTCTTACCATTGAGTCCAAAGCGATGGTCAATGATGTGTGCCTCCCGCTCGTCGAGAGATTCCAATAAGCCATCGAGTTCATTGTGAAGATTCTTACCTTCGAGAGCCATTGAAGGATCGGAGGCCTTCTCATCCTCCACTGTTTCTCCAAGCTGAGTTCCATTTTCATCGCCCAAAGGCGCATCGAGTGACGCAGGGCGCATGGCATACTGCTTGAGTAGAGCGAGCTTCTTAAGAGGAATTCCCAGCTCTTCGCTGAGTTCCTCATTGGTCGGAACACGACCGAGTTCCTCGGAAAGAATGTTTGAAATTCGACGGACCTTGGCGATCTTATCGATCATGTGAACCGGTAGGCGGATCGTCTTTCCCTGATTGGAAAGAGCGCGCTTGATCGACTGCTTAATCCACCAAGCGGCATAAGTTGAAAGCTTCCCTCCCTTTTCAGGGTCAAATTTATCAACAGCCTTCATGAGACCGATGTTTCCCTCGGAAATGAGATCAGCGAGCGGAAGTCCGTAATCGGAGTAGTCTCGTGCAATTTTCACGACGAGGCGTAGATTTGCCTTAATCATGTGCTCACGAGCCTTCTCGTCCCCGCGAGAGATTCGTTCAGCCAATTCGATCTCTTTTTCAGGAGTGATCAGGTCTGTCTTCATGATTTCACGCATGTAGACGCTGGTGCTGCTATTTTCACTTATAGTGGACATGGTTTTTAGTTCGGTTACCTAGGAACTGGTTAGATACTATGCCCCCTCAGATTATCATACAAGGAAAAGATTCTGAATTTTCAGTAATTCTTGAAAATGTAAATTTGAAGTGCTTGCCCGACAACTCGTTCGAAATGGGAGTCGTATTGAAAATACTGAAATTCCACTCGAAACTTGCCCTCTAAAACTGGAGAGTCCCCACAGAAATGACAGACGAGGAGAGTATCGAGGAAATGATGCGGCAGGTGCGCCGTCTCGAGATCCGCGCACGACGTCTCGCCAGCGAGACCTTCTCGGGCGATTACCATTCTTCATTCAAGGGAGCAGGTCTCGATTTCGATGAATTCCGTGAATATCAGCCGGGCGATGAAATCCGCTTTATCGACTGGAATGTCACCGCGCGGATGCAGGAGACCTATATTCGCAAGTTCCGCGAGGAGCGTGAACTTTCGGTCGTGATCGTAGTGGATGTCTCGGGCTCGACTGACTTCGGCAGCGATCGTCTTTCTAAGCGAGAGCGAGCCGCAGAGCTCACCGCCTTGATGGGCTTCAGCGCGCGCTACAATGGCGACAAAGTGGGCCTTCTTCTTTTCTCAAAAGGTCCGGAACTTTATCTTCCCCCACGCAAGGGCGGCAAGACAGTCATCCGGGCGATTCGCGAAGTGCTCAGTGCGCAGCCTGAAGATCCACAAACCTCAGTCACCTCGGCTTGCGAGTTTCTGCACCAGACGCTGAAGCGAAAGTCGCTCATTTTTTTCATCTCGGACTTCATCGATTGGGGATTTGAAAAGACCCTCGGCTCGCTTGCGCAGCAGCATGATGTCGTGGCCCTCTCGCTGACCGACCCGCTGGAAGAAGACATCCCGGCAGTCGGCAAGGTGCAGTTCCGCGATCCTGAGACTGGATTTACGACAGTTGTGAACACCTCTAATCCGAATGCCCGAATGGGTCTTGTGAAACTCTCCCGAAGATACCGCGAGGGGCTTGCCGACTTCTTTAAAAAGCGCGGCATCGATCATGCCGTAATCTCCACAACCGAAGATTACCTCCCTTCACTTCACCAGCTTTTCCAACGCCGCGCCCGGCGGAAAAATTAGATCATGGCAGCCGAAGAATTGACCCTTCCCCACGACATTGCATCCCCGGAAGAATATCTACCGGGCACGCCATTGTGGGTCTGGCTCATCGCTGGACTGGCGACTCTTGCGCTTCTCTTTCTGGCTTACTTATTGATCCGCCGTTTCACGATGCAAAAGGCGCCGACGGCTGCCCTTGGTCCGAACAACTACGTCCTCGCAGCGCAGCGTCTGGAGGTTATTGAAAAAGAAAGCGCTACCCTTCCCATCGGCCGCTTTGCCTTGGGTGTATCGCTGATTTTCCGTGAGTGTCTTTCTAAAGTCTTGAGCGATCCAGCTCTCTTCGAGACCGATGAAGAAACAGCCATCCGTCTCGAGAGTCTTGATCGTGTCCCCCTCTCATCACGCGCCTTTTTGATCGCTCTGAGCCGGGCAAAATATGCGCCATCGGAAACAAATGAAACACAGGCCGAGCAGTTCATCGAAGATGCCGCCCGCGCTCTCCACGACGTCCAGGAATCCCAAACCCCTTCGGCAGAATGAGTGCTTTTGACCACTTCGTTCTCGCCCAGCCCTGGTGGCTTTTACTTCTCCTCGCGGTGCCTGCCTTGATCTCGCTGGGCTACAAGCAAGGTGCGCAAAGCTGGATCGTCTACCCAACTCTAAGGGTGCTTGGAACTCTCGGATATAAAGCAAAGGAAGCCCCTCTCCGGCTTGCCCCTCTCATCCTCCCCCTCCTCCTGATCCCGGCAATCATCGGAATGGCACGGCCTCAGTGGCAAAACGAGCGAACCTCGCGGACCGCGAGCGGAATCGATATTCTGGTCGCTCTCGATATTTCCAAGTCGATGGATATGCGCGATTTTCAATCGAGTGACCCTCGCTTCATGCAGCCCCAGCGACGGATCGATGCTGCCCGGGAAGTGCTCCTTAACTTCATCGCGCAGCGACCGGATGACCGCATCGGTTTGGTCACCTTCTCAGGCCGCCCCTACACCGTGGCTCCGCTCACCCTGGAGCATGAAATTTTAAAGCTCAAGATTAGTGAAATTATCCTCGTCTCAGGAAATCGCGAGGAGGGCGGCACTGCCATCGGTAGCGCGATCAATGCCGCCAGTATCCGTCTCGATAACCAAAAGGAATCGAAGAGTAAAATCGTAGTCCTCATCACCGATGGCGCTAACAATTCGGGGAAAATTTCACCACAGCAAGCCGCTGAACTGGCAGCTGCGCTGGGAATCAAGGTCTACACCATCGCAATCGGAATGGAGGGCGGACGGCTCATCGGCCAGTCGCAGCAAGAATATGACGAAGAAACCCTGATCAAGATCGCCTCCATCACGGGCGGTGATTTTTTCCGCGCCCGTGATATTTCTGATCTCCGTGACGCTTTTAAGAGTATCGACACCCTCGAGAAGACCGAAGTGGAGCACTCCAGCTGGATTCAAGTGAAGGAATATTACCACTGGTTCCTGATCCCTACCGCGCTGGGACTGATGATTTACTTCTTCGCCATCGCCCTCAATCCCCCGCCCTTTCCTTAGACCATGAACTTTGTTGAACCACTCTGGTTTTTCCTCCTGATCGCGATCCCACTGGTGGTTGCCATTCAGGTGCTTCTCTGGCTTCGCCGAAGCAAGGCTTGGAAAAGTCTCGTCGCCGAGCGCTTACGCAAGCGGCTGGTGCGCTCTCGCTCAGGAACGAGAATCTTCGTAGCACTGGGACTCGCGATGCTAGGATTCGCTTTGCTTGTAACCTCACTTGCGAGGCCCGAGGCGGGAGAGGAATGGGTCGAGACACGCACCGAGAGTAGAAACTTACTCCTCTGTTTCGACATCTCCCAGAGCATGCTCACCGAGGATACCGGAGCCGGAAGTCGACTTGATGCAGCGAAGGCGGCCGCACTCGAAATCGTAGAGCGCTTCCCCGCGGACCGCATCGGATTACTCATCTTCTCCGGTGAGACTCAAGTGACGGTCCCTCTCACCATCGACCACAGCTTTCTCAATCAAACGATCAATCAACTCAACCCGCTCGACCTCCCCATCGGCGGATCAAACCTCGCGCTCGCCCTCAATGACGCCATCGGCTTGCTTGTGGAAACCGGGCAGCGGAATAATGTGATGATCCTCTTCAGTGATGGCGAGGATCACTCATCAGGGATCGATGCCGCAGCGACGCGCGCGAAGACGAATGGCGTCTTCGTCTACACCTTGGGGTTTGGCTCCGAAAAGGGGGACTTCATCAAGGACCCGCGCGAGCGCGACGGCTACTTCGTAGACCGCCGTGGGAATCGCGTGGTGAGTCAGCTCAAGGAAGCTTCACTCCTAAAAATCGCAGAGCGAACCGAGGGAGTTTATGCGCGCGGTGTTGGGAATGATTTCCTGGGCTCGCTCGATGCCGCAGTGACCCGCATGGACGTCTTTCAGGAAACTGGTGGACATCAACGTATTGCGAAACCCATCTATCAATGGTTTCTTCTCCCAAGCCTCCTTTTACTCATGAGTTCAGTCGTAGTCAGCCGTCTCGCAAGCCCGTCCGCCGTCGGGGCCCTTTTGCTTACCTTCTTTTTATTGTCCAATCCGATAAAGGCCGACGAGCTCACCGATGCTTACTATGGCGAGAAGGCCACCAAACTCGGCGACCATGAGGCTGCCCATAAACTTTTCCAGAACGCGGCGGAGTCAGCTGAAGGCGAGCGGCGAGCCAGATTCCACCTCGCTACCGGAGCTTCGGCGACCAAGCTCGCCCTCTGGGACTCTGCTGTTTCTTCCTTTAGCAAAGCGCTCATTTCCGAGAATCAGGAAACTCTTCGCGAGGCGCACTTTGCTCTGGGAAATGCCCTTTTCTATCTGGGGGCAAATGAAAAAGACCGCGAAGAAAAAGCTTGGAAAGGTGCGGTAAACCACTTTGAGGAAAGCCTCAAAATTAAAGAAACAGAAGCGGCCAGCCAGAATCTCGAAGCACTCCAAAAGTTCATCGAACAAAAAAAACAATCCGAAGAGGAGAAAGAAGACGACGAAGAAAAGCCAGAAAAAGAGAAGCCAGAAGAAGAGAAGCCAGAAGAAGGTGAAGACGACGAAGGTGAAGACGACGAAGGTGAAGGTGAAGGTGACGAAGGTGACGAAGGTGACGAAGGTGAAGGCGAGGAGGTTGGGGAAAAGAGCGAGGAAGAAAAAGAAAGGGGATCTAATGAAGAGGGTTCAGAGGAAGAAGAATCCGAAGAGGAAAAGGAGGGTGACCCTAGCGGTGAAAAATCTGAGAAAGAAGGTCAGAACAAGCCTAAGGAAGGCGAGGGTGAAGACGAACCCGAGGAAAAAGAAGGATCTCAATCCAAGGACGAAAAAGAAACTCAAGAGGAGCCGGCCGGCCAAGAAGATTCCAATGAACAGGCATCTAAAAAAGAAGCCGAGAAAGAAAAAGAAGAGGAATCCGAAGAAGAGCGCGCGCGCCGCATTCTAAACCAACAAGCGGACTTCGGTGGTCGTCCTCCAACATCGCGTCGCCGTATTCTCCGCCGCCCCGAAAAGGACTGGTAAGCCTTATCACCCTCCGATGATTTCCATGCTACGCATCTTTTTTTTCCTCCTCCTGAGTCAAGTGCTTCAAGGACAGGCTCCCTCGATGGTGGCCGAGCTTCAAAGTAACTTTATCATCGAAGGGGAGGATACCTTCGTCACCATCACCACCACAGATATGGAGGTCACGGGGTGGCCCACCACGCCTCAAGTCAGTCCGCTCACTGTCCGTCAGGAGCGCTACGCTAACGTCTTCCTAAATGGCCGTATCTCAAAGGTTTTCAGTTACCGGATTTCCTCGCTGAAAACCGGAACATTTACCATTCCGTCTTTTCGTCTCGGGCGAGTCCAGAGTAACCCCACTACCGTGCACGTCATGAAGCGCAGCCTTTTGAAAAAGGAAGCCTTCATCGTCAATGGCAAGACCTACCCTTACTACTCCGCCGTCTTTGTTGCCAACCCACGGCCCTACGTCGGTGAGACTCAAAAAGTAGAGGCCAAACTCTATATCCCCGCTGAGATCAGGGTTGAAAGCCCCGTCTTTGCCGACTTTGATAAAAAGGACGTCGTTGCCTGGCGCTTTGATGCACAGCAAAGTTCGGGTGGCTTTCGCGAAGGCACTCAGAATTTTCGAGCAGTCCAATATCTCAGTGCCATCACCCCATTGAGTGCTGGTGACAAGAGCTTCGGTCCCGGAACAGCTAGTCCCGTCATCAATTATGGAGTGCAGGACCGCGGCCGCATCATCTGGAATCGCCAAACCATCAACTGCCATTTCCCCCCACTCTCTCTCGATGTCCAGCCCCTCCCCCAACCTCAGCCTCCCGGTTTTGCAGGAGCGGTGGGTGACTTTCGTCTCCTATCGAACGTAGGGGTCACTAAAGTTTCAGTCGGCGACCCCATCACAATCGAACTGCAAATCTCCGGCACCGGAAACCTCGACCAGCTCGGTGCCCCGCGTCTTCTCGATGATGAAAAGGCCTTCAAGCAATTCGATATTTCTAAAAAACCACAAGGCAGTGAGCGCCGCAGCGCAACCGGGATCGTCGAGTTTTCCCAAGTTATTCGCCCCACCCAAGTCACCTCCGAAATCCCGCCTTACGAGCTCGCTTTTTTCGATCCTGTCTTAAAGCAATATCGCAGTGCGCTCACCCCTGCCGTCCCTCTCATCGTGAAGCCATCTGCCACCGCTGCTGCCGCGTCCATATCTTCCAAAGCTGATCCCGCAATGGCCTTTCTTGCCCCCGGCACTTCGGTCATCCCCGCCACCGCGATCAATCGCCCTTGGTGGCTCTGGCAAATCATTCCTGCTCTTTTAGCCCTCTACTTTGTCATCAAAAAGCTACGACCCGCCATGCAGGCGAAACAGCAGCAATCTCAGGTCAGTAAGGAATTCGAGAACGACTTTAAAAAGACCATCACGTCGACCAGCCGCAGTGCACTCTACCGCGAAGCCGCACAACTCATCGACCGCTGGTCTCAGAGAAAAAGCCTTCCCGAGGGTGCTGAGGAAATCGTAAATATTCGCGACGAGATTTGCTTCAGCCCTGATGCTCAAGACGAGCCCGCTTTGCCGAAGGAAAAGACGACCGTAGGCAATGTCCTTCGTCAACTCGCTCCCGTCATTCTTCTCTCGCTCATTTTTCTACCAGAGTCTCTCAAGGCCGACCGTCAGTCGCGTCTCGATGAAGCTCTCGCCAACCCAACTCCCGAAGCCTTTTACAACTTAGGACTAGAAGAGAAAAAAGCAGGCAACTCAGCCGCAGCGGCGCTCTACTTTTACCGCCACGAAGCCTACGCTGAAAAAAGCGAAGCCCTAGACCCACTTCTTCGCAGCATCGAGGCCATCCGCCGGGTCGAGCCCCGTGGGATGGAAATGATCTCTCTCATCCCCCGCTCCATTTTCCACCACTGCGGAGTCGCCCTTCTCTGGGGTCTCGGCCTCACTGTCTTCGTCCTCATCGCACGTATTCGAGGATGGGCTCCTTTCCTCATCCACCTCACGATCGTCACCGGAGCACTCTGGCTCCTTGCCAAGTTCTATTATCCCCGCGATGTCAGCTTTGAACCGCTTAAAGAACTCTCTGCCGTCATGACCGAGCAAGAACTACGAGACGCGCCTTTCGATGGAGCTGAGGTTAAGCGAAAGATCCCCGTAGGCAGCCTTGGAAAAATATCCGGCTCCAGTGGCCCGTGGACCTATATTGAATTCCCCGGCGGCGCCACCGGCTGGATCTCCCGGGAAGCGGTCACTCCGATTGCAGGTCGGGAACTGTGGAGTCCGCCGACTTCACAAAAAGACTGACCTGCTCCAGTTCCAGCGCGAGATCGACACTGTTGACGGTCACATTTTCCGGCACCTGAAGCACTGTCGGCGAAAAACTAAGGATCCCTTGAATCCCCACCTTCACGAGATCATTCGCTACCTGTTGAGCGTGCTCCACAGGAACGGAGAGAATCGCGAGACGAATGGAATGCTTCTTCACGATTGCCGGCATCTCATCGACATGATGCACCGGAACCGTAATCCCCCGCTGAACGACTGCTTCCGGTGCTGCATCAAAAGCAGCGACCACCTCGAAACCTTCTTTGTGGAATCCCGCATAGCGCAAAAGCGCTGCTCCAAGATTTCCCGCTCCCACCAAAATGACAGGCTGAAGTTGAGCCCGGCCAAGAATCTCTCGAATCGCGGTCGTGAGTTCCGGAACCGAATAGCCCAGTCCACGGGTACCAAAGGTCCCCAAATAGGTAAGATCGCGCCTGAGCTGCGAAGGATTCACCCCAGCCGCCTTCGCAAGTGCCGATGATGAAATCGTTGATGTCTCCGCATTCTCCAGTCGCCGCAAACAGCGATGATAAATCGAGAGACGGTAAATCGTCTTTCCTGGAATCTTATCCTTTCCCACGTCCCAAGACTCCGGTTCTGAGCAACATCTGTCAAGAAGCGCTTAAGTGGCCTTAAGTAATTGCCTTTCCTCACTGAAATGCGATTTTGCCTCTGTGAAGGAACTTAAAGATGGAATCCGCGCCCTTGTGCGAATCGATTTTCAAGGAAATGTCCACAAGCAATTCCGGGGCACTGACAACGATATCCGCTTTGCTAATGAAATTAAGGTGCTCAAAGCCCTCGAAGAGCGCAATTGTCCCAACGTCCCCGTCCTGCTCAGCTCAGATGAGGAAAGTCTCACCATCGTCACCACGAACTGCGGAGCCCCTGCACCCCTTCTGACCAAAGAAAAAGCGACCGCCCTCTTCGACGAACTCGAGGAGTGTTACGGCATCCGCCACGATGACCCCGAGCCGCGCAACGTCACCTACTCTGCAAAACTCGGCCGCTTCTGCCTCATCGATTTCGAACTCGCTGAGATCCTCCCCCTTCCCAGCAAAGAAGATCACGGAACCAATATCTGGCGTGCCATCTGGCAGTCGCTCACCGAGCAAGGCACAGGACATGAAGGGAATGACGACTCCTCAATCGCTCTCGCGGTCTGTCCGCAAGGCGTCCGCCTTCTCGCTGATGCCGGAGAAGAACTCCTCGACCCCGAGCATCTCGTCCTCGCCGTTTCTGATGGCATGGGAGGACGTCACGCCGGGGAATTCGCCTCCCGTCTCATCAAGAATTACGTCCGTCGTGAAGCAAAACGCCTCTACAAAGGGCTCACTTCAGGAGGCGATACCGATTCGCTCTTGGGCGACCTTTTAAAAAATGCCCACCAAGGTCTTATCAAAATGATGGATAACGATGAACACATCAAAGGAATGGGAGCGACTCTCAGCCTCGCATGGGTCACCCCTGACACTCTTCGCTGGGCTCATGTGGGCGACTCCCGCCTCTACCTTTTGCAGAATGAAAAGGTGACCCAGCTTACAAAAGACGACTGCATCGCTTGGCACCAATATCACACCGGCAAGATCACCGAATATGCCTACCGCCAGCACCCACGTCGATCGGTCCTCACCGAAGTTCTTGGCGGGAGTGGGCGCAGTATTTATCCCCAGACTGGCTCCAGCCCTCTCGCAGAAGGAGCGCGGCTCATGCTCTGCTCGGATGGTGTGGTAGACGGCCTCTCAGACCGCGTCATCGCAGATGAGCTCGCCGAATCAGGCACCGCCGCGGAGATTGCCAAGGCTCTCATGACCCGTGCTCGCGCCAATGCTCAGCGCGATGACACCACTCTCATCGTAGCCGACCTTTCCCGAGTTTAAAGAGGTTGGCACATCAATTGCTTCACGCGAGGAGTTAACACGGGAGATTCCCCAAAAATATGGTGTTGCCACGGCTGCGATTCTTGCCGAGTCTTCCCACCTATTTGCAGGAAATAAACTCCCAAGCAAACACTTAGACCCATGGCTAAATACCGACTCGATTACATCTGGCTGGACGGCTACACGCCCGTTCCAAATCTCCGTACCAAATGCTGCATCAAGGAATTTGATGACGCACCCACCCTCGAGCAACTCCCTGAGTGGGGTTTCGATGGTTCCTCCACCCAGCAAGCTGATGGTGGTGACTCTGACTGTATCCTCAAGCCTGTTGCCCTCTACCCAGACGGCACTCGTGAGAATGGCTTCCTCGTCATGTGTGAAGTCATGCTTCCTGACGGAAATCCGCATCCATCAAACGCACGTGCAGGCATCCTTGATGACGAGAACGCGTGGTTCGGCTTCGAGCAGGAATATTTCCTCGAAAAAGGCGGCAAGATCCTCGGTTTCCCAAAGGGTGGCTATCCTGAGCCTCAGGGCGGATACTACTGCGGAGTTGGGTACAAGAACGTCGGAGACATTGGCCGCGCCATCGTCGACGAGCACCTTGACCTCTGTCTCTACGCAGGAATCAACCACGAAGGCATTAATGCCGAGGTCGCAATGGGCCAGTGGGAATTCCAAGTCTTCGGAAAAGGATCCAAGCGCGCAGCAGACCAGATCTGGGTCGCACGCTTCCTCCTTGAGCGTCTCTGTGAAGAGTATGCCGTAGACGTGAACTACCACTGCAAGCCACTCAAAGGCGATTGGAATGGTTCCGGAATGCACTGCAACTTCTCTACCGAGAAGCTTCGTGAAGAAGGTGGTAAGGAATACTTCGATAAGCTCATGGCTCAGTTCGAAAAGAATACCATGGAGCACATCGCGGTCTACGGACCAGACAACGATCAGCGCCTCACCGGCCTCCACGAAACTCAGTCCATTGACAAGTTCTCATGGGGAATCGCCGACCGCGGAGCTTCCATTCGAGTGCCACACTCCTTCGCCAAGAACGATTGGAAAGGCTACCTCGAAGACCGTCGTCCAAACTCACAGGGAGATCCCTACGCCATCGCTTCCCGCGTCCTCAAGACGATCGCCGAAGTTGGCTAGTCAACCTCGATCTAACTTTACAATGCGGTCTCCGGTTTTTCTGGAGGCCGTTTTTTGTGCCCACATAAGGCAACGGAGCTAGGTGGCCAGTTTGTGTAGTTGGTAGGAAGTCAGCCCTGACTTCCTACCTAATTCACATCAACATACTTGCTCCGGTGAACCCAGATGCTTTGAACCAACCCCAGCAGGAACATGCAAATAATCACAAAGGTTCCTGAATAGCTCACCAACGGAAGCGGAATTCCGGTAATCGGCGTCAGAAGAATACACATTCCTATATTCTCGAACATGTGCGCGAAAAAGAGTCCTACAACTCCCCCAACAATTAATCGCCCAGCGAGATCACGGCTATAAAAAGCAATAAAGAGACACTGAATCAGCAAAAGAGCGAAACCAGAGATCAGAACCAAACCGCCCCGGAATCCCTGCTCCTCAGCGATCACCGCAAAGATGAAGTCGTTGTGAGCCGTCTTCCACGGAATGTAGCGCTTATCATGCAGCGAGCCACGCTCCTCGGTGGCATTCCACCCGCCACCTTTCCAGCCCGCTTTACCAACCGCAGTGGACACCCAGTAAGCGGCCCAGTTTTCATCATTTTTTGTGACGTAACCATTATCGAGCGTCTCTAGGTAACTCGAGATACGCTCAGTTCCCCGCTCCGAAAGACTAGGCAGGAGAACAAAATACGTGATCGGCATGATACCTATCACGAGAGCTGTCATGAGAGTGAGATAGCGCCAGGGAATTCCGCCCACCAGCAGAGCGACCACCGCGACAGGAACCCAAACCAAAGCCGAGCCCATATCACCCAGCTTCACGACCATTAAAAAAGGAACCCCGGTGAGCAGGCCGATAATTCCGACCCGAACCATCGGCGTTCCCAACCATCGATGAAGCTTCGGAAGATCTTGGGAAAGGGTCGCAATCGCGATGATTCCCGCCGCAATCGCGACCTGTGCAGGTTGGAAGCTGATCGGTCCGATCTTAAGACGGTGAACTTCATCATCCACTCCCATTGCCATCACCATCAGAACAATACCTGCAATATACATTGGGACTCCCAGCCAGCGAACCCAGCGGTAGTCGATGAGAGCGGTTCCGAAATAAACAATCGTTCCCAGAAGCATCCACTTCTTGTGCATTCCGGCATAATATTCCCCTCCTGACATCGGCAGATCACCAGGAACTGGAAGATGCCGGGCCGCGCTCTCAATTGCAAAAACACCAAAAATGAGGAGCGCATACATCGTAAAGACGAGCACCCAATTCATTCCTAGGATTTTTCGAAAAAGCGGAGTCATAAAAGGCCGTGCTGGAAATTATGCGACTCAATGGTCGGAGTCGAGGTTTAGGAGACGCACAATGTCCTTTCTCGGTGAGATTGACTCAAAACTTTGCTCTTCTGAATAAGAACAACTCTATTTTCAATCGGGTCAGGCTTCACTAGTCAAAAAAACCGATGACCTCGCGGACATCGGTTGATAATTGGGTTGGAGAAAACCTATTTTTGGGCGACAGCTCCAGCGGCTTGAGATTCTGTCTTGGCTTTATATGCCTCTTCACTTTTTGCCTTGGCCCATGAGGAATAAGCCTTTTGGCTCACCACTTGCATGAGACCGCGCATGTCGGCGTGCTTTTCACCACAGAGCTGACCACAGACAACATAAGTCTCAAGCTTCTTAATCGGCTTGAACCACATTGGGATGTCTCGCCCCGGAAGAGCATCCTGCTGGATCCGCATGGGGATGATCGAGTAGTTATGAATGACATCAGTCGAAGTGATTTGGAGAATTGCATTCCGATCAACAGGAAGCTTCAGCGAAGAAGCAACGAAGTCATCCCAGCCGTTCGGATCATCAGGATCGATACAAGGATCTCCCGGACCACTGACAGAATGACGGTCGATTCGGCCGAACTTACCATCGTTACCCGGATAGTGGTAATTGAAAGCGAACTGGTAACCAATGACACGAACACGCACCGGATCAGTTTTTTGAACCTCGTCGAACTGGTCGGTACGCTCCCACCAGAGCGGGAAAGCAAAGCCCAAAAGAAGAACGGCCTCGATGATCACTACCCCGATTTCAAGGTGGGAAGAAACGTGACTGGTTACCCCGTGGTAACTCGCCTTGGGATTCTTCGACGCGCGAAACTTCCAGCAGCAGACGAAGAAAAAAAGAGTCCAGCCAACAAAGAGCGCGGCCATGAACCAGTGGACGATATCGATCAGGTGATCGACGTTACCGCCGTGTTCTGAGAAGTTCTCGGGAATTCCGAGCCACTTAGACCAATTAAGAGAAATGAACATGAGAAGGATTTTTAGGAATTGGAGCGAGGTGGCACGTAATCGTCCATGTATTGCGGATCGAGCGTCAATTTCTCACGCCGTGCCATACGAATCATTAAAAATAAAACACCGCTCACGAGTGGAACAATACACATGAGCATCACGGCGATCGCCCAGCCACCTGCATCACCGCCAGCATGTTTGAAAGCATTCGCACACGTAGAACACGCAATGATAGGAGCTTCAGAGATCATGATTTTAAAATTTATAGGAGAATGCTTTTAGCCTTTCGGCAGAAGTAGACGGCATAGGCAGCAAGAGCGACAGAAGCCGTAAGAGTGATGTAGCCGATGATTGTGACCTCTTTGCCCGAAGCACCGTCTTCAATGAAGATGGCCCAGCTCCCGAAAGCTGCACAAAAAAGAGCGGCAACGATGATGAAGATGAGATGAAAACCTTTGAGGGACATTATTTCTTGGGTTCGATTTTTGCGTGAACGTCAGTCGCGGGCTTTTCAGGATTGTAAAATCCATCAGCCGCCTTGCTATTTCCATACTGGATGGGATCGCTCTTCGACCAACCGATAAGCCACATACAGAAAAATGCCATCAAAAGAGCTAAGCCATAAAAGAAGTAGATGAGCGGCTTCTCATGATTCAAGTGCATGAAAATAATCATCACGAGAGAGGCCTTGAAGGCCGCAATAAGGAGACCGATTACGGCATCATACATATCAAAACCATGCCCTCCGAAGTCCAGCATCTCCACCGTAGCAACAGCTACAGTGACTACCGTAAAAAAGAAGAGAAGGAGTCCGATAAAAGTATAGAGCTTTTTCGCTTTCTGAATTGCTTCTGGGGTATCAGCCATTGCTAAAAGGTGTGCTAAGTAAAAAAGAGGTGATTGAGATTACATCAAGTAAAGGATCGGGAAGAGGAAGATCCATACAAGGTCAACGAAGTGCCAGAAAAGGCCTCCGACCTCGACACGGTTCGCAAGCCACTCGGGGTTGCTGTCATACATCTTGCGGCCGAAGAAAAGGTAGTAACCGAGAACGATCATTCCGCCGATCACGTGGAGTCCGTGGAGTCCGGTAATCGTGAAGTAGATCGCATAATAGGTATTCCACTTAGGCGTGAAGGTCGATTCGAAGCCGATCTTGTCGCGAGGAACCACGATCTCAGGGAATGCCTTAACGAACTCCTTATTGGAATGACTTGGTCCCACAAAACCCTCAATCCAGTTCGGTTTCACGAGTTCACCATCCTTCGCCTTTTGGTAAATATCAGTGTATTCCGCGCGATGATAGGAAACCATCTGGTCCCAGTTCACTCGGTATTTCTCACTTTCGGTAGGCACATAAGCGTCTTTACCAGTCTTACCCTTTCGCTTGCTTTTAGCTTCAAGATACTCGGTGTGCGCTCTGAGCCATTCCTGATGGGCATCCCAGACTTTTTTTACGTCAGGATCTTCAAGAATCCAGCTCCCTGCAATCATCGCAGCAGGCTCAATTCCCTCCTCCACCGCCCGTTGAGCGGTAAAGCGGAAGTCGATGCCGTCCACTGCCATCGGCAATGAGCTACCCTTCACATCAAAGACGCCCGCGATCGTGGTATCGTCACGAAGCGTCACTTGAGTATCTGAGTGCTTCACAACAGCATCAGGATCAAAATGGAAGGTCAGCGGAGGATCCACACTATAGGTTACGGTGCTCGCAGCCCCGATAAGATGCCTCTCAAGCTTCTTTGCAGATTCTTTCTGCAACGCCTTCCACTCGTCGGTCATGACGACCTTCCAGCCCGCGTCCTGATTATTAAGCCCCTCTTTATCGCGGGCGTAATCCCAATCCCCCTTCAAAAAGGCCGTGCGAATCTCGGAGTCATGAATTTTCCCATCGACGAAGCCCTCTTCGGCAAGATCGAGGTTATCAGTATTCAACGGAGAACCCTCTTCAAGGACGACAAGCCCTTCACCAGTTTTAGGGTCTTTTACGATGTAACTCTCAGTGAGCTTGAACTTGCTTTCGTCTCCAGCCTGCTCAAGCAGCTCAGCAATGTAAGAATCGTGAACAGGACGCGTGAGAGCAAAGGTCAACTTACTGGCCTTAATCGCGATACGATTTTGGGCAAAATAGCCCTCTGGAAGATCGCCATTTTCATCCTTTTCAGCGTGGTGAATTTCACCATTTTCGAAGATCGCGTAGTGGGCGTGCCCCTCGATAATCGCGAAATCATTCACAGGTCCATCATCAAGAATTCGGACCGCTTGGTGACTAAACTTTGCATTATACTCAAACGCCTTCAGCACCATGAAGAGCGCCGCACAGATCAGGGTGATTCCCATGTAGATCTGGAATTTGCCCCATTGCCGCATCTTCAATGCAGCCCAAGCGAAGACCACCGTAACCGACGATCCAATCAGAATAAAAGTATTCAATAGACCTGGGAGAATCGGAAGGGTTCGCTCTGGCCAAGGGTAGTCCGCGTAGATCCGGAGGAAAAGATAGCCTGAAAAGAGTCCCCCGAAGAGGGTCACTTCCGAAGCGAGAAAGAGCCAGATTCCGATCTTCGAATTATTAAGACCGGTGTCCTTACGGGCATTGACGACAAATGGAATTTCCATGATTAAGAAAGGTGCGCTGTTAGGATCTAGGAATTGCTCTCCTCTTTCGCAGGAGTCTCGGAGGAAGACGTGTCACGCTTAGGTTCCTCCCACTGTGGGAAGAAATCGGCATCGTGATCCGGGCGGCTATATTCGTAAGGTCCGCGGTAGACAGCGGGATCAAAGGTGAAGTTACCGTGTCCCGGAGGCGTTGGAGTAGCCCACTCGAGAGTGGTGGCATCCCACGGGTTGTCATTTTTGATCTTTTTACCCCAGAAGTAACTGAAGAACATATTGAAGAGGAACGGCAACTGGAAGATCGCCAGAGCGATTGCCGAAGCGGTCATCACCTCGTTAAGAGAAATCTTTTCCAAAACAGTCAGCCCGAAGACGTTCGCGCCTTCTGCACCTTTTTCAAGGTAGGTATCTCCCCCGTTATACCAACGGCGATGGAAGCCTGCCATGCCCTGCGTGAGCATCGGGAAGAAAAGGAAGTTCATGCAGATCAATGATGGCCAAAAGTGAAGGTGCCCAAGGAAGTTATCCATGAAGCGGCCCGTCATCTTGGGATACCAGTGATACACTCCGGCGAAGAGACCGAAGAGAATTCCGGGAGCAACGACGTAGTGGAAGTGACCAATCACGTAGTAAGTATCGTGAAGATGGAGATCCGCGAGGTTGAAAGCGAGCGGTAGTCCGGTAAGACCACCGATACCAAACATCGGCAGGAAGGCCGCGGCCCAAAGCATTGGCATCGTGAAACGAATCGAGCCTCCCCAGAGGGAAATCAGCATCGAAGTCAGAAGAATGACGGAAGGCACCGAAATCAGCACCGTGGTGGTCTGGAAGAAGGTCGAGATGACTGGTCCCATTCCTGTGAGATACATGTGGTGGGCCCAGACGATGAAAGAAAGGAAACCAAGTGCGATCACACCCCAAACCATGGGCTTGTATCCCCAGAGAGGACGACGGGTGTGACAAGGAATGATTTCTGCAACACAGGCAATGGCCGGAAGAAGAAGAACGTAAACCTCAGGGTGGCCCAAGAACCAGAAGAGGTGCTGGAAGAGCAGCGGGCTTCCGGAGCCGGAGATGTCCATGACACCATCAGCGGTTGAATAAAGCCCGGTCGGCATAAAGAAGGAGGATCCCGCGACTCGATCCATCAACTGCATGATGCCAGCGGCTTCAAGAGGTGGGAATGCGAGGAGAAGAAGGAAACCAGTCACCAGCATCGCCCAGACAAAGAATGGAAGACGCATCCAGGTAAGCCCTTTTGCACGAAGGTTGATGATCGTGGTGACAAAGTTCACCGACCCGAGAAGCGAGGAGGTAATGAGTAAGACTAGACCGATGAGCCATTGGGTCTGCCCCGCTAAAAATTGGTTCACTATTTGTGAATCAGCATAACCGGCGAGCGGTGAGTAGTTTGTCCATCCTGACTTGGCTGCACCAGACTCCATGAAGAAACTCATGCACATCACGATGCCACCGAGAAGATAGACCCAGTAACTGGCCATATTTAGCTTAGGGAAAGCCATATCGGGAGCTCCGATCTGAAGAGGAGTCACGTAGTTTCCAAAGGCCGCAAAACCGAGGGGCACGACACCGAGGAAGACCATGATCGTTCCATGCATTGCACCAAACATGTTGTAAGTCTCCCCCGTCACCTTGCCATCCTGCAACCAGCGGGCTTTCCAGCCATCAGTGAAGATCCAGCTCAAGTAATCTGGAAGCGGCTCATGGGGGTAAGCGATGCTCCAACGCATCACAATCATAAGAAAGAAGCCAAACAACAGGAAGAGCCCTGCAGTGATTCCATACTGGATTCCGATCGTCTTGTGATCGGTGGAGAAGACATACTTCTGCCACCAAGAAATTTCGTGGTGGTGATCGTCGTGGTGATCGTGTGTTTCAGCACTCATGGTAGTGGTGTTATAAAAATTGAAAAATTATTTAGCTGCCTCGTCTTCGACGGGTTCCAGCGTCTCAGGGTCCAGAAGAGTGTCAGACGCGAGAGGCGTGCCTGGTAGCATTTTGTCGTGGTTCGCCTTAAGAATCTCAACATTTACCTGGCCTGAGCGGCCCTTGGCAATTTCGAGAGCCACTGCAGCCATTTCAGGAGTCACCAGTGAAGCACCACCACCGAACTCGGTTCTGATGTAACTCATTAGGTGTGCCAATTCTTTAGGGCCAAGTCCGGCACCCATTGGAGGCATATTGCCATTGTAAGTCTTTCCGGACACAGAAATTGGTCCAGCAAGACCATGAAGAATAATTTGGGAGAGTTGCTCGGTGTTCCCGCTGACCCATTCGGATCCTGCAAGCGGGGGATACTCCCCTCCTCCAGCGCCATCAGCACCGTGACAACCGGCACACGCGCTGTAATGGCGCACTCCCTCTCTGGAATAAAGCTGCACAGCTGGCCCAGGAGGAAGAATAACTTCCTCACCACCGGGGGCGGGAGCGCGCATGTAGCCGTTTTTTGTCAGTTCATCGTAGGCGAAAAGACTTCCCCCTTTTCCGAGGACAGCACCACCAGCGAGCAGGACGATTCCGCAAGCGAGCATCATCCAAAGACCAACAGGCTCCATTCCGTTCTCACGAATCGATTTTTCACGGCCGACTGCGACTGAATCGTCACCTAGAGTGGCGTGAGCGTCGTGGACGTTGAGTGAATCGTCGAGATCAGGGCGATTTGAAGAAAAAGTGGCCATGACTTATTGAGCGACTGGCTTGGAAGGGTTGGAGTTAAGACTCTTTGGAATCGGCTGATTCATCGTGTCTTTCTTAAGAGAAATGAGGTAGCTGACAAGGGCGCGAGCCCTGTCGGTAGGCACGATGGCCTGACCTGCTGGACCATCGACGTGAAGAGCATCTGCGCCAGCGATATTTTTGGAAACTTCCTTGAAAAGACCGCCTTTCGATGGGCATGTAGAGTTCTCCTTGATGTCTTGTGATCCGACTCGGTAAGGAACGGTATCACGAGGATTATAGAGGTGCAGGTAGAGCCAATCCTCGGGAGTGAGGACGTTGCCTTTGAGGTGGAAATCCAGACGACGGCCAAGGTTGGAAAGGTCATGACCCACACGCATCACCCCGATGTGGGCGATCTTTTCGAATTGGTAGTCAGTCGCAAGAGTTTCACGTCGGGTATCGACCAGATTATCGGCTGATTTTTTAAGACCGCCCCAGTCTGGACGCCAGAGATCACTACCGGCGTAAGTCGGACGAACAAGTTGAGTGTGGCAGTAGTAGCAACCCTCAGCTCCATAAATTTCAGAACCCTCTTTAATACGACCGCTGCGCTTAGGAAGATAGAGCCCGTCCGCTCCATCGATTTCTGCGCCCTCATACCTTACAGGATCGAGGTTTCGCATGGATGAATATGGGACGACGATCGCCAAGAGCCACGGGAGACCGAAGCTGAGGAGAAGTCCGAAAATGAATGCTTTAAATTTCATGGCTTAAGCAGTGGCTGAACCGTAGTTATCAACTTCGCCTTCAGGACCATGCGGGCTGTCCGCATGGTGAGTATTGAGCAGAGTCGGGTGTGACGAACGACGTCCCAGACGGGCCCACATCAGGAGAAGATGGAGACAGAAGAAGAGATTAGAGAGGAGAAGGAAACCCCAGGCGAGTGTGACGCCCCAACCATACATCTGGGCACGGCCTGCTCCGGCGAGGAAGGACTGATTCCATGCCTCGATCCCCTCACCCTGTGAGAGGCCACCAACGATGGCGCAGATGACCACTGAGATCGTTCCGTAGAGAGAAAGATAGAAGTGCCAGCTGATAAAGCGACGGGAAAGCCACTCGCGGCGGGTAATCCGTGGAACGACGAAGTAAATCGCTCCAAAAGCACAGAGGGAAAAGACCCCATAGATACCGAGAATGTCGAAGCCATACCCAGTGTAGCTGAACTGAACCAACTCGAAGCCGAAAAGGTGGGTGGCGGCAGAAAGAACACCGAAGACAAGGAGTCCGATGATTCCAGCGGCGGTAAAGCGTAGCGAAGGACTGGCGGTAACGGTCTCAGCGTGACCACTAACCGTATTTAGAATATTCCAGCCAACCGCAATCGCAGGAATTAAGATCAGAACCATTGCCGCTGCTCCAACATAAGGGAGAAACTGAGGAATAGGCGCCCCGGTGAGCTTCTGCATTCCAGCCCAAGGGCCAACAACGGCAAGCGACCAGAATCCGAAAAGAGCAATATTGTAGCTGTAAACCGGGCGTCCTGTGACCTTAGGCGCTAGGAAGTAGGCACTGGCAATCGCCACGGGAAGGAAGAAGAGGAGAAACAATGTGCCTTTGAACCAAGAAGCGATTCCGGCAGCCATCAGAGGATTCCCCCCCTCAAATCCGAAGACAAAGACATTAGCAGTAAAGTAGATCCAAGGGAACCAAAGCATCGCCGCGAGGAGATACCACTGGCTGACATAAACATGCCCGGCATCGCGGACCTGAAACTGAATAAGCGACCAGATCGTAATCAGAATGTAGCTCAGAAGAAGAACTGGCCAAACGAAGGTAGGAAATTCCATCCAAGGAACTCCAGTTCCCTGTCCCATCATGATGCAGGCGACACCTACCAAGACGGCACCGTTCCAGATGTGCCCAGCAGTGAGGATCAATCCTGAAGAAGTGCACTCCTTACGAGAAAGACGGGCCATGAGCCAAATGATCATTCCGAAGGCGGCTTGGAAGCCCCAGCCGTAGACGAGGGCATTGATGTGAGCAGCGTCAATCTTACCCGCGTCGAAAAGCGAGCAGCCTTCCAAAAACTCAGGCATGTGCTTCTTGGCGGAAGCGATCAAACCCAGCACCGCGGCAATGGCGAGCCAGAGTGCTCCACTTGTGAAGAAGAACATAACCGGATGACGGAGCGAGCGATCAATCGAAGACCGCAGAACGACGTCATTGGCATCGGCAGAGGAAGTTGTCTCAGGCATGAAAATTAGTTGGTTGAAGCGCCAGGAAGCGGCATCGCTCCTGCAGCGGGAGTCTGATTAAGAGTTGCAGCGGAAGCCTTCAGAGATTTCTCAAGCCTCTCGGAATTGAGAGCAGCAGCTTGCGCCTTTTCAATCTCGGCCTTAGTGGCGAGACGTTCATCAGCAATCATCTCATAAGCACTCTCGACCTTGGCGTGAGTCATCGGACGAAGAATGATGCAAGCGACGCCGAAGCAGCCCACCAGAAGAATAGCGATCCAGAATGCGGAAAAGCGCTTGAGAGGATTATCGCGGTTATGATCCATGGCTTAGTTCGTAAGATTGGCGGACTCGAGAATACGAGGGTCGCGGTTAGGATAGAGAGCAGCGGAACCGAGGTTACGCAGGTAGAAGAAGAGGAAACCGGAAATGACAGTCACGAGAGCGATGATGTCGCCGAAGAAGGACTTATTGAGCCAGAGCTCAGCGTGGTGATGCACGACAAGCCCTACTGATGGCCCCCTTTCAGGAATGATCATGTGGTAGACGTCAGCGAGGTGCACGATGAGGATATAGCAGCTGATAAAGATCAGGAAGCCGGGCTTCTTCTTCACATCGGAGCGTAGGAGAAGAAGGAAAGGAAGACCGAAGTGAAGAAAGACAAGTCCGATGCTCAGCACGTTCCAATTTCCGGTATTCCGAAGAATGAAGTAGCGCGTCTCCTCAGGAATATTGGCATACCAGTAGAGGAAAAACTGTGAGAAGGAAACGTAAGCCCAGAAAACAGTGAAGGCGAACATGAGCTTACCCATAATGTGAGTGTGTTCATAGGTAACGACCTTTTTGAGGTAACCCATTTTTTGAAGAATCACGGTCGTCAAGATAAGCACCGCCATTGAGCTGAGTGCGGATCCAGCGAAGACGTAGACTCCGAACATCGTGGAGAACCATGAGAAATCGAGAGCCATCACCCAGTCGAGAGCGAGGAAGGTCATCGAAACACCGAAGATGATCATGCCCCATGAGGAGTAGGACCGCGCTTTGAAGAGATTCTCAACACCGGGATTTTTCTCGGTATCCTGAGCGATCGAAATCTTACGAAGAAGATAGATAACACCGCCGAGACCGAGGAAGTAGAGAACGAAGCGAACATTCCAGAAAGTTGGATTCAAGTAGAAGGTCTTCTTGGCAAGAAGATGATCGTGAGCATCAGCGCTGTGCATGAGCGCCTCGCTTGCTCCCATCCCAGGATGAGCGGCGGTCGCTTTTCCATAAGCTGTCATCCATTCCCAGAGATACTGCTGCACCGATGGGAAGAAGAAGGGAATCGAGAAGAGGAACATGAACGGAAAGACAAACCCGAGATTCTCCATGAGACGGCGAACCGAAGTCCCCCACCCTGAGTTGGAAAGATTATGAAGGAGCGTGAAGAAGCAGCCTCCGAAGGTGATGGTAAGCACGAAGAATACCGCGAGCAACCAAGAGAAGCTGTAGGAACCGTGCGCAGAACCACCTCCAACAAGGAAGAAGATGATGCTTCCGATAAGACCGATTGCAGCAATGCCGCCGGTGACCATCATTGGGAATGCGAGCTTACCTTTATCAAGGTGCTCCCCTTTAGTGGGAATGTCTTCCGAGTTGACGAAATGAGCCATGATATCAAGCAGTAGAAATTATTTGGCAGCAGCCTGAAGGGTTCTGAGATAGGCCACAATGGCCCAGCGATCACGGACAGGAAGGTTGTGCTTATAGCCACCCATATTTCCCTTACCGTTACTAATAACGTTGTAAATGTAGCCATCAGGGTGCGATCCCTGTTGGAAGGTATGCAAGCCTACGACGATGACGCCAGCCTTACCAAAATAGTGGGAGACAACTCCTTTACCATCGCCTGAATCGCCGTGACAGATAGCGCAATGAACACCGAACATGTCTTTCCCACGTCCGAGGAGTGCGGTTGAAGCAGCTTCGTCAGTGAGCTTCAGCTCTTCAGGCATTCCGTTTCCGTAGGTGCCATCGAGTTCGCCAGTGAAATAGTAACCATCACGACCTTCTGAAAATTCAACAGGAAGGACCCCGTTATCACCAGAGTTTGGGATGGTGCCGATGATTGGCTTACGGGAGCCCATTCCATCGGCGAAGAAACCACTAGGCTTTTGCGCTTTGATCTTATCTTGATCATCCATGTCTGGAAAGACCTCGATCGGTGGCTGGGAGAACTTATCTCCGCGGAATCCAAAGATCCCGACGACGAGAAGCACAACTGCCAAAAAGGAGAGGAAAAAGTATTTCATGGTTTACTCGGAGTCGTCCTCCACGAGTTCGATGTTAGCACCGCCGATTTCTGCAAGGAGCGCCTTGGTCTCGTCAGCCGAGAACTTGGCGTCGCGTGCTTCGATGGCGATGAAGAATTTGTCATCTGTCGCACGCGAAAATTGCTTACTGGCGAACAGCGGATGGTTCCAACGAGGCAACCCCATCAGCCCGAGAAGGCCGAAGAGCGTCGTAAAACCTGAAAAGAGAATGGTCAGCTCAAACATCACTGGGAAGAAAGCTGCCGTAGTGAATATGTTCGACGGCTTGCCCTGCACGATGGTCGGGTAGAGACCCACCTGCGTGGAGTAGGCCAAGATGAACGCGGTGCAAAACCCGGTCAGTCCTCCGAAGAAGACGAAGTAAGGAAGAATGGAGCGCTTAATGCCCATTGCGTCATCAAGACCGTGGATGGGATAAGGTGAGAAACAATCCCACTTCTTAAATCCGGCGTCGCGGACCTTCTCCGCAGCTTTGTAAAGCTGGGAAGCATTGTTGAACTCGGCTAGGTAGCCGTAGACTCTGGAAACTCGAGTGCTCATGCGTCTGTTGTCTTGGAGTTCTTCTCGGAAGCTGCGTCCTCGGCAGCGACTTTGTTGTCCTCTTGAAGTTCGTATTGATAAGCTGGGATGGTCACCACGCCGTCGTCTGGGTGGTCGATTTTGTCTTCATCGTGTGGATCACTCTCAAGGAGGGTCCACTTCACTTCGGCGATGTTGATACATGGCAAGAAGCGGAGAAAGAGAAGGAAAAGGGCAAGGAACATGCCGATCGTTCCGACAAAGGTCAGGACGTCAACAGCACTCGGGCTGTAGGTTTTCCAGTCACCTGGGAGCCACATCCGTGACAAAGTGGTGACAATGATGACGAAGCGCTCGAACCACATTCCGATGTTCACACACATCGCGACGGCCATGACGACCCAGAGGTTCTCACGGCAACTCTTGAACCAGAAGATCTGGGGCGAGAGCACGTTGCAGGACATCATGCCGAGGTAAGCCCACCAGTAGGGGCCGGAAAGACGATAAAGGAAGGCTGCTCCTTCATATTTCGCCCCGGAGTAGAAGGCGATGAAGAGCTCCATCAAGTAAGCGTAACCCACGATCGTTCCGGTCAGGAGGATGATCTTGGCCATGTTATCGATGTGCTTCATCGTAATCATGTCCTGTAAGCCGTAGATGAAACGGGCGGGAATCATGATCGTCAGCACCATTGCGAAGCCACCGAAAATTGCACCCGCCACAAAGTAAGGTGGGAAAATGGTGGTGTGCCATCCGGGAACCACCGAGGTGGCAAAGTCGAATGAGACCACCGAGTGCACCGATAGAACCAGAGGCGTCGATAGCGCGGCAAGAAGAAGGTAAGCCATCTCGTAGTGGCTCCACTGGCGGTTGCCACCGCGCCAGCCGAGAGCAGCGAGGCCGTAAGCAAACTTGCGGATGCCAGGCTTGCAGCGATCGCGGATCGTGGCGAGGTCAGGGACCATGCCGAGGAACCAGAAGATAAGAGAAACTGTGAAGTAAGTCGAAACAGCGAAGACGTCCCAGAGAAGCGGCGACTTGAAGTTCTGCCAGATCGCGTTCGCATTAGGAATGGGAGCGAGGAACCAAGCCATCCAGACACGACCAACGTGGAAGGCGGGGAAAATACCCGCGCACATCACCGCGAAAATGGTCATGGCTTCAGCAGCCCGGTTAATCGAAGTCCGCCAGTTCTGTCTTGTTAGGAATAGAATCGCGGAAATCAGCGTTCCTGCGTGGCCGATACCAATCCAGAAAACGAAGTTCACAATCGGCCAACCCCACATCACGCGGTTGGTGTTTCCCCAGACCCCGACTCCGGTGGAGACAAGGTAAGTCAGTCCGCCGACCACTCCGACGAGAGCGATGAGGGCACTTGGGATAAAGAGGATCCACCAGAGCAAAGGCTGGCGATTTTCGATTACGCCGCAAATGCGCTCGGTGATCCATCCGTAGGAACGCCCTTGAAGAATCAACTTCTCGCGTTCCAAGACGGGGATTTTAACCGCGTTGGCGTTGGATTTGGAATTGGTAGCCACTTCAGACATCGGAAACGATTTCTACAGAAATTAGTGAGTGTTGATGGTGGCCTGACCTATGAATGCCGAATCAGGCATTAACTTGTTCGGGTTTTTCACGCGAGCCAGGTAGCTGGTGCGCGGGCGGGTGTTGACGTAGTTGAGCAAGTCGTAGTTACGACCACTCCCCTGCACCGCTTCAAACTTGTCGCCCTTGATAATCTTGATGGAATCAAGCTCATTACCCTTGGCGCGAACGACTTGGGAATTGTTATCGAGGAGGTTGCCGAAGGAAATTGCTGAGGTTGGGCAAGCTTCCTGACAGGCCACTTTGACGCTGTTGGTAGGAACCTTGAGATCAACCGAGCGATTGACTGAAACGGCGGGAGACTTAAGCCCGGAAGCAAGAGTGTTTTGCTTTTGCTGCTGCTTCTGCTTGATCTTCGCTCCCTCAAGACGCTGCACACAGTAGGTGCACTTTTCCATGACACCCCGCATGCGGACGGTGACGTTTGGATTGCGCTGGAGAGAAGGTGCTTCGCCAACCTGCTTTTTACCGAAGGGACCTTTGTAGAGGTTCCCTTTGATGAGCGGGTTGCGCTTGTTGTAATCGAAGAAGTTGAAACGACGTGCCTTGTAGGGGCAGTTATTCGCGCAGTAGCGGGTGCCGATACAGCGGTTGTAAGCCATCGAGTTGAGGCCTTCCTCGGTGTGAACCGTGGCATTGACCGGGCAAACTGTTTCGCAAGGAGCCATCTCACACTGCACACAGGCGACTGGCTGAGGAACCATCTCGGGATTTTGCTGAACCCACTCGGGAGTGGCCACCTTATTTCCTTCGTCGTCCTTGAGTTTGTGACCTTCCTTGTATTGATACTCCTGAGAGGCAAAGTAGCGATCCATGCGGATCCAGTGCATCTCACGGCCCATCGCGACCTGATCTTTTCCGACAACTGGAATATTGTTCTCGGCCTGACAGGCTACGAGACAGGCATTACAGCCGGTGCAGGTGTTGAGGTCGATGGCCATGCCCCACTGATGAATGTCATCGGCGAGGTGAGTTTTCTTGGCGAGGTCGCTCTTGGAAAAGACGCCGCCCTTTGGATCGTAAAGACTGATGTTTGGCGGAGCGTGAGCATCCATGCCCTGCTTCTTCACTTTCTCGATTTGCTTCTCGAAAGTCCCTTTTCCGGGAATGTCATTGGTAGAAACCTCACGAGCAAGAGCGCGTCCATACATGGAGTTGTGCTCCTGAGTCAAAGCGACCTTATATTCGTCCTCGGTAAGACCAATCGTGGCACCAACGGCGAAATAAGGAGAATCGAGTGAGCGAAGAGGATAAGCATTGAATCCCGTGTTGAGGCCGACGTGGCCCACCACAGGATGCTCTGAGTTAAGTTCAATCGCGCTTTCGCGGCCGTCGTCACAAGCCTGACCATATCCAAGAGGAATGGTGATCGCGTGATCGGCGTGACCGAAGGCGATGAGAACTGGAATCTTGATCGAGCGCTCACCGATGGTGACGGTGATGAAAGGCGCCTTTGCGTGCTCCCCTTCTCCGATCACGGGCTTAGCAGCACGCTTAAAAGGATCGGCGCCGTAAATGCTTCCCTTGGCTTCGAGAGCGACGACTTGGTCGTAAATCCCGAGTTCCTTCGCTGTGAGCGGAGAAATCTGCGCGGCATTGTCCCAAGTAAGCTTAGTGACCGGGTCAGGAGATTCTTGAAGCCATGCGTTATCGATAAAACGACCGTCGAGGACTGAGGCGTCTGTCGAGAAAACGACTTCGATATTCTTCGCAGAAGGAGCAGCGGTCTTAGGAATAGTGATCCCGGAGACGTCTGCGGTTCTTTTAGTGTAGGAAGATTCCGTAAAGCCATTTTTAAGAGCCTCGCGCCATGCTTCGTCGGTATCCTTACCGGAAACTGCAGCGAAGGTCTTCTTCACCTCAGTCATTGCAGGAGAAAATTCACCCGTGGGAAAATCGCCACCATTGAGGACAACGAGGAGTTCCAACTCTGACACTGCCTGGTAAGGCATAAAGATCATCGGCTGGATGAGAGAAAGAACACCGGAAGCAGAACGGGCGTCGCTCCAGCTTTCGAGGAAGTGACGGGCGGGAACGTGCCAGTTGGCAGCCCATGCAGTGGCATTGGTGCGGATTCCGAAGTGGACAATTGCCTCGGCCTTTTCAGCGAGAGCAGCGAAGCCATCGAAATCGTAAGCAGGATCCGAAGGAGTCAGGAAAACGACATTTTTTACCGCACCTGATTCAAGCTTAGCAGAGAGATCCACCATCGTGCCATACTGAGAAAGCTCAGTGGAAACGACGCGAGCGCCAGCAGAAGCGAGCTTCTTGTTAATCGCAGCTGCGATCTGATGAACTTCCTTAGGCTGACGGCTTCCGGCGATGACGAGAGTCTTTGCACCGGCATCGTCAAGATCCTTAGCACACTGAGCGACCCACTGATCAAACTCAGCAGCGGAGCCACCGGGGAAAAGCGCTTTTTTGTCATCAGCAGAAATACCGCTAGTGACTTTTAGTCCGAGTTTAATGGCGATCTCGGCTGCGACAACGGCAACGCGGCTTGGAGCAACACGAAGACGGTGATCAGCCATGCCGCCGGTAATACTGAATTGTGTCTCCACTTGGTAGAGACGGCTCATTTTATCGGCATCGATCTCGGCTTTGTATTCTGCATCGCCGCCCATGCGACCTTTGGAGAATTCGCGGCTGTTGCCGATGGGGTCGGCGCCGAGGAAGTCGGCATCGAGAGAAAGAATGCGGGTCGCCTTTGAAAAATCAACGACAGTGGAAGTGCCGGCTCCGAGACCTTCGCCAACGGTGGCTTCGTAAGAAACAAGCGTCACGCCCTTCCTTGCCAACTCTTTGGCGAGGCGGTTGCGGGTGGGAGAATCGTCAGATCCAAAAACGAGTGCGGTAGCGGCGAGATCGAGTCCTTTGAGACCTTCGACAAGAGCAGCTTGGTCACTCACTTCAGCATTTTTCAGAATATCCTGCGAACGTGAGGGTGAGTAGAGATCGAGAATCGAAGCCTGAACAAGCGCGTCCGTTCCTGAGGAATCAGGATGATCGGTTGCGGGCTCAAGCTTCTTAGGACGACCTTCAACAGTCGTGACCAGAAGCGGAACCGCTCCACCCACGCGAGGCATGGTGGAGGCGTAGAATAGTGGCTTACCAGGAATGATCCACTCGGGAGCCTTCTTGTAAGGAACGATATAGCTCTCGGGCCGACGACACGAAGCGAGCGACAATCCAGCAAGAGCGGTCGACGCGCCCATGAGCTTGGTGAAACTACGACGAGAAACTGTCTGCTCCTCTTCAGTAAGGGTATCTCCATTTGGAAACTCCTTATCAAGTTCATTACGGAAAGACGAGGATCCTTCCTTTTCGCCGACACTACGGTAGGTGGTGACAGCATCCCCCTCTTTCGGAGGTTGTGGGTGGTTCAAGACACGTTTCATTTGGTCTAGGATCGAAAATTAACGGTGACAAGTCGAACAGGACTCTTTTGGGCTAATGCCCCAGTGGGCGACGAGGAACTTACCGAAATCTTCAGCGGTTTCGATTTGCTTACCTTTCTCGAGAACAAGACCTTCTGAATCGATGACTTCGTTCGCTTTGAGGTATTCCTCAGCATCGTAATCAAGATTGAAGACCTCCTCCAGCGGACGGACGTGCTTCTCAGGAGCGCGGTGACACTCAAGACACCAGCCCATGGAGTGAGACTCAGCATGGTGAACTACCTCCATCTTGTGGACGTCCCCGTGGCAACTCTGACAAGAAATACCGCGACTGAGGTGCGCGGAGTGATTGAAGTAGACGTAATCAGGAGCCTTATGAACACGAACCCACTTGATAGGCTCACCCTCCACTGGGTTTCCATTGACGTCCTTGAGCGGAAGATGATTTTCATCAACCCCCATCGCTCCACGAAGCGCAGCGAGTTTGGGGGAACCCTTTTGGACATGCTGGTGACAATTCCAACAGGTATTCGCCGTTGGCACATTGGCGTGGCTAGAGTGTTCGGTAAAACTGTGGCAGTAGCGACAATCCATCCCAAGCTGATTCACATGAAGATTGTGATCATAAGGAATCGGTTGAGATGGTTGGTATCCTACGCGCTGAGCCTTCGGTGTGCCGTAGTAGGTAAATCCCCCCACTAAACCAGCACCGACAGCCCCTAAGCATACCGCAATCTTGAGCGGAAGAATATTTACCCAACGAGGAAAAATGTTTGCCATGACCGAGGGAGTTCTAGGAGCTTGTGATTTTTTTCACAAGCTCTATTTGTGATAAAAATCACAAGCTCTTTAACGGAGGAAATTTGAAGCCCTTAAGTTCAAAAAACGACCTAAAAAACAGGACAATAATCGCACCCAAAGCAGGGGTCAGTTGCCCAATCGTAAACAATTAAGCTCTCCTTAGCTGATTCGGTGACGTCAAGACCTGTCAATTCCAGCGGTTACGCAACAAGTTTTCTGTTAGATCGCCCAAAAGCGGTAATTCCAGTGTCACTCAACGCCCTTTTTACGAACACAGGCAATATCAGGGCACTTAGCCCCTGAAGCCACTGTTGTTGAGAATCCGAGCGTTGACAAAACTAAGCTATAGGGACGTGCGTTGGCACGACCACAACTTCCATACCCGCGGCTTTGGCCGCTTCAATTCCAGCTGGAGCATCTTCAAAGACGACACAGCCAGCAGGCAAAACTCCAAGTCGCGAGGCCGCTTCGAGAAAAATATCAGGAGCGGGCTTACCGTTCACCACATCATTTGCAGTGACGACTGCGTCAAAGAGATCGGTAATCTTGAGCACCTGCAGAGTCTTATCGACCACGACGCGCCCTCCCCCACTCGCGACGGCCATGGGAACTTTGCCGTGATTCGCACGAACGAAGTCGATCACCTCATCGATGAATTTCACATCATCGAGGCAGCTTAAAAAGTGCTCCTTTTTCGAGAGCGCTATCGCATGAGAATCGAGCGTCAGACCTTGCTCTCGATTTAGAATATCGATGATGGCTCGTGTCGGCAACCCGCCCATGGAATAGAAAACATCCTCAGGGAAGGCGTCGGGAGCACCGTGGTCTGCGAGAGCGAGACTCCAGGCTTTATAATGCGCCGGCATCGAGTCAACAATAGTGCCATCGAGATCAAAAATAAGCGCCTGATAACCGGAGCTTGGTAGAGCAATCTTAGGAGATGCCATTTCTTGTTTTGGAATGATTAAAATGAGTTCTTTATCAAACTGAAATCTTAGACACTCCAAGACTCGTTTTGATAAACTCCGGCAGGAATTTCCTCAATGGAATCACCCTTGTTTTTGAAGGCGACTTTCCCAATCACTTCTACAGTGTCGGAAAAGGAAACCGGGCCGGAAATCGAAATCTCATCCGCCCCGATGAGCGACGGGACCCCGAGGTTTTCAAGCGCGTCCACGAGACGATAGTCAGCCGCAAGCTTGACGACTGGAGGCTTACCCTTGCGGGAGGGAGCTAGCTTAATTTGTCCGTCATCACTCAGCTCATAAGCGTCCGAGCGCAGCGCTAAAAGATCACTGGTAGACTTTACCGGCGCGAAGCGCGAGCGAGGAACATCAACAGCAAGCGAGCCTTCGAAGCACTCGATCGCTGAGCCCATCGCGGTCTCCAACTGGAATACCGGAGCGCTCTCAGGATCACGCGGATCCACCGTCTTGGCATTCTTGATGACAGGGAGTGCAAGAACGCCGCCGGAAGCCGCCATCACGTCGCGCAATGACTCCAGATTAATCCAGACATTATTGGTGTTGAAAAACTGGTGCTTTTCGATGTCTTGAAACTTCTCAAGATCCTCTTCGGGACACTGTGCCACTTCTCGTAAAATGAGACGCCCATCGGAAGTCCGTTTTGCAAGGTGACCGCCCTTTCGATCTGCATCAGTCCGGCGGGTCACTTCCATCATAAATGGTGCTCCACTTTTCGAAAAATAGCTCAGTAAAGTTGGATCGAGAACCGCTCCTAAATTATCGCTGTTAGAGATGAAGGCATACTTGGCACCCTCATCTAACAGACGCTCCAGCCAACCGCTTCCGGAGAGAGAGGGATAGACATCGGCGTGCCCCGGAGGACACCATTCGAGATCGGGATTTTCGACATGAGAAACTGGCGTGAGATTTTCGCGGCAAAGCTTGGGAGCCCAGCTTTGCATAAGCTCGAGTTCATCCGCTCCACCTAGCTCGGGAACAGCCCCAGCGAGATGACCAAGGGTGTCGCCACTGCTCGCCTGGGAATTCATGAGCAGAAAGCGCACTTTTTGCCCGGACTGAGCTCGGAGTGAGAGAACCTGACGCGCCATGAGGTCGAGAAAGTTCACCCCGGGGCGAACTTCGAGAAGACTTTTCACCTTTTCAAGACCCATGCTGGTTCCAAGCCCGCCATTGAGCTTGATGATAACAGCTTGACCGAGAAGCTCCGAGTCGAAGTCAGCTTCTGAGTCCAACTCGTCGTAGAAAAGGACGTCATCAGCAGGAGTAATCTCGTCTTCCGAAATCGTGGTGCTTGAGCCACTAGCCACAGATTCAAATGCCTTTTGAAACGAGCGAATTGCTACATCATGAACCCCTTTTTCCTCCATCTTTGTGCGGATCTCCGCGAAGTCTTGCGTCATGCGCTTGGTCTAACAAAGAACGAACCAGCTCCCCACGAAATTCGAACAACACCTCCCAGTTACATCTCATGGCACATTTTCTGCTTCACCATTTACAAACGACGCTTGAAGCAGTATTTGTGCCGTTCACAATAAATGGCCAACGTCGGACTCTCACAATCGCTTTCTCAGAATCAGACACTTGCGCCGCAAATGCGTCAGAGTCTGGAGATCTTGCAGGCAAACACCCTTGAGCTAGGCCTGCTCATCACCCAAGCGCTTGAGGTGAATCCAGTTCTCGAAGATATCATCGATCACGAATCTCTCGATGAAATAACCGATCAGGAAGCTCCTGATACTGATGACTTCGATGATTGGCAGGACTCTTACGATGACGACGTTCGTGACCTCGCCATCATGGAACGCCGTAATAAGGGAACCGATCACGATGCCGCCGAGCGACGGGAACATTTCTACAATTCAATCGTCGCTCCCCTTTCCCTTCAAGAGCATCTCGCTGAGCAGATCCGAGGCAGCGGAGTAGACGAACAGCGACAGACCGACGCCATCGTAGTGGTGGGAAATTTGACCGACCACGGTTTTCTCGATAGCCCCCTTGAGGAGCTCTCGCTCGGAGTGGGCATTCCGTTGAAGCGTCTTGAAAAAGGACTTACCCTCATCCAGACGCTCGATCCTCCAGGAGTGGGCGCAGCTGATCTTCGGGAATGCCTACTCATGCAGCTATGGCGGCTAGGACTTGCCGGAAGCCTGGAGGCGAAAATCGTGGACGAGCACCTCGATGCGCTTGCTAGAAATCATTTCCCCCAGATCTCCAAATCCCTCCACGTCCATCTCGATCAGATCACGGAAGCGGTGGAGCACATCCGCGCACTCGACCCCTCACCCGGCTCGCGCTTTTTAGCCGGAGGAAATCCCTACGTGCAGCCGGACGTGCGCATCTTCCGAGGCGAGTTTGACGACTGGCAGGCCGAGCTCACCGGGAGCTACCTCCCGCGCCTCCGCATCAACGATCAATACAAGGACATCCTCTCCAGCTCCACCGGCGATAAAAAGACGCGTAACTATCTCCGGAATCAGATCCGCGATGGCCGTATGATTATCCGTGCCGTTGATCAGCGTCAGGAAACGATCCTCGCCATCGCCCGCGAAATCATCGACCGACAGGAGCCTTTTCTAAAAAATGGCACGCGCTTCTTAAAGCCGCTGACCATGAATGACATCGCAGAGGTTATCGGCGTCCACCCCACTACGATCTCTCGTGCCGTCGCCGGAAAATACATCGATACCCCCCACGGCATGATGGAAATGCGCAAGTTCTTCGCGACCGGCTATCAAACGAGTGACGGCACTGACATTTCTAACGAAGGGGTTCGAGAAGCTCTTCAAGATCTCATTGAAGGTGAAGACAGCGGCAAACCTCTCTCCGATTCCAAGCTTGAGAAACTTCTTAAGGAACAAGGAATTTCCGTCGCCCGCCGCACCGTGGCAAAGTATCGTGAGCAACTCGGAATTCTTCCGTCACACTTGCGCAAGAAATACTAGCGCAGCCGCCCGTCTTCGCTACCTTCCCGCCATGACGAACGACGAATTGCGCGCCGCCCTTGCCACCGTGAGCTATCCGGGGTTTTCACGGGACATTGTTTCCTTTGGACTCGTGAAATCCAGTGAAGTGATCGATGGGACCGCGCAAGTCCAACTTCAGATCCAGACCAAAGACGCCTCAGTCCCACAGACCATTTTCCAAGACTGCCACAAAGTCCTCGACCCTCTCTTTGGAGGACCTGAGAGAGTAAGAATTGAGATCGATGTGCAAGACCCTCCCGGCGCTCAAGGTGACGAAAACACAGGCAGCCAAAAGCTCCCCGGAGTGAAGCGCATCATCGCCATCGGCTCAGGAAAAGGCGGCGTCGGAAAATCTACCGTCTCCTCAAATTTAGCCATCGCCCTTTCCGCTCAAGGCTTAAAAGTCGGCCTGTTAGATTGCGACCTCTACGGTCCATCCGTCCCCCTCATGCTCGGTGTCGCAAATCATCAGCCACAGGCGAACGAGAAAGATCAAATCGTCCCCATCGAGGCTCATGGACTCAAATTAATGTCGATGGGTTTTCTCCTCAGCGACCAATCTCCCGTCATCGTCCGCGGCCCCATGGCCACTCGCTACACGCAGCAATTCCTCCAGCAAGTTGCATGGGGCGAGCTAGACGTTCTCATCCTCGATCTCCCACCTGGCACTGGTGACATCCAGCTCACTCTCGTCCAGACCGTCGCTCTTGATGGAGCTGTCATTGTCACCACGCCACAAGAAGTCGCGATGATCGACGCCCGCAAAGCGGTCTCGATGTTTGCCAAAGTGAACGTGCCCATCCTCGGCTTAATCGAAAACATGTCGTACTTCGAGTGCGACCACGGCGAGCGCTACCACCTCTTCGGCCAAGGAGGCGCACAAAAAGAATGTGATCGCCTCCAAGTCCCCCTACTCGGACAGATCCCCCTCGAACCAGTCATCGGTCAGCGCTGCGATGGCGGCGAACCCATCGCAACCCTCAGCCCAAGCGAATCAAAATCATCCGCCGCCTTCCATGACGCTGCCGATACTCTTCTCCGGCACGTCACCGGTAAGTAATTTTACCATTTCAAAACCGGAGTCTTTGCGAGCTCCCATGTTTTTGTTAGGTCTTTAGCTTATGGATACTCCTGTAGTTCAAGGCCCGCAAAATTTTCAGACAAAACCTAAAGCATCTGGCCTCGCTGTCGCCAGCTTGGTATGCGGAATCGCAGGCTTCATCTTTACCATCTTTACGGGAATTCCCGCGATCATCATGGGGCACATGGCCCTTTCTCGAATTAAAGCCTCAGGAGGAACGATCGGAGGCGGAGGAATCGCCCTCGCCGGAACTATTCTTGGCTATGTCACCAGCATCCTAATCTTGGTCATTGCAGTCCTCGCAGGGCTGGCAACCCCGGCGATTCTGAAAGCGAAAAAGAATGCCGATAAGGCGCAGCTGATTAGCCAAGTCAAGATGGTAGGCAGCCAACTCACCGAAACCTTCTACGAGACCGGCGCTTACCCCGAATCTCCCGGTGAGCTCCCACTCATAAAGAACTACGTTGAAGAAGATTGGTATTACTTTCCCGCCACCGATGGAGACGCACCCTCGAATCAACCCATTCTCGTCAGTCCAATTTCAGAGACCGGCTTTGTGTTTCTTACGGCCGATGGCTCGGTCACCTCTAAAAAGGAACCCGAATTCCAAGCCACCATCTCACAAGGTCAGGGAGAGCCTGTCGTGATCCCGGCGACCTATAGAAACAAACCATGAACCCTTATCTGCGCACCCCAGATAAGGTCATCGATCCCCCCACGACTTGGGGAGCCACCCTCAAGCGTCTCGGGCCGGGATTTATTCTCTCTGCGTCCATCGTGGGATCTGGCGAACTGATTGCCACCACACTTTTTGGCGCAAAAGTGGGCTTTCTTTGCCTCTGGATCATTCTCTTTTCCTGTCTCGTTAAAGTCGCGGTCCAAATCGAGTTCGGACGCTACACCGTTTCCTCAGGAAAAACCTCCATGCAGGCTCTCGATGGCCTTCCCGGACCAAAATTTGGCCGCGCTGGCTGGGCGGTCTGGTGCTGGTTTGTTATTCAATCGCTCAAGACCCTTCAAGTCGGCGGGGTGATTGGAGGAGTCGCGCTCGTCCTCAACGCCATCTTCCCTTTTTCGCCCTTCGCATGGGCTGCTGTCGCAGCGGTGATTGCCATGGCCATTATCTTCCGCGGAATTTACTCACCGATCGAAAAGTGGTCGATCATCATGATCGCGCTCTTTACCATTTTCACTCTCGCCTCCCTCATTGCCCTTCAATGGACACCCTTCACAATCTCGGGCGCAGAATTTTTCTCAGGCTTCAGCCTCACCCTTCCCGAAGGGGCCCTTCTCCTCGCCATCGGCGCCTTTGCCATCACCGGAGTCGGAGGCGATGAAATCCTCGCCTACAACTACTGGCTCATCGAAAAAGGCTACGCTTCCCACACCGGACCAGAGCCAAAAGATGAAAAAGAGCGCGAAGCTTGGCTCGTTCGGGCCCGGGGCTGGATCCGCGTGATGCAGATCGACGCCCTGGCCTCCATGATCTGCTACACCCTCATGACGGCCCTCTTTTACCTCCTGGGCGCCGCCATTCTCCACGGCCAAGGACTCGCACCTGAAAAAGGCGACCTCATTCAGGTCCTCTCGCGCATGTATACCGACACCCTTGGGCCTTGGGCAAAGACCGTCTTCTTGTTCGGAGCACTCGTCGTTCTTTTTTCCACCCTGCTCGCTGCGCTTGCCGCGTGGACCCGCCTTTTCTCGGATGCCTTTGGTCGCTTCGGCTGGATCAATTTCGAGGTGGAGGCCGAACGCAAAAAATCCATCGCCTTCCTCAGTGTCCTCTTCCCTATCATTTGGACCCTCCTCTTCTTCACCTTTCAAGCCCCTGGTCTGATGGTGATCATCGGCGGATCTCTGACTACTCTGATCCTCTTCATCGTGGTCTATGCCACCCTCGTCATGCGCTACCGCTGGCTGCCAGCTGAGCTAAAACCGGGGAAACTTTTCGATTCCATCCTCTGGCTCAGCTCGATCGCCATCGCGGGCGCCGGAATCTACTCAGGAGTCAAATTTGCCCTCTAAATCCGGTTTTGCGCTTTTTATTGCGCTAAATTACTCTTTTTTTGCTCAAATAAGGTTATTCAAGACGTCCTACTCGATAAAAACGCCTAGGACCTTCTGCAAGTGAACCAGTAAAAACGAAAGTCGTCACGAAGGAGTTGGCCTGCACACTATCATCTACTTCAATCCAGAAACCTGGTGCCACTCCGAGGTTAGTCGAAGTCTCGATCACGTAGGTGTCCCCGGGAATCGAGGTAAAGACAATCCGAATTCCGCCCGCTACTTCTCCGATACTGATAATACGAAATGGAGCGTCAGGGAATAGAGGATCTCTGCCCCCAAGAGCCGCTTCGACTCCATTGCTATCACCATCGCCATCTTCATCAAGATCCGGATCGAGTAGGATCGATGCGGTGTTCGAAATGAACTCATCTGGAGGGCCTGAAAACGAGCTACCCGGCGAAGTGGATGAGATACCCGCCGCACTCACCGCAGTGACCTCGGCTCGGTAGGTCTCACCCGCCACTCCGGAGAACGAATAGCTATTTGAACCATCACTGACGTTTCCGCTGCTCACAACCGTCCCTGAATCGTCTCGGACGGTCACGAGATACGAGTCGACGACATCATTTACAGGATCTCCGCCTGCGGAAGCAGGATCCCAAGTGAACGTCATCGTGGTTCCCAGCTGGTAGTAATTCGCCAGCGGCTCAGGCGATGGCGGCGGTGTCACATCGTAAACTTTTAGATATTGCCCCTCAAATGGAGCTGTCGACCACTCCGAAACACTTCCGGGAACGTCCTTGAGCCCCACGAAAAATCCCGTTCCCGTCAAATCCGCCCTCGTCAATCCTCCGCCCCACAGCCACGCGTCGTCCCGAGTCGCGTCCTGACCGGTATAAGCCGCCGAGTTCTTCACATTGTAGGTTCTCCCATTTTCCAGTCCCATCAGGTCTGCCAACATGTTTGGTATCTGAAAAGTGTCCGTCTGATCGTTATCCCGATCCAGATTGGCAAAGGCGATCACGACGTCACTTCCCGCCGGGCTTGCCCCAGCGGCCTCATATTTGGCGACCGCATGGATTTGATCGTTGTTCGCATTTCCGTCCAAGAACCAGCGATTCGACGAATTCAGCGCCGGACTCGCCTTTCGGGCCCGATTCATCCCGGCATAAACCTCACTCAGCTGATCGTTCCCGAAGTCCGAATCGTTCCAAATCGTCATCATCGAGTTGTAGCGCTTAAAATGGGCAATCTCTTTGCCGAAGTTCGTCTCGTAGTGGTCGTAGCCATAGGTCCGACTAATCCCCAATTCCTGTCCGGGAAAAATCAAGGGAACCCCTCCCATGCTCGCTCCCACCGAATAACGAATCAGCGCCTGCCACGGATCAGTGTAATTCTCCTCATCATGGGAGGTATTGTTGATCAGGACTAAAGCCTGCCCGTAACTCGACCGTCGGCTCTCCATAATCCCACGATAGTCATATTTGTTAGAAGCCGTCTGCAGCGGAAAGACGATGTTCTCATTCAGAATATCGAAATGCCGGCTCGAGCGATAGGTCACCGTCCCGCCATCGAGCGACTCGCTCATCATGACGAAGTTCCACTTTTTGCTCCGCGCCGTATTGATGACATATTCCCAGGCTCGTGGTGGAAGTCCCTGACCAAAATCACACCGAAGACCATCGATCCCCTTCTGGTCCCACGCATAGCGCTGTGCCAAGGTTCCATCCGCTGACGTCGAGTTCCGATTCTCCCCCGCCGGCCGCGTCTTTTCTAACCAATGCAGTGCATACTCTGCAAAGTAGCGCCACACTTGGCGGGTCACATTTTTACCCACTCCTCCCTTCGTGATATCGTTCGTGGTCCAATTCGAATCAGAAGAATCAAACCAATCCCCCTCATTCAAATAACTACTCCGCTCAGGCTCCGAATCCACCTCCACCAGTGCGTCATATCTCCCAAAATACACGTCCTTCACATCGTTCCACTTACCAAAGTCAAAACGATCTGGGGCAGCCCCAATCGAAGCAGCACTGAAGGCCCGTTCCCCGTAGTCTCCATCACGCGAAAAGAAACGACCTTCGCGATTTCTAATCTCATCGCTCGCCGACCAGCTCTGTCCATCGGGCTGCAGCAAATCGATCCCAGCCTGTGCCAATTCGACATCGAAGGCCGTGTGATTGAAAGGAGCATCCAGCATAATCCCGACCTCCTTGGCATCCGCAGCCGAGACAAAATTTTGCCACACTGTCATCGCCGCCGCTCGGTTCGTCGCGCTCGTCAAATCAGCGGCATTCGTGGAACTCCCCACAAAATCCTTCGTCATTAGCGGATTCACCTCGAAAAAATTCTTCACCGCATAAGGGCTCCCTGGATCATACATCGGAGTGCCGCTTCCATAGCCTCCCTCTGGTTCCCGACCATCAATCCCCGCCGGATGAATGGGCTGAAACCACAGCCAGTTCGCCCCTAGATCAGTCAAATAATCCAAGTCCCAGCGATTATTTGCAGCATGCGGAGCACCCGGCGCATTGTGTAAATCTTCCAAGGTCGACCGCGTCGCAAAGGTGTCCCCACTCGCCTCAATATTGAGCACATTGATCTCATAAAGCCGCACTGAGCGAGCATCGACAGGAGCCACCACTACCGCGTGATCTCTCAAACCATACCACTGCCAGTTGGGATTCCCCGACGTCTTAAATCGCGCAGTCAAACGATACGCTCCCGTCTTCACAGCCGGAATCGTCACCTCCCAAGTCCCATCACTGTTTCCATCGCTCATGTTCGTGGGTGCGAAATAGTGGCCCGTGACCAAGTCTGTATCACTCGCCGAATCCGTGATCGTCGTTCCATCCACCGCGACAATTCCGTCATCATAGCCATCGCCATTTTTATCACCTGTCGCTAGGTCCCGACGGTTCAAGTTCGAAAACACTTCCACATCGATCACATCCGCCACTCCCGGAGCAAAGCGAACTTCAATATCTGCCGAGGTCCCCGCTACCTCATCAATAAACACATGACTCGTGGAATACTCCCCATCCTGCCAGTCATATCCCGGCGCTTTGACCGAGAGGGTTCCCGCACCCAATACAGGAAACGCACCCAAAAGGATAATGATCAGAAAGAGGAGAATCTTCATGACTAATGTATCGCTGTTTAACAGATGTCCTGCAACCAAGATCGGTTTAGGAAAACCGTAATTTCGCTTCCCCTACGAGCCCCTCATGCACACTCTCAGCCCGTGGAGGAGGAACTGGCAGAAATCTTAGATCAAGCCGAGCGCGCCGCGGAAAGCCGTGATGCGAAGAGCGTGATCGCTCTTTGCCAAGACCTCCACCCCGCTGACCTCGCCTCTCTCTATGAGGATCTCGATAGCGACTCACGAGAATTCCTCGTAGACACCCTAGGCGCAGCTGAATTCTCCGAAGTCCTCGCTGAGATCCCAGATACTCTCGTTGAGGAAGCTCTTGATCATTTTGAGCCTCAAGAGCAGCGCGAGATTCTTAAGTCTATCCCAGACGATGACCGAGTCGATGTCCTGCAGGACGTCAGCGAATCTAAACGACGAGACTTGATCGGCCTTCTCGATGAAGAGGAACAGGATCGAACCCGTGCACTTCTCCGCTATGATGAGGAGACCGCAGGAGGTCGAATGACGACCCAAGTCGGTAAGATTTTCGCACGAATGACGGTCAAGGAAGCCATCGACCATCTCCGTCCCAATCTCGACCTCGTCGAAACGATGGCGCGCATTTTTGTCATCGACGCCGAGGAGCACCTCATCGGCATCATCCGCCTGCGCGATCTCGCTTTCAACCCTTGGGACACTCCCATAAGGGACATCCTCACTCCAGAGGAACACACTATTTTAGCAAGCGCTGACCAGGAAGACGCCGCCAAGATGCTCGCGCGCTACGATATGTCCCTTGTTCCTGTGGTCGATGAATCAGGCCGCTTACTCGGAGTCATCACGCCCGATGACGCCATCGAAATTCTTGAGGAAGAATCCACGGAGGATATCGAGAAAAGCGCCGGTATTTCCGGTGAGCAATCAGAGGTCACCTATCTCAACACTGGAGTCATGGCGCACTTTAAAAGACGCTTTGGCTGGCTCCTCATCCTCGCTCTCTTGGCCATCGCCTCAGGTTACGTCATGCTTCGCTTTGAGAACGTTCTTAATGACGCTTATCTCTTGGCTCTCTTCCTTCCCATGGTGGTCGCTGCGGGTGGAAACACCGGTGGACAGGCCTCCACAATGGTCATTCGCGCCATGGCTCTCGGCGAACTCGACCCGGAAGACACGCGGCGCGTCGCCTGGAAGGAACTGCGGCTTGGGCTTCTCTCGGGAGCACTTCTCGGAATCGCCATCGCCCTCTTCGCGATTTTTATTCTTCCCCTTTTCAGACCAGACCTTCCTACGGGAGTTTCCTTCGTCACGTTTGGCCTCGCCGTTGCAGTCGCCCTGACCGCTCAAGTCGCTTCCTCCACTGTCATTGGCGCCCTTCTCCCCATCGGAGCTCGCTCCATCAAGCTCGACCCTGCAGTCATCGCCGCTCCCGCCATTACCACAATCGTAGATGCCTCAGGCATGGTCATTTATTTTACGGTCGCCCGCGCGATGATGGGTTTGTAGAGTCGCAGGGTGAAATCACTCGCTATCTCCGGTCTCCTCATTCTCTCGGCTGCCACTATCTTCGCCCACGAGGGTCATCATCACTCGGCCACCGCCGAGATGGCCAATGCCGCCTCTACCTTTTTGAAATCACTCAGTGAAGAACAGGAGAAGAAAGCTCAATTCGACTTTAAAAACGACGAGCGCGAGAACTGGCACTTCGTCCCCATGGTCCGAGAAGGCGTCCGCTTCAGCACTCTCAAGCCCCACCAGCAACACCTCGCCTTCGGCCTCCTCGGCACCGGCTTGAGCCAAAAAGGCCTCCTCACTGCGACTCAGATCATGACGCTTGAACAAGTCCTCGCAGACCGCGGCGGGGATCCCGAAGTGCGCAATACCGAGAAATATTACCTCGCCATCTTCGGAGCTCCCTCTCACGACAAGCCTTGGGGATGGCGCTTTGAAGGCCACCACCTTTCGCTTAATTTCACCGTCATTGGCAATCGTGTCGTCGGTGTCCCTGCCTTCTTTGGCACCAATCCTGCCGAGCTCAAAAAGGGACCTCTTAAAGGAACTCGCCCGCTTGGTGAAGTAGAAGACGCCGGCCGCGCACTCGCGGTGAAACTAAAATCTTCTGATAAGTCTCCTGTCTTTAGCGAGAAAGCTCCTAAGGAAATTTTCACCGGGCAAGACCGCATCGCGAAGGCTCAGGAAGCTCTCGGTGTCGCATCCAACAAACTCGAAGCCGATGAAATCACAGATCTTCTTAAAATTGTCGATCTCGTTGCCAGCCTCCAGCGTCATGATGTCAGCGCAGATGCACTCAAGAAGACCCTCACGGTGCAGAGCAAGAAACTCACCTTTGCCTGGGCGGGCTCGCTTGAGCGAAATGGCGCACATTATTTCCGAATCCAAGGCCCTGATTTCATCATCGAATATGCCAACACGCAAAACGACGCAAACCACGCCCACCTCGTCTGGCGTGATCTTAAAAACGACTTCGCTCGCGATGTGCTCAAGACCCACTACACGAAGGATCACTAATCACTCCTGAACGAGAACTGTCTTGAGGCGAACCTTCTCCTCTTTACCGAGCGCTTGCGGATCTTTTCGTGAAGCGCTTTTTTGACCGGCTGAGAGCTCTCGAGCGTAATCTCGCAACCTCCTTCTTGGATCCGCGACACAGATACCAGCGTGATCCCTTCGGGAAGTTCATCCGAGACGAGCTGCTCTAGATCCGACGCTTTAAAGAGGCTTGAGAAAAGAATTGAAGTCAGTGGCACCACCAACCCTGCACAGGCCAGCATCAAAATAATGAGACCGCGTCTCCCCCACTCGCCGTCTTTCCCCCGACCCCGCACGCCCGCGAGAACGAAGTTTAAGGCTGCTCCCAGCACCACCGCAACGACGTTGATGCCGAATAAAAAGCGGCCCCACGCGAGGTCGCAACATCACCAAGGACAAAGGAAATCCCCACCGTAGCAATCGGAGGAACGAGTGCTGCGGCAATCGCCACCCCGGCCAAGGCTCTGCTCAGCTTTGGTCTGGCAATACAATAAGCCGCAGCCACTCCAGACACGAAAGCCACTCCGAGATCGAGGAGATTAGGACGACCTCGCGCCTCCAACTGAAACGTCATTCCAAGATCAAAAAATCGTGCATAAACACCCACGAGAAGTCCAATCAGCAGCGCGAACAAGAAGCCACGCATCACCGCACCAAGGGTCCTGCGGCAGAGCGGCCAGCTCCCTTGCGAAAGAGCGAGACCCGTTCCGAGAAGTGGCATCATCAATGGAGCAACCAACATCGCCCCAATCACCACCGCCGCGGAATCTAACAGAAGTCCCATCGCCGCGATCGCCGTCGCGAGAACCATCAGGGAGGCGAAGTCGAAGTTCCATCGCGACTTTGACTCCACTTCGTCAAAGAGCGCGAGACGCTCGTTTCGATTTAGCTGGGGAACCTTTGTCTGAATCACTCGGCTCACGGCATTGCGCACCCGGTGACCGACGGGCCGCTCCGCACGGATCGCACCCATCGTGCCTCCCCCGACTCCGCTCAGCACCTTATCGGGTAAGGTTCCAAAAATCTTCCCTTTGAGAGTTCCCACATCGTTCGCACCCATCACGAGAAGCGCGTAATCGTCTCTCGAAATCTCATCGCAGATCGCCTTTTTAAAATCATCGCCCAGCACGACCTTGGTGTGCATCAGGGTAGGATCGAGCCCCGCCTTTTTCACCACCTTCTCAAGATGTTCTTCCCCGACTGCTTGAGAGAGTTCGTCGACATCTCCCCTCACCTAAAAGACCACGGTCTGTGAGCCAGCCCAAGCGTGAGCGATACGAAGGGCGCGCCGCGAGTGCCGCCTACCCGCGCAAGGAGCGAGGACCTTTCAACTCCGACTCCCGCCAAACCGTCAATCCAAGCAGCCTCACTAGCCGACTTTTCAGCAACCCAGATCTCAAGTAATTTCTCCAACCCTCCCGCAATCCGCAAAGCAGCCTCCTTGAGCTGATTTACCTCTTCTTATCTCCGAATAACAACGACGACGGACATTACTTGCGACCAAATTTACGTTCGAGTTCCTGAAAAGAAATCTGCACCAAGGTCGGCTGCCCCGCCGGATCACAGTAGGGTAAATCACACGCGAAGAGATTTTTCAGAAGACCATCAACTTCACCCTGCGACCAGCCCATTTGCGCAGCGCCCGCTTTCGAGACCTTTGCGGCGAAGCCTTCGTAAGCGAGCCGCTTGACTCGCCCGCCAACTTCGTGATCGAGAATCGAATCCACCAGTCCGGTGAGGAAAGAGCGGGAATCTTTCAGCTTAAGAAAAGCAGGCACGCTAGAAATCTGCACCGTCTGCCCGCCGAAGGATTCGAGCGAAAACCCGGCATCTTCAAAAAACTCCTGATGCCTCATCAGAAGATCCGCATCGCGGGAATCCAGCTCTAACAACTCAGGAACCAGCAGCCCCTGCGAATCGATTTCCTCTTCCTTTGCCAAGAGACGTTCGTAAATGATGCGCTCCTGAGCCGCCTTCGGTTCGAGTAAAACCAGCCCCTCGTCTCCTTCCAAAAGGACGTAGCGCGCCGACAACGATCCGATGACACGAAAACTCGACCCCTGCTCGATCTCTTCTTCCTCCACCGGAAGCTCTTCCTGTCGCTCACTGCGCCACACGGGTTGAGCAGAAGTCGTCACCGGAGAACGATCTTCGACGACCGATGCCACTGCCTCAAAATGTTTCGTCGGAGGGGTAAACCTCGCCGTGGGAGTCAAAACTGGTCGCTCTATCTCCTTCGGCCTCAGCGCAATCTCCACCGCTTCCATGATCGCGAGCCTCACTTGCGCGGTATTGCTGAAGCGAACTTCCCGCTTTGCCGGGTGAACATTGACATCGACCTCCGAAGGATCGATGGAGAGCCAGAGCCAAGCTCCCGGCTGCATCCCTTCGCTAAGCGCCCCTTTAAAAGATTCCTTCAGCGCGCGCGAGATCACGGCATCTTCCACCGGCCTGCCATTGAGAAAAACATACTGGTGCTTCTTCCCCTTCCGCGCGAACTCCGCCGGCAGTACCGCCCCCTCGACAGTGATCCCCCGCCCTTCCCAGCGCGGCACTTCGATCAAAGCCTTGCCAGATTCAGGTCCCGTCATCGCTTCAATCCTCACTCGCCGGTCCGAGGTTGCAGGCAGATCAAAGACGACCCGGCCATCCTTCCGTAACACCCAACCCACCTTGGGAGTGCACAGCGCATGCAGCCGTAGCTGATGATCAATGTGCGCAGCTTCAGTCGTCTCCGCCTTTAAAAACTTCTTCCGCGCCGGGACATTAAAAAACAAATCTCGCACCTCAATGCTCGTCCCCATCGGACAACCGATCGCTCTAGGTTCCTGCTGCTCACCACCATCCACGCGCACCTCCGTCCCTTCTGCAGCACCGGCCTCGCAGGTCAACATCGTGAAGCGCGCGACACTCGCGATACTCGGCAGCGCCTCCCCGCGAAATCCCAACGTCATAATGCTCGCCAAATCGTCCGACGTCCGCAGCTTGCTCGTGGCATGACGCTCGAGCGACTTCACAGCATCCCGAGCGCTCATCCCACAGCCATCATCACGCACCCTCATCAAAGCCACCCCGCCGCGCTGAATTTCCACCTCAATCTTCCGCGCCCCCGCATCCACGCTATTCTCGACCAATTCCTTGATCACACTAGCCGGGCGCTCGATCACCTCCCCAGCAGCCACTTGGCTCGCAAGAGTATCAGGCATCACCTCCACCATCGGCATGTCGCAAGCATAGACTCCCGACCACAAGGGGCAATCCCCAACCAAGCCTCACTCCAAACTAGCCAAATCCCCCAAAGCAATTCATCATACCCCCGTGAGCCGCACCGGTATTCTCCTTCTCGTCTCAGGCCCCTCGGGGTCTGGAAAAACGACCCTTTGCCGTCGGCTCGCCGATGAAAAGGAAGCGCATTATTCAATCTCCTGCACCACCCGTGCACCCCGCGAGGGCGAGGTGAATGGCCGCGACTACCATTTTCTCGATCACGAAGATTTCAAGAAGCGCATCGCCGCCGGTGATTTCCTCGAACACGCCGAGGTCCACGGGAATCACTACGGAACCCTTAAGTCAGAAGTCCTCGATTACATTTCAAAAGGAAGCGACGTCGTGATGGATATCGATGTCCAAGGCGCGATCCTCGTGCGTGCCTGTGAAGATTCCGACATTCAAAAGGCCCTCACCCAACTCTTCGTCATGCCTCCCAGCGAGGAAGAACTCCGCGCCCGCCTCACCGGACGCGGCACGGATGCCGATGATGTCATCGCCCTGCGCATGAAGAATGCGCTCGATGAAATGCAGCATTGGCCGAGCTATACCTATCGCTTGATTTCCTCCACCCGCGAGGAAGATTACCTCAACTTTAAGTCCCTCGTCCTCGCCGAGCGACTGAAAATTTCCCGCCTTACATCATGAACATCGTCCTCGGCATCACTGGCTCCATCGCCGCCTACAAGGCTGCTGATCTCACCAGCCAACTCACCAAACTCGGCCACCAAGTCCACTGCGTCATGACCAAGGCCGCCACCGAGTTCATCACCCCGCTTACTCTTCAGGTTCTCTCCCGCCAACCCGTGCTCATCTCCCTAGAGGACGAGAAGAACTCCTGGAAACCCGGGCACATCGAGCTCGCCGACAATGCCGACCTTTTCCTCGTCGCTCCTGCTTGCGCCGACACCCTCGGACAATTTGCCAATGGTATTTCTACCGATCCCCTCTCTTCCATTTACCTCGCCCTTCCACGCGAAACCCCCACCCTCATCGCTCCTGCCATGAATGGAAAAATGTGGGACCACCCCGCGACTAAGCGGAATCTCGCTCAGTTAAAAGAGGACGGCGTCCAGTTTGTCGATCCCGCCGAGGGCGATCTCTCCTGCGGATACAAGGGCACCGGTCGCCTCGCAGAGATTGAGGACATCCTCGCAGCCGTGGCAAAGATCAGCGCATGAAAATCCTCATCACCGCCGGCCCCACTCAGGAGGCCGTAGATCCAGTCCGCTACCTCACGAATCGATCGTCCGGAAAAATGGGCTACGCCCTCGCAGCAGCAGCAGCGAAGCGAGGCCACCGCGTCCTTCTCATCTCCGGCCCCACCGCTCTTGATCTCCCAGAAGGAGTCGATTTTCTCCCCGTCGTCTCCGCAGCCGACATGTATCAAGCCGTCGAGTCCCAGTTGGACAAGCGAGACATCGCCATTTTCGCCGCCGCCGTAGCCGACTACACCCCAGCACATGTCGCGGATCACAAGATCAAGAAAGGCGGCGACCAGCTCACCCTCGTTCTTGAAAAAACGAAGGACATCCTCGGCTCCGCCCGCTCCGTGATGAACTTCACCGGAGCCCTCGTAGGCTTCGCTGCCGAGACCGAAAACCTCGAAGACAACGCCCGCGGAAAACTCCAGCGTAAAGGCTGCGACCTCGTCGTCGGAAATGATGTCTCCCGCAAAGATATTGGCTTCGACTCCTCAGAAAACGAAGTCCTCCTAGTCTACCCCGACCGCACCGAAAGCCTTCCAAAGGACAACAAGGACCACCTCGCCTACCACCTCATCGAGATGATCGAGGACTTGGCTCCAAATCCAGCCACTGGGCAGAGTTAAAAAGCTGATTTTTTACACCACTTTTACACAGTCTATGATGTTATTGGGGTAGTTTCTAAAAAATGAAATCTCTACTCATTCTCGCTTTTTCTAGCCTCGTATCTCTTGGACAGCCCCCCATTTTTAAACTTCCAAAAAGACCCTATCGTAGTGGTCGCGAAAAATCCTAATCTGACACTTACTTGTCAGATCACATATGGTAACCGCCGAAGGCACAGCCCATACACTGGCTATCACTTCGTTCTGGCTAATCTAACAGGTCAAATACTAAAAGAGATTAGATCTAGCTTCGAGTATCGTAATTTCGGATTTTCAAGAGATGGTGAGAGCCTCGCTTTTTTATCTTACCCGACTCTTTCGATTCTTCACGCTCCCGACTACGAACCTTTCGTCATTGAGCTGCTACGATTTAAGGGCAGAAAACACGAGGCTACCACATCAACTCTTTTGTTTGGGATAATGACCGGATTATCACCTCTGGCTTCTTCCAACCAGACGCAGATCGTCTATCCGGTAAGGGCTATCCTTTCATCGCCGAGGTATCCGTCACAAAAGATAAGATCTTAAATCACCGGGTGATCTGGACAAGTCTTCGAACAAACTCTGCTCCCATTCCCTCAAGGGGTAAAGATCAGCATTCCCCATTTCATCCGATCCCTCAGTCCCTGACTTCTCAAGAGGGGCAATGCTTTTAGATTAGGGCAGGACATCAAGGGGCTCCCCTATCTGAACAACCTTCTCTTGGCGCTTCATGGATGCTTACAAATCTCAACAAAGGCAAAACCGAAAGCATGAGCCCAGAAGAAGCCAGCAAAGAAGCATCTCTGATGAAGACCACTCGGACTCTTTTGGAGGAACCCGAGGACAAGAGGAACAAACTCTCCCCGCATTTACTTTCCTATCTAAATTCTCTGGTAAAACTATCTGGCGAGTAAGTCAGCCTGGAAGCTTCAAAATTTCACTCTTAAAATCGTGCTATCCAGCTAATTTGGAGCAATCCTCCTTCCGTGACCGAACTCGAAACAGCAGTCCACGCCGCGCACGAAGCGGGCAAGCTCCTCAAAGCTAATTTTAACGAAGTTAAAGACGTCGATGAGGCCCTCGCCCACGACCTTAAACTTGCCCTTGATAAAGAATCCCAAGATCTCATCACCGACATCATCCTCGGACAGTTCCCCGGCCACGCCATTTATGGTGAAGAAGGTCTCGCAGGAGATCAGTCCTCTGAGCACCAATGGATCGTCGACCCCATCGATGGCACGGTAAACTTCTTCTACGGTATCCCCCATTTCTGTATTTCGATCGCCAAGCGCGTGAATGAGGAATTGGTCCTCGGCGTCATCTACGACCCGATGGTGAACGAACTCTGGACTGTCGAAAAAGGAGGGCAAACTCTTCTCAACGGCAACCCTGTCGAAGTCAGCAAGCGCACCACGCTGGAAGAATCCATTCTCTTTGTCGGCTGCGGCAAAGACGAAAAGGCGCTCAGCACTGGTCTCGAGCGCTTTCGCAAAGGTTCTCTCCGCGCGCGCAAGATGCGCATGATGGGGTCAGCCGCGCTCGGCATGGCCTACATCGCGACTGGCCGTCTCGATGCTTATGTTGAGGCCCGCATTTCCCTCTGGGACATCGCCGCCGGCCAACTCATGATCGAATCTACTGGCGGGAAAGTCACTCTTACTCCACACGAAGCAAACCCCGACGTCTACTCGATCGTAGCGACCAACGGTAAAATCCCCATCGAAGAAATCTTATGATCCGCACCGGTATTGGATATGACGTCCACCAATTCGCAGAAGGCCGCCCCTGCATCTTAGGCGGGGTGGATATCCCACACACCCACGGCCTCATGGGCCACTCGGATGCCGACGTGCTTTGCCACGCTATCGCCGACGCTATTCTCGGCGCGCTCGGATTGCCAGACATCGGTCATTATTTCCCACCGGGAGATCCTGAGTGTAAGGATATTTGCTCGCTCAAAATTCTCGAGAAATGTGCTGAGCTCTGTGACGAATGCGGATTCATCATCGGAAACATCGACTCCTCGCTCGTTGCAGAAATGCCCAAGGTTCTCCCCCACGTAGGCGAGATGAAAGGTCATCTTTCCAAAGCTCTCGGCATCGCCCCCGGCCAGATCGGAATCAAGGCGACTACCAACGAAACAATGGGCTTCGTGGGCAGAAATGAAGGTATCGCCGCGCTTGCGAGCTGTCTTCTGATGTCCCGCTCCGTCTCCAGTCTTTTAGTCACCGCCGAGGCAGTCGAATCGGTGCCCGTCAAACTTCCCCAAACCACTTCTTCAGATGAAGGAGTAATGTTAGCATGAAAAAATCCCTCTACGACGCTTGGTTAGACAAGCTCCGCAAGCGCGCTGCGCCTAGCGGAACGATCAGCCAATGGTCTCTCCTCCTCACTCAAAAGCAGGGAGGCGACCCCGAGATGTGGGCAGAGCATCTTCGTGCAGTTCTTGAAGAAGAAGAAAAGGCGGCACTCGAGCTCATCCTCGATCTCGACATCATCAGCGCGCCTGTGAAGCGGAGCCTTTTCGGCGATGACACGATCCCGCTTTGGTAAGCGAGGAAACTCGTAAAATCACTTCAGCCGAATCCTTTTAGGGGTTCGGTTTTTTTGCGCCCATTCCCACGGCTCAACGGACTGTAAACAGATCACCTCAGACATCAAAACCACTTCCGTTATGAGGCGGGCTAGACTTAAATTTCAGCACTAAAATGATTATCAGTATAAAACCTACCTTCAGTTTAAACACAGCGGCTGTAGACTTTCACTTAACTCAGCCCGCAAAAAAGGCGACCCCGTCTCCGGAGTCGCCTTTTGAAATATTAGGAGAAGCAAGCTTACTTGCCCCAAGCGTCTAGGAGCGCCTGACCGATTCCCGAAGGAGTTTCGGCGACAACCATTCCAGCTGCGACCATCGCTTCTTTCTTGGCTTCCGCAGTGCCTTTTCCGCCAGAGACAATCGCTCCCGCGTGACCCATGCGGCGTCCCGGAGGCGCAGTCGCACCAGCAATGAATCCCGCGATGGGCTTCTTGCAGTGCTCCTTGGCCCACTCGGCAGCTTCTTCTTCAGCTGAACCGCCGATCTCACCGATCATGATGATCGCTTCGGTCTCAGGGTCGTCATTGAAGAGTTTCAGCACGTCGAGGTGTGAGGTTCCATTGATCGGGTCTCCGCCGATTCCCACACAAGTGCTCTGGCCGTAACCAAGCTGTGTGACCTGCCAGACTGCCTCGTAGGTGAGAGTGCCTGAGCGGGAAAGAACACCGACGCTTCCTTTTTTATGAATGTATCCAGGAGCGATTCCGATCCGGCAACCGCCAGTAGAATCAGGACCAGTTCCAGGAGTCACAACTCCCGGGCAGTTCGGCCCGATGAGGCGGGTCTTAGAACCCTTCATGATCTCTTTCACTCGCATCATGTCCATGACGGGGATTCCCTCGGTGATGGCGACGACGAGATCAACTCCCGCTTCGACCGCTTCAAGAATCGCATCAGCCGCGAATGGCGGTGGCACGAAGATTGTCGAAGCAGTCGCTCCGGTTTCTGACACGGCCTCAGCTACGGTATCGTAGACGGGAACCTTGTGATCTCCGTGCTCGAAGTTTTGGCCTCCTTTGCCCGGAGTGACTCCAGCGACAAGTGAGGTTCCGTAATCGAGACTGAGACCGGCGTGGCGTCCGCCAAATCCACCAGTGATTCCTTGCACCAGCACTTTGGTGTCTGCATTGACTAAAATAGACATCGTTTTATGAAGTGATTGATTGGTTAGACGGAGGCGACGGCCTTTTTGGCGGCGTCCGCGAGGTCATCAGCTCCCGTAATTGCGAGGCCTGATGCGGTGAGAGTTTCGCGGCCAGCGGCCACGTTGTTTCCTTCGAGACGAACCACAAGCGGAAGCTTGAGGCCAGTTTCCTTCACGGCTGCGACCACCCCTTGGGCGATGACATTGCAGTCCATGATTCCGCCGAAGATGTTGATGAGGATCGCCTCCACCTTCGGGTCGCTTTGGATAATATTAAAGGCACCTTTGACCTGAGCTTCGGTCGCGCCACCTCCGACATCGAGGAAGTTGGCAGGATCGCCTCCGGCAAATTTAATGGCATCCATCGTCGCCATCGCAAGACCTGCGCCATTGACGAGGCAGGCGATGTTTCCATCGAGACCGATGTAGCTGAGGTCGAACTCAGAAGCAGCCACTTCACGTGGATCTTCTTCCTCGATATCGCGATAAGCCTCGACCTCAGGGTGACGATAAAGCGCGTTGTCATCGAAGCCGAACTTGGCATCAAGTGCGAGCACCTGACCGTCTGGAGTTTCGACCAGCGGATTAATTTCCACCATGTCGCAATCAAGTGACACGAAGAGCTTGTAGAGATTCTTAAGAACCTTGCTGAACTGCTTGGCCGCTGGACCTTGTAAGCCAAGACCGGCAGTGAGCGTCCGCACCTGATGGGCCTGAAGACCAGCGAGTGGGTGGACAAGAACGCGCAGAAGCTTTTCAGGAGTCGCTTCCGCAACCTCCTCGATGTCCATGCCACCTTCTGTGGAAGCAACAATCACCGGACGGCAAGTCTCGCGATCCATGAGGACGGCGAGGTAATACTCGTGCTTGATGTCGACCGCGTCAGCGACCATCACCTTGCGAACGTGCTTTCCTTCCTCACCAGTCTGCTTCGTCACGAGAGTCTCGCCGAGCATCTTGCCCGCGATCTCACCGATCTCAGCAGCGCTCTTGACGAGGTGGACTCCTCCTTCAAAGCCATTTTTAAAGGTTCCTTTGCCGCGTCCTCCGGCATGAACCTGGGCTTTTACGACCATCAGGTCGGAGCCGATTTCCTCGGCAATCTTTCGGGCTTCTTCAGCTGTCTCGGCCATTTGACCCCGTGGACTCGGGACTTCAAATCGATCGAAAAGCTCCTTGGCTTGATACTCGTGAATATTCATTCGCTATCTGAGGTGGACGCTAGCTTCCGTTCCTTGCTGCGCAATGCTTATTTCATACCATCTCAAGCTGAGTGTCGGACAAATTATGAGAGCGGCATTTGAAAGATTCCTCCCTCCTTCATTTCCCCTAAAGCCTCCCTTGCTTCCCGCACAGGCAGGGTGTATGGCTTCGCGACTTGGCGGTGACATCCGCCTCACAAATTTCATGATTAAGTGGACTCTTCAGAAAATCGTTGGCTCAAAGAACCAGCGCGAGATTAAACGGATGCGGCCCGTCATCGCTAAAATTAACGAACTGGAGGAGTCCTACCAGTCGGATAGCGATGAGCAACTCCGCGCCCGAGTGCAGGAATGGCAGACCTATCTCCACCGCTTTCTCCCTCTCCAGATCCCTACCAGCCGCCAGCTCGAGCTCATGGAACCCGATGTCGTGGCAGAACTTGCGAACGGCCTTAAAAACCGCTTCGAAGCCCTCCGAAGCGATTTTTCGTCCCTTCCCCAGATTGATGGCTCGCTCGAATCCATCGCCGCTGCCAAGACTGCCTTCACTGAAATCGAGGATGAATTCCCCGCTCTTCGCGATAAATACCTCAATGACATCCTCCCCGAGGCCTACGCTGCCGTGAAGAGTGCGGCACGTCGCCTTTGTGGATCTAAAATTCCTGTCTGTGACCAAGAACTACCCTGGGAAATGGTTCACTTCGACGTCCAGCTCGTCGGTGGCATCGCTCTCCATCGCGGCATGATTTCGGAAATGATGACTGGTGAAGGTAAGACTCTCGTCGCGACTCTCCCCGTCTTCTTGAATGCTCTCACCGGCCTCGGCGTCCACGTCGTCACTGTAAACGACTACCTTGCCCGCCGTGACTCGGAGTGGATGGGTGCAGTCTTTAAGTTCCTTGGACTCACCGTCGGCACCATTCAAAATGCCATTCCTCCTCACGTCCGCCGCGAGCAATATGCCTGTGACATTACCTACGGAACGAATGCCGAATTCGGATTCGACTACCTCCGTGACAATGGCATGGCCAACTCGAAGGAGGATCAGGTCCAGCGGGGACACTACTTCGCGATTGTGGACGAGGTTGACTCCATCCTCATCGATGAAGCCCGGACTCCACTTATTATTTCCGGCCCAGCCGTTGTTTCCAACACCGAGGAATACAAGCGCTACCGCCCACTCATCGAGCAACTCGTCAAAAAGCAAAACCACCTCTGCAACGACCTCGCCTCCGAAGCGAAGAAGGCCCTAGAGGATGCCGATGAAGATGTCGCCGGTCGCGCCCTTTTCAAAATCAAACTCGGCCAACCTCGTAACCGTCAGTTCATGCGCTTCATGGAGGATCCCGACACCCGTCGCCTCATTGAGAAAACCGAACTCGCTTTCTATCAAGACACCCAGAAGAAAGAACTCTACGCCATCAAAGAAGAGCTCTACTTCACTATCGATGACAAAGGCCGCGATGCCGACCTCATGGAACTGGGCCGCGAATTCCTTTCTCCCGATGAGCCAGAGGCCTTCACCATTCCCGACCTCGCTTCCGCCTTCGCCGACATCGATGCCGATTTTGAGCTCGACGAAAAGACCCGCACCGAGAAAAAGGAGCAGATCCAAGCCCGCATGGACACACAAGGCACCCGCGTCCATGCCATTTCTCAGCTGCTTAAAGCTTACTGCATTTACGAAAAGGACATCGAATACGTCGTCAAGGATAGCAAAGTCATCATCGTCGATGAAAACACCGGCCGTGAAATGGCCGGTCGTCGCTGGTCCGACGGCCTCCACCAAGCAGTCGAAGCAAAGGAGCATGTCGAGGTCGAGCGCGAGACGCAGACCTACGCCACCATCACCATCCAGAACTACTTTCGTCTCTACGAAAAGCTCGGTGGCATGACCGGAACTGCCGAAACCGAAGCGGCAGAATTTCACGACATCTACAAACTCGACGTCCTCCCTATCCCGACCCACCGCCCGAACACCCGGATCGATGGAAACGACCAAGTCTTCAAGACTCAGCGTGAAAAGTTCTCCGCCGTCATCGCCCGCATCTCGGAATCCCATGCCAAGGGCCAGCCCATCCTTGTAGGAACAGCTTCGGTTGAAGCCTCCGAACAACTCGGCCACATGCTCAAGAAAGCCAAGGTCCCTCACTCAGTCCTGAATGCGAAATACCACCGCCAGGAAGCCGAGATCGTCCAGAACGCCGGACAGCTCGGAGCCGTCACCGTCTCGACCAACATGGCCGGACGTGGAACCGATATTAAACTCGGCGAAGGTGTCGCAGAAGCTGGTGGCCTCCTCGTCGTCGGCACCGAGCGTCACCAGTCACGCCGGATCGACCGCCAGCTCCGTGGACGTTGCGCACGTCAGGGTGACCCCGGTGAGTCTCAGTTCTTCCTCTCTTTTGAAGATGACCTCATGCGCAACTTCGCAGCAGCGGACCGCATGACCAACATGATGGAGCGCTTCGGCATGGAAGACGGCGAAGCCCTCGAGCACAAGTGGCTCAACCGCTCCGTCGAGACCGCTCAAAAGCGCGTGGAGCAGATGCACTACCGCGGTCGGAAATACGTCCTCGATTTTGACGACGTCATGAACCAGCAGCGCGAAGTCGTCTACGGCTACCGCAATGAAACCCTCCGCTCGGAAGACCCGCGCGAACTCCTCATCGAGCTCATCGATAAGACAGTTCCTGCCCACGTTGCCAACTACATCGAAGAGCGCGACGAAGGCCAGCCGGACTACGTCGAAATGCTGAACTGGGTGAATCGCACCTTCCCTCTTCACCTCACCCTCGAGACCGCCGAGTTTGAAACTCGTGATCTCGATGGAAATACCGAATTCCTCCTCGGACTCGTCAAGGAAGCTTACCAGCGTAAAGTCGACGCAGAAGACGAAGCCTTCCTCGACCAGCTTGAGCGTCACATCATTCTTCAGGCAATCGATAAGAAGTGGCAAGAGCACCTCTATGCCATGGACTCCCTCCGTGAAGGCGTCCAGCTCCGCGCCCAAGGTCAGAAAGACCCCCTCGTTGAGTATAAAAACGAAGCCTACAAACTCTTCGTCAGCCTCATGGACAGCATCGATGATGCCGCTCTCGCGAACCTCTTCCGCTTCACCACCGTTGCGCCCATGGAATCCGTCCTCGGAGACCAACCTCAACGCACCTCGGGTGGAACTGAAGCAAGCATGACACAGGACAACATGGCCGTCTCAGGTTCCTCCAGCGGAGGAGCTCCTGCTGCCGCCCCTGATGAGAGCAAGCTCAAGCTCAATCTGCCCAAGCGCCGCCCCAAAGTCGTCAAAGCAGGCCGAAACGAACCCTGCCCCTGCGGCTCCGGCAAAAAGTTCAAGCAATGCTGCGGCCGCATGGCTGACTAAATTCAGGAGCACTTAGCCCCTCTAAAACCCGGCGACCTCGCCGGGTTTTTCATGTCCATCCTTGTCGTCTCATCTTCGTCTCGCTTTAGTTAGCAGATGAAGATTCCATTGATCCTCGCTAGCCTATTTTCCATCTCTCTCCTCTCCGCTCAGACTGCGGCTCCAGCAGAAGAAGCTCCTCACTCCGCCCTCAAGCCCGAATCTAGAGGCGGCGGCTGGATGAAGCGCCACGAGAGCATGAATAAAAATGCTGCAGGAAATCAATACGACATCCTCTTCATCGGTGACTCCATCACCCAAGGCTGGGAAGGCGCAGGAAAAGACACTTGGAAAAAATATTACTCCAAGAAGAACGCCCTCAATCTCGGCATCTCAGGTGACCGCACCCAGCACGTCATCTGGCGTCTTCAGAATGGCAACCTCAAGAACCAAGAGAATGCCAAGCTCGCCATCATCATGATCGGCACCAATAACACCGGCCACACTCAACAAGATCCTGCCGAGACTGCCGAGGGCGTCACCAAGATCGTCTCCCTCGTCAAAGAAGGCTGCCCGAAGGCTCAAGTCCTCCTTCTTGGAATCTTTCCCCGTGGTAAGACACCAGAGGACAAACTTCGCCTTATCAACGTCGCCATCAATGAGCGCATCGCAAAGCTCGACGACGGCGAAACCGTCCACTACCTCGACCTCAGCGACACCTTTCTCGATAGAAAAGGCATCCTCACCAAAGAAGTCATGCCCGACGCTCTCCACCCAAAGCAGGAAGGCTACAAAATGTGGGCCAAAGCGATGAATCGTAAAATCAAGGAACTCGGGTTTTAAATCCGACTCCCATCTACCAGACACAAGAAAGGCCGCTCCCTGAGGAACGGCCTTTTTTATTGAATGATATGAGGAATCGAGCGCTATCGCTTTCTTCTACTCAAGAAGCCGAGTCCGGCGAATCCGAGAAGGAGAGCGGATGAAGGCTCAGGAATTCCTTCAACGACGACATTATCTATCCAGAATCCATAGCCAGCAGCTGCGCTGCTAAACTCGACTGAAGCAATCTCAGCGAAGGTGTCAGAATCACGATTATCAAAGGTGTTTGTGTAAGTATTTACTCCAGCGCCTTGATTGCTCGTAGAGAAAACAAAATTCGCAGCACTGATGCTGAGGGAAATGTGGGCGTCTTTGCCGACATCAAAGGTCGCGATAGAGCTATCCGCTCCCCACCAGAAGCTCCCTGGTTGGGCCTGCACTGGAACAGTCGTTGCTGGAAGACGTGAGTTTGCGGTATTCGCAGCTCCGGCACTCGTAGGATCATATCCAGGACGCTGACGATCACCACCCCCTAGACCGAAGGCATTCGAATCACCAAGGACTATACGCACGACGATGTTGCCGCTCGAATCGAGCGCATCAACAAAGATCGTCTTAGCATTTCCATTCGTCCGGCGAGCAGCGAAATCAAAATCAATCTCCGCTGTGAATCCAGGTGTGATCGGCACCGCACTAGTAAGCCCCAAAGTGAGACCAAGTGGATTGGTTTGAGCAACATCTAAGTCGATCAATCCAACCCGGGTTCCGGACGATGTGCCGGTCGCGGAAGTAGCCACTACTGATGGATTTGATGAATTCGCATCAAAAGCCCAAGTCCCGATCTCAGGATTTAAGTTATTGTCTTCGAAATCGTTGCTAAAGACGACAGTAGCCGAAAGAGGCAGCACTGCTGCGCAGGAGGAAATGAGTAAAGCTGATGTTCTCGTTTTCATTGTAAATTTTGTGTCAAGATGTCTGGCCGTAGCAAAAGGCCGGTGTTCATCCTCTTCAACAACGCGATCCCCTTGATCTTTACACTTTCAGGAAAAATAAAATCATTTCCACCACTCTGAATCTAGAATCCTCTGGAAAATCCCGGATCGCCCATGAAACTGAGCCCATGAAAGCCATTCAATTTCTCCGCGACAGCAGCGCTACCGATTCTGCGAAAATCAACGAAATCCCTACTCCCTCTCCGAGCGGTCACGATATCTTGGTAGAGATTGAAGCAATCGGCCTCAACCCCGTCGATACGAAGGTTCGCCCAGATGAAGGTGAAGCCCCGAAGACGCTCGGCTACGATGCCGCTGGAACCGTTGTCAGCACCGGAAACAAAGCGTCCATTTTTCAGGAAGGTGATGAAGTCTACTACGCTGGAGACATCACGCGACCCGGCACCAATTCTGAATTCCAACTCGTCGACGAGCGCATCGTCGCCAAGCGCCCCACCAGTCTCGATGCCGCCGCCAGCGCGGCTATTCCCCTCACCGCTCTCACCGCTTGGGAATCCCTCTTTGATCGCCTCGGCATTGACCCTGATACCCCTACCGAGAACTCCGGAAAGTCTCTCCTCATCATCGGTGGCGCAGGGGGCGTCGGCTCCCTCGCTATCCAACTGGCAAAGCTTGCCGGACTCACCGTCATCGCTACCGCTTCTCGGCCCGAAAGTAGCGACTGGTGCCTCAAGCTCGGCGCAGACCACATTATCAATCACCACGGTGACATGCCCTCCCAACTCAAAGAGCTGGGCCACGCGACCGTCAGCTACATTACCAATTTTAACGAAGTCGATGCCGTCTGGGCCGCGATGGGTGAAATGATCGCCCCACAAGGAAGCATCGTCCTCATCACGGGCCATCAATCACACCTCGACCTAGCCGGCCCCTTTAAAATGAAGTGCGTCAAGATCTGCTGGGAATTCATGTTCGCTCGTTCCATGTTCGAGACTGACGACATCATCGAGCAACACAACATCCTCAAGCGCGTCGCAGAGCTCATCGACACCGGAAAGCTCTCCGCCACCGCAAACGACAGCCTCAGCCCGATCAATGCCGAAACTGTCCTCGAAGGTCACCGCCGCATCGAATCAGGCTCAACCATCGGAAAACTCACCATCTCCGGCTGGGAGTAATCCAAATCGCTCTACATCATGTCTAAACTCACCATCGTCGCACACATCCACGCAAAACCTGAGAAGGTCGACCTCGTCAAATCAGAGCTCCTCAAGCTGATCGAAGCCACCCGCGCGGAAAAAGGCTGCCTGAATTACGATCTTCATCAAGACGATGAGACCCCCACTCATTTCCTATTCTTCGAGAACTGGGAATCCCGAGAACTCTGGCAGGCACACATGGAAGCCCAGCACATCGCTGACTTCATGGAAGCCACCGAAGGAGCAGTGGAAAACGTCATCCTCAATGAAATGACGCAGATCGGATAAACCCCAATCAAAGTCCCCTACTCTAAAAAAAGCGATCCCCTGCGAGTTTCCTCACAGGGGATCATTTTTGGTGGAGGCGAGGGGAGTCGAACCCCTGTCCTAAATAGCTTCTACAAAAGCATCTACATGTTTAGCCAAGCGTCTTCTGCTTTAAGATTGATGAGCCTCGCTCAGCCCGTTCATCTTTCCGATTATCCTGTGGATTCTCACGATCTTGCCCGGATACCCGACTCGATGCGCCAGCCTGCTAAGTAGTCGCCCCGCACCCTAACAGGCATCAAGATTGGAACGTTGCTGTCAATTAAGCAGCAAGTGCGAGCTCGTTAGAGTCTGCAATTATTTGTTTTGAACGGCTTTTTTGAGAGGCCAACCGATCAACCTCTACATGCAGCCAGCGTTTCCAATATCTAGTCGAAACCGGAACGCCCCCACGTGTCAGCAGTATGATGCGCTTGAAAGCCGATTTATTCAATCGAATTTCGTTTCTTACTCAGAAAGAAGCTTTTCCTTCAGCACCTCGGCACGCGCGAGCACATCTTCCCCACCCACGAGATTCACATGACCCAGCTTGCGGCGCTCGCCCAGGCCGGTCTTTCCATAGAGGTGGAGCTTCGCGCCCTCGGTCGCTAGAATTGCGCCCGTGTCCAGTGTCCTTTGTTCACCGTGCCACATATCGCCTAGAAGATTCACCATCACGGTTGGGCTCAGCAGCTCGGTCGAGCCCAGCGGAAGTCCCACGACAGCGCGGAGCTGCTGCTCGAACTGCGAGGTGACACAGCCATTCATGCTAAAGTGACCCGAGTTGTGCGGCCGTGGCGCCATTTCATTCACGAGAACACGGCCTGACTTTTCGACAAAGAATTCCACCGCCAGAAGGCCACGGTAATCAAGAGCCTCAGCAAGTCGTTCCGCAATCGACTGAGCTTCCGCGAGAACAGACTCCCCCACTCGCGCTGGTGCGATCGTGAAGTCTAGAATGTGATGGCGGTGCTGATTCTCGACCGGTGGAAACGAGACACATTTGCCCTCTGCTCCACGCGCAACGAGAACCGAGATTTCACAGTCAAAGTCCACAAAGCCTTCCAGCACCGAAGGCTGACCACCGACACTTTCCCAAGCCTCCGCGAGTTGATCCGCGGCCGTCAGCTTCACTTGACCTTTCCCATCGTAACCAAAAGCCGCCGTCTTCAGCACTCCCGTCGGCCCAACCTTGGCATAAGCCGCCTCAAGTTCAGACAGTGAGTTCACCATCGCATAAGGCGCGCATGGAATGAAATTCTCACTCAGAAAGGTTTTTTCACGAGAGCGATGCTGGCTCACACCGATGCTCTCGGAGGACGGATAAAGCGCCGTCTTTTCCTCGACCGCACGAAGCGTCTCGAGAGGAATATTTTCAAACTCCACCGTAGCGACATCGACCTGCGAGCAGAACTCTACGAGCGCTTCGGCATCATCAAATGGCTTCAAGATGACCAAATCAGATACCCCTATCGTAGGCTCTGCCGTGGGCGTCCCACTCCAGACCACGGTGCGATAGCCCATCCGCCGGGCATCGAGCGAGAGCATCCGGGCAAGCTGCCCGCCACCAAGAATACCGAGGGTTCCTCCGGGGAAAATCATCTGTTAGGAAAGCTTAGGAGGAAGAGTTTTATCCAGCACTGTATCGCGCTGATTATCGCGGAAGTCTTGCAGCTTCTCAGAAAGCGACTCATCGGCTATCGCCAAAATGGACACTGCAGAGAGTCCCGCATTCCCCGCTCCTGCTTCTCCGATCGCAAAAGTCGCCACCGGAATTCCCGCCGGCATCTGCACAATCGAAAGAAGTGAATCCATTCCGCTGAGCGCTTTCGAACGAACCGGAACTCCCAGAACGGGAAGCGTCGTCATCGCCGCCACCATCCCCGGCAAGTGGGCTGCGCCCCCTGCTCCTGCGATGATCACCTTAAGGCCACGCTCTTTCGCTGACTTAGAATATTCCACCAGAAGCTCCGGAGTGCGGTGCGCACTCACGACACGCGCCTCATAGGCCACGCCGAATTTCTCCAAGACCTCCGTGGCTTTCACCATCGTAGGCCAATCGGAATCACTTCCCATCACCACGCCAACTAGCGGCTGCTCTGAATCGCTCACAAAGGGAGTATCAGGTTAGTGGGGAGAGATTTGCAAGGCCCGCTTCTCTCCACTACCTCTTAATCGGATCTGCCAAGCCCTGGAGTCGTCCGGTATTGAGACGGTAGATCCATGGGTGCACATCGACTTTTTGCCCACGACTCCAAGCGTCTTGCAGGACGGTGGTTTTGCTAACGTTCCGAGCTTGAGCGAGAACATTCAGCTCACAAAGCCGCTCTAACCGAAGATCTCCCTCCAGCGCATTCAGCTCATCCTCATGCGCTTCTGCCACATTCCCGATCGCCCTGATCCAGTTGTCCACCAGACCGTGCTTCTGTCCATCGACGGAAGCAGCAACTCCCCCACAACCGTAGTGCCCACAAACGATGACGTGCTCAACCTTCAGCACCTCGACGGCATACTGAACCACCGAGAGCATATTGAGATCCGTCTGTCCCACCACATTCGCAATGTTCCGATGGACGAAAACCTCACCTGGATTAAGCCCCGTGATTTGATTTGCGGGAACTCGGCTATCTGCGCAACCAATCCAGAGATACTTGGGCGTCTGCTGCTTGGCCAAGCGCTCGAAAAATCCGGGATCGGAAGCCTCCATCTGCTCGGACCATTGCTTATTTTTCTCAAAGAGATTCGGAAGTGATTTCATGGTCGCATCCTAGTGAGATATTTCCGTGGTCACAAGCAAGCCTTCAGTTTAAAAATGGTCATGGATTCGTTGTTCACTCCGGAAGAAAAGCCCACCGATCTGGGCGCTCCGAATGCCAACGAGCCCCTCGCCGCCCGCATGCGCCCTCGATCTCTCGCGGAAATCGCTGGGCAGCAGCACATTCTAGCGGAAGGCAAACTCCTCCGCCGCGCCATCGAGGCCGACCGCTTCACCTCGCTCATTTTCTACGGCCCTCCGGGAACCGGTAAAACAACCCTCGCCAGCGTGATCGCCCGCACTACCGGCTCACGCTTTGAATCACTCAATGGTGTTGAATCAAATGTCGCCGAGATCCGTGGAAAGATCGACGCCGCCCGCACCTTCGCCCAGCTCCGCGACCAGACCACCGTGCTTTTTATCGATGAGATTCATCGTTTCAATAAAGCCCAGCAAGACACCCTCCTCCCCCACCTAGAGCGAGGCACCGTCCGCTTCATCGGAGCCACGACCCATAATCCCTATTTCTACGTCAACTCCCCGCTCGTCTCACGGTCGCAGGTCTTCCAGCTCGAGCCCGTCGCAACACCCGATCTCATCCCGCTGCTAGAACGCGCCATCCACGATGAAGAGCGCGGCTTTGGAAAGATGGAGATCGCAGTAGAAAAAGACGTGCTAGAGCATATCGCCGAGAAAGCCGATGGCGACGCCCGCAAGGCTCTCACCGCACTGGAACTCGCCGTTCTCACCACCCCTCCGGTCGACAAAGTCGTCACTCTCACCCTCTCTATCGCCGAGGAATCGATCCAGCAAAAGGCCGTCCTCTACGACTCCGATGGTGACCAGCACTACGACACCATCTCCGCCTTCATCAAGTCCATCCGCGGCTCCGATCCCGATGCCGCTCTCTACTGGTTGGCAAAAATGCTCCACGCCGGAGAAGACCCCCGCTTCATCGCCCGCCGCCTCGTCATCTCCGCATCAGAAGACATCGGCCTCGCTGATTCCACCGCCCTCCAAGTTGCCATGGCTGCCCAGCAAGCCTTCGAGTTCGTCGGCATGCCCGAGGGCCGAATCCCCCTCGCCCACGCCACCGTTCACCTCGCCACCGCGCCCAAGTCAAACGCCTCCTACAAAGCCCTCGGAGCCGCCATGGAAGACATTCAAAATGGCGCCACCCTCCCCGTCCCGCTCCACCTCCGCACCAAGTTCCGCAAGGAACTCGCAGAAGGCTCCGGCGCAGACAAAGCGGCGATGAACTACCTCTACTCCCACGACTACGAGGGAAACTTCACTCCCCAAGCCTACCTCCCCGAAGGCCGCACCTACTATCACCCCACCGACAACGGGATGGAAAAGCGCATCAAAGAGCGCATCGAAAACTGGAAGAAGCAGTTCAAATCGAGCTGATCGCAAGCTCGCGAATCAGCTTCTTAAAAAAGTAGGGCCGCAGGGACTTGAACCCTGGACAAAGGGATTATGAGTCCCCTGCTCTAACCAACTGAGCTACAGCCCCGACTATTCTTAAGCGCGCGGACACTCTCATTAGCGGGCGCGGAGATCAAGCGCCAAGGCGTGATTTAAGCATCTTCCGCCTCTTCGAGGGCATTGACGAACTCTTGAAAAACGGCGGAGTCAAAGGCGACACTTCCACCCTTGGCATTTTGGGTGAACCACTTCTGCAGTCGCATCCGGCGGTCTCTCGAAAACGCACGGACCCAGCCGCTGTCGTCGGTCGGCTTCAGCAGCTCTTCTTCCCGCCGGCCATGCGCGTGGTTCATTATCTCCGCAAAATGATGGAGCCATCGGTCGAGTAGGATCCAAGGGAAATTTTCACCCGCCGGTGGTCCCATTACTAAGGCTCTTTTACTACTGCCCTGACCTGTGATCGCCCCCACTTTTAAGTCAGGCAAATCTTCTCCTTTGAAAAAGGCGGCCCCTGCGCCTCCCAGCGCTCCTAGAAGAGTTCCTAAACCGTGCGTTAGACCACCGCTCCCGAGGTCAACCGCGATCCCTGCCGCACCTCCGGCCACCCCTCCAGCCAGCGTCAACTGGCTACGGGAAAGCCCCCACTTTTTCCAAGTTTCCTCTGAACTGAGATCGAGTCCTTCGAAATGCTCATCGCCCACTTCCACGCTTAAAATTTGGTGCCGATAGAGTTTCAGGAGTTTTTTATAAGTCTTCTCCTCCATGTCCGCGATGCTCGCATAGTAGACCTTCGCCAGCTCCTTTCGCTTCCGCTCTTTACGCTCCTCCAGCTCTTCCTCTTTTTCGTCAAGCGGTGAGGACTCGCGATGGCGGAGTGCCAGGGAAAGAAAATCCATGAGAATCTCCGCACTTTCTTCACGACGCTGACCCCACTCCTCATCGATCAGCTCGATGGTTTCCTCGATGCGACGACGATGCCCCTCATCGATTTCTAAAAGGGCCTTAAGGAGGTTTTTCCGCTCATCAAAACGAGCCCGATGGGCATTAAATGTGCGGACGAGATTGAAGTAGCTTCCGAGCCGAGTGCGCCATTCCTCGATCCGATCCTGATGATCCGCTTTCTCATTCAGGAGCGCCATTCTTGGCCGACCCGTCCAGCGGAGAATCTCCATCTCAGCGACGAAGGCATCGCGAAGGGGCTTCGACGGATCGATGACATAGAGCACCCCCGCTCCTTCGATAAGAGGCTGCAAAAGACGCGCTTCATCTTCGAACTGACCACCATTGATCTCGCGCTTCACAAACTGCTCCACCGATGACAAATCCGGCGTGCCCTTTCCATGAATATCTTGAATCGCACGCATCGCTTCCAGCGCATTCGAAAAGCCGGGAGTATCGATGAAGCGGATCATTTCCCGCCCATCAAACTCCACCGGAAGGACCTGGCACTGCGTCGTCGCACCGGGGGTCGAGCTGACGCGCACGACCCGATCATCATCGATCTCAAGCAGAGTCGCCAAGACCGATGACTTCCCCATATTGATTTTTCCCACCACCGCAAAAGTCGGGATTTCTAACTCTAGCTCATTCATTCTTTTCGGAGGCTGTTAGCATCATATGCGAGGCATTCCATCAGAGGGTCGCGGAGAGGATCGATGTGATTCCGCCATTCCGCCACTTCTGTTTCCTTCGGCGCATCCGGTTGACCACCCGCGAGATCTCCAAGGATGAGCACCCTAATAACGGTATCATTTCCAGCTTCCCTCCGAATTCGCTTCCAGAGCGCAGTGAATTGCTTCGGCGAAAGATTCCAGCCCTCCACCAAAATGACAATGCCACAAGGAGCGTCACGCATCGCTAGCCATGCGGCCTGTTCTTCAGCTTGATCAAGCACGTCTACTGAGAAGCGTGCTTCGGGATTCACGCGGAGTGTCTGAAGAAGAAAAGGACGCAGCGCCTCCGTCTCTACTTCGATCCCCCCAACATCACAGAGGACCACGCCGTCCTGAAGCCCTTCCATCGCCACGCTCCGTTCGACATGGCTCAGCTCACGCCAAAGACTTCGATAAGCCCGATCTTGGAAATCGAGTTTCGAGAGCAGCGACTTTTCCTTCCAAACCGAGATGACCAGAAAGACGAACCTAGGAAGTAATCCCCAGAATCCGATCGCTAGGAAAAGAAATCCCGCCCACGCCAGATTCGCGCGCGACCTCAGCGGAACGCTGGTCGGTATCTCCGACTCATAGCGATTGTCTGAATCGGTCCGGAGCTCGGTCAGCTCGATTGTCTTTTCAGAAGGTCGCTCGCCTCCCCATGGAGCCGCTAAAACTTGCGTCGTTTTTTCCAAACTCGGCGCACCCATCGGCAGGGTTGATTCCCAGAAAAAACCGACACTGCTAAACCAAAGCAGACCAAACAGCCCTGCCAAAAGACCTGCATTATAACCAATCCCGCCCAGCTGAAGAATCCTGCTCAGCCGCCAAGTAAGCGCCGAGCGCTGCGACTTCTTCTCTCCCAAAAGAACCGCCCATTGACTTTGTCCGACCCCACCGACAAAGCGCTTCATCAGGCCCGAAAGAATCCCTTTCAAACCCAGCGACCATTTTTGGAAAAGCAAGAAACCCAAAAGGCTCCCGATAATCAGAAGCCACTGAAGTCCCAGCGTAACCGCCAAAAACACCCAAAGATTAAAGCCCCGTGCCTTGACCTGCTGACCCTGCACTTGGGACCTGTCCACCGTAGAAAGATCAGCGCCCGTCCGGCTATCAGCATGGCCTTCGATCAAATAAGGTCCCGACTCGTAAGAATATTCAGTCAAGAGACCTCGGACCACTCCCACCCCTGCCACCATCATGAAAAGGAAGAGACACACTCCAAGAATCTGTGAAATGGTGACCACTCTGTGGCCCACCGAAGCGTCTTTCTTACTCGTCACCCACCGCATCCAGTATTTCAAACCCCAGCGCCGCTTCGCAAGATCGCTCTCAAGAGCGTCTGTAGCGCGCATCTCCTTACGCATCTCCTGCCCGATTTCAGTATTCGGGGCAGAATCGTCCGTTAGCGAAATTTCAAAATCCACCAACTCATCCAAGCTCCAATTGACGCCCTTGCCTGCCATTCCTAGTGGGGAGCATGAAGCTCATCGCAGGCGATGGCAACCTCTTCTGCGAGCCTCTTTGGACAAACCCATCAACATATCGTGATTTGTTTATTTGTTCTTGAATATTATTCGTTTCCGCTAAAAATCCGCCATCAGCCAACACATGCAAAACGACCTTCTCTCCGAGCTTCAAGACTCTCTCAGCAAGCGCATCATGGTCCTCGATGGAGCCATGGGAACCACCATCCGTGGCTACGAGTTACAAGAATCTGATGCCCGAGGTGACCGCTTCCTAGATAATCACGAGGATCTCCTGAACAACGGCGACATCCTTTCGCTCACCCGCCCTGATGTTATCGGCGACATCCACAAGCGCTTCTACGAAGCCGGCTCCGACATCTGCGAAACGAATACCTTTTCCGGCACCGTCCTCGCCCAGTCCGAGTTCTTTGTCGAGGACCCTCGGAAATCCGGCGGCATTAAGAACCCCGAGTTCTTCGATAAAAAAGTCATCGCTAACCAGATGCTCCAAGACCTCGTCTGGGAGCTCAATGTTGAGTCCGTTAAGCTCGCCAAGCAAGAAGCCGATAAGGTCAGCCAAGCCACCGGCCGCAAGCGCTACGTCGCCGGAGCGATCGGACCTCTCACCGTCTCTTTGACAAACGTCGTCGACCCTGATGACACCGCCTTCCGCGCCGTCACCTTCGATCAGGTCAAAGACACCTACCGTCACCAAATCGACGCCCTTCTCTCGGCCGACTGCGATATCCTCATGGTCGAGACCATCTTCGATGCCCTCAATGCCAAAGCAGCCCTCGTCGCCATCAAGGAATCCGGCACCAAGGCGCCCATCATCATCAGCGCCGCTGTTGGTCGTGGAGGAGAAACCATGATTTCCGCCCAAAAAGTAGAAGCCCTCTGGAACACCTTCGCCCACCTCAAACCCTTAGCGATCGGACTCAACTGCTCCCTCGGCCCCGACCTCATGGAACCCTTCCTCAGCGATCTTTCCAAGGTCTCCACCAGCCACATCAGCTGCTACCCCAACGCTGGACTCCCTAATCCCCTCGCCCCGACCGGCTTCGACCTCTTGCCAAAAGACATGGCCGACTACTCCATCGACTTCGCCGATAAAGGTTACGTCAACCTCATCGGCGGCTGCTGCGGCAATACCCCCGAGCACATCGCCGCCATCGCCCAGGCCGTCGAAGGCAAAACTCCCCGCGCTCTTCCAACCCTCGGTTAATTTCCAGAGTCTCTACACTTTCATCAGACATGTCCGACTCACCAGTCATCTCTCGCCTTCTCCGCCTTTCCGGAACCGAAGCCTACAATCACACGCCCAACAAAAACTTCCTCATGATCGGGGAACGCACCAACGTCGCTGGCTCCCCTCGCTTCCGTAAACTCATTCAAAGTGGAGACCTCGAAGCCGCGCTCGAAGTCGCCCGCCAGCAGGTCGTCAATGGCGCAAACGTCATCGACATCTGCTTCGACGACGGCCTCATCGACGGTAAGGCCATGATATCTCGCTTCCTCAATCTCATCCAGGCCGAGCCCGACATCCAAGCCGTTCCCATCATGGTCGATTCCTCTAAATGGGAGATCATTGAAGAAGGACTCAAGCACCTCCAAGGCAAAGGCATCGTCAACTCCATCTCCCTCAAAGAAGGCGAAGACGCCTTCCGAAAAAATGCCCAACACGTCCTCAACTACGGCGCTGCTGTCGTCGTCATGGCCTTTGACGAACAAGGCCAAGCCGCCACTTACGAGGACAAGTGCCGCATCTGCAAGCGCGCCTACGACATCCTTGTCGATGAAGTCGGCTTCCCGCCCGAGGACATCATTTTTGACCCCAACATCCTCACCGTCGCCACCGGAATCGAAGAGCACAACAACTACGCTCTCGACTTCATCAACGCCACCCGCTGGATCAAAGAAAACCTCCCCTTCGCCAAGGTCTCCGGCGGTGTCTCTAACATCTCCTTCTCTTTCCGAGGAAACAACGCCGTGCGCGAAGCAATGCACTCGGCCTTCCTCTACCACGCCACTCAAGCAGGCATGGACATGGGCATCGTGAATGCCGGCATGCTCGAAGTTTACGATCAGATTCCAAAGAATCTCCTCACCGCAGTAGAGGACGTCCTCCTCAATAAAGACGATGGCGCGACCGAGCGCCTCCTCGACCTCGCCGAATCCTTCAAAGGCCAAGGAGCCAAGAAGCTCGCCGAGGACCTCACCTGGCGTGAGACCACCGTGGAGAAGCGTCTCGAGCACGCCCTCCTCAAGGGCATCGACAAATTCATCGTCGAGGACACCACCGAGGCCCTCGAGAAATACAAGAAGCCCCTTACCGTCATCGAAGGCCCCCTCATGGATGGCATGGGCATCGTCGGCGATCTTTTCGGCGCAGGAAAAATGTTCCTCCCCCAAGTCGTCAAGTCCGCCCGCGTGATGAAAAAATCCGTGGCCTACCTCGAGCCCTTCATGGAAGTTGAGCGCGAGACACGTATCATCAAACTCGGAAAAGAGCTCCAAACCGAGCGCCCAGACCTCTCCGATACCGACGCCCGCCATGAGGCTGAAAAAGCCAACTCAAACGGCAAGATCATCATGGCCACCGTCAAGGGCGACGTGCATGACATCGGTAAGAACATCGTCGGCGTCGTCCTCGCCTGTAATGGATTCGATGTCGTCGACATGGGCGTCATGGTTCCCTGCGACAAAATCCTCGAAGCCTTCGAAAAGGAAAATGCCGACGTCATCGGCCTCTCCGGACTCATCACCCCGTCGCTCGACGAGATGATCACCGTCGCCAAGCAAGCTGAGATCGCCGGCCTTGGTAAAAAAGGCATCCCCATCCTCATCGGCGGAGCCACCACCAGCGCCGCGCACACCGCCATCAAGATCGCCGAGCACTACTCCGGCCCTCTTGTCCACGTCCTCGACGCCTCGCGCTCGGTTCCCGTCACAACATCCCTTCTCTCGAAGGAAAACCGCGATGCCTTCATCGCCAAGAACCAAGAGAAGCACATAAAACACCGCGCCGCCTTCGGCTCAGGTCCAAAGAAAGAAACGATCTCTCTCGAAAAAGCGCGCACCAACGCCGCCAACATCGACTGGTCAGACTACCACCCACCCGTCCCCGAGTTCACCGGCACGCGTGAAATCAAAAACCAATCTCTCCGCGAACTCGCGAACTACATCGACTGGACTCCCTTCTTCCACACTTGGGAACTCCGCGGCGTCTGGGATTACGAAAAAGAAATCCTCAAGACCAAAAACGAAGAAGCTGCAAAGGTCGCCAAGGAACTCTACCTCGATGCCCAAGCTCTCCTCGAGCGCATCATCGCCGAAAAGAAGTTCACCGCCACCGGTATCTACGGCTTCTTCCCCGCCCACCGCGATGGCGACGACATCGTCCTCCCCGAACACGACACCACCTTCCACACCCTCCGCCAGCAGCAGAAAAAAGGTACAGGCAAACCCAACTTCGCACTCTCGGATTACGTCGCTGAAAAAAACGACCACCTCGGTGGATTCGTCGTCGGCATCCACGGCGCCGATGAATGGGCAGCCGAACTTCGCGAGAAGCACGATGTTGATGAAGCTATCATGGTTCAAGCCATCGCCGACCGTCTCGCCGAAGCTTTCGCCGAACTCCTCCATCACCGCGCCCGCATCTCATGGGGCATTGAGCGCCCAGGTCAGTTCACCAAGACCGAGCTCATCCACGAAAAGTATCAGGGCATCCGCCCGGCTCCGGGCTATCCCTCACAGCCAGACCACACCGAAAAGCCACCTCTTTTTAAACTCCTCGGAGCCGAAGAAGCGATCGACGTCACCCTCACCGAGTCCTGCGCTATGCACCCCGGCTCCGCCGTCTGCGGCCTCTACTTCTCTCACCCTGAGTCGCACTACTTCATGATCAGTGAGCTCCAGAAGGACCAGATCGAGGACTACGCCCAGCGCAAAGGAATCAGCACCGACGAAGCCGAAAAATGGCTCGGCCCTTGGCTCGGCTACTAATTCCCCTTAAACCGCCACAGGGTCGTCTCTGATCGCACAATCATCGTGCCACCAAAGATGATCGGCGTCGCGAAAATCGGCTCGCCAAAGTCATTCTCGGCAATTTGCTTCGCTCCCCTCGGAGAAACTTCGTGAACATAGCCCACGCCCTCCTCCGTGAAGGAATAAAAGTGATTCCCAACCAGCATCGGCGAAGCTGAAAAATTGCGCTTCAGTGACTCCACCCAAAGCACCTCGCCGTCCTTCTTATTGATCGCGCTCAGCTTCCCTGAATCTTCGATCAGATAAATCGTGTCGTCTTTAATAACGAACGAAGGAGTCTTCGGAATATCCTTCTTGGCCTCCCACTTCACGTGACTCTTCGTCACATCACCGGCCGCCCCCTTGAGCTCGATCGCTATCAGCCGCGGTTTCATAAAACCGGTCGCCAGATAAACAAAACCCTCATCAAGCACCGGAGTCGGCACCAGCGACCAACCTACTCCACAATCTACTTCCCAGACAAGCTCACCATCCTTAGGCCGATAAGTCCCCACATGCTCACTCCCCTGGCTTATCACCAACGACTCGCCATTCATCTCGATCACTAAAGGTGTCCCAAAAGAAAACTTCCGCGAAGTTTCCACCCCACGCTCCTTCTCCCAAATCTTCTTTCCCGTCTTCGCATCCAGCCCACGAGTCAAAGCCTTGTCCTTCCCATCCGCAGTAAAGACCAGCACCCCATCCGCAAGCACCGCGCTCCCGCCATTTCCATGCACCGGATGATAAGTCTCATGATAGCGCCACTCCACCTTGCCATCCTTCAGATTCAAAGCCGCCGTCCCCATGTGCCCGAAGTGAGCGTAGATCATGCCATCCGCAATCAACGCCGAAGGACTCGCTAAGCCATTCTTCCGATGACGTATCGCTGCCTCTTCCTCGCTCGGATCAAAGACCTTCTCATTCCAAACAATCTTCCCCGTCTTGGCATCCACCGCCACCACCCGCAGCTCCACCTTCTCTTCCCCCACCGCCGTCGTCACCACAATCAACCCACCACTCATCACCGGCGATGACCAACCCTTCCCTGGAATCTCCGTCTTCCAAGTAATATCCTTCTCAAAATCAATCTTCACTGGCGCGGCCTTCGCCTCCACCACCCCCTGTAAATCTCCCCCTCGAATCTCCGGCCATTCGACAGCTAAAGCACTCAATGACATCCCAAAACAAGCTCCCAATAAAAGTCGACTGCGCATAACAGCCTTCTACGTGCTAAAATAGCGACACCCTTTCAATCTCCATCTCGACAAGGAAATCGACACTTCAGTCACCTAATCATAAAATGGACTCCTCAAATTCAGCTATGGCATCAATGACGACAAAGAAACCATCCCGCAAACTACTCAAAGTAGTAAGATTTCTTTTCGCCATCCTATTGATCTGCTCATTGTGGATTTATCGTCCCTATGAGAGCTATGACTCTGAGCAAGTCATTCCTGAGATCCGAAACCTTGCGTTCCCCCTCAAATCGGTAAAATCTAGCTACTTTTTAGATGGCGGATCTTTAGGCATCGGCATAATTGATGCAAAAGATTCAGAGATTCTACTTTGCCTACCTGCTACTTTGGGAACGCTAGGCGATAGGTATCAGAGACTTTTTATTGGAGCTGGCCACCACACTTCCGATGGTGCCACAGAAGTAACTAATCCTCATCATTCCAAACTGAGACTTCTGGAAATCTTACGAAGTGCTCCAAGCATTAATCTCTACCGCGATGGGGTGATCGCCACTATGTCTGGCCGTTTACAAGACAGGTTTAAGCTTCTTTATCGGCACCAACGACACGGAAGGTATCCGCGACGACTAACATTCCGTCATTCATCCATAAACTAGACAAAACTATGATCAACCCTTCTAAGAGCCTCCTTCTCTTCATCTCACTCCTCATTTCCCAAGCCTGCTTGGCCGAAATCCCCATCCTTAACCAATACGTCCTCGCAGCCGTCAAATCCATGCCCTCCGGCGGCGGCTACGAAGCCTCCCAAAAAGCAGTCGACCGCCTTGCTGCCAGCGTCACGCTAAAGGACGGCACAATTCGCCAAGACACCAAAGCCTGCGAAAAATCCTTCTGCTCGGGTGCAACCTACCTCGTCTTCCTCCGCGTCATTGATCAACTCCAGAAAAACAAATCCCTCACCCTCTCTGAAAAAAACCTCAAGCGCTACGCAAACCTCGGCGTGCAGGATGGCGAGGAAATCTTCGGCCGCTGGAATGCCAACGGTCCCGGCACCGCCAAACTCTTCACCGAACTCGGCTGCGGGGTGAATTTCACCTCCTACGACTACGCTCAACCCGGCGACTTCATGAAAGTCTGGTGGACCGATACCATCGGCGGAAAAGAGCGCGGCCATCTCGTCGTCTACCTCGGCCACACCAAGGACAGCGTCAAATTCTGGTCCTCGAACCAACCTGGCGGCTACGGCACAAAATCCGTCGCTCGCTCCCGCATCAAACACACCCTCTTCAGCCGCCTCACCCGCCACGACCGCCTCGCCAAGGCCTACAGCCTTTACAAAAAGAACCAATTCCTCGCCGACATGCTCCGCAAGGACTTCTCCTGGGCCCAAGTCGTCAGTCAATGTAAGGTCAAAACCACGCCCTAATGAGCGATTGGAAAGAACTCCTCGCTCAACGTGAGAGCGCGACCCACTTCGTCATCGAAGGCCGCCACGCCGTCGAGCGGCTCGTCGACTCATCCTATGCAGTCGAAAAAGTCATCGTCATTGGAACCGATCTTACCCGCAGTGAAGCCTCAGACCTTCTTGGCTTCCACTTCCACCGCAGCCATCTGGCAATCGCACGAAAACCCACCACTCAGCCAGAACTCTCAACTTTCGGAACCGGCCCTCTCGTAATCCTCCCGGAGATCGCCGACCCAGGAAACCTTGGCACCATCATCCGCAATACCGCTGCTCTAGGAGGCTCCGGCATCCTCCTTGGAAAAGGAACCTCTCCCTTCAATGCTAAAACCGTCAGAGCATCCGCCGGAGCACTCTTCCGACTTCCCATCCGAAAAAGCCAAGATCTTCTCACCGATCTCCATCTCCTCGCCACCGCCCGAACCATCATTGGCACCTGCCTCGACTCCGAAGCGATTCCTTTTGATCAGCTTCCCTCCCCCGATCTCCCCATCGCTATCATCCTCGGTCCCGAGGACTTCGGCATTGGCCCCGAAATCAAGACCCTCTGCCACCACCTCACCTACCTTCCCATGTTCCGAGAAATAGACTCGCTCAATGTCGCCTCGAGCTCCGCTATCTTCCTCCACGCCCTTCGCTGAAGCTTTTCGTGTGACAAGCCTCATTTTTTCATCCTAAATTCTCCTGATTTCAATCGATCCCAAAAAATTATTTTCAAACTATTTCAAAGCGAAAAAACCGAGAAATTCCACTTCCGCCTCAAAGCTGGCAACGGCTAAATCATCATGCAGTCTCAGGGCTACAAGGATAAGAAAGGCTGTGAAAATGGTATCGCCTCCGTCACCAAGAACGGACCCGACGAGAGCAAATTCGAAAAGAAAGACACCTCCAACGGCAAATTCTACTTCGTCCTCAAAGCCGGTAACGGCCAGATCATCGGCCAGTCCCAGCAATACAAGTCCGAGTCCGGTCGCGACAACGGCATCGCCTCTGTCGGGAAAAACTGCGATGGAGAGACCAAGGACCTCACCGCTTAAAGTCTAATTTCCCAAAAAGCCCCGCTCTGGAGACAGATGCGGGGCCTTTTTGCTTCCTGATTCTCACCTTCCCCACTTGCACCCGTCTCGTGATCAGCTATTTTGGGGTCGTTATGAAACGCTCATTACTCCTTCTCTGCGCCTTCGGCCTTCTCGCCCCAGCAACCATCTCTGCTCACTGCCAGGTTCCCTGCGGAATCTATGATGACAATAATGTCCTCGGTAAAATGCACACCGACTACGTCACCATCGAAAAAGCCTCCAAGCAGATCATCGAGCTTTCCAAAGACCCTGCCACTAATGCCCACCAGCTCAGCCGCTGGATTCTCAACAAAGAGTCACACGCACAGTCAATTCAAGAGACCGTCACCAACTACTTCCTCGCCCAGCGCCTCAAGCCGGCAGAAATGGAGAGTGATAAAGAGAGCTACCTCAAGAAGCTCACCACCTGCCATAAGGTCATTGTCGCAGCGATGAAGTGCAAGCAGTCCACCGACCCGAAAGCTGTCGAATCTCTCCACAACGAGATGCACACCTTCATGGATCTCTTCGGCACTAAATAAGGGGTCTCTCAAAACCATCTCCTGTAAAAAGAGAGCCCTCACCGGCTCTCTTTTTTTTCGGACATTTAAATCTCAAATATCACTCTTCTCAAGACAGTCTCCTTTCGAAGAAAGCCGAATCACTTGGCTCTTCGAGGCTTACACTTGGCTCCTCGCCAACTACGGCGGATACGATTCCTTCCTGCGCTCCTACCACCTCGTCCTCAACGATCCCAAAGACTTTAAAATCCCGTCACCTCACGACCCCAAATACGTTTCTCGTGTCTTCCGCACGATCATGAAGAACATGGGAATGGGAACTTGGGAAGTTCGACTCATCCCCATGAGCCAAGCGGATTCCGATCTTGAATTCGAAATCGATTCCAGCGAGCTGTCGATGGGTTATAGCTCCGATGGAGCCGCCGGATTTTTTACTCTGAACGAATACCGCGAAGCCATCATCGGCTACGGTGATCATCTCGTTCCTCAGTTCACCTCCCTCGTCACGACCCTTTCCCATGAAGCCTCCCACTACCTCATCACTAAATCTATCACGATCTTGCCCGGAGGTTGGAAAAATCTCGAACCCGTCACCGACCTGACCGCCATCTTTACAGGCTTTGGCATCTTCCAGTGCAATGACGCCTCCATCGTCTCCCACTCCCACGAAGGTCAACGCACTCATCTCTCCGGCTACCTTCCAGAAAGCGCCCGGGCCTACGCGCTCGCAATCTTTTCTGAACTCTCCATGCTCGACTCAAAATTTGTCGCCAAACAACTGCGCCCAAATCCTCGGTCATTCTTCAAGGCCGCCATCAAAGACATTCGGAAGAACCGCAGCCGCGACCTTTCGAATCTCGAATCGGTGGCCCCGCTTCGCTCTTGGTAGGAGCAGTAGCGGTAAAAAATGACGCCTCAGCGATTTTTCGATGACCGCCGCCGCCAAACACTCGCAAGAAAACTCCCGATCATGCAGTGGTAGAAAGCCGAGATTGCGCACGGTGCCGCCGCAAGCATCGTAAAGTGCGTCTTCGCCAGCTGTGATCCCAAGCCTGAATTCTGCATCCCCACCTCGATCGAAAAAGTCCGGCACTCCTTCTCCCGCATCTTGAAAAGACGACCCCAGAAGTAGCCCAGCGCAAAGCCAAAGGCATGCACCAAAAACACCGCCGGAAGCAGCGTCTTCCAGTGCGCTAAAATACTCCCCTTCGTCGCCCCCACCACCGCCGCAACGATCATGACAATCACCAACACCGATACCAGAGGAGAAATCGCCTTCACTCGCTCCAGTTTCTCACCCGCAAAACTATTCAAGACCAAGCCTACCACAATCGGCAGCAACACGATTACAACCATCGAGACCACCATCGGAACCGCCTGCACCCCGAAGACAGCCGAGGCATAAACCTTCGTCAAAAATGGTGTCAGCCCGATCGCCAGCAGCGTCGAGCACATCGTCATCATCACACTCAAGGCCAAATTCCCCCGTGCCAAGTAGGTCACTACATTCGACGCAGTCCCACCCGGGCAGCAGCTCACCAAGATAATCCCCAGCTTAAATTGATCCGGCAGCGCAAACACCGTCGCCACCCCCCAGCCAATCAGCGGCATGATCAAAAACTGAGCCGCAATCCCAAGCCCGACCCACTTCGGCATTCTCAGCACTTCTTTGAAATCCGCAAAAGTCAGCGTCATCCCCATTCCCAACATAATAATCCCCAGCCCGAGGGGAATCCACTTCAGACCAGTCCCAGGAATCATCCCGAGGAACCAAGTAAAGTGCTCCGGCACCAACCAAGCCCAAGCCGTCCCAATCAGAGTCCAGAGCCAAAACAGGTTCACCAAGCGTGCGATCATCCCCGCCACCCTGCCTGAGATCTTGTCTCCTGAGAAGCTGATTGCGTCCGTCCAAAAGAAGTCCATCTTCTTAGCGATGAAATTCTGTCTTCTTCTCGCCCTCAGCCTCTCCGCCCAAGCGCTCGACTGGCCCCAGTGGCGCGGACCCACCGGGGATAACAAGTCTGCATCTTCCGTAAAGCCAGTCACGGAGTGGTCTACGGAAAAGAATGTTCTCTGGAAGACCAAAATCCCCGGACGTGGACACTCCTCACCTATCATCACCGGAAAACGAATTTATCTCACCACCGCTGACCTCGAAAAAGCAACCCAGTCCCTCATCGCGCTCGACCGCACCTCTGGCACAGTCCTTTGGGAAAAAGTGATCCACAAGGGAGGACTCGCCAAGGAAGTCCATCGCGAGAACAGCCACGCCTCCTCCACGCCCCAGTGGGACGGCACTCACATCCTCACCACCTTCCAAAATAATGACAAAATCAAAATCAGCGCGGTAACTCCAGCGGGCGACATCGCGTGGTCGAAAAGCGTGAGCGACTACCTCCCGAGCTTTCACTTCGGCTACGGCTCGACTCCAGTCCTTCACAAAGGACTCTTCATCATTTCGATCGGCACTGATAAAAACGGCTCTCTAATCGCTATCGACACTAAAACAGGAGAGCAAAAATGGCGGACGCCGCGCGCAATCCACGACAACTGGTCCACCCCGATCGTGGCCAAGCTCGCAGGAAAAGATCAGCTCCTCATTTCCGGAACGGGTGAAATCCAGAGCTACGATCCCATGACAGGAAAGAAGAACTGGGCTGGCCCACTGGTCCCCCTCTCTACATGCGGGACCGTCGCGTGGACTGATGAAGCCGTCTACGCCAGCGGCGGATACCCAGGAAACGAAACCGTAGGAATCAAGGCCGATGGCTCCGGCGAAGTGCTTTGGAGAAATAAGGAGCGCTGCTACGAGCAGTCCCTCTTTTCCCACGCGGGCCACATTTACGCAGTCACCGATCAGGGCGTAGGCTTTTGCTGGCGCGCCACAGATGGAAAGGAAATGTGGAAAGAGCGTCTCGGTCGCGGTGGTGTTATGGCCTCCCCCACCTTCGCCAATGAGATGATCTTTTCCACAATCAAGACCGGCGTCACCATTGTCTACAAAGCGACTCACGAAGGCTTTCAAAAGATATCCGAAAACAAGCTAGGGGATGACACCTATGCCACTCCCGTTATTCTTGATGATGGGATCTTCATCCGCCCCGGATTTATCGAGGAGGGCGAGCGACAGGAATTCCTCTACAAACTGGGTAAGCAGGAGAAATAATGCCTTGCGCTCCGGCGCGCATCATTGAATCTCACCACATGCACGAAGAAGTCAGCCTTACCCGCGAAGTAGACGCAATCCAGATCCCCTCCGGAGACAGCATCACCCTCCCTGCCGGGACTCCCGTTGTCATTACCCAGACTCTTGGCGGAACCTACACCGTCGCCACTTCCGCTGGACTCGCCCGCATCTCATCCGATGACACCGATGCCTTGGGCGTCGATAAGGAGGAAGTCGCAGCGAAGGAAAAAGAACAGGAAGCGATCAGTGACCTCCCTCTCGAAGAGCAAGTTTGGCACCAGATGAAGCAAGTTTTCGACCCCGAAATCCCCGTCGACATCGTCAACCTTGGACTCGTCTACGACTGCAAGCTCACCGCCGCGGAAGAAGGAAAAGAAGGCACCGATGTTCTCGTCAAAATGACTCTCACCGCTCCTGGCTGCGGCATGGGTCCAGTGATTGCGGCCGATGCTCAAGCTCGCATTATGAGTCTCTCAGAGATCAACAATGCCGAAGTTGAGCTCGTTTGGGATCCAGCTTGGAATCAGGACATGATTTCCGAGGAAGGAAAAATGCAGCTGGGCATGGTCTAGCCCTCTCTATTTTTCCACTTTGCTGGAAATACTCCCGCCATGGACCATCGTATCGATGCGTTCTCCCGCCGAGACGTCTGAAGGATTATGGACGATCTTACCGCTCTCGGAAAAGGTGATTGAAAACCCCCGCTCCAGTGTCTTGCCTGGCCCATAAGCTTTCACGAGAGACGCGAAGCGCGCGATCTGATCTTCGCGACTTCTAAAAGCCTCCTCCATCACTCGGAGGAATTCTCCGCTCGCGCGACCAAGGCGTTCCTCACGGACCCGCAACATTTCGAGAGGATGGAAATACTTCCAATTCGCTTCGAATTCTGCAAGCCGAGCCTCGCGTAATCTAAGCGAGTCATCCACCGCTCTTTCGAACTGATTGGTCGCTTCATCGAGCTGGAACATCGGCTCGCGCAAAAGACGATCAGCGCTCTGGCCGAGCGGCCCTCGCTCAAGATAAGCGAGCTTCTCACCGCCGCTCTGGAGGCGATCATCGACCAAGCGGTCGACACGAACTTTTTGATCGGCGAGTTTTTTGAGGAGTTCGCCTCGATCCGGAGCAACGAGTTCCGCAGCAGCACTGGGAGTCGGAGCGCGCAAATCTGCCACGAAATCCGCGATCGTAAAATCAATCTCATGCCCCACTCCGCTGATAACCGGAATCGGCGACGCCTCGATCGCGCGCGCTACGACTTCTTCATTAAAATTCCAGAGATCTTCAAGCGATCCACCACCTCGCGCGACGATGAGAACTTCCGGTTGCGGAAGACCTTCCTCTTCGGTGTTTCCAGCGCGCTCGATCGCTCTCGCGATTCCGCGCTCAGCACCCTTTCCTTGCACCGCTGTCGGAAAAACCACCACGGTGAGCCAAGGCGCGCGACGCGAGAGGACATTCTGCATGTCCTGAAGCGCCGCTCCGGTGGGCGAAGTCACGATACCGATCACCTTTGGGAAAAAGGGCAACTTACGTTTCCGTTCCGCAGAGAAGAGACCTTCCTTATCGAGCTTCCGCTTCAGCTCCTCAAAGCGGGCCTGTAAGTCCCCTACTCCCACCGCCTGCGCCTTGCGCACGATGAGTTGGGTGCTACCACGCGCTTCATAAAAACTGGTCTCGCCAAAAATCTGAACCTTAGCTCCGCCCTCAATGACCTCGGCACCTTGCCGCCGCTTGGCACTAAACATGGCACAAGAGATCTGAGCACTCTGATCCTTCAGCGAGAAATACCAATGACCACTGGATTGCTTGCGGAGATTACTCACCTCACCCTCGACCCAGATTTCGCCGATCTCGATCTCTAAGAGGTTCCGAATCCGCCGCGTAAGCTGCGTCACTGAAAGCGCTTCAACTTTGTTCACGACTGCTCACCTACATTTTCTAACAACTCAGCAAAGACCATCTGCCCCGCACTTGTTTGGAGTGTGCTGATGACGGCGACATCCTGCGTTGTGCCGATCTTCGAAATGGCGTGATTCACGACGATCATAGTGCCATCGGGAAGATACCCCACCCCTTGGTGGTCGTCTTTTCCAGTCCTCACGAGTGCGAGACGGACATTTTCCCCCACGACAACCTTGGGCCTCAGCGCTTCCGCTAGATCGTTCAGGTTGATGATGTTTGCCCCCTGAAGATGCGCAATCTTGGTGAGGTTTTCATCGGTCGTGATGAGTCTGGCACCAAGAAGCTTGGCAGTGAGGACGAGTCGCCCTTGGAAAGATTCATCTTCAGCCACTCCGGCGGCATCGTGAATCGAAACTGGAATGCCGGGATTTTCTTTCATGTCCTCGAGAACTTCGAGTCCACGCTGACCGCGCTGACGTTTTCCCGAGGATGGTGAATTTGCCATCGTCTGGAGCTCATCAAGAACGAACTGAGGAACGATGAGACGACCCGTGAAAAAGCCCGCAATCATGAGCGGCCCAACACGGCCATCGATGATGACCTCGGCATCAAGAAGAAGCGGCTGACCAGAGGCAGCATCCTGGCGAAAGCGAACATAAGGAATGATAAAGGCAAAGTCCTCTCGGTTACTCCGAAGCGCCAGCACCGCACCGATGAATCCAAGACTCGCATAAATGGTGACATTCAGTGCAAGCGCGAGCGCTTCACCGAGATCCCCGGAGTCGCCTCCGATGTCACGAACAGAAACAGTGACCAATTTTTCGATCCCCACCCGGTTGAGAAGAAACGCACAGAAAAGACCCACAGCGAGGCCAAAAGTCGCAGTTGAGAAGCCGCGCAACGTGAACCCTTTTGAGAGACTTTCTACGAAGATGAAAAAGCCCGCTACCACGAGACCACCGAAGAGCCCCAGCCAAAGCGGGATATCCGGCGCACTTAGAGCAATCGCCAATCCCGCTAACTCGCAAAGAACGAGGTAGAGCAGCCGAGCAATATTTACCGATGGAGGCGAAGGTGACATTTCAGATAGACTATCGCTTAATCGGCCTTCTCAGGCCATACGAATTTACCCTCCGCAGACTCGGCCTTGCCCCCCGGGAAAAAATTGCCAATATCCTTCGAAGTCACATAGAGCATGAAGCTGATGAGAGTGAGGGCGAAAACGGTCTGAACAAATTCCAAAATACGACCCTGCATCGGCTTCCCGCTAATCTTCTCTCCTATCGCCATCACGATGTGCCCTCCATCGAGCACTGGGAAAGGCAGCATATTCAGAATCGCCAAATTGACATTAAAGAGGACAAAGAAGGCGAGAACCCGCATCCAGCCACCATCAGTCTTCAGCAAGAGAAACTTAGTCTCGGCGATCCCGATAGGCCCTGAGAGCTGATCCAATCCGATCTTGGATTTCGGAGACGCCACCGCTTTCATTGTGATCCACATCGACGTCAGGCTATCGCTAATCTGCTTGGTCGTGCTTGGATAAACGAGCTCGGTATTGAGCTGCGCACGGAAGTCCCAGCCGATCCCCAGCATGGGACGATCCACCGACTCACTTTTGGGAGAGACCGGCACCAGTGCCTGAACTTCCTTTTTAAGAATCTCATCCCCACGCTTGATCGTGAAGGTCGCCTTGTTTGATTCACTCGCCATCAAAAGGCTGCTCACCTGACCTGGCCCGTAGATTTTCTCACCATTCACCTCAATCACCTCGTCGCCGACGCGGAGATCCGCTCGCCCTGCAGGACTCTCGTTTTCACTGGGAATGATGTAGCCGATGACCGCTTTCCCTCCTGGGGAAATCCCGACATCAGGAAGAGCGCGGCGCTGCCACCAACCGCGGTCTTCGATGCTGAAGTCCGTCGTGACTTGCATCTCTTTCCCATCGCGCTCGAGATCGAAGGTGATGCGCTCTTCTGTCGTCAGCATGATGCGCTCTCGGATCGCCTGGAAGTCTCCTTGGAACCACTCGACAGCCTCACCATTGACCTTGAGAATACGATCACCCGGCTTGAGACCCTCTTTTTCCGCAGCAGAACCCGTGGCGACGCCACCGATCACCGTCGTTTGGATGGCATCAACCGGCTTGCCGACTTTCCAGACGACGAGAGAAGCCATGACCGCAAGGAGGATACTGAAAAGTGGACCCGCGAAAGCCACGATGATTTCATCAAGCGGTTTAATCTTAGGGAGTTCTTCGCCATCGCGATTCCCGCCTTCAATCGACTCCATCGGAGCCATCTGAGGAAGCGCTACGAATCCGCCGAAAGGAAGCCAACCGAGGCCATACTGGACCCCATTATACTCCTTCTTCCAGATCGGTTTACCGAACCAGATCTGAAAGCGATCAACCTGCACTCCACGCCAGCGCGCGGCAAGAAAGTGGCCTAGTTCGTGAAAGAAAATGATGAAATTGAACAGCGCGATAACGACGAGGACCAACAAGGCGGAATAAAAGAAATCTCCCATAGAGTGAATGTCTGGCGGAAACTAAACTACGAATGCTCGCGGGGCCAGTGAGATCTCCCCTTTTACTCGTCACTAAAATCGGTCTTGGGACGCCTTTTCCTCACTGAGGCACGGCCTCCCTGTGCCCAGCGGATGGGCTCGAAGACGTGATCTGATCCCGTAGACTTGATTTCGGCGATAATTTCCATGAGTTCGCCGAGCCGTCCCTTGGGCCAACCGCGCTCCATGAACCAACCAAAATACTCCGGTGGGAGGTCGATGAGCGGGATGCCCCGCGGCGGATAATCCTTGGGACCATATTTGCCAAAGGGCATATAGGCTCCCGCGATTTCGTTGAGGAGATTGCGGAAGTCGTCGCGGTCAATTTCGGTAAAGTGGCTCATTCGGAGGGAAGCGTCAGAAGAAAGCTTGCGCCTTTTCCTCCTTCCTTGGCAAGGCGGAGTTCTCCTCCAAGTGCTCGGGCCAACCTACGACAGAGCGCGAGACCGAGACCGACGCCGGGCTTCGAGTGTGCTGCTTCTTGTGCTGACTTATGGAAAGCCCGGAAAAGACGCTTCCGCTCAAGAGGTGCAATCCCCTGCCCTTCATCACTCACTTCAAAGGTAAGGCCACTTTTTGAGCGCGACGCGCGAAGGCTGATGCGACTCCCACCATTTTCAGAGAGCCCGTATTTGCAGGCATTGTCGATTAGGTTAAAAAGGATCTGTTCAATGGCGGTGACATCGCTGGTTACTTTTCCGAGGTCATCGGCGAGTGAAATCGAAAGTGCAGCACCTTCCTGATCGACGCGACGCTGAAGAACCGGACGAATGCGCTCGACGAGGTCATCTACTGCGAGGGTCTCGACATTCGAGCGCGCATTTCCTCTCTCGATCCGGGCGTAGGACAGCACATTTTCCACGAGGTGATTTAGCCGCTCGGACTCACTCAGCATCGTGCGGAGATACTCTTGCTTCTTCACTTCATCAGTTACCATCCCCTCGGCGAGCATCTCGGAGTAGAGTCGAAAGGTGGTGAGTGGTGTCCGTAGCTCGTGGGTGACAGATGAGACAAAGGCTGCCCTCCTCTCACTAAGGCGAAGGACACCGCGAAGAAGAAAAATAAGCGCAATCAAGGAAATGAGCGCGGCCACCCAGCCCAAAAGAAGGGTTTGGTAAATCGGGCTTCCCAGCGAAAGCGGCGGCACGGTGAGCACGGGAGTTTCGAGTCGCCACGGGAGAGTGACGAGATTCATGGGATCATCATTTCTCTCCATGACCGCGAGAAGAAGGGCGTCGCCTAACTCCGTCGGAATCTGCTCACGAAGTTCCGCTGCGAGCTTTTCGTGATCAAGCCAAACGACCTGATGCTTAACCGAGCGACTCCCCCTGACCTGTCGAGCGAGAAAGAGCTCACCTGCGACCCAAACAGGCTGAAAAGGAGTCAGGCTGGCCAGCTCTTCGCGAACTTCAGGAAGGATGTTATTCGCCTGTGTTTTAATGGATTTGGAGGAACGAGAGCTGGCCTTCTGAATCTCTTTAGAAACAACCTCCGAGCGCTTCCCCTGCTCGGTAGTTTGAAGCGCGTTGGTATAGCTTGTCTGGTCGGTAGAATTCTGCGGAACCAAGCCCCAATTCGTCTCCACCCACGAATTACCGATGGCAAGAGCTCCCTCGGAAGGCCTATTCCAGGTCTCGGTAGTGTGGCAAGCCATGCAGAGGGATGGGATTGCCTCGGGAGAATCCTTACCCAATAAAATAAGGAGCTGATTAAAGACCCGCCCATTTTCTGCAAGCAATTCGGAATCGAGTTCGAATTGATCCACGAATCCAGACTGCGCAATACTCGGAACTTGGGGGGAGCGAAGCGTGCCGTCAGGACGAATCTCAAAGTGTAACTTGGCAAGCCCTCCTCCTTCGATCAGGAGTGGCGAGGCTCGTAAAACTTCGTTTTTGCGAATCCCTGTTGCTTGGGCAGTGAAGACATCATCAGGTGAAAAAAAGGCTTCATAGTGCAATGGCGGCCGTTGATTTTCTACGACCAAAAGCGCAGCTCCAATGGTGTCCATCCGCGAGAGTGCGAGACCGACGCGCTCGCTCACTTGGGCCTGAGCTTGCGCATGGACACGATCTTGCTCAGAGCGAATCACTCCCCTGCTCATCCACGCCATCGTGCCGAAAATGATGGCAGCACAGAGGAGCAAAATGGACCAAATGACCCATGACCGATTCGTGACACACCAAGAATAATTCATGACACACTCAGCCGATATCCGCGGCCTCTTACTGTTTCTAAAATCTCCTGCGCGTCATCTTGAAGCTTCTTGCGCAGATGGGCGATGTGCATATCGACGGTGCGGGTTTCAATCTTATGGGGATCAATCCCCCACACGTGGCGAAGGAGTTCTTCACGTGGCACTGGCCGATCTGGATTGGCAATGAGGTAGCGAAGAAGGCTCACCTCCCGTTCAGAAAGCTCAACCCGCTCACCTTGGAAACGGATCTCGGAGCGCTTGAGATCGATCGCTCGACCGCGAACTTCGCTTATCGTCACTTGAGGCTGTCTTTCGGTAGCACGCCTTAAAACAGCATCGACCCGAGCGAGAAGCTCGCGCGCACTGAAAGGCTTCACAACGTAGTCGTCAGCTCCCATCTTGAGTCCTTTTACCCGATCGTTCTCCTCACCCTTGGCCGAGAGAATGATCACAGCCTGACCCGCACGCTCTTTCCCCAAGGCTTCCAATATTTCGAAGCCGGTAAAGTGCGGAAGAATGAGATCTAACAAAAGAAGATCATAGTGGGCAGTAAGAGCCATTTTACGACCCTCCGCACCATCGGCGGCCCAGATCACTTGATAGCCGGTAAAGGTCAGTGCATCGACAATACCACGGCGGACCGCTGCGTCATCTTCGACTACTAGAATGGTGGGATCGGGCATCGCAGTGGGAAAGATCTACTTCTGCTTAAACTGATAGCCTTTTTTGGCAGCCTGATCACGCACGGTTTTAGTGACCGCGACATCAAGGGTGTTTTCTACCACGAGTTCCTTGCGTTTTCCCGCTACGAAAGCGGACCGCGCCTTATTAAGATCCTGGATCTTCTTCTGAATGACGGTGCGCTTAGCCTGATGATCCGCCACGTATTTTTTGCGACCTTCAAGATCAAGCTTTCGCATTTCTTTGGGAAGATCTTCGTCTTTGAGCGTGGTCCAATCGACCTTCCCTGCATGGCATGCGTCACAGAGGTCCCAACTACCGTTCCAGTAATTCTGGCTGGCCTTCGCTAAGGCACGTTGGACATGCGCGCCCGATTCCTTCTTAGCGACCGAGTTTCCATCCTGCTTCACTTGTTTCTCTTTTTTGGCAGCACCCGCTTTTCCAAAAGGAATGTAGGTCTCATTGATCGCGGCATTCCACTTCATAATTTCTGCATCTTGTGGCGCAGCGATATGAACGACTGCAGCATTGTGATCAATGACGAGGAAACTCCCTTCCGCGAGAAGTTGTCCGGCATTCCACTCTCCCGAGAGCCCAATGTCTTCACGACCACAGTGGATCGTATTGACGACGACTCCTTTTGCGATGGCTTCGCGACAAGCCTCCTGTGGACTAATCGGGCCTTGAGTGAAGGACTCATTACCCGCAATGAAGATCGCTTTGTAAACCTGTGGTGAGGGATCCCATTTCAGATCGGCCATCGCTCGGGTAATCACTGCCCCACAGAACTCATCTCCGCCGGAAGTGGTAAGCCCAAAGAGGTCCTCACTGACTTGGTCAAGATCTCGCGTCAGTGGTTGGATCTGACGAACCCACTGCGCCTTATGATCGAGTCGCCTATTGCCATACTCGTAGAGAGCGACTTCGACAAAAGGCGCTTTACCATCCTTCTTCGCACCAATGAAGGTATTTACGACTTTCCAGAGCTGCGTCTTGGTCTGCTCGATGAGACCATTCATGCTTCCAGAGGTATCGAGAAGGATCGCGAGCTGGACCTTTGATTCTTCGGGTGGTTGATGTGCTATTTTATGAGCGGACAGAGGACCCACAAGGGAACCCGCAAAAAGGACGAGGAGGTGTTTTATCTTCATAACTCCATCAGATTAGCACCTGATGAAGTCCTCGCGTGTAAAGAGGAGGTAAAAGACCTTCCTTATGGTGCTTATCGATTCGGCACCATGGCGTAGACTCCCATGGTCATGCACCAAGCCTCCACCATCGACATGCGCTTCATCCCGTGACCTTCACCCCAAGAATCGGTGTAAAGAATCTCTTCCTTCTCTTCATTGTATCCCACGATGAGTCTCATATGTCCGCCGAAGGATTGGGGCAGACCTTTTTCTGGAAACATCCCCAAATAAAGTGTCCAGCAGATCGGCACGCCTTCATCGACGAAGCTCTCGATCTTATCTTTGAAAAAGCGATACTTTGCCTGATCTTTTTTAACTACCTTGAAGGTATCCTTGTCCAACTGATACCAAAATCCCTGAGGCAAAATGCGATGAGTCCTAAGGTTGATGTCGAATTCCTTCACTTTATCGCCTGTTCCTTCGCTCTCCACTGCCTTGTTAATTTTTTTCGCCTCGCGATTGTAGGCTTTATAGTCTGAAACCACCTGCCTGTAGTCATAGTCCATTAACTTCATTGTCCGCACGTGAAGCTTTCCAGTAAGCTTTTTGAAAGCCTTTTCCATGTCATCGCCAGTGGTGCCATTGTTGTCGGTATTGGCTAGTTGAGCTAACTCATGCTGATCAACATCCAATCCATAGTAACGAGCAACACGCTCCACGCTCGCTACCACGCAGTAGCCCTTTTGCCCCTGATCGACCATCGGGATATTTCCGATATAAACGTCGCCATTCTTCTCGATGAGATTGTCATCCAAACTCCCCCGACTCTTCACTCGTTTGTCGTGATGGGTCGAGCGGACCGAAGCTAGACGAAGCCTGATAAATTCAACTCGATTTGTTTTCTTGGTGACACTGCCTTCCAAAAGAAAGGCGGTATCCCCCTTTTTCCACATCCAGCCATCCACGTTGACAGCTCCGGCTTTGCTTCGATCAGAAGCCCGAACCTTCAAAGCTTCGTCGAGAGCGGATTTCCAGTCACCCAGTCGGGTTTGATATTCATCCGTCCTGATCTCCCCATCGTCTCCTCGATTGTAGAGCGAGACACTCCCATTCGCGAGTTTCCCGTCAGACGAACGGAGATTCACCTCTCCCACATTCATTCCCAAAAGACTGTAAATCCCAGCAGGAGCTCGAAGCCCTTGTTTCGCAGAGGAAAGCCATTCGAAGCCCCCAGACAAACCGCCAACTTCGGAAATATCGATCCCTTTTTCCTTTAGCTGCTTCCTAAGCTCCTCCGGAATCTCACGAGTATCGCTCTTTGCCCCTTTGATCTCGTGGGTCTTCTGAATCTCTTCAAGGCTCATGCCCCATATGGCAGGCGAAAGAATCGTCTTATCAAGAGGCTGTCGCTTGCCCTTGTCTTCGGCGAGCAGAAATGAGGGCAGGAGAACAAGAAGAGGCAACAGCTTTTTCATTACCCCTATAACTTAGGGGTATTGACGTGATGTTCAACTATCTATCAAATTTTATTCCAGCGGCGGAATTCCTAATTGGTTGGGTAAAGCAGTCCGAGGCCTCCAGGTTAAGATCTCAGGCTCTCCCTTCGTCACCAAAACAGTATGCTCAAAATGACTGGAAGGGCGACGGTCCGATGAAACAACGGTCCAACCATCATCGAGCCAATCGACGCTTCCCACTCCGGCATTCACCATAGGTTCAATGGCCAAAATCATGCCCGCTTTTAGGATTGGCGACTTACCAGCGGGACGATAATTCGGCACCTGCGGTTCCTCATGAAGTTGGCGACCGACGCCATGGCCCACAAGATCGCGGACCACCGTAAAGCCGTGCTTGGTGACATATTCCTCGACCGAGCCACAGAGGTCCGAAAGACGAGCACCATCACGAGCGTGGCCGATCGCAATGAAGAGCGACTCCTCAGTAACAGCAAGAAGACGTTTCTGTTCGCCATTAATCTTACCGACCGGAACCGTGACTGCATTATCGCCAATCCAGCCGTGAAGCTTAATTCCCACATCAATTTTCACAAGATCCCCATCCTTGATCACAAGATCGCTGCCGATCCCGTGAACAACCTCCTCATTCATCGAGATGCAGATCTGCCCGGGAAAATCACGGTATTTATAAAATGCACTCTTTGCTCCGAGCTCTGCGATTTTCACCATCGCGAATTGATCGACCTCAAGCGTCGTCTTTCCTGCCTCAATGAATTTCGCCGTCGCCTGCAACACCTCGCTCGCCAGTGCTCCGGCAGCTCTCATGCGATCGATCTCTTGTGGCGTCTTAATAGGAATGCGTGATCTCTTACCCATAGTTTCTTAAAGTGATAATTTGGCTCGTAGCTCGCTGTGAATCTCTTCAGGTGACCCGAGAGCTTCGATGAGCGTGAGTCGCTCTCGCTCTTCGTAAAAGGCGACAAGCGGGAAGGTTAATCTTTCAAACTCCTGAAGACGGTTCTCGAAGCGCACGACATCATCATCGGCACGCTGCACCATCTCTCCCCCACACTTTGAGCAGACCTCGGCCTTCCCGCGAGAAGTGACCCAGTGACAACTCTCGCACTCAAGACGACCAGTAACCCTTCTTCGGAGTTCCTCGTAAGGAACCTCAAGAAAAACCGAGCGTGGCAGCGGATGACCAAGTTCGGCAAAAGCGATATCAAGCGCTTTGGCCTGAGCCAAGGTCCGCGGAAAGCCATCGAGAATGGCAGGGCCCTCGAGTGAACCGAGCCACTCAATCACCATCGGCACCATCACCTCGTCAGGGACGTATTCGCCTCGATCAAGGAAAGGGCGGGCCTTTTCTCCGAGCCCGGTGCCATCGCGAAGCGCACCCCGCAAAAGTCCACCTGTGGATAAATAAGAAAACCCGCCGAGATCGGCGAGTCTCCGGCCCTGTGTGCCCTTCCCCGATGCCGGAGCGCCGAGGAAGACAAGGGATTGATCGGACACTGAAGTGTTCTACTGGTTGTAGATCGAGGCTACGATCGCCACGAGGATCATGATAGCCAGAACGGTCCAAAGATAGATCACCCCAGTACTCGACTTCTGCGGAGCTCCTGTTGCTACGCCCCGCTGATTGCGCCCCTTAATTTTACCCTTACGAAGGAATCCATCGTAGTGGCGCTGAAGAAGGTGGGTCTCAATCTGGCGCATCATATCCAGAAGCACACCGACTAGAATCAGCAAACTTGTTCCTCCGAAGAAGGAGGTCACCATGCCTCCCGCCGGAAGTCCGAGTGCAAGGGCGATGAAGTATGGAAGCATGAAGATGAGTGTGAGGAAGATGGCACCCGCGAAGGTCAGGCGAGTCATCGTAAAATCGAGGAAGTCAGAAGTCGGCTTACCAGGACGCACTCCGGGGATGTAACCACCACCCTTCTTGAGGTTCTCGGCAATCTCGCTTGGCTGGAACATCGTTGCGACCCAGAAGAAGCTGAAGAAGAAGATCATTGTTCCCGAGATCAGGTAGAACCAGAAGCTATCAGGAGAGAGCACCTCCAGAGTCGTCGCAACGATCTTACTGTCGGGCCAAATCTGACCGATGATGGTCGGAGGAAGCTGAAGAATCGCAGTTGCGAAAATGACGGGCATGACGCCAGCATAGTTCACCTTGAGTGGGAGATACTGCGTTCCACCTGCCATCTCACGGCGACCTGCGACACGGCGAGCATATTGCACCGCTATTCGCCGCTGGGCTTGAGTAATTGCAATGACCGCCGCGATCACGAGAAGAAAGAGAACGACGAGCACCACGATCAGAAGCGGGCTGAAAGCATTTCCTTCACGCTGAACCACGAAGGTGTTCCAGAGAGTCACGATGACACCGGGCATTGCCGAGATAATGTTCACCGAGATAATCAGAGAGATACCATTTCCGATACCGCGCTCGGTGATCTGGTCACCAACCCACATCAGGAAGAGAGTTCCAGAGACGATGATGAGAACCGTCATGGCGATGAATCCAACACCGTAATCGGGAACGAGAGGAGACCCGACTTCGGTAATTGCCTTGCCAATTCCCTGAAGAAGGAAGTTGTTTTGAGGATTGTCGAGAGACTTGGCGAGGAAGAAGCCCTGCACCACCGCAATCAGGATCGTGACGTAGCGGGTGTATGAGTTGATCTTCTGGCGTCCCCCGTCTTGCTTGGCAAGGCGAGCGAGCTTGGGAACAACAGCACTGAGGAGCTGCATCATAATCGATGCTGAAATATAAGGCATAATGCCTAGTGAAAAGAGACCCATCGCTTGAAGTCCACCACCGGAGAAGACATTGAGCATTGCGCCGACGCCGCCGCCAGCTCCGTCCTCACCATCCTTAGCTTGAAGGTCGAGCCAGGTTGAAATAACATCCATGTTGACGCCGGGAAGAGGCAGAGCCACTCCGAGACGGACGATGACAATCATCGCCATGGTGAAAAGAATGCGATCCCGAAGTTCGGGGATCTTCCAGGTATTTGCGAATGCGGAAATCATAATTGATTAGGGATCTTTGGAAAATTATTGGGGCTGGCCTTCTCCAGGCACAGGCTTCGACTGATGAAGTCCTGAGAGAATGGCGGAAATCCGGGGGGATTTATGTTCTGAACTAAAAAAGGCACTTTGAGCTTCAAAGAAGGCCTTGTGTCCGGCCGCGAGGACCGGAAGGTCGGCGAGATGGAGTTGCTCCTCCTCGCCAATTCTTGGAAGGGCCGCAGTGCGAGCCCTGTTGTCTTGAAAAGTGCTCACCAGCGGAGTGAGCTTTGCGACTCCTTCATCGATATTCCCCTGCTCCGCCAATTCTTGAAGAACGGCAGACATTTCCTGATAGAGGCCCGCTTGCTCCTTCATGAGGGATTCGTGGGACTCTTTGGAACCACAAGACGTGATTCCAAGGGAAACGAGCAGTAACGCAAAAAACGCTGTGGCCCGGCGAACCGAACCCAACGTTGTAAAGCGTGATGAGGAAGTGATCACAGAGGGAGTGTGACTCGCAAGCCTTAGAGCTCGAGAGAGCCCCCTGCTTTTTCGATCTTTTCCTTAGCGGATGCACTGGCGAGGTCGACAGTGACTTTGAACTTCTTGGTCAGGTCACCCTGGCCGAGGAGCTTGATCTTGTCTGCCTGTCCCTTGACGAGACCTGCGTCACGAAGAGAAACTTCGTTGACCTCAGCACCGTCCTCGAAAAACGTCTCAAGTTGCGAGATGTTTACGATAGCGACGGTGTCGCGGAACTGAAGGTTGCTGAAGCCACGCTTAGGAAGACGACGGTGAAGGGGCATTTGGCCACCTTCGAAACCAGGACGGACGCCACCACCGGAGCGGGACTTCTGACCTTTGTGGCCTCGACCGGAAGTCTTTCCAAGACCGGAGCTTTCACCACAACCGAGACGCTTGCGGCGATGCTTAGCACCAGGATTAGGAGAGAGATTATGGAGATTCATTTTAAATGGATAAATTGAGGATTGAGAGAGAAGTTAGAGGGAGGAGCAATTGGATGAACCAGCGCAGCACTCCCCTATCTTCATTTAGATCGCCTTTTCCTTCTTACTCTTACCACGGAGGGTAAGAATCTCGTCACGACCTCGCAGCTCGCTGAGGGCCTTGAGAGTCGCTTTCACCACGTTAGCGTGGTTATTCGACCCGATTGACTTGGAAAGAACGTCTTGGATACCGACTGCCTCACAGACTGCACGGACACCGCCACCAGCGATAACGCCGGTTCCGGGTGATGCTGGCTTGAGGAGAACCTTACCGCCACCGAACTCTGCATAGATTTCGTGAGGAATGGTAGGACCGTCGAGTTGCATTTTCTGGAGGCTCTTGCCAGCGATGCCGGAAGCCTTCTTAATGCACTCTGCGACTTCATTAGCCTTACCGAAGCCAACACCGACACTGCCTTTTCCGTTACCGGAGACGACGAGTGCAGAGAAGCTAAAGCGACGACCACCTTTTACGACCTTAGAACAGCGGTTAATGAAGACCACTTTTTCAGTGAGTTCATTACCATCCTTATCGGTAGGTGCAGGAGGTGGCTCGCGGCGTGGACCACGTCCACCGCCACCGCGGAATCCGCCACCACGGTTATCGCCACCGCGACCGCCACGACCTTGATCGCCGCGACCGCCACGACCTTGGTCGCCGCGACCTTGATCGCCACTTGGCCTGTTCGCATCCGCTGCTGCGGATGCTGCACCTGCGGGTGCCGCTGCGCCAGCTGGCTTTGCGTCGCCAGCGGGCTTGGGAGTTTCGTTAGTTGCCATTATGATAGTGAGCGATAATTAGAATTTGAGACCACCTTCGCGGGCTGCATCGGCAAGGACTTTGACCTTACCATGGAAGAGATGACCACCACGGTCGAAGACAACAGCCTCGATCTTGGCACCTTTGGCGCGCTCAGCAATGAGCTTACCGACGGATTCAGCAGTAGCCTTGGAGGCCCCGTTCGCTTCGACCTCTTTATCGAGAGTCGAGGCAGCACAGAGAGTCTTTCCGGCGAGATCGTCGATGACTTGAGCGTAGACGTTCTTGTTCGAGAAATGAACCGCGAGGCGTGGCTTAGTAGCCGTGCCGCTGAGCTTCTTACGAATACGGCGGTGCACCTTCTGACGGATTTTCTTACGATTGAGTGTACTCATGGAAGTTGGGAAGTTTTTTGATTGATTAAGTTCAGGTTACTTCACGCTCTTACCAGCCTTACGGCGGACGTATTCACCAACGTAGCGGACTCCCTTACCTTTATAAGGCTCGGGTGGGTAGTATGAACGCACTTCGGCGGCAAATTGGCCAACGAGTTGCTTGTCGATTCCTTCGACCTTGATCTTGGTATTGTCTGCAACGGTGACGGTGAGACCTTCTGGGATCGGGTGAAGAATTGGATGAGATTTTCCGAGGCTGAGGTCAATCGCTTTGCCTTTGACAGCAGCACGGAAACCAACACCTTGGATTTCAAGGTCCTTGACGTAACCTTCGTTGACGCCTTGGATCATGTTATTGATGAGACTGCGGAAGGTGCCGTGAAGCGCACGCAGTGAGCGCAGCTCGGAAGCACGCTCAACTGTGAGTTCACCGGAATCTTCCTTAACGACAAGACCTTCAGGAAGGTCGAGTTCAAGCTTCCCTTTAGGTCCATCAACTGCGACGTTTCCGCCGGAGATTTTAACGGACACCTTTTCAGGGAGAGAGATTGTAGCTTTTCCTACTCGTGACATTGTTTCAGTTTTCTACGAGGGGTTTTACCAGACGAAGGCGATGATTTCGCCGCCTATGTTTTGCTTCTTAGCCTGAGTCCCGGTCATGACGCCACGTGAAGTGGAGAGGATCGAAATACCCATGTTGTTAAGAACGCGAGGAATGTCCTGCGAAGCGGAATACTTCCGGCGACCACACTTAGAGACCCGCTTGAGATCAGTGAGGGCTGGAACGCCATCGACGAACTTCGTGGTCACGTGCACTTCGGGAAATTGTCCCGAGGTGTTAACCTCGTAGTCTACGATGTATCCTTCTTCTTTGAGGATGCGAGAGAGTTCGACCTTCATCTTGGAATGAGGCGCGGTGAAGGTATCATTACCTGCACGCGAAGCATTCTTGAGACGAATTAAAAAGTCGGCGATTGGATCTGTGAGAGTTCCCATGAATCTATTTCTTTCTAGGTTGATATGGGTTAGGCGGCGTCATCTGCCTTCACGTTATCGCGGAAAGGCATGCCGAGGGCTTTGAGGAGTGCTTTAGCACCGGCATCAGTCTTGGAGCTAGTGACAAAGATAAAGTCGAATCCGATCTGGCGCTTAATCTGGTCAAGCTCCACTTCTGGGAAAATCGACTGATCAGGGAAACCAACGGCGTAGTTACCGCTTCCGTCAAAAGACTTGAAGGGAAGACCGCGGAAGTCACGAATGTTCGGGCAGGTGATGTGGATGAAGCGGTCAAGGAATTCCCACATGTGTGCACCACGGAGGGTGACACGGGCTCCGACTTGCTCCCCTTCCCTTACCTTGAAGTTCGCAACACTCTTACGAGCAAAAACGACAGCAGGCTTTTGGCCGGTGATCTTGGAGACCTCAGCGACAGCATCTTCAACAGCGGCTTTGCGCTCATTGACGTAGTGTCCGACGTGAGAATTGACCACGATCTTTTCAAGACGTGGCACTTCATTAATATTCTTGAAGCCCTCCTCCTTCTGGAGAGTCGCGACAAGTTGCTCTTCGTAGAGCTTTTGTAGTGTTGGTTTCATTTTTTGGCGGGTCAGCGGTTGCTTAAGCGCACAGTCAGATCAGTGAAGATCTAACTAGACTTTCTTTACGTTAGAAATGTGGATTGGTCCATCCTGCTCCTCGATTCCCCCATCAGGGTTAAGCTCGGTTTTGCGGATGGCCTTTTTAATCTTACGGACATCTTCTACGATGACCTGACCTTTTTCAGCATTCACGGATAGAACAGTTCCTGTCTTTCCTTTGTGGTTGCCGGAGATGACTTTTACGTCATCACCAGGCTTTACGTGAGTTTTGAGCTTCATGATAAAAATAAGGCGGTGATTAAAGCACCTCGGGTGCAAGGGAGACGATCTTCATGAAGTTCTTTTCACGAAGTTCACGGGCGACTGGTCCGAAGATGCGGGTGCCCTTTGGGTTATTGTCCTTATCGATAATAACGATTGCATTCTCATCGAAACGAAGAACGGAACCATCAGCACGACGGACAGGGTAAGCGGTGCGAACGACGACGGCCTTAATGACAGCACCTTTTTTGACCGAAGCGGTCGGGATAGCCTCACGGACGTGAGCGGTGATGATGTCACCGATCGACGCTGCTTTAGAACGCGTTCCGAGAACGCCAATCATTTTAGCCTGACGAGCGCCGGTATTATCGGCGATCACGACTTTGGATTCCATTTGGATCATGGCAGTAAAATATCGTTAAAATTTAGTTAGTGGCTGAGGACCTCGACGAGCTCCCAGCGCTTGAGCTTGGAAATAGGACGAGTCTCGCGGATACGAACCTTGTCACCTACTGCAGCAGCACCTTCTTCATCGTGAGCGTAGAACTTCTTCGAGCGCTTTACGATTTTCTTGAACTGCGGGTGTGGAACGCGGTTGATGTATTCGACGACGATGGTCTTGTCCATACTAGTCGACTTTACAAGCCCAACGCGGACCTTTGTGTTTTTATTTTGGCCGGCCTCGGAAGGCACAAACTCTTTCTTATCGGACGCTTCACTCATGGTCTCGTAAATGGGTTAAATGGTGTTTTGCTTAGGACGCAGACTTACGCTCAGTGAGCAGTGTCATGACGCGGGCAATCTCACGACGAACGTGACGACGGCGAGCGGTGTTTTCGAGCTGACCAGTGGCCTGCTGAAGACGGAGATTAAGGGCCTCCTGCTTGAGATCGCGCAGGCGGGTTTGGAGTTCATCGGAGCTCAGCTCGCGAAGTTCGGTGATTTTGGTCTGGGGCATGACAAGATGTTCCTAGTTAAAATATTAAAATTGGGACTAGCTACGTGCTACGAAACGAGTTTCGAAGCCGAGCTTATATGAAGCAAGACGCATGGCCTCACGTGCTTGGGATTCAGGGACACCAGCGACTTCGAAAAGCATAGTGCCAGGACGGATGACAGCTACCCAAGCATCGACAGAACCCTTACCCTTACCCATCCGAGTTTCGGGTGGACGACGAGTGATGGATTTGTGAGGAAAGACTCGGATCCAGACTTTTCCCTTACGCTTAAGAAAGCGGTTGATTGAAATACGGCAGGCTTCGATCTGACGATTCGTCATCCAAGCACGGCCAAGAGCTTGCAAGCCGAAGTCACCAAAGCTGACATCGGTGCCACGCTGGGCATTACCACTCCGGCTACCACGATGGGTCTTCCGAAACTTGGTTCTTTTGGGCATTAAAGGCATAATATTTTCCTCCTTAAATTAAATGTTAAATAGAGCAGCTAACTAGGATGCAGGCTTTGCGTCCTTGTTCTCAGCGGGCTTGTCTGAATTACTATTGAGGGAGTCGCCTCCTGGGCCACCACCACCTCCGCGACGATCTCCACCGCGGCCACCACGATCTCCACCTCGGCCACCACGATCACCACCTCGGCCGCCACGACGGGGACGATCAGTGCCTGGAGGGCGTGATCCTTTGTCGGCGTCTGCATCTTTGTTGATCCAGCACTTGATACCGATGATTCCGTAGACAGTCTTGGCTTCTGCGAAGCCATAGTCGATAGGAACACGAAGTGTTTGAAGAGGCACTTTTCCTTCACGGTAGGTCTCAGCACGAGCAATATCAGCTCCACCGAGACGACCACCACAGCGGATGCGGATACCATTGGCTCCGAATTCCATTGCTGTTTGAACGGCCCGCTTCATGGCACGGCGGAAAGCAATCCGACGCTCCAGCTGGACAGCAACGTTCTCACAAACGTGCTGGGCATCAAGTTCCGGCTTGCGGATCTCAATTATGTCGACCTTCACTTGGGAGCCCGTGCAAATCTTACCAATGTCATTCGTCATTCTCTCGATCTCAGTTCCCTTACGTCCAATGACGAGGCCGGGGCGTGAGGTGTGAAGAGTGATACGGACACTATTCCAAGCACGCTCGATGACTACGCGAGAAATCGCGATGCCCTGAAGACGGCCTTTGACATACTTACGGATCGTAAGATCTTCGTGAAGCTTATTCGTGTAGTCCTTGCCTTCGGCATACCACTTGGAGCGCCAATCCTTATTGACAGCGAGGCGGAATCCGATTGGATTTACTTTTTGTCCCATGATTCTTTAAATTTAAAACGTTAGAAATGATTTACTCGGCTACACCTTTAGCGGCATCGAGGTCAGCGGCTGAGTTTTCAGTAGCGGGAACTTCTTCCTCGGCCGCAGCAGCGGCTTTACCGGTGAAGAGCGATTTAATCGTGTCGCGCTTCTTAGACTTACCGGAAGTCTTCTTCTCTTCAGGCGCTTCGAATTCGTCGGTAAGAGTAATAAAAATGTGGCTACTGCGCTTGCGGATGGCACCTGCAGATCCACGAGCACGTGGCTTAAAGCGCTTAAGAGTAGGTCCGTCGCCGATCGTCGCTTCATGGATGATGAGTTCATCAGCAGAAAGCTCGTGATTGTTCTCAGCATTGGCGATGGCGCTCTTGAGCGTCTTACCAATGAGTTGAGCTGCCTTCTTAGGAGTGTAGGTCAGCGCATCGAGAGCGTCAGAGACCGGAAGCCCCTGGATTTCACGAGCGACGTCGCGTGCTTTTTTCGGAGAGATCCGAGCGTATTTAGTGGTAGAACGAACTTGCATTAGTTTGTCTGTTCAGAGTTGTCGAGAATGATGAGAGCAGTGTCCTTTGGGAGCACTGGATTTTCTGGATTAGTCAGAGATTGGATAAGTAGGCCGCTTACATCGGCCCGAGAAATTGCGACGACCGCGTCGCCAAGATAAGTGCCGGACCGCTCGAGGCGGAAACGCATTCCGGGGCGGACATCGGCAGCGTCCCCAGCGTTGATAATGAGAAGACCGGATTCTGAATCGACACTGACAACCGTTGCTTCAGCAGCAGTTCCCTGCCTAACTTTACGCTTTGGTTGTTGGCGCTGACCGAGGTCGACTTGAAGTTGGCGCATCTTTGCTTCCACCATGGCGCGAGCCTCGGGATCGGAAGCCACCACTGTGCGGAGATAATCCTGCATCGTGATGAGAAGATCGGTGGAAGACATCTCAAGCTTCGAGAGCTGCTCGCTAGCGACTTGGTAGTCAGCCACGGCAGTGCGAAGCGTGTCGTTACCTCCATCGAAAAAACCTTTCCCTATGAGAGCGAGGTTTTCTTTAATTCCCTTAAGAGACTTTATCTTGGCCGACTCACGCTCAAGAGCGGAAGCATAACCTTTATTCAAAGTCTCATTGCGAAGGCGGAGTGCCCGGTTATCTCGCTGAAGTTTTGCAATCTGCTCCCCTACTGTCTCCTGCCCAGCAACGAGCCCAGCCTGACCAAGGAGGCAGGCTCCGGTCAGGATGAGAATGCTGGAAGAAAGAGAATTCATTAGAGGAGAAAGAGCGATTGCTTCAGAAGTGCGAAAGATACAAGAAAATTACTTCTTACCAATACCACCGTGGGCCTTAAAGATCCTGGTGGGAGAGAATTCACCGAGCTTGTGGCCCACCATATTCTCAGAAACAAAGACAGGAACAAAGGTCTTGCCGTTGTGGACGGAGAAGGTGTGACCGACGAAGTCGGGTGTGATCATCGAACGTCGGCTCCAGGTCTTGATGGGCTTTTTGTTCTTGGATTCGACGGCGGCATCAATCTTAGCGAGGAGCTTTTGATCGACGAATGGGCCTTTTTTAAGTGAGCGTGCCATGGGTAGAGAGAGTCAGTTGTTTAACTAAAGTGGTTTACTTGCGCTTCTTCTTACGACGTTCAATAATGAATGCATCGTTAGGATTGTGCTTCTTGCGAGTCTTCTGACCCTTGACGTGTCCCCAAGGAGACTTGAGGTGCTGGCGACCACCACCGGACTTTGACTTACCCTCACCACCACCATTGGGGTGATCGACTGGGTTCATACACATTCCGCGGACAGTCGGGCGAATGCCCTTCCAACGTGAGCGTCCAGCTTTGCCAGAAACCTCGTTCATGTGATCGCGGTTACCGACGGTGCCGATGGTTGCGAAACAATTCTCGTGGAAGCGGCGAAGTTCACCGGAAGGCATTCTTACCGAAGCATAACCTTGGTCTCGTGAGGCGAGGACCGCTTGCTGACCAGCAGCACGGGCAACCTTACCACCGCATCCAGGACGGAGCTCGATGTTGTGAATGGCAGTTCCGAGAGGAACGTTCTTGAGAGGCATTGCATTGCCGGGCTTAGGCTCGACATTCTCACCTGAGACAACCTTGTCTCCAACGGTCAGACCGGCTGGGGCGAGGATGTAGCTCTTCACGTCATCCGAATACTGGATGAGCGCAATGCGGCAAGTGCGGTTAGGGTCATACTCAATCGTAAGAACATCTGCGACAAGGTCGAGTTTACGACGCTTGAAGTCGATAAGACGATACTTACGCTTGTGTCCCCCACCGATGTGACGGCAGGTGATACGACCTTGGTTATTGCGTCCACCACTCTTCTTAAGAGGAGTAGTGAGGCTTTTCTCGGGCTTATTGGTGGTAATCTCCTCGTAAGTCGGCCACATTTTGTAGCGATTAGAGGGAGTTACGGGCTTAAAACTTTTCAGTGGCATGGGAAAATTCCTTTCAGACTGATTTCGTTAGAAAATCGTGGGGGTTTAGACGAGGTCGAGGGAGTCTCCCTCTTTGAGGCGAACAATTGCCTTCTTCCAGCTAGCAGTGCGACCGGCATCAGCGCGGCGGCGGCGCTTGGCCTTTCCGTCATAGTTACAGGTGTTTACAGACACGACCTTGACTCCGAAGAGAGTCTGGACGGCATGCTTGATCTCGATCTTGTTTGCGCGACGATCAACTTTAAAAGTGTATTGATTGTTGCCTTCTTGAAGAAGGGTAGCCTTCTCCGACATGCGGATCGTATCGATGACTTGGTAAATATCTCTCATGGCAAAATTAAGCGGTGCGCTTAGCGAGGGTTTCGAGGGCGTCATCCACAAGAATGACGATATTGGCATGGAGGATTTGCTCCACGTTGACATTTTCAGAAGTCTCGAGCTGGACTTTCTGGACGTTGCGTCCAGCAAGGTAGGTCTTTTCCTCGAACGAAGCGCCGATGATGAGAACCTTCTTGGCGTCCGTGATGCCTTTGACAGCTTTTACGAAGTCACTGGTCTTTCCGCTGGCGACATCGAATGACGAAGCAGAGATGACAGCTTCTTCGTTGATCTTGTCACCAAGAACACGGCGGAGAGCGAGAGCGCGAACCTTCTTATTGACGGTCTTTGCGTAGGAGCGATTGCGGGGGCCAAAAGCGACACCACCACCGACGAAGATTGGAGCCTTACGGTCACCGTGACGTGCGCCACCGGTTCCCTTCTGACGATACATCTTCTTACCGGTTCCGCTGACTTCACCACGGGTTTTGGTTTGAGCAGTTCCGGAGCGACGATTGGCCTGATAGGCAACCACGAGGTCGTGAACAGCCTGGCTTCCTTTGGAAGCGTCGGCTACGACTTGGATGTTCGCCTTTTCGGCGTCTTTGAGTGTGAATGCAGACATGTTATTTCTACCTTTCTAAGCAATGGGATTATTTTCCAGCCTTCTTAATGGAAGGACGGACGGTGACGTAAGCACCATTGTGACCTGGGACGGCCCCTGAGATAAGAAGAACTCCATCATCGGCGCGAACTTGCACCACTTTGAGGTTCTGAACTGTGCGGTTATAGACACCGTGGCGACCTGGCATCTTCTGGTTCTTCCAAACACGTGCAGGAGTCGATCCAGCACCAATGGCTCCAGTTCGGCGGTGCATCATGTGGCCGTGACCATCAGGTTGACCCTGGAAGTTGTAGCGCTTAACGACACCTTGAAAACCCTTACCCTTGGTAACACCAAGGACATCGACGATCTGGCCATCTTCGAAGAGAGCAGCACCGGGGTGACCTTCTTCTTTGTTAGGGAGCTGGTCATCGCTTTCGAAACGGAACTCTTTCACAAGCTTCTTAGCGCCGGAGGCACCATGCTTGGCTTGGTGAGTTCTTTCTGGAAGATTGAGACGACGCTCTTTTTGGTCGTCATAGCCGACCTGAATTGCGCTGTAGCCATCCTTCTCAGTGGTTTTCACTTGAAGAAGTTCGTTTCCGTTCACGTCGATGACAGTGACGGGGATCATGCAGCCTGCTTCGTTGTCAAAGACACGAGTCATTCCGACTTTTTTACCGAGGATTCCGAGGGACATGGTATGAGGTTCGGTTAAGAAGATTAAATGTGGATTTGGATATCAACACCTGCTGGAAGATTAAGCTTCTTGAGCTCATCAACTGTGCGGGCGGTAGGATCTAGGATGTCAAGGAGACGCTTGTGTGTGCGCACCTCAAACTGGTCAGCTGCCTTTTTGTCCTGGTTAACAGAAGCATTGACGGAGAATTTTTCGATCCGGGTGGGAAGAGGCACGGGACCGGCGACTTTAGCACCAGTGCGCTTAGCTGTCTCAACAATCTCCACTGTCGAGCGATCAATAGCTCGGTGGTCAAAGGCGCGAAGGCGGATACGGATTTTCTGATTCATGGTGTGAAAGTGTCTAAAATGAGGATTCTTTAGTAAGTGCCACCGCGTTCGGCGACGAGTTTCTCTACAATGTTACGAGGAACTTCTTCAAAACTGGAAGGCTGCATCGTGTATGAAGCACGACCCGAGGAAAGAGTGCGAACATCCGTGGAGTAGCCGAACATTTCAGCAAGCGGGATGTGGGCGGTGACGTTTGCAACCGGGCCCTTGGTAACGATCTCCTGGATCTGGCCACGGCGGCGGTTGAGATCTCCCATGATATCGCCCTGAAATTCATCCGGAGTAGCGACCTCGACGTCCATAACGGGCTCGAGGAGCATAGGAGAAGCTTTTGTGAAAGCGTCTTTGATCGCGAAGATAGACGCGATCTTGAAAGCATTGTCATTCGAGTCGGTGTCGTGGAACGAACCGTCCTGAATATTAACGTGGACATCGACGACAGGAAAACCTGCGACGCTGCCATTTGTCATCGCTTCGGAAACTCCGAGCATGACTGAAGGGATGTATTCCTTAGGGATAGAACTCGCGGAAGCTGTGCTTTCAGTAGTAATCCCCCTCCCTTGCTCGTTTGGAGTGAGTTCGAGGATGACGTGGCCATACATCGACTTACCGCCGGTAGCGGCAGCGTCGCGGATGAACTTACCTTCGCCAACAGCCTTAACGCCGATGGACTCGCGGTAAGCAATTTGTGGCTTACCTACATTGGCTTGGACACCGAACTCGCGCTTTAGGCGATCAATGATGACCTCGAGGTGAAGCTCGCCCATTCCGGCGATGATGGTCTGGCCGGTATCGACGTCCCTGTGGACGACGAAAGTAGGATCTTCGTCGGAAAGACGATCGAGTCCGATCACCATCTTGTCTGAGTCCGCTTGGGTGCGAGGCTCGACTGCCATGGAAATGACGGGCTCAGGAAAGGTAGGTGGCTCGAGAAGAACGCCCGCCTTTTGATGAGAAAGAGTATCACCGGTTTGGACATTCTTGAGGCCGACGAGAGCGGCGATGTCACCAGCGAAGCAAGTTTCGATCTCCTCGTGCTTATCGGCCTGAACCTGAATCAAACGACCCACGCGTTCCTTCTGACGGGTGCGTGGGTTATAGACCATGTCTCCTTTTGAGACGGTTCCGGAATAGACACGGAAGAAGACGAGTTTACCGAAGTATTTGTCGGCCCAGAGTTTAAAAGCGAGAGCACAAAACTCAGCTGAGTCATCTGCTTTTACTCGGACCTCTTTGCCTTCGTCTTCGGGATCCTGGCCGATGGCATCAGCGATCTCGAGTGGACTTGGAAGATAATCGACGACTGCATCGAGAAGATACTGGACGCCTTTGTTCTTGAAAGCAGAACCTCCACTTACTGGCACGATCTGATCCGCGATGGTCGCACGGCGGAGACCCGCTTTGATATCGGCTACGGTGATCTCTTCCTCCATGAGGAACTTTTCACCAACTTGCTCATCAAGATCTGCGACTGCTTCAAGAATCTCGGAGTAGGCTTCCTCGGCGATGAGCATTTGCTCCTCGTCAAGATCGGCGAGGGTGTAGGTGGAACCTAAGATGTCGTCGTCGGTGTAAAGAACGGCTTTTTTGTTGAGAACGTCGATTTGGCCGCGAAGTGAATCCTCAGACCCTATTGGGATAAGGATACGAACAGCGCGAGCTCCGAGCTTCTCGCGAATCTCAGTGACCACGTTATCGAAATCTGCTCCCACGCGGTCCATCTTATTAACGAAGACGATGCGTGGAACATTGTATTTGGTTGCTTGACGCCAGACCGTTTCGGTCTGGGGCTGAACTCCCGCAACACCGCAGAAAACAACAATCGCTCCGTCTAAAACACGGAGCGAGCGCTCAACCTCTGCGGTGAAATCGACGTGACCTGGGGTATCAATGATATTGACCCGCTGGCTCACGCCGGAGAAAAGTTTAGAAACTCCTTCTTCAGGAACTTGACGCCAATCACAGGTGACAGCGGCTGAGGTAATAGTAATTCCCCGCTCGCGCTCCTGCTCCATATGGTCAGTGGTGGTGGCACCATCGTGCACCTCACCAATCCGGTGAATCATTCCTGTGTAGAAAAGAATTCGCTCAGTCAACGTTGTCTTCCCGGCATCGATGTGCGCAGCAATCCCAATGTTCCGTGTCCGCTCAAGCGGGACGGGACGTGTGGGAATGGATGCGACTTTCGACATGGGAGGAGTTCGGTGAGAGATTCTTTACTAGAAAGGAGAAAGCTAATTAGAAGCTTAGAAGCGGAAGTGAGCAAAGGCGCGGTTTGCCTGAGCCATCTTGTGGACGTCGTCACGCTTACGGACTGAATTACCAGTGTTGTTAGCGGCGTCCTTGATCTCGTTCGCAAGAGCGAGGTGCATTGGAGTGCCCTTCTTGGCGCGAGCAAAGTTGATGATCCAACGCATTCCGAGTGACTCGGAGCGGCTCGCATCTACCTCGAGAGGCACCTGGTAAGTAGCACCACCGACACGGCGACTCTTAACTTCGACACGAGGCTTGGCGTTCTCGATAGCACGAGTGAGGATTTCGAGAGGATCGATTGTATCGGTCCCTTCGTTTGCGCGGTCAATTGCGGCGTAGACGATGCGCTCGGAGAGCGAGCGCTTTCCGTCCTTCATGATCTTGCTGATAAGGCGTCCAACGACGACACTATCAAACTTAGGATCACGGCGATCCGGCTTTGCGTAGATTTTTTTTCTGCGGGCCATGGGAAAATATGGTGAGCGATTTAAATTCGGTGAAAATTACTTCTTAGGACGCTTAGCGCCATACTTGGAACGACCTTGCTTACGGCCATCGACACCAAGGGTATCGAGAGCACCGCGGACGATGTGGTAGCGGACACCTGGAAGGTCTTTTACTCGACCACCACGAATGAGGACGATTGAGTGCTCCTGAAGATTGTGACCCTCACCACCGATATAGGCGATGACTTCGTAACCATTAGTGAGACGAACCTTAGCAACCTTACGGAGAGCTGAGTTAGGCTTCTTTGGTGTGCGAGTATAAACCTGCAAGCAAACGCCGCGACGCTGGGGACAGTTATTCAAAGCCGGTGACTTCGATTTAGTGACTGCCTTTTTCCGACCTTTGCGGACGAGTTGGTTAATGGTGGGCATAATGAGATCGTGTTTTGGTTACGATGATGAGAATGTGTTCTAAAAAATGGACTCTGGCTCAACCGCGTGGCGACACTGGGAACTCAGAGAGAAACCTCTCAAGAGCCTTTTTTCCGGTGCTGCACCCGATAGTTTTGGAGTTGAAGGAGTCGAAACCGTCGAAGCCATAAGGCTTTTTGAATTCCAACCCCGATTTGGGGGCCGCGACCCTAGTAAGAAATTTTGATCTGGCAAGGGATAACTTTCGATTACCCTCACTTTTTCTCAAAACTCCCTTGCGAGGCCGGTTTGAGGTGTCAAAAAACCACACAACAAGGCTGCGCGGCGATGTATTTCACCTCTCTTAACTAATCACTGGTAGCAGCGGGCGGAATTGAACCGCCGACAAAAGGCTTATGAGTCCTCTGCTCTACCCCTGAGCTACGCTGCCTTACAAGTGAGTAATTTGCTAAGTGAGTAACGGGAGTTAAAGCCCACCACTCGCACAGCGGACGGGGCAATAATCAGAGGGGCGGATTCTGTCTACTAAAAAGCGGAAAAAAATGGTTAATTTTTTTTGATCATTAGGAGAAGTTAAAGAATCAGGCAAGCGACCTGAGTTCTCCCCTGCTCACCCGACGCTCTTTCAAAACGAAAAAGCCCGGAAGGATCTCTCCTTCCGGGCTTTTGAAATGAATCGCTATGGGAATCCTAGAGGGAGTCGCCGAGCATTTTCATGGCATCAGCGGCGCGGTTTGAGTAACCCCACTCGTTGTCATACCATGAGCATACCTTTACGAGGTTCCCCTCGATGACGGTGGTGAGCTCAGAGTCGTAGATCGAGCTGTGAGGATCACCCACGATGTCCTGAAGGACGAGAGGATCTTCGCTATACTTAAGGATTCCCTTGAGAGGACCCTCAGCAGCTTCCTTGAAGGCAGCATTGACTTCCTCAGCGGTGACATCAGCACCAAGCTCGGCAACGAGGTCAGTGAGTGAACCGGTAGGAGTAGGAACACGGAAGGCTCCGCCATTCAGCTTACCTTTGAGTTCAGGAATGACTTCACCAATGGCACGAGCGGCGCCAGTGGAAGAAGGAATGATGTTGATCGCAGCGGAACGAGCACGACGCAGGTCACCGTGAGGAGTGTCAAGAAGACGCTGGTCACCGGTGTAGCTGTGAATGGTGGACATGAAGCCACGCTTGAGGCCCCACTTTTCATTGAGAACCTTCGCGAGAGGTGCGAGGCAGTTCGTGGTGCAGGAAGCATTTGAAACGATGTGATGATTTGCAGCATCATATTCGCTGTCATTGATGCCGAGGCACATGGTGAGGTCAGGATCATTCGCAGGAGCGGAGATGAGAACCTTCTTTGCGCCAGCGGCGATGTGCTTACTGGAACCCTCGCGGCTCGCGAAAAATCCGGTGGACTCAAGGATCACGTCAGCATTCCACTCTCCCCATGGGAGGTTCGCTGGGTCACGCTCAGCAGTGGCGTGAATCTTGTGTCCGTCGACGATGATGAATTCTTCGTCATAAGTCACCTCACGGGAAAATTGACCCTGGGAAGAGTCATGCTTGAGAAGGTGAGCGAGAGTCTTGTTATCGGTAAGATCGTTGATCGCGACGACTTTTTTAAGTTCTTCGTCGTTCATTGAACGGAGGACCATACGGCCGATTCGTCCGAATCCATTAATTGCATAATTTGCCATGATTTGTCGTAGCTTTGGTTTTGTTAGCCAAGCCCTATGGGGCGAGGCGGGCGCATTATGCAAGGAAGTCCCCTGTCGTCAAGAAATCGAGCAATTTAGGGAGATTCAGGCGGTTTGGTGGAGGAAGAGACGCTTACCACTATTTCTTTCGTGCCTCGGCTATTTCCTTTTGGGAACGGTGGGCCGTTCTGGGAAAAAGCGGATCTTCGGGGCTTCGTCGGCGGCTTTTCCATCAGAGCGATAGATAAAAATACCTGTGCGCTCGCCATCTTTAATGGCGAGCCGGTTTTTGTAGATCCGTTTGGGACGCTGACCTTCGTTAGCTGTTCCGATAAGAAGAGTAACTTTTCCTGCTTGTTGTTTTTTGATGACGATGTCGCCAGGGGAAAGAGTGAAGGCGGGAGCTTCGTCGATTCTGACGACAATTTTTGACGCGCTGATATTTGCGAAGCGAAGTGATTCAGGCGGGAAAGAGATGAGGTCATCCGGAATCATTTTGGCGATGGGAGTCTTCCAGCTGGGCTTTGCTTGGCGCGGGTCCCGAATGAGGAGCATGAGAGACTGGGTGCCGGGACGGTTGGCAGCCTTGACCCAAGGGTCGCCTTTCATGAATTTATCCTCGAAGAGCTGGACGGATGGGAGACTGCCATCGAGCGGAAGATACTTGGTCATTTTTCCAAGAACCAAAGAGAGGGTCTCCCCTCTTGATTCGGAAATCGCCATCGTAGCCTTCTCGATAGGAATGGCTCCGGGAGGGGGTGGGATCTGGACGCGGACACCATTCTGAATCTTCTCCTGCCATGGAGGCATATCGCCTACTGGGAGGATGCGCACGAAGCTGGGCTCCGGAGCCTTGGGCTGCTGGGCCAAGAGGATCGGAACAAGGAGAAGGAATAGGTAGAATCTCATAGTAAATAATTAGACTTCATCTTGATGTAACCAGCGGAAGCTCTTGATGACAAAGCGGCGTCCGAAGTTGGGCTTCTCAGATTGGACGGGATTGAGCCCGGTAGCGTCGGGATTCATCGGAGTGGGGATGCGCTGGACGATGGCCTCGCACCAGGCACGGGCTACCACTTTTCCATTCTCGATGGAATCCCCGTAGGTGCGGATAATGAACGTGTCCGAACGGGCAGACAAGGTTGAGCCTACAGCTTGGAGAAGGTCAGCTTGGATAAGATAAGCGGGAGCTCCCCAGGCTTTGCTTGATGGCTTGAGAGTTTGCTCAAGGCGGGTGGCATCCGTGATATTGTCAGGATGCTGATAGTCGCTGAGGGGATTTTGATTATTGAGACCAACGATTGGGTCATCATTAAAGGTATCGTTGATCCCTGACTCTTGGATGGCAGCTTCCAGCGCGCCCATTTCACCGAGGGGTCCATCGACGAGACGACGGTTGACGAAATCAGAAAGGCCAAGGAACGGCCCCCTCGCCTTTACCTGCTCGACGATAGCATGGGAAAGGATCTCGACCTCGTCCTCGGTCAGGACGCGGGTTCCGGCCCACATGGCATCACCATCAGCAGAGTCTCCGTCCGTCCACTCGGGTCCGGGAGCTTTGAGGTGACGTGGAAAAGGAACCGAGCCATCGCTACGACGGTTTGCGGAAAGAAGAGCGCGCCACGCACCGGGGCTGGTGGAGTTTACATTAAAGGCGCCATCGACCATGAGATGACGGGCTGCTTGATGCAGGTCATTGAGGTTTTTCTCATCCGTCTTATCGATGAGACGAAGGCGAGAATTGGGAAGTGGGTTCTCGAGGGGATCATTCGCAAAATCACGGACTTGTGAGGCACTTCCAGAAGTGAGGAAAAACTGATCCCAGAGGGTGTGATTGAGTTCAAAAGAGAGATCATAGACGAGAGTTTCATCATTGGGATAATCTTGAAAAAGAGCGCGTCCTAGGCGCGCCCATGAATCGGGCGAAGCTCCCCTCTCGGCATTGTCAGCCCAGCCGATGGCTTCTTTTGAAAAACCGCCATTTTCGAGATCATCGGCATATTCAAAAAGCGGCGCTGTTCCAGTTTGTCCTGAGTAGGGGCCGAGTCGGGGATCTACGAGAGAGTTCCCGATCGCGTAGGACGGATGCCAGACAAACTCCGAGACCTTTGCGTGTTGAAACTGGGCTAGTGAAATGATGCCCACATCTTGACGAGGAACATCGAAAAGAACATAGCGATCCTCCCCTTCGACAGGCTTGCCAAAGGGATTACCATGCTGTCGGCTATCATCGCCTAAGAAGGGAGTTTGCTCGGCCCATCCGACGGCTTCATCATAGAGATCTCGGGTATAGATTCCGAAGAACCACGGTCCACTCGCGGTGCCATCGCCTTGATTCCCTGCGAGATTATCCCAAGGGGTCCGCGTGGCGTAGGCAGATCTAAGATTCCACGTTCCTAGAAATGATTCTTCCCAATGAGGCTCGCCAGCCAGAGCATCACCGAAGATCTGGAGATGGGATTCGTGCTCGCGAAACCAGCGGAGGCGGTAGCCTTGGCGGGCTTTAAAGTCGGGAGGATTCACGAGCCGGGGAAGTTGAAAATCGGACATCTCCATTGGGACGTTCGAGGAGCCAGCCCAAGCTTCGACCGGCTCGCGACCATCGCCAAATTGCATGGAGCACGAGACCGCGGCGATCTGCGGAAGGTTATCAAAATCTTCCGGCGCAAGAGTGCTCTGCGTTCCCAGTTTTTTGAGAATGATCTGGGAGTCATCGCCCTGCGTCTTCTGGCCCACTCCAGCGAACCAATTATCTGAAGGATTAAAACGGTAGTAGGTCGGAAACCAGTTCATCCCTCCGGTGATCGTGCCATTCTCGGCATCGATTTCACTCGCGGCAGCGGTGATGTAATAATTGGCCTCTGGAGAGGGCTCAACCTCGCATGAGAGACGATTTCGCGCGATATTTTCGCGACCATATTCTGCAGGAGCCTCGGTAGTAAAGACGAGGCAATCTCCGGGCTGAAAAGTAGTTTCGGGAATAGTGAAGTAGTAGCTTCCAGTGTAAGGATCTTTATAAGCATCGCTATTTACTGGATCGAGGCTGACCTCATTATTCCGTCCCCCAAAGACGAGCCAATTTGCTTCACCCCAGTTAAAGGGACTCCCTGGAAAATTGACGTCAGTATTAAAACCCCGGCGGCCATTCACTTGAATCAGCGCGATGCTTTCATCGAGCGTAAGTGAAACATTGTAGGGATTCCAAAGAACCACGCGAGGATAGAGATGAACACGGAGATTGAAAACTCGCTCGGAACCAGGAGGATTCCGGTGGGAACTATAAGTCTCGTAAATGGAACCCTCTACGACGATCGGTGAGAGATTTGCTTCATCGAACGAAGCAATCGTTGCTGGATTGAGATTCTGAAATCCAGCATCGGTGATCTCTGGGATTTTTGGCTGATCTTCTGAAGCCGGAATTCGGGCGCTGAATTGTTGGCTATCGATCGAGACGGTCGAAGCGAGATCTGACCAGTCCTTCAAAAGGCCAAACTTGGGAGAAGTCTCGCGATGGCGGGTAGAGCCCCAATCGATATCCTTTCGTAGAGCATCTTCGGAATCCTGAGGACCGACAAGATTATCAGACTCCTCTAGTCCCAGAGCGAGCAACTCACCTCCCACCTTGAGATCTGCTGTCGTGCCGCCATTCAAAAAGGCGGTGAGATTTCTCTGCAGACCACCATCGCGGACATTGGTGAGAACGCCTTGGGAATCGACCGTGATCTCGTGAAAACGATCTTTAGAAAAGCCTTCCTCAGAACTGACTAGATCGAGTGTCTGGAGACTCACGATCTTTCCGATCGAGCCATCTCTCTTATTACCATCCAAGCCCTCGACTTGAGGAGGAAATGGGGAGAACTGTCGGTAATGAGATGAAGCCCCCTGCCCGTCTTGCTCCTGACCTTGGCTATTCGCTATGATATTTGCCTTCACTCCCAGATCGCCAATCCAGTATCCGTAGTTTCCGGTGAAGCGGAATTTTTTTTCGATCCCCACCTTAGGCACGATAACCTGATCCGCAGCATCTCCCCCTACTGATCCCTCCCCTAAAACCGGGATCGCCGTCTCTGCGAAGGGTTTGTTGGCATCAAACTTCACCCCTCCTTCTCGGCGATTCCCTCCCTCGTTTCCACTCACAAGATAGCTGCGACGCTCCTTCTCAGCGTCCCAGCCTTGCTTGGTCCTGAGGTCGTGGAGTCCGCCTTCTTCATCGTTCCGAGCCCATGGGCTTTCGCCATTTATTTGAGTGCTCCAGACGCCGGTCCAGTGGCGATGCAGCACCCCTTTCTCAGAATCACTGGTGCTGACGATGGCCGCTTCCGCGGAAACCCGCTGATCGGGGCCCATCTCGCGCTGGAGTTCCCCGAGCGCGATCATGAGAGCTAGCCGCGCATTTGAGCGAGCCTGCTCAGTGGCGCCATCAACCCGATGAGTCCGGACTTGAACCGTAGCAAGACCAAGAAAAGCGACTGCGATCAGAGTAAGCAAAAAGAGAAGAGAAAGAGAAGAAATGAGCGCGAAGCCACCGGTCCGGGCACGATCGTGCCATGGCTGGATGGCACTCATTTTCCGCTTCATTCCTTCCTATTGATCAATACATCGTATTTACACGATATCCAAGGGGAAGTTTATGAGCGCAGTCTGCCATAGCACTACCAGTTAATCATCAGCGGGACGCTCGTTGAGAGGAACCTTCTCAGAGATAAATTTATAAAACACCCTTTCGGTTAAAGGTCGATGCCCTCCATCGTAAAACACAACAGTCATGCGCATTCCCTTTTCTATCTCCAGTCGCTTACTTAGAATCGGTCGGTATCCGTTTTCTTGGCCTTTCTTTGCCACAGCGAAAGTGAACGAATTAGAAGGAACCTCTTTGACAGAAAAAGTCTTGGCTTCACGGGAAAGGTTTTTTTCTCCTCATTAAAACGAACCGCGATTTCCTGATCACTGACATTCACCAATCAGAGAGTCCCCACGGGAAATTTGTCTTCATCGTCTGGAAATACCAAGGCATCGATATGCTCCCAACTTACTTTGGGCTCCTTCCTTTGAGGGCTCAGGACGAGGAGTGAGGATAAACCTTCTTTCACCTCAATCTCTTTCCAAATTTTCACTTCAATCTTCTCACCTTCGAACAGGCGAACAAAAGGCAGGCTCAGTTTAATTTCAACCTGATTTGTGATCGTGTTCAGTTCAAGAGGCAGGGTTTCTTCAGATCCTGGGAATGCGGCAATCGTGACAGACGATGGAGGGAGATCTCTCGTTTTTTCACAAGCTTTTGAGCTTTTGCATTCGGTAAAGGCTTGCTAACGAATGGTGATGGGTTCCCCACAGGAAAAACTCGCAAAAAAAATCGGCGCAATTTCATCCTTCTGGGCGATGAGTTGAATAGGGTTCACCTCTTGTTGAGAATAATTGCCTCTCGTAAATAAATCCCAAAACGACCTATCACTTAATTTTTCAGAAGAAGGAAAAGAGGTCTTCTTTTTTGACCTGAAATCACCAGTCGAAGAATCACTCGTAGAAGACACGGATTGCGCAGCGGAAAAACTCCCCGCCCTAAATTTCGAAATCGGATTGGTCGATCGAACTGAAAGCGAAGTGGCTGGCACGAACCCGGCATCGTTTTTCGAAACCAGCAGACGGGCCCGCCCAAATACGGAAACGACCGAAACCGAGACCAAGCAAAAGAAGATGAGAAGCTTGAACCTGCTTTGAAACATTTTCCTAAGCTAAAGAGGAAAAGCGCCTTCGTCACGCTTCTTCCACTCGTGAATAGGAGCTAACTCCGGAGATTTGCTAGTAGACGTCTCTCGCGTAGCGCTTCTCTTTCTTGAGCTCCTTATAATAGGCGATGGCGTCTTCCTCGCTGAGTCCGCCGTGCTCTTGAGCGATGGTGTGGAGAGCCTTGTCGACATCCTTGGCCATGCGTGAAGCATCCCCACAGACGTAGAAGTATCCCCCGCCCTGAAGCCAGTCCCAGAGTTCCTTACCAGACTCTAGCATGCGGTCTTGGACGTAGACTTTCTCCGCTTGGTCGCGGGAAAAGGCGAGGCTGAGTTCATTAATGACGCCCTCTTTTTCCATCTGACGGATCTCATCTTCGTAGATGAAATCAGAGGCGGCGTGCGGATTGCCGAAGAAGAGCCAATTACGGCCTGCTGCTTCCGTTGCCTTACGCTCTTCTAGAAAGGAGCGGAAAGGAGCGATCCCGGTTCCAGGGCCAACCATGATGACGTCCTTACTGAGATCTTCTGGAAGACGGAAGGCTTTGTTATGATGAACGAAAACACCCGGTGCAACATCGCCGACACGGTCCGAGAGGAAGGTCGAGCACACTCCACCGCGATCACGGTCGTATGAATTGTAGCGCACGATCGCCACAGTAAGATGCACCTCACCGGGGTGGGCTTTTGAACTGGAAGCGATGGAGTAAAGACGCGGCTGAAGCTTTTTCAGGACACTGACAAATTCTTCCCCATCGGCGAAGTCCGCAGGGTGCTCCGTGACGAGATCAACCAGCTCGCGGCCCCAGCAGAAGTCCTCGAAATCATCCTTTGATCCACCGTCGACCAATCCACGTAGGAACGGCGATCCGGAACGGGACTGCCATTTCTGAAGGAGCGGTTTACTAAGGCTCCGGATATCGTAGGAAGTGATGAGGGCCTCACGAAGAGATGCTTCACCACCGCCGGGAAGCGGGACGTCGTCCTTCACGTTGAACGGAAGGTTTTTGAGAATCTCATCCACCGCGCTCGCTGGATTATGAGAAAAGACGCTGAGAGCATCTCCGGCTTCGTAGGCGAGATTCGAGCCATCGAGAGAGAACTCGATGTGGTAGGTCTCACGCTGGGAACCTTCCTTGTTAAGATTGTAGCTATTTAGGATTGGCGACGGGAAGGGGCGCTTCTTGCCGTAGGGCTCATCTTCCCCACTCACCTCTTCAGAGACGGCAACGGCAGAGCCGCCAAAGGCATCCATGACTCCGGTCTTCCATTCTTTAAATTCTTCATCGTAATCGACATCGCAGTCGATGCGCTTAAAGACGCGCTTAGCGCCGAACTTTTCGAGCTGCTGATCGAACTCGATTCCGCTCTGGCAGAAATCAGGATACTCGGTATCGCCAAGTGCGAAGACCGAGTAGCTCACGCCCGCGAGGCTTGGCACCTCTTCACTCATGATAAATTCGTGAAGATCGGCAGCATTATCGGGCGGCTCACCGTCACCATAGGTCGAGGTGATGATGAGGAGATTCTGCTCTTTCGAAAGCTGGGCCTTATCGTAGTCACCCATATCAACGACCTTCGGATCGTAATTTCCAGCCTTCATTGCCTTGGCGAGCTTCCTAGCACAGCCCTCGGCATTTCCGGTCTGGGATCCCCAGAGGATAGTCACAGGAATGGTGGGGCCAGCATCTGCAAGCGGAGCCGATCCGGATCCTGCGAGATTTTTGGCAAAGAAATCATTCAGCCACGCCCGTTGTTCGGGGGTGAAGGGGGCGCTTTCGGGCACGAGAATTGGTGAACTCATGGTTGTAAATCCCGCCCATCAGGGCCGGGCGAGGTAATGTAGTGAGCTTTCGTGAGGTTTCAAGCGTGTTTCACTGAGGATCTTGGCGAATCGATCACTAACGAGGATGAATTGAATTCCCAGCTACGCTCAGCACGTGAAAAAATGGCTGATTTTGGTGAATCAAGAGACTATTCTTGCCGTCCTCGTGCTCTCTACCGACACACATTCATGATGAAAAACATCATCGCCAGCTCCGAGGAAGGGCCTACGCCCCCCCCAGCTTCACCTTTTAGTCCTCATCGACCGTCTCATCCCGCTGGTAGATCGGGAGTTGGCGGTATGGGACGGTGAAAGCGAGGATCATGATGCTGGTGCCGTAGACGCGGCCACCCTCTTTAGAATACCAGGAGCCGTCTTCTTTCTGCTGCTTAAGGTAAGTGGCATACATCCAGTCGGCGTAGGTCTCCCAATATTTTCCGCCCATCTGGAACATCGCTTGAGCATTGTAGTAGTTCCCATAAAAGGAAAATTGGTCGTTCTCGAGGCGGCGGAAGTTTTGCAGGACGTAGTCGGCCGCCTTGATGGTCTCGGGCTTGCCGTGCTCGCCGCAGAGTTCGAGACAAAGGAGACCCATGCCAGTGAGCGAGAGCTGATGCTTGTGAGTGTCAGTATAGCCAAAGTGGCCGCCCTTTGGGTCGAAGTGACGATAGAGATAGGCGACAGCGTCATCGATTGCCTTGTCAGGGACAGCCGCGCCATTCAGCTTCGCGGAACGCAGAGCCATGAGCGCCCAGCCACTGCAAGACGTGTCTGAATCACGTGAGCCGGGGTGATAGCGCCAGCCGCCCTGATGACGATCCGACTTCTTCACCGCTTGCGCGCGGAGGATGAGACCGAGGGCGCGCGGAAGGCTTTCGGCGATTTTCTTTTGTCGCTCGGGATCAACCATTCCGGAAACTTCCGAGATGAAAAGGGTCGCGATGTTGTGCGCATACATCGGGCCGCTCCCTCCATGACCGGCTTGGTAGAGACCTTGGCGATCTTGATGCGCGAGAATGTAGTCGATACAGCGGGTGAGAGTTTCGGCATACTCGCCTTCGGTCGGGAGGTGCCCACGGGAAAGAAAAGCCATCCCGGCAAGCGCGGGAATCCCAGTGGAAGTGCCGTAGTTTTCTGGAAAGGAACCATCGTCCTGCTGAATGCGGGCGAGATAGTCCAAGCCGCGCTCGACGGAGGGATCAACGCGATCTTTCCACCGGAAAAAGACGGTCTCGGGGATTTCTTGGGCTGAGAGATGAGCCGCGAAAATAAGGAGGAGAAAAAAGCGGATCATCGTTCTTTGGTCACTTGTTCGAAATACTGTTTCACGAGGCCGCGGTAGTCTTCCGGGACAACGGCTCCGCGCGCTCCGCCGATATCGGATTTAAGCGTGGCTTTGATTTTTTCCCAGTCAGATGCACTCACGCCGAGGCGGGCGAGTTCGGGAGGAACGCCTGGATCGGCCTGCGCCTGACGGTCACCTTCCTGCGGATCATCTCCCGGCTTATCTCCGGGTTGATTACCTTCCTGATCGGGCGGGGGGGCACCCTCGCTAGGCTCACCTTGAGCCATCTGATTCCCTTGGCCGGGCTGCTGATTCTGAGCCATCGCGGACTTCGCTTGCTGGGCGGCAGACTTGAGAGACTCGGCGGCGGCTTGGGCGGACTCAGCGGCTTCCTGACCTTGCTCGACCTTCGCTGCTTGAGCCGCTTGGGCGCTTTGCTCGAAGGCTTCTGCGAGAGGCTGACCGGGCGCGGGGGCTTTATTTTGATTCGGTTCCTGAGCGGCGGCTTGTTCGGCTTGCTGCTGGAATTGATCGGCCGCTTTGGCGAGAGCCTCGCTCGCTTTTTCAAACTGATCGGAGGATTGCTCATGAAGTTGTGCTGCCTGCTCGGCCTGACCATTGGCTTGCTCTTTCATCGCTTGATCAGCGCGATTTGCGGCGTCCTGACCTTTATTCTGAGCTTCGTTGAGCGCCTGATTATAGTCGCTCGCTTGCGGGAACTCGCGGAGTTCTTCGGCGAGGTCGGCGGCGCGCTCTGCTTGTAATTCTTCGAGCGTAGCGAGGGCTTCCGCAGGATTCCCTTCATCGAGCGCGGCGAAGGCTTCGGCAACTTGCTCTTGGCGATCTTGGAGCTCGGCTTGAGATATCGACTCCCCTTCTCCCTCGGCGAGCGCTTCGGCAGCAGACTTGGCGGCTTCCGCTGATTGGGCAGGCTCGGCAGCATCGCGCGCAGCTTCGGCTTGCGCGACTGCTTCGGGCAAAGTGTTGGCGCGCTCGGCATTTTCTGAGCGGGCTTCGGCGAGTTCGGATTTTGCGTCTTCGGCGATCGCTGCCTGCTCTTGCTTCAGGGCTTCTTCGATCTTTTGGGATTGGAGTTTCTCGAGCGCGGCGAGGGCTTTGTCTTGGTCTCCTTCGGCGAGCGCTTCGAGACCTTCGGCGACGGTTTCTTGTTTTTCTTGGAGGCTTTCATCAGCGCTCGCTTCGGCAAGGGCTTCCGCAGCTTCGTTTGCTTTCTTCGCAGCATCTTCGGGCGATGACGCATCGCGAGCGGCCTCTGCTTGCTGGGCCGCTTTTTCGGATTTGGCAGATTGTTCTGCAAGCGCCTCGGCTTTCGGTTGCGCGGCCTCAGCTGCGGCTTGGGCTTCGGAGGCTGCTTCTTTTGCTGACTCGGCTTCAGCTTGGGCTTTGGAGGCCGCTTCTTTCTCCGACTCGGTTGCGGCTTGAGCTTCAGAAACCGCTTCTTTTGCTGATTCGGCAGCGGCTTGAGCTTCGGTAGCTTTTTCTTTCGTAGAATCGGCTGTTGCTTGTGCCTCGGAGGCTTCTCCTTTTGCTGAGTCGGCTAAATCTTTGGCTTCTTCAGCGAGAGCGGCTTGCTCCCTCTTGAAAGCATCGGCGATCTGCTCGGCGCTCGGCTTTTCTTGCGCGAGTTCCTTGAGCTGATCCTGAGATTCGGCGAGAGCGTCGGCTTCTTCAGCGAGGTCTTTGGCGCGCTTGGCTTGGGCTTCGAGCGCGGCCGCTTTGGCTTGCGGTGATTGTTTCACCATTTCACGCAGTTCGTTTTTGACCTTCTCCTGTTTCTGCTGCCACTCCTTATCGGGCTCAGCTTCAGCAGACGCTTCGCGAGCGAGGGCGTCTTGTTTCTGCGCGAGTTCTTGAAGGCGGGCGAGGTCCTCGATTCGTGCGCGATCTCGTTCCATCTCATTGCGCTGCTCTCGGAGCTTCTTAATCGCGTCTTCTGAATTGCGAAGCGCTTCTTCGACCTCGCTGCGGCGTGACTCGGGAGTATCTTGCAGCGGGGCAAACTCGAGATTCTGTTTCGCTTCGGCAACCTTTTCGGCAGCCGCCATCACCTCATCAGCACGGTGCGCTTGCACGCCTTGCCCCATGCGCTCGGCGAGCTTGGCGAGTTCTGATTCTGTCTCGGCGAGCTTAGCTTTTGCTTCCTCGAGCTGCTTCTGGGCGTGCTCGGGAATCTCTTCTTTTTCCAAATGATTCTTCACATGGTGCATCCGCTGCTGGGCTTGGCGAATTTCATTCATCGCCTTATCGATGGTCTCGCGAATATCAGATTGCTGGGCGCGGAGTTCTTGGCGAGCGAGTGAAGGCGCGTTGTTGTCGAGAGTGACTTCGATCCATTCTGAATAACCAACACCCGGGCCGGAAAGATCGGTTGGGCGATTATCGCTGAGCTTGAGGCGAAGGCGAAATTTCCGAGCCTTGGGATGCGCATCGAGGAGGCTTCCAAGATAAACCATGGCCTCGCCATTCCAGAGATTTGGAGTGTCGCTTTGAGCACGCTCAGGAAGGGCTTCTTTCAATGGTTGCTGATTTTTCCCATTCACCTCCAACTCGATCTCGGCAGAGGAGAGGCCGATCTGTTCGATGACGCCGTAAGTAAGAATAATCTGATCGTCAGGTTGAAGCTTGAGCTCACGCTGGGTAGGCTCGATGAGTTTAACCACGGGTGCCTCATCGGGTATGGAGACGATTCGGAAGCGGGAAGCTTCGATGTTTTCGCGGATACGATGATCTAGGCTAATGACGCCCTCATGCTCACCGGGCTCGCCTATTTTAAAAGTGAACTCGAAGTCCGCTCCTGTCGCGGAAGGGATGACCGAGGGGTCGCCCACCGATGAGTCATCGATCGTGACGCGCGCGGATTCGATTCCAGTCTGGAGGCGGCTTTTAATAACAACCTCGGTTCCGGAGAGCGCATTGAGGCCGTTTTTAAAATCAGCCACGCGGTCAGTCCAGCCGGTATAGTCAGGATAGCGATAGCGCACGGTGGCATTCTCAAGCGATGGCTGGGGATAAACTCTGACTGAGAAATGATCACTCTCCCCTTTACCCGCGCGGGCGAAATAGTCGAATGATCGGGAAGCTCCGTGGAGTCGGTATTCGAACTCATGATCATCGCCATCGCTGGTGACGGGCTGGAGAGTTTCTGAGAGAAGTTCACCCGGTTCGGTCTTCGTATAAAGGGCGAGTGGTTCACTAAGGGTGCCCTCGTAGGAAAATTTCAGGACGACCTCGTCGCCTTCGATCGCCTCAACATCACCAGGGTCGAATGAAAAGCGGAAGCCCTCGGCATTTCCCATGTCCGAGAATGGCACGATTGCTCGAGCGAGGAGTCGCGACATTTGCTGAGGGAAAATCGCGAGCAACAAAACGATCACGCCCGCAAGTGAAGCGAGCGGCCAGAGTGAGCGGCGGACTCTTTTGTTCGAAACCTCTTCCTTTGGATCGAGCAGCGAGATATCAGATGCGGCTTCTACGGAAAGCTCCTCGAGAAGCTGCGGCGAGATTCCCTCGGGACCTCCAGCCAGTTCCAGGCTCGTTGAAATGCGCTCCTGCACTTCGGGGTGGCGCCTCTCCAACCAACGAGCGAGCTGGATGTCGGTGATTTTTTTCCTCAGCGGCTGAAGCAATTTCTCAAAAGCGGTCCATGCCAGTGCGCCGATCCACACCACAAAAAGCGCGAGTCGAATCCCGCTCGAAAGTGGAGCGAAGATAAAATCGAGCGCCGCGATCAAAAGAATCCCGCCCAAAAGCACGGTCGCCAAGCGCAGCAAACCACGAGTCAGCTGGACCCTACGAATACGCCGCCGGAGCACCGCCAAAGGGCGAGAGATTTCAGAGAGATCGGACATCGGGGTAGATACGACGCTTTTCCTACAAATTTATCGAGGAGGAAAGAATGCTGCTCTCATTAAAACACAAGGCCATCCCAGCGGACCTGGGATGGCCTGATGGAAGAGGGGGTGGGACTGCCCTCGCTTCGCTCACGCTGTCTCCGCTCGCTTAGCCTCACTCCGGCTCAAACTGCGTTCTCACCCCATTCTTCTTAGAAACCATAAGGTCCTCCTAGCAAGCTAGGAGGACCTTATGGCAGAGGGGGTGGGATTCGAACCCACGGTAGCTTTCACTACGTCGGTTTTCAAGACCGGTGCATTCGACCACTCTGCCACCCCTCCGTGTGGGGAAACCATTTCTTAAGTCTGAGAAATAGGCAAGAAAAGATGCGCTCAATTTTCAGAAAAACCAAAAAACGAGAAGCTTGCTCCCCTCATCCCTTCGCGCTTAGCTCATCAGCACTATGAGCAAAGCAGTTCTCTTATTCTCCGGCCAAGGCGCGCAGAAAGTCGGCATGGGCAAAGACCTTGTCGAAGCCTACCCCGCCGCACGGTCCCTTTTTGAAAAAGCCGACGACGTTCTCGGCCGTCCCCTCACCCAAGTCATGTTCGAGGGCCCAGCCGAAGACCTCACCCGCACCGGCAATTGCCAACCCGCCCTCTTCCTCCACGGCCTCAGCCTTCTCGCAGTTCTTCAAGAAAAGGTGCCTCATCTTGAACCTGTCGCAGCGGCTGGTCTCTCTCTCGGAGAAATGACCGCACACACCGCCGCCGGAACCTTTGCCTTTGAAGAAGGCCTCCGCCTTGTAGCGCGACGTGGCGAACTCATGGATGAAGCCTGCGCAGCCACCTCCGGCACCATGGCCGCCATGATCGGAGGATCAGAAGAAGACGTGCGCCGCCTTGCCGCCGATTGCGATGTCGATGTCGCGAACCTCAACTGCCCCGGCCAGCTCGTCCTCTCTGGAAAAGAAGACGGCATCGATAAAGCCGTCGCCCAAGCCAAGGAATACGGTCTCCGCATGGGCAAGAAACTCAGCGTCGCCGGAGCCTACCACTCCCGCCTCATGGCCAGTGCGCAGGAAAAACTGGCCGTAGCTCTCAGCGAGACCGAAGTCGGCACTCCCTCCATCCCCGTCATTTCTAACTTCCTCGCCGAAGCCGCACAAGGCCCCGATGCCATCCGCGACTCCCTCACAAAACAAGTGACCGGCTCCGTCCGCTGGATCGAATCCATGCAGCTCCTCCGTAGCCAAGGGCATGACCTCTTCATCGAACTCGGCCCTGGCAAGGTGCTCGCCGGACTCATGGCCCGCATCGACAAGGAAGCTAAAGTGATCTCAATCGAAGATGCCGCCAGTCTTGAAGAGGCCATTTCCCTGCTCTAACAACCCCCTTTTCACCCTCCGAAAAAAAAGTTAAAAAGAGGCAAGAAAATGATTGCCACAATCCAGCGCTCGCCATAGCTTCCGCCCGTCCTAACCAGATGCGGAGCGGTAGCTCAGTTGGTTAGAGCGCCGGCCTGTCACGCCGGAGGTCGCGGGTTCGAGTCCCGTCCGCTCCGCCACTTCTTAAGACATAATTTAAGACACTAAACTCTCAGTCACCTGAGAGTTTTTTTGTGCCCTGAAATAGAGCGGAAGAGCGAAACGAACTAACGGCGCTATCCGCCGTTGTCACTACTGGCTTGTTCGGCATTTTGATTGCTATGTTCACTTTGAGACGGAGAATATGAGCATGATAAGGAGTGGAACAAGAAGCAGCACAAACCAGCCTCCGTATTTGAGGAAAGTTGGATTCGACGGTTGGTCAATGTGACGTCCTCTCCCCACGACAACTCCAGTGTATTGAGCCATTGCATCGGGAAACCAAATGCAGAATAAGGGAAGTAGATAGAATAGAAACGTTTTAATTGCCGGGCCAATACCTCCACTTAGGAAAGCCAGCACTAGCCATACCCCTAAGACAAGTGAAGATGCAATTCGATGCATCCGAGCCGATTTATCTACAGCATAGATTCCGTCTTCCATAATTTTTAAGCCGAACAGTGAGGATCATTTAGCCCAACGGAGTTGGGATTGAATGCATCCCCCTATTTCCCCCTTCATGAGCCTAGGATAGGCTACTGATCGTTTGAATACCTCGTCAAGAATCAAGTCAATCTGCGAGATAGTTCTCCCCACCAAAGCTCTCAATTTTCAAGATTCCCTTCCTCCAAAAACATCCCCACTCTCTCCCCATGCGAAAGTTCATCCCTCTCCTCCTCTCCTTCTCACTCCTCACTGCCGACGAACCCGCCGCTAAAAAAGCAGACGAAGCTCCCAAAAAAAAGGAGTTCACCGTCACTGACAGCGTCACTATCGATGGTAAAAAAATCGACTACCGTGCCACCGCTTCCACTCTCACCCTTAAGACAAAGGACGATAAGGACCGCGCCTCTGTCTTCAGCGTCGCTTACGAGCGTCTCGGCATCAAAGACAAGGCCACCCGCCCCGTCATGTTCGCCTTCAATGGCGGCCCTGGTTCCTCGGCTGTCTGGCTCCACCTCGGCGCACTTGGGCCGAAAATTGTCCCCACGAGCCCCGATGGCACCAAGACGCTCCCTCCCCCTTCCGTGGTCATTCCAAATGAGCACTCCATCTTGGATCTCGTCGACATCGTTTTCATCGACCCTGTCTCCACGGGCTACTCTCGTGTCGAAAAAGACGGCAAGCCCGCTGACTTTCATGGCGTGAGCGGAGATATCGAATCCGTCGGCGACTTCATCCGCCGCTGGACCACCGAGAACGACCGCTGGGCTTCGCCAAAGTATCTTCTCGGCGAAAGCTACGGCGGCATCCGCGCCTCTGGACTCGCCGAGCATCTCCAGACGAAGTTCGGGATGAACCTCAATGGCGTCGTTCTCCTCTCCTCACTCGTCGACTTCCGCACCCTGCGCACCTCACAAGGTGACGACCTCACCTACTCCGTCTTCCTTCCGGCCATGACCGCCACCTCGCACCATCATGGTAAAATCACCGGTGATCGCGATGCCTTGGTAAAAGAAGCCCGCGCCTTCGCCTTCGGCCCCTACGCTCAAGCGCTCCTCAAAGGCTCCGAGATTTCGAATGAGGAAAAAAATACCATCGCAGCAAAGCTCGCCGCCTTCACCGGACTCCCCGCCGAACTCTTTCTCGAGCTCAACCTTCGCCTTTCCTCGAACCGCTACCGTAAGGAACTGCTTCGCAAAGAAGGCAAAGTCCTTGGTCGCTTCGATGCCCGTACCGCTTGGCCTGTCATCGATAGCAGCGAAGACTACGCCGGCTACGATCCTTCCTACTCTGTCGTCTACGGAGCCTTCGCCACCGCCATGAACGACTACCTCAGTCGCAGCCTAAAGTGGGAAGGCCACCACCCTTACAATATCCTCACCGGAGACGTCCACCCCTGGAACTGGGGCGCTAAAAACTCCATCGTAAACATGTCCCGTGACCTCGAGAGCGCGATGCGAAACAACCCGGACCTCCGCATCCTCGTCATGGGCGGCTACACCGATCTCGCAACTCCTCCTGCCAACATGCAGCACAGCCTCAGCCACCTTTTCGGCATTCCAAAGGAGCGCCGTGACGCCATCGAGTTCACCTGGTATGATGCGGGGCACATGTTCTACCTCAACGAGCCTGACCTGATCAAAATGCGTGCTGATCTCGTCAAATTCCTGACCCCTGCTTCAGAATGAACCAACTTTCAACTCCACCACCCCAACCTATTGGACCGCCAAAGAACGAGCGCGACCTCGCGATGTGGTGCCACCTCACCCCACTGATCGCAGGCCTCGTTGGCTTCGGCTTTCTCGGTTTCATCGCACCCCTCGTCATCATGAACTCAGCGAACAGGCCATCAGCTTTCGTCACTCACCACGCGAAGGACTCGCTCAATTTTCAACTCTCGATGCTCATCTATTCCGCTGTGATCCTCGTCGTCGGATTCGCTACCTGTGGTTTGGGAATCCTACTCTACGTCCCGCTCCTCATCGTTGGCCTGATATTTGAGATCATCGCCTCCATTGCAGCATCAAAGGGAGAAATCTATCTCTACCCGCTCACGATCCGTTTCGTGACTTAGCGCTTTAGTTCGCCTCATTCTGCCAAACTCTGCCTTTTGAAAGAGTGGCAGTCCCACAAGGACTCGAACCTTGAATGACTGAATCAAAATCAGCTGTGTTACCGATTACACCATGGGACTCACTCGGTAGTCGGACCGAAGCACCGACGGCGGATGATTAAGCGCCGCGCACGAGCTTTGCAATACCGAAATATCGCGAATTTCGACTTTTCTTTCCTGAGCCCTCAAAAAGCGCTCCCTTCCGGTTCCCCCTTGACCTTCGTAGAGGAAATCGAGACCGTCCCGCACTTCATGGATTACGCCGCGCTCATCGAAAAACGCACCGCCCGCCTTGCTGAAATCGAGGCGATGATGAGCGAGCCCAATTTCTTCAACGATCAGAAAAGCTCCACCTTGGTGATGCGCGAACATCGCGGTCTCAAAAAGCTTCTCGAGAGCTGGGACGAGCTCGCTCAGGTCAAGAGCGACATCGAAGGAAACGAAGAACTCGCAAAGGGCGATGACGCCGATTTTGCAGCGATGGCGGAAGGCGAACTCCCCGGTCTCCGCGCCAAGCAGGAGAAGCTCAAGGACGCGGTGCAATACTCCCTCCTCCCTCGTAACGAGACCGAGGACCGCGAT
>JBDMZE010000032.1:0-5412 GCA_039769075.1 Akkermansiaceae bacterium | reverse complement strand
TTTGCCAAGCTCCTTGGGCGGAACAGACTTGGTGTCGAAGATTTTGACGCGTGCTGGTCTGGGGCCTTGGACGATGATGCGGGAGAGCGCTTGGCGGGCTGCTTGCAGATAGATCTCAAGTTGTAAGCCGGACATTTGCAGGTTGCTGCCATTGTTGGTGAAGCCATCGGGGGAGACGGGGTCCTCTGGAAGGTCGGATCCGTAGTCATCCTCGACGCCGAGGAGGTCGGTCATGGTGTAGCGATATTCGGCCTTGTTGAGGCGACGGAGAACGGTGGGAGGGCTGGTTTTGTCGCTAGCCTTGCTGAGATTGCCCCGGATCCAGGTGGTGATGCTTTCTCGTTCAGCCGAGCTGAGGCCGGGCTCATCTTCCGGAGGCATTTCACCAAGGGAAACTTGATCGAGGGCATCGTGCCAGGTCTCGGCAGCGCGGGGATTGTTGGCGAGATCGATGGAGAGGGTGTCTAGGCGGAGGTCTCCCTTTTGCTTATCGGGGCCGTGACATTTGATGCAGTGATCGACGATGACTTTCCGAGCTGCCTCGAGCTTTACTTTGTCAGCGAGAGCGGGAGGAGGAAGCAGAAGCCAAAGGAGCGGGAGGACGAATCCGCTTCGCTTGAGTTGGCTGGCTTTTGGCATATTTACGAAACGAAATGGGGTGGGGAAGTCTTACTGGAAATTTTTCTGTATTGGGGCTCCTCCCCCAAAAAAAAGACCCGCAAGGATTGCTCCCGGCGGGTCTTTTTAAATTTGTGAGCGTCTAGGCCTTCTTCCAGTCATCAATGCGTGACTGGTTTGCCGCGAAGAGGTCGTCGGTCGAGCCGTGGATGGTGATGGACTTGATGGTGTCGCCGCCTTTGACCGCATTGATGACGTCCTGGCCTTCTGTTGTTTCACCGAAGACGGTGTGCTTGCCATCGAGGTGAGGAGTGGCGCAGTGAGTGACGAAGAACTGTGAGCCGTTCGTGTTAGGGCCGGCATTTGCCATGGAGAGCATGCCGGGCTTGTCGTGGCGGCGGTGCGCCTTGCACTCGCACTCGAACTTGTAGCCGGGGTTTCCGGTGCCGGTGCCGAGTGGGCAGCCGCCTTGGATCATGAAGTTCGGAATGACGCGGTGAAATTTAAGCCCGTCATAGAAGTTCGTTGATGCGAGGTGCAGAAATGAAGTGACGGTGACTGGTGCGTCGTCGGGGAAAAGGGTAACGTTGATGTCTCCTTTTGAAGTGTGAATGGTAATCTTGATGTCGTCCATGGCAGGACGCTAAGACGGGATAGCCCTTTTGAAAAGCAACTATCGGCAGCTTTTTAAAAGCTGATCGACGTAGAGCGTGATGTCCTCCAGTGCCGTGCGGGATTCTGAATCGTTGAGGAGGCTTAGAGTGGCGCGGGCTTCGGCGACGAGCTTGGCGGCGGACTTAAGTGCCCGGTCAACAGCTCCTTCATACTCAGCGATGCCGCCGATGATGTTGAGGTCGAGTGGCTGTTGCTCAATGATGCGCTTGGTGAGCTTTTCCTTCTGCTTGGGAGAGGCTGCTTCGAGGAGATTCAAGATGGGGAGAGTGAGCTTTCCTTTCTCCAGATCGGTGCCGAGAGTTTTTCCGGTCTCGGCTTCCGTGCCGATGATGTCGACGACGTCATCGTAGATCTGGTATGCGGTGCCGAGCTTCATGCCGTAATCATGCATGGCTTCGCAGATGTTTTCATCACGCCCAGAGAGCTTGGCCGCAAGTCCACTCGCGGCAGCGAAGAGGGCTCCGGTCTTCATCTCGATCATGCGGAAATACTCTGCCTTGGTTACAGTGAGATCAAAGCGGCGCTGGGTCTGTAGGATTTCTCCTTGGCAAACTTCACGCGAGGCAAGGCTGATAGCACGGCTAAGTGCGAGATCATTAAAATCGGTCGAGAGCTTCAGCGCGTGGGAGAAAAGGGCGTCGCCGAGGAGAACGGCCATGCCATTTCCCCACTTCGCGTTCGGAGTGGGGACCTTGCGGCGGGTCGAGGCACCGTCAATGATGTCATCATGCACGAGCGTCGCCATGTGGATGAGCTCAAGGATGACTCCCAGATTGATGTGATCCTCAGATAGCTCACCAGTGGCTCCACCGGTAAGAATGGCGAGGGTGGGGCGGATGCGCTTCCCGCTCGTGTCACAAATGTAGGCCATGTAGGGCTCTACGCCCGGATCGAAGTCCCGCACTTGCTCGCGGATCTGGGATTCAACTTTTTCAAGGTGAGGGGCTACGAGTTCGAAGGGAAACTTTTCAGTAGTGATAGTTTTTGTAGCCATGGCTGAGAAGGGGGACGTGGATAGGTTTCACAATGTCTCGAATCTCGCAACCGCAATGCGCATAATATAAGAGATTTTCGGGGAATCTATTGTGATTTGGCCCGAAATTCGCTTGGATCGCGTATTATGAAGATGAGCTTCCTCCTTCCCGTCGGTTTTTTAGTCGTCGCCAGTGGCCTTGCCATTGCCGTGAAAGTTGGTGAAAAGCCAAACACTCCCCAGCTTCCAGGCGTCGAGTGGGTCGTTCATGATGGCACCCGTCCCCAGCCCAAGAAGGTCGAGACCGCCGGTGCGGTCAGCGTGGCTCCTCCTGCGGATGCGAAGGTCCTCATCGGGCCAGACGGCTCTGATGCTTGGACAAATGACTCATGGAAAATCGTCGATGGCGTCATGACTGTGGGCAAGAGGCCAAATAAGACGAAAGACTCCTTCCGCGACATCCAGATGCACTTCGAGTGGCGCATTCCTGCTGACCGAAAGGTCGATGGCCAGTCCGGCGGTAACAGCGGCATCTTCCTCATGGGGAAATACGAAGTGCAGGTCCTCGCCTGTTACGAAAATCAGACCTACCCCGACGGCCAGGCCGGTGGAATGTATGGTCAGTTCCCGCCTCTCGTGAACTCCTCTGCAAAAAAGGGGGAGTGGAATAGCTACGACATCGTTTTCAAAGCACCCCGCTATGAGGGCGAAAAAGTCATCGAGCCTGCTAAGCTCACTCTCTTCCACAACGGCGTCCTCCTTCACAATGCCAAGGAATACTACGGACCAACCCAGCACAAGAAGCTCGCGAGCTACCCTGCAAAGCACCCTGAGACCGGACCGCTCAGCCTCCAGGATCACAAAGATCCGATCCAGTATCGCAACATGTGGGTTCGCGAAGTCCGCGATTACGACCAAAAATAAACCGGATTACAATTAAAGCGCGATCTTCTCATAGAGGTTTCGTTTTTTCTCAGCCACTCTACCTAAGTTATGAAATTGAAAGCACTCATTCCGTCCGCTCTTGTATGCGGACTCATGGCCACCTCTTGTGGTCCCAAGAAAAAAGACGCTGAGTCCGATGCGGGCGTCAGCACTGTCGTGGACGAAGTCGCGGAAGCGGTCGAGGCCGTTATCCCCGCGGTTGTGGCAGAAAAGGCACCCGAGGTTCCGGAGATCTCTCTGGAGGATCTCGCCAAGAAGACTGGATTTGCCCAGCACGTCTCGGCTGATGTCGAAGGCTACCTTTCCATCCTTGATGGAAACGACCTCATCGACCGCATCCTCGGAAGCGACCTCGCCAAGGTCATTATCGAATTAAACGGTGGCCAAGAAGCTCTCGATGAGGCGCTCGGAGGCCCCGAAGTCGGGATGGCCCGCGCGGCCTTAGGCGAGGAGATCGTGATCACTGTCGGAAACACCGCTGGTGAGCAAGGAGCGCTTTTGACCAGTCTGAGCGCTTCCCGCAACTTCGAGAGCATGAAGATGATGGTCGAGCTCGCTGCGATTACCCTCGCGGACGAGCCCATAGATGACATGCAGATGGCCGGAATGGCGCGCGCCATGATCGGCGACCCAAAGACGTTCATCGATATTATGGAAGACGCGGTGATGCCGCCTCTCACAATAGGAATTAAAGTGAGTGATGCAGATATGCGTGCCGATCTCGCAAATATGGTCGAAGGCGGGATCGCCCAGGCTCTTTCACAAGAGGTTCCCTTCATTCAGGAACTTGTGCAGGAGAAGTTCGGCGTTCAGCTAAGCGGCTTCACTGTTTCCGGCGAAGATCTTGCTGGAATCATGGAGAGTCAAAAAGAGGACGTAGCCGAGATGATCGGCGGCGATCTTGAGTTCGATCGTCTTGCAAAGGCGATCGGGACTAAGAATCTTCACGTTGCCACCGGCGTCTATGGTGACTACATCCTCGTTTATGTGGGTGGTCGCATGGAAGACTTCAAGCTCGCTGAGAGCACGAAGGATTCCTTCCTCGCGGAAAAGGATGCCTCTTTCCTTAAGCGCTACGCCAATAAGGATCTGCGCCTCATTTCCTATGCAGAGGAGGACTCACTGAAAGCACTCACTAAAGACACCCAAGCCTTTTCCTCCATCCTTCTCGGAATTAAGGAGGGTCTCGAGGGAGTTGATGTCTTTGGTGATACCCGTGACATCCAGACTCTTCTTCAGCACGCTGCTTCTAGCGAGGGAGCGCTGATGAAGACGGTGAGCTACAGTGCTTCCGGTGTTGCCGGATTTATCGAAGAAGGCTTCAAGATTGAGATGCACGGCGGTTCCTCTGCTCCGCAGATTGACTTCAAGACAGGACATCGCTTCGCCGGACTTGGCGAGAGTGATGACGTCGTTCTTTTTGCTAACTCAGCGAGCGATCCTGAGTTTTCAGCCAAGATCTTGGACTACGCGAACTCTCTGGGAGAAGCGGCCTACCTGATGGCCAAGCAGAGTGCAGGACTTGAGTTTGACGACGGTGACTTTGCCGAATTTAAGCAATCCTTCGGTCTTTTCGAGCAACTCGCAGCGAAGGAAACAGCGGAGATTTGGGACGCTTTCACCACCGACTTCTCAGAAGGCACTGGCGGTGAGTCAGCTCTCGTTATCGATCTCAAGGGAACCTTACCTAAGGTCCCGGAAGTTCCTGCGGCGATCATCGAAAAAGGACGCGTGCCTCGTGTCGCATTCGTCATGCCTGTCACGAATCGTGAGAAGGTTGGTAAGGCTTGGACGCGCATGAATGCTTCCATCACCAAGCTGCTTGCGAATGCTGCTGAGGCGGAACTCTTTGAGTTCCCCATGCAGGAGCCCATCGTGAGTGAGAAAGACGGTTTTTCGACCTACTTCTTCTCCATCCCGACGATCACGAAGGATGCCAATCCGAATGTCTCGATCAGCGACGACCTTTTCATCGCCTCCAGCTCGCCTCTCTTTAATAGCGAGCTGAGTGGGGCCCTTGCCAAGCCATCAACGGTCGGGCGCACAGGTTCTTATGTGAAGATGAGCTTCAAGGCGCTGCAGGAGTTCGCCAGCTACTGGGTGACCTTTGCTAAGGAGAATCCTGATGATTTCTTCGATGGGAACGAGTCAGGGAAAGAGGAATTCCTTACTAATTTGCCTGATATCGAAAAAGGGATCAA
>JBDMZE010000031.1:0-89415 GCA_039769075.1 Akkermansiaceae bacterium | reverse complement strand
GGCGTGCCGCAGTCATCACCGGAGAGGTGAAGGAACAGGTGGATGCCCGGATACTTCTCAAACACAGCCCTGATCAGATTAGTAAAAAATTGGGATTATTGAAGCTCAAGGTAAGCCATGAGTCCATCTACCAGTATATCTTGGAAGATCGCAAAGGTGGCGGATTTTTGTGGAAGCAACTGCGCATCAATGGGACGCGGCGCTATCGTCGGCGCAACAAAGTGGGCCGGGGCGAGAAGATCAAAAATCGTGTTGATATCGATGAACGTCCTCAGGAGGTAGCGAATCGCCTTCGATACGGTGACTGGGAGGCAGACCTGATTCAAGGTGCCATCGGAAGCGGCTTCTTGCTCTCACTCTACGAACGCAAAAGCCGGGTGGGAAAACTCTACAAACTGGAGAGCAAAGAGAGCAGAGACGTTGCGATTGCGATGATTTTGATCTTGAGAAATTTTGAAGTCAAAACCATCACCTACGATAACGGGCTTGAGTTCGCGAAACATGGTTTTGTGAATGACCTGTTGGGAAGTGAGAGTTACTTCTGCAAACCCTACAGTTCGTGGGAGAAAGGTGGCGTGGAGAATTACAACGGGCTGGTGAGGCAGTATTTTCCGAAAGGATCTGACTTTACCGGGATTACTCCGGATCGACTGCAAGAGGTCGAAGAGGAGATCAACAACCGCCCGCGAAACGTCCTTGGCTACAACACGCCAAATGACCACCTTGATCAACTTAGGGCCTCATGAGTAGAGCACCCCAAACCGGCCGTCGCGAGATTGCGAGCTTCCACTCCTGGTCTCGCTACGCTCGCCCAGTCATTTTATCTCGCAATCTCGCGACGAGAATCTAACAATCACCATCAAGGATCAGATAGAAGGACGTCTCACCTCATTATTCCTTAGCTGTTTGAAAGCGCCTCTTACAGAAAGACAAAAATGCCTTCAGTCGGTTAGACAATTTAAAGCAGGCCTTGGCAGCCTTCCGTTCACGTGATCTTGCCGCTTTGGACAGTGTGCTGAAGAGACTCGGCTTGTGGGGCGTGGTTGATCCGTGGCAAGGTGCCACTACTCCCTCTCCGGGTTGAGGGCGGGGAGGACAAGCGGGACGCTTATCCTACGGTCGCGGTTTATGACTCGCGGAAAGAGCCCACCTTTGCATCGAAAGGATAAGGGCAGATGACGTCCTCGATCCAAGATTCCTTTTTCATCCACGCACGCTGTCGTGTTGCGGAGCGGCGGGTGCTGGGATGGAAGCCTTTGTGGGTCTCTTTTAGGGTGAGCTTGCTATCGATATGGTCTTTAATCTCAGAGAAGCCGATGATCTTTCGGCAGGTCTCGGAGGCAGTTTCGCGGACCGCCTTCACTTCTTCGACGCCGCCCTTTTCGAGGATCTGCATCGTGCGGGAGCTAATGCGCTGCTTGCTGTTATCATTATCCCAGAGGAGGTAGAGGCCTCGGAGAGAAAGGGTGATTTCATCGAAGCGGCGGAATTGCTCGGCCTTGAGGATGGACATTTTTTGTCCGGAGAGAAGGCAGATTTCAAGGGCGCGGCTGAGGTAGCGGCGATTCTTGAGGTCGGTCGCGGCTGCGCCTTCGGGGTCGAGGGATTTGAGCTCGGCGGCGAGGTCGTCATTATCGCGCTCTTCGAAACCTTTGCGGAGGGCGTCATCGCGCTCGGGGAGCGAGGAGGGTCCGTGGGTGAGGGTCTTGAGGTAGACGCCGCTGCCGCCGACGATGATGGGGCATTTTCCACGGGACTGGATTTCCTCGATGACAGGGAGAGCGAGGTTCCGGAAGGCAAGCGGATCGCAGTTCTCGGAGGGATCGAGAACGGAGTGAAGGTGATGCGGAACTTGGCTGAGGTAGTCTTCAGGCGGGACAGCGCTGAGGGTCTCGAGACCACGGAAAGCCTTGGCGACATCAGCATTGACGATCTCGCCATCAAACTCCTTGGCGAGGGAAATGCCAAGTGAGGTGGTGCCGGAGGCGAGCGGGCCGCAGACGTAAATAGGGGTGGTGGAAGTGGTCATGGATGGAGGTAGACAGAAGATTGGGAGAAAGTCGATTGAGGAGCGGGACTTTCGCAGGGGAAGGGAGAACCACGGATTAGTGGGATGGATGGGATTGGGAAAGATGAGGGACTTGCTTTGGTCTTTTAGTCATTTTTTAGCTTTTTAGCTAAAGAGCTGTGCCCCGGCTTTGGGATCATGACCCTTCTTCAAAGTCGCGTGACGCTGATCCACCATCTTCCAAAGCTCCGCTTCATCCATCTCGGCGCAAGAGCGGGCCATTTGTTCGAGACGCGCTGAAGCTTCTTCTTTACGAGAAGATGGTGATGACGCCTCCCTCTTTGCTTTGAGAGAAGAATTCACAGTTGATTGTGATCCTTCCTGATACGACCCGAAATGACACCAAAGGAGAACTACGACAATCAAAGAGAGTGCTGCCCAGACAAACTTCATTGGCCCTCATGATAAACAAGCCGCAGGACTCATTGAAATGAGAATTATTGTCGATCAATCTTTAGGGCCGCTTTCTTCCATGAACTTCGAAGGAGAATTTTTAGCACAGATTCCTTCTGCCCTTTGGACTCGTTTTGATTGGGCACAGATTGACACAGATTTTTTCGGAGAGGTGGATTTTACCAGGCGGGCTTGTTGTCTTGATCGTAGGGGAGCCAAATGAGGGAGACCGACTTGATATCGATGTCCTTTTTGTAGGGCTTGATGGATTCGGTATCGAGGCAGGTGTTGTTTACGTCGAACTTCTCTTCGAGCTCTCCGATTTCTTCGGCGAGTTCAGCTTCGAGTTCGGCGACGTCTTGCTCGATGTTTTGGACCTTATCTTCTGCGATGCCGACATCGCGACGCTTTTTAAAGGCGCGGGTGGCAGAGGAGACGCCGGAGGAGCGGGACTTCCTGCCACCGAAGAGTCCACCAAGAAGACCGCCGAGGACACTTGCACCAGCTTGCCAAGAGGCGCTGGAGGCTTCGGACTTTTCCTTATCAAGAGCGAGGAAGGCGCGCTCGAGTTGGCCGGTCTTGGTCTTGAGCTTCTTCTCGTAGGAGTCGCGCATTTTGTCGACGGCTTCATCACGAGCTTCGCGGCCTTTGATGGAAAGGCGGGCGCGGAAATCGCCCTCGGACTCGCCGAGCTTAGAATACATCTTATAAAGATCGGACTGGAAGAGAGTGACGCGCTCGTTTCGGTAGATCCAATCTTCGAACTCATCCTCGACCGCTTTGTAGTTGTCGGCGTTCATGGCGTAGCCCGCGAGTTCTTCAAAACCAGCGTCTTTGCGCGGCTCGGAGTTGAGATCCTTAAGAGGAATGGTGCAGGCGCAGTCAGTCTCCCAATCGATACTTTTTTCTCCCATAGGATTGGTGAAACGGACGAGACGGGAGCCATCGAGATCTGCCTTGGAGGAGGAGAAGTGAACCTGAGCTTCGCGCAAGAGAGCGGGCTTGTAGGTGATGTCATCTGCCTCGCCGGCAAAGGGAGCGAAGTGCTCAGTGACGCCTTCTCCGACGAGTGGTCGCTCGCCTTTTGGAGGAGCTGCGGCAGCTTGACTCATGCCCATGGACATGCCACCGGAAGCGGCTGCGGGCTTGGGAGCGAGGTCAAATTTTTCCCGCTTGAGATCCATGAGGGTCTTGATCTGGCGGCGAGTGAGTGGGCCGCGGAGGTAGCTCATCACCCAACGGACGTGGAAGACGGTAGGGGCGCCATCGTGCACGTTATTCATGAGGAAGACGCGGGAATCGAGGCCGGAGAGGAGGTTTTCCATTTGCTTCCGATTAAAGCCACCGCCTTGGGCATCGGCTGCGCCTTGGAGGCCATCGAGGACACGTGCTTTATCGCGCTCCGTCTGGAGGCGACCGAGGAACCAGGTGCCCATGTTAGAGAGGGCTTTGTAGTCAAGATCGACGGGGTTCTGGGTGGCGACGAGGACGCCGAGTCCAAATGCACGAGCCTGCTTGAGCATCGTCATCATGGGCTTCTTACTCGGAGGATTCGCGGTCGGCGGGAGGTAGCCGTAGATCTCATCCATGTAGAGGAGAGCGCGCAGTGAGGTGGTGCCAGACTGGGTGCGCATCCACCCGAGCATCTGATTTAAGAGAAGCGAGACGAAGAACATGCGCTCGCTATCGCAGAGGTGAGCGATGGAGAAGATGGAGATGCGCGGCTTGCCTCCCTCGGTATACATCATGCGCTGGATGTCGAGCGGAGGGCCTTCCAGCCAAGTGGAGAAGCCGGGTGAAGCGAGAAGGTTGTTGAACTTCAGGGCCAACTTTTGGCGGGTCTTCCGATCAAGGAAGGACTCGATATCGATGACGCCAATTTTTGAGATGGGAGGCTTCTGGATGTGGCGAATAAGAGTCTCAAGAGTGAGGGACTGCTCGGCCATCCAGCAGTGCTGGAAGATGGCGGAGAGGAGGACGGCCTCGGGGGATTGGATGGGATCGGCATCGACTCCGACGAGGGAGAGGAGCGAGGAAACGGTGGACTCGATGCGCTCGCCGAGGAGTTCGCCGTCATCGAGAATCTCAAATGGAGGCGCATTGAGCGAGCTTAGGATGGAAACGGGAATGCCGGATTTGCTACCGGGGGTGAAGACGTTGATGTCGACCTTTTCCTTCAACTGGCGGACACGGTCCGGGCTCTGGTGCCAATCGCCAATGCCCTTTTCCCACATGCGAGCGGTCTTTTCAGCGAACTCGTCGGGGGTGCTGCCTTTTTTAATGGCGTCATCTTCATTGATCCAGGGACGAAAGTCGGAGCCCTTAAAGCCGGGAAAAGTGAGCAGGAGGTTGGAAATATCGCCTTTGGGGTCGATGACAATGGCGGGGATGTTGTCCATCGCCGCTTCTTCAAGAAGGCCTATGCAGAGGCCTGTTTTACCGGAGCCGGTCATACCGAGAACGACGCCGTGGGTGACGAGATCCTTTGAGTCGTAGAGCTGGAGTTCATCGGTGACCTCTCGGGTATCGATGTCGTATTCTTTACCGAGATAGAAGGAGCCGAGTTTCTCGTAGCTGGGGGCGCTGTCTGACATGGGCTTTTAATAGCGGATAAATTGGGAATTTCTAAATTCTAAATTCGGTTTATTGTAAGCGGCGTGACTGAGTCCCCTCCCCGTGCGTGGGCCGAGATTGATTTCGAGGCGATGCGACAGAATCTTCGCTTCGCCAAGCAGCATGCTGGTGGCAAAGAGGTGATGGTGGTGATCAAAGCGGGGGCTTACGGGCACGGGCTGGTCGAAACGGCACAAGCAATGGAATCAGAGAAGCCCAAGTTTTTTGGAGTCGCTAATGCAGGTGAGGCGCGGCGGCTTTTTAAGGCGGGAGTTGAAACAACTCCTTATATCCTGGGAGCAACTCTTCCGGCGGAGCGGGAGGAGATCGCGGGGCGGGGATGGACCCCGTGTTTGTGCTCGCTGGAGGAGATGGAGCATTTTAATCGGCTGGGGCCGGTAAAGGCACATCTGGCGCTGGATACTGGGATGGGCCGCGGGGGATTTCTACCGCATCAGGTGGCGGAGGCTTTGGAAAAATTGAAGCGCTGTGAGGGGATAGAGCTGACAGGCATCGGTTCGCACCTCCCAGTGGCAGATGAGGACCCTGATTTCACGAGGGAACAGTTTGAGATTTTTGATGAACTGGTGGAGGGAATTCTTGAGGAGCTGAAGCCAGAACAAGAAACCTTTTCAATTCATCTGAGCAACTCGGCGGGATTGCTGGACTACGAGAGCCGGACGACGAATTTGATTCGGCCAGGACTGATGCTTTATGGGGTCTCTCCCCTGTCCGAGCATCAGGAAAACCTGAAACCGACGATGACACTCAAGACGCGGGTCTCGCTGGTGCAAGAACTTCCAAAAGGCCACGGAGTATCCTACGGCCGCACTCTTTTACAACGTGACACTCGGGCTGCGGTGCTGGGAATTGGCTATGGAGATGGCTATCCGCGGGCGCTCTCGGATAAGGGGACAGAGGTGATGATCGCGGGAAAGCGCTGTCCTCTCCTCGGACGGGTGACGATGGATCAGATCATCGTGGATGTGACTGACTTGGATCAATGCGAATCAGGTGAGGAGGCGATCCTTTTCGGGCAAGAGATTCTTGTTTCGGAGATCGCGAAGAAGGCGGGGACGATTCCTTGGGAGATCCTGACGCAGATTACTACCCGGGTGGAGCGTCGCTATTCTCAAGGATAATCAGAAGGTCGGGATCGAGGTAGGACTTGAGGCAGAGTTTGTCGGAATCGAAATCGATCAGGACCGCCCCGGTTTCATCTTGGACGAGAAGGTGCATGCCCATTTTCTCGACGGCGGCGCGCCAGAGTTTGGTGGGAGTTTCGCGCTTGGGATAGGTGGATGAGCTGGCGATGACAGCTCTGGTGCCGGTGGCTTTGAGAAATTCAATGGAACCAGAGTAGGTTCGCCCGTGACGACCGATGATAACGAGATCGGCTGAGAGATCGATCCCGCTGGCCATCATCTCGCGTTCTTCTTCGACTCCGAGATCTCCCATGACGAGAATTTTCCAACCTGCCCAGTGGACGCGAATCGCCATTCCCCGACTGTCGGAAAGAGTATCGAGATCTTCTTGGCCCGAGCGGAGAACTTCGAACCAGGCTTCGGAAGAAAGCGGGTAGCGCTTATCTGTTTCGGTGACGACGACACCAGGATGATCCTGGGCGATGAACTCCCGATAGCTGGGACTACGCGACCATTTCACGGGAAGATAGATATGCTGGGGATCGAGCTGCTCGGTAGCGGTGAGAATCGCACCAGTATGCTTAGCATCAGGATGGGTGAGGATGAAATTCTCCGGAGTGTGATGCCAGCGGCGCATCGCGGGACGGATCATTTGGTAGTATCGTCGGTCGCTGCCTAAATCGATGAGGGTCCCCTCCCCTGTCGCGAGGAAGGAGGAAGCGCCGCCATCTGAAAAATCAAACACGACCCAGTCAGCGGGTTCCTGGGAACCTACGAGTTGGTGGCCAAGCGGGACAGCGGAGAAACCTTTCGCCGAATAAAAAGCGGCGCGAGCAGCCCAGCAGTTAAGATGATTAATTCCCTCGCTGGCAGTGGGACTCACGAGACCGACGAGAAATGAAAAAAGACCTAAGGAGAGAACCAGAAAGGTGAAGGGAATCAGGACAAGGCTCGCAAGCACTGCGACTGGGGTGATGAGGCCAAAGTGATAGGCCATCCATGGAAGAGAGCCGACCCAAGCCGCAAGCGAGGTGGCAGCCATCGCGGCGATCTTCCCTCGAAATCCGAGCCTCCTTTTCTGCCAAGAACTGAGAAGGCGTCGAGGAAAGAAAGGATCGAGTTCGGCAATCTTCCCGGTCCATTGATAGGCGATCGCAAAGCCGATTCCGATTGCAGTGATGACTCCGTAAGACAGCTGAAATCCTACTTCGGTGACCTGAGCGGGACGCCACAGCAGCACGATGATCATACTCAGGGCGAGAGAGTTAAAAAGGGACGGTTTTCTTCGCAAAAGAAAAGCGCTCAGAAAGGTAACCGCCATGAGCGTGGCGCGCATCGCAGGGGCGCGGCCACCGGTGATCATGGCATAAGAAGCCATCGCGATGATGATCAGAAAAATTGCACCCCGCCTCGGCACCCGAAGAACGAAAAGAATACCCCACACAATTCCTCCGACAATCGTGACATGAAGACCACTCACCGCAAAAACGTGCATCGCTCCGCTGTAGCGAAAGGCCTGTGTGATCTCAGAAGTCGAGGAGGGCGTATCGCCTAACATCATTGCGACAATAATCGGGGTGCCTATCTCATCATCCTCGATGCCCCGCGTGATCGATTTTTTCAGCCCCACCTTGGCTCGTTCGCTAAAGCGCCAAATCCCCTGGCGCCAATCAGCGCCGACATGTCCTGCCCTCTCAAGATCGAGCCCCTGCTCAATCGAAAGCTGCCCCCAGTGATATAAGAGCGAAAACTCAGCCGGGTTTCGCGCAGGAGCGGGTGAAAAGATTTGGCCTTCTACCAAAAGGATGTCGCCAGGTTCGTAATCGAAAGCATCCTGCACTGCCACTTTTATGAGACCACCATCCGTAAGGGCAAGAAACCCGACCCGCTCAGAATCTCCCATCCCCGTGAGACGCCCGATGATCAATTCTCCAGTAACGAAACTTGAGGTTCTCGTGGCCGACGAAAAAGAGACCTCCAACTGCTGCGCGCGCCAAGCCGTTAGAATCGTAATAAGAGCAAGTGCCGTTCTCCAGCGGAGATCAGACCGAACCAAGGTCAGGCCCACCACCAGAAAAAGCAGCGCCCAAGTGAGCCCTGCCCAGCCGAGTGCCCCAGAAATCACACCACAGGCGATTCCAACCAGAGGTGCCGATGCCCTCACCCAAGCGACGCGCTCGATGAACGCAGCCCAAAAGCGGAGCCAAATTTGCATCAAGTAATCTGTTAGATCGCACCAAACTCACGAAGCTTGTGAGTGGCATTGGCGGCATGCCTGGTCTCAGGGAGAACTTCTAGGACCTGCTTCAGGGTCGCGATAGCGCCATCGTGATTATCGAGATCATTTTCGTAGATGTCAGCAATGCGGAACATGAAAAAAGCAGCATCATTTTCACGCCATTCGTGAGCTTCAAGCGCTTCTCGAAGCGTCTCGACCGCTACAGCCGGGCTGTTTAACTTCTCTCGCTGCAGCTTGGCTATCTCGACCATCGGGAAGCGATCCGTCGGATTCTCCATGAAGACCTGTCGATAAATTCTTATAGCCTCGGGATAATCGCCCCGCGCAACGGCAGCGCGCGCATCATGCAGGGGGTCGTCCTCGACCTCCGCCGTGGAGCCATACATCTCTTCCGACATCTTATCTACCGCAGAAGGAAGGACGTAGGTTATGACAAGGAAACCCGCATAGATCATCGTCAGGATGAGGGGAAAAGCCGTAGCAAGCATGACGTCGGTGCCATCATCACCGGCCGGAGCGATGTCGTAATCCTCATCATAGTCTTCATCGTAGGCCTGCTCTTGCGCAACGGGCGGAGCCTCCTGCGCTTTCTTGGCGCTGGAATATTTGAGAACGGTGAAGCAGACCAGAACGAGAAGGATACAAAGGTGAATGAGGATTTTCGGATTCATAATTTGTCCCGCAGGATAGTGTGACTGGGAGGCCGATGAAAAGGCCGGATTACCAGAGCACAAAAAAGGGCTGCGAATCATCGCAGCCCTCTGAGAAATTTTTGGAATAAGTCCGCTAGATTACTTGGAGTAATCAACCACGATCTCCTTCATCTGAGGAAGAGGACGGAGTGGTGGGACAGGAGCTTCACCAGTGCAGCATCCGCAAGAGGAGAGACCAAGTGAGCCGACGCTGAAAGCGACGAGAGAGAGGAGTTTGACAAGTTTCATGAGATCGAGACTAGATTGGAGTGTTAAAAAAGGCCCGGAGAAGTGACGGGTGTCACCAGCTCCGGGCGAAACCTTTTCAGGCTAGCTCAAACTTACTTAGCAGGAACTTCGTAAGAAGTAGGAGCTGGAGCTGGAGCTGGCTCAGGAGAGCTTCCGCAAGAAGTGAGCGAGAAGCCAGCAAGAGCTGCGACAAGACCGAGGATAGTTGCAATTTTCATTGTATTTTTAGCTTATTTGTTTGGTTAAGAGAGAGTTTTACTTGGCTGGTGCCTCGTAAGCTGGTGCTGGGGCAGGAGCTGGCTTGTCGCAGCATGAGCTGAAACTAAAGAGTGCGAAGGCTGAGACAGCCACGGCCAGGAATTTAATCGATGCGTTCATAACGAAGTTCCTTTATTGAGATTTGAAATGCGCTTGGGACAAGCTAAACCTGTGACAGGAAGACGACAGAATACGAAAGTCGCCATGACTGGCAAGTGATTATCTTGAAAATCTAACCTTTTTACTAACCCCCTTTTCTAATGAACCGAGCATTGCATCGCGCAAATGAATCGCTATCGTCCGCCGCCCCATGAAAAGCCAGCCTCACCTTGCCATCGTAGGAGCCACCGGAGCAGTGGGCCGCGAAATGCTTGTCTGTCTCGAAGAGCGCAATTTCCCACTCGGTAAATTGACGCTTCTCGCTTCCGCGCGCTCGGCTGGCAAGAAACTGACATTCCGTGGTGAAGAGATCCCCATCCAAGAGCTCACCAAAGAAAGCTTCGCAGGCATCGACATCGCCCTCTTTTCCGCAGGAGGAGGCATTTCGGAGCAGTTCGGGCCGGCTGCCGCAAGTGCTGGATGTATCGTGATCGACAACTCATCAGCCTTCCGCATGGATCCCGAGGTTCCTCTCGTCGTCCCTGAGATTAATCCGGAGGCTGCACAGAACCGACCACGTAATATCATCGCTAACCCCAACTGTAGCACCATCGTCACCCTCATGGCCTTGGCTCCACTTCACCGAGCCTTCGGGCTCACCGGAGTAATTGCTTCTACCTACCAAGCAGTTTCCGGAAGCGGCGCTCAGGGCATCATTGAGTTGGAAGAACAGATCAAGGCCATCAACAGTGGCGCACCGATCGAGAAAAAAGTCTATCCGCACCAGATCGCCCACAACGTCATCCCGCACGTCGATGTTTTTCAGGAAAGCGGCTACACCAAGGAAGAACAGAAGATGCTCCACGAGGGCCGGAAGATCCTCGATCTTCCTGAGCTCAAAGTGACCTGCACCTGCGTGCGCGTCCCCGTGATGCGCTCGCACTCGATCTCGGTAACTGCGATTTTTGAAAAGACCCCCACGGTAGAAGCTGCTCGGGAGGCGATCTCCAAGACTCCGGGCATCCAGATCTGCGATGATCCCTCTTCAGACCTCTACCCCACCCCGCTCGACACCACCGGAAAAGACGACTGTCTAGTTGGCCGGATCCGCCTCGATCAGGTCATTCCAAATGCCCTCGCCCTCTGGGTCGTGGGCGACCAAGTGAAGAAAGGCGCAGCGCTCAATGCGGTGCAAATCGCAGAAATCATCCTGTAGCTTCAAAATTACCGAAATTTTTCTCGCTCGTTGCTCGTTAAAGAGAGCAGAACGCTGGTCTTGAATATCTAACAAAAGTTAGGTCATTTGCTCCCATCCATTTTTTCCATGTCTGAGGAACCCGAAATACCCACCTCTTTTGTCGCTCCGAGCATCGAAGAGCTTTCTCCGCTTTTCCCTGCTTACGAAATCGAAGCCTTCATCGCGCAAGGCGGGATGGGTGCGGTCTACAAAGCCACTCAGAAATCGCTCGACCGTGCCGTCGCGATCAAGATTCTTCCCCGTGGATTCGGCGAAGATGCGCAGTTTCGTTCTTCCTTCGAGGCCGAGGCAAAGGCAATGGCTCGTCTCAACCACCCGAACCTTATTGGAGTTTATGACTTCGGCGATGTCGATGGGATGCTCTTTATCATCATGGAATACGTGCAGGGAAAAGCCCTCTACTACTCCATTCATAAAAAGGCGATCGATCCCACCATCGCGCTCGACCTCATTTCCAAGATCTCCCGTGGCCTCGGCCATGCGCACAAAGGCGGAATTCTCCATCGTGATATCAAGCCCGCAAACATTCTCCTCGATATCGATGCAGAGCCCAAGGTCGGCGACTTCGGCCTCGCTCGCCCCATGGATGCCAAGCGTGGGGAAGGACTCGCCTTTGGCACCCCCGGCTATACCGCGCCTGAGGTTTACTCTAGTAAAGATGAGCCCATTGATCAGCGCTCGGACATCTTTTCTGTCGGCGCAATACTGTTCGAACTCGTAAAAGGGCGCGCGCCCGAGCACGGAGCAACCAGCATGAAGACCGGATTCGACCCCCGTCTTGACGCTATTCTAAGCAAAGCGACCCACGCTGATCCGAATCAGCGCTTCAGCAATGTCGAAGACTTCGCGAACCAACTCGACGCACTTGCTCCCAAACTCTCCGGCCCCCGTTTTGCCACTGCCACGAGCCCTACCTCGTCTCTCCCTCCCGCTCCGATCACCGAGCTGCGGAGTTCAAAATCCTCCTCCCTTCCTGCCGTCGCCGCAGTCGCCCTTATTCTCGCCGGAGCGGGTTTCGCGTTTTATCAGTCGCAGCAGAGCGACGAACCCGAAGCCGATAAAGCTCCGGAGGTCGTTGAAACACCGGTTATTGAAAAGCCCACCAAGAAGCCTGTCAAAAAGCCCGAGCCTGTTGTCGAAAAGCCCGCTCCAAAAAAGCCGGAAATGATCGTCAAAAAGCCTGAACCTAGGCCCACGCCCCAACCGGACCCCGAGCCAGAACCCGTGAAGCCACGCGAGAACCCCATGAATTCTCTCAACCGCCTTCAAGGCGCTCTCTTAGCAGGGAACTTTGGCGAGTTGCCTCATGGATCCGTGAAGAATGGCGACTCCGCCTACTTCTTCTATCGCCCATCAAAATCATGGCCCGAAGCCAGCGCAATTGCCGAAACCTACGGCGCATCACTTGCGACTTTCAGCACCTCCGAGGAACTCACCTTTCTGCGGGACTCTTTCCCATCCGATAAGACGATCTGGCTTGGAGCATCAGACTCCGGCTTGGAAGGAAAGTGGTATTGGATGAACGGCTCCCCTGTCCCCGAATCTCTCTGGGCAAAAAATTCTCCCGATAATGATCCCGAAGCCTCCCCCGCCGGCGAGGACTTCGCCGGACTCACCTCAGAAGGGATCGAGGACTTCAGCGGTATTGCAAGCTGCCCCGCAATCTTTGAGTGGACGCTCGATGGCTCCCGCCCCGGCTCCCTCGATGCACAGCTGGCCCGCACTGCTGCCAGCCTCAAGGAAAATGGCACTCCCCTTTTCCCAGCCTCTTCTTTCGAGTTCAACGGATCACGCTACCTGCTTGTCAAAAAGGAAAATAACTACGAACAGGCTGATCAATTCGCTAAAAAAGCAGGAGGCCATCTCGCCGTTCTCTCCTCCCAAGAAGAGGCGGACCACTTGAGTGGCCTTATGCGCTCGATGCTGGAAAAGAACGTAGATTGCTGGTTCGGCGGTCAACGTTCTACCGAAGACCCCGAAAGGTGGGAGACGCCGACTGGAGAAGTCTTTGCCTTCCACAAATGGATTTCAGAAAACCCCGACTTCAGCGAAGGAAAAGACACCGTTCTTGAATTCAAGAACGCCGAGTGGGACGGAGGAAAAGGATTCAACGACACTAAGCCTGACAATTCTTCACCCTACCTTCTTATCGAGTGGTCACATCCGAGCCTCCGGAACATGCCTCCGGCAGTTGTCGACCAAGGCCCCACCCTCGAGAAGCTCGAGAAAATCCGCGAGAAACTTCGTGGCCGACACAGCCGCGACTACCAGCGCTATGCCAAGAAGCGCGAAAAAATCATCTCGGACTGGGTAAAAGGAGCCATCAACAGAATCGAGGACGATCGTGATCTTCCCGAAAACATCAAAGCCTCCGCGATCGAAAAGCTCGAAGAATACAAGGAGACCCAAGATCTCCCTGACAATCTTCCTCCCGCTACGCCAGGGAAAATCAAGCGTAGCTTTAAGGAGGCCAAAGAAGAACTCTCGGAACTCTGGGAAGAGTACAAAGGGGATTGGGAAGATGCAAAATCCGACTACCGTGAAGCTCTTGAAGAGGCGAGTGAAGACGCCCTCAAAGAGGGGGACACCATCTTCCCCGGCTTCATTGCTAAAGAAATCGCGGCGATTTCAGACGACGCTCGTTTTGGCATGATTCTCGGCGGAGAAAAAACCGTCGGCCTTCCCGAGTAACGACCGCTTGCGCCGCTGCGCTCCCACGCTAGTTTCGTGGCGTGCCTAAAAAAGCTGCTAAAAAGACCGTAAAGAAAACGGTCAAAAAGAAGACCCCCCGCGCTTCTAAGAACGTCATCCGCATCCGCGGTGCACGGCAGCATAACCTCAAGAATCTCGATCTCGACATCCCCGTCGGCGAGCTCACCGTCATCACCGGCCCCTCCGGCTCCGGCAAATCATCTCTCGCCTTTCACACCCTCTACGCCGAGGGTCAGCGCCGCTACGTCGAGACCTTCTCGCCCTACGTCCGGCAGTTTTTCGATCGCATGGATAAGCCCGAGGTCGATCGCATCGAGGGCATCCCGCCGGCCATCGCCATTGAGCAAAAAAACACCATCCGCACCACGCGCTCGACCGTTGGCACCCTCACTGAGGTCAACGATTACCTCAAGCTCCTCTACCCACGCCTAGCCACCGGCTACCACCCCGTCACCGGCGAAGAAGTCCGCCCGGACTCACCATCGTCGATCCTCGCGTGGTGCGAGAAGAACCTTGCCGATGACACCATGCTCGTCGTCTTCCCCATCCCCGTCCCGCAGGACACCTCACCCGAAGACCTCTTCCCCTTCCTCAACTCACAGGCCTACCTCCGCATTCTTTTAAATGGCGAAGTCGTCCGCACCGACAGCCTCCCCAAGCTCAAGAAACTGCCCACCGAGATCCTCGTCATCCAAGACCGCATCAAGGTCTCCCCACGGAACCGCGCGCGCCTTACCGAAGCTGCTGAAAATGCCCTGCGTCTTGGAAAAGGCACCTGCTCAGTCGCCCTCGCCACCGAACCGGATCGCCTCCGCACCTTCAACTCCTCCTGGGCTCCTCTCCGTCAACCAACGTCGAGTCTCTTCTCCTTCAACTCCCCCCTCGGAGCCTGCGATACCTGCCGGGGCTTCGGCCGTGTCGTCGGGATCGATCTTGATAAAGCGGTCCCAAACCACCTCCTTTCCCTCAAGCAAAACGCGATCAAGCCGTTCACCGGAGAGCGCGGCGAACAATCCCAGCAAGATCTCCTCCGCGCCTGTCAAGAAGCAGGAGTCGATCCAAAAACTCCCTGGAACAAGCTCGAACCTCAGCAGCAACATTGGGTCAAGTATGGCGAGCGCAGCCCGAAATCTTCCCTCACTTCCCTAGAGCAAAGTGAATCCCTCTGGTCCCAAAATCGATGGTATGGCATCCAAGGCTTCTTCGATTGGCTCGAAACAAAAGCCTACAAGATGCACGTCCGCGTCTTCCTCGCCCGCTACCGCGCCTACACCACTTGCTCGGACTGTCAGGGCAATCGTCTCCAGCCCGACGCTCTTCATTTTAAAATCCTCGGCAAAACTCTCCCCGAGCTTTGGCACATCCCCATCGACCAACTCGTCTTTTTTTTCGACAGCATCGCCAGCACCCACGCTCCCCTCGATAAGTCAACCAAGCTCGTTCTCGACGAAGTCACCTCCCGCTTAAAATATCTCAATGAGGTCGGTCTCGGTTACCTCACTCTCGACCGACCCGCCCGCACCCTCAGCGGCGGCGAGATAGCCCGCGTCAATCTTACCACCTGCCTCGGCTCCGCGCTCACCCACACCCTATTCGTGTTGGACGAGCCCACTGTCGGGCTCCATCACCGCGATATCAATCGCCTCACCGAAGTCATGCAAGCGCTCCGCGATAAGGGGAACACCCTCGTCGTGGTCGAGCACGATGAAGCGGTGATGCATCAAGCCGACCATCTCGTCGACATGGGTCCTCTCGCGGGCGAAGGCGGTGGAGAAATCACCTACCAAGGAAAGCCCGGCGGCACCTCTAAAACGAGCACTACCCTCCCCTATCTCAAGGGCACAAAAACGATCCCCGTTCCGAAAAGCTACCGCAAGCCGAAAGCCCATCTCAAGATCACCAAAGCCTCTGCCAACAACCTCTTTGACCTCGCCGTCGACCTCCCTCTTGGCTGCTTCGTCGCCCTTACCGGTGTCTCGGGTTCCGGTAAATCCACTCTCGCGCACCCCGTCATTTATAACAATCTCGCGCGCCACTTTGGCCTCGTGACGGATGAAGCCCCAGCTGCTGCGAAGATCGATGGCATCGACGAACTCAATGGCGTCCAGCTCATTGACCAATCCCCTCTCTCGAGAACTCCTCGCTCCACCCCCGCAGTTCTTCTCGGCGCCTTCGAGCATCTCCGCATCCTCCTCTCACTCACCCCTGCCGCAAAGATTCGCGAGCTCACCCCCGGCTACTTTTCCTTCAACTCCGGCCCCGGCCGCTGCCAGCGCTGCGCGGGAAATGGTTTTGAAAAGGTCGAGATGCAGTTCCTCTCCGACCTCTATCTCACCTGCCCGGAGTGCGAGGGCTCCCGCTTCACGCTCGCCGCACAAGAGATCAAGTTCCACGGAAAATCCGTCACCGATCTCCTCCGCGCCACCTCCACGGAAGCCATCGATTTTCTCGACACCGTGAAGCCCGCTTCGCGAAAAGAAGACCTCCTCATTTCCAAAATCCGCTTCGCTCTCCAACCCCTCATCGACACGGGGCTCGGCTACCTCCGCCTCGGCCAGCCGCTCAACACCCTCTCCGGCGGCGAGGCCCAGCGCCTTAAGCTCTGCCAACTACTCTCCAGCACAAAAGGCAGCATCAACTCACTCCTCATCCTCGATGAACCGACCACTGGGCTTCACTTCACCGACATCGAGCGCCTCCTCACTATCTTCCACCGCCTCGCCGATGCGGGCTACTCTCTTCTCGTCATCGAGCATCAGCTCGATGTCATCCGTAATGCCGATCACGTCATCGAACTCGGCCCCGAAGCGGGAATCAATGGCGGCCAAGTCACCTTTACTGGCACGCCCAAGGCACTCGCAAAAAAGAAAACGCAAACCGGAATCGCCCTCAGCGCCAAAACCGTCACTTCCCGCGCCACGGCGAAGCCGAAAAAATCAGCCCAAGACGTCATCGCCCTCTCCGGACTCCGCCACCACAACCTCAAGAACGTCTCCCTCGACATCCCGCTTCACGAGTTCGTCGTCATCTCCGGCCTCTCTGGTTCTGGCAAATCCACTCTCGCCTTTGATGTCCTCTTCGCCGAGGGACAGCGTCGTTTCCTCGATTCAATGTCGCCCTATGCGCGCCAGTTCGCGAGCCAGCTTGAAAAGCCCGACCTCGATCTCATCGAAGGCCTCCCACCCACCGTCGCCATCGAGCAGCGCATCTCGCGCGGCGGTGGAAAATCCACCGTCGGCACCGTCACCGAGATCTTCCACTTCCTTCGCCTCCTTTATGCAAAGGTCGGCATCCAGCACTGCCCACAGTCCGGCGAAGCAGTCATCTCGCAAACCCCCGAGGCCATCGGCCTTCAGCTTGGAAAGCTTCTCAAAAAACACAAAACCCTTCGTCTCCTCTCCCCCGTCCTCAAAGCACGAAAAGGCTTCCACAAGGAATTCGCCACCGCCGCCGAGAAGGCAGGCTTCGAGGAAATGTTCATCGATGGCCAGCTCATCCTCACCGAGGACTTCCAACCCCTCGCCCGTCACAAGGCGCACGACATCGACTTCGTCGTCGGCCAGCTCTCCAATAAAAAAGACGCCCCCGACCTTCTCGCCACCGCCCTACAATACGGCAAAGGAACCTTCCGCGTCCTCACCCCTTCTCAAGGATCAGATCTCAAATCTCAAATTTCAAATCTCACCACCTTCTCCACCTCCCGCGTCTCCCCCACCACCGGCGAATCATTCGAGGCTCTCGACCCGCACCACTTCTCCTTCAACTCCCCTCGCGGCTGGTGCAAGACCTGCCGAGGCTACGGCCACGTTACCAGTCGCAAGCTCGACCTTAAAGGCTTCAACTCCGAAGCCGAAGCCGAGATCCACGAGGAAAAACTCGCCGCCAAAGCCGACCCCGATGAGATCCGCACCTGCCCAGATTGCTATGGCGCACGCCTCCGCGAATCCAGCTGCCACGTCTTCCTTCCCGCCTCGGCCGAATGGGATTCAAAAATCAGCCTCCCTGCCCTGAGTTCCCTCACCGTCCAAGACACTCTCAGGTTGGGAAAGAGTCTCAACTTCGAGGGACGCGATCAGCTCGTCGCCCGCGACATCCTCCCCGAGATCATCCAGCGCCTCGAGTTCCTCGACCACGTCGGTCTCGGCTACCTCCAGCTCGACCGCTCCGCCACCACCCTCTCCGGCGGTGAGTCCCAGCGCATCCGCCTCGCCGCCCAGCTCGGCTCGAATCTCCAAGGCGTCCTCTACATCCTAGACGAGCCCACCATCGGCCTCCATCCGCGCGATAACGAAGCCCTCCTTGGCACCCTCCAAGCGCTGAAGGAAAAGGGCAACTCCCTGATCCTTGTCGAGCACGATGAAGACACCATCAAAGCCGCCACACACCTCATCGACCTCGGCCCCGGCGCAGGAATCGAAGGCGGCGAGATCGTCTACCAAGGCCTTCCAACAGCTACCAAGGCCAACCTTAAAAACTCCCCCACCATCCAAGCCCTCGCCAACCCGCTCGTCCACCCCTCGCGCGGTGAGCGACGCAAGATCCTCAAGGCCAAGAAGAATTGGTTGGAGCTCAAAGGCTGCACCATTAACAACCTCAAGGACCTCGACGTCCAAATCCCCCTCGGCCGACTCACCGTCCTCACCGGCGTTTCCGGCTCTGGAAAGTCCTCCCTCATGCGCGGCTGCCTCAGCGTCGCCTGCGAGAAAGATCCCAAAAACACGCCCTACAAAAAAGCCACCGGATTCGAAAACTTCAAATACCGCTACGAGGTCGACCAAACCCCCATCGGCAAAACCTCCCGCTCCTGCCCCGCGACTTACGTCAAACTCTTCGATCACATCCGCGCCCTCTATGCCCAGCTTCCCGAAGCGCGCATGCGCGGCTACACCGCCTCCCGCTTCTCCTTCAATAATAAGGAAGGCCAGTGCCCCGAGTGCAAAGGCAACGGCCGCATCAAGCTCGAGATGGACTTCATGCCCACCACCTGGATCGATTGCGAAGTCTGCCACGGCGAGCGCTACAACTCCGCCACCCTAGAGATCCGCTACAATGGCCTCAGCATCGGCGACGTCCTCAATCTCAACATCAAGACCGCCGCCGAATTCTTCTCCGCGCATCCTAAACTTCAAAAACCCCTCTCCCTCCTTGCCGAGACCGGCCTCGGCTACCTCACCCTCGGCCAGCCCAGCCCCACCGTCTCCGGCGGCGAAGCGCAGCGACTTAAGCTCATCACCCAGCTCACGAAAGGCCGCCCCAAGATCACCGATGTCGGCCGCACCAACACCAACCTCTACCTCATCGAGGAACCCACCATCGGCCTCCACCAGCAAGACGTCGCGCGCCTCACCCAAGTCCTCCACCGCCTCGTCGATGAAGGCCACACCGTCGTCGTCATCGAGCACCACATGGACCTCGCAGCCGAGGCCGACTACATCCTAGACCTCGGCCCCGAAGCCGGCCCCGGAGGCGGCCAAATTATCGCCAAAGGAACCCCCGAAGAAGTCGCCAAGTCCAAAAAATCCAAGACCGCCCCCTTCATCAAAGCGGCGCTATAAGATTAAAGGAGCGAATCGGATTCGGTTATTTTTTCTTCAGTGGCTTTGCCAACTCCAGCGGAGGTAAAATTAAATAGTCCTTCGCCCAGCCTTCGAACTTCCGTTCTTTTTCCTCCCCTTCAAGAAGGTAGCTCACTTTCAAATACTTCGTCCTTCCTGGATCAGGATCACCCAAAATTTTATAGTCGATATTCATCGAGACCGCTCCGTTCTTGGTCTGCTTCTCGATGATCCCTTTGACATCAGACGCCTTCCCTTGACGGTGACGCATCGTCGTCCCCCATTCCGCTGACACGATCTTCTTCACCCCGCCGCACGCCAGCGGAAAGGAATGCGGAATAAATCCCTGCACCGTGTGTCCATCCTTTCCGAAGTCATAGATTACCGATTCCTTGCAGGAGCTCGTCTGCCCACCTTCCACACAAAAGAAAAAACGAAGGATCCCCTTGTGATCACTTAACTCATCGACCTCGATCGAAAAACCCCCGGTCCCATCAACCCGGCCCACATAAGTCTTCCTCCAATATTCCTGATTGGGGCCTGAAGATTCGTCATGAACGATCACACTGTGCACCGGCAAATCACAATCCACCTGCCCCTTCACCAAAAACAACTTCTTCTCTGCATCGTAAACGACAGATTTCTCCGCGAGACCAACCCGCTTCGCTTGCTGCCCTCTTTTACTGAGCGTTCCCGAGAAAAGCGGATGATGCCATAGCCGCGCCGCCGCAGATTCACTCAAATAATAAGAGTCCCATAACTTCCCAATCTTGCGAGTGTATGTCGGTTCGTTCGGCCCCATCAACGAGCAATCCCCGACATCGCTCACCTTTGGTCCAATGTGCGGGAGTGTCAGACTATGACCCAGTTCGTGAATCCGTGTCTTGGCCTTCAGCAAAGTGTCTCCAGGTTGATAGCGGACAATCCCGAAGCCTCCCCGCTTAATCGTTCCATAACCCACCCAGCCGTTGAACTCTCGCTCCGTCCCCAGATAAACAAAAATCCAATAGCAGTTGCCGTTTTTTGAATACTTCGCAGGCTTGCTTGCCTCCTTGATAATTTCCCCGGGAAGCCCGTTGTAGTTCCGATCATACTTCCCCGTAGCCGCGTTCTCCTCACCCCGAACATACGACACCTTGATCTCACCTTCTTTATCCCTCGCAAAGATCTCCTTCCTCTTGATCGGATAGTCCCTCTTTTTCATCTCCTTCTCAAAGAAGCCCTCCGTGGCTACCGCCACCCTCCCCAACACCTCGGCGGCATCCTTCGGTGGATCAATGTCCTTCGGGCTAAAAAAAATAATCTCCACCACCGGGAGCGCAGCCTTATTATTCTGAGCCGAAACACTCAGCTGCAATCCCAAAAAAATAACAGCCCACCGTAAGAAAGATTTCACGCCATGACGCTACAGTCTGAACAATCGTCGTAAAGAAGCTTCTCCAAAGCCGCTCTTGAATAGAGTCGGACAATCATTAGCCTCCCAACCGATGCAATCCCTCACGATCCCCGAGCCCGGCGGTGACCGGCTGGACGCTTACCTCGCGGCCCAACTTCCGGATCTCTCGCGATCGCGGGTGCAGGCGTTAATCAAGGAAGGCCATATTCTTCTAAATGGTAAGCAGGTGAAAGCGAAGGTGGCGCTCAAGGCAGGCGACCAAGTCACGATCGAGATCCCAGAGCCCACCCCGCTCGATATGATCTCGCAGAACATCCCGCTCTCCGTCATTTATGAGGACTCCGATCTCATCGTGCTCAATAAAGCCCACGGCATGGTGGTCCATCCCGCGGCGGGAAATCCCGATGGAACTTTAGTCAATGCCCTCCTCCATCACTGCGATGGGCAACTCGCCGGCATCGGTGGCGTGGAGCGCCCTGGAATTGTCCATCGTTTGGATAAAGATACTTCAGGCTGCATCGTGGCGGCGAAGACCGACAAAGCCCACCAAGGGCTCGTCTCACAATTCGCCGAGCGCACGACCGCCAAGCTCTACCTCGCGGTCGCGCAGTCTCCTCCCAAGGAAGCGCACCAGACGGTCTTTAATCACATCGCCCGCCACCCCGTCCACCGCCAGCGCATGGACGTGTGCAATCCCGGAGCCGGCAAGCCCGCCATCACCGATCTCCATCTCCTCCACAGTGCGCCTGATGGCACCTCGCTCATCCTCTGCGCCCTCCACACCGGGCGCACGCACCAGATCCGCGTGCACAATCGCTGCATGGGACATCCCCTTTTAGCAGACCCCATCTACTCGAAGCCCGCGCGGCAGGTTTTCAAATCTCCCCGCCTCATGCTCCACGCCTGGCGACTCGGCTTCACCCACCCCGCCACCGGCCAGTGGGTTCAAAATGAAGCCCCCATTCCCGAGGAATTCCACCACTGGAGTGACGAGGTTTCTGAACGTCTGGAGCAAGTTCGCGCGATTAAGGACAGTAAAGAATACGACGCTCTCTGGTAGAACTTGAATTCTAACAAGATCGGAGGCAGCTTTCAGCTTAGGAAAAATGAGCATCGCCATTAATAAACGTTATCTTCGCTTAGTGCGACGGGCCTACCGCTTTCTGCGGAGCCCGGCCTTGAAGAACCGGCTCTGGCTTCAAAAAATCATTGCCCCGATGTTCGACCGCGAGCTGTGGCATCCCTGCCGTGAGACTGTCTCAACCGGCCTCGCGATTGGCCTCTTTTTTGCAATGCTACCCATCCCGGGTCAGATGATCCTCGCCGCTTGGGGCGCGGTGAAACTTCGGGCTAACATCCCTCTTACCATTGCCGCCTGCTGGGTCACCAATCCGGCCACCCAAGGACCCATTATTTACCTTCAAGAAAGCTTTGGAGATCTGCTGAGGTCAACTTTCAATATCCCGATGATTTTTGGCGAGGCTGAGATCACAATTCCCCACCTCGGGACATTGAATGCTGGAAGCTTTATCCTAGGATTCCTCTCGATGGGAATCCTCCTCTTCCTTCTTACCTACCCTTTCGTCTACCTTCTCTCCGCGATCGTCCCGAAGCTCATCCCCAAGAAGCGCTATCAGATGGCCAAGGCCAAAATCATCGCCCGGAGGAAGAGGAAGAACCAAAATCGGTAAAACTGACCTTGCCGCCGCCATTTGGCGCGCCCAAGCGCTCTCCCACCAAGACATCTGGGAAGCGGTAAAGACGGGACGACCTTTTATCAGATCGGCCCAATATCTTGGAGGCAATCGCGATGAAAAGACCTACGACAAGCAACCCGATGGCCATGATTCCCACGAACTTGGCGTCGTCTTTGATCGGCGTCTGATTCTCATCGAGATCAAGCCGCTCGCCAATCCGATCCGTGATTTCGCGGATGAAAATTTCAACCCTTTCGCTGACGTCACCGATGTTCTCACCTTCCTTGTTCATCTGCTCACTGGCATCGCTGACGAGGACATCGAACTCGGTCAAAAGCATGCGGGGCATGATCCCCCCCTTCATGAATTTCCCCTACTAGAGATCTCGGGATCGCCCGACGTCTCCTCCAGTGAAGGACTGGATATCCATGACGAAGACCAAGCCGTCACTTTTGTCATCGATCCATGCCTTCCGGTAGCTGTTAGCGAGCTCGACGACGTCGATGCCGATCAGACCCGAGTGAACTACGAGGTAGGCATCGAAATCATGCTCCACTTTGAGCTGCTTAAGATGCTCTGACATGCGGGCTAAGACCTCGGGCTTCGAGCGGTAGACATTGTCGTGATCGTAGACACGGGATTCGGGGATCGGTCCAATCTCATCCCGGGACCGCATCGACTGCGCGCCGACAGGTGAGAGCACGCTGACGAAGCGTCAGAAAAAAACAGAAACCGAAAAAAGCGAGCTCTCATCGCGCTAAGAATATCACGATTCCAAAGAAACCAGATCATCTTTTTTCTCATCCGGCCGGAAGGCTGAGAGAAAAAGAAGGACAGCGGCGATCGAGATGCAGGAATCGGCGACATTAAAAGTAGGCCAGTGCCCGTAGATCGGGATTTTCACATCGATAAAATCAACGACGTAGCCCTTCGAAAGCCGGGTCACGAAGTCCTTCTCGACGTGTTGTTCGAGATAGAAGCCCTGCACCAAGCGGTCGGTGAGATTCCCCAACACTCCTGTGATGAGAAGTGCTGCGGCTAGCCGGAGAGGCTTGGTATTAAAGAAGCCCTTTTTCCAAGCAATCGTGATTCCTATCAGCGCCAAGACGAGCACCATTGTAAAAACAAGCGGTGCCCAGGTGGTGCCATTTCCAAAACCGAAGGCCACCCCTTGGTTGTGAAGGCGGGTCCACCAAAGCACGCCATCGATGACTTCGATCTTATCATCTGCCGTCATCGTGTATGGCTCGCGTGGCTCGGTGAATTTCCCGACCGCCCACCACTTCGTGATTTGATCAAGAATGTAGAGCGGAAGACTCAGCGCGAGAAAGATGACGGGAAACTTTTTCATCGGAAATTAGGCACCCCGCATGAGCGAGATCTCAGCGAGGCTGATAAAGGATTTGATGAGATCTTCTGAGGACGCTTCCTTGAGGACATTGACAGGAACAGCGCGGTCCAAGGTAAAGCGACCCGAGCGGGTCCGGCGAAGCGCACTCAGGTGCCCGCCGCAGCCAAGGTCCGCGCCGATGTCATGTGCGTAGGAGCGCACGTAGAAACCCTTTGAACAATCGACCGAGAAATCAATCTCGGGAAGCTCGGTGCGGGTGAGTTCGTAATTTGTAATGAAGACGGGACGCGGGGCACGCTCCACCACCTGCCCTTTTCGAGCCAGTTTGTAGAGAGGGACCCCATCTTTTTTAATCGCCGAGACCATGGGAGGGATTTGCTCGAAGTCGCCCATGTATTTATCAAAAGCACCACGAATTTGCTCTTCGGAGAGATCAGGCACTTCTTTCTCCTCCACAATCTCGCCTTCCTTGTCCTGTGTCGAAGTGGTCGAGCCAAGCGTGATGGTCCCGACGTAGGTTTTATCCTCACTCATGAGGAGGTCCTGAATTTTGGTCGCGCGGTTGATCACCAGCATGAGAAGACCGGTCGCCATGGGATCGAGCGTACCACAGTGGCCGATTTTCTTCATCTTGAGCTGGCGGCGCGCGATCGCGACGACATCGTGAGAGGTCATACCCGGTTCCTTATCGATGAGAAGGACACCACTGGGAAGATCTTGGGGGGCTTGCATATTATGTAAAAAAAATTGTTAGAGTGAGTCGATGGCCTTGCGCACTTCAGCAAGGACTTTATCGCGGGCATCGGAAAGAGGGCCCGCCATGCGGATGCCAGCAGCGAGAGCATGACCACCACCTCCGAAGATTCCGCAGAGTTCGCTACAATTGATTCGCTTGTCCTTCGAACGCATTGAGACGCGAATTTTCCCAGCATCGATTTCCTCGAAGAAGACAGCGATGATGACGCCTTGAATCGAGCGGATGTTATCGATCATCCCTTCCGAGTCGTCATCGATGAGTGAGAATTTTTCCTTCGTCTCATTCGTGAGGTGCCACCAACCCACTTTCCCATCTCCAGAGAGTTCCAAAGTATTCAGCAGCGCGCGCAAAAGCTCCACGCGCCGGTATGGCTGATTGTCGTAAGTGAGCTGATTGATCTCACCGACATTCAATCCGTGCGCCACCAGATCAGCGGCCATCTCGTAGGTCTGCTGCGTCGTTCCGGGGTATTGAAAGGAGCCCGTGTCCGTCGAAGTTGCGACATAGATCGAATCCCGGCTGATTTCAGAGAGCGGAAGATCAAGCGCCTTGATAAGATTGTAAATGATCTGGCCCGTCGCGGGGCTCTTGTCATCGATGAAATTGAGCTTCCCATATCCCGGATTGGAGATGTGATGGTCGATATTAATGATCATCTTGGCTGAGTTCACGATCTCAAGGGTCACTGGACCCACGCGGCTATGAGCTGCGGTATCGAGACAGATCGCGATCTCCACGTCCACGGCTCCGGCTTGCGAAGAAACCTCCACCTTTTCCGAACCCGGAAGAAAGGCGAGTGACTCAGGACATCCGTCCTCATTGAGATAGCGCACCCTTTTCCCGATGCCCTCCAGCGCATGACCGAGCGCTAGGATCGAGCCAATGGCATCCCCATCAGGGCGGACATGACTCGCCACCACGAAGGAATCGTGATCGCGCAGAACCTGCCCAATTTCCTCAAAAGTTGCCTGATTGCTCATAGAAATAACCGGTTTGTCGCCGAGCCGCGGATTCTGGCTATCGCAGCAAGAGGTTCAAGGACGAACATTCAAGGGATTCGATCTGTCACAAACTTCCCGGTAAGGCCGTTTTTGTTTCTGATCCGGTCTGAGGCTCTCTGCTGTTGCTGGGGAAGCGGTGACAACGACACTTTTCATCATTACGATTGATGAGAAAGGATGAAGTCCACGATCGGCTTCGGATCCTTCAGTGAGTGAGGATGGTGCCCCACGCCCGGCTTGCGAATGACCTTAATCTCGCCACCGAGTTTCTTGTAGCGCTCCTCGATGACATCGGAATTCTCCGCCACTGGAACCACCTTATCAGCCTCTCCTACGACGTGGATAACGGGAATCTTATGCTTCGCGAGTGGGGCGAGATTATCGACTGGGTTTCCTTTGTAAGCACGAGCTTCCGCTTCGGTAAATCCGTAGGCCTTAAGGATGGCGGGATTGACCTTGGGCCAACTTTTAAAGTCACAAACTGGAGCATCGGCATAAATACAGGCCACTTTTTCGGGGTTCTTTGCCGACCAATTATAGATGATGAGTCCGCCACGCGACATCCCCTCAAGAGTTACTTTCTTAGCAAAGCCCATCTTCGTCAGGTGCTCGTAAAAGCGATCCCAGCGAGCAACGGCAGCGGGTGCGCCGTAGAGACCCGAGACATTGCAGTAGGCCACGTGGAAGCCCTTTTTTAACAGAGCGATATCAGTCTGCGGCTCGTGACCGAAGAAGCGGGCGCGCAAAATCCAAGGTTTACCTTCCGCGATCTTTTCTGGAACAACCATCTTACAACTCAGGTCCTCGACCTTGAAATCGTAGAGATCGAAACCATGAAACTTGGATTTTTTCCCAGGCCAGGAAGAGTCTTCACCGAAGACAGGAAGGTTGAAGATCAAAAAAAGAGCGAAGTGCTTTAAATTCATCTCTCTAGCCAAAACATCAGCTCACAAGCTAACAAGGAGGAAGTTGCCGATCGGAAGAAAGGCGCTAGCCTCAAATTCGGACGTTGAACATCCCCACCATCAGCGGAGTGATCCGACGGCGACTTTTGCTCAACTACCGCATCGACCCTGAAATCGTCACTCCCCTGCTTCCCAAGGGCTTCCGTCCGAAGCTGGTTCAAGGATATGCCATCGCCGGAATCTGCCTGATCCGGCTGGAAAAAGTGCGACCGAAGGGACTTCCCGAATTCTTAGGAATCGCGAGTGAGAATTCGGCCCATCGCATCGCAGTAGAATGGGAAAATGATCAGGAAGGCGTCTTCGTCCCCCGCCGTGATACCGACTCGCGCCTGAATACGCTGGCAGGCGGAAGAATTTTTCCGGGCGTCCATCACCTCTCGGACTTTTCAGTTTCAGACACGGAAGGTGAGATTGGAATAAAGGCCCGACACAAAGGTGAGACACCTTTGGAGGTGACTGCAAAGGAAGCGGATAAGCTCCCTGATAATTCGATCTTCGGCAGCCTCACGGAATCGTCGGCTTTCTTCGAAGCAGGCTGCATCGGCTACTCAGCCCGACCAGATTCCTGTGTCCTCGATGGACTCCTCTTAAAAGTCGACGACTGGCAAGCCTCGGCACTCGCTGTCTCGAGAATTCGATCATTATATTTCGATGACCACTCTCTATTTCCAGAAGGGAGCATCACCTTTGATCACGGTCTCCTCATGCGCGACATCGCACATGAGTGGCACTCAGAACCGAAGATCAGACCCTAGCTAAATATACTCCTGATAGAGTGGCTTGATCACCAGCTCTGGCACAACGACATGCGCTGGAAGCTGGGCAATGGTCACGATGAGCGAGGCGATGTCCTCGGGGTGGATCATGCGGGCCTTTTGTTCATCAGGGACCTTGACCGGGCGGTCATTTAGGATGGGCGTGTTAATCTCGCCGGGGCAGATGCTCGTAATGCGGATTCCATTCGCCTGCTCCTCCGCGCCCACTCCAGAGGCAAGGCCAGAGGCTCCAAATTTCGAAGCGGCGTAGGCGGCTCCCGCGAGCGGGTAGGCTCGCTTTCCGGCGATGGAGGAGATGTTAAAAATGAGGCCGTCCTCTCGCTCACGCATTGCAGGGAGAGCGGCGTGAAGGACATTAAAAAAACCGGTGCAGTTGATCGCGATCACCTTTTCAAAATCCTCTGGAGTGAGGACTTCTACTCGGCGGTTCAAGATATTGATTCCGGCGGCATTCACAACAATCTCGGGAGCATCGATCTGCTGGAAAAGAGCCTCCACCTGATCGCGCTTTGAAATATCACAGGCCACGACATTGAGAGAATCACCCGCGACTTCGCGAAGCTTCGCCTCACTGCGTCCACAGATCGTGACGGAACATCCTGCTTCTTGGAGGGCACGGGCGGCACCGAGGCCGACTCCACTACCGCCGCCAGTAACGAGGACTTTTTTTCCTGAGAGAGAGTTCATTTAATCAAAGATGGGGTAGAATGTATTGAAGGCGAGCTCACCAAAGACGCCGGGGTCATTGAAGCGCCGATGTTGGTCGAGAGAAGAAATCGTTTCCAACTCCTCCGAACTCAGCACGAAATCAAGATGAAGATTTTCACGGAGGCGCTCAGAAGATTGGCTTTTCGGGATTGGGATCGTGCCCCGCTGCATCGCCCAGCGGATGAGAACCTGCGCGGGTGATCGGTCATGCGCAGCTGCGATTTTCACAATCACCTCGTGATCCAAAAGGCGATCGCAGGCCTCCGCCATTCCAAGCGTGATGTATGAATCCGCACCGAAGGGGGAAAAGGCGGTGACCGCGATATCCTCTGACTGGGCGTAGCGCACGAGCGCCTTCTGGCAGAGGTAAGGATGAAGCTCGACCTGCAGAGTGGCGGGGCGGATGCGCGCGTAGCTGAGGACCTCACGCAGACCCGCAGCGGTGAGATTACAAACACCGATCCGCTTCACGAGGCCGTCATCGACGAGTTGCTCCATCGCCTTCCAAGTCTCGGCATAAGAGACGCGGATTTGCTTCATCGCCCCATTTTCTTCAGCAGGATCGACCCAACCTGCGGGGTAGCGCATCGCCGGGTCGACATATTCGAGCGCGATGGGAAAGTGGATGAGGTAGAGGTCTAAATATTCGAGGCCGAGATCCTTCAGCGAGCGCTCGCAAGCAGCGCGGACGTGCGGTGGCTCGTGATCAGTATTCCAGAGCTTGGAGGTTACCCAAAGGTCCTCGCGCTCACAAAGACCGGCTGCCAGCGCAGACGTAATTCCTTTTCCTACCAACTCTTCGTTTCCGTAGTCAGCGGCGCAATCGAGGTGGCGATAGCCGAGCTCGATCGCATGATGGATAATCTCAGGAGTGCGTTCTTCGGGGAGTTTCCAAGTGCCCAGTCCGGGCGAGGGAAAGGCGGAACCATCGGGGAGCAAGTGAGCGGACACGCGCTCAGGTTATAAAGCCTCGTCGGGGATGCCAGCCTCCACTGAATAAGCGGCAAAAAAAGTGCCAGGAAACCACGGCAATGGGGGACAAGTTGGGGCTGCTTCGTTTCCGACCTGACCCGGTCCACCAGCCCACACTCCGCGGTTCCTGACGAGGGAGGAAGTAAGGGAGAGCGATAAAAAGGGCAACGACAAAGTCTCGGATCAAAAAAAGATGTCACAATGTTCGCCCCACGATCTTCTACCAAGGCATCGCAGTGGAGCGTGGGGCAGTTCCTCTCGATCTGAAAAATGCACTACCTAAGTGAGCTACACTACCTATTATTGAGCAGGATGACCGTCCCGGCTGCCTCTTCCCACCCTCTAGCAAACGGACACTCATTCGGCACGAAGGAAGACAACCGAGACGGTTATCCTACGCCTTCCGCATCTCGTTCCAGTAGCCGTTCATCTTTTCGAGAGTGGCGTCTTCGAGCGAGATATCATCTCGCTTCAGGCATGCTTCGATGTAGGCGAAGCGGTCGAGGAACTTCTGATTCGTCCCCTCAAGCGCGACCTCGGGATCGACGCCAAGCTTCCGTGCTAGATTCGTGACGATGAATAAAAGGTCCCCGATCTCAGCTTGAAGTTCTGCACTGGCAGGCTTGCCGACCTGATGCTTCGCAAGCTCTTCCTTCACCTCGCCGAACTCTTCCTCGATTTTTTCAACGATGCCATCGGTGCCAGGCCAGTCGAAGCCGATCTTGCCTGCTTTTTTCTGAAGCTTTGCTGATTTCAAAAGCGCGGGAAGCCCATTGCCCACGCTATGGAGATAGGACTTTTCCTGATCCCCTTTCTCCGCGCGTTTAATTTCTTCCCACTGCATCAAAACGCCATTGGTCGATGAGACCTCAGAAGCGCCATAGACGTGCGGGTGGCGGCGAACGAGCTTGTCGGAAATTCCACGAGCAATCGAATCAAGATCGAAGCGCTCATCTTCCTGCGCGATCTCGGCATGGAAAACGACTTGGAGCAGGACATCCCCAAGCTCTTCCTCAAGATTTACGTCATCGCCCGCCTTAATCGCAGCCACCGTTTCGTAAGTCTCCTCGATAAGATTCGAGATGATCGACTCATGCGACTGTTCCGCATCCCAAGGACAGCCACCCGGTGCCCGGAGACGGTGCATGATGGCGCGGAGTCTCTCAATCTGGCGACCAGGCTCGGCGCAGGTCATCATTTCGTGATCGGTCATTTTCGGCGGGCTTTGTCGAGAGTTTCACGCTCTTTATCGGTGAGGGACTGGATCCCATGGGCGCTGATTTTTTCAAGAATGCGGTCGACCTCTTTACTCTGCTCGATAGGCGAGAGACTGCGCTCGCGGACGATTTTGGCAGTCTTTACGCGAGAATCCCCTCCCTTTTGACCGATCTCGGAAATGCGGATGAGCCAAGAGCGCAGTGGCTGATACTTAATGAGAGCTAACCCAAAGAGCGCCCCGCCGAGGTGCCCTGCCGAGCCGCCCGCATTATCCCAATCGAAAAGAACACCCAGGACCTGAATCGCAAAATAGCCCATGGCGAAGACACGCATCGGCATCGGGATGATGAAAAAGAGGTAAACCTTGGCATTGGGCGCGATTTTATAAAAGGCCGCAAGAATTCCGAAGAGCCCCGCCGATGCTCCGACCATTCGGGTGTAGGGAGCATATTGATCCATGATCCCGGGGGTGAAATAGAGAAAGGAATAAAAGACGACACCGGCGATGCCACAGAGAAAGTAGTAGAAGGTGAAAGGACGGCTCCCCATCCAGCGCTCCACGTGCGGGGCGAAGAAAAACATTCCTAGCATGTTTCCCAAAAGATGACCGCTATCGGCATGCAGAAACTGAAAAGTCAGAACGCGCCAGATTTGAAAATCATAAAAGCCCTCAGTGATTGAAAAAGCTCCCCACTTCGCGAAAGCGGAGTGTTGCCCATCTTTCATCAGAAAATTACCCAGAAGATAGATCGCGACATTCGCAATCAAAAGAAACTTCGCGACCGGAGCACCATCGAAGTGGCCGGGTGGGCGGGGCGCCGATGCACCCGGACCTTGTCCAGGACCCTGCCTCATATAATCACGATCTTCGTAGCCCACGGCGGAGAATTAACAGGTTGGGGCTAGGGGTAAAGCAACTTGAGCTTCAGAGGCGACATCGGATTCTCCACGAGGGCCTTGGCAAACTTCGGCCGCGCGATTTTTGAGTAGTTAGAAATCGCGAAACCTTCTTTAGGATAACCGATAAAATTCTTATCGAGCTTCTGGTTTTTATTTTCATCGTGGAGCACTACGAAGGCGTAGCTCCCGGGGTTGAGATCGGGGAGTTTGAATATCAGAGATCCCTTTTTTGCGACCTGCTCAACTCGGTGGAGCGCCTTCTCACTCGCGTCAGGGAAGCCCTCCGCCTTATGAAAGACGAGGAGTCCTATCTTCCCATTGTCATTTTTTGCGCCCGAGACCTCCACCACCAGTTCGGCACGTGAGATTAGAGGTAGGAGGAAGAGGAGCAGGATTTTCATGTCGCGAGCCGAGTGCAGGCAAAGGCGGCGAGACCGAGAAGCACCATGATGCCGAGCCAAATCCGACCGGATCTGGTCTCAGCTGCTTTACAGAGGAGTCAGAGCATTCTGCACAATGGCAGGGCTTCTTTCTTTTGCAACTGACCCATTTCAAATCAGAGTCCACCCACATGCCACGCCGCCTTGGAGATATCGCCCTCATCGGTTTCGCCGGATTCATCGTCTTCGTCATCGTGCAGGTAAACAAGGGAGCTCCAATGCCCTGGCTCGGCCCTCTTGGCGGGATGCGATACCTTGACAAAGCGGGGCACTTTTTCCTGATGGGCGGGCTCAGCTTTCTTGCCGTAGTGGCAATCGCACCACGACTTCCGGCTCCGCCGAAAAAGGCGACCCTGCAGGTGCTCACGGTGCTCCTTTTGCTAACCGCCGCCGAGGAAATCTCGCAGCACTGGATTCCCAGCCGCACCTTTTCAGTCGCAGACTTCTACTTCGATCTCGCGGGCGTCGCCTTCTTCGGCTGTCTCGCCTACCGCTGGATCTCGCGTGCTAGTGCGAAACGGTAGCGGGCCGCACGGGGACGCCGTGCTTCTTAAAGTAGTCCTTCGCTTCCGGCACGGTGTGCTGACCGAAGTGGAAGATGCTCGCAGCGAGAACCGCATCGGCTTTTCCTTCATCGAGAACATCCACCATGTGCTGGAGGTTCCCCGCTCCCCCACTGGCGATCACCGGGATTCCCACCGCCTCGCTCACGGCGCGGGTGAGTGAAATGTCGTAGCCGTCTTTGGTGCCATCGGCATCCATGCTGGTGAGAAGAATCTCGCCGGCACCACGATTGTAAACTTCCTTGGCCCACTCGATGGCATCAAGCCCTTCGACGCGGTTTCGCCCGCCGTGAGTGAAGACACCCCACTTACCATTACCGATCTGCTTGGCGTCGATCGCGACGACGATGCACTGGTTTCCGAAAGCCTTCGCGCCTTCATCGACCACCTCCGGTCGTGTGATGGCGGCGGTATTCACGCCGACCTTATCAGCGCCTGCGAGAAGCATGCGGCGCATGTCCTCGACGGTGCGAATACCTCCGCCTACGGTCAGCGGGACAAAACATTTTGACGCAGTCTCTTTCACCACATCGGCCATCGTTTCACGACCGTCTGATGAGGCGGTGATATCAAGAAAGACAATCTCATCCGCCTGCTGCTCATTATAAGCAATGGCGCACTCGACCGGATCTCCAGCATCGCGGAGATCGACAAAATTCGTCCCCTTGACCACACGGCCATTGGTGACATCGAGACAAGGAATGATTCGCTTGGCGAGCATGAGGATGGTTTAGCGAGCGAGCTGAGCGATGAGAATCTTTGAATTTAGAATTCTATCCCTTCATCAACGCCGCGATCCCAATTCCGATTAGCACAAACATGCTGATCACGAAGAGGACGGCAATCCCCAAAATGATGACGCCCCACCAGCCGCCACCTTTCTTTCGCTCAGCTTCGGTGGTGTTTTCAAGATGCGCATTGAGGAGATCGTAGTTCCGTCGATTCGATTTATACCAAAAGGAAAAGGCATCGCCGACAAAGGGAATCGCGCCAACGAGCGAGTTAAGGACCCAGTTCGAAGTCATGCGCAGGTAGACCGTCTTAGGCACACGGCGCTTTGCTCCAGCGGCGAGAAGGGCGAGTCCACCTGTCGAGGTGAGGAAATCGCCCACTCCGGGAATGAGGCCAATAATGGGGTCGAGCCCAATGCGACGATCCGTGCCGGGGATGCAGATGAGGTCATCAAGAACGTGGGCGATCCACTTCGAGATCACGTTTTTTTCTTCATCAGGTTTGGGGGAAGTGCTCATTTTTTTAAAGCCTACTCGCTTGGTAAACTCGCGCGACTGATTTTCCTCTCCTATCAATTAGGCTCGTTTCGCTCTTGTAATCTTTCCTAAAGTAACTGCTCTCTGCCCGCGCGAGGCCGCTGTTTGAAGGAATGAATCCTACTCTCAAGAAGGTCAGCAAACCTTCTTATGGTAAAATTCGACTCCCTGGGTCTCGACCCACTCATCCTGAAAGCCGTCACCGATACCGGTTACGACACTCCTACTCCGATCCAAGCGCAAGCAATTCCCGCCGTCATGTCTGGCAGCGATGTCATGGCAGCAGCTCAGACCGGCACCGGTAAAACCGCAGGCTTCACTCTCCCCCTTCTTCATAAACTTGCACCAGGAAGACCCGCCCGTGATCGCCAAGTCCGCGCGCTCGTCCTCACCCCGACCCGCGAGCTCGCGGCGCAGGTTTCTGAAAGTGTCACTGCCTACGGCAAGCACCTAAAACTGACCAATGCCGTCGTCTTCGGCGGAGTGAAAGCGAATCCGCAGATCAGTAAGCTCCGTCGCGGCGTCGATATCCTCATCGCCACCCCGGGTCGTCTTTTGGACCTCTACCAACAAGGTGCGATCGACTTCAAGCAGCTCGAGGTTCTCATTCTCGATGAAGCGGACCGGATGCTCGACATGGGCTTCATCCACGACATTAAAAAAATCATCGCGGCCCTCCCCTACAAGCGCCAGAACTTGATGTTCTCCGCCACTTTCTCAAAGGACATCCGTCAGCTTGCCAAGGGCCTAATCAATGACCCGATCGAGATCTCAGTCAGCCCGCGCAACACCACCGCCGAGACGGTGACCCAGTGGATCTGCCCAGTGAACAAGACCGACAAAGCCTACGCGCTCGCCGACCTTATCGAAGGCGGTGACTGGCAGCAGGTTCTCGTCTTTTCCCGCACCAAGCACGGAGCCAACAAGCTCGCGACCTTCCTTGAGAAAAAAGGCATCGGCGCTGCTCCCATTCACGGGAATAAAAGTCAAAATGCCCGCACCCGCGCGCTTGCTGATTTTAAGGCCGGAAAAATCCGCGTGCTCGTCGCGACCGATATCGCCGCTCGCGGAATCGACATCGACCAACTTCCCCACGTCGTCAATTTTGACCTACCTGAAGTCCCTGAAGACTACGTCCACCGCATCGGCCGCACCGGTCGTGCCGGATCGAGTGGTGAGGCGGTCTCGCTTGTCGCAGCGGAGGAACTTCACCTTCTTGTGGATGTTGAAAAACTCATCGGTCGCTTGATCGAGCGGAAATTTCTACCCGGTCACGAGCCGAGCGTCCCTCTCCCAGAAGCCAAGCTCGGCGCACGTGTCCCTAGACCCAAAGTCTCCCGAGGCGGTGGCGGTGGTGGACGTCGTGGTGGCGGTGGCCGCGGCCAAGGTGGTGGCGGTGGTGGGCGGGGCGGACGCCCACAAGGTCGCAGCTCACAGGGCGGTGGCGGTGGTGGCGGGTCCAGACGACCATTCAGCGGTGGCGGTCGCAGAAGTAGCGGTGGCGGTGGTGGCGGACGCTCGGGAAATCGCTAATGCGACTCTAGGGCCTCGGCCAATCGAAGCTTTTCTTCCGAGTGAGCGTTCCGAACGAGTAGACGATCCCTTCGCAGGAGGAGAATGCTTGCCCGAATCCGGAGCATGGTTATTTTCCTCCCATGAGGATTTTTATCACAGGGATGACACTTTTATTGAGTGTTACCTTTTCTTTTGGGAAAAGCCCCCAGATTGAGAGCTTTCTGAAGGAAGCGGCGACTCGGGGAGCTTTCGCGGAAAAGGCGGCCACCTTTTTAATGGAGCACATGCCGCCTGAAGACATTGACTCACTCAAGAAAGAGTTCCTCATCGAGAATCTCGACCTCGCTCTCAAGGCTCGCGAGGAATTCCCGTGGGCGAAAGAACTGCCCGAAGAGATCTTTTTCAACAATGTCCTCCCCTACGCGTCACTCGATGAAACCCGCGAAAGCTGGCGTCCCGAGTTCTATGAAAAATGCCGTAAGATAGTGAAAGGCAGCACCTCATCAACTGAGGCCGCTCAAGCGATCAACAAGGACTTTTTCAACCTGATCAAGGTTCATTACAACACTGGCCGCAAGGCCCCTAACCAGAGTCCCTCTGAGTCACAAAAACTTGGAATGGCGACCTGCACCGGGCTCTCGATCATCCTCGTCGATGCCTGCCGCTCCGTCGGCGTGCCAGCCCGCATTGCCGGGACAGCACTCTGGTCGAATAAGCGCGGAAACCATACCTGGGTTGAAATTTACGATGGTGAAAAGTGGGCCTTTACTGGCGCTGATGAATACGATGCGAAGGGGCTCGACCGTGGCTGGTTCACAAACGACGCCTCCAAGGCCATCGCCGATAACTGGAAGCACTCGATTTGGGCCACTTCGTGGAAAAAGACGGACCATCATTTCCCGATGGTCTGGAACCTCAAAAATAAAAATGTCCCCGCCGTCAATGTCACCAGCCACTACGTCAAGGAGACAAAAAAATCAGCAGGCGCTTTCGCCAACCTCCGCCTCTGGGATAAAAGAGACGGCCAGCGCATCGTCGCCGAGATCTCGCTCGGCGAGCAAAAGGTGACCACCAAGGCTGGGACCGCAGATCTCAATGACATGGCGAGCGTGAAGGTCCCAACCGGGAAACCTCAGTTACTGAGTATTTCCTACGAGGGGACGACCCGCGAAACCGAGATCCTCGTTGAGGCAGCTGGCGAAAGCACCATCGATCTCTACTGGGACGACCCTGGCTCAGCAACGTCCGTCATTTCTGAGTGGCTCAAACTTCTCCCGGAGGAGCGCCACCTTTCCATCCCCGAAGCTCCCCTCTCAAAAGAAGAAGCACAAATGGCGACGGCCCTCATCGCCACGACCCTTACCCAAGATTCACTCGAAGCGCGCAAGGCAGAGCTTGAGGCCCGCGTGGTAAAAGCGACCGGCAAGGAAATGAAGTATCTTGAGCGTCAGTTCGGAAAGCGACCAACTGATGGCCGCTCGCTCTGGATCTCAATGCACGGTGGCGGCGGCGCCCCCCCGCGCGTCAATGACCAGCAGTGGAAGAACCAGATCCAACTCTACGAACCTGAAGAAGGCATTGTCGTAGCGCCCCGTGCCCCCACCAACACGTGGAACCTCTGGCATGAGAGTCACATCGACGACCTCTTTGACCGCCTCATCGAAAACATGATCGCCCTACGTGGCGTGAACCCGAACAAGGTCTATCTCATGGGCTACTCGGCGGGCGGCGATGGCGTCTATCAACTCGCGCCCCGCATGGCGGACCGCTTTGCCGCTGCCGCCATGATGGCGGGTCATCCAAATGACGCAAACCCGCTCGGCCTGCGCAATCTCCCCTTCATGATCTTCATGGGCGGAAATGATGCGGCCTATAAACGGAATAAAATTGCCGCCGAGTGGGGAAAGAAACTCAGTGCGCTTCAGAGAAAAGACCGCAAGGGCTACTCACACAAAGTGACGATTTATGAAGGCCTCGGCCACTGGATGGACCGAAAGGACCGCGCCGCCCTCCCGTGGATGGCGGAGTATCAGCGCGAGACTTGGCCAAAGAAAATCGTATGGCATCAGAGCGGACGGACGCACGACCGCTTCTACTGGCTCTCCGTGCCGGAAGGCTCCGCCAAAAAGGGTCAGGACGTGATCGCTCAAGTCAGTGGGCAGAAAATCACAATCAAAGCCGAGGGCCTCGAAAAAATCATCGTGAGGTTGAGTGATTCACTTCTCAATCTCGATCAGCCCGTAACCATCACCCTCAATGGGAAGGAGAAGTTTAAAGGAAAGATCGAACGCAAAACACAGGCCCTCTGGGATTCGCTCAATGAGCGCTTTGATCCCGCTTCAGCCGCGAGCGCCACCATCGAGCTCACTTTTTAAGATGACCCCACGCCGCTACCACTGCCAGCGGGTCACCAGCCCGATCAAGATCGATGGCTCGCTCACCGATCCTGCTTGGAACGAACTACCGTGGACGGATGACTTCGCCGATATCACCGGCGACCCATCACTGAAGCCCTACTACCGCACGCGGGTCAAGATGGGTTGGGATGATGACTACCTCTACATCGGCGCGGAACTGGAGGAACCGCATGTCTGGGGGACGATCACCAAGAAAAATGCGGTGATGTTTGAGGACAACGATTTCGAGGTCTTCATCGATCCCGATAGCGATGGACTCAATTATTACGAATTTGAGATCAATGCCCTCGGCACGATCTGGGAACTCAGCCTCCCCAAGCCCTACGGCGAAGGCGGCGTTCCGATCCTCGGATGCAATCTTCCCGGTCTCAAAAGCGCAGTGCAGATCAGAGGCAGTATCAATGACCCCTCCGATACCGATGAAGGCTGGTCGGTCGAGATCGCCTTCCCCTGGAAGGATCTGGCGAAGTATCACAAAAAGCGTACTTCCCCACCCCTTCCCGGTGACCTGTGGAAGATCAATTTTTCACGTGTCCAGTGGGAGCATCAGATTGTCGATGGCAGCTACAAGCGCATTCCGACCCACGGCACGCCCATCGCGGAGAGTCTCAATCCCGACGAGCAAGATCATCCCGAAAACAACTGGGTCTGGAGCCCGCAAGGCGCGGTCAACATGCACCTCCCCGACCGCTGGGGTGAGGTGACCTTTTCTTAAAGGGGATCATCACTGGCCAAGCCCGTGCTTCTGGCCATAGGCGGAAGCAGCCGCTGGGTCGCTCTTTTTCCAGTAACGATAGATCTCAGCGCGAACTTTGTTTTGCTGTGCCCCTTTCGGAAGACTTTCAGCCCACACTGCGGCGCCTGCGGGCTCGTGCTCGGCCAGCGTCCGGGCATAAGCGGCCTTTGCCCGGTCCCGCTTAGGGCCCTCATCGACGGAGTTCACCCACTCTCCGGCTGCGCGGTAGTCATTCCGAGTCCAGTCCCTAATGAGAGACTCGCTCATGTTAGAATATTTTTTTCCGCCGTCCGTCATCCAATCGAGCCACTGGGAAGTTCCCTCTTTTAGCGAGTGATAATCCAAACCATCGAGAAAAAGTCGACTCTCTTGAGAAGAGAGCTTTCCCCCTTCGAGAAGGCTTGTTGCTTTCTCAATGTTCTGCGCAAAGGGACTCTTGGCCAAGCTTAAGAAAGCATTATTCGAAGCGAGTGGGTCCTTCTCTGCACGGATCACCTTGAGAAAATCAGGGAGCGACTTGGCAGTCACGCGGGATCCGATCACTCCAAAGGCGCGACTTTTATTCTCAAAGCCAAGTTCATCGATGATGTCGAAGGCACCATTCATATTGCCAGCCGCTCCCTCGAGAATCTGGACGCGCGTCCCGTCATCAAGCTCCCCTATCGCGTCCTTATTCGTGATGAACCAATCGACTGCTGCGCGGGGATCACGTTTTGCGAGCGAGGCAACTGCCGTGCCGATGAAGTGCTTATCCATCGCTCCCCCTTTGAAAATACGATCCTTCGTCTCAAGAAAGAGCGAAAGAGCCGTCTCGGGCTCGTCCTGGCTGAGCATCATGATCGACATCGTGACCAGCTCGTTTTTAGAACTCTCCTCAATTCCCTCTTCAGAAAGGATACGCTCGACCAGAAGCTCTATTTCGGAGCCAGAAAAATGATTCAGTTCAGAGAGAAGCTTAATTCCTCGCTGCTGAATCTCGATGTTACTCGCGCCGTCTTCTTTTTCGGCCTCTCTGACCTCATTCATAAAAGCGATGAGTTTTTCGCCGAAGGCGCCAATCGTCTCCTTACGCGCAGCAGGTGAGCTGCGATGACTCAGACGATCAAGTGCATAAGGCTCGGCTGGATCGATGGGGACATCATCCTGTTCCGCTTTTTCGCTCAAGATCAGCCATCGGGTTTCCAGATCGGCAAGACGCTCGCTCTGCTTGATTCCGAAAAATGCGGCGATTCCCAAGATGAGGGCGGCGATAATAAGTGAGTAGATCATTCGCAGATGAGGTGAAAATTACTGATCGGAGCTAGTGGGGAGTGTTTCGATGAGCTCGCGGTAGGTTGTCTGGAGATCAGAATCCTCGATGCCCTCAAGATGACGTTGAGACTCCTTCAGTGAGCTGATGAAATGATTCAGAATGGCAGGCTCTTCCTGAGTCTCAACCGCCTTCAGGACCTCGCGAAAAGTCTCGGTGAAATCGGTATTCCGATGCCCGGCATAGTGAGCGAAGGTTTGGCCCGTAAGCTCAGCAGCCTGCCCGGGTGCTTCCCTATTTGCCCAAGCATAGATCTCGATGAGATCAGCGGGCTTCCTGTCCCAAGGACGGGCAAAATTTTCCGTTATTTTCTTAATGACGGCTTCTTTCTCGGCAGGTGCGAGTCCCGCTTTCTCAGCTTGTTCATTGAGCTCGGGCAAATTTCCGCGGAAGACTTGCTGACCGAAGGCGTCTGCCAGAGCCACGTAGAGCTCCTCCTCCGGGAGATGCTCCCGGAGGAGAGCGAGGTAATTTGCAGAAAGGCCCTTGCCCTGCCCCATCAGGGTGGCTGATTTCAGGAGCGATTTTTTTTCATCATCGGGAAGAGCTGCAAGACGTGACTGCACCGCCGAGACATCGTCTTCAAGCAGCTTCCCGAGCAGACGCACTTCGAACTGACGTCCGAGGCTCGTGCTGGGATCGAGGGATTTGGTATCAAAGCTACCCAACCTCTTTCGCCGATCAAACCAAGCAAGCGCGGCCACCGAATCCTGCTTCATCCATGACTCAAAGGCCCGGGTGAGCTGCCAAGTCAGCGGCCCATGCGGTTCGTCAAGCCGGTCCTTGAAGTGCGCCAGCGCTCCGGCTGGATCTTTGCCCACATAGATGCCGATCAGCATCAATTCGAGGTTCTCCTTGATCTTGCTGGAAAGAGGCTGCTGCTCAATTTGAGCAAGGGCCTCCTCGATCTCATCGACACTCATCGCGAGCAGCTTCTGCTGTAACTCCACGAAAGTCCCGATATCCGAAGGCATCCCGCTATTGTGTGATTCGTTGATCGCTTTTCCAATCGCCACCCAGTCAAAGTCACCATTCTCGAGAAAGAACTTCGCCAAGGGATCGACCTTTTCTCCTCCTACAGAACTCCTCCGTTGGGAGGCAGGGGCCGACTCATAAAAGGAAATCCGCTCCGTGAGGACCTGCGTCTTTTCCTTCAAATCATTCAGCTGGACGTGCTGGCTACCGAGCCAGACAGCAGAGGCGGCAAGGGCGAGCACGGGAGGGAGAAGGTGCAGGGTTTTCATTTTTTTCGAACTTACACAGAGATAACGTCCCGGTCAGTGAGAAAGGTCTCTCGATTTTAGAATGACTTGTCACCGGATTTATTCTAATTCTTGGGAAATGCGCCCGATCCTTGTTTCCCTTCTTGCCGCCAGCTCATCGTTCTCGGTGGCAGACACCCCCGATTTTTCCAAAATTCCACCTACGGTGGAAAAGATGATCGCCGAGGGAAAACTCGCAGGCGGCTCGGTTTTGATCCGCCAACATGGCAAAGTGATCTACCAGAAGGAATTCGGCCACCGCGATCTTGAGAGCAAACTTCCGATGCAGAAAGACACCCTCTTCCGCATCTTCTCGATGACGAAAGCGATCACCTCGACCGCCGCGCTGATGCTCTGCGAGGAGGGTAAGCTGAGCCTGGATGATCCGATCGATCACTACCTCCCTTCTCTCAAGGACCGCCGCGTCTTCCGCGATGGCATCGACCCCGAGAATGCCCAGCGCCAGACCACAGTGCGTGATCTTTTGAGGCACACTTCTGGCGATGGCTCGGCCTGGGGCGGTGGGATGATCGATAAAATCTACCGTAAAGCGGGAGTAGGGAACCGCGAGGCCCCACTCAACGAGATGATCGAAAAACTCGGCACCACCCCACTCGCCTACCAGCCCGGCGAGCGATGGGTCTACGGACTCAGCTCGGATATCCTGGCCGCCGTGATCGCGACCTCTGCCGGTGAACCTTTTGAACAAGTAATCCAAGACCGCATCCTCACCCCTCTCAAACTGCACGATACCTTTTACCAAGTCCCCGCTGATAAAGCCGACCGACTCGCCGTGAGCTACCGCCAGCGAAAAGGCGCACTTGAGATCGCCGACTCGGCCAAGGAAAGCAGCTATCTCGAAAATCCTCCCTTCAAAGGAGGCGGGAGCGGATTGGTCTCCTCCATTTCTGACTACGCCCGCTTCCTCCAAATGATCGCAGATGGCGGCATCGTAGACGGCAAGCGCTACCTCCGTGCAGACACCGTAGACCTCATGCGGACGAACCAACTCCCCCGTGCCATCCCCTGCATCTCTTTTGGCGAAAATGACCTGCGCCACGGCACCGGATTCGGACTAGGTTTCTCGGTGCGCTATGCTGCGGACGAGCGCTGGGATCCTGCCGCTCCCGTGGGCGAATATGGCTGGGGCGGGGCCGCCAGCACCCATTACTGGATTTCACCAAAGGACGATCTCATTGTCGTCACCATGGAGCAGACCATGCCCTACAACTGGAATCTTGAGCAAAGCCTCAAGCACCTGATTTACAAAGCCGTCAGAAAATAACGGCAAAAATTGAATACAACTCCCCCGTCCCACGTTACACTCTACGATATGAAAACACTTCTCGCTCTCCTTGCCGGATCAAGCCTGGCGCTCTTCCTCTCCTCCTGCACCGAATATTCGGCTTCAGGCTACTACAATGATGGCTACAATTCCAGCTACGGGGCTAACTCGGGCTACGGATACAATTCCGCCGTCAGCGTAGGGATTATCCGCACCAGCAATAGCTACTGGGGCTACGACCCCTACCGCCGTAGCTACTACGACTACCGCACCCGCCGATACTATGATCAGCATCGTAACACCTACTTCAGCTCCCCCCCCCGCAGCTACACCAACGCTGTTTACCCGAGCAACTATCGCAGTGGACGCCAGCTCAGCTGCCCTCCCACCATCACCCGGGTCCGCCCACCTAGCAGCCACCGTCGTTACGACTCCGGTCACAGCTCTCATGCAAGCCACCGTAGCTCAAGTTCTTCCAACTACGGTCGCACCCAGACGAGCTCTTCAAGTAACCCAAGCAATCGCCAACAGCAGACTCGGGGTTCTCAGCGGGAGACTACGCGACAGATGCCCGTCGTGATCCATCGCACGCCGACTTCAACTCGGACGCAGCGGCCCACCACGATCCAGCGGCCGCCTACTATTCAACGGACACCCACCGCCCGCACTCAGGCATCTTTCCCAACGACGAGGACACAGCCCCAGCGCTCTGCTCCCACCGTGCGACCTACTGCTCCACCAAGAGTCCAAAGTCGCCCCGCCCCTCAACCGAGAGCCCAGAGCCGCCCCGCCCCCAAGCCTGCCGCCCCACAGTCCCGCAGCCGTGGAAGCAGCAAACCGGCTCCCCAGCCAACTGGCCGCCGCAGCGTCCGCTAGATAAAAAAATCACCCAAAGCCGCGCTCGAGAGGGCGCGGCTTTTTTATTGGTCCGAAGGATCAATCGGCATCGTGTTGCTCAAATTCATAATTGCAGAGTTCTAAACCCTATCTAAAGTCCCCCCACCATGAGCATCCAAGTTGGCGATAAAGCCCCTGATTTTTCCCTCGTCGCCCTCGGCGAGGCTGGCCCTGAAGTTGTCAACCTCTCCGAGGAAATCGGCGAGCAGAACATCCTCCTCCTTTTTGTCCCGATGGCCTTTACTGGTGTGTGCACGGAGCAATTCTGTGAGATCTCCGGCGGCCTCGGCGCTTATTCCGATCTCGGCTGCAAGGTCTTCGGCATCTCTGGCGACGGTCCCTTCGCGCAAGCCGCTTGGGCGGAGAAGGAAGGCATCACGCTGAAGCTCCTCTCGGACTACGATCACAAGGCTACCGAGGCTTACGGGATCGCTTACGATCAGTTCCTCCCTGAAAAAAACCTCATCATGGGTGGCGTGCCTAAGCGCTCCGCCTTCATCATCGATAAGGCAGGCGTCGTGCAATATGCCGAGGCAAATGACTCACCAGGCGATCTCCCGAACTCCGAGGCAATCAAGGCGAAGCTTGCTGAGCTGAGCTAAACGATTCCTCTCTTTTTCTTAGAAACCCGTCAGCCCGTCTGGGATGGCGGGCTTTTTTTGGGGAAACCCTATCCAAGCTCCACGCCAAAGAAGTCCTTCATCACCTCACGATAGACTTTCGCTTTAAAACCCGGAAGCCAACCGAGTTCGAACTCTTCCGGGTGAATCCACTTAGACTGTGAAAATTCACGAGGTTCCCCCATGAGATCGAGCTTCGGGTAGTCCTCATGGACGCGGCAGAGGTAGTAGGTCTGCTCTTGGCCGATAAATCTGAACTTATGGCTCGGCTTTGAGCGGCGGACGCTCTCGGGATACTCGTAGCGGTAGCCTCCTTTTGATTTACCAACATCATAGGACTCTGCAGTGAGGCCAATTTCCTCCTCGATCTCCCTGATCAAGGCTCCACCAATGTCTTCACCCTCATCAACCCCGCCTTGTGGAAACTGCCAGGAACCGGGAATCTTGAAGCGCTCGCAGATCAAGATCTGCCTCCGTGGATTCACCATGAGTGCTGCGACATTAGGCCGATATTGGGACATAAAGAGATGCTAAACCCCTTCCCTAAAATTCGCCACTGAAATGAGTCTTTGACGAGGCGGTTTCAGAAGGAGATATTCGTGTTCGTTATGAAACTCTATTTCCTCACATTCCTTCTCCTCTTCGGAGCCCTCCCTGTCACCGCTCAAACGACCCAGCAAAACACTGAAGAAAACGAGGAGGAAGAGGAAGAAGCCCCAGAAAACACCGAGGACGAGCTGAATAAAAAGCGCCGCTGGGAGGCCAGCCTTCCGGGTGGACGCTATGCCGTGAATCTCGGAAACATCACCTCGATCAGCGAACACTCCTATGTTCTCGATGGCGTGGCAATTATCACCGAAGTCACCATCGATACCGTAGGGGCCTCCCTTGCCCGCTTCTACTACATGGAGCCCGTCACTGAAAACTCCAAGATGGACATCGTCAACCGTCTGCGGAACCGCACCACGGGACTTAAAAACAAAGCAAAGGAGCGCGTCGGCATCTCCTTTGAGGACATGGCCCAAAAACAATATCCACACTCCACCCACGCCAAGACCGTGGAATTTCGTCTGCTGAGCCGCGGTGAACTACGGGCACTCTACGGATCGCTCTACACCGCTTGGGACACTGGTAAGGGGCGGACTTTCAAGGTGCGCTAGTGGTATAAATCCCCCCCATTTCTCGCTTGCACGAATCCAAATCTCACACGACGTTCCCGCAGATGAAAAAACTCACTCTGATTGCTTTTTCGCTCCTTGCTAGCTTCGCCCACGCCGATGAAAAGGCAGATGCAATTGCTCACGGAAAAACGAAATTCATGACCTGCGGCGCATGCCACGGTGTCGATGGGGCGGGCCTCAAGCTCGGGCCGACGATGATGATGGCTCCCGGCTACAAAGGTTCCAAAGTCGTCGATGGGGACCCAGAAGTTTTTGCTCTCGTCTTGCTTAAAGGCATTAAGAAAGAAGGCAATGAATACATGGGCATGATGGCACCTCTCGGGGGCGCTCTGGATGATAAAGACCTAGCTGGAATCATGACTTACATCCGAAATGACTTTTCGGAAAAAAAGGACCTCATTACCGAGGAACAGGTAAAAGGATGGCGCGCTAAGCACAAAGAGCGCACCGAGATGGTGACCCGTGCCGAAATCGCCGAACTTCTCAAAAAATCCGAGGATACTGCTAAGAAAGAAGGCCCTAAGGCAGCAGAATAAGTTCTGATCTTTTCAAAAAGCGACAGCTGATGGCTGTCGCTTTTTTGTGCCCCTATTTCTTAGGTGGGAGTAATTCCCCGAGCTTCCAGTTGATCTCCTCGTTAGGGAAAGGGTTCATCTTACGAAGCTCTTCGAGAGATTTTAGAATAATCGCAGCAGCCCCATCTTGCGTGGGGTGAAGAAGATCTTGCTGAAGGAAGCGTCCCTGGCTTTTTCCAGCGGGAGTCACCTCGCCAGCGATCGTGATTTCTTGATTCTCTACTGCTTGTGAAAGAAAGGCCGCAAGCGGAAGCCTAACGACCTGGGGCTGTCTTTTAAGCCACTCGTCGATCTGAAGGTTCGCTTTCTGAATTGCTTCCGCGCCGGGGTATTCTTTCTCGCTGAGAATCAGCCCTACTGATTTTTCACCGTCTGGGATATCCCCTAGAATCACAGGACACTTAAAGGCCTCCAAGTGGGAAAGTCCGCGAGCGAGAAACTCCTCATCAGAGAGTTCATCCATCCCCTTACCACGCTTCTTAGGATCTCCGTAGACATACCAGAAAAGATAATCGATCGCGAAAACCACTGTCGGCTTCTTCTCAATGGCCCGCTCCACGTTTTTCTTCAAAGTCGGGTCCCCCGACAAGAAAACGAGCTTCGTCCCAAAATTCTTAATCTCCCCATGAGGAGCTACGATCGCCCGGCCCAAGTAGCGATCGAGCGAAAGCGCCTCCGACTTCGGCGCTTTAAAAAGATTACTGAATTCAGAATGATGAAAGCAAGCCGAGAGGCTCGCCCCAACCAACACGGGACGAGTCCAGAGGTTGTCTTTTGCATGAAGAAGGGGCACCGCCTTCATCATCGAGGGTGTCAGAGTTGAACACGATGCTAGAACAAGCGGGGGAAGCGGGGATGCACGAAGCGGAGAAATTGGTGAAGGAGCAAGCTTCAGTATCAGCGGACGACCCGAACAGACCGGAGACCGAAGAGGACGGGATTCGAGCGGAAGCCTTGCGCCGCTTGAAGGTGCGCCGTCAATACGGGCAGCGTCGGGGCCAGACCCAAGCTTAGTAGAAGCTGCAAATCGGTATGCCCAGAAGGTAGGTCTAAATCACCAGAGGCAAGCCGAGTATGTCCATGTTGACCCTGAGTTTGCTACCCGTGTGGCTCAGGCTTATGAGGACATGCATCTTCACGGGCCGCCTTGACCGCATCAAAACAGTAGCTCGAGGACGTCAGTGGCATCGCAGCTTCAGTCTCGCTCAGAGTCTCGCCATCCCATTCCCACAATCGCTCCCCCTCAGCTGAGATTCCCACCAAGGTGAATGCCGGATAATTTTCCAGCTCCGTGAGAAAGCTCACCAGATTATCGACGCTTCGGGCAGTTGCCATCCGCCAGACAAGCTGGCCACGACTTTTCCGACGTCCCTGCGCAGAGGTAGAATCGAGCTCCCACTTGTTAAGGAGACAAACGACGACCCCAAATTCGTTCGCGATCGACCAAGTCCCCCCACCCTGTGGATCACGCGGGCTTAGGAAAGAAACCCCATCGAGCAAGCGCTGCGATGGCGGGTCTGCAATCGGTCGCGCCTTTTTTTCATCGCGATTAAACCACACCTCTAACTTGCCCGGGCCGGAGCGGGACCAAGTAAGGGTGCACATAATCGCAGATTACTGCTCTTCCGCAGGAGCCGTCTCGGGCTCAGCTTCTTCTTTAACATCGCTTTCACTTCCGACCGGAAGTGTCACATTCGTCTTTCCTCATCCTCCACCGGAGGATGCTGATTTACTCATTCATGTGGGAACTCCCATTGCCGGGAGAATCCACAACTGTAGCGCGAAGTAACCTCCGACGACACCTGTTCCAATTAAAAATCCTTTCATTGCTTCGAGGGTGAGAGTCCCTCACCCACAAGAGTATTCCCGATTTTTTGAGAGGTGCAACCAAGGAGATCTTCTTCCTTCCCACGCCAAAAAACCCTTTCCCCTGCGGCATTCTTCCTGTTTCCTCCCGCTCCCGCACATTTAGACCGATGGCTAATAAAGACCAAACCGACACCGCCCGCATGGAGAAGATTGTCTCCCTGTGTAAACGAAAAGGATTCATTTTCCAATCTGCCGAGCTCTACGGCGGTCTCAATGGTTGCTGGGACTACGGTCCCCTCGGCGCCGATCTGAAGAAAAATCTCAAGGATTACTGGTGGCGTAAGAACGTCCAGGAGCGCGATGACATCCTCGGACTCGATGGATCGATCCTCACCCACCAAGCCGTCCTCACCGCCTCCGGCCACATCGGCGGATTCTCCGATCCCATGTGCGACTGCCTTCTCACCAAGGCCCGTCTCCGTGCCGACCAGATCGACCCGCAGTCCGGCACCGCTTACCACTTCACCGGCGCTTCCCACGAAGAATCCGGCTGGTCCATCGAGCGCGAATATTCCGTCCTCCTCAATCAACCGAATCAGGATGAAAACAAGGCCCGCAAGACCGCCAAAGAATTCTACGCCCAGTTCCTCAACGACAAGCAGATCTCTCCTAAAAAGTTGACCCTCGCTGGCGAAACCACCTCCGAGGAAAGAGACGTCACGAACTACAATCCTGACAACGGCTCCCTCCTCACCGAGCCCCGCGACTTTGAACTCATGTTCAAGACGCAGATGGGAGCATCGGCTGATGAGAACGATCCTAACGCGACCGCCTACCTCCGTCCGGAAACCGCGCAGTCCATTTTCGTGCAGTATAAAAATGTCGTCGATTCCAACCGCGTGAAGCTTCCCTTCGGCATCGCTCAGATCGGAAAATCATTCCGGAACGAGATCAACCCGCGCAATTTCACCTTCCGCTCCCGTGAGTTCGAGCAGATGGAGATCGAGTATTTCTGCAAGCCCGAGGACGGCCTCCGCCTCACCGACGAGTGGCTCGCGAACCGCCTCGCCTTCTACGAGACCATCGGCCTCGATAAGGAGAAACTCCACGTCCTCGACATCCCCGATGGCGAGCGCGCGCACTACTCGAAAAAGACTTACGACATCGAATACGACTTCCCCTTTGGCCAGCAAGAGCTTGAGGGCGTTGCTTACCGTGGCGACTACGACCTCGGCAAGCACCAAGAAGCCTCCGGTAAGCCGCTTGAGTATTTCGATGAAGAGACCAAGGAGAAGTTCATTCCCCACGTCGTCGAGCCCTCCGCAGGTTGCGACCGCACCGTGCTCGCCGTCATTTGCGAGGCTTACGATGAAGAAGACCTCACCAAAGAAGGGGGAAAGCAGGACATCCGCACCGTGATGCGCTTCAAGCCCTGCGTTGCGCCCATCAAGGCCGCCATTCTTCCACTGCTGAAGAACAAGCCGGAACTCGTCGCCAAGGCGAAGGAAGTGAAGAACCTTCTCCAGCCCTTCATGAATATCTTCTACGATGAAACCGCAGCCATCGGCCGCCGCTACCGTCGTCAGGACGAGATCGGAACTCCCTACTGCATCGCCATCGACTTCGAGACCCTCGGAGAAGAGGACGCTTCGCTCAAAGACACCGTGACCATCCGTCATCGTGACTCCATGGAGCAGGAGCGCATCGCCATCAGCGATCTTCTCCCATGGCTTCTTGAGAAGATCCGCTAGATCATCGCCTTTTCACAAAGCCCACCTTCCCTCGCGGATGGTGGGTTTTTTAGTGACCAAAAAACCACTTTCTCGACAACGAGCCGCTTCACCTTAGTTTCGGAGCCATGGACTTCGTCCCGCTTCTACCGCTCCTGCCGCCCCTCATCGCACTGATCCTCATCTTGATCACGCGGCAGGCTGCCCTCTCTCTTGCCGCCGCGGTCGTCACCGGAGTTCTCCTTTTAAATGGCGGCAATCCCCTCGCCTCGTTGAAGAATCTCCTCGAAGACATCATCTTCCCCCTCTTCATGGATCCATGGTATATCAGTGCGATCCTCTTCACCCTCACCCTCGGAGCCTTTGCCACCGTGCTTGAAAAAAGTGGAGGCTTCACCGCTCTCCTCCATCGCCTACTCAACTCGGAGACGAAAGCCCCTAAGAAGAGGCTCCTTTTCGGCATCTACGGGCTCGGCCTCCTCTGTTTCTTCGATGGCCTCGCCAATGCTATTCTACTCGGCCGCATTTCGCGCCCACTCACCGATGCTCTCAAAATCTCCCGGCAGTTCCTCGCTTATCTCATCGATTCCACCAGCGCCTGTGTCGCCTGCGTCGCCTTCATCTCCACCTGGATCGCGACCCAACTCTCGCTCATCAAAGAAGGTCTCAAAGACTCCGGCGTAGAAGAAAGCCCCGTCTCGCTCTTCTTCTCCTCGATCCCTGCAAACCCCTATTGCCTCCTCACCCTTCTCCTCATCCCCCTCGTCATCGCAAAGTCCTGGCAACCGGGTCCCATGGGGAAAGCCAAACCAGTCGAGATCCCAGAAGCGTCGGTCAAAGGAGATGATTTCAAAGTGCGCAACGCCCTCATTCCCCTCGCTGCCCTCGTCATCGTCCTCCCCACCTTCATCTATCACTGGCAGGACACTTTCTATAGCGAAGCTGGGCTTCCCCTTCCTTGGTCCTGGCAGAATGCCTTTTCTTCGGAGGGCGTCCCCTATGCGATGACTGCTGCCGGATTCGTCGCACTCATCGTCGCCTGCCTTTGCTTTCCAGGTAAACGACGTAACGAGCTCGGCAAGCACATGGTCGATGGCGCTGCCAGCCTCCTTCCCGCGCTCATCATCCTCATCTTCGCCTGGTCGCTCGGGTCAGTCCTCAAAGCGCTCGGCACTGCGGACATGCTCTCGGAGTTTATGAAAGGTTTCATTTCTCTCAGCTACCTCCCGCTCGCCGTTTTCGTGCTCGGAGCCGTGATGAGCTTCATGACCGGAACTTCTTGGGGTACGATGGGACTCCTCATGCCAATGGTCCTCCCCATCGCGCTCGGCCTCGGTGACTCCGCAGAAATGGTGACCGTCCTACCGATGGTCATCGGAGCCGTATTCGGCGGCGCGGTCTTTGGCGATCATTGCAGCCCCTTCTCGGACACCACCATCGTCTCCGCTATGGCCTCCGGCTGCTCTCCAACTTCACACGTCATCACCCAGCTCCCCTATGCCCTCTTCACCGCAGTCGGCGCCGCGCTGGCCTACACTCTCATGGCACTCGGTGTGACCTCCGGAATCGCCACCCTGATCTCCGCCGGCCTCATGGCCGCGCTCGTGCTGACGCGAAAAGAAAGCTCATCAGCCGACGAGATCACCGATGCTTCCAAAGCCGGGCTCGAATAACCTGCGATACATCCGCACCGCATAGCCATCGGTCATGCCCGCTAGGAAGTCGCACACGAGACGCGCCTTCTCAGCCTCGCTCTCCGCTTGCTCGATCTCCAGCGCATCTTCTTCGCCGAGAAGCTCGAAGGTTTGACCATCGATCGACTCACCTTTGACATAACGTTTTTCCAAAACCTCCCAGAGCCGACGCAACATTAGACTCCCCTTGTGCTCCAGTTGCCTGAGCTGCGGTGAGAGAAAGACGACCTCGTAAGCCAGCTTCTTGAAGAGCTCGCTCTCTTGGCGAATCTCGTCATCGACCACCACCTTAAAGGCATATCGATGGGACACCGCACTCAAAAAATTGACCTCACTCTCCAAGCGCGCCGCCTGAATAAACTTACCAATCCGCTTTCCCACAAAAGGCTCAATCCGCCCACCACGAATCGCACGCACGAGCTTCCCGATCGGACTCTCACCCGACACTTCGATGTCATTTTTCTCCGCCCAGCGCTCCACCTTTTCCACCGTCAAAAAACCTGCCCTCACCGAGTCCGCAAGATCATTCAGCGAGTAAGCGGTGTCATCTGCCCAGTCCATGATCTGGCATTCGATCGACTTGAAAGAATCACGCACATCACCCGGCACAAGCTCCACCGGAAAGTCGTGCCCGCCCAGCGTCCAGTCCAGCCGACCGACCTGTTCATCGTAAAGGAAATGATTCTTCGGAAGCTTCCCCGTGGCCGACTTCAGCTCGCTCCACAGCGACTTATATTTGAGAACTCCATCCGTGAAAGCCCGCGTCGGATCCATCCCCTTCCGGCTCTGGGAAAAAATACGATCCGTCAAAAGTCGCAGCGTCTGCGCGTTCCCTTCGAAACCACCGTAGCCCGCCATGAAATGATTCAGCGAGCGCTCACCCGCATGACCAAAAGGCGGATGCCCCAGATCGTGCGAAAGACACACTGCCTCCATGAGATCCTCATCGATGTAAAAGTCATCCTCTAACAGATCGCTCGAGTGCTTCAGCCAGCGGCAAATCGATTTCCCAATCTGCGCCACCTCCAGCGAGTGCGTCAGTCGCGTCCGATAAAAGTCATATTCCCCACTCCAGAACACCTGTGTCTTGCTCTGCATCCGGCGGAAGGTCGGAGTGTGCAACACCCGATCACGATCCACCTGAAAAGGAGTCCGAAAGTCTCCCTCATCAGTCCGACCAGATTCTCTCTCGATATCGAATGTTCCGTAAAAGCGATTTTGCACGCACTCCTTTAACTCAAATCAACTCAAAGACCAACCTTCTCGCGCCATTGACTTTGCGATTTCCTACTGTAAATAAATACTCAGTGCTTCGAAAAGCGTCAGCGTCAGTTTTGCTCGCAGTCATGAGTCTTCTCATCGGCTTGCAAGCTCCCGTGCTCGGATTTTGCCAGCACTCGCAGACCTTTTTCATCACCGAGCACCACTGTGAGCCCGAGCACTATCACCACCACGGCGATCACAACCATCATCACGTGGAGCAGCCTGATCCCGAACCCGAGCCATCCCCCTGCGATGACTGCCACGAGTTCCTCTCGCTCGATGTCGATGATTTCCTCTGGACCACTGCAGCCACCTCCCATGAGGTGAAATTTTCCTCCTGTCACCTCTCCTTTTCCACGAGTGACTTCAGCCCCGCGCCTCAGCGTAAAATCGAGGCAGCACAAATCCCTCGTCCCCCGCCCCCACCCGGCGAGCCTCATTTCCGTCTCCACTCCGAATGGCGACTTTGATTCTTAAAAACCGTGGAATGACTCCTCAGTCATCTTCCACCGCGTTCCCGTCTTTCTAAAAAGGCCACGCCACCCCGATCCGACTTCGTCCCGCATTGGGATAAAATCCCGGCTCGCTCACGCCTCCTCGCAGGGCACTCGCCCAGCCTAATCCCGGAAGCGGCTTCCAAAAAACCGAGAACCCGTCGCGCTCCACCGAGCCGTCGAACCGATTCGGATTCTTTCCAGAACCAGACACCACCCACGCCTCCGCGTGATCCGGTATCTTAAACCACCTTTCCCGATCCCCCCTCCACCAAAATCCATCCACCGCCGAATATCTCCCATTCTTCGGCACAAAAACCTTCGTTCCCGTCTCCGGGATCACCCGAAACTCATTCAGCCCCGCTCCCGTGAATCCTGAAAAAGTCAACTTCCCCGTCAGCAGCTTCTCTTTCGGAGCAGCGACCTCCCTAGACTCTTTCTTCACTTCAGCGCTCTCAAGAACCTCCGGAACTTTCACTTTCTTCTCCTTCCTCAACGGCTCCGCCACCTTCAGCGGCGCACACGACACCACCATTCCCATCAGCAGACACACCGAGATCAAACTCCTCATTTCTGGCCTCAATCTACCCCATCCATCTCTGATCTTCTCATGAAAAAGCTCCTCTTTCTCACCCCCGCGCTTCTCGCCTCTTGCGTGACCCAGCAGAACGACGTTCCCATCGTCCAGGTAAAGCCTGTTTACGAAACAGCGACCAAACACAGCGCGACAACTGCCGACCTCACCTTCCAAAACCTCCCCGCCAAGGTCCGCGCGCTCAACCCCCACCTCGCCGCCGCCCGCCACCTCATCGGCGAGGCCCAAGGCCGCCTCCGCCAATCCGGACTCCGCAGCAACCCCGAGCTCGAAGTCGAGCTCGAGGCCGGCAATCGCTTCCACGACCTCATGCTCACTGTCGGCGTCTCCCAGCGCTTCCCCCGCACCAATCGACTCGCCATCGAAAAGCGCGCTTCCTCCATCCTCGTCCAAGCCGCCTCCGCCGAGATCCGCGATGTCGAGCGCCAGCTCATCGGCGAAGCCCGCACCGCCTTCACCAAAGTCCTCGCCCTCCGCCAAGAGCAAGCCCTCATCAAGAAACAAGAAGCCAATGCCCGCCTGCTCGCCGACTTTATCACCCGGTCCGTCCAGCAAGGCGAAGCCTCCCCTCTCGAAGCCGGCACCGCCCTGCTCGAAGCCACCCGCCTCTCAAACCGCGCTCAGCAGGTCAACATCCGCTCCAAGCTCGCCCTCGCCTCCCTCAAGCCCCTCCTCGGACTCTCGCTCGATGCCACCCTGACCACCAGCGAGACCCTCCCTAATCCCACCCTCCCCGCCATGCTCGTCGCCAGCACTCAGCGACCCGATCTCCAAGCCGCCCAACTCCGCGCCCGCAGTGCCGGAGTCTCCACAGACTTGGAAAGAGCACGGGTAAAAGACGACATCGAAGCCGGAATCTTCGCCGGTCTAGGTCGCGCCGAGGACGCCCCCGATGGCATCGAGTCAGAGCAAATCATCGGCGTCCGTTTCAAGATCCCTTTCCCCTCAAATAACGACAACTCCGGCAACATCCTCGCTGCCGACGCCCGCCAAAAGCGCCTCACAGCCGAGGCTCACGCCCTCCAGCGCAGTATCAGCGCCAAGGCCCACGCCTACTATCAGGAAATGACGCAGTGGTCCGCCCTCTCAACCCAGATTGAGCAAAAACTCATCCCCCTCGCCGACGCCCAGATCAAGCAAACCGAAGAAGCCTACGCCCGCGGCGAAGTCCCCCTCCAAGACGTCCTCCGCGCCCAAGAACAGCGCCTCTCCCTCCAGACCTCTCAGCTCGAAGCCATCCGCGACTTCCACCTCGCCTACGCCAACTACCTCACCGCCACCGCCCAATGAAACACCTCCTCATTCTCCTCCTCGCCCTCCCGCTCTTCGCCGAGGACGAAGAGCGCATCAATCTTTCCTCAAGCGCCGCCAAGAACCTCGGCATCCAGCTCGCCGAATCCGAGGACATCACCTTCGAGTCCACCTTCTTCGTCATCGGCCGCCTCCAAGAAATCCCCAGTAATCACGCCGTCGTCTCCTCCCGCATCCCCGGCCACGTCACCGAGCTGAACGTCTTCGCCGGAGACTTCGTCCAAAAAGGGGACCCCATTTTAAAAGTCCAGAGCCGTCAGGCTGGCAACCCGCCACCCACCATCACCCTCTTTGCGCCCAGCTCCGGCATCGTCGCCGAGAGTCACGTCCGCCTCGGCGAGCCCGTCGACCCCTCTAAGGAACTCCTCGACATCCTCGACCTCCGCCAGATCTGGGCCATCGCCCGCGTCCCCCAGCAAGAAGCCGGAAAACTAAAAATCGGAACTAAAGCCCGCATCCAAATCGCCGCCCTCCAAGGCCAGCCCATCCTCGGCGAACTCATCCGCTTCGGCACCAGCGCCGATGCCACCTCTGGAACCTTTGATGCCATCTTCCTCATCGAGAACCCCGAGCAAACCCTCCGCCCCGGCATGCGCGCTGAGTTCTCCATCATCACCGCCAGCCGAGAAGACGTCACCGCCGTCCCACGTATGGCCGTCCAAGGCGACATCACCAACCGCGTCGTCTATGTCAAAGACTTCGACCTCCCCAACTCCTTCATCAAAGCCCCCGTCATCACCGGCGAGGAAAACGACCAGTTCATCGAGATCAAAGAAGGCCTCTTCCCCGGCGACGAAGTCGTCACCACCGGCGCCTACCTCCTAGGCTTCGCCGGAGGCGGAAACCTTTCCCTCAAAGAAGTCCTAGATGCAGCCCACGGCCACGAGCACAACGAAGACGGCTCCGAAATCACCGACGACCAAAAATCCTCCTCCTCAGACGACCACGACCACCACGCCCACGGCCCCACCAACAAACTCCTAATCCTCTCAAACATCATCCTCCTCGTCCTCCTCGTCCTAGCCGGAATCAAACTCGCCAAAAAATAATATGGAGCGTGGGCTTCTAGCCTTACGCCCCTCAACCAAGCTCAACTCCCATAGGTCATATAGGACCCATAAGACCTATCTACTCATCCAAGCCTCTTCTCCCTCAGCGACCTCTGTGGTCATCCCCCCACCAAAATTAGCCCCATTCGCAAGATTCGCGTTCCCTCTCTCTCCCGATGCTCAACCACCTCATCAACTTCTCCCTAGCCCAGCGAGCCCTCATCCTCGCCATCGGAGTCATCATCCTCGTCCTCGGCTACCACACCGCGACCCGCCTCCCCGTCGACGTCCTCCCCGATCTCACCAAACCCACCGTCACCATCCTCACCGAGTCCCCCGGCCTCTCCCCTGAAGAAGTCGAAACCCGCGTCACCCTCCCCCTCGAGCGCTCCCTCATGGGCGTCAATGGCCTCGACCGCCTCCGCACCATCAACGACATCGGCCTCTCCCTCACCTACGTCGAGTTCGATTGGGGCACCGACATCTACCAAGCCCGCCAGTTCGTCCAAGAGCGCCTCTCCGCCGCCGAACTCCCCGAGGACATCACCCCCTACATGACGCCCGCAACCTCCCTCATGGGGAACATCATGCTCGTCAGCGTCCTTGATCCTTCCGGAAACATTTCCCCACAAGACCTCCGCACCCTCTCAGATTGGACCGTAGCCCGCCGCCTCCAATCCATCCCCGGCATCGCCGAAGTCCTCCCCATGGGCGGCGGCATCAAGCAGATCCAAGTCCAGCCCGACCCCCAGCGCATGCTCGCCCTCGGCGTCACCTACGATGAACTCCGTACTGCCGCCGCCAATGCCGTGCGCAATTCCACCGGCGGCTACATCGAGGGCGACTCCCAAGAAATCATGGTCCGGAACCTCGCCATGACCACCGATCTCAACAAGATCGCCATGACCACCGTCCGGCACCAAAACGACCGCCCCCTCCGCATCAAAGACGTCGCCAACGTCGTCTGGGACACCGAACCCATGCGCGGCGATGCTGGCACCACCTTCGAACAGGAAGGTAAATTAAAGTCACATCCGTCAGTCATCCTCTCCATCACCAAAGCCCCCGGCTACGACACCCTCGCCCTCACCGACCAACTCGAAGCCGCCCTCGCCGACCTCCGCTCCACCCTCCCCGGCGACACCCAGCTCCTCGTCAGCTATCGCCAGGCCGACTACATCAATCTCTCCCTCGACAACCTCAAGCACGCCCTCCGCGATGGCGCCATCATGGTAGCCCTCGTCCTCCTCCTCTTCCTTCTCAATTTCCGCGTCACCCTTATCACTCTCACCGCGATCCCCCTCTCGCTCGCCATCTCCGTCATCGTCTTTTCCTTCTTCGATCTCGGCATCAATTCCATGACCCTCGGCGGCTTCGCCGTCGCCATCGGCATGGTCGTCGATGACGCTATCGTCGATGTCGAGAACGTCTACCGCCGCCTCCGCGAAAACCCTAACAAGCCGCGCCTCCCCATCATCGCCGCCGCCTCCTCGGAGATCCGCTCCTCTATTCTCTACGCCACCGTCCTCATCATCCTCGTCTTCGTCCCCCTCCTCTCCCTTTCCGGAGTCGAAGGCCGCCTCTTCTCCCCCATCGCCATCGCCACCGTCGTGAGCATGGCCGCCTCCTTCCTCGTCTCGCTCACCATCATCCCCGTCCTTTCTTCCTACCTCCTCCGACCCAATCCCGAGAAAGTCCACCACGACCACCTCCTCCTCCGCGGCCTCAAGGCCGTCTTCGAGAAAATCCTCCGTGGCGCCCTCGCCCAGCCCTTCGTCGTCATCGCCGTCGCCGCCATCCTCGTCGCCCTCGGAGCCGTCACCTACCCCGAGATGGGGAAAAATTTCCTCCCCACCTTCCGCGAACCCACCACCGTCATCGCCACCACCGCAAGCCCCGGAACCTCCCTTCAAAAGACGACCCAGATCAGCCACACCGCCGCGCAACTCCTTGCCGAAATTCCTGAAGTAAAAGACGTCTCCTTCCGCGTCGGCCGGGCCGAAAATGGCGACCACGTCGTCCCCGTCTCTACCGTCGAGTTCGAGGTCGAGTTCCACGAGCACCTCGACCGACCCAAGGAAGAAGTCCTCGCCGATCTCAAGGCAACCATGAAGAATATCCCCGGCACCTTCTCCGCCATGAGTTCTCCCCTCGGCGACCGCATCGGCCACATGCTCTCCGGAGTTTCCGCAAAGGTCGCCATCAAGATCTACGGCCCCGATCTCGACACCCTCAGCGAACTTGGAAACAAAGTCGCCGCCCTCGCCCGTGAAATCCCCGGCCTCGAGCAAGCCAAGCCTGAAGCCCAATCCTCCATCCCCCAGCTCCGCATCGAACCCAACTCCGAGCGCCTCCTCGCTTACGGACTCACCCCCGGAAAACTTAATGACCAACTCGCCAGCCTCATCGGCGGCGAAGTCCTCACTCAAGTCTACGATGACGAGCGCAGCTACGACCTCGTCCTCCGCCTCCCCAAGGAATGGCGCGAAAGCCCCCGCAAACTCGGCGACCTTTACCTCGACACCCAGTCCGGCATCCAAGCTCCCCTCCGTGATCTCACTAGCATCCAACAAGCCAGCGGACCCAACACCATCCTCCGCGAGAACACCCTCCGCCGCTTCGTCGTCTCCATTAATCCCACCTCCCAGAACCTCGTCGAGCTCGTCGAGCAGCTCCAGCAGAAGCTCAAAGACGACCTCATCCTCCCCGAGGGCTACTCCATCTCCTACGAGGGCGATTTCCTCGCCCAACAACAAGCCAGCGAGCGCATCCTCTTCTCCTCCGGCATTCTCCTCCTTGTCGTCATCTTCCTCCTCTTCAGTTACTTCAAGAGCTTCAACTTCACCCTTCAGGTCCTCATCGATATTCCGATAGCTCTTACTGGAGGAATTCTCCTAACGCGCTATAGTCTCAACAATGTCTCCATCGCCACCCTCGTCGGCTTCATCGCCGTCGCGGGAATCTCCGCCCGAAACTCCATCATGCTCATCTCCCACTACCTCCACCTCATGAAGCATGAGAATGAAGAATTCAGCCTCTCCATGATCACCCGCGGCACCTCCGAGCGCCTCGTCCCCGTCCTCATGACCGCCCTCTCCGCCGGAGTCGCCCTCCTCCCCCTCACCATGAACCTCGGCTTCCTCCCCTTCATCGAAGCAGGCGACCCCAGCACCGCACCCGGAAAAGAAATCCTCAACCCCGTCGCCGTCGTCATCGTCGGCGGCCTCCTCTCCTCCACCCTCTTCGGCCTCCTAGTCACCCCCGCCGTCTTCTGGACCTTCGGAAAAACATCCGCCCAAAAGGCAATCTCCACCGGCGCCGCCGCTTCTCATTAAACAACCCCTCAACCATCCCTATTAGCCCCCAGCTTCCCAAAGAATCTGTGTCAATTCGTAGAAATCCTCCCCAAATCTGTGTTAAAAAATCCCCATCAACCAAGGGAAAAGCTCACCATAAGATCCGCGACATCGGCTATTAGCTCAAACTCCGCAAAACCCATCAGTCACTTCCCCCCCACCAATCAACCAACCAAAAATAGAATCATGAAAATAAAATCCACCATCACCGCCTTCGCCCTCCTCGTCACTCCAATGACCTACGCCGACGAAGAAAAACACGACCATAAAAAGCACGATCACTCCGACCACGCCGATCACGCCGATCACGACATCACCCCTCCCAATGACGGCCGTATCCTCCACGACGTCGAACCCCACGCCGAGTTCTTCATCACCAAGGAGCGCAAGGTCCAGATCACCTTCCTCAATGATCACGGAAAAGCCGTCGCCTCAGACAACTCCCTCAAAGCCATCGGCGGAAAGCGAACTGCCGCCACCAAGTTCACCTTCGAGAAAACCGACAACGGCTTCCTCTCCAACGAAAAACTCCCCGAAGGAAACCTCGTCCCCATCGTCCTCACCTTCAAAAACAAAGAAGGCCAAAAGAGCATCGTCAAATTCAACGTCAACATGGCCGACTGCCCCACCTGCGAATTCCTAGAATACGCCTGCACCTGCGAACATGAGCACGTAGGCGAAGGCCACGATCACGGCGACCACAAAGACCACGATCACGCCAAGGAGAAGAAGTAACCCTTCCCCCAATCTTCAAAACCGCCGGCAACCCCGGCGGTTTTTTTGTGCCCAACCAATAAGGAGAGCGCAGCTTCCCGACAGAGGAATGACCTTGGTTGCCTACCCCCAGCCAAGCCCCCCAACCAACCCCTCCCTATGGAGCGTGGATTTTTAATACTACGTCCACAACCAAGCCCCTCCCAACCCCAGGGCGGGGGGGGGGGACGCCCACCCTCCATACTCCCCTCAACCAAGGTCCCAAAAACCAAGCTCCCCAGCCCCAAAGGGGCGAACTAACTTAGCTAGGGGCCCAGCGAGGAACGAGCGACGCCCTGGAACCCCCAGCCCAAGAAAAATCATGGTCGAGCCAACCCGCTTCGCAGCCCCAATATCCACCCGAAGACCATCCCCTCCGCCATCTTACCTCATCTTGTTATGCTAGTTTGGCGCTTCATAAATTCCCGTGGAAATGAAGTGCAACGTCCCCGCTTCACGTCCGAACGCCCATCCAATTGGTTAGGCCAAATAGGAAACAATAGCCGGATCATAGTTAGAGCCCGTCCCAGAAGCTGGGTTCTAGTTGGCCGTAGGATTAAAGCCTTTAAAAAAACGAAGTAGCGCAGAAAAGAGAAAAAATACAAAGAATCTCTGGCAGATTCAAAGAGCTAAGGAATATCGAGGCGGGGACTTTTCCTTTCTGATCTCTGGTGGTTGTTATTAGTCTTCTTTCGCAGATTTGCGAGACGCAATGACGAGGCGAGCGTAGCGATACGAGGAATGGAGTCTCGAAAATCTGCGAAATCCGCGCCTCTCAGGCGGGGGTCATGAGGCTTTCAGTTCGTGAAGTAGGTCATTGGGTGACTCGAAGCCACTCCCGCCTAAACAGACAGGCAAATTAAAGCATCAAGGCCTGATTTCTACCATGTTTGTGAGCAGAGGTTCCCCACTCTCAGAAGAGAGCAATTGCATCTTAATCGCTCTCTCTTCCCAATTGATTTCCAAGCAGCCAAAATGGGGCTGGTCGATGAGTTTTCCGGCGCGCAGGCGATTCTTTTCTTCGCCGGGGTAGCAGACGTTAAAACTGCTGGAGGTGAGATCGAACAAGGGACGTTCGCCCTGAGGATTCAGAACCGAAAACTCGCCGCGATGCCGGTCACCTGACAACAAGACTGTGGTTCCCTTTGCTTCACCAATCACGCGCAGCAGCCTCTCCCGCTCATCAGGGAACATCCCCCAGCGCCTCCACAAGTGCTCATTAGAAAGCACTTGAATTCCAGATCCCATAATCCGGACTTCCGCGTCACTCTTGAGCTGCTCTTCAAACCATTTCCATTGCGCTGCGCCCATCAGAGTCTTTCCCTTTTGCTCTGCAAACTGCTCCTTCCGAGTCCCCTTTTGAAAGGGATCGCGAAAGCGCTGTAAGTCTAACATGATGACCTGAACCCGATGAGGCTTCTCGCCAAAAGTCCAAGCTCCGTAGATTCCCTTCCGCGAGCGACGAGCATCTCCTTTTTGGACCGAAAAATGATCAAGAAAGAGTTGCTCCCCCTCCTCCGCATGAGGATGGAATCGACCAGGATACTTAGCTCCATAGTCGTGGTTATCCCACGTCGGAAAGGTAGGAACCTTCTCCCGAAAAGCGTGATACTGCGGAATGGCCAACAATGAGTCATAAGCCTCTTTCAACCGCACCGGGTCCGAGGTGTTCCCGTAGTGATTATCTCCCAAGAGCAGCATGACATCAGGCTCCTTCGCCCGAATCACATCCCAAAACCCCTGATCCCTTGTCGGCTTGTTACACGACCCAAACGCGATCTGATGAATCGATTGGTCTACATAAGTCCGATCAGAAAGAAGTCCCACGAGGGGCTTAGAGGCGTGCTCCTCAGCCATTCCTGAATAAGGCACAGCCATCACTAAGAGAACTCCCAGGCTCGCGACTTTTGTGAGAATGTATTTGGACATGAATGTCGTATTTCAAAGCAGAAGGTATTGGGCCTTTTACCCACTACTGAGGGTTCCCCTCCGACCCTGCTTTGGGCTGGCTTGATGCGCGAACGAGTGCGTCACCCAGCGACCTGATGGTCTTCGATTGCCTGACGATCACGAAAAGTAACAACACAGGGATAAGGAAGAAAATGAGAGTGCTGAGGTGATAACATTCAAACGAAGATTCTCCGCTGCCATATTCTTCCGCATGGATGACGAACGGGACCTCCTGCGACGTCAGGGTGAACGAGAGCAAAGTATCGTCATCAAGACCGATGGGACCCTTCGTCGCCCGCATCTCTCCTTCAGCGGTCTTGTAGGTCAGGTCAACCTCCCGCCCGTAATCAAAGATGTTCACTTCGGAAATCTCCGATTCAGTGAGGTCTCGAACGAATGTCGAGTAGGTAACAATTTCTGGAGTTTCGTCTGCCATATTATTCTAAGAGGAAGGTTTAGAAACTGGCGGCACCTCCCGCATGGGGGGGGAGGTGGTCAGCTTCCAATGACAAACAGTATCCCTGCGAACTTCCCGATCAAAACTAAACTTTCAGTGGGGGCTTTGGTGGGGGCGTCCTGACGGGACGATGGAACAACACCCTAGTCGTGAACTCTACTTCACCGATTCCTTGTATTCCACGAGCACAAAGCTCCAACCCTCCTCGTGCTGCGAGATCGACCAAACATAGCCAGCCTGCACACACAGGGCATCAAGGACTGAGGTAAAAGAGACATCCTTCCCATCGTGGGAGACGAGCGGGTCGATCTTCGCCTTCTCTATCGGGTCATCGGAGAAGGGATCGGCACTCGGCGTCCTCGTTGGGAAAGAAATGACATAACTGACAATCGCCTTTTTCCCTTCCTCCTCATTTCCACCACAAATCTTAGAGAGGGCCGCTGATAAGTTCAGCTTCTCTATCTTCACCACCTGAAGCCGAACTTCCGAGAGTTGCTCCACGAACTTCGCCCGCGCGGCATAGTCCACCTTGAGTCCCTTAAATTCATTTCCATGCGCAACATGCGCAACGCAGAACATCAGCAAAAGGAACTTCATTTTTTAGACTTCTCCTGCTTTTCCTTCTTCGCGCGGTGGACCGACAAAGCAGTGCTGCTCGGCTTGTCAGGTAAACTGGCCTTCCACCCATCCAGCTTCGCAGACAGTTTCTGAGCGACCTCAGGTTTCTCGCTCACGAGGTTTTTCTGTTCCGACCAATCAGTCTTGAGATCATAGAGCTCGATCTTTTTTCCATCCGCACTCCTCAGCAGCTTCCACTTGCCGGCTCGCACTCCGATTGATGGCCAGGTGTAGTCTTGGTTATCTCCCCCACGCCATTCCCAGAAAATGGCCTTATTGCGCTTGAAGGGTTGCCCCTTGAAGGCTGCGAGCGCGCTTTGACCATCCGGCTCGAAACCCTCTGGGAGAGGAACGCCTGCTGCATCGAGGAAGGTCGGAAGGAGATCCACGGCTGTTAGGACTGAGGTGTCATTGACCTTCCCCTTCGGGACAACCGCAGGCCAGCGCACGATGAAGGGAACGCGAATTCCTCCGGCAAAGAGCGAGCGCTTCTCTCCCTTCAATCCTCCCGTCTCTCCGACGGAGTAAAATTTCCCCATCCCTTGACCCTTGTGGTCTTTCTTGTCGTCGGACCGCTCAGGGCCGTTATCGGTGGAAAAGACGACCAAGGTGTTGTCATCGATCTTCAATTCCTTGAGCAACGACAGGATGCGCCCGACGCCCTCATCGCCCTCGGCAATGATCGAGGCGTAGACCTGCTTGGCTTCATCGAGATCCTTAAACTTCTCCATGAACTTATCCTGTGGAAGGTGCGGCGTGTGAGCCTCGTGCAGCCAGAGATTCACAAAGAAGGGTGCCTTTTCTTTCCCCTCCTCAGCTGGAGTTCCCCATTCACGGATGAACTTTTCTGCGAAATCCACTGAGGCTAAATCCCCCTTCGGGATCTCCTTTTTTCCTGAGCCATTGAAGGTCGCGTAGTCGTCATAGCCATACTGATCTTCCGTGGGAGAATCGCTCACGCTTCCAATGTGCCATTTCCCAAAATGCCCCGTCTTGTAGCCTGCCTTCTGCAACATGCGCGGCAGCATGGGCGCCTCGGCATCGAGCCAGTCGGGCATCCCTCGTTTGATGTGCGCCTTGATCCCTTGGAAGTGCTGATGGATCGAGAAGCGCGCAGGGAACTTGCCCGTCATCACCGCGACCCGGCTCGGCGTGCACACCGGGCTATTGACGGTGAAGTTGGTGAAATCCATGCCCTCCTCGATCATTCGATCGAGATGCGGAGTCTCACAGAAGGTGCTCCCGTGCTTCCCGATATCGCCGTAGCCCCAGTCATCCGCGAAGATGAAGATGATATTCGGCCGCTCCGCACCAGAAACCCACGAGCCACACAAAAGCAGGGAGAACGCCACCATCCGGAGAACACGCTTGGGCTGAAAAAATGAAAGAACGATATCGAGAGGGCGAGAGAAGCTCATGAAATGATGAAGGAATATTACGAAGAGGCAATTGGGGGATAACTAGTCATTCCCACCTGTCAGCCTCCGACGAAGGTATTCCAGCAGTGACCATTTTAAAAGAGAAAGACGTCCTCTCGGACATACCCGCGCCACCCCCACCCCTTTGAGATAGGCGATTCCCTCTTTGTCTGTCAAACTCCCTCAAGCAGTATGCGGTTTCTCTCTCACCTCCCACTCCTTACCTCCGCGCTCTTCCTGACCAGCGTCATCGAGCTCGCGGCGGAGGTCGATGTGCGAGATCAAGTGATCAAACTCCGCCTCAAGGAAATGGCGAGGGCCGACCGGCTGCCCATCCCCTCTCACAAGGACTCGACCTCAACTGCTATTCCCGTGGATCCCGACCTTCCCTCGACCTCTCCCGGAAGCATCTGGTCTGCCGAAAAATTCTCCGAGGACGCCTTGGCTCAACTCAAGCGTCTCTCCCTCGCGCCAGATGAGATCTTAACCGACGGCTTCCTTTCCTCAGAACTCGAATCCACCAATCAAGGACCACCAAGCAACCTCTCCATCCACTCAGGAACTCCCGAAGCCGCAAACGAGACCTCGACAAAAGACTTCCTCAAAAACCTCCGTAATCTTGGAAAGGTGAAATTCAAAGTCACCGAAGTCGACGATCTCACCACCCGGCATCATGTCGAAGCGAACCGCGAGGGTGCCGAATATTCCGCGACTTGGACCTGTCTCTGGAATCAGAACACTCCCCCCGCCTTGCGTAAGATTCAGGTCGAAAAATTCGAGACTGTCTTCTCCAAAGAACCCTGGTTTCAAGATGCCACCCTTTCGACCATCGGCTCCAATCCGCGCTTCGACGCCCAAGTCATGCACGGAATCGAATACTGGTCCGAGCGCATCACTCGCATCGGCGATCTCGCGATGAGCGGCCACCACGGCCTCGCTGTCGGCGATGTTAATGGAGACGGCCTCGAAGACCTCTACGTCTGCGATGGCGGCAGCCTCCCGAACCAACTTTACCTGCAACAACCAGATGGAACTGCAAAAGAAGTCGCCGCAGAATGGTCCGTCGCTTGGCTCGAGGACTCCCGCAGCGCCTTGCTTGTCGATCTCGATAACGACGGCGACCAAGATCTCGTCGTCGCAACCATCGCGATGATCGCCTTTGCCGAGAACATCGAGAACAAGAAGTTCCAACTCCGCGGCGGCTTCCCCGGCGCACCCTATCCTTTCTCCCTGAGTGCAGCCGACTTCGACAACGACGGCGACCTCGACATCTACACCTGTGTCTACAGCGCGGGCGATGACTCCGCATCCGGAAAGCGCGGCTTCGAGGCCACTTCTCCCGTCCCCTTCAACGACGCCGAGAATGGCGGCCGCAATGTCCTCCTCGCCAACCTCGGTGACTTCAAGTTCGGCGACTTCACCCAGCAAGTCGGCTTAGATCAAAACAACACCCGCTGGAGCTTCGCCGCCTCATGGGAGGACTTCGATCGTGATGGCGATCCCGACCTCTACGTCGCCAATGACTTTGGGCGAAACTGCTTCTATCGAAACGACAAGGGCACCTTCACCAACATCGCGCCCACCACCGGAGTAGAAGACATGGCCGCCGGCATGTCCGTCTCATGGGGTGATTATAATCGCGATGGCCAAGCCGACCTTCTCATCGGGAACATGTTTTCCTCCGCCGGACGGCGGGTTGCCTTCCAGCGCGACTTCGACAAGGGCAAGACAGGAATGGCCCGCGGCAACTCCCTCTTCTCGGCAAACGAGGACACCTTTCAAGACGTCAGTATCAGCAGTGGTATCACCAATGGCGGCTGGGCGTGGAGCTCTGGGTTTGCCGATCTCAATAACGACGGCTGGCAGGATCTCGTCGTCGCCAATGGCTACCTCACGAACACGCGAGACGATGACTTGTGAAGTTTCTTCTGGCGTCAGGTCGTGACGCCTTCCGAAAAAATTGATGCCTACGCTCGCGGCTGGTCAGGCCTCATGAAACTCGTCCGCAACGGCCACTCCTGGAGCGGCAGCGAGCGAAACCGCTTTTTCCTGAATGGTCAAAAAGGCAACTTCCATGAAATGTCGCACCTCGCTGGACTTGATCAGATCGAAGACGGCCGTGGCATTGCCATCGTGGACTGGGACCAAGACGGCCGCCTCGACCTCTGGTATCGGAACCGCAATGCCCCCCGTCTCCGCTTCATGCACAATGAGCGCGACACCGGACACTCCGTCGCGATCAAGCTAGAGGGAACCACCAGTAATCGCGATGGCATCGGCGCTGTCGTAGAGCTCCTCCCGTCAAAAAAAGACGTCCGTCTCGTCAGATCAGTCCGTGCCGGAGACCTCTTCCTTTCCCAATCCAGCAAGTGGCTCCACTTCGGCACCGGAAATGAAGAAGGCCAAAAGATCGCTCTCGTGACCTGGCCCGGAGGAGCCACCGAACTCTTCAAGGGTCTCTCTAGCAACGGTCGCTTTCTCCTCAAAGAAGGAAGCGGAAAAGCGCAAACCATCGAAAAGCGCAGCCCCATTTCACTCTCAATGAAAGCCGTCCCGGCCCCTCTTCGAGACAATGGTAACGCGCAGATTATTCTCCCCTCGAGAGTCCCCTTCCCACAACTAACCTACCTCGACCAAACGGGACTCGCGAAAAAACTCCCAGCCGATGGGAGACCGCGCCTCCTTCTTCTCTGGTCCGCAGACTGCACCCATTGCAAAAAGGCGCTGCCTCTCTTCACATCACAGGCCGCCGCCATCCGCACAGCGCAACTCGCTGTCATCGCACTCTCGGTTGATGGCCTCTCCGGACCTACAGCCGACACCGCCCCTACCCGCGATCTCATCAAAGCCTCTTCCTTTCCATTTCAATGGGGACTGATCGACAAACCATCCGCCACAAAACTTTCCCAGTTTCATGAACGGCTCTTCGATCGCACTCCCGCCAACTCTGTGCCACTCGCCCTTCTCCTAGACCACGCAAACCAAGCCATCGCCATCTATCGAGGTGAATTCTCGATTCAAAGAATCCTCAACGACTGGCGGACTCTCAAAGCAGCAAGTCCCACCCAGCTCCATCATCTCGCTCCACCTCTCCGGGGGACTTGGTTCACGAATCCACTGCCCCCTCGGGACGTCCACCGCATGTATCGTCCTTCTCAGTAGCGCGACACCGCAAAATCAGATCAACAAAAAACCCCCTCGCGTCATGGCCGCGAGGGGGTGATTTTTGATTGAGAATCTCTTCTCTAGTTCGTCCGGCGAATTCGGAAGAAGAGACGGCTTTCAGCATTTAATGCCGGAAGTTCCATCGTAGTAGAAGTTCCTGCACTGGAGACATCATCGACAATCTCTTCCCAAGGATCTTCTAAGCTCAGCGAGTAGTCGATGGAGTAGAGACCGCTATTTTTGGAGTTCCAAGTCAGCGTCGTCTTGTCCGTGTCTTCATCATAACTGATCTCTGTGATGATGAACGGAACCGGCGGCCCGAAGAGAGCCGAAGGATCCGCTCCGCCAGCGAGGAGTCCAATCTGTTCTGAATCCAAGGCCTCGGAAAAGACAGCAAAGTCATCCAAGCGTCCGGAGAAACTGTTGGCCAAGCCATTGAAGGCCCCAAGCGTGATATCACCATCCAGGGGAAGAAGATCGGGAGCGTCAAAGCTATTCGCCTGCATCGTCCCATCGATCCAGATCTGGAGTTCACCAGTGCTCGTCTTCTGAAAGACAAACTGCTGCCATTGGTTTTCGAATGTGAAACCAGCTAATATTAATCGAGCACTGCCACCGGTTTGACCAGCGACATCGAAGTAGGTGGTTCCATCACTCCACGTAGCGTGAGCTTGGAATCCGCGCTGATTTTTTCCAGCACTCGGAGACCTGAGCCAGAAGGCGCTGCTTGCCGCTGTCTGGGTTTTGTAGAGCCAGAAGCTGACCGCAGCTGCATTGTTCAGGTTGACTCTCGCCAAATGATTCCCAGCTGCGACCAAGGCAGCCGAGCCATCGTTCGCGGTCATCAAGTCCAATGACTCATCTCCCGCTAAACCGCTTGCACCCATTCCACCAGTGGTAAGCGCAGCATTTCCGACAAAAGTCGCATCAGGCGCATTTCCAGTCTGGTCGGCAGTCTGTCCATTGAAGTCGTAGTAGACGAGAAGCTCTTGTTCTCCGGCGACCGGAACGCTGGTGTCCAGAGTTGGATCTGTCTCAAGTTGTAACTCTTGGCTGTCGGAGAACGTGTCTCCATCGGTGTCCAAAAGATTGGGGTTCGTCCCAGGCTGAGCGGCATCAACGAAAGGCAAATCAGGATTTTCCAAACCATCACCTAAAGTGTCTCCATCGGAATCACTATTGAGAGGATCAGTTCCGGTGTCAGTGATACTGACCCAGATCCCGGTGTTGGTTTCCACTCCGTCCTTCAGATTATCGTCGTCACTGTCGTCATCTTGAGGATCGGTTCCATTCAGATACTCCGTGAAGTTTGTCACATCATCGGCGTCCAAGTCATCGCCTGCATCATCGACCGCAGGATTCAAGCCGTTGGCTGATTCATAGGCATCAGGCATCCCGTCACCATCAGTGTCATCATTTGGAGGGACAATGGAGAGCGGATCATCACCAGCTGCAAGGCTCGCAATTTCAGCGTCGCTCAGAGCATCCGCATAGATCGCCATATCGTCCAGCAGCCCAACGGTGTTGAGCGAATTGGAATCCGTCCCAATGAAGAATCGAGTAAACTCCGTCGGGAGATCCTCAGTATTCGTCTTTTCGAGAACTTTCACCCCGTTCACCCAGATCGCTTTAGTGTCTCCGTTTTTGTTCAAAACGACATGATTCCATGTACTGACGATGAAACCTGCGGCAACGTTCGCCCGTTGACCCCCGCCATCACAACAACCGCCGGTGTCCCAGTAGACTTGACCATTACTCCAAGGAGCGTGGGAGCTGAATGCTCGCTCAACAGCTGGAGAATTCGCATAGACTGCCATCGATTGCTGAAAATCTGGCATATTGATCCAGAATGAGATTCCGATTTGGTCCTGCGCTCCCGCCAAGCCAAGGAACCTACCCTGCTCGACGATGACTCCAGTCCCGGCATTTCCGGTAGCTCCCATATCTAGAGCCCGGTCACCCGCAGCTAGAGTTCTTCCGGTCGCATCAGCAGAAAATAGGGTTCCTGTTTTCAAATCACCCCGGAATCCTTTCACGAGGTCAACTGTTGCCGTAGGATCGCTGGCATCATTGAAATCCCAGTAGGCGATGATGTCCAAAAGTCCCCCACGGATGGGACGCGAGGCAGGATTGGTAGGATTCGAATTGCTCGCAAGAACCTCCAATCCGTCGTCGAAACCGTCGCCATCAGAGTCCAGAATATGTGGATTGGTTCCAGCCTGATTCTGATCGACAAAGGAAAGATTAGGATCCTCTGCTCCATCAAGGAGTCCGTCACCATCGGTATCGGGATTACGAGGGTCGGTTCCGGAGTTGGTAGCGTCAACGTAAGTTCCGGTGTTGCTCTCGACACCGTCTTTCAAGTTATCATCGTCGGTATCATCGTCCTGAGGGTCGGTTTCATTTTCGAACTCCTGAAGGTTACTGACGTCATCCAAGTCCGCATCTGTCGCCGCGTCCGAAGGGTCCGCAGGATTGAGTCCATTTGCGGTTTCGTAGTCATCCGGCATGCCATCGGTGTCGTCATCGAGACGACGTGAGACAGTCACTGCCGTCACTTCCCAGTTTGGCACAATAGCTCCGATCGTGTTCGCGTCAAAGGCGCCGGTGAATCGAAACACAACGGCCGAACCCGCTGGGATTTTGATAACCGGAGCGGCAATGGAAGTGACATAGCTTCCGATTCCAGCATCGGTGGAGTCGCCACTGAAACCGGGAAGCCCTAAAAGATCATGCGCTCCCGTCAGAGAATCTACGGTATAGGGCTCGGCAGAGAAGGCGCGTGTCGGAACATTCACGAACGTGCCGCCATCAACGGACATTTGCAGACCTCCGCCATCAAACTGGGCTTCAAAGCTGTATTTGTGCTCGAACTGAATTTCGAGATAACCCTCAGCGGCAACAGGAATGGCAGGCGTGGTGAGATAGTTAGTGACTGCCGTCCCGACTACTTCTCCGTTTGCCGACCAAGTGCCGGTTCCGCTGTTGTAGACCCATGGCTGCACGGCTGCGCCTTCGGAGGTGGAGACAAAGCCTCCATCATCTGCGGTGAAATCCTCCTCAAGGAGAAGCTGAGCTGAGGCGGATCCCAGCATCACGGCAGAGATGCCGAGGATAGCCGAGTATAGTTTGTGTGTGTGTGGGGTTTTTAGAGGTATCATAATCAGAAATGACGAATCCCTAACAAACCAAACCATAATCGATGCGTCAATCGGTTTCGCAAAAACCATTCATCTGCCTGAGAAATTTCGAAAAAATTTCCTAAACCCCTTTTAATAAACAGTTCCTAAGCTTTGACTCCACAGCTCTGACCCAGCATTGCGTCGATTCTAACACTCAAGCGTGCTGATCCCGATGGAATCAATTCTACCAATCGTCGACCTCAGACACCTTGCTTATTTTTTGACCTCAGGAAGACAAAATCTCAAAACTCTCACTGCCTTTCTTGAAAAGAGCGAAAAAAACCAGTCAGGCCAAAAGTGGGTCGGAGGTAGAGGTCCAAGTCAGTAATCGCTCAGCGTGGCTTGACCTCGTCTGGCAAACGAGGCAGTAATCTCCCACCGCTCCTGTAGTTCAACGGATAGAACAAGGGTTTCCTAAACCTTAGATACAGGTTCGATTCCTGTCGGGAGCGCCAATTTTTCTTCAAGACAGCTATGGCCGGATTTTTTAAAAAGCTCATCAATCGCATCACGAACACGGCGGAGATTGATTGGGATGATCTTGAGGCAGAGCTGATTACCGGAGATCTCGGTGTTCGGCTTTCGCTGGAGATCGTGGAAGAGCTGAAAGAGCGCGGCCGAAAAATCTCAGCGGAAGATATTGTCGCAGTGACGCGGGAACGTCTCGCTACCCTTTTTCCTGAGGATTCGGTGGACCTGATTCCCGGAAGCGCCGGCCAACCGACCGTGATTCTCATGGTGGGCGTCAACGGCGTGGGAAAAACGACTTCGGCAGCCAAGCTCGGCTACCTTTTAAAGAATCAAGGCCACCAGGTCACCCTCGCAGCAGCGGACACCTTCCGCGCGGCAGCGGTAGAGCAGCTCGTGCGCTGGGGCGAGCGATTGGACCTCCCCGTCGTGACTGGTCCCCACGAAGCTGACCCTTCCTCGGTGTGCTACCAAGCTCATCAACGGGCCATCAATGACGGCTCACATTTCCTGATCTGCGATACCGCGGGACGTCTTCACACGAGGCATAACCTAATGGAGGAGCTTTCGAAAATTAAGCGCACCATCAGCAAGCAAGATGCCGATGCGCCTCATCACACTTTCCTTGTGGTCGATGCCACGACGGGTGGCAACGCGCTCAATCAGGCGAAAGAATTTCAAAAAGCGGTCCCTCTCGACGGCCTCATCCTCACCAAGATGGACGGCTCAGGAAAAGGTGGCATCGCAGCCGGTATTCAGAAGGAACTCGGCATCGCGCCACGATTTATCGGGACAGGCGAGGAACCGGATAAATTCGCCCGCTTCGAAAAGAAGGACTTCGTGGAGAATATTCTTTAGCAGGATTCCTTCATCTCTCTCCGGACTCGTATGCATCAATCCTTCTGACCGAATCATTGCGAATTTCAGAATCCTCGATCCCAGCTGTCAGATCACGAGCTTCTTCAAAACGAGTGTCTCCAATCTGGTCGACAACGGCTGAGACCGCTACGTCAAAATAGGGCCCTGTCGGAAACTCCTGCACACAAATAATGGCCTCGTCCGTGTGCTCCCTCGCATAGTCCGCGACGGCGGAACGCATCATCTCAAGAGGAGATCGATCGGGATTTCCCACAAGATGATTGGCGGCCGCGCCGGGGTCGGCTTTCCCCCACGCACTGATGAGTGAAGCAAGTTGGTGATGAGCGGTATCTCCATCCCTTTGGCTCGAAGGAAGCAAGGCATCGACAGCAGCAAAATCAGTTTCAGAAGGAAGGCGCTGAAAAAGCTGACCCAAAATGGTTTGTGCTCCAGATTTCCGCTTCTGATAATAATCTAGGGTCGATTGAATCGCAGCGATGGGATCAGATTGGACAAGCTTCAGAGTGGAGCCCAGCTCTAGGTTTGCGATGACCGCAGGATCTGACGAGAGCCGCACGAGCTGCTCGTATTCCTCCGCAGAGCAGGCCTCTCCCACGTGCCAGCACAACTTTTCTGAAAATTCCCTCCACCCGGGATCGCCCGCAACTAAGACGAGGCTTCTTCTCTCTTCCGTGGATGCCGGATCTTACAGCAATTTCTTAAGAGCCTTATGAACGCCCCTTTTGGCACTAGAATACTTGGAGTCCTCAAGAAGATTTAAAACCTCGAGCATCTCCGGACTGAATTGCAACTCGTTCAATAGTTGATCGATGAAGCTTTGAAATTCAGGAGAGATCCAACCTGTGCAAGCAGCGGAATGCTCCTCCAGTTCACGCTTCAGTTGAGTAAGCTCCTCTTCTGACAACTTCGGACGGCGCGTGGTGTCCGACTCATCTCGATTCACCCGATCTCGTGAGCTGATCGCACGCGGGGCGCCCACCCCCTCAACACTACTGCTTCGAGCGGGTCCTTCGTGATCCGTCGTGCTTGCCTCCCACGCAAGCCATAGTCCTGCAGCTAGGAGCAAAAACCCCACCAGTGATGTATGAATTTTACGAATTTGCGGTCTCTTCCGGCTTCAGAGTTGTGGGTGAACAGTAAAGATCATTTAGCCCAACGGAGTTGGAATCGAATGCATCCTTCCCCCTTCATAGAGCTTTGGATATTTTGGTGTTCAATTGAATTAAACGTCAAGATAAAGGGTCAGGGACAACCATGCTACTTCACAAAAGAGATTCGCTGCAATTTTCGAAGATTGTCGCTGACTATCGGCCCCTTCGTTCCGGTTGCGGTTCGACCTTACCATTCGAAACTCAACCCTTATCCCCTTCTCTTGCTCACGCCCTTCTGAACTTCCTCTTGCCGCCATCAAAATGGCCCACTCTATCGGTCCCAAGCTTGACGAAATTGGCGCTCGCTATGAGTTGCTATTTAAATAGACGTGTGCCAATCTGTCGCGGTCTCCAACAAGGAGATTCCTAGCCTTGAAATCCGCCGTCCTTGAAAAAATCCTCTCTCGGGTCGACCAGATCGAACCCGGAGAAGTGCAGGCGCTGCTCTCGCGACTTGTGCGGGAGAAAGGATTCCTCCAAAAGGTCTTCGAAGCTCTCCGCGAAGGCGTTCTTCTCCTCGATGAAAATGGCGAGGTCAGCTTCATTAACCAAGCAGGGTGTGGCTTCTTCGGCACCACGCCAGAACAAACTCAGGGCAAACTCCTCAATGAAGTCGTGCGTGGGCTCGACTGGGATCACCTCAAAGGTTCCTCCCGAAGCACGGTGAGCCGGGACCTAGAAGTCTTCTACCCGGAGAACCGCTATCTCAATTTCTACCTCTCCCCCATCGCGGAGGAAGAAGATGCCGCTGATTATGGCTACGTCATGCTGGTGCGGGATGTCACGAGCTCGCGGGCCGAAGCTGAAGAGGAGATCGAGTCCGAAAAGCTCAATGCCCTCACCCTTCTCGCGGCCGGAGTGGCTCACGAGATCGGCAATCCGCTGAACTCGCTCTCGCTCCACCTCCAGCTGCTGGAGCGCAAGGTAAAGAAGCTCCCGAAAGGCGATCAAGAATCGCTCGACGACCATCTCAGCACGGCACGGAATGAGATCGGGCGGCTCGACATCATTTTAAAACAGTTCCTACAGGCGATCCGCCCTTCCGCGCCTGAGCGCAAACCAGATGATCTCCACGAAATTCTCGATCAAAGCCTGCAAGCGCTCCGCCCCGAGCTGGAGAGTCGCGATATTTCGGTGAATCTCGATCTCGCGGATAATATGCCGTCACTGGAATTCGACCGCACCCAGATTCAACAGGCTCTTTATAACCTCATTCGTAATGCCTATCAGGCCGTGAAGCCCCCGGAGGGCGAAATCACGATCCGTAGCAGCGCGAATGAATACGAAGTCGTCCTTTCCATCGCCGACAATGGCTCAGGCATGTCGCCCGAGATTATGGGTGCTATTTTCGAGCCCTTTCAGACCACCAAATCTACAGGAACTGGATTAGGCCTGCTGATCGTCCGCAGGATCGTGCGAGAGCACGGCGGAGAGCTGGAAGTAAAGAGCGAAGAAGAAGTGGGCACCACGGTGACGCTCTTTTTCCCGAGGACTGACGAGCAAGTTCGCCTTTTAGAAGACCAAGCCCCTATCGAGATTTAATGCACACTCTTTTAATAGTAGACGATGAGAAAGCGACCCGCGATGCCCTGCGCATGGCGCTTGAGGAGAGCTTTGACTGCTACCTCGCTGCTGATCTCACTCAGGCCAAGCAGGTCTTGAAGGGTGAAGAAATCGACCTTCTCCTCACCGACCTCCGTCTCGGCGGCGACTCCGGCATGGAGGTCCTTGATGCCGCGCTGGAGCTCAAATCACCTCCCGTGTCGGTCATGATGACCGCTTATGGCTCGGTCGATACTGCGGTGGAGGCAATGCGCCGCGGAGCGTGGCACTTTGTCACCAAGCCGCTCAATCTGGATGAAGTGGAGCTCCTCCTCAAGCGAGCCGTGCGCAGCCGGGGGCTGGAGAAGAAAAACGAGGAGCTCGTCATTGAAAACGAAACCCTCAAGAAATCATCCGGTAAAAAGAACTACGGCCTCGCCCGCCTCATCGGTAAATCCGCACCGATGGAGCGGATCGCGGAAAAGATCACCCAAATTGCCCCCACCCGCGCCACTGTGCTCATCGAGGGCGAATCAGGAACGGGTAAGGAACTCGTGGCTCATGCCCTGCACGACCTCTCGGGCCGTCCGAAGGAAAAATTTGTCGCGGTGAACTGTGCTGCCCTCTCCGCCCAGCTCCTAGAATCCGAGCTTTTCGGTCATGAAAAAGGAGCCTTCACGGGAGCAACCCAACGTCGCGTCGGCAGATTCGAGCAAGCTCACGGCGGAACTCTTTTTCTCGATGAAATCGGCGAAATCGACCAGGCAACCCAAGTGAAGCTTCTCCGCGCCCTTTCCGAGCGCACCATCGAGCGGGTCGGGTCCAACAATCCCGTCGAAATCGATGTCCGCGTGGTCACCGCCACCAATAAGCACCTTGCCGATCTCGTGGAAGCAGGTGACTTCCGTGAAGATCTCTATTTCCGTCTCAATGTCCTCTCAATCAAAATGCCGCCTCTGCGCGAGCGCCGTGAGGACATCGTGCTCCTGGCAGGAACCTTTCTGGAAGAATTCGCCCGGGAGAATAACCGTCCGATCAAACCCCTCACTGACGCCGCCCTCACTGGCCTGCTATCCTATTCTTGGCCCGGAAATGTCCGGGAACTCCGCACTGCGATCGAGCATGCCGTGGTGATGTCGAATCAAGATACCCTCGATCTTTTTCACCTTCCTGATTTCTTAGACGGCCCAAAGCGGGCTCCCGATTCTCAATCAGAGAAAAACACCCTTGCTCCCATGGATGAATTCAACTTGCATGCACGGGAGCAGCGCGCGATCCGCGGAGCACTGGCCGCAACAGGTGGAAACCGCACCAAAGCGGCCATTCTTCTTGGAATCAGCCGCCGCACTCTTCAGCGAAAGCTGCAAGACACTCCCGCTATTTAGAGACACACACCATGAGTAAAAAAGAAAACATCGCCGGAAATAGAGATGCCGCCGTCCTCGTCCGACGGCTCCTTTTTTTCGTCATCCTCTTCTCCCTCGTCTTTTTCTACCTCGTCTGGAGCTTTAAAGGTCTCACCAGCGCCAAGGGAATGGAGCAGGCCCAGATCGGTCGTGAGATCGCACGCGGCAATAATTTCACCACCAAAGTCATCCGCCCCGCAGCGATCAAGCAGGCCGAAAAAACCGATAGTGGCGAAGTCGCCCTCGATAACTTCTACGACACCTACCACTCCCCCCTCAACCCCTTCATTTACGGAGCAGTGCTTAAAGCCGTCGGCGGAGATGACTTCGATAAATATCAGCTCGTCACCTCAAGCCAATCGATCTACCGCCTTGATCGAGTCATTGCCGCAGTCTCCGTAATCTGTTTTCTCATCGCGATAGGAGTCAACTACCTGCTCATTTCCCGAGTTTTCGATGTCCGCATCGCAGGAGTCGTGGCGCTCCTGATGGCACTCAGTGATCTGATGTGGCAGTTCACTCACACCGGCCTTCCGCAGATGCTCATGCTGCTCCTTTTCTCCTGCGCGCTCTTCTTCGCCTATCGGGCGATGGAGGCCACCGTCGAAGGGAAAGTCGCTCTCGGACCAGTCCTGGTTGCAGCTGTCTTCTTTGCCCTGCTCGCCTTGGCCCATTGGCTCAGTATTTGGATCACCATCGGCTTTGTGATCTACGCCGCCTTCTTTTTCCGGCCAAAAGGCGTCGCCGCCTTGGCTGTTCTCGGGATCTTACTGCTCTTTAGCCTCTACTTCGTGGGGAAGAATCTTGAATGGACAGGCTCTCCTGCCGGCACCGCCGGCCTCACGCTCTACGGGGGTCTCACCGATTCGGAGGAAGGCATCATGCGCGCGGTCGACACCAGCGATAAAACCTACGCGATCATCTATAATATGAATTCGCTGTTGCTGAATACCTTCCGCAACATCCTCGTTCAGACAGACGCACTCTACACGAACTTGGGCTCAATTATTGTCGCCCCCCTCTTTTTCTTCGCACTCTTGCACCCCTTTAAGAGACCTTCTATTGCTCGCTTCCGCTGGCTGATCCTTCTGATGTGGATCACGGGAGCTTTGGGCATGGCTATCTTCGGCCTTTCATCAAAAGCGACAGACCCGAATCAACTCCACATTCTATTCGCTCCAATAATGGCAGCCTACGGCCTGGCATTCCTCTCAATTCTCTGGAGCCGCCTGGAGCTCTCGGCGGGCAGTGGTGTTCTTCGCTATGGACACTTCATCCTCGCCATCTTCGTCAGCGCCGGACCTCTCATTCTCACCATTCCCAATGGGATCCGAAGCGGCGTTGCCAGCACGGGGCGACAAAAAACTGTCTGGCCTCCCTACTGGCCTTTCCTCTTAAGCAAAAGTCTTCATGACGAGACAAGCGAAGAGGCTTTCATCTTCACCGATCAGCCATGGGCTGTCGCTTGGTATGCAGACCGCCACGCCATTTGGCTGCCCAAGAGGATCGAAGAACTCACCACGCTGGAAGAAATCGCAAAAGACCAGCGACTCGAAATTGGAGGAATCCTCCTCAGCCCAACTTCCTTCGTGGATAATCCTCTCTACAAGCCCGCGACTTTCGGAACCGGTGAGGATTTTGCCGCAATGATGCTCGATTCCACTGCTGCAAAAGTTACCAATAATGGCATCGGAGGCCCCGGTAACTTCAGTAAGTCGAACCCCAAGCTTTCTGGGGTCAACAGCCGTTACCCCTTCGCCACCGACCTCTTCCCCGGTCGGATTATCTTCTTTTCCCCAAAGCCGATCTCAAACCGATAACAACCCAGATGGCGGCAAAGAAGACAACATCTTCAACCACACCCCCTCCTTCCTTCGAAGAGGCGGTTGAGGAGCTTGAAGAACTCACCGAGCGACTTGCTCACGAACCTGAGTCACTCAACAAGCTCATCGATGACTTCGAGCGGGGCCAGTCCCTCATTCATTTTTGCCACGCTTCTTTAAAGACAGCTCGCGAACGTATCACCGTCATTCAAGCCTCTCTCCAGAGCGACTCTGAGGACGCCACCACCACTCAATCTCCTTCCGCCGACAACGACGATGTCAGACTCTTCTAATAGCCCTCTCCTGGACGAAATAACGTCCCCCGAAGATCTTAAGAAGATCGCCATCGATCAGCTTCCTGACCTCGCTCAGGAAGTGCGTGATGTCCTTATCAACTCACTCTCGAACACTGGTGGCCACCTTGGACCAAACCTCGGCGTGGTAGAGCTCTCAATTGCTCTACACCATGTCTTCGAGTCACCGGCGGACAAGTTCCTCTTCGATGTTTCCCATCAGGGCTACGTCCACAAGATGCTCACTGGGCGGGCTAAAAAGATCAACACCATCCGCCAATACGAAGGCCTCAATGGCTTCCTCCTCCGCACCGAGTCCAAGCACGATTGCTACGGAGCCGGTCATGCTGGCACCGCTCTTTCTGCCGCCCTAGGCATAGCCTCTGCACGTGATCTAAAGAAAGAAGACACCCATGTCGTCGCCGTCGCCGGAGATGCCGCCTTTACGTGCGGACCGACTTTGGAAGCGCTCAACAATATGGCACAGGCCACAGATCGCTGTATCGTCATCCTCAATGACAACGAGTGGTCCATCGACCGAAATGTCGGCGCTCTCGCGAAATATTTCAACGACCTCCAGACGCATAGTATCTACAGCGACATCCGTGAGAAAGCCTCCCAGTTCGTCGAAAAAATCGGCGGCAGTGGAGTCAAAAATCTTGTCCATAAGCTTGAGCGGAACGCCAAGAATATGCTCGTTCCCAATGTCATCTTCGAGAAATTTGGAATGCGCTACTTCGGCCCCATCGACGGCCACGACATTCCTCTCCTGATCAAGACGCTGGAATATCTCAAGAAGCAGGACGAGCCTGTCATCCTCCACATCATCACTGAAAAAGGTCGCGGCTATCAGCCTGCCCTTGATAAGCCAGGCAAGTTCCATGGCCTCGGACCCTACAAGGTCGAGGATGGTTCCACCGCTACCGGGGCACCTACTTTCTCCGAACTCTTCGGACGCGCTGTCACCGACTTCGCGAAGAAGGATGAAAAGATCACCGCCATCACCGCTGCAATGCCCGGCGGGACCAAGCTTGAGATTTTCAAGGAAGAGATGAACGAGCGCTACTTCGATGTCGGCATCGCCGAGGAGCACGCCGCTCTTTTCGCCTGTGGTCATGCCACTCAGGGACTCCGCCCTTTCCTCGCGATCTACTCGACCTTTATGCAACGTGCTTATGACATGATCATTCATGACATGGCGCTACAGAAACTCCCCGTCCGCCTGTGTATGGATCGCGGTGGCCTTTCTGGGGATGACGGACCCACGCACCACGGTCTTTTCGATATCGGCTACCTGCGCCATGTTCCAGGAATCGTCCACATGCAGGCCAAGGATGAGGATGAATTCATCGATATGCTCTGGACCATGGCAAATTATGACGATGGCCCGATCGCAATCCGCTACCCTCGTGGAAACGGCCCCGGAGCCACCATCAAGCCAGAGCCTGCGATCCTTGAGATCGGAAAAGCAGAAATTCTCCAAGAAGGCAGCGACGTCTGCCTCATTCCACTTGGCACGATGATGGAGCTCGCTCTTGAAACAAAGGCCACGCTCGAAGCAAAAGGCCTCTCGGTGACCCTCATCAACCCACGCTGGATCAAACCTCTTGATGCCGAGTGCATCAGCCGCCTCGCCTCATCGGCGAAGGTCGTCTGCACCTTCGAGGATCACGTTTTGTCCAATGGCTTTGGTGCTTCGATCATCGAACTCCTCCACGACCGTAAGATCGACACCCACGTCGAGCGCATTGGTTGGCCCGACGAGTTCGTGGAGCACGGGAGACCAGAGATTCTCCGCGCCAAGCATGGACTCACTTCCGCGGACGCCACCGAGAAGATCCTCGGCCACTTTCCCGCATAGCGCCTCTAGCGAAGACGCCAGAGGTGCTTTTCGCCTCGGAGGATGAGAGAATCATTCACGACAATGGGTGAAGCGATCATCGCTTCGCCCATTTTGTTTTCCGTGACTTTTCCTAGACCCTTTTCGCTCACCTCCGCGATGATCACGACACCATCTTCGCGTGGAAGGCAGAGTTGGCTTCCCACCAAAATCGGGGAGGCATAATAGGTGCTCGGCGATTTTGGAAGGGTTCCTTCCCAGAGCACATTGCCCGTCTTAGCGTCGAGGCAGCTGATCAACCCGCGCTTTTTGCCACGGTCAACGAAGAGATAGACTTTTCCATCTCTCGCAACAGGAGTCGCCGCATCTGGCGAGGGAAGTTTCTTGCGCCACAGCACTCCCTTTTCCGTAATATCACCGCTACCACCAGCCTTGATTCCCATGACCCACTCGCCCCTCCCATGAGGGACTACGATCACTCCATCGGTGTAAACTGAGGACGCAATCGTGCGCCACATCCCTTTATTGTCAGGATTCATTCCCGCACAGCGCCAAAGCTCTTTACCGGACTTCGCTTCGTGCCCCGTGATGTGATCTGCTCCGAAGGTGATGATCGTTTCGAAACCGTCGACGTCCACAACATGCGGAGTGGTGTAGCTATCTCCGGTTTCCTTGCCTGTCTTAAATTTCCGCTCCGTCTTCCAAACCTCTTTACCCGTCTTAGGGTCCAGTGAGACGAGGTAGGAGTCCCCCTCGGTCTGCATCACCGCGATCACGAGATTGCCCCCCGCTAGGACAGGCGAAGTCCCCTGATCCCACCAGAGATGATCCTTTCCGTAGAGCTCGTGAAGATTCACCTCCCAAAGCTTCTTTCCACCAACTGTCGCACCAACAACACGACCGGATTTAAAGTATCCAAAAACGTGTTCGCCATCACTGACAGGAGAAGAATTCGAGCCACTTCCAACCCGCTGCCCCCGTCCTTTGGTTTCTTCCCCGTAGATGAGTCGCCATTTTTCTTTCCCATTCAGGTCATAGGCACAAAGCCCGTCCTTCCCATCAATCGGACTGGTAAGAAATAAATGATCTCCTGCGACAACTGGAGTCGAACAACCCCGCCCTGGCAGCGCCGTTTTCCAGACTACTCCTTTTCCCTCGAGAGAGAACTTACTCGGGATCTTTCCCTCCTTCACTGAGCCATCTCCATTCGGCCCCCGCCATTCAGACCAATCCGCAAAAAGCGGGGAGAACAAGAAAATGGCCGAGAGCGAGAGCGCGGTGGGAAGCTTCATGCCTCAAATTAGCGCCCTAACGAATCACTCCAAGTAAGAAATAAGGCTCGAGACTGGCGCTTCCTCATCAAGTTGCTATCTTTAAGCCGTGGATATGCTGGCTAAAGCAAAAGGCGTGATCGAGACCGAGATCGCCGCCCTTCATCAACTCATCGCTAATCTCGATGAGCAGTTCCCTGCTGCCGTCACCACTCTCCACGATACCCTTTCCCAGCATCACAAGGTCGTTGTCGTGGGAATCGGAAAGTCCGGCAATATCGGCCACAAGATCGCAGCCACCCTCAATTCCACGGGAGCCACCGCCGTGGTTCTTAATTCTCAAAATGCCCTGCATGGCGACCTCGGCCTCATCTCGGATGGCGATGCAGTCATCATCCTCTCCCAATCTGGCGAGACCGATGAACTCCTTGAACTCCTCCCCTTCATTCGCCGCTATCAAGTCCGCCTCATCAGCCTGACTGGTAACCCCGAGTCGAGCCTCGCGAAACAGAGCAATCACATCCTCAACACCAGCGTCCCGCGCGAGGCCTGCCCGCTCAACCTCGCCCCCACCTCGTCATCCACCGCGATGCTCGCGATGGGCGACGCCCTCGCGATGGTCCTTCTCGAAAAGCGCGGCTTCACAGAGGAAGACTTCGCCCGCTTCCACCCCGGTGGCAGCCTCGGCCGTGCTCTTCTAATTAAGGTTTCTGAGATCATGCGCAGCGGGGATCATCTCGCCTCAGTCTCGCTTGATGCCACTGTGCAAGACGCGCTCGCCGCCATGACCGATCGTCGCTCTGGAGCCTGTCTCATTCTTGACGAAAAAGGCGATCTCGAAGGCATCTTTACCCACGGTGATTTCGCTCGCTCCTTCCAGCAAGATTCTTCGCTGGGCGGACAAAAAGTGGCTCTCTTTATGACAGTCAACCCCATCACCCTTTCCGCCGATTCGCTCGCAGCGGAAGCGGTGGCCACCATCGGTGGAAATAAAGTCGATGACGTCGTCGTGGTCGATACCGCAGGCAAACCGATTGGCATGGTGGACTCTCAGGACTTTGCCCGCCACCGCTTGATCTAGCCTAAAAAGATCCCAGCCAAGGACGCACTCGTCAGGTTAGCGAGCGTCGCCGCAAAAACCGCCTTTAGACCGAACTTCGCAATCTCAGGCCGACGACTGGGTGCCATCACGCCGAGTCCTCCAAGTAGGATCGCAATCGAAGAAAGATTCGCAAAGCCACAAAGAGCAAAGGTGACAATCCCCTGTGAACGAGGAGCCATACTCTCCTTAATCGCGCTGAATTCCCCAAAGGCCACGAACTCATTGAGCACCAATTTTTGCCCGATGAGACTCCCTACCTGCTGCACATCTGCAGCGGCCACCCCAAGAATCCACGCCACTGGGGAAAAGGCCCAGCCCAAGATCTGCTGCATGCTCAGATTGTCGTTTCCCATCCAACCGCCCACGAGTCCTAGAGGAAGATTCAGCACCGCAATCAACCCGATAAAGGCCAGCAACATCGCCCCGACATTCAGAGCCAGCTTCAAGCCACTAGACGCACCCAGCGCAGCCGCATCGAAGACATTCACCGGAGTATCGTCCCCTTCCTCAATTTCCAGCTTGGTGTCATTTGCCACCTCGGTTTCAGGCTTGAGAAGTTTCGCGTAAAGGAGACCTGCAGGGGCGGCCATAAAGCAGGCAGCTAAAAGATAATCCATCCGAGCACCCATTCCAGCATAACCGGCGAGCACGGATCCAGCGACGCTTGCAAGCCCTCCCACCATCACGGCAAAAAGCTCCGAGGAGGTCATCTTCGGAAGAAAAGGTCGCACCACCAGCGGCGCTTCAGTCTGCCCCACAAAGATATTTGCCGCTGCTGAAAATGACTCCGTCCGGCTCGTCCCAAGCGCCTTCCGCAGCCCGCCGCCTACGAAGCGAATGACGAGCTGCATCACGCCCAAATGATAAAGGACCGCGATGAGGGACGAAAAAAAGATGATCACCGGAAGCACCCTAAAGGCGAAGACGAAGCCCACCGCTTTATCTTTGGCGATATCGCCGAAGATAAACTCGATCCCCGTCTGACCGGCCATAATCACAGAATTGACAACCCCCGTGAGCCAGCCGAGCGCCACTTGCCCACTATCCGACCCCAGCACCCAAGCGGCAAGAAGAACTTGGATCAAAAAAGCCCCCCCTACCGTGCGCCAGCGGATCGCTTTTCGGTTCTCAGAACACGCGTAGCCGATTCCTAAAAGCACCACGACTCCCAACACACTAATCCACCGTTCCATAAAGAACATCGTTTGCTTTGAGACGCGGCCTGTCCAGTCAAAGGCTCGCCATCTCCTTTCTCTAAAATAAAAAACCACCGGACGAACGAATCATCCAGTGGCTTAAAAATCAGGATCAAGCAGCTCTAGAACTGATAGTTTAGGTAGAAGTTAAACTGCCCGCCCTTATCAGAAAGATTATCTGGAGTCTTGATAGGAACCGCGTAATCGACTGCCAGAGGTCCGAATGGCAGATTAAGACGGACACCAAATCCGGCGTCACTCGCTAGGTTACTGCCACCGAAGTCCCAAGAATCTGCATTCACAAAACCGACATCGTAGAAGACCGCACCGCGAACCGACTCAATGATCGGGAAGGTATATTCGAGTGAAGCAAAGGCGCTTGTGTTTCCTCCAAGCACTTCATCGGTTGCGCCTAGAGTGGTATCACGTGGCCCGATGTCGCGGAACTCAAAGCCGCGCAGATCCTTCTGCCCGCCAAGGAATTGTCGTTCGAAGATGGGCACGTTCTTATTACTATCCAAGCTATCCACGACATTCACCGAGCCGCGCACCGTCAGGATAGTGTCCCAAGCGAGATTCCAGTGTTTTGCACCGGAAGCAGCGAAAGTATAGGTCTCGACATCTCCGCCGATCACGCCTCCTGCGAGAGTCATTCCGACGTCGAACTTGTGTCCCTTACGTGGAGTCACGTTACTATCGCGGCTATCGTAGATGTAGTTCACAGCAATCGCACTGCGGAGAAAGTCTCCACCCTCGTCTACGAAGGCCTTACTAGTGCCGGCATCTGGATCGACTTCGACAGACTCAAGGCGATACTCCGCTTTAAGGTAAGCCTTACGACCGACCGGCTTACGAATAAAGATCGAACCACCGATGTTTGTCTGGTCATACTCATCACTGAGGTAGAGTAGATCACGGTAGTAGAGCTCGGTGCCGAGCGAGAGCTTCTGACCGAGGAACCACGGCTCGGTGAGCGAGACGCGGAAGTCTTTCCGCTCAGCACCCGCACGCAGGCTCATGCTGAAGCGCTGACCCGCTCCGGTGAAGTTCCATGGATTGAAAATATTAAAGTTCTGCTGCTCCAGATTTACAAAGCCGACGATGTTGTCGATCGAGCTGAGACCGAGACCGAAGTTGATCGAACCAGTCTTCTTTTCGTTCACGAGGATGTTCACGTCGCGGTAGCCCGTCTGCGAAGTGCCACCACTACTAACCTGAACATCGTTGAAGTAGTTCAGGTTTTGAAGGCGACGCTTGGTGGTCTCGAGGTCCACTGAGTTGAAGTTCTCACCAGGAAGCATCGGAAGTTCACGACGAATCACTTTTTCCTGACTCTTGGTGTTTCCCTGAATGCGAACGTCGCCCACCTTGAAGCGCTTACCCGGAGTGATGCGGTAGAAGATATTCACCTTGTCTCCACTCGCTTCGCGGATGTCGGGGACAGGTGAAGCATCAGCGTAGCCACGCGATCCGTAGTAGCTGCGGATCATGCGGATATCATCACGCACCTTGGCAGAAGAAAAAGGCATTCCGGCCACAAGGCTCAGAGCAGGGTTAAGTTCAGCCGGAGTGAACAGTTTGATGCCGGGAAAGCTTACTGAGTTCACGATGTATTTCGGTCCTTCCGTGATTGGGATCACGAGGTCGACCCTACCATTCTTTACAGCCACTCGCTGAGGAGTGCCGACCTTGACGCGCCAGTAACCACGGCTGCGGTAGAAATCAGCGACCTTTTCGAGATCCTGATCGAGTGAGGCGGTATCGATACGACCGGACTTAGTAAACCAGGAGAACCAGCCCTTTTCCTTGGTGTCCATCTCTTTGCGAAGATCGGCATCCTTGAGGCCATTGTTACCCTGAAAGCGAATCTTGCGGACCTCATTTTTAGAACCCTCTTGCACGAGGAAGATGAGATCAGCATAGCCCGCACGCTCAGTCGCTTGAAGACGGTGGGAAACCCCGACGTCCGGATAACCGAAGCCTTGGTAGTATTTTTCGATGTTCTTCCGAGCGGTCAGGATCTGGCTATCACTAAGAATCTGGCCAACTTTGAGCTTACTTTCATTCGCCAGTTTTTTGTCGGAGAATATCGAGTTCCCATCGAAACCGAGTCCATTGATCAGCGGACGGGTCACCACCTCTGCGATCACCTTTACTCCGCTGCCGGCATTCTCAGCAAAAAACTGCACGTCATCGACAAGCCCACTACTATAGAGCGTGCGGATATCTTCATCGAGAACCGTCTGGCTATACTTCCGGCCGGGAGCGACCGCCATGTGACTGCGGAGGCGGGCCTCATTGACGGTCTCAGCTCCACGGTAGCGGATCTGCACCGAGGTGACCGTTTTCCCCTCGAACTGGTTTGCTTCGAGAAGAAAGTTTTGCGCCGAAGCGGTTTGAATAAGGGCCGGAGTCGTCAAAGCGACGATACCCATTCCGAGGGAGAGAAATGCGCGCTGCGCAAAAAAACGTAATGACATAGTGAGGATTAAGAAGTTGTTAAAAGGATTACGCCCTTCAGGCCGCACTCCCGTCAAGAGGAATGAGGCCCGCTTTTCACAGAGTTACCCCCAAAAAATCGCAATTCTCACGATGTCCCTCCCTTGACCTCCCCCTACTTCCTCACTAGCTTCTCGCCCCCATCACTACTGAGTAAGATTTTTTTAAATGAATATTCGCGTCGAAACCAAACCGAACTGCCTTGCCGCTCTCAGTGTCGAGGTCCCAGCCGAAGCCGTCACCAAGGAGCGCGATCAGATCGTGAAAGCCTTCAGCCGTCAGGCACGCATCCCCGGCTTCCGCCCCGGCAAAGCACCTAAGGCCGTCATCCTGAAGCACCACACTTCCGAGATCGAGCAAGAGCTTGAGTCCCGCCTTTTCCAAGCATCCTTCCAGGAAGCCGTAAAGCAGAACGAAGGCCTTAATATCCTCAACGTAAAAGCGCCTCAGGATGTCACCCATCAAGCCGATGGCTCCTTCACCTTTAATGTCGAGCTCGTCCTCGCCCCCACCTTTGAGCTTCCTGAGTATAAAGGTCTCGCTGTCGAGGTTCCCAAGGTCGAGGTCACGGACGATAACGTCGACGAGCAGCTCGAGCAGCTCCGCAAGCGCTTTGCTGACTACGAGGACATCACCGACCGCTCTGCGGAAAAAGGCGACCTCGCCATTATCGACTACACCGCCACCAGCGAGGGCAAGACCCTCGAGGAAATCGGCGGCGAGCAAGCCAAGCCCCTTTCTTCAAATGAAGGCTACTGGATCCGCATCGAGGACGAAGCATTCTTCCCCGGCTTCACCGATGCCCTCATCGGCACCAAGGCGGGTGATGAAAAAGAAATCACCGTCACCCTCCCCGACGACTTCCCTCTTGAAGTGCTTCGCGAAAAGGAAGCCGTCTTCCAAGTGAAGGTCAACGAACTCAAGACCGAGACCCTTCCTGAACTCGACGATGACTTCGCCTCCAAGATCGACCCCGGCAAAAGGCTCGATGAGATCAAGAAGATCATCAAGGACGACCTCGAAATGCGCGCCGGTCGCCAGAATGAAGAAACCAAGATCAATGCCGTCATCGACAAGCTCGCTGACACCATCGACTTCGACCTTCCCGAGGAACTCCTCAAGTCCGAGACCCAAGGTCAAGCCGACTCCATGGTCCAAGAAGGGCAGCAGGCCGGCATGTCTGATGATGACATCGCCACCCAGCAGGAAGGTCTCTTCGCTGCTGCCGAAGTACGCGCTAAGAACAGCCTCAAGACCAACTTCCTCCTCCAGGAGATTGCCAAAGCCGAAGAACTCGCTGTCGAAAGCAGCGACGTCCTTCAGCGCGTCACCATGATGGCCAAGCAGGCCAAGCAGCCCGTGAAGAAATACATGAAGGAGCTCCAGAAGAACGGACAGCTCGGGAATATCCGCCAAAACATGCTCCTCAGCAAAGCCGTTGACTTCCTCGTAGAGCACGCGACCGTTACCGAAGTTGAAGCACCCGCTGAGACACCAGCCGAAGACTAATTCGCTATGAATACTCCTACCTCCGGCGGCAACACCGCCCCCCAGAACAATTACTACATCCCTACTGTCATCGAGTCCGATGGCCGTGGCGAGCGCGCCTATGACATCTACTCCCGTCTCCTCAAGGACCGGATTATTTTCATCGGCACCGGCATTGATGATGGCGTGGCAAACTCCGTCATCGCCCAGATGCTCTTCCTCCAAATGCAGGACCCTAAGAAGGACATCCACATCTACATTAACTCCCCCGGTGGCTCCGTCACCGCTGGACTTGCGATCTATGACACCATGCAGTTCCTCACCTGTGACGTGAACACCTACTGCATCGGCATCTGTGCCTCCATGGGATCAGTTCTCCTCACCGCAGGAACTAAGGGCAAGCGCTTCGCTCTCCCAAACTCCCACGTCATGATCCACCAGGTCTCTGGCGGAGCACAAGGAACGGCAGCTGATGTGGAGCGCACCGTGGAATTCATGTATTCTCTAAAGCGCCGTCTCAATGACATCCTCGCTCACCACTGTGGCAAAACCTCAGAGGAGCTCGAGACCGCCTCGGACCGGGACAACTACATGTCCGCGGAAGAATCTGTGAAATTCGGCCTTGTCGACAAAGTCCTCGAGAACCGCTCGGAACTCCCCGTCACCGAGGAGGCCTAAGCGCTCTCATTACATTTCTCAAAAGCGGCCCCGAAGAAATTCGGCGCCGTTTTTTTAGTTCTCAGAACGTAGGACAGTCCATCTTGGCTGTCTTCCCCGCCCTCAACCAAGGCAGAAGTCGGAGGGTCAGAGATCGGTGGTCGGCGGTCGGTGATCAACCTTCCCCCCATCCCATCCATCCGTGTCCATCGGCGGTTAAGAATCCATCAACCAAGCATCAGAACCCTCCGCTGCCCCGCTGCCACGCTGCCACGCTGCCCCGCTGCCGAGGTGGCTCAGTGCGAGGGCGTGGGAAGTCAATCCGGCTGCGCCATTTCTCTAATATGTCGGCTCCGAGGGATGTTCTCAAGCGCACAGGAAGCTTTCTATGAAAACCTCAATCAACAGACCGTCGGCGATCTCGTGACAGGCCAGCAGAAGCAGCTTTCGCGGCTCCTCATCCCTGCTCTGAAAACCAACCAGTCATGAAGATTCTCTTTTTTGTCTTTCTTGGAACTCTTGGCCTTTACGGGCAGGAAAAGACGATCAAGGAGATCTTTTCTGCGACTCAGGAGCGCCTCAAAAATACGAATCTCTATTTCAAAGGAGCGCGAGTCTTTGATCAGATGTGCACTCACTGCCATGGTCGCTCCGGCCGCGGCAATGGCCCATGGGCGGAGACGCTGACGACCAAACCTCGGAACTTCCGTTTGGGGCATTTTAAATTCCGCACCACGCCTTACGGAAGGCTTCCTTCTGACAACGATCTTCGCCGCACGATCAGGCATGGGATCACGGGCACCGCCATGCCGACATTCGCGAAGATGAGCGAGTCTGATCTCGATGGCTTCATCGCCTTTATTCAGGGCCTCTCGCCACGCTGGAAACATCTCGAAAACTACGCCGTGCCGATCAAGATTCCAGAAGTGCCTGCTTGGAACAACGCCCCAGCGGAAGCCACTGACCATATCAAGACAGGAAAAAAGCAGTTCGGCATTTCCTGTGCGTCCTGCCACGGAACGACCGGAGAAGGCGATGGCCCCGCCTCGAAAGGCTTGGTCAATGCCGAAGGTCATCCCATCAAACCCGCTTCGTTCACCGGAGAAAATTTCAAAAGTTGCGACAAGCCCAGTGACCTTCTACCGCACGATCGCGATGGGACTCGATGGCACGCCAATGATCGGTCACAAGGACCTTCTAAAGTCTGATGAGATCTGGAATCTCGTGGCTTATCTCCAGAAGCTTGAAAAGTAGGGTCTCAAGCTCGTGAGCCAACCGTGACCTCCTTCACGGAGCGCACCTTTTTCCCAGCATTCGCCAAGATCAACTTCTTCCCTGCCTCTTCCTCTGCCTCGCTGAAAAAATCGAGCCCGACCAAGGCGCGCCCCACCCGCTCACCGGAGTAGATGTAGTTGAAATAACACAGACTCGCCAAAGGGCTGACCTCTTTCATGAACTGCAGCAAGGCTCCGGCACGCTCGAAGAATTCTACTTCAACAAACAACGGAGAGGTGAAAATCGAAGGTGAAAATGGAATGACCCGGTAGCGCGCATCGGCCTGATCGGTGACATCCGTGGCATAGCCTTCACGCTCCTCCAACCATTTCGAAAAAGCTGCCTCGTCTTGTGAGGGGACATCAAGCGTGAGAACGGGCGACTGCACCTCTCCGGAACTCCGGCCATATTGCAGATCGATGATCGAAACCTCATTGGGAAGATCGATCAGGAGATTCACGAGGGAGCCCTTTTCCTCGGGGATCTCGAAGAGCCAGCTCCGCTTTTGCTTGGGAGTGATGCCCGCTTGGCGAGAGATCTCGGCGACCTTGGCAAAATCCATATTTGCTCCACAGAGAATAGTGAGGACTT